>NZ_JBNHHX010000018.1:0-218 GCF_059092685.1 Arthrobacter sp. Y3221048 | reverse complement strand
TGTGCTTGGAACTGTATTCAATTATCTGTTCCCGGGACAACGGTTGTTGTCTGGGAACCACATAGCGGACGCGTAGCATGTTTTGATCACCCACCCCCAGGGGGTGGTGTGGTGTAAGTTGTCGGACTATTAGTACCGGTCAGCTCCACGAGTCTTTTGTCCTCGCTTCCACATCCGGCCTATCAACCCAGTGGTCTGGCTGGGGTCCTCTCCCCCCG
>NZ_JBNHHX010000017.1:0-258 GCF_059092685.1 Arthrobacter sp. Y3221048 | reverse complement strand
CGTCGAAGGTGGGACCGGCGATTGGGACTAAGTCGTAACAAGGTAGCCGTACCGGAAGGTGCGGCTGGATCACCTCCTTTCTAAGGAGCTTCCTCAGACTGTTCCGGCCCGTCATAGTGCGGGTTGGGTGGTTTGCAGGGCAAGCCCGTTGCGGATGCGTATGTTGTCCGGCGGGTGCTCATGGGTGGAATATCAACGGATTCGGTGTCTTTCGCGGTTGGCCGCATGCCAGTACGGTGCCCTTTGGGGTGTTTGGAA
>NZ_JBNHHX010000016.1:0-259 GCF_059092685.1 Arthrobacter sp. Y3221048 | reverse complement strand
CCGTCGAAGGTGGGACCGGCGATTGGGACTAAGTCGTAACAAGGTAGCCGTACCGGAAGGTGCGGCTGGATCACCTCCTTTCTAAGGAGCTTCCTCAGGCTGTTCCGGCCCGTCATAGTGCGGGTTGGGTGGTTTGCAGGGCAAGCCCGTTGCGGACACGTCTGTTGTCCGGCGGGTGCTCATGGGTGGAATATCAACGGATTCGGTGTCTTTCGCGGTTGGCCGCATGCCAGTACGGTGCCCTTTGGGGTGTTTGGAA
>NZ_JBNHHX010000015.1:0-274 GCF_059092685.1 Arthrobacter sp. Y3221048 | reverse complement strand
TGCCAGATGGTTCCGAGAGTCCGAGGCGCGCAGCAAACTGGCGAAGGGGCAGGTGCCGATCCTCGATGCCCTTGCCGAGTACCTCGGGAAGCTGGGCGGGTCCTGAGCTGGGCAGCTTTCAGGCGACATCGTTCTCCGCACTGGGCAGTAGTAACGAGCGTATGGCGCCGGTGTAGAGCCTGGCCGTGCCGTTCAACCCGGCGATGGATGACCTGAGCTGGTTCGCCGCATCTAGGCATTGCTCAGTTTCGGTTCAGGCCAAACTTTCGGCTGA
>NZ_JBNHHX010000014.1:0-500 GCF_059092685.1 Arthrobacter sp. Y3221048 | reverse complement strand
TCGTTGAGCGGATCGCAAGCCCCGCAGCCCGGCCGCCGGCCGGCCGATCGCCACAGCTGCCGGCCCTCGAGCCGCCTGTGCGGCCGCTCACTTAATCTCCAGCGGCAGGAACCCAGGAGCCGGCTCCGGCGTCCGGTCCCGGCCCCGCGCGCAGGCTGCCGGCCGCAGGGCTCACCGGACCCGGCAGGCCCTCCCGGCCCCGCTGCAGGCCGCGGGCCGCAGGGGCCCGGCACCGGGGCCCCGGCAGGCGCCTCCCGCCTCCCGCACAGGCTGCACCCCCGAGTGAAGCCTGTGCAGGTTGGGCCCGGGACGCCGCCCCGTGCCCGATGCGCGCCCGCCCGGGGAACCGGACCACCGCGGCCAGGTCCCCGCCCGGACCGCGCCGGCACGCCCCCACACACCGCCCGGTTGGGTGGGGCGGTTGGTGGTTAAACGCGGGAAGGCCCCGCCATCGTTGGCGGGGCCTTCCCGTGTTCAAAGAATGTCCGGCGGCGACCTAC
>NZ_JBNHHX010000013.1:0-520 GCF_059092685.1 Arthrobacter sp. Y3221048 | reverse complement strand
CGCAGGACAAGAACCGGCAATCTCTATAGCCTAGGGATGTGGAGGGCGTATGACAGTTCGCAGCGCAGGCATCCTGCTGTACCGGCGGAGCCTGGAAGGGCACTTGGAGGTCTGGATCGCCCATAATGGTGGCCCTCACTGGACCGGCATGGACACCCGCGCCTGGACAATTCCAAAGGGAATATACCTCGACGCGGAGGACCCTCTGGTGGCCGCGCTGCGGGAGTTCGCCGAAGAAATCGGGACGCCGGCGCCTCAGGCGGACTACCTTGAGCTGGGCGCTTTCCGCCAGCCTTCGGGGAAGGTCATCACCGCCTTTGCCGCCGAATCGGATTTCCAGCCAGAGCACATCACCAGCAACACGTTCCCGCTGGAATGGCCGAAGGGTTCCGGTGTTGTGCGGGAGTATCCCGAAATCGACGATGCCAGATGGTTCCGAGAGTCCGAGGCGCGCAGCAAACTGGCGAAGGGGCAGGTGCCGATCCTCGATGCCCTTGCCGAGTACCTCGGGAAGCTGGGC
>NZ_JBNHHX010000012.1:0-552 GCF_059092685.1 Arthrobacter sp. Y3221048 | reverse complement strand
GTATCAACAAACTTGGCACACTATTGAGTTCTCAAACAACAGGAGCACCCGGCACCAGGACGACCCTCTCAGGCCCTCCATCGCTCCGGAGCAACTTGTCTAACTTACCCGGTCTTCGCGACCTTTGCAAATCGCCGTTCCCGGCGGATCCAGGTTCGAATCCCGATCCTCCAACCACTCCAGGGGCGCGTCAAGCGCACCAGATCCTGGTGTATTTTGAAGGGGTTTGGCCGCCGTTCTTTCTGCTTCAGCAGCAGCGACTCAGAAAACAATACACGCCTTCCGGCCGGCCCGCAAATCAGCTCCCAGGTCCGCCGGCACGCCGCTTGCGGGAGCGGCCCGACGCCCCAAAAACCCCGTCGTTGAGCGGATCGCAAGCCCCGCAGCCCGGCCGCCGGCCGGCCGATCGCCACAGCTGCCGGCCCTCGAGCCGCCTGTGCGGCCGCTCACTTAATCGGCTCATCGGAATCGAGAGTGTAATTGAGGTCTGAATCCTCCGGTTTCGAGCAATGACCGCGCGATGTAATTGGTGAGGTTGCGGAATCCGAGGGC
>NZ_JBNHHX010000011.1:0-1424 GCF_059092685.1 Arthrobacter sp. Y3221048 | reverse complement strand
GGCTCATCGGAATCGAGAGTGTAGATAGCGTTGGCGCGTCGGTGTCCGGATAGAGGTCGAGGTCTTCCGATGATGGAAGTTCCTACACTGTCCATCCGAAAGACCTCGACGTGTCCAACGCTACCTTCGATGCCCCTGACCTGACCAAGTTCTGCCGGCTCGACGACCTTGGCCTGGATGTCATCGGCCAGCGTCTGGAGCCTGACCGGGCAGTGCTGCTGTGCCTCGTCGTGGACCCGGACCAGTGGTGCCGGCGCTGCGGAGGCCAAGGTGTTGCCAGAGATACCGTCATCAGGTCCCTGGCGCACGAACCGTTCGGGTGGCGTCCGACGACGTTACTGCTCCGGCTGCGCCGTTACCGGTGCGCCGGCTGCGGACACGTCTGGCGGCAGGACATGTCGAAGGCCGCGGCGCCTCGGGCGAAGATCTCCCGCGGCGGTCTTCGCTGGGCGCTGGAAGGCATTGTGGTCAACCATCTGACCGTCAATCGGATCGCTGCAGGCATGGGAGTCTCCTGGCACACGGCCAACAGCGCGGTTCTGGACGAAGGCCGGCGTCTGCTGATCGAGGACCCAGGCCGGTTCGACGGGGTGCGGGTCATCGGTGTGGATGAGCACGTCTGGCGACACACCCGCCGCGGGGACAAGTACGTGACCGTGATCATCGACCTCACCCCGGTACGCGATGGAACCGGCACCGCCCGGCTGCTGGACATGGTCGAGGGCCGCTCGAAACAGGTGTTCAAGCGATGGCTGGCTGACCGGCCGCAGCAATGGCGGGACGGGATCGAGGTTGTAGCGATGGACGGCTTCACCGGGTTCAAGACGGCCGCCGCCGAAGAGCTGCCTGACGCGGCACCGGTGATGGACCCGTTCCACGTCGTACGGCTGGCCGGAGACGCCCTGGACCGGTGCCGGCAGCGCGTGCAGCAGCAGACGCTCGGGCACCGCGGCCGCAGTCATGATCCACTCTACAAATCCAGAAGAACACTGCACACCGGCGCCGGGCTACTGACCGAGACACAACGGGAACGGCTTACAGGACTGTTCGCCGATGACCGGCACGTCGAGGTCGAAGCAACCTGGGGCATCTACCAGCGGATGGTCGCCGCTTACCGCGAACCCGACAAGGCGACAGGCAAGCGAATGATGCAGGCGGTGATCGATGCGCTCAGCCATTCGGTTCCTGGCGCGCTCACGGAGCTGATCACGCTCGGCCGGACCTTGAAGCGCCGCGCCGCGGACGTGCTCGCGTTCTTCGACCGGCCGGGCACGAGCAACGGCCCGACCGAGGCAATCAATGGCCGCTTGGAGCACCTGCGCGGCTCAGCCCTCGGATTCCGCAACCTCACCAATTACATCGCGCGGTCATTGCTCGAAACCGGAGGATTCAGACCTCAATTACACTCTCGATTCCGATGAGCC
>NZ_JBNHHX010000010.1:0-1720 GCF_059092685.1 Arthrobacter sp. Y3221048 | reverse complement strand
TGCTCCTGTTGTTTGAGAACTCAATAGTGTGCCAAGTTTGTTGATACCAATTTTTTATTGGTTGAAAGTGCCGTGGCGTGCCGCCCCTGTGGTGTGTCGCGGTTTTATCAGCCTGGTTTGAATTTAGTGCAGTGTCTTCGGTCGTTTTCCCGGCCGTTGGTGCTGTGTCTGTTTGAAACATTAACGGAGAGTTTGATCCTGGCTCAGGACGAACGCTGGCGGCGTGCTTAACACATGCAAGTCGAACGATGATCCGGTGCTTGCACCGGTGATTAGTGGCGAACGGGTGAGTAACACGTGAGTAACCTGCCCTTGACTCTGGGATAAGCCTGGGAAACCGGGTCTAATACCGGATATGACCTGTCACCGCATGGTGGTGGGTGGAAAGATTTTTCGGTCATGGATGGACTCGCGGCCTATCAGCTTGTTGGTGGGGTAATGGCCTACCAAGGCGACGACGGGTAGCCGGCCTGAGAGGGTGACCGGCCACACTGGGACTGAGACACGGCCCAGACTCCTACGGGAGGCAGCAGTGGGGAATATTGCACAATGGGCGAAAGCCTGATGCAGCGACGCCGCGTGAGGGATGAATGCCTTCGGGTTGTAAACCTCTTTCAGCAGGGAAGAAGCGAAAGTGACGGTACCTGCAGAAGAAGCGCCGGCTAACTACGTGCCAGCAGCCGCGGTAATACGTAGGGCGCAAGCGTTGTCCGGAATTATTGGGCGTAAAGAGCTCGTAGGCGGTTTGTCGCGTCTGCTGTGAAAGCCCGGGGCTCAACCCCGGGTCTGCAGTGGGTACGGGCAGACTAGAGTGCAGTAGGGGAGACTGGAATTCCTGGTGTAGCGGTGAAATGCGCAGATATCAGGAGGAACACCGATGGCGAAGGCAGGTCTCTGGGCTGTAACTGACGCTGAGGAGCGAAAGCATGGGGAGCGAACAGGATTAGATACCCTGGTAGTCCATGCCGTAAACGTTGGGCACTAGGTGTGGGGGACATTCCACGTTTTCCGCGCCGTAGCTAACGCATTAAGTGCCCCGCCTGGGGAGTACGGCCGCAAGGCTAAAACTCAAAGGAATTGACGGGGGCCCGCACAAGCGGCGGAGCATGCGGATTAATTCGATGCAACGCGAAGAACCTTACCAAGGCTTGACATGGGCCGGATCGGGCTGGAAACAGTCCTTCCCTTCGGGGCCGGTTCACAGGTGGTGCATGGTTGTCGTCAGCTCGTGTCGTGAGATGTTGGGTTAAGTCCCGCAACGAGCGCAACCCTCGTTCCATGTTGCCAGCGCGTAATGGCGGGGACTCATGGGAGACTGCCGGGGTCAACTCGGAGGAAGGTGGGGACGACGTCAAATCATCATGCCCCTTATGTCTTGGGCTTCACGCATGCTACAATGGCCGGTACAATGGGTTGCGATACTGTGAGGTGGAGCTAATCCCAAAAAGCCGGTCTCAGTTCGGATTGGGGTCTGCAACTCGACCCCATGAAGTCGGAGTCGCTAGTAATCGCAGATCAGCAACGCTGCGGTGAATACGTTCCCGGGCCTTGTACACACCGCCCGTCAAGTCACGAAAGTTGGTAACACCCGAAGCCGGTGGCCTAACCCCTTGTGGGAGGGAGCCGTCGAAGGTGGGACCGGCGATTGGGACTAAGTCGTAACAAGGTAGCCGTACCGGAAGGTGCGGCTGGATCACCTCCTTTCTAAGGAGCTTCCTCA
>NZ_JBNHHX010000009.1:0-3502 GCF_059092685.1 Arthrobacter sp. Y3221048 | reverse complement strand
TGTTGTCCGGCGGGTGCTCATGGGTGGAATATCAACGGATTCGGTGTCTTTCGCGGTTGGCCGCATGCCAGTACGGTGCCCTTTGGGGTGTTTGGAACGTGTGTGGTTGGTTTCGCGGGGGATGTCTTTTGGCACACTGTTGGGTCCTGAGGCAACAGGACCTTATTCTTGCAGCGATGTGAGGAGGGGGCCTGGTTGGTTCCTCTTGTTCCCGCGCTTTCCGCGCCGGCTGCCCTTTGGGGTGGCGGGCAGGGGGTGACGGGGTTGTTGTTTGAGAACTACATAGTGGACGCGAGCATCTTAAAGCAATTTTTTTGATGAACCTGGTGGCCGGCTGTCTTTTGATGGTTGGTTGTCCTGGTTCTCTCGAATAGCTGATTTTGATCTTTGTGGTCAAGTTTTTAAGAGCACACGGTGGATGCCTTGGCATCAGGAGCCGAAGAAGGACGTGGGAATCTGCGATAAGCCTGGGGGAGTTGATAACCGAACGGTGATCCCAGGATGTCCGAATGGGGAAACCCCGCCCGGCGCGCGAGTGACCGGGTGACCCGTACCTGAACACATAGGGTGCGTGGAGGGAACGCGGGGAAGTGAAACATCTCAGTACCCGCAGGAAGAGAAAACAACAGTGATTCCGTCAGTAGTGGCGAGCGAACGCGGAAGAGGCCAAACCGGTCCATGTGTGATAGCCGGCGGGCGTTGCATGGCCGGGGTTGCGGGACTTTCCGCTGCTGTTCTGCCGGACAGCGAAAGTGAGTGCGTGCGTATAGGTGAACGGTCTTGAAAGGCCGGCCGGAGAAGGTGTAAGCCCTGTAACCGTAATGCGTGACGCCGCTTGGAGAGTATCCCAAGTAGCACGGGGCCCGAGAAATCCCGTGCGAATCTGCCAGGACCACCTGGTAAGCCTGAATACTACCTGATGACCGATAGCGGACAAGTACCGTGAGGGAAAGGTGAAAAGTACCCCGGGAGGGGAGTGAAACAGTACCTGAAACCGTGTGCTTACAATCCGTCGGAGCAGCCTTGTAGCTGTGACGGCGTGCCTTTTGAAGAATGAGCCTGCGAGTTAGTGTTACGTCGCGAGGTTAACCCGTGTGGGGAAGCCGTAGCGAAAGCGAGTCTGAATAGGGCGATGCAGTGGCGTGATCTAGACCCGAAGCGGAGTGATCTACCCATGGCCAGGTTGAAGCGCGTGTAAGAGCGCGTGGAGGACCGAACCCACTTCAGTTGAAAATGGAGGGGATGAGCTGTGGGTAGGGGTGAAAGGCCAATCAAACTCCGTGATAGCTGGTTCTCCCCGAAATGCATTTAGGTGCAGCGTTGCGTGTTTCTTGCCGGAGGTAGAGCTACTGGATGGCCGATGGGCCCTACAAGGTTACTGACGTCAGCCAAACTCCGAATGCCGGCAAGTGAGAGCGCAGCAGTGAGACTGTGGGGGATAAGCTTCATAGTCGAGAGGGAAACAGCCCAGACCACCAACTAAGGCCCCTAAGCGTGTGCTAAGTGGAAAAGGATGTGGAGTTGCCCAGACAACCAGGAGGTTGGCTTAGAAGCAGCCACCCTTGAAAGAGTGCGTAATAGCTCACTGGTCAAGTGATTCCGCGCCGACAATGTAGCGGGGCTCAAGTACACCGCCGAAGTTGTGGCATCAGCGTATTATCCAAGCCTTCGTGGTTCAGGAGCGCTGGTGGGTAGGGGAGCGTCGTGTGGGCAGTGAAGCTGCGGCGGAAGCCAGTGGTGGAGCCTACACGAGTGAGAATGCAGGCATGAGTAGCGAAAGACGGGTGGGAAACCCGTCCGCCGAATGATCAAGGGTTCCAGGGTCAAGCTAATCTGCCCTGGGTAAGTCGGGACCTAAGGCGAGGCCGACAGGCGTAGTCGATGGACAACGGGTTGATATTCCCGTACCGGCGAAAAACCGCCCATGCCAAACCGGTGATGCTAACCGCCCAAACCGTTCATCCGTGCCCTTCGGGGCCAGTATGGGCGGGGCGCGCGGGACCCGATCCGGGGAGGTAAGCGTATTAACAGGTGTGACGCAGGAAGGTAGCCGAGCCGGGCGATGGTAGTCCCGGTCCAAGGATGTAGGGTGAACGGTTGGCAAATCCGCCGTTCGTGAAGCCTGAGACCTGACGGGACCCCCGTATGGGGGGATTCGGTGATCCTATGCTGCCGAGAAAAGCATCGACGCGAGGTTTTAGCCGCCCGTACCCCAAACCGACACAGGTGATCAGGTAGAGAATACCAAGGCGATCGAGAGAATTATGGTTAAGGAACTCGGCAAAATGCCCCCGTAACTTCGGGAGAAGGGGGGCCCGGACCGTGAAGAAGCCTTGCGCTTCGGAGCGGGTAAGGGCCGCAGAGACCAGGGGGAAGCGACTGTTTACTAAAAACACAGGTCCGTGCGAAGTCGCAAGACGATGTATACGGACTGACTCCTGCCCGGTGCTGGAAGGTTAAGAGGACCTGTTAGCCCTTCGGGGCGAAGCGGAGAATTTAAGCCCCAGTAAACGGCGGTGGTAACTATAACCATCCTAAGGTAGCGAAATTCCTTGTCGGGTAAGTTCCGACCTGCACGAATGGAGTAACGACTTCCCCGCTGTCTCAACCATAAACTCGGCGAAATTGCACTACGAGTAAAGATGCTCGTTACGCGCAGCAGGACGGAAAGACCCCGAGACCTTTACTATAGTTTGGTATTGGTGTTCGGTGTGGCTTGTGTAGGATAGGTGGGAGACTTTGAAGCCCGGACGCCAGTTCGGGTGGAGTCATCGTTGAAATACCACTCTGGTCACTCTGGACATCTAACTTCGGCCCGTAATCCGGGTCAGGGACAGTGCCTGATGGGTAGTTTAACTGGGGCGGTTGCCTCCTAAAGAGTAACGGAGGCGCCCAAAGGTTCCCTCAGCCTGGTTGGCAATCAGGTGGCGAGTGTAAGTGCACAAGGGAGCTTGACTGTGAGAGAGACATCTCGAGCAGGGACGAAAGTCGGGACTAGTGATCCGGCGGCACATTGTGGAATGGCCGTCGCTCAACGGATAAAAGGTACCTCGGGGATAACAGGCTGATCTTGCCCAAGAGTCCATATCGACGGCATGGTTTGGCACCTCGATGTCGGCTCGTCGCATCCTGGGGCTGGAGTAGGTCCCAAGGGTTGGGCTGTTCGCCCATTAAAGCGGTACGCGAGCTGGGTTTAGAACGTCGTGAGACAGTTCGGTCCCTATCCGCTGCGCGCGCAGGAAATTTGAGAAGGTCTGTCCTTAGTACGAGAGGACCGGGACGGACGAACCTCTGGTGTGTCAGTTGTACTGCCAAGTGCACCGCTGATTAGCTACGTTCGGATTGGATAACCGCTGAAAGCATCTAAGCGGGAAGCCGGCTTCAAGATGAGATTTCCATCCCCTTCGGGGGGAGAGGACCCCAGCCAGACCACTGGGTTGATAGGCCGGATGTGGAAGCGAGGACAAAAGACTCGTGGAGCTGACCGGTACTAATAGTCCGA
>NZ_JBNHHX010000008.1:0-84215 GCF_059092685.1 Arthrobacter sp. Y3221048 | reverse complement strand
AGCCCTCGGATTCCGCAACCTCACCAATTACATCGCGCGGTCATTGCTCGAAACCGGAGGATTCAGACCTCAATTACACTCTCGATTCCGATGAGCCTCCTTCGTTGAGCCATGGAGTTGGCTACTACTCGGCCTCCAGGCGGCGCTCACGATGATTTCCATCGTTCTGCTGTCACGTTTTGTTCTCCGCCAGCGGGACGAATACTGGCGAGAAAGGGGAAAAGACCCCAAACACCCTGAACTTTGAAGCGCGATGGAATGGCTGTACGGACTGGATGCCAGCATTCACTGCTGCCCAAGGATGTCGGTAGTAGCGACACCCTTTACTGTGTCGACCGCGGGGTGGGCCGGGTAGGCGTCAAATGCGCACCAAGGCCCGGGTTTCACTCACCTCGGTGGCGCCCATGTTTCGGATGCCTCGGCTGAAACGTCGAGGCATGGCAAAATGAACCCTATGGGCGAGAGCGGGGGGCCCGCACCTCAAAGCCGGACGCCGCGACCGGTCAGGGCCGCGCTCATCGGCGCTGCCGTCACCTTTTTGCTGTTTCTGGTCATCCTGCGCGTCGGAGTCGCCTATTCGCTGGTGCTGACCGCCACCGCGCTGCTGTTCGCGGGAGTCGTCGCGATCATCCGCAGCGCGCTGCGCGGGTAAGGAACGGCTAGCTGCGCGGGTAAGGCACGGCGCGCCGCTCAGCCGTCCCCGCGCGTCTCGGTGACGGCGGTCAGCAGGAAAACCGAGTCCTCGGACGCCTCCACCGAGTGCCGCTCCTGCGGGATCACGGCGAGCTGGTTCTCGTTGACGGCCATGCGGCCGGACGCGGACACCACGGTGACCGCCCCTTCCAGGACCAGCAGCGTGCCGGCCAGCGGAGCGTTGTGCTCCCCCAGCTCCGCGCCTGCCTTCAACGCCAACACCGTCTGGCGCAACGGACCGTCCTGGGCCACCAAGGCGGCACTGCGTCCGTGCGGGGCTCCGACGGCCACGGCCAGGTGTTCGCGTCCAAGCACATCGATGTCGGTCATGTCCGGCGCCTCCTTCGGTTGGGTTCCGGCCTCAGCCTAACCCGGCACCCTGTTCCGGGCCACACCGGCGGGGCGGGGCCCGACGGCGGCGCCCCCGCGCTGAGGCGCACCGCCGTCGGCCGGTCAGAGGACCTTGGCCAGGAAGTCCTGGGTACGTGCCTGCTGCGGAGCGCCGAAGAGTGCCTCCGGCCTGCCTTCTTCTACGATGTAGCCGTCGGCCATGAAGATGACGCGGTCGGAGACTTCGCGGGCGAAGCCCATCTCGTGGGTGACCACCACCATCGTCATGCCTTCCGCCGCCAGATCCTTGATGACCTGCAGCACCTCCCCCACCATTTCCGGGTCCAGGGCGCTGGTAGCCTCGTCGAAGAGCATGATGTCGGGGTTCATGGCCAGTGCCCGCGCGATGGCGACGCGCTGCTTCTGCCCGCCGGAGAGCTGGGCCGGGCGGGCGTCGGCTTTCTCGGACAGCCCGACCCTCTCCAGCAGTTCCAGGGCCTTGTTCCGTGCTTCGGCCTTGCCGAGCTTCTTAAGCTCCACCGGGGCCAGCATGATGTTCTCCAGCACTGACTTGTGCGGGAACAAGTTGAAGTGCTGGAAGACCATGCCGATGTGCTGGCGTACCTTGTCCAGGTCGACCTTCGGGTCGGTCAGGTCGAAACCGTCGACGACCACGGTTCCCCCGCTGATGTCCTCCAGCTTGTTCAGGCAGCGCAGGAAGGTCGACTTGCCCGAGCCGGACGGCCCGATCACGCAGACGACTTCGCCTTCGGCCACCTCGACGTCGAGGCCCTTGAGGACCTCGTTGCTGCCAAAGCTCTTTTTCAGTCCGGCGACGTGAATCTTGCTCACTTGTTGAACCTCTTATCCAGGATGTTGGAAAGCTTGATCAGCGCGGTGATCACCACGAAGTACAGCGCCGCCACGATCAGCAGGGTTTCGCCGGTGCGGAAGTTGGAGGCGTAGATCTGCTGGCCCTGGTAGGTCAGTTCGGCGAAACCGATGACCGCCAGCAGGGAGCTGTCCTTGAGGGTGATGACGAACTGGTTGATGAAGCTGGGGGTCATGATCTTGACCGCCTGCGGGATCACGACCTTCTGCATGGATTTGACGTAGCCGAGGCCCAGGCTGCGGCTGGCTTCCATCTGGCCTGGATCCACGGACTGGATGCCGCCGCGGACGATCTCCGTCATGTAGGCGCCGGCGTTCAGGCTCAGGGTCAGCACGCCTGCGGTGAGGACGTCGATCGGCGCGCCGGTCAGCTGCGGCAGGCCGAAGTAGAAGAAGAACGCCTGGACCAGCAGCGGCGTGCCGCGGAAGATGCCCACATAGGTGGTCGCGATCCCGCGCAGCACGATCCGGCGGGATACCTTCAGGAACCCGAAGGCGACGCCCAGGACCAGGGCGATGAGGATGGACAGCGCCGTGGCGAACAGCGTGAGCCCCAGGCCCTTCATCAGGGCGGGGAGGCTGTCTGTCAGCAGCTGCCAGAAGCTGCTCTTCCCGGCGGTCTCCGGCGAGGCGAGGTACTTGTCCAGGATCTGCTGGTATTCGCCGCTGGCCTTGAGTTCGGCCAGGCCGGCGTTGAAGGCCCGGATCAGTTCGGGATTCTGATCCTTGTTGACCGCGAAGCCGTAGGAACTTCCGCGTTCCTTCTCCGTGACGGCCTTCAGCCCGTTGTTCTGGGCTATGCCGTAGGCCAGCACCGGGTAGTCATCGAAGACTGCCACGGAGTTGCCGGCCTTGACGTCGTCGTACATCGTGGCCGACTGGTCCAGCGGCTTGACCGTGAACCCGTACTCTTCGGCGATGGAGTCGGCGAAAGCTTCACCCTCGCTGCCGCGCTTGACCGCGACTGTCTCGCCCGCGAGGTCCTCGTACGACGTGATCTCGTTGTTGCTCTGCGCCACGGCCATCTGCACGCCCGAGTCGAAGTACGGGTCGGAGAAGTCGAAGACCTGCCGGCGTTCGTCCGTGATGGACATGCCGGCAATGACCCCATCCACCTGGTTGGACTGCAGGGCCTGCAGGGCGGCGTCGAACCCGAGCGAACGGATTTCCACCTCGAAGCCCTGGTTCTCGGCGATCGCCCGCAGCAGGTCCATGTCGATGCCGACCAGTTCGCCGCCCTGGCGGAACTCGAAGGGCGCGAACGTCGTGTCGGTACCGATGACGTAGCTCTTGCCGCTGGCGCTCTGCGGCGCCTGGGCCGCAGCCGCGGCCGCGTTGCCGCCGAAGACCAGCGAGAGCACCGCCAGCAGCCCGGTCAGGGCCAGCAGGCGCCGTCCCAGCCCGGTGCGTTGGAGGGTGTGCAAACTAAACAGCTCCTAGATTTGTTTCAGGGCACGCCTGTACAAGGCGCAAAAGATCCTCAATGAGGGTACAGACCGGCGACCGGCGGCACCACTTGGCGTCCGGGAGGCTAGGTGCCGTAACCGTAGAAGTAGCGCTCGAAGATGGCCCGGGCGCGCCGGGTGAGGCGCAGGTAGTCTTCCTCGATCGCCGCAGCGTTCCCGGGCTCGTACCCGCACCAGCGTGCCACCGCTTCCAGGTCCCTGCGCGAGACGGGCAACACGTCGGAGTTCTTGCCCGCCCAGATCACATTGGCCGACCGGATCCGCGTGGCAAGGCTCCAGCTTCGGCCGAGCGTGGCGGCGTCGTCCCCCGGGAGCAACCCGGCGGCTCCGATGGCGGAAAGCGCTTCGAGCGTGTTGGTGGTGCGCAGCTCCGGGAGCTTCCGGGCGTGCTCCAGCTGCAGCAGCTGGACCAGCCACTCCACATCGCTGAGTCCCCCGCGGCCCAGCTTCAAATGGCGGGCTGGATCGGCGCCACGCGGGAGCCGCTCCGATTCCACCCGCGCCTTGATCCGCCGGATCTCGCGCACCTGATCGCTTCCGAGCCCGTCCGGGTAACGGATCGCATCCACGAGCGCAATGAACTCGTCCGCCAGGTTGTCGTCTCCGGCCATTGGCCGGGCGCGCAGCAAGGCCTGGGCCTCCCAGACCAGGGACCAGCGTTGGTAGTACTCGCGGTAGGAGTCCAGCGAGCGCACCATCGGCCCGTTCTTGCCTTCCGGCCGCAGCGCCGCGTCCACTTCGAGCACCCGTTCGGCCAGCACCGGAGGCGTGCAGGGCTGCTTCAGGAGGGGAGAGATCCGCGTGACGATGCGCTCCGCCTGCTGCTGGGCCCGGCCGGGGTCGGCCCCCGGCAACGGCCGGTGCACGTACATGACGTCGGCATCCGAGCCGTAGCTGATTTCGCGTCCGCCCTGTCGGCCCATGGCCACCACCAGCAGGGCCGTCAGCCGTTCCTCGGACTCCAGCACGGAGGTTTCCGCCACATGGAGTGCGCCGAGCACGGCGGCGCGGTCGGCGTCCGCCAGGGCGGCGCCGACCTGGGACTGGTCCAGCAGCCCGGAGGAGTCGGCGAGCGCGATGCGCAGCGTTTCCCGGCGGCGGATCAGCCGGATCAGCCGGATGGCCTCTTCGGGCACCGGATGGCGGGACATCTTGGACCGGATTTCCTGCCACTGGGCGTCGAAGCTGAGCGGTACGAGGTCCTTGTCGGTGCCCAGCCAGGCCGTGGACTCCGGCGAAACCTCCAGCAGGTCCGTGATGAAGCGGCTGCTGGAAAGAATGTGGCACAGGCGTTCGGCAGCCGAGCTTGAGTCCCGCAGCATGCCCAGGTACCAGTGGGAGTCTCCCAGGCGTTCGCTCAACCGGCGGAAGCCCAGCAGGCCCGCGTCCGGGTCCACGCCGGACGCGATCCATTCCAGCAAGACCGGAAGCAGCTGGCGCTGCAGCAACGCCTTCCTGCTGACCCCGCCGGTCAGGGCCTCGATATGACGCATCGCACCACGCGGATCTTGGTAGCCCAGCGCGGCCAGCCGGCCCTGTGCCGCTTCCGGGGTCAGCCGCACCTCGTCCAGGCTCAGGTTGGAGGCGGCCGCCAACAGCGGCCGGTAGAAGATGCGTTCATGCAGCGCCCGCACCCGGCGCTTGGTCTGCTGCCACTTCTCCAGCATCTCGGCCGGCGCCGGACGCCTCTCGAGCAGCGCCCCCTGCGCGGCTTTGGCCAGCACGCGCTGCGCCTGCTCGTCGTCGGGCATCAAGTGGGTCCGGCGCAGGTTCACCAGCTGGATCCGGTGCTCCAGCACGCGCAGGTACCGGTAGGCTTCGTCAAATTCCTGCGCGTCGGCGCGCGAGATGTAGCCCGCCGCGCTCAACGCGGCGATGGCCGACGTCGTGTCACGCTGGCGGATGGAATCGTCCACCCGGGCATGCACCAGCTGCAGCAATTGGACCGTGAATTCGACGTCGCGCAGCCCGCCGCGGCCCAGCTTGATCTGGCGGCCGCGCTCGTGGGCCGGAATGTTTTCGGTGACCCGGCGGCGCATGGCCTGCACCGACTCGACGAACCCTTCCCGTTCCGACGAGGACCACACCAGCGGCGACACCGCTTCCTCGTACCGGCGGCCCAGCCCGGGGTCCCCGGCCACGGCCCGGGCCTTCAGGAGCGCCTGGAACTCCCAGCTCTGCGCCCAACGCCGGTAGTACGTCAGGTGCGAGTCCAGCGTGCGGACCAGCGGTCCGTCCTTGCCCTCCGGGCGCAGGTTGGCGTCGACTTCCCAGAGCCCGGGCTCGGGGCCGGGTGAGTTGATGGCGCGGGCCGTTCCGGTGGCCAGCGCCGCGCCGATCGCCCCGGCATCGCCGTCCGCGAGTCCGTCGGCTTCCACGACGTAGACCACGTCGACGTCGGAAATATAGTTCAGTTCGCCGGCCCCGCACTTTCCCATGCCGATGATGGCCAGCCGCACCGCCGCGACGTCATCGGTGCCGTACCGTTCCGCTGCTTCGGCCCGGGCCACCGCCAGCCCGGCGTCCAGCGCGGCCGCGGCCAGGTCCGCCAGTTCCCGGGCGGCGTCCGGCAGGAAATCGACCGGGGAGGCTGCGGAGAGGTCGCGGATCGCCAGTGCGGACAGGTGCCGGCGGTACGTGCTCCGCAGGGCGACGTAGGCGTCCTTGCCCGACAAGGAGGCGACCGGTTGTCCCGCCAACGGGTCCGCCCCGACGGACCGGAGCAGCGAGCTGCGCAGCCGGGACGCCGGCACCCGGCCGGGTTCCGGTCCTATATCCGTGTCGAGGACGTCCAGGTGCTCCGGCCGGCGGAGCAGGAAGTCTGCCAGGGCCTCCGAAGCCCCGAGCAGCCGGAACAGGGCTTCGCTGCCGTCTCCGCCCATGTTGATGACGTCGGCCAGGGTCGGGTTCTTCTCCAGCAGCCGCACCAGTGACACCAGTGCCTGGTCCGGGTCGGCGCTGAACGCGAACCCGGCCTCCAGCCGGTCCTGGCTAATGCCGGACAATTCCTTGGCCTGGAGGAACCGGGTGCTGCGCTCCAGGTCGTGGAACCCTCGGGCGATCAACCGCCGGTTCGTCAGCACGTCCCCGCCCTAGAGGATTCCGATGTTGCGCTTCAGCTCGTGCGGGGTGACCTGCAGCCGGTAGTCGTGCCACTCGGCCCGCTTGTTGCGCAGGAAAATCTCGTACACCTGCTCGCCCAGGATCCCGGCCACCAGCTCCGACTCCTCCATGGTGCGGATGGCGTCGTGCAGGCTGGACGGCAGCGGGTCCAGGCCCATGGCCCGACGTTCGGCGGTGCTCAGGCTCCATACGTCGTCCTCGGCGGCCGGCGGCAACTCGTAGCCCTCCTCGATGCCCTTGAGCCCGGCGCCCAGCAGCACCGCGTAGGACAGGTACGGATTGGCCGCCGAGTCAATGCCCCGGTATTCCACCCGGGCGGATTGGCCCTTGCTCGGCTTGTACAACGGCACCCGCAGCAGCGCCGACCGGTTGTTGTGGCCCCAGGACACGTAGCTGGGTGCCTCTCCCCCGCCCCACAGGCGCTTGTAGGAGTTCACGAACTGGTTGGTGACGGCGGTGAATTCGGGCGCATGGCGCAGGATCCCGGCCATGAACTGGCGCGCGGTCTTGGAGAGCTGGAACTCGGCACCGGCTTCGAAAAATGCGTTCGAGTCGCCCTCGAACAACGAAAAGTGGGTGTGCATGCCGGAGCCGGGGTGGTCGGAGAACGGCTTGGGCATGAAGGTGGCGTAGATGCCCTCCATCAACGCCACTTCCTTGACCACCGTGCGGAAGGTCATGATGTTGTCCGCGGTCTGCAGGGCATCGGCGTAACGAAGGTCGATTTCGTTCTGGCCGGGGCCGTCCTCGTGGTGGCTGAACTCCACCGAGATGCCCACGTTTTCCAGCATCGTCACCGCGGTGCGGCGGAAGTCCTGGGCAACGCCACCGGGCACGTGGTCGAAATACCCGGCGTGGTCCACGGGTACCGGGACCCCGTCCGGACCCAACTGGTCGGACTTGAGCAGGTAGAACTCGATTTCGGGATGGGTGTAGCAGGTAAAGCCCATCTCCGCGGCTTTGCCCAGCGTCCGTTTGAGCACGTTCCGCGGGTCGGCGGTGGAGGGTTCGCCGTCGGGGGTGAGCACGTCGCAGAACATCCGGGATGTCTGCTCCGCTTCGCCCCGCCATGGCAGGATCTGGAACGTGGTGGGATCCGGCTGGACCAGCATGTCGGACTCGAAGACCCGGGCCAGGCCTTCGATCGAGGAGCCGTCGAAACCGAGGCCTTCCTCGAAGGCGCCTTCGACCTCGGCAGGGGCCAGCGCCACGGATTTCAGCGACCCGACGATGTCCGTGAACCAGAGCCGGACAAACCGCACGTCCCGTTCCTCGATGGTACGGAGGACGAATTCCTGCTGACGGTCCATGTGCTGCCTTTCGCTGAGTCCGGGCCCTGCATCCAAAACTGCATGCCAAAGCCTGCCGTGGTCTGCTTCCCTTTAGCCTACTGGCAGCACAACCGAAGTTGGCGCCCCGGTAACGCGTCCGCGTCGCAGTGGAGGAAGCGGACGCCTGAGGATTAGGCTCTATCACATGCCCACTTCACAGTCTTCCGGTGCAGAACAGCCGGCTCCTTACGGCACGTCGGCGGCGGCATCGGCTTCCCGCCCGGCGCGCCGCACCCGCATCCACCACCTGCAGCAGGCCAAGGACGAGGGCCGGCGCTTCGCCATGCTTACGGCGTACGACCAGTACACCGCGGAGATCTTCGACGCTGCCGGCATCGAGGTGCTGCTGATCGGCGATTCGGCGTCCAACAACGTCCTGGGCAACGAGACGTCCCTGCCGATCACGGTGGACGAGATGCTGCCGCTCTGCCGGGCGGTGGCCCGCTCGGCCCGCAGCGCGTTCGTCGTTGCCGACCTGCCCTTCGGCAGCTACGAGGTGTCGCCGGCGCAGGCGGTGGAAACTTCCGTGCGCTTCCTGAAGGAAACCGGCGTCCATGCGGTGAAGATGGAGGGCGGCGCCTACTATGCGGAGACCGTCCGGGCCATGGTGCAGGCCGGTGTTCCGGTGCTGGCGCACATCGGCTTCACCCCGCAGAGCGAACATGCGCTGGGCGGTTACCGGGTGCAGGGCCGCGGCGACGACGCCGAGCGGCTCATTGACGACGCCCTGGCACTGGAAGCAGCCGGGGCCTTCGCGGTGCTCATGGAGATGGTGCCGGCCGAGGCAGCCGCCAAGGTGGACCAGGCCCTGCGTGTTCCCACGATCGGGATCGGTGCCGGGCCGTCGACCACCGGCCAGGTCCTGGTCTGGCAGGACATGGTCGGCCTGCGCGGCGGCAAGATGGCGAAGTTCGTCAAACAGTATGCGGACGTGCGCACCATCATTTCCGACGCCGCCGCCGCCTTCCGCTCGGATGTCCAGGACGGCGCGTTCCCCGGCCCGGAGCACTCCTTCTAGGCGCCGCGGCCTTCAGTTCGCGGACGCCCGCGTCCGGGACCGGGCGCCGGCAGGATCAGTCGAACGGGCGCCGGCAGGATCAGTCGTCCTCCGCGTCCCACTCCTCGTTGCGCCGCTGCACCTTCTCCAACGCGTGCTCGGCTTCTTCGCGGGTCTCGTAGGGGCCGATCAACTGGGTCCAGTCGGACTGGGCGCCCACTTCCACCTGGTGGGTGACCACGTTGTACCAGAAATCCGCCATGCAGGCCTCCTTACGTTGACGGCGCCCGGCAGCGTTCGAAGGCTGTCGCAGCCTCGCTGTCGGGCACCTCTGCAGCACCTATATGATCGATACTATGCCCCACAACGCAGCAACAGCACCCGTCGGAACCCTCGTTCAAGGCACCGTCAGCCCCCCATTGCCCGTTCCCCCGTCGATCGCCCGGCCCGAATACGCGTGGAAGCCGGCGCCGGCCAAGTTCACGGGTTCGGAGGTCAAGACGCCGGAGACCATCGAGAAAATCCGCACCGCGGGACGAATCGCTGCGCAGGCCATCGTGGAGGTCGGCAAGCACATCGAACCGGGGGTGACCACCGACGAGTTGGACCGGATCGGCCATGAATTCCTGCTGGACCACCATGCGTATCCGTCCTGCCTCGGCTACCGCGGCTTCCCCAAGTCGATCTGTTCCTCGCTGAATGAAGTGATCTGCCACGGCATCCCGGACACCACCGTGCTGCAGGACGGCGACATCATCAACATCGATATCACCGCGTACCTGGACGGCGTCCACGGGGACACGAACTACACCTTCCTGGTCGGCGACGTCGATGAAGAGTCGCGCCTGCTGGTCGAGCGCACCCAGGAATCGCTGCGCCGCGGCATCAAGGCCGTGGCCCCGGGACGGGAAATCAATGTCATCGGCAGGACCATCGAGTCCTACGCCAAGCGTTTCGGCTACGGTGTGGTCCGTGACTTCACCGGCCATGGCGTCGGCGAGGCCTTCCACACCGGCCTGATCATCCCGCACTACGATGCCGCCCCGGCCTACAGCCGGGCGATCGAGCCGGGCATGGTCTTCACCATCGAGCCGATGCTGACCTTGGGCACCATCGAGTGGGAGATGTGGGACGACAACTGGACGGTTGTCACCAAGGACCGGAGGCGGACCGCCCAGTTCGAGCACACGCTGGTAGTCACCGATACCGGAGCGGAAATCCTTACCCTCCCCTAGCCCTTCGCGGCCTGACACCGCCGGGCACAGCGGGTAGGCTTCCGGTAGTCCGGCGAGGCACGCCGGGCCTGAGCGAGCACGGAGGTGGCATGGCGACCCGGGACACTGTGGTCAAGAAGGCAGCCAAGCGGGCAGCCCGGTCGGCGATCGGCATCGATATCGGCGGAACCGGTATCAAGGGCGGCATCGTCGACCTCAAAAAGGGCGTCCTGGTCGGCGACCGCATCCGCTATGACACGCCCCGTCCGTCCAGTCCGGAGGCCGTGGCCGACGTCGTCGCGCGCATCGTCAAAGAACTCAGTGCCCGGCCGGAAGGCCCCGAGCCCGACCGCCCGGTGGGGGTGACGTTCCCCGCCATTATCCGCCACGGGATCGCACGGTCGGCGGCCAACGTGGACGCGCGCTGGATCGGAACCGACGTCGACGCGCTGCTCACGCACCGGATGTCCCGCCCCGTCCAGGTGATGAACGACGCCGACGCGGCCGGGCTGGCGGAGGCCCGTTATGGCGCGGGTGCGGGGGTGAAGGGGACCGTCCTGGTCATCACCTTGGGCACCGGAATCGGGTCGGCGTTCATCTTCGACGGCAAGCTGGTGCCGAACGCCGAATTGGGCCATCTGGAGCTGGACGGGCACGACGCCGAGTCGAAGGCTTCAGCCGCGGCGCGCGAACGCGACGGCCTGGACTGGGCGGAGTATTCGCAGCGCCTGCAGCGGTACTTTTCGCACGTCGAATTCCTGTTCTCGCCGGAGATGTTCATCATCGGCGGCGGCATTTCCAAACGGAGCGAGGACTTCCTGCCCCGGCTTCAGCTCGCCACGCCGATCATCCCGGCCCAGCTGCGCAACAACGCCGGCATCGTGGGGGCGGCCCTGCAGGCGGCCCTGCACTTCGGCTTCGCCAAGTAGGTCGGCAACCGGTTGGTTGGTGCCGGTGGCGGCCTCGGCTTCCCCTCCGCAGCCGCCACCGGAGTCTTGGTCGCGCTACTGCGCTGTCAACGGCCGTTGCCGGCCTTCCGGCCCCTGTTGGCCGTTCCTGCTCGCGTCGTGGCGCAGCTGGTCGATGGCGGATTCAAAATCCTCCAGCGATTCGTAGCCCTGGTAGACACTGGCAAACCGCAGGTAGGCAATCAGGTCCAGCTTCTTCAGCGGGCCCAGAATGGCCAGGCCCACCTCATGCGCGTCGATTTCCGCGGCGCCGCTGGCGCGGACAGACTCTTCGACCTCCTGGGCCAGCATGGCCAGGTCGTCCTCCGTCACGGGACGGCCCTGGCAAGCCTTGCGCACGCCGTTGACGACCTTGGTCCGGCTGAACGGCTCGCTGACACCGGAGCGCTTGATCACGCTGAGGCTGGTGGTCTCCACGGTGGTGAAGCGGCGCCCGCAGGCCGGGCACTGGCGGCGCCGCCGGATCGCCGAACCGTCGTCGGTCAGCCGGCTGTCCACCACCCGGGAATCGGAGTTGCGGCAGAACGGACAGTACACGCCACACTCCTTCCCTCGGGACAGCCAACTCATTCATCCTAGAACCATATCTAGGTGAATTACAAGACTGTCATTACTACATGTTGGGGTTGGGCCGGCTCAGGCGAACCGGATGGCCACGGCGTCGCCATGGGCCGGGAGGTCCTCGGCGCGGGCCAGCGCGGCGATATGCCCGCTCACCTCCCGCAGCGCGTTGCTGCCGTAGTTGACCACCTGGACGGCACGCAGGAAGGTCGTCACGTTAAGGCCGCTGGCGAAGGTGGCGGTGCCGCTGGTGGGCAGCACGTGGTTGGAGCCGGCGCAGTAGTCGCCCAGGCTCACCGGGCTGTAGTCGCCCACGAAGATCGCTCCGGCGTTGCGGATCCGGGCGGCTACCGCGGCCGCGTCGGCGGTCTGGATCTCCAGGTGCTCGGCGGCGTAGGCATCGCAGACGGCGATGCCCTGTTCCAGCCCGTCCACCAGGATGGTCCCCGACTGCGGGCCGGAGAGCGCCTCGCGGACGCGGGCGGAGTGCTTGGTCCGGGGGATCTGCTCGCCGAGTTCCCGGCGCACTGCTTCCGCGAGTTCCTCCGAAGCCGTGATCAGCACGGAGGCCGCATGCGGGTCGTGCTCGGCCTGGCTGATGAGGTCGGCGGCCACGAACGCCGGATTGGCCGTCTCGTCGGCCAGGATGGCGATCTCGGTGGTGCCGGCCTCGGCGTCGATTCCCACCACACTCTTGACCAGCCTCTTGGCCGTGGCCACGAAGACATTGCCGGGTCCGGTGACGACGTCGACGGGCTCCAGCGCGGGGCCGTGCTCGTTCCCGGGCGCGCCGTAGGCGAACGCGGCAACCGCCTGCGCGCCGCCGATGGCGTACACCTCGTCGATGCCCAGCAGCTTGGCGGCGGCCAGGATCGTCGGGTGCGGGAGCGAGCCGAAGTCTTTCTGCGGCGGCGACGCCAGGGCGATGGACACCACGCCGGCGGCCTGGGCGGGAACCACGTTCATGACGACCGATGACGGGTACACCGCCAGCCCGCCGGGGACGTACAGCCCCACCCGGTTCACCGGGATCCACTTGTGCGTCACCACCGCTCCGTCACCGAGCTCGACGTCGGTGTCCCCCGGCTTTTGCGCCGCGGCGAAGCGCCGGGCGCGCGCGATCGACTCCTCCAGGCCGGCACGGACCTGCGGATCCAGCTGTTCCAGGGCCTCGTCCAGCGCCGCGGCAGGCACCCGGGGATGCAGTTGCTCCACCCCGTCGAACCGGCGGGCGAGTTCCGCCAAGGCGGCGAACCCGCCCGACCGCACCTGTCCGATGATCTCTTCTACGGCGCCGGTGGCGGCGTCGAAGGTGGTCTCCGCGCGCGGCATGGCCGCCTTGAGTTCGGCGCTGCCGAGCCGGCGGCCGCGCAGGTCCAGGGTGGGGAAATCGGTGAAGGTGTTGGCCGAGGCTGCAGAAGTCACCCACCCATTCTACTGACCCGGCACCGCCGCCTGGTCAGGCATCCAGGCAGGCGGGCCCCAGCAGGACTTTGAGGTCGCCGAACAGGGAGGGGTTCGGATTGACCCGCAGGTCCACGCCGAGCTTCATCACCTCGACCTTGCGCGAGCCGTTCAGCCGCACCTGCACCTCGGTGGTGCCCGGATGGGTGCGCAGCACGTCGCCCAGCGCGGTGACCACCGACTCGGTGGCCTTGAAGCTCGCCATCGAAATCACGACCGGCCCGGAGTGCCCGTCGCTCAGGTCCGGCACGGTGAGTTCCTGCGCATTCAGCGTGACGGCACCGTCGTCGCGGCGCTGCAGCCGGCCGCGGACCACCACGATCAGGTCTTCCGCGAGCACGGTGGCGATCGGCGCATAGGCCTGCCCGAAGAACATTACTTCCATCGAACCGCCCAGGTCCTCGACCTCGGCGCGGGCGTAGGCGTTGCCGCTGTTCTTGGCGATCCGGCGCTGCAGCGACGTGATCATGCCCGCGATGGTGATGATCTGCCCGTCCGGCGGGCCGTCTTCCCCGATCACCGACGTGATGGACATATCCGCGTGCTGGCTCAGGATCCCGTCCAGCCCCTGCAGGGGGTGGTCGGAGACATACAGGCCGAGCATGTCGCGCTCGAACGCGAGCTTGTCCTTCTTGTCCCACTCGGGCAGGTCCGGCACGTCGATCGAGAGCCCCCCGGCGGTTTCGCCGCCGTCGTCGAACGCGCTGAAGAGGTCGAACTGGTTGGCCGCCTCGTTGCGCTTGAGCACGATGACCGAGTCCACCGCTTCTTCGTGGATCATGGCGAGGGCGCGGCGCGGATGGCCCAGCGAGTCGAACGCGCCGGCCTTGACCAGCGATTCGATGGTGCGCTTGTTGCACACCACGGCCGGGACCTTCTGCAGGAAGTCGCTGAAGCTGGCGAAGTTGCCCTTCTCGTCGCGTGCGGCCACCATGGCGTGCACGACGTTGGCTCCGACGTTGCGGATGGCGCCCATGCCGAAGCGGATGTCCGTGCCGACGGGGGTGAAGTTCAGCGCCGACTCGTTCACATCCGGCGGCAGCACGGTGATGCCCATGTGCCGGCATTCGTTCAGGTACAGCGCCAGCTTGTCCTTGTCGTCGCCGACGGAGGTGAGCAGGGCGGCCATGTATTCGGCCGGGTAGTGCGCCTTCAGGTAGGCCGTCCAGTAGGACACCAGGCCGTAGGCGGCCGAGTGCGCCTTGTTGAACGCGTAGTCGGAGAAGGGCAGCAGGATGTCCCACAGCGCCTTGACTGCTGCCTCGGAGTAGCCGCGGTCCACCATGCCTTGGTGGAAGCCCGCATACTGCTTGTCCAGCTCGGACTTTTTCTTCTTGCCCATGGCGCGGCGCAGGATGTCAGCCTGGCCCAGCGAGAAGCCGGCCACTTTCTGCGCGATCGCCATCACCTGTTCCTGGTACACGATCAGGCCGTAGGTGGTATCCAGGATTTCCCGCAGCGGCTCTTCCAGCTCCGGATGGATCGGGGTGATTTCCTGGACGCCGGTCTTGCGCAGGGCGTAGTTGGTGTGCGAGTTCGCGCCCATCGGACCCGGCCGGTACAACGCGATGACGGCGGAGATGTCTTCGAAGTTGTCTGGGCGCATCATCTTCAGCAGGGACCGCATGGGGCCGCCGTCGAGCTGGAACACGCCGAGGGTATCGCCGCGGGCGAGCAGTTCGTAGGACGGGCGGTCGTCGAGGTCGAGCGTTTCAAGGTCCAGGTCGATGTCCTGGTTCATCTTGATGTTCTCGATGGCGTCCGTAATGATCGTCAGGTTGCGCAGGCCGAGGAAGTCCATCTTGATCAGGCCGAGGCCTTCACAGGTGGGATAGTCGAACTGCGTGATGACCTGGCCGTCCTGCTCCCGGCGCATGATCGGGATGATGTCGATCAGCGGCTCCGAGGACATGATGACGCCGGCCGCGTGCACGCCCCATTGGCGCTTCAGCCCCTCCAGGCCCAGCGCGGTTTCGAAGACCTTCGCGGATTCCTGGTCGGACTTGAGCAGTTCGCGCATCTCCTCGGCCTCGCCGTAGCGCTTGGCGTTGGGATCGTGGACTTCCTTCAGCGTCAGGCCCTTGCCCATGACGTCCGGCGGCATCGCCTTGGTCAGCCGCTCGCCGGTGGAGAACGGATAGCCCATGACGCGGGAGGAGTCCTTCAGCGCCTGCTTGGCCTTGATGGTGCCGTAGGTAACGATCATGGCGACGCGGTCGTCGCCGTACTTCTCGGTGACGTACTTGATCACTTCGGGACGGCGCCGATCATCAAAGTCGACGTCGAAGTCGGGCATCGAGACGCGGTCCGGGTTCAGGAAGCGCTCGAAGATCAGCCCGTGCTTGAGCGGGTTCAGGTCGGTGATGCGCATCGCGTAGGCCACCATGGAGCCGGCACCGGAGCCGCGGCCCGGACCGACGCGGATGCCGTGGTCCTTCGACCAGTTGATGAAGTCGGCGACCACCAGGAAGTAGCCGGGGAAGCCCATCTGGAGGATGATGCCGATCTCATATTCGGCCTGCTTCCGCACGTCGTCGGGAATCCCGTGGGGGAACCGGTAGTGCAGGCCCTTCTCGACTTCCTTGACGAACCAGGACTCCTCGTTCTCCCCCTCCGGCACCGGGAAGCGCGGCATGTAGGAGGCCTTGGTGTTGAACTCCACGTTGCAGCGCTCGGCGATCAGGAGCGTGTTGTCGCAGGCCTCCGGCACGTCGCGGAAGATGGCCCGCATTTCCGCCGGGGACTTCAGGTAGAACTCGTCGGCGTCGAACTTGAAGCGCTTCGGGTCGGCCAGCGTCGAGCCGGACTGCACGCACAGCAGCGCCGCGTGCGACTTGGCGTCTTCGGCATGGGTGTAGTGGAGGTCGTTGGTGGCGACGAACGGCAGCCCGAGTTCGCGGGCCAGTTTCCGCAGGTCGGCCTGCACGTTGCGCTCGATGTCCAGGCCGTGGTCCATCAGCTCGCAGAAAAAGTTTTCCTTGCCGAAGATGTCCCGGAAATCGGAGGCGGCCTGCTTGGCCTCGTCGTAGAGTCCCAGCCGCAGCTTGGTCTGGACCTCGCCGGACGGGCAGCCGGTGGTGGCGATCAGTCCCTTGCCGTAGGTCTGCAGCAGGTCGCGGTCCATCCGGGGCTTGTAGAGGTAGCCTTCCAGCGAGGCCAGCGACGAGGCGCGGAACAGGTTGTGCATGCCTTCGGTGGTCTCGGCCCACATGGTCATGTGGGTGTAGGCGCCGGCGCCGGAGACGTCGTTGCGCCCGCCGTCGCCCCACCGCACGCGCGTCTTGTCTGCCCGGGCGGTGCCGGGCGTCAGGTACGCTTCAACGCCGACGATCGGCTTGATTCCTGCGTTGCGGGCCTTGTTCCAAAAATCGAAGGCGCCGAAAACGAACCCGTGGTCGGTCGTCGCCACGGCGTTCATGCCCAGTTCGTCGGCGTGGCTGAACAAGTCGGTCAGCCGCGCGGCACCATCGAGCATCGAGTACTCGGTGTGGTTGTGAAGGTGGACGAAGGAATCGTTGCCGGTCTTGGATGAAGTCACTGCTGCCACCGTTTCATTCTAGGTGCCGGAGCCGGGCCGGTTCCGGCTTACACGCGGTGTTCGGCCAGCGCCTGCAGCGCATAGGCCAGGTCCCGCGGGTACCCGCTCTCGTATTCGACCCACTCCCCGCTGCCGGGGTGGTGGAAACCAAGCTTCTTGGCGTGCAGCCACTGCCGGGTCAGTCCCAGCGCAGCGGCAAGTTTGGGATCCGCGCCGTACGTCAGGTCGCCGGCGCACGGATGCCGGAGCGCGGAAAAGTGCACGCGGATCTGGTGCGTCCGGCCGGTCTCCAAGTGCACTTCGACCAGCGAAGCCCTGCCGAAGGCCTCGATCACCTCATAGTGGGTGATCGAGTTGCGGCCGTCTTCGACCACGGCGAATCGCCAGTCGTAGCCGGGATGCCGGCCGATCGGCGCATCGATGGTGCCCTCCAGCGGATCCGGCAGTCCCTGAACCAGTGCGTGGTAGACCTTGTCCACCGTACGTTCCTTGAACGCACGCTTCAGCAGCGTGTAGCCGTGTTCGGTCTTGGCGACCACCATGACGCCGGAGGTTCCCACGTCGAGGCGGTGGACGATGCCGGCCCGCTCGGCCGCTCCCGACGTCGAGATCCGGTATCCCCGGGCGGCCAGGGCGCCCACGACGGTCGGGCCGACCCAGCCCGGCGACGGATGCGCGGCCACGCCCACCGGTTTGTCGATGACGACGAAATCGTCCTCGTCTCCGAGAATCTTCAAATCCTCTACCTCTTCCACCACGACGGCGAGCGGATCCCGCTGTTCGGGTACGGCAATGCGCAGGCTCCCCTGCTGCGGAAGCTTCTCCGACTTGGCGATGGCCCGGCCGTCCAATTCCACGCGTCCGTCGCCGAAGAGTGCTGCGGCTGCCGAGCGGGACACTCCCAGCAGCGCGGCCACTGCGGTGTCGGCCCGCGCGCCGGCTGTCCGGCCGTCCAGTTCGACGACCCTGACCTCGTCAGTCACCGCTCTCGCCTGCCGCCTTGCCGTCGCCCGCCGGCTTGTCCCCGGCCTTGGCAGTCTCCCGGGTACCGTCCATGCCGATGCCCATGAACGTCAGCACGCACCACAGGATGACCGCTCCCACCACGGCGGAGTCGGCGATGTTGAAGATCGCGAAGTTGGGAAAAGCGATGAAGTCCACCACGTGGCCCACGCCGAAGCCGGGTTCGCGGAACAGCCGGTCGGTCAGGTTGCCCAGCGCGCCGCCGAGCAGGAAGCCGAGCGCCACGGACCACCACAAGGAGCGGACTTTGCGCGCGTAGACCAGGATCGCCGCGGAAACCGCCGTCATGACGATGGTGAACACCCACGTGTAGTCCTCACCGATCGAGAACGCGGCACCGGAATTGCGGATGAAATGCCAGTGCAGCAGCGGCGGCAGCACCGGGGTGATCTGGCCCTCGGTCATGGTGGACACGACCCACCATTTGGTCAGCTGGTCGAAGGCATAGGCGAAAGCAGCGCAGCCGGCCAGCAGCAGGATGAACCGGCCGCCGCCCTTGCGCTGTCCCGGTGCGGCCGGTGCCCCATCGTCGGGTCGATCGGCTGCCGGTGAAGTTTCTGACATGTCTCTCTCGTCTTCAGTGCCCGTCGGCGGCGCCGGAGCGCGGTGCCCAAAGCCAATGGCCGGCGGCAGGATAATCCCGGCGCCGGCCATTGGGAGCCCCGTGGCACAGGGCTGGCGGTTATCTTCCGCGCTTACGCGTCGGCGCTGTCCTTGACCTCGGGAGCAGCGAAGGAGCCGCGGGCTTCCAGGTCACGCAACTGGCCTTCGATGTACGCCTTCAGGCGGGCGCGGTAGTCGCGTTCGAAACCACGCAGCTGCTCCAGCTTGCGTTCCAGCACGGCCTTCTGCTGCTCGAGGTTGCCCAGGGTCTTGCGGCTCTTCTCTTCGGCGTCATTGACCAGGCTGCTGGCTTCCAGCTGTGCTTCGGCAATGATCTTGTCCCGCTGCTCCACGCCGGCGGTGACGTACTCGTCGTGGAGCTTCTGGGCCATTGCCAGCACGCCTGCGGCCGACTCGGCGGTTGCAGTGTGCCCGGTCCCGGCTGCCGGAGCGGCCACGGGAGCCGGCTTCGGCTCTTCCTTCGGCTTGGGCTCTTCCTTGGGCTCTTCCTTGACCGGTTCCCTGACCTGCTCGGTCTTGGGGGCGGCGGAGACCGGAGCCGGCACGGAGGCCTCCGGACCCTGGTTCGACGTGGCTTCAGCCAGCTTCTTGCGAAGTTCGTCGTTCTCCTGGTTCAGCCGGCGGAGTTCGACGACGATCTCATCTAGGAAATCGTCGACCTCGTCCTGGTCATAGCCTTCGCGAAACTTAGTCGGCTGGAACCGCTTGTTGACAACGTCTTCTGGCGTCAAAGCCATCTGGTCACCTCATACTGGTTCGTGGGTCATGAATGCAACGTGCTGGATTCATAACAACGGTAGCGAATATTCGCCGTGCAACGGACATCCGCCAGCTATATCTGAATCAGAATATATCGTTTCGGAGACGAACACTAACGCGCCCCCGGTCAAGCCAAACCCGCGACGATCGCCATCGCGATCGTTACGGCAAGGAACAACACCAGGAAGGCAAGATCGAGCGCGAATCCTCCGATCCTCAGCGGCGGAATGAGTCGTCGCAAAGCCTTCATGGGAGGGTCGGTTACGGAGTAGACCGCGGAAGCCGCTACCAGCGCGATGCCGCGCGGCCGCCAGCGCCGGGCAAAGGCCTGCACGATTTCAAAGACGATCCGCACGATCAAGGCCAGCTGGAACAACATCAAGATCAGGTAGAGCAGGACGAAAATGATGGACACTCCGGTTCCACGATTCCTAGCGCTAGAAGGAGTAATACTGGCGGCACGCCTGCCGGAAGTAGCGGCGGGCTAGCTCTGGTTGAAGAAGCTGGCCTGCTGGTCGCTGGATTTCCGGTCCTCGCCCAGCACTTCCACGGTTGACGGCGAGAGCAGGAAGACCTTGTTCGTGACGCGTTCAATGCTGCCGTGCAGGCCGAAGACCAAGCCGGCGGAAAAATCGACCAAACGCTTGGCTTCCGCTTCGCCCATGTCCGTGACGTTCATGATCACCGGAATGCCGTCGCGGAAACTTTCGCCAATGACCTTGGCATCATTGTACGACCGCGGATGCACGGTGGTGATCTGGTGCAGCACGGTGGCGTCCTCGCGGGCCGACGGAGCGCGCTTGATCGGCGTCACCGGCGCCCGGTATTCCTCGGCAGCCTGTTTCACCGGCGCTGCGGGCTCGGGGCGGCGCTCCTGGCGGGGCTGGTCCACAGGCTGCTCCTCATCTCGAGCGGGCGTGTCTGCCTGCTCGGCTTCATAGTGCTCGTCACCATCGGCGAGCCCAAGATAAATCATTGTCTTGCGCAGTGTGCCTGCCATGGTAGCTCCCATCCTGTCTTCAGCGCTGCTGTCCGCCTTGCCGGGTCGCAGAATATCGGGCCCGGCAAGGAGTCTGCCTAGCCAAAACGCTACCCCACGGCCGGTCGCGGGCCGAGGACATCGGAGCCGACACGGAGGTGTGTCGCGCCCGCAGCGACCGCTGCTTCGAGGTCCTGGCTCATGCCCGCCGACACCAGTCCGGCGCCCGGGTGCTCTTCCTGAAGCCGCTGCGAAAGCTCGACCAGCCTGCCGAAGGCCCGGGCGGGGTCTGCCCCCAGCGGAGCGACCGCCATCAGCCCGGCGGGGTTCAATCCCTTGGTGTCACCGAGGGCATCGGCCAGCGCCGGGATGTCCTCCGGTCGGGCACCGCCCCTGGCCCCTGTGCCGGCGGCCTGCCGCGTGCCGGTCTCGTCCAGGTCTACCTGGATCAGGCAGTCCAGGTGCGCCCGGGGTTCGAGCCCGGCCGACTCCCGCCGTTCCTGCTCAGCCGCCATGGCCTTGCCGAGGGCGGTGACGAGTTGCGGCCGGTCCACCGAATGGACCAGGTCCGCGTACCGCACCACGGATTTGGCCTTGTTCGTCTGCAGTTGCCCGATGAAATGCCAGCGGAGCCCCGCACCGGCAAGCTCGGCGGCCTTCGCGGCTGCTTCCTGGTCCCGGTTTTCGCCGACGTCCGTGACGCCCAGGTCATGCAGCAGCGCGACGTCGGAAGCCGGGAAAAACTTCGTCACCACGATCAATTCCGGCTCCGTGGAGCGTCCCGCGGCGGCCCGGGCGATCCGGGTCCGGACACGTTCCAGGTTCGCTGCCAGTTCGGACTTCCGGGTCTCGGTACTCATGCATCCTTCCAGACAAGGCCGGCGAACCGGCCGGTGCGTTGATCGCGCCGGTAGGAGTACAGCCTGTCGTCCTCCCGCGTGCAGCCGCCCACTTGGTGCACGTCCACACCGAGCCCGGCTAACTCTGCCCTGGCTCCCGCGGCAAGGTCCAGGGCCGGGGTCCCCCAGGCTGTCCTCGCCGACAGTTGGGGAATCCTGGCAACCGCCTCGGCCTGCATCTGCTCGGGGACCTCGTAGCAGGCCCCGCAGATGGAAGGCCCGATCCACGCCTGCAGTTCGCCGGAGCCGGCCTCCCGAAGCCGGGCGACGGTGTTGGCCAGCACCCCGTCAAGCAGTCCGCGGCGGCCGGCGTGCGCCACGGCGGTGGCGGCACCGCCGTCCGGCAGCGTCCCCGCCAGCACGACAGGCAGGCAGTCCGCCACCATTACCGCAAGCGGCGCCGCGCCGTCGGCACTGATCAGCGCATCGGCCGTCACTGCTCTTTCCGCCGTCTCGGCTTCCCCGCCCCCGGCCGGGATGACGGCGGCGACAGCAGAATGCACCTGGTTCATGAACCGCAGCGAACCGGCCGGTACGGACATGGCATCTTCCAGCGACGCGCGCCGCCGGAGCACGGTGTCGGAGTCGTCCCCGACATGCAGGCCAAGATTGCCGGTCGAGCGGTCGGTAAAAGCGGCCCACACGCCGGTGCGGACCCGCTGCTTCCACCAGAACACTGCCGGACCTGTCTTCGGGGGTTACTTCAGGAAGTCCGGTACGTCCAGGTCGTCGACGCGGCCTGCGCTCAGGTCCGGCTCCACGATGGCCGGCAGATCCATGTCGAAGCCGGCATCGGCGGGAACTTGCTGCGACTGCGGCACGGCGCCGCTGAAGCTGTGTTCCATGGGCTCCGAGACGGGCACCGAGGGCTGTGCGGCGGGAACGGCGGGCGTACCGGCCGGGGCGCCGGCGGGCTTCTGGGCCGGGGCGGAGGTGACGTCCACCTGGTCAAAGCCGGCGGCGATGACGGTAACCCGGGCCTCGTCGCCGAGCGCGTCGTCGATGACGGCGCCGAAGATGATGTTCGCCTCGGGGTGCGCGACTTCCTGCACCAGCCGTGCGGCCTCGTTGATTTCGAACAGGCCCAGGTCCGATCCGCCCTGGATCGACAGCAGCACGCCGTGCGCACCGTCGATGGATGCTTCCAACAGCGGAGACGCGATGGCCAGTTCGGCGGCCTTGACGGCACGGTCCTCGCCGCGGGCGGAGCCGATGCCCATCAGCGCGGAGCCGGCTCCCTGCATCACGGACTTCACGTCCGCGAAGTCGAGGTTGATCAGGCCCGGGGTGGTGATCAGGTCGGTGATGCCCTGCACGCCGGAGAGCAGCACCTGGTCGGCGGACCGGAAGGCATCGAGCATGGAAACGTTGCGGTCGCTGATGGACAGCAGGCGGTCGTTGGGGATCACGATGAGGGTGTCGACTTCGTCGCGAAGCGTCTCGATGCCGCTTTCGGCCTGGTTCGACCGGCGGCGGCCCTCGAACGTGAACGGGCGGGTGACAACGCCGATGGTCAGGGCGCCGAGCGACCGGGCGATCCGCGCCACCACCGGTGCGCCGCCGGTGCCGGTGCCGCCGCCTTCGCCGGCGGTCACGAAGACCATGTCCGCCCCGCGCAGCACCTCCTCGATCTCTTCGGCGTGGTCCTCGGCGGCCTTCCGGCCCACCTCAGGATCGGCGCCGGCGCCCAGACCACGGGTGAGTTCGCGCCCGACGTCGAGCTTGACGTCTGCGTCACTCATCAGCAGTGCCTGAGCATCGGTGTTGATGGCGATGAACTCCACGCCGCGGAGTCCCACCTCGATCATCCGGTTGACGGCATTCACGCCACCGCCGCCGATGCCGACGACCTTGATGACGGCCAAGTAATTCTGCGGTGCTGCCACGTCCTGTGTCCCTTGCTCGAGTCTGTGCACTGATCAGTTCTGCCGGAGCGGGCGGGTACCCTGTCCGGTAGTTTCACTTAACCTTAACCCTCAGCTTGAAGGTTAGAGTTATGTCAAGTAGTTCCTATTCGAGACGCTAGACGCAAGCCCCGGCTCACACAACGACCTTGCTCCGCGTGTCGCGCGATCCCGGAATGTTGCGCTTTTCCTCTCCCGCTCAACGGGTCACCGGACGCGTGGGGGTGCTCACGTCGATGACGCTCGCCTTGTCCTTGACACCCTTTGCCTGCAGCAGCGCCTGCAGCACGGTCGCCTTGAGTTCCTGCTCCCCCGCGTTGCCCCACAGCACTTTCTGGCCGCTGGCCAACTGGAGTTCCACCGAGTCCACCGACTGCGCGGACGCGTGCTTGAGCTGTTCCAGGACGTCGGGCGGCAGCGCGGCGAGCACGCCGGTGATGGACGCGAAGACATCCGGGTTTTCGGCGGCCTTGGCTCCGTCGATCAAGGGCAGTTTGGCCTCGCTGCGCTTGGCGACCGACGCCAGCTCCGTCCCCGATTCGTCGATCAGCACGAATTTCCTGCCGTCCTTGAGCACAGCCACGGGTGTGTGCTCGATGATCCGTACATGCAGTTCCGACGGCGGCCTGGCGATCACTTCCACCGACTCCACGGCCGGCAGGTGGCCGACCCGGTCATAGACGTCCCGCTCTCCGATCCGGGCCAGCGGCGTGCCCGTGAGCGGTTGCAGTGCCTCGGTGAGTGTTGCGGACTCGGTCAATTCGGCGCCTTCGACGGTGATGGTCTTCACGGCCAGCGCCGGCGACAGGAAGATGACCGACATCAACACCGCGAAGAGCACGACCACAACGCCGGCCGCGATCAACAGCCGGCGCCGCGTCTTGCGCGCTGCCGGTTCGGGGAAGCTGACAACGGTGGTATCGGCGGGGTCCGTCCCTCCCGCGGTGCCCTGTACCGTCCGCTGGTCCCGCCACCGCGCCAGCAGGGCAGCTGCCCCGCCCCGCTTGGTTTCGGGAGCGTGCCCGGTGCCCGTTGCCTTCCCCGGCGCGCGGGATGCTCTTCCGGCGAGGGACGAGGTGCGGGCGCCGGACTTGGGCGAACGCCGCGGCTGTGCCGCTCCCCCGGACCCGGGTGTCCGCGGCGGCGCCGCCGCCCCGGCCGCCGCCCTGACCGCGGTGGCGCCGCCCGCGCCGGAAGGCCTGCCCGCTCCGCGCGGGGTGGCGCGCGGGGCGGGCCTGGCCGCCGGCGCCGGCTTGGCTGCCGTGGCGGACTCAGCGGCGGGCATGGCCGACACCCTGCCGGTGTTGATCCGCACCCCCGGATCCCGGCCGGCGTCCGTACCCCGGCCCGCGTCCGCCGCCGCTGCCTGATGGGGCTGCTGCCCGGTGGCCTCCGGCCGGCGGGGGGCTTCCGGCTGCCGGGGGGCGGCGGGACGCGCAGCGGGAGTGCGTGGCTTGCGCGGACTCATCGCGCCGCCGCTGCGGCCTGCCCCAGGGCCTCGACCAAGACCGGCCCGTATTGGGTCACGTCTCCGGCGCCGACGGTCAGCACGATGTCCCCGGGTTGGGAGCGGGACACGATGTCTCTCACCGCCCGCCCCGGATCCGGTGCATAGCTGCCGGGCGCCAGCCGGCTGGTGATCAGTTCGCTGGTGACGCCCGGGATCGGATCTTCGCGGGAGGCGTAGATATCGAGGACGGCGGCCGAGTCGGCCAATTGCAGGGCCCGGGCGAATTCCGCCGCGAATTCCCGGGTGCGGGAAAACAGGTGCGGCTGGAACAGGACATGCACCGCGTGGCCGCCGGCCACCTTGCGCGCGGCCGTGAGGGCTGCGTGGACCTCGGTGGGATGGTGTGCGTAGTCGTCGAACACGCGTACGCCTGCCGCCGTGCCTTTGGCCTCGAACCGCCTGGCCGCCCCGGTGAACCCGGCCAGTCCATCGGCTGCGGCGGCCGGATCGATGTCCTGCGTGATGGCGACGGCGAGGGCGGCGGCGGCGTTGCGGATGTTGTGTTCGCCCGGCACCTGCAGCCGCAGCGTGCAACTGCCGCCGGGGTATTCGATCCTGCTGGTGCTCCCCGAGCCGGCGAATTCAGTCCCTTCGATGCGCACCTGGGCGTCGGCCGCGTAGCCGTAGCCCAGCACGCGGCCTCCTGCGCCGGACGCTGCCGCCCGCTCCGCCAAGGCGCGGGCGCCGTCGTCGTCGAGGCAGGCCACCAGGGTGCCGTCGGCAGGAAGCAGTGCGGCAAACCGGTCGAAGGAGGCGTACACGGCCTCGGCTGACCCGTAGTGGTCCAGATGGTCGGCCTCCACATTGGTCACCACGATGACCTGCGGCCGGTAGTTGAGGAACGAGCCGTCGGATTCGTCGGCTTCGGCGACAAACAATTCGCCCTGCCCGTGGGCGGCGTTGACGCCCAGCGCCGCCACATCGCCGCCGATGGCGAACGAAGGGTCGCATCCGGTTGCCTGCAGCATCACGGTAGCCATGGCCGTGGTGGTGGTCTTGCCGTGGGTGCCGCCGACGGCGATCAGCCGCTTCCCGTCCATCGCGGCGGCCAGCGCCACCGAGCGGTGCACGATGTTCAGGCCGGCGGCGGCGGCGGCCTGCAGTTCGGGGTTTTCCGGCCGGATGGCGGTGGAGACCACCACCGTGTCCGCGCCGGCGACATGGGCCGCCTCGTGGCCGACGAAGACGCGTGCACCGAGCGCCTCCAGCTGGCGCAGGACCGCTGAGTCGTTCGCATCCGAACCGGATACCGGCACGCCGCGGGCCAGCAGGATCCGGGCGATGGCGGACATTCCGGCGCCACCCAATCCAATGAAGTGCACGGCGCCGAGGTCGCCGAACGGCAGCCGGGCCGTGGTGTGGAAATCAGCGGCTTTCATCTGTGGTCCTCCCTGCTGCCTCGAGCACCAATTGTGCCATTCGGATGTCCGCGTCGCGGATTCCCAGGGCGTGTGCCGCCGCGGACATCTGCTGCAGCCGCTCCGGGCTTTTCAGCAACGGAATCAGCTCGTCCGTGACCCAGCGGGTTGTGAATTCGCCGTCGCGGACCAGCACGGCCCCGCCGGCCGCCACGAGGGAGGCCGCGTTCAGGGCCTGTTCGCCGTTGCCGTGCGGCAGCGGGACCAGCACGGACGGCAACCCCACGGCGGCTATCTCGCACACCGTGGCCGCGCCGGCGCGCGCCAGCAGGAGGTCGGCCGCCGCGTAGACATCCTGCATGCTGTCCACAAACTCCACCTGGTGGTAGCCGGGGGCGGCGAGCAGTTGCCCGTCGGCGTCCCGCAGCGCCTTGTTCCGCCCGGTGATGTGCAGCACCTGGACGCCTGCCGCGGCAAGCTCCTGCAGCGAAGCACCGATGGTGCGGTTGATGCTCAGCGCGCCCGAGGAGCCGCCGGTGACAATCAGGGTCGGTTGGTCCGGCGCCAGCCCCAGCCGCCGGCGCGCGGCTTCGCGTGAGGCTTCCCGGTCCAGGGTGGAAATTTCGGGCCGCATGGGCATGCCGACCCAGCGGGCGCCGGGCAGCTGGGTGTCCTTGAACGCGACCGCGACCCACCGGGTCAGCCGCGCCCCGACGCGGTTGGCCAGCCCCGGCCGGGCGTTGGCTTCATGGATCACGATCGGCACCCGGCGCAGCCGGGCGGCGATGTAGACCGGAGTGCTCACATACCCGCCCACGCCAACCACGACGTCGGCCCGCGCGCCGTCGAGGATGCCCGCGGCCTGGCGCACTGCCGCAGCGAACTTGAACGGCAGCTTCAGCAGGTCGAGGGACGGGCGGCGCGGCAGCGGCACCCGCCCGATGGTGGCGAGCCGGTAGCCGGCCGCGGGGACCAGCCGGGTCTCCATGCCGACGGCGGTGCCCACGGCGAGGATGCGGGCCGTGGGGGCGGCCTGGACGACGGCTCCGGCGATGGCCAGCAGCGGGCTGACGTGCCCGGCGGTGCCGCCGCCGGCCAGGACAACAGAGGGCTCGGAAGTGTTCATGGTGTTGCTGGAGTACCTTCTGCTCGACTGCTGGTGGTCTGGGATGGGGTCAGCGGTTCCCGGCCGGCGCTTGCTGACGCAGCCGGCCAAGGAGTCCCCCGGACTTCTTCCGGCCAGGCACATCGGTCCGGGCAAAGGACAAGAGTACACCGACGGCGGCCAGGGTCACCGTCAGGGCGGAACCGCCGTAGGAGATGAACGGCAGCGGCACGCCGATCACCGGAAGCAGGCCGGTGACCACCGCAATGTTCACGAACGCCTGGCCGATGATCCAGACCATGATGGAACCGGCGAGGATCCGTACGAACAGGGATTCCTGGCGCATCACGGTGCGGACCAGCGCGATGGCCAGGACACCAAACAGGGCCAGGATCACGGTGGTGCCGAGCAGGCCGAGCTCTTCGCCGATGATGGCGAAGATGTAGTCGTTGTGGGCTTCCGGGATCCAGTTGTATTTTTGCCGGCTCTGGCCAAGTCCCACACCCCACCAGCCGCCGGAGGCCAGCGCGAAGAGCCCGTTGCAGGACTGCATGTTCAGCCCGGTCGTCGCCTCACAGCTCTGGTCGGTCCACATGAGGATGCGGCCCATGCGGTTCGGGCTGACCACCACGAGCAGCAACACCAGCGCGCCGGCGGCGAGTCCGGCCAGGCCGAACAGCTTCAACGGGGCGCCGGCGAAAAACAGCCCGCCGGCGATGATGAGCATCAGGATCATCGCGGTGCCCAGGTCGTTGCCCAGCAGCACCGGGCCGACCACCAGGAGGGCACCGGGGAACACCACCGGGATCAGCAGGTGCTTGGATTGGCCCAGCAGCCGTTCCTTGGCCGCCAGCACCGTCGCCATCCATAGGGACATCCCCAGCTTGGCGACTTCCGAGGGCTGCAGGGAAACATTGCCGGGAAGGTGGATCCAGTTGCGGTTGCCGCCAACCGATTCGCCCAGCGGGGTGAAGACCAAGAGCAGCAGGAGCACCGACACCGCGAGGGCAGGCCAGGCCAGCTTTCGGTACGTGGAGACCTTCCACCGCGAGAGGACCAGCATCGCCGTGACGCCCAGGCCGGCGAACAGGGCCTGCCTCATGAACAGGCTGAACGGCGAGGTTTCATCGGCGATGGATTCCACCGCCGACGACGAGAGCACCATCAGCAGGCCGATGGCGGTCAGGGCGAGGGCGGAGCCGAGGATCAGGTAGTAGCTGGCCCCGCTGGACTGCGTTCCGGTGCCCTGGATGCGGTCCAACAGATCGGTGCCGCGCTGGCGGAGCTCGCGCAGGCGGCCGGCGGGGGCGGCCTTCGTCCCGGGAGCGGCGTGTCCGCGGGCAGCGGCCGGTGGCCGGCTTCCGCTGCGGGTGGTGGCCATTACTGCTCCTTAGTCGACGGTGCCTGTCCCTCTCCGTACCGGCGGACGGCTTCCATGAACGCGTTGCCGCGGTGAGCGTAGGAGGTGAACCGGTCCATCGAGGCGGCTGCCGGGGCCATCAGCACGGTGTCCCCGTCGGCGGCGATGCCGGCTGCTGCTTCCACGGCCGCCGTCATCACGGTTTCGCCGTCAACGTTCCCCGTCGTCGGCGGCCTGCCTCCAGTGTCCCCCGGGTACGCGTGGACGACGGGGACATCCGGTGCGTGTCGCTGCAACGAGGCCAGGAGGGCGGTGTTGTCCCTGCCGATCAGCACGACCGCTTTCAGCCTGCGCGCGTGGTCGGCGATCAGCTCGTCGTAGTTGACACCCTTGGACAGACCCCCGGCGATCCACACGACGGAGGAGAAAGAGGCCAGCGAGGCCGAAGCCGCATGCGGGTTCGTCGCCTTGGAGTCGTTGACCCACAGCACTCCGGCGCGCTCCAGCACCTTCTGGATCCGGTGTGCCCCCGGATCGAACCGCCGGAGTCCTTCGCGGACCGCGGCCGGTTCCACGCCATACGCCCGGACCAGGGCGGCGGCGGCCAGGGCGTTGGCCACCTGGTGCCGGGGCGCCGGTTCACCCAGGTCGCTGAGGCCGGCCAGCTCGGCCGCGGAGTCCCGGCGTTCTTCGATGTAGGCCCGGTCCACGAGCAGGTTCTCCACGACGCCGACCATGCTGACCGATGGCATGCCGGTGGTGAAGCCGATCGCCCGGCAGCCTTCGACGACGTCGGCCTCTTCGACCATCTCCTCGGTCTCGCGCTGCTCGGCGTTGTAGATGCACGCGATCCTGGTCCGCTCATAAATCCTGGCCTTGTCGGCCAGGTACGCCTCATAGGTTCCGTGCCAGTCCACGTGGTCTTCGGCCACGTTGAGCACCACGGAGGCCAGCGGGGACATCGTGTGGGTCCAGTGCAGCTGGAAGCTGGAAAGCTCGACGGCGATGACGTCGTAGCCGATGGGATCACGCACTGCGTCCAGGATCGGCGTGCCGACGTTGCCCGCGGCGATGGCGCGCAGCCCGGCCGCCTGCAGCATGGATTCGGCCATCCCCACCGTCGTGGTCTTACCGTTCGTACCGGTGATGGCCAGCCATTCGGCAGTGCGCCGGCCGGCGCGTTCGCGTACCCGCCACGCGAGTTCGACGTCGCCCCAGATCGGAATTCCTGCGTCGGCGGCGGCCGCCAGCAGCGGGGTCCGGGGCTGCCAGCCCGGCGAGGCGACCACCAGCTCGGCCGGCTCCCCGCCGACGTCGGGCAGTGCGCGGACGTGGTCTTCGCCCAGCAGGACCTGCCGGGCCCCGACAATCTTCAACGTGTCTGCCTTGGCCCGGTTTTCCTCCGTGTCGCTGCCGTCGACGACGACGACGGCGGCGCCCAATTCGATCAACGTGTCGGCGGCGGAGAAACCCGACAGCCCGATGCCGGCGACCACCACGCGCAGCCCGGACCAGTCCGCGTCCCAGGAGGTGAGTGAATCGAGCCGGCTCATGAGCCCAGGACCCATTCGGCGTAGAAGATGCCCAGCGCGGCAGCCACGCACAGCCCGGCGATGATCCAGAAGCGGACGACGACGGTGACTTCGGCCCAGCCCTTGAGCTCGAAGTGGTGCTGCAGGGGCGCCATCTTGAAGACGCGTTTGCCGCCGCTGAGCTTGAAGTAGACCACCTGGATGATCACGGACAGCGAGATGATCACGAACAGGCCCGCCATGACCACCAGCAGCAGCTGGCTGCGGGACAGGATGGCGAACCCGGCGATGGCGCCGCCGATCGCCAGCGACCCGGTGTCGCCCATGAAGATCTTGGCGGGCGCGGTGTTCCACCACAGGAACCCGATCAGCGCGCCGGCCATGGTCCCTGCCAGCAGCGCCAGGTCCAGCGGGTCGCGTACCTCGTAGCAGACCTCCCCGGGCACCTTGACCGAGCCGCAGCTCTGGTTGAACTGCCAGATGCCCATCAGCATGTAGGCGCCGCAGACCATCACCGACGCGCCCGCCGCGAGCCCGTCCAGCCCGTCGGTCAGGTTCACGCCGTTGGTAGCTGCCGTGACGATAATGTTCGACCAGATGATGAACAGGATAGTGCCGAGCACGGTGCCGCCGAAGGCGAGGTCCAGCCACGGGATGTCACGGGCGAAGGAAATGTTCATCGAGGCCGGGGTGCGGCCCATATTGTCAGGGAAGTTCAGGGCCAGGACGGCAAAGAGAATGCCGACGATGCCCTGCAGCACGATCTTCGCCCAGGCCCGCAGCCCGAGGCTGCGCTGCTTGGAGATTTTGATGAAGTCGTCCAGGAAACCCACCAGCCCCATGCCGGCCATCAGCAGCATGAGGACGCCGGCCGAGACGGTGGGCCCGGGGTGCGCGTCCCCGTTCATCAGCCACATCATCAGGTGCGTGGCAAAGTAGGAGAGCATCACCGAGGCCACGATGACCACGCCGCCCATGGTGGGCGTTCCGCGCTTGGTGTGGTGCGCCGTCGGGCCGTCGTCGCGGATGAACTGGCCGTAGCCCCTCCTCACCAACAGCTTGATGAACAAGGGAGTACCGAGCAGGGACAGGACCAGCGCCAGGGCAGAACCGATTAGCAGGGCTATCACTGCGCCTGGCCTTCCTCTTGGGCTTCGATTCCGCGCGCTGCCGCCGCCGCGGGGCCAGCCGTCGACGGATTTCCTAATGCTATCCGGTCGCCCAGGAACCGCAGCCCGGCTCCGTTGGAGGACTTGAACAGCACCAGATCGCCCGGTTCCAGCTTCTCCTCGAGCACCCGGCGGGCCTCCTCAGGCGTCCGCACCCAGAGCGATTCGTCGCCCCAGGAGCCTTCCAAGACGGCGGCGTTGTGCATGGCCTTGGCTCCCTCTCCCACCACGATCAGGTGCGAGATGTTCAACCGGACCACTATCCGTCCGATCGCGTCGTGCTCATGCACGGAGTCTTCGCCCAATTCCAGCATTTCGCCCAGCACCGCCCAGGTACGGCGGCCGCGGCCGAGTTCGGCCAGCGTGCGCAGCGCCGCCCGCATGGATTCCGGGTTGGCGTTGTAGGCATCGTTGATCACCGTGACGCCGTCCGCGCGCTCGGTCCGCTCCATCCGCCAGCGGCTGGCGGGGCCGGCCCCGTCCAGGCCGGCGGCGATGGTCTCCGCCGGCACGCCCAGCGCCCAGGCGGCGCCGGCGGCGGCCAGCAGGTTGGTCACGTGGTGGACGCCGATCAGCCCGGAGGTTACCCGGTGCTCGGAGCCGTCCGGGAAGCGAAGCGTGAAGTCGGGGTGCCCGGCGTCGTTAACACCGGAGCCGCGGGCCCGCAGCAACTGGGCCGCGCTCCCGTCGGGCAGGGTGAAGTCGTCGTCGGAGGTGAAGTACAGGATGCGGGCCCGGGTGCGGCCGGCCATGGCCTGGACGCGGGGATCGTCTGCGTTGAGCACGACGGTACCGCCGGGTGGCACCGCCTCGGCAAGCTCGCCCTTGGCGATCGCTATGTTCTCCACGCCGCCGAATTCCCCTGCGTGGGCGCTCCCGACGCCCAGCACCACGCCGACGCCTGGGTTGACCATGTCCGTCAGGTACCGGATGTGGCCGATGCCGGTGGCACCCATCTCCACCACCAGGTAGCGGGTGTTGAAGTCCGCGGCGAACACCGTCAGCGGGACGCCGACCTCGCCGTTGTACGAGCCGATGGGGGCCACGGTGGGCGCCACCCGGCGCAGGATGCCCGCCAGCAGGTCCTTGGTCGTGGTCTTGCCGGCGCTGCCGGTGATGCCCACGACCTCGAGTCCCGAGGCGGCGCGCAGCCGGGCCACGATGGCCGCGGCCACGGCGCCCATGGCCAGCACGGCGTCCGCCACCACGATCTGCGGCAGGAGGCGGCCGGCGGCGTCGGAGACCTCGCGTTCGGTCAGTGCCAGCACGGCACCGGCTTCAAACGCCGCAGCGACGAAGAAGTGCCCGTCTGCCGTCTCGCCCGGCTTGGCCACGAACAGGCCGCCGGGTTCAATCTCGCGGGAGTCTGTGGTGGCGGAACTCACGGTGATGCCGGCGGTCTCCCCCGCGGCACCGACGGGCTCCCCAACGATCCGTCCGCCGGTAATCGCCGCTATATCGGCTGCAGTTAGTTCAATCATGACGATCTAGGACTCTACCGCGTTCGGGGAGAGCACTTCGAATCCGTGCCGGTGCAGGGCCGCGCGCAGTTCCTCCCGGTCGTCGAGGGCCAGGTTCTCCCCGTTGACCTCCTGCCAGACCTCGTGGCCGCGGCCGGCGACGAGAACCGTGTCCCGGGGTTCCGCTAGGGCCACGGCGCGCTCGATGGCGTCCGCACGGGGGAAGACTTCGAGAATCTCGGCCGGCAGGTGCTCCTGTTCGGCCGCGGCACGGGCACCGGCCAGCACGTCGGCGCGGATGCGGGCCGCATCCTCGCCGTGCGGGTCGTCATCGCTGACAATGACGACGTCGGCGAGGCGGGCGGCGATGGCCCCCATCAGCGGGCGCTTGGTTTGGTCGCGTTCTCCCGTCGCCCCGAACACAACGATCACGCGGGCCCCGGGGTCGGGACGGCGCACCGAGGCCAGGGTTCTCTCGAGCGCGTCGGGATTGTGCGCGAAGTCGACGATCGCTGCCGGGTTCTCGCTGAGCACCTGCATCCGGCCGGGAACCTCGACGGTCAGCGGATCCGCCGCGTCCAGCGCCTGCTGGAGCTTGGCCGGGGATGTTCCGGAGGCCGCCACCATCGCCACCGCCAGTGCGGCGTTGGAGATGTTGAACGAGCCGGGCAGTCCGGTGTGCAGCCGCAGCAGCACGCCGCCGGGCCCGTGCAGTTCGAACCGGTGTCCCAGGCCGGCACGGACCGGGTTGCGGACGGACCAGTCGGCGCTGCCGCCCTGCGTGGCCACGGTGGCCACCGGGACTCCGGCGGCCCGGGCGTGGCCGGCGAGTCGACGGCCCCAGTCATCGTCGACGCAGACGACCGCCCGGCCGGACCGTTCCGGACTGAACAGGCGGGCCTTGGTCTCGAAGTACTCGTTCATGCTCCCGTGCAGGTCCAGATGGTCCTGGGTGAGGTTGGTGAAGCCGGCCACGTCGAACCGGACGGCGTCGACGCGCCGGAAGGAAATGGCATGCGAGGAGACCTCCATGGCCGCCGCGTCCAGCCCCCGTTCACGCATCAGCGCCAGCAACCCGTGCACCTCGGGCGATTCCGGCGTGGTCAGGGCGCTGGGAATGGGTTCGGAGCCGGCCGTGATCTCGATGGTTCCGATAAGTCCGGTGCTGAGGCCCAGCGCCTCCAGGAGGGACTTGATGAAGTAGGTGGTGGTGGTCTTGCCGTTGGTTCCGGTGACGCCAAAGAGCGCCGGCGCCCTGCCGCCCTCCGGCTGGCTGCCGTAGACGGCGGCCGCCAGCGGGCCCACGAGTGCGCGCAGGTCCCCGGAGCGCAGCACCGGCAGCCCGGGGGCGCAGCCGGCTGCCCGCCGGGCGCCGTCGTCGTCGGTCAAGATGGCCGCTGCTCCGGCCGCTTCGGCCTGGGCGGCGAAGTCGGCGCCGTGCCGGCGGGCCCCGGGCAGGCCTATGTACAGGTCCCCCGGCTCGACGGAACGCGAATCTATGGTGATACCGGTAAAGGCCAGGTCCTCCGTCGCCGGGCTCCCCACCGGTACGGGGAGCCCGCGGTGCTGCAGCATGCTGCTCAGCGCCGCCAACCGGACCGGCCTGACCGTTTGGGGCCGCAAGGGCGAGGCGGACCGGTGGGGCTGCTCGGCAGTGGAACTCACATATTCTCCAGGTTGGTTCATTCCAGCGGCAGGTCGACCCGTTTGCTGGTGGACGGCGGCACGTCGTAGGCGTTGAGGACCTGCGTCATGACCTTCTTGAACGTCGGTCCGGCAGACAGCGTCAGCACCCCGCCCTGCGGCCGCTGGATGGTCGCCACGACGACGAACTGCGGATCCTCCATCGGGGCGATGCCGGCCATCGAAATGGTGTAGCCGCTGAATCCCCCGTCAGCGGCCGGTGCTTCGGCTGTACCGGTCTTGACCCCGATCCGATACTCCTTAATGTTACCGGGCTTGCCGCTGTGGTACTTCGAGTTGGTTTCCAGCATGTCCTGCACCAGGTTGGCGGTCTTCTTGGACACCGCCCGGCTGCCCTTCTCGACCGGCACCTCGTGCTCGGTGCCGTTCGGGTCGATATAGGCGTCGATGAGCCGCGGCTGCATCAGCACGCCGTTGTTGGCGATGGTCCCGAAGGCAACGGCGGTGTGGAGGGCTGTCTGTGCGAGGCCCTGGCCGAACAGGACGGTGAACTCCTGCCGTCCGTCCCACGTCCCGGGCTCGGCCAGCAGGCCGGCGGTCGCCCCGTTGATGCCGATGTCGAAGCGCTGGCCGATGCCGAACCTCCGCAGGTAGTCGTAGCGCTGCTGACGCGTCAGCTGCTGCCCGATCATGGTGGTGCCGGTATTCAGCGACTGAGCGAAGATTCCGGCCGTCGTACGCGTCAGGGTGCCGTGCGGCGTCGCATCCTGGAAGGTCTGGCCGTTGACCGTGTACTTGGGCGGGATGGTGTATCGCGAAGCCGGGGTGGTGATGCCCTCTTCGATCGCGGCCGCCATGGTGATCATCTTGGTGGTCGACCCTGGCTCGAAGGCACGGGTCACCGCCATCGACTGCCGTTCGCTGTCGGGAGTGGCGCCCGGGTCGTTGGGGTCCACCGTCGTGGAATCCGCCAGCGCTATCAGGTCGCCGGTCTTGGCATTGAGGACGACGACGGTGCCGTAGTCGGCGCCGTAATCCTGCACGGTCTCGGCGATGACTTCCTGGGCGTACCACTGGATATCGGTATTCAGGGTCAGGCGCACGCTTTGGCCGTCCACGGCCGGGACTTCTTCGTTGGTCCCGACCGGAATGCGGATGCCGTCGGCACCGATTTCGTAGGTCCTCGAGCCCGGGGTTCCGGAGAGAACGTCGTTTTGCGAGGCCTCGATGCCTTCGAGCGGCACACCGTCCGACCGCATGAACCCGACCACGGAGCCGGCCACCGCCCCTGCCGGGTAGTTGCGGATGGTGGTTGCACGTGCGGACAGCCCGGGGAACGCCAGGTCCTCGATCTTCTGCTGCACTTCCGGGGTGACCGATTTGGCCACGTAATTAAAGGGCTTGTCGCCGATGACCGCTTCGGTGACGGTCTCCACGTCCTGGCCCAGGATGCCCGCCAGCTCGGCAATGGCGTCGGCGATTTTGACGTCCTCGGACTTCTGGCTGATCGGGTCGAACCTGGTGTAGTCCTCGACCAGGCGCTGGTCCACCACCACGTCGAACCGCTGCACGCTGCGGGCGAGCACGTTGTTGTTGGCGTCCAGGATCTCGCCGCGCAGCGCGGGCAGGTCGACGGTGCGCAGGCGCTTGTCCACCGCAGCCTGGGCCATGCCGGCTGTGTCGAGTCCCTGCAGCTGGAATAAACGGGCCCCGAGGATGACCAGCAGGACCAGCACGATCGCCAGCCCGGCCCGGAGCCTCCGTGTGGCCCTCGCCGTGCGGTTGGGGTGCTGCCGGTCGGCTGTTGGTGCTGCCACACGTACCTCGTTTGCGTTGCCGGGCGGTTACTGGCCTGTCTGTTGCTTCGGCGCCGGGATGCTGCCGCCGTTTAGCTGCTTCTCATCTGGTTTCCGTGCCGAGTCCCCTTCTGCGGCGGCTTCGGCAGCGGCAGCAGATTTCGCCGTTTCCTCCGCCGCGGCGGGGGCGTCGGCCTTCTTCCCGGCCCCGTCGTTGGCGGGCGGCTGGTGGCCCGGGTTTTCCGGCTGGGCCACCAGCAGCTCCGGCGCCGCGCCTGCTTCCGCGGCCTTTGGCTTCCCGGCGACCTTCCGGCTCTCCAGATTGATGGACCCCACCGACGGGGAGGTAACCATTCCCAATTCTGCCGCCTTGGCAGCCAGATTCTGGGGAGCCTGGTTGTTTTCGAGTTGCTGTGTCAGTTTTTCGTTCGCCTGGGCCAGGGACACCTGCTCGTTGCGCAGCTCCACCAGCTTGTACTGTCCGCTGGAGACCGAGATGTTCAGCATCAGTACGCTGCCGAGGGCGAGCACCAGGACGGTGAAGCAGAACAGGGCGAACGGCACCCGCTTGCGTGTCGGGCCGTTGGGCACAACGGAGAGCGGGGTACGGCGGGGCGCCTGCCGGGGCGCGGTTGCGGGACCTCGGGCCGGCGCAGCGCTGCCGTGCACGTACTGATGCTGGTCGGGACGGGCCGCGTGGGCACTGGCACTCATCTTGCGCTCCTGTTCCGGATCCGTTCTACCGCCCGCAGTTTGGCCGACGCGGCCCGCGGGTTCTCTTCAATCTCTGCTGCCGTAGGCACTTCGGTGCCCTTGGTCAGGGTCTTCAGCTGCGGCTTGTGTTCTTCCAGCTCCACGGGGAAGCCGCGGGGTGCGGATGACTTCGAAAGCTGGCCGAAGACGGCCTTGGTGATCTTGTCCTCCAGCGAGTGGTAAGACATCACGACAATCCGGCCCCCGAGGGCCAGCACGTCGATGGCGGCGGGCAGGGCACGCTCAAGCACGTCCAGCTCCTCGTTGACTTCGATGCGCAGCGCCTGGAAGGTGCGTTTCGCCGGGTGGCCGCCGGTCCGCGCCGCGGCAGCCGGCACGACCTTGCGGATAGCGTCCACGAGTTGGCCGGTGGTGGTCAGCGGGGCTTCATCGCGGGCCGCCACAATGCTGGACGCGATGCGTCCGGCAAACTTTTCTTCGCCCCAGCGCCGGATGATGCGCACCAGGTCCGCCTCGGCATAGGTGTTGACGATGTCCGCGGCAGTCATCCCCCTGCTGGTGTCCATCCGCATGTCCAGGGGTGCGTCGTAGGAATAGGCGAAACCGCGGTCCCGCTCGTCCAACTGGAGCGAGGAGACGCCCAGGTCGAACAGCGCGCCGTCGATCTGGCCGGCACCGAGGTCATGAACCGCGTCGGCGATCTCGTCGTAAACCGCGTGAACCAGATCGGTGCGCCCGGCGAAAGGCCGGAGCCGCTCTCCGGCCAGCGCCAGCGCCTGTTCGTCCCGGTCGATCCCGATCAGATGCAACTGCGGGAAACGCTGCAGCATGGCCTCCGAATGTCCGCCCATGCCGAGCGTCGCGTCGACGACGACGGCGCGGCCCCGTTCCGCCACCGCGCGCTCGATGGCCGGGGCGAGCAGGTTGATGCAGCGGTCGCGGAGCACCGGAATGTGGCGCTCCCCTGCCGGCCGCTCGCTGTCCATCCTGAAGCCTTCTTTCCTGCCGGTACATGGGACCGGTTAGTCACTGTCTTTTAAGGCCGAAGGTCCTTGAACCAGATCCCCATCCGCGCCTGGCCTGTCCCGCCTGGCTCCGGGGAAGGTGAGCCAGGTTGGACCTGCCGGGCGGCTGGAGATCTCATCCAAGAACGTCCGTGCCGCGTGTCGTGTTTGTCGTCCCGGGGTCAGAAGACTCCGGGCAGTACGTCTTCGTCTGTTTCGGAGAAGGCGGTTTCTTGCTCCTGGAGGTAGTCGTCCCAGGCCCGGGCATCCCAGATCTCCGCGCGGGTTCCCGCGCCGATGACCGCCAACTCCCTATCGAGCCCTGCATAGGTTCGCAGCGCCGGCGGGATGGTGACCCGGCCCTGCTTGTCCGGTACTTCGTCAGAGGCTCCGGACAGAAAGACCCGAATGTAGTCGCGGGCGTGGCGGGAAGATATCGGAGCCTTCCGCATCTCCTCGTGAACCCGTTCGAATTCCTTCTGGCTGAAGACGTAGATGCAACGCTCCTGGCCCCTCGTCAGGACGAGTCCATCGGCAAGCTCCTCGCGGAACTTTGCGGGAAGTATCAGGCGCCCCTTCTCGTCCAGCCGCGGCGAATGTGTCCCGAGGAACATCGCCACCGCCCTGCCGATTAGAGGAGACCGTCGCCCCCTGCGTCACCACTACCCTCTTATGTCCTCCACTTTACTCCACATCACGCCACAGTCAACTACTTCCGGTCCCTTTTGTAGCTGGAAATGTTCGGTGCCATCCGCATGAGGGCGCGGAAGTAGCCGGGTGGAGCGAAGTGGAAGGAAAGTGGAGGGTTTGGGGAGCCACCGGCAGCGGGAGATCCCGGTGGATCCTATCTAGGCCGGCCGAACCGGCCGTGGTGGGGCGGAATGGAGCGGATCGCCGCTTACCAGGCCCCCTTAAACACGAAAAGACCCGACGTTTGACGGGTCTTGCCTTCGTGCTGTCCGGCCGTTAGGCCCCGGGTGGGGCAAAGTGGAGGAGCCTCAGCGGCTGCTCCCGGTGGCCGGGTCTTGTGTCAGCGGTCTTCGCCGTGGTGCCGTTCGTCCCACCGCTCCTCGAGGCTCGCCATGAAGCCGCCCTTCGACGAGGAAGTCTGCTTGTTGCCGGTCGACCGCGGCGACCCTGCCCCGGCCCGACGCGTGGTGGCCCAGTAAACGCCGGCACCCATGATGACGAACCCCAGGACCCCGACGGCGATGATCTGGCTGAGGATGCCGGTGAGCAGGACCAGGATTCCGGCAATCGCGACGAGTGAGCCCACGACGATGTGGCGCGTCGACAACGATCGGCCGCTGGCCGATTCCATGTGGCTGGCAAACTTCGGGTCATCAGCATGCAACTGCTGCTCCAGTTGTTCCAGCAGCCGCTGTTCATGCTCTGAGAGTGGCATCTGAGCCTCCTTTGTTCCAGTCCCCCAGGGGTGCATAGCGTACAACGAACTCCGCGGGACAAGAGTTCCTGAAACAAACCGGAACCGAATTGACCTTTGCTACTAAGAATAGAGCGCAAAGCCTGCAATCGAAAGCTAAGATGACCCAACTGTGATCCCGTCCCCGGCGATTTCAAGCGCCCCGGCCCCGCCCCGGCCGGCGGCCGGATTCCGGGCCCTGCTCCGTCGGCTTGCGGGGCCCGGACTTGAGCAGCGAGGCAGGCACGATTCCCGCGCCGCCGAACTTCCGGTTTACTTCGTCCAGGGCCTGTTCGGCACTGTGCCAAGTATCCTCGTGGCCGTCAAAGCTCAACTGCTGGCCGCCCCGGCCGGCGTCCTCCAGCTGCTCCGCCCGCAATCCGATGAGCCGGACCGCCTGCGGACGCTCGCCGATGGCCGCCAGGAGCCCCGCCGCTGCGGCCTGCAGCTGCTGGGCGCTGTTCGATGGCGCCGGCAGCTTCCGTGACCGGTTCAGGGTTGTGAAGTCGGAATACCGAAGTTTCAGCGCTATGGTCCCGGCGCGCATGTTCCCGGCGCGGAGCCTGGCGGCGGTCCGATAGGCCAGCCGCAGGAGTTCGCGCTCCAGCAGCTCGTCGTCGTCGACGTCCTTTTCAAAGGTTTCTTCGGCACCGATGCTCTTCTCCACCCGTTCCGGGGTGACCGTCCGGTCGTCGATTCCCCAGGCCAGCCGATGGACGTGGTCGCCGGTGGCTCCCAGGACGCGGTGCAGCGCCGCGGGCGGAGTCTGTGCCACATCGGCAACGGTACGGATGCCGAGGCGGGCCAGGACCTCCCGCGTTTTGGCGCCGACTCCCCACAGGGCTCCTACCGGCAGGGAATGCAGGAACTCGACCGTCTCGGCCTCGGGTATGAGCAGCAGTCCGTCCGGCTTGGCATGCGTGGAAGCTATTTTTGCCACGAACTTGGTGGCGGCGATGCCTACCGTCGCGGTCAGGCCCAACTCGGTCGAGATCCTGCGGCGGATGAGCGCGCCGATTTCCAGCGGTTCACCCAGCCGCCGGCGCGCACCGGCCACGTCGAGGAAAGCTTCGTCGACGCTGAGAGGTTCCACGTACGGCGTGATTTCCCGGAAGATCGCCATGATCCGGGCCGAGGCCTGCTGGTACTTGGTGTGGCTGGGTTCAATGATGAGCGCCTGCGGACACAGCATGCGGGCCCGCGCCATCGGCATCGCCGAGCGGACGCCGTATTTGCGGGCCTCATACGATGCCGAGAGCACCACCGCCCGGCCGGAGGCGGATCCCACGATGACCGGCTGCCCGACCAGCTCCGGCCGCTCCAGCAACTCCACGCCGACGAAAAAGGCGTCCATGTCCACGTGGAGAATGGTGCAGTTCTGCTGGTCCGGGGAGGTCACAGCACTATCGTAGGCTGGCCGTCGCCCTGCCGTGCCGCGCCGCCGCAGCCGCCGCCCCAGCGGCCTCACCATATTGTCTAGACTGGGCTGGAGACATCAGTACCACCGCGAGGAGCTCCGCCGCATGCTGTACCGCCCTGAAGAATTCCGCCCCGCACGGGCAGACCGGAGGTAGCGGCGTGGAGCCCTCATTGACGACGACGGTCGCTGCCGAACAGGAGGACTTCCGGCAGGCCGTTGCCGGATTGCTCCGGGAGTTCCTCGCCGGGCAGAAGGACCTGCTGCAGGAGGCGGCCCCGGACGCGGCACCGCTGGTGGAGGCGATCACCGACCTCACCGCGGGCGGCAAGCGCCTGCGGGCGCTGCTGGCCTACTGGGGCTGGCGCGGGGCAGGGGGTCCCGTGCTCGCAGCCCAGTCCGTTCAGGCAGGAGTCGCGCTGGAACTTTTCCAGGCCGCGGCACTGATCCACGACGACATCATCGACCGCTCGGATACCCGGCGGGGCAGCCCGAGCGTCCACCGGCGGTTCGAACAGCAGCACAGGCTCAACGGCTGGGCGCTGGACGCCGAACGGTACGGGCAAGCCGCCGCCCTGCTGGCCGGCGACCTCTGCCTGTCCCTCAGCGAAGAAGTCTTTGCCGGGATCGGGGTGGAGTCCGCGTCCGGGACGCCCGCCCGCGCGATTTTCAACCGGATGCGCGCGGAGGTCATGGCCGGGCAGTACCTGGACCTGCTGGAGGAAGCGGCGGGACCGGGCCGCCCGGCGGAAGCCGCCGTGGACCGCGCCCTGCAGATCCTGCGCTACAAGTCGGCCAAGTACTCCACCGTGCATCCCCTGTGCGTGGGCGGCGCACTGGCGGGCGCTTCGGCCGGCCTGCTGGAGGCCTACGAGGCGTTCTCGCTGCCCCTGGGCGAGGCCTTCCAGATCCGCGACGATGTCCTGGGGGTGTTCGGAGATCCGGCCACGACCGGCAAGCCGGCCGGGGACGACCTGCGGGAGGGCAAGCGCACCGTGCTGATTGCACACACGCTCAACCACTGCACGCCGGCCGAACGCACCCTGCTGGAGGCCCGGCTGGGCTCACCGGAGCTCTCCGACGTGGCGGTGGAAGAGCTGCGGGGCCTGATCACCAGCAGCGGCGCCCTGGCTGCCGCCGAGCAGATGATTTCCGACCGGACCGCTGCGGTGGACGCAGCCTTGGCAGCCCTGCCGGTACCGGACGGCGTGCGCCAGGCCCTGGGCAGGCTGGCCGACTCGGCGGTCCGCCGCAGCGCCTGAGCCGGTTGCCCTGAGCCCGGCCCCGGCGCGTAGCCGGCGGCGTGCCGCAGGGGGCCGGACGCCTACCAGCCGAGCGCTTGGGCGCGGCGGCGGATCTCGGTCTTGCGGCCCTCGCGCAGCGCGTCGATGGGCCGGCCGGGCAGGGAATCATCGGCGGTGAAGAGCCAGACCAGTGCTTGCTCGTCGCTGTAGCCGGCATCGGACAGGACCGCCAACGTCCCCTTGAGGCTTTCGAGCACGGTTCCGCCGACCAGGAACGCCGCCGGCACCGAGCGGATCCGGCGGTCCCCCACTCGTGCCTCGATCAAGGCGCGTTCTTCAAGCAGGGCGTGCACCTTTTTAATGGAGACGTCCAGTTGCTCGGCAACGTCCGGCAGCGGCAGCCAATCGGCAATCAGTTCTTCAAGTTCACTCACCGTATAAGGGTGCCACGGCGGCCCCCGCTGAGCCATTTCCTTTTCGACACGCCGCCTTCATTCTTCATTCGCACGCTGTGGCTTTTGTGTTATGCGTCAATAGTGTAAATTCACTTGAGTAACAGTTTTCACATCGATAACAAATGGCACACCAGTACCACTGCGCGGCCCGTTGGGGGACGCTCGCCAGGCCGTAAAACGAGGATGAGGGACACCAATGACCGATCAGCGCCCGATCACGCGCACCGACCGCAGCCAGCCCCGCCGGGTGCTGCTGTCCGCGGCAGCAACCGCGGCGATTCCCGCCGTCGTGCTGTCCTCCGCTGCTTTGGCCATGCCGGCCCAGGCCGCCGACCTGCCTCCGCGCTCGGCGCTGCAGCCCAAGGCGGCGATTCCGGGCGTCACTGTTCCGGCGACTGCTTTCATTCCCGCTTCCCAGGTTGTTGCCCAGTTGCCCGCGTCGCTGCGGGCGCAGACCGCTCCCGCCGCCCACACGGTTCGGGCCGGTGAGACGGTCAGCGGCATCGCGGCCCGTTACGGCTTGTCCGTGCAGAAAGTGCTGTCGCTGAACAGCCTGGGTGCCAGCACCATCATCCACCCGGGGCAGAAGATCAAGCTGGGCGGCTCGGCCGCGAAGTCCTCCGGCAATGCGGCGACGCAGTCCTCGTCCGGTTCCGGCAGCTACACGGTCAAGTCCGGCGACACCCTGTCCGGCATCGCAGCCAAGCACGGCATGAGGCTGGGCGCCCTCCTCTCCGCCAACAACCTCAAGATCAGCTCGATCATCTATCCGGGCCAGAATATCTCGGTCAACGGCGGAGCCGCCCGCGTCTCCACCGCCTCGGCCGCGGGCCAGGCAAAAGCTTCCACCAAAACCAGCGCCGGCAGCTACACGGTCAGGTCCGGCGACACGCTCTCCGGCATCGCAGCCAAGCACGGCATGAGCCTGGGCGCCCTCCTCTCCGCCAACAACCTCAAGATCAGCTCGATCATCTACCCCGGCCAGAATATCTCGGTCAACGGCGGAGCCAAGGCTTCCAGCGTCCCGTCCGCCTCTCAGGCTAAACTTTCCACCCGGACCAGCGCCCCCTCGGGCACCGGCAGTTACACGGTCAAGCCGGGTGACACCCTCTCCGGAATTGCCGCCCGCCACGGCATGAGCCTGGGCGCCGTCCTCGCCGCCAACAACCTCAAGGTCACCTCGGTCATCCACCCCGGTCAGAAGATCAAGGTGAGCGGTTCGTCCGTGACCAACGCGTCGGCGTCGTCCAAGGCGCCGGCCAGCAGCACCGCAGCCACGGGCACGGGCAGCTATACGGTCAAGTCCGGCGACACGCTTTCCGGCATCGCCGGCAAGCTCAACGTGACGCTGTCCAGCCTGCTGCAGTCCAGCGGCCTGAAGTCGACCTCGATCATCTACCCTGGCCAGAAGATCAGCGTCCCCGGCGGTGCGCAAACCACGACGTCGAGCGTCGGCACCGCGTCGGCCCAGCCGCTGGTGCCCAGTACCTTCCTGCACTACACGTATCCGGCCGCGGTGGTGGGCAAAGCCAATGAGAACAAGCGCCTGCTGCTCTCCACGCCGCAGCCCACCCCGGCCCAGATGAAGGACATCATCGCCCAAACGGCGGCCAAGATGGGCGTGGATCCGCGGCTCGCCCTGGCGCACGCCTACCAGGAATCCGGCTTTCAGCAGGACGCCGTGTCGCCGGCCAACGCGATTGGCGCCATGCAGGTCATTCCGTCCTCGGGCGAGTGGGCCTCGACCCTGGTGGGCCGCAAGCTCAACCTGCTCGATCCCTACGACAACGCGACCGCCGGCGTAGCGATCATCCGCTCCCTGGTGAGCACCAGCCCGTCCCTGGACATCGCTATTGCGTCCTACTACCAGGGCCAGTACGGCGTGATGACCTACGGAATGTACAGCGACACGAAGGCCTACGTGGCCGCGGTGAAATCGCACATGAAGAAGTTCTAGCCGGCGGCCGCCCCTGGCAAAGGACCCGAACCACGGTGTGGATTCGGGTCCTTTCGCTGTGAGGACTTAGGATCGTATAGTGCAACCGGCAACTGATTCACTGGTCGGCGCCCTGATCGATGGGCGCTACCGGGTTGCCTCGCGCCTGGCGCGCGGCGGGATGTCCACGGTTTACCTGGCGTCCGACACCCGGCTGGACCGCAATGTGGCGCTCAAGGTGCTCTATCCCTACCTGGCCGAAGACGCCGGCTTCCTGGAACGGTTCGAACGCGAGGCCAAGTCCGCGGCCCGGCTCTCGCACCCCCATGTGGTGGGCGTCTACGACCAGGGCATCGACGGCAACGTCGCCTACCTCGCGATGGAATACGTGCCCGGGCACACGCTGCGGGACCTGCTCGACGAGTCCGCTCCGCTGACGCCGCGGCACGCCCTGGCAGTCCTTGATCCTGTCATCGAAGGACTGGCCGCCGCACACGCCGCAGGTTTGGTGCACCGCGACATCAAGCCGGAGAACGTGCTGATGTCCGACGACGGGCGGGTCAAGCTCGGCGATTTTGGCCTGGCGCGCGCCGTGACCACCAGCACCAGCACCGGGTCCTTGATCGGGACCGTCGCATACCTGCCGCCCGAATTGGTCACCGGCACCGCGGCCGATGAACGCAGCGATGTCTACTCGGTGGGCATCATGCTGTTCGAGATGCTGACCGGGCGCCAGCCGTTCACCGGCGACGTGCCGATCCAGGTAGCGTTCCAGCACGTCAATTCCACCGTGCCCGCGCCGTCAACCCTGGTTCCCGGGCTGGCTCCCGACCTCGACGAGCTGGTGCTCTGGTGCACGGGGTCGGATCCGGACCAGCGGCCGGTGGACGCCGCAGCGCTGCTGGGCGAACTGCGGCACGTGCACAAGTCGCTCAGCGATGCCCAGCTGGATGCCCAGGCAGCCCGGACCGAGCCGGCGGCGACCTCATCCACCCAGGTCATCCCTTCCGATCCGCAGCGCACTACCGTCATTTCCCGCTCCGCACATCACACGCAGGTTTTCAGCGCCGGCGAGGGCGCCGCGGCACCGGCCGGGCAGCAGCGGCCGCTGTCCGCCCGCGAATCGAAGAAACGCCAGCGGGAAGTGGCCCGCCGCTCGCGGCGCCCTGAACAAAACCTGCGCCGTGGCAATCCCCGGCGCCGAGGCATCATCTGGATTGTCGTGCTGGCCATCGTGGCCGCCTTGGTCGCAGCCGCAGGGTGGTTCTTCGGCATCGGGCCCGGCGCCATCGTTTCCGTTCCCGACGTGACCGGCAAGCCGGTAGCCGAAGCTGAGGGCATGCTCCGGGAACAGGGGCTGGAGTTCACGCTTGAGGAAGTCTTCGACGAGAAGGTAGCCGCGGGGCTCGCCGTCGGCACGGAACCCGATGCGCCCGCCGAAATCCGCCGCTTCGAGCAGGTGGCCCTCGTGGTATCGAAGGGCCCGGAGCTCTTCGGCGTGCCGCCGCTGGCGGGCATGAGCGTGAAGGAGGCCACCGCCGCGCTGGAAGAAGCAGGGCTTGCCGCCGGGGATGTCAAGGAAGCGTACGACGAGGAAGCAGCGGCAGGTACCGTCCTCAGCCACAAACCCGCCGAGGGCGAACAGCTGCGGCGCGGCACCGCCGTCGGGCTCACGGTCTCCAAGGGGCCGAAGCCGTTCAGCGTGCCGCAGGTGGTGGGCCAGCCGCAGTCCGACGCCGCCGCAGCCTTGGAAGGCGCCGGCCTGAAGGTGGAGGTGGCACCGGAGGCCGTGTTCGACCGCAACGTTCCGGCGGGCTCGGTGGCGGCGCAGACGCCGGCCGAAGGCCAGGTCGTCCGCGGCGACACCGTCACCCTGACGCTCTCCAAGGGCCCGCGGATGGTCGAGGTCCCGGACACTGTGGGCCAGCAGGTGGACGAGGCGAAGCGTGCGCTGGAGGAACTGGGCTTCGAGGTGAAGGTCAAGGAGTTCCTCGGCGGCTTCTTCGGCACCGTGCGGACACAGGACCCGGACAATGGGTCCCTGCCGGAGGGCTCGGTCATCACGCTGACCGTGGTCTGATGCTGCCAGCCGCCGGCGGCGCCCGCGTCCCGTGACGGCCGGAAGGCCCGGAACCTGTTCACCTGGTTCCGGGCCTTCCGTGTCCCCGCTCTGAGCAGCGCCGGGCGGCAAGCGTGGGTTGGGCTACCGCTGGCGGGAGAGCGCCCCCGCCACCAGGAACGCCATTTCCAGGGACTGCATGTGGTTCAGCCGCGGGTCGCAGACGGACTCGTAGCGGTCCAGGAAGGCGTTCTGATCGATGGGATCGGCGCCGCCGAGGCACTCCGCCACGTCGTCGCCGGTCATCTCCACGTGCAGGCCGCCCGGGAACGTGCCCAGTTCGTGGTGCACGTCGAAGAAACCGCGCACCTCCTCGATGACGTCGTCGAAGTTCCGGGTCTTGTAACCGTTGGGCGAGGTGACCGTGTTGCCGTGCATGGGGTCGGTCACCCAGAGCACCTTGGCGCCGCTCTCGGTGACCCGCTTCACGAGCTCCGGCAGCTTGTGGCGGATGTTGCCGGCACCCATCCGGGTGATGAAGGTCAGCCGGCCCGGCTCGCGCTGGGGATCCAGTTTGTCGATCAGCCGCAGGGCGTCGTCGGCGGACGTGGTCGGGCCCAGCTTGACTCCGATGGGGTTTCGCACCCTGGACAGGAAGTCCACGTGGGCGCCGTCCAGCTGGCGGGTACGTTCACCGATCCAGAGGAAATGCCCCGAGGTGTTGTAGGGCAGGCCGGTCCGCGAATCGATGCGGGTCAGCGCGCGCTCGTAGTCCAGCACCAGCGCTTCATGGCTGGCGAAGAACTCGACCCGCTTGAGGGCGTCGAAGTCGGCGCCGCAGGCGTCCATGAACTTCACGGCGCGGTCGATTTCGCGTGCCAGTGACTCGTAGCGTGAATGTGCCGGATTGGCCGTGAAGCCCTTGTTCCAGTGGTGCACCAGGCGCAGGTCGGCGAAACCGCCCTGGGTGAAAGCCCGGATCAGGTTCAGCGTGGAGGCGGACGTATGGTACGCCTGCACCATCCGGCTGGCATCGTGGGCCCGGGACTCGGGGGTGAATTCAAAGCCGTTGACCATGTCGCCGCGGTAGGCCGGCAGCGTCACGCCTTCACGGGTTTCGTCGTTGGACGAGCGGGGCTTCGCAAACTGTCCGGCCATCCGGCCCATCTTGATCACGGGCAGCGAGGCGCCGTAGGTGAGCACCACGGCCATTTGCAGGATGGTCTTGACGCGGGCACTGATCTTGTCGGCGGTGGCTCCGCCGAAGGTTTCGGCGCAGTCCCCGCCCTGGAGCAGGAACGCTTTACCGTCGGCGGCCAGGGCCAGACGCTCCCGCAGGACGTCGACTTCCCCGGCAAAGACCAGCGGCGGCAGGGAGTTCAGCTCGGCAACGGAGGACGCGTAGACCGAGGGATCGTGCCAGGTGGGCTGCTGCACTACCGGCAGCTCTCGCCAGTCATCCAGACCGGGATAGTCCGCTGCCGTCGGCAGCTGGTCGGGAACGGAAGCAATGAAGGTTGTATCGGTCACCCTTCAATCGTAGACCTGCGGCTTCGCTGGCTTCACGTGAAGAGGTCATGGGCCGCCACATGGGCGTCACATTCCGACGGCGTCAGCGCCGGCCCTTCCGGCCGGACCCGCGGACCGCTCCCCCGGCGTCCGGGAGGCCGGCCGGAGCCGCTCCGTCCCCCGCGGCTTCGCCGGCTGCGCCGCTCTGCCCGGCCGCGCTGTCGGCCACGCTCTCGGCCGCGCTGTCGCCAGCACTGTCGGGCAGGGCGCTGGAGGGTGTGGCGGCTGCGGCCTGGCCGGCAGCCTTCTCGTCCGTCCCGGACTGCGCCTCCCCCGGTCCCGCGGCGGCGGGTGCCGGTCCGGCGGCGGGTGCCGAATCGGCGGCGGGTGCCGGTCCGGCGGCGGCGGGTGCCGGACTGGCGGCGGGTGCCGGTCCGCCGATAACCGTGATGGCTCCCGGTGCTTTGGCCTTCGGAGGCTCCGGTTGCTCCGGCGGCAGGCCGACGGCGGCGTGGCGCTGGCTTTCCGCCTTGGCCGGTTTGCGTGCGGTCAGCCTGGCCTTGACCGTGCTGGCGTACGAATCGACGTACTCCTGGCCGGAGAGCCGCATGATCTCGTACATGATCTCGTCGGTGACCGAACGCTGGATGAACCGGTCGTCTTCCAGCCCCTTGTAGCGGGAAAAATCCAAAGGCTTGCCAATGATGATGCCCACCCGGCGGATGTTGGGGATGCGCCGGCCGATGGGCTGCACCTTGTCCGTGCCGATCATCGCCACCGGGATCACCGGCACGCCGGTGTGCAGCACCAACTTCGCCACACCGGTCTTGCCCCGGTACAGCTTTCCGTCCGGGGACCTGGTGCCCTCCGGGTAGATGCCCAGCAGGCCGCCGTCCTGCAGCGCGTCCCTTCCCGCCAGCAGGGACGTGGCCGAGGCCGCTCCGCCGGATCGGTCCATCGGAAGCTGGTTGGTCATCCTGAAGAAGGCCGCGGTGAGCTTGCCCTTGGCGCCTTTGCCGGTGAAGTACTCGCTCTTGGCCAGGAACACCACTGGCCGGGGCACCGCGAGGGGCAGGAAAATCGAATCGGAGAAGGAAAGGTGGTTGCTGGCCAGCACCGCCGGGCCGCTGTCCGGAATGTTGTCCAGCCCCTTGACCCATGGCCGGAAGAGTAGCCGGACCACCGGTCCTACGACGATGGTCTTCATGAACCAGTAGAACACGTGTGCCTTTCCGTTCCGCCGCCGCCGGCCGCTTTACCAATACCGCTTGAGACTCTACTCCAGCTTTGCGTCTGCGTGGCTGCGCAGGATGGGGGTACCGGAGAAGGAACCGGCCGGCTATCGATGGCCGAACGGCTCCCGTAATGACACGATAGTGCCATGACTTCTGTTGCCGACGGCGTCTTTTCCAGCCCCGGGCACGGCCCGAATTCCCGCGTCGGCGTCGTCCTGCTTCATGGTTTCACCGGTTCCCCGCGCAGTATGCGGGGGTGGGCGGAGAGCCTGGCCGATGCCGGCTACGCGGTACGGTTGCCGCTGCTGCCCGGTCACGGCACCACGTGGCAGGATCTGGCCACATCCCGTTGGCAAAGCTGGTACGGGGCGGCCGAGCAGGCCTTTTCGGAGCTCGCCCGCGAGCGCAGCCACGTCTTCGTGGCCGGGCTGTCCATGGGCGGTGCCTTGGCGCTGCGGCTGGCCGCGCACCGCCCGGTCTCCGGCGTGCTGCTGGTCAACCCGGGTCTCACCATCGCGGACCCGCGGGCGCCGCTCACGGGCGTGTTGAAGTACGTCCTGCGCTCGGTGCCGGCCATTGGCAACGACATCAACAAGCCGGGCATGGATGAGGGCGCCTACGAACGCACCCCGGTGGCTGCCGCCCACCAGCTGGGCCAGCTCTTCAAGACGGTCGTGGCCGATCTGCCCCGCGTCACCGCTCCGACACTCGTTTTCCGCTCCGCGGTGGACCATATTGTCCCGGAATCTTCCATGCATGTACTCCGGCGGCGGATTGGCACGGACCGGCTGGAGATGGTGCCGCTGGCGGACAGCTATCACGTGGCCACCATGGACCACGACGCCGACCTGATCTACCGCCGGTCGGCCGAATTCATCCAGGCCACTGCGGCCACATCGCCGGGGCAGACGGGAGCCACGCATGCCCGGGCATGACCAGGACCGGGACGACGCCGCCTGGCAGGATCTCGTGGCCCGGCTGGAAGAGACAGACTCCGGGAGCGCGGACGGCATGCCTCCGGACCGGCCCGCTGCCGGCAACGGCGCCGATCCCCAACGCCTGCGCGGGATTTTCGAGAACCGCCTGCCGGAGGTCCCGGCGGATGGAGCCCCGACCGGCCCGCGGGATTACACCGTCGCGGAACCGGACGACGACGAGGGCTACGTGCCGCCGGAACCTGCTCCACTGGGCGCAGGCGAACCGCTACTGGTACTGGCGTGGATCGGGGCTGTGGGGGCTCCGCTGGGTTTGTTGCTGACCGCCATGTTCTGGCGGGGCGCACCCTTCACTGCGGTACTGGCGCTGGTGGCCCTGTTCGTGGCCTCTGCCGTCTATCTGGTCTTCCGGCTGCCGAAGGAACGCGACGGGCACGACGACGGGGCGCGGGTCTAGCGCTTGGCCGTGGAATCAGGTGGAATCGCCGCGGGCCAGGTCCGCGGCGCCGATCATTCCGGCCTTCGGCCCCAGGCCAGCCAACCGCACGTCCGCCACCGGCCGGAACCCGCGGCCCGTCAGGTTCCGCTCCAGCGCATGGCGGGCCGGCTCCAACAGCAGGTCGCCGGCTTCGCACAGCCCGCCGCCGATCACGAACAGGCCCGGATCCAGCGCCGCGGCAAGATTGGCCAGCCCCAGCCCCAGCCATTCCCCGGCCTCTTCCAGCAGCCGGACGCTGGCAGGGTCGGCCCGTTTCGCCTGTTCCGTCACCACCGCACCCGTGATGTCATCCACCACCCCGCCCGCGGCCTGCAGCCAGCGCTGGGCCACCGGGGAGTTCGCCGCGGCCAGCTCCCGGGCCTCGCGTCCCAAGGCATTGCCCGAGGCGTATTGTTCCCAGCAGCCGCGGTTTCCACACGCGCAGCGGTGCCCGCCGGGCATAATGACCTGGTGCCCGAATTCCCCGGCAACACCCCACCGGCCCCGCTCCAGCCGGCCATCCATCACCATGGCTCCGCCGATGCCGGTGCCCAGGGTAATGCAGACCAAACGTCGCTCTCCCGTTCCGGCACCAAAGCGGAACTCGCCCCAGGCGGCGGCATCGGCGTCGTTGACCACGGTGACGGGCCGGCCCAGCAGCCGCTCCAGGTTGTCCCGCAGCGGTTCGTTCCGCCACGCCAGGTGCGGGCTGAACAGCACGGTCCCGCCGGCGAGGTCCATCCACCCCGCCGCTCCGACGCCCACTGCGGCAATGTTGTGTTCCGACGCCAACTCCCGCACCAGCGTTGCGATGAGGTGTTCCACGTGCCGCGGATCGCGTCCCGGCGTGGGGCGGACCAGCTCAGCGACGACGCGCCCGGACCGGTCGACGGCCCCGGCCGCCACCTTGGTGCCGCCGATGTCTATCCCCACCGCCAGGGCGCTGTTCTCCACCAGACCATCTTAAGCAGCCCATCCCGGCGGGGCTGCTTAGGCGGGGAGCGGGCCGACCGTTACCGTTTCGTAGGTTACCTGCCAGTATCCGCTGTGATTTAGGTTATAGGCTAAAAGGAACCTCCGTCAGGGAGGCTATCCGGAGCTGGCCACAGCTGAAGAAGTGAGGAGCTATCGTGCGCGAATACAGCGTGCCCGTCCTGGTTGACGTTCCGCGGGATGCCAATATCGCCGGCCTGGTGGTTGAGCAGGCGCAGAAGGGATCGAATCCGGCCTTGTTTTCCCGCAAGGACTCGTCCGGGACGTGGCAGGACATCCGTGCCACTGAGTTCCTCGCGGACGTGACCCGGTTGGCCAAGGGGCTGGTCTCCAGCGGTGTCCAGCCAGGCGACCGGGTGGGCATCATGGCCCGCACCCGCTACGAATGGTCCCTGGTGGACTTCGCGATCTGGTTCGCCGGAGCCGTGTCGGTGCCGATTTACGAGACCTCCTCCCCCAGCCAGATCGCCTGGATCCTCGGCGATTCCGGTGCCGTGGGGGTCTTCGCGGAGAGCGCCTCCCATGAAGCGAAGGTCCGCCAGGCCGCCCTCAACGAAGGCTTGGAAGACCTGAAACACGTGTGGCAGCTGGGCGAGGAGTCACTCGACGCTCTCCGCGCCGCCGGCCGGGATGTTCCCGACGCCACCGTGGAGGAACGCCGTACGGCCGCAGGCCTGGACGACCTGGCCACGATCATCTACACCTCCGGTACCACCGGTCGGCCCAAGGGCTGTGAACTGACCCACGGAAATTTCGTGGAGCTATCCAAGAACGCCGCGGCGGCGCTGCCGGAAGTGGCCCACGAGGGCGCGCAGACCATCATGTTCCTGCCGCTGGCCCACGTCTTCGCGCGGTTTGTCTCCGTCCTGTGCGTCGCCGCGGGTGCCACCGTGGCGCATACTCCGGACATCAAGAACCTGCTGCCGGATCTGCAAAGCTATCGGCCAACCTTCATCCTGGCGGTCCCGCGGGTGTTCGAGAAGGTCTACAACAGCTCCATGCTCAAGGCGGAGGACGGCGGCAAGGGCAAGATCTTCCACGCCGCCGCGGACACGGCCGTCGCCTGGTCCCGGGCCGATGAAGCCGGCAAGGTACCGCTGATGCTCAAGCTCAAGCACAAGCTCTTCGACAAGCTGGTGTACCACAAGATCCGTGAGGCGATGGGCGGCCGGGTCGAGCACGCGGTCTCCGGCGGCGGTCCGTTGGGCGAACGGCTGGGGCACTTCTTCCACGGCATCGGCCTCCTGGTGCTGGAAGGCTACGGCCTGACCGAAACCACGGCCCCGGTGTCGGTTAACACCCCCAAACTGGTCAAGATCGGCTCGGTCGGGGCCCCGCTGCCCGGAAACGCCGTCAAGATCGCCGACGACGGCGAGATCCTCGCCAAGGGCGTCTGTGTGCTTCGCGGCTACTTCAACCGTCCCGACCTCTCCTCCGAGGCCTTCGAAGACGGCTGGTTCCGCACCGGTGACATCGGCGAACTGGACGCGGACGGTTTCCTGCGCGTCACCGGCCGGAAGAAGGAAATCATCGTCACGGCCAGTGGCAAAAACGTTGTCCCGGCCCAGCTTGAGGATCAAATCCGCGCCGATGCGCTGGTTTCCCAATGTGTGGTGATTGGCGACAACCGGCCGTTTATCTCCGCGCTCATCACCTTGGACGAGGAGGCGCTGCCCGGCTGGCTGGACCGCCACAACCTCCCGGCCGGCACCACGATGGACCAGGCAGCTGACCACGAAGTGGTGAAGGCGGCGATCCAGGCGCTCATCGACCGGGCCAACCAGACCGTCTCCCAGGCGGAAGGGATTAAGTCCTTCCGGATCATCCCGTCCGACTTCACTGAAGCATCGGGGCACCTGACACCGTCGCTGAAGATCAAGCGGGCGCAGGTGCTGGCCGATTTCGACGAGTACGTGGAGCAGATTTACGCCGGCGTGCGTCAGTAACCTTGCCGGAAACGCAGGGCCGCGGCTTCACAGCCACGGCCCTGCGTTTCTCTTCCCGAGTATTTGCCTCCGGCCCTAGGCCGGGTCGATGACCAGGAGCAGGTCTCCGCCCTGGACCTGTTCGACGGCCGAGACCGCCAGCCGCGTGACGGTGCCTCCGGCGGGAGCCGTGATGCCGGCCTCCATCTTCATGGCCTCGATGGTGGCCACGGTGTCGCCCGCCTTAATGGTGTCGCCGACCTTGACGATGACCGTGACTGCGCCGGCGAACGGAGCCGCCACGTGCCCCGGCTGGGCAGGATCGGCCTTCTCCGCGACCTTGACCTCGGATTCCACGCTGGCGTCGCGCACCATCACATTGCGCTGCTGGCCGTTGAGCGTGCAGTGCACGGTGCGCATGCCCTTCTCATCCGGCTCGGAGATGGCCCCCAGCATGGCGATCAGGCGGACGCCCTTCTCGAGCTCGATCACGTGTTCGGTTCCCGGCTGCAGCCCGTACAGGTAGTCCAGCGTGTCCAGCACGGACACGTCGCCGTACATGTCCCGGATTTTCTCGAACTCCTTGGCAGGGCCGGCAAACAGCAGCCGGTTCAGGGCCGCACGCCGGGTGGCCGGGTCCGCGGCCAGCGCTGCCGAGTCCTCGGCCGTCAGCTCCTCGTTGCGCGGCTTGATATTGCGCCCGGCCAAGGCCTTGGTGCGGAACGGCTCCGGCCAGCCGCCGGGAGGATCGCCCAGCTCGCCGGAGAGGAAGCCGATGACGGAATCGGGGATATCGTACTTCCCCGGATCGGACGCGAACTCCTCAGGATCAACGTTTGCACCGACCAGCTGGAGGGCCAGGTCGCCCACCACCTTGGACGACGGGGTCACCTTCACCAAGCGGCCCAGGATCTTGTCCGCGGCGGAGTACATGTCCTCGATCGCCTCGAACCTCTCCCCGAGTCCCAGCGCGATAGCCTGCTGCCTGAGGTTGGAGAGCTGGCCGCCCGGAATCTCGTGCGCATACACGCGGCCGGTCGGCCCCGGCAACCCCGACTCGAACGGTGCATAGACGCGGCGGACCGCTTCCCAGTAGGGCTCCAGCGAGCCAACGGCGGCCAGGTCCAGGCCGGTGTCGCGTTCGGTGTGCGCCAACGCCGCAACCAGCGCCGACATGGGCGGCTGGCTGGTGGTGCCGGCCATGGCCGCGCTGGCGACGTCCACCGCATCTGCACCGGCATCGACGGCGGCCAGCAGCGTCGCCAGCTGACCCCCGGCCGTGTCGTGGGTGTGCACGTGCACCGGGAGATCGAAACGCTCGCGCAGCGCCGTGACCAGCTTCGCCGCGGCCGCCGGACGCAACAGACCGGCCATATCCTTGATCGCCAGGATATGCGCCCCGGCGTCAACAATCCGCCCGGCCAGCTCCAGGTAGTAGTCCAGCGTATACAGGTCCTCCGCCGGATCCAGCAGGTCTCCGGTGTAGCAGAGCGCGACTTCGGCCACGGCCGTTCCGGTCTCCCGCACGGCGCGGATCGCAGGTTCCATCTGGGAGACATCGTTGAGCGCGTCGAAAATCCTGAAGATGTCGATGCCGGTGGCGGCAGCTTCCCGGACGAACGCCGTGGTGACTTCCTCCGGGTACGGGGTATAGCCGACCGTGTTCCGTCCGCGCAGCAGCATCTGCAGGCAGATGTTCGGCATCGCCTGGCGCAGCGCCGCCAAACGCTCCCACGGGTCCTCGCCCAAGAAGCGCAGCGCGACATCGTAGGTTGCGCCGCCCCACGCCTCGACCGAGAGCAGCTGCGGGGTGAGTGCCGAGACGGCGGGTGCGGCGTTGAGCAGGTCCTTGGTGCGCACCCGGGTAGCCAGCAGCGACTGGTGAGCGTCACGGAAGGTCGTGTCCGTGACCGCCACGGCTGTCTGGGCCCGCAGCGCGGCCGCAAACTTCTCCGGGCCCAGTTGCTGCAGCCGCTGCCGGGAGCCGGACGCCGGAACGGCTGTCAGGGCACCGGTGGCCTCCAGCGCCTTCCTGGCGGGTTCGGGCAGCTTCGCCACCGGTGCCGTGGACACCGGCAGCTCGCCGTGCGGTTTGTTGACGGTGATGTCCGCCAGCCAGGTGAGCAGCTTGGTGCCGCGGTCGGCCGAAATACGGGCCTTGAGCAGTTCCGGCCGCTCGTCGATGAACGAGGTGGCGACGTTGCCGGCCAGGAAGTCCGGGTCCTCCAGCACCGCCTGCAGGAACGCGATGTTGGTGGAGACGCCGCGGATGCGGAACTCGGCCAGGGCACGCTTGGCGCGGGCGGCCGCCGTCGCAAAGTCGCGGCCACGGCAGGTGAGCTTGACCAGCATCGAGTCAAAGTGCGGACTGATTTCGGCACCGGTGTAGATGGTGCCGCCGTCCAGCCGGACTCCGGCGCCGCCGGCCGACCGGTAGGCGGTGATCTTGCCCACGTCCGGACGGAATCCGTTGGCCGGGTCCTCCGTGGTGATACGGGACTGCATGGCGGTGCCGTTGACGGACACGGCCTGCTGGGACAAGCCCAGGTCGGCAAGGGTCTCACCGGCGGCAATGCGCAGCTGGGACTGCACCAGATCGACGTCGGTGATCTCCTCGGTCACCGTGTGCTCGACCTGGATGCGGGGGTTCATCTCGATGAAGACATGCTGCCCGGCCCGTTCACCGACCGTGTCCACCAGGAACTCAACCGTGCCGGCGTTGGTGTAGCCGAGCGCTTGCGCGAACTTGACCGCGTCCCGGTACAGTGCCTGCCGGATGCCCTCGTCCAGGTTGGGTGCGGGGGCGATTTCAATGACCTTCTGGTGTCGGCGCTGGAGCGAGCAGTCGCGTTCGAAGAGGTGCATGACGTTGCCCTGCCCGTCGGCCAGGATCTGCACTTCGATGTGGCGCGGCCGCAGCACGGCCTGTTCAAGGAATACGGTGGGATCCCCGAAGGCCGTGTCGGCTTCCCGCATGGCAGCCGCGAGGGCTTCCGGAAGTTCGTTGCGGCTGTCGACCCGCCGCATGCCGCGGCCGCCGCCGCCGGCGACGGCCTTGACGAAGATCGGGAAGCCGATCTCCTCGGCTTCGACCAGCAATTTTTCCGGATCCGCACTGGGTTCGGTGGACTTCAGCACCGGGATCCCCGCCTTGCGGGCTGCGTGCAGGGCGTGGACCTTGTGCCCCGCGAGCTCCAGCACCTCGGCCTTTGGGCCGACAAAGGCTATGCCGGCACCGGCAGCGGCGCGGGCCAGCTCGGGATTCTCGGACAGGAATCCGTAGCCGGGGTAGATGGCGTCCGCGCCCGACTCCTTGGCGACCCGGATGATCTCGTTGACGTCGAGGTAAGCCCGGACCGGATGTCCCTTCTCACCGATCAAATACGCTTCGTCGGCCTTCTGGCGGTGGATCGAGTTGCGGTCCTCATACGGGAACACCGCCACGGTTTTGGCGCCCAGCTCATAGGCCGCGCGGAATGCCCTGATGGCGATTTCGCCACGGTTGGCTACCAGGATCTTTTCGAACATTTCACTCCTGCATCGTTGCCGGGTCCGGACTTTGGGTGTGAAGCACGACCGTCCGGCGCCGGTGCCGGCGGACTCCGTGAGCCAAGTCTCACGGACGGCCCGTTGCACTGGCAAGCCAGTGTTGCACAGATCACGCACCATGGCGGATCTTGCGGTCCGCATGTTACGGCGCTGGCGGCGAAACGCCCCGGCGGCGCGGGTGGCACGGTGTGCTGCGGCGCTCCACTTATGATGAATAGGGTGCCGTGAAGACAGGTCCGGCGCAGAAGCCCCACACTCGATACGTTAGGTTTTGGTTTTTACGTGCAAGTAGTGAGCATCAGCAGCCTCAAGGGCGGGGTTGGCAAGACCTCGGTCACGCTGGGCCTGGCCTCTGCGGCGCTGGCAGCGGGAATCCCCACCCTGGTCATCGACTTGGATCCGCATGCTGACGCCACGACGGGACTCGGCGTCAAGCCGTCCCGCCAGACCGACGTCGGCCGCCTCCTCAAGAACGCGCGCAAAGCCGATCTACGGGCCAACGTCGCCCCGAGCGGCTGGGTGGCCTCAGCGGATCCCGGCAGCGCGCCGGCTGCCGGGCGGCAGGTTCTCGACGTCGCCATCGGTTCTGCCTACTCCGGCATCTACGACCGGCCCGATCTGAGCCGCCGGGACCTGCGCAGGCTCTCCACCGTGCTCTCACGGGTGAATGATTACTCTCTGGTGCTCATCGACTGCCCGCCGTCGCTCAACGGACTGACGCGCATGGCCTGGACGGCGAGCACCCGGGTGCTGCTCGTGGCCGAGCCGAGCCTCTTCTCGGTGGCCGGCACCGAACGCACCATGCGGGCCATCGATTTGTTCCGGGAAGAATTCGCCCCGGACCTGAAGACGGCCGGGGTGGTGGCCAACCGTGTCCGGACCAGCTCCAATGAGCACGGTTACCGGCTGGCTGAAATGAAAACCATGTTCGGCGACCTGCTGCTCTCCCCCACCATCGCGGAGCAGGCGAACTGGCAGCAGATCCAGGGTGCGGCGCATTCCGTCCACCAGTGGCCGGGTGAATCGGCACGGCAGGCGGCCGCGCTTTTCGACGAACTGCTCAGGAACCTGACCGATTCCGGGCGGATGCGCAGCCGCGCGCTCCGCCGCCAGCCCAGCTGACGGCCCGGCTGGCGGCCCGGCTGACAGCGGGTCCCGGCCCGGCAGCAGAAACGGCCTGGATCGCACCTTAAAGTGCGGGAGGGGCTCCGGTTTCCCCGGAGCCCCTCCCGCTGTTTAAGCCTTTGTGATCGCTCAGCTGATCTTGCGCGCAGCGCGCCGGCGGCTCAGCTCGTCGTCGGGAAAGTCCTGCTCCTCTGCGGCATGTTCGCTGGGGAGCTCCGCAAGGCTGCCTTCGACCTCTCGCCACACCCGGCCGACAGCGATGCCGAAGACACCCTGTCCGCCCTGGACCAAGTCGATGACCTCGTCTGCGGAGGTGCACTCGTACACGCTGGCCCCGTCGCTCATGAGCGTGATCTGGGCCAGGTCTTCCACGCCGCGTTCGCGCAGGTGGCCAACGGCGGAGCGGATCTGCTGCAGCGAGACGCCGGTATCGAGCAGGCGCTTTACCACCTTCAGGACCAGGATGTCGCGGAAGCTGTAAAGGCGCTGGGAGCCTGAGCCGGACGCGCCGCGCACGGCGGGTTCCACCAGCCCGGTGCGTGCCCAGTAGTCCAACTGCCGGTAGGTGATGCCGGCCGCTTTGCAGGCTGTGGGACCGCGGTAGCCGGCGTCCTCGTCCAGCACGGGCAGGTCTTCGGTGAACAGCAAGCCCTGGGCACTTGCGGGTATGGCAGCGCCGGTCTGCAGAGCGTGCGGCATCTCGCCCGCATCACCTTTAGGACTCACGTGAACCCTCCTTGTCGAAGTTCCCTGTGGGGAATGAGCATCGCAGTCAGCCCAGAGGTCTGGTCTAAGTCTGCCCTGAGTTGGCCTGCGCTGCAATGGGAACTGTATGCTTCGACGTTAGAACGGCGGGGGCCGCCGGTCAAAGACGCTGGCATTTTTGCTGCGGCGTGTCGGACGCCCGGCCCCCGGGCCGGCCGATTCGGGTGCGGGGCCAGAGCCCGGCGACGGCTATTTTTCGAAGTCCTCGGGCTCCACGTCGGCGAGGAATTCCCTGAACTCGCGCAACTGGCTTTCCGCGGTCTCCTGCGCCTGGCCGTCGGATTCCTCATCTTCGGCGGCTTCGGCGATCTTGACCCCGGCCTCGTCCATCACTTCGTCCGCGCAGTAGATCGGGCAGGGCACACGCAGTGCCACGGCGATGGCGTCCGAGGCGCGGGAGCTGACGGTTGCACCGCCGTCGAACACGAGCTCGGCAAAGAAGACGGTGTCCTGGACGGTCACCAGGCGGACTTCAGTGATGCGCCGGCCGAGCACGTCGACGACGTCACGCAGCAGGTCGTGGGTCATGGGGCGCGGCGGTTTGATGCCCTGCTGGGCGAACGCAATCGCGCTGGCTTCCGGCGCGCCGATCCAGATGGGTATGTGCCGTTCGCCGTCGGTTTCCTTGAGCAGCACCAGCGGCTGGTTCGACGGGAGTTCAATGCGGACTCCGACAACCTCGAGTTCGAGCATGGCTTCTCCGTTCAGCGGTCCATTTGGGCCAGGTGCCCGTGAACCAGCGCAGTGTGCAGGTTCAGACACAGATCGCTGATTTCCTTGGCGGCTTCCGCGGCACGCGCCCGGGAGGCGACATCGCGCCGGGACGCCAGCGGTGCCACGGCACGCTCCACCAGCCCGACCTCGCGGTCCGCGGCGGCCCGGAACGGACGAAGGTGCCGCGGTTCGATGCCATGGCTGCCCAGCTGCCTGCAGGCGCGCACGACCTTGAGTGCGTGTTCGTCAAAACAGGCGTCGTGGGCGTTGATCAGTCCGTAGGCGAGAAGGTCGTCCACGAGTTCCGCGGAGGCTCCGCTGATCTGCAGCAGTTCGGCCCGGGTGAGCGCCCGCCCCCTTCCGTTGAGTTCTGCCGCCAGCGGTTCCGAGACCATCCGGGGGGCCAGGGTCATGCCGCCGGGAAGGGCTTCCGGCCGCTCGCCACGGTCGATCGCGTCGAGGTAATCCTTGATGACCTTGAGCGGCAGGTACTGGTCGCGCTGCAGGGCCAGCACAAAGCGGAGGCGTTCGACGTCCTGCGTGGTGTACTTCCGGTAGCCGGCCGGCGTGCGTTGGGGGCTGATCAGCCCTTTTTCCTCCAGGAAGCGGATCTTGGAGGCCGTGATCTGCGGGAACTCCTCCGTCAGCTGTTGCAGCACCTCGCCGATATTGAGGACGCTGCTGCGGTACCCCTCCCGGGACGACCCGAGGGTGCGCCGTGCTGGCTGGGACCCGGGCACAGGTTAGCCCTGCCCCTTTGCCGCCGTGCCTGCGTAGTAGGTCAGGCGGAACTTGCCAATCTGCACCTCGTTGCCTGTCCGCAACTGCAGGCTGTCCACGCGGTCGTTGTTGACGTAGGTGCCGTTAAGGCTGCCGGAGTCCACCACCATGAAGCCGTCGCCGGAGCGGCGGAATTCCGCGTGCTTGCGCGACACCGTGACGTCGTCAAGGAAGATGTCCGCCTCCGGGTGCCGGCCGGCCGTGGTGACGTCCTGGTCCAGCAGGAACCGCGCCCCGGCGTTCGGGCCGCCGTGGGCTATCAGCAGCGCCGACCCCGCAGGCAGCGCGAACACCGATGCTTCCTCCTCGGAGGAAAGCCTCGGCTTGGCGACGTTAACCAGCGTCTGCGGCGGCAAAGAGATGGATGTGGTTTCCGCGTTCGCCTCCGGGTTCCGGCCGTCGCCGTTCCCGTTGTTTGTGGCGTTGCGAGCTTCGCCCACCATCAATAGTTCCTCCCGTAGAAATGTAGCGGCCAACCGGTTCAGGACCGGTTGGCCGTCGAATGGCTCCGGTAGCTCCTAGCCTACCTGCTGTTCATACTCCGGGGCACTGAGCAGAGTCTCCAGCGCTGCCGGATCCGAAAGCTTGACCTCCAGCAGCCACCCCTCCCCGTACGGGTCGGAGTTGATCAGGGCGGGGTCGGACTCCAGCGCGTCGTTGACGGCTGCGACTTCGCCGCTGACGGGAGCGTAGATGTCGCTGACGCTCTTGGTCGATTCCACCTCGCCGATGACCTCGTTGGCGGTAATGGAAGAGCCGGCTTCCGGCATCTGCACGTAGACCACGTCGCCGAGGGCGTCCTGTGCAAAGTCGGTGATACCCAGGCGCACCGTGCCCTCGGCATCCGCGGCAGCCACCCACTCATGCTCGGCTGTGTACTTCAGGTCGGCAGGAATATTGCTCATCGGTTGCCTTTCTCGCACCATGGACGGCCAGTTGCTGCGGCAAGGATCCGTTCCCCGCCATCGCTGAAAGTATAGGCATACAGGGCCTTGCACAAGCCAATGGAAAAGGGACCCGGCCCTCGCGGACCGGATCCCTTGCTGTCGGGTTGACAGGATTTGAACCTGCGACCCCTTGACCCCCAGTCAAGTGCGCTACCAAGCTGCGCCACAACCCGAAGTTCCGCCTTCATGCAACCGGCGGAACCACCTCAAATACTGTACAGCATTTTTCCTTGCGTCATGACCACCGGCGCCCCCGCGGGGCGGTGGCGCCGGTGCCCGGACCGCGGGCCGGGGCCGGATCAGTGCTTGCGCGACCGCTTCTCGCGCACCCGCATGCTGACCTCGATCGGGGTGCCTTCGAAGCCGAATGTTTCCCGCAGCCGGCGGGTGATGAACCGGCGGTAGCCGGGGTCCAGGAAACCGGTGGTGAACAGCACGAACTTTGGCGGCCGGGAGGTAGCCTGCGTGCCGAACAGGATGCGCGGCTGCTTGCCGCCGCGCACCGGGTGCGGGTGGGCCGCGACCAGTTCGCCGAGGAAGGCGTTCAGGCGGCCGGTGGGGATGCGCTTGTCCCAGGACTCGAGGGCGCGGTCCAGCGCCGGAACCAGCCTGTCCTTGTGCCAGCCGGTCTTGGCCGAAATGTTCACCCGGGGCGCCCAGTCCACGTGGGCCAGGTCCTGCTCGATCTCGCGTTCCAGGTACCGGCGGCGGTCGTCGTCCAGCAGGTCCCACTTGTTGAAGGCAAGCACCAGCGCCCGGCCGGAATCGATGGCCAACTGCAGGATGCGCACGTCCTGTTCGCTGAGCACCTCGTCCACGGCCAGCAGCACGACGGCGACCTCCGCCTTTTCGAGCGCTGCCTGCGTGCGGAGCGAAGCATAGAAGTCGGCACCTTGCTGCATGTGCACGCGGCGGCGGATCCCGGCCGTGTCGACGAAGCGCCATGTGCGCCCGCCCAGTTCGATCATTTCGTCGACCGGATCGCGGGTGGTGCCGGCGATCGAGTCGACCACTACCCGCTCGCTGCCGGCCAGCTTGTTCAGCAGCGACGATTTGCCCACGTTCGGGCGGCCGATCAGCGCCACCCGGCGGGGCCCCCCGGTGCGTTCCAGTCCCCCATACGCGGAGAACTCCGGCAGCACCTCCATGACGGCGTCCAACATGTCGGCCGTGCCACGGCCGTGCAGCGCCGATACCGGGTACGGTTCGCCAAAGCCGAGGCCCCAGAGGGTGGCGGCTTCGGCTTCCTGGGCCATGTCGTCCACCTTGTTGGCCACGAGGATGACCGGCTTCTTCTTGCGCCGGAGCATCTTCACCACTGCTTCGTCGGTGGCGGTGGCGCCCACGTTGGCGTCGACGACCAGCAGGACGGCGTCGGCCATGTCCACCGCGATTTCCGCCTGGTCGGCGACGCGGGCATGGATGCCGCGGGCGTCGTGCTCCCAGCCGCCGGTGTCCACCAGGGTGAACGGGCGTCCGTTCCAGTGGGCCGAGTAGGAGACACGGTCGCGGGTGACGCCGGGGGTGTCTTCGACCACTGCCTCGCGCCGGCCCAGGATCCTGTTCACCAGCGTCGACTTGCCCACATTGGGCCGGCCGACGATGGCCAGCACGGGCGCCACCCGCAGCGGTTCGTCTTCGGGGACGGGCTCTCCGGCCGCGGCCAGCAGCGCGGTGTCCTCGTCGTCAAGGTCGTAGTCGGCCAGGCCGGCGCGCAGCGACGCGGCGCGCAACTCGGCTTCGGCGTCGTCGAGCTCCATCATGTGCTCGGCGATCTGGTCCTCGCCCGCCGGACGGTATTCCTCGTCGGCCGGCCGGTCCGCCGGGGAGGTTCCGGGCTGGGTGTCACTCATCGTCTGTTCCTTCTGGGTAGGCAGCAAGCCGATTGTCGTCGCGGGCATGGTTGGCCGGAAGCGGCTGCCCGGTGAACGCCACGCTGCCGGACATGGCCGGACAGCTGCCGGCGGATCTCTTCGGCTGCAGTGTCCATTGAAACACGGCCGGCCACCGAGGGCAGCCGCCGGCAGGTCTCCGGGGAGCCGAACGCCACGTGGAAAACGCGGCCGGGGCGAGGGATGGCATCCCGCTGCCGCCGGTGATCCGCACCGGTGCCGGCGCTGGCCGGTTCAGTGCGCGGCATGCCGCACGACGGCGAGCACCGCCTCGACGGTTTGTTCGAAATCCAGATCGGAGGAATCCACGGTGAAGACGCCGTCGGCGGCCTCGGAGAAGTTCACGACGGTCGAATCCTTGGCGTCGCGGGCCAGCACCTGCTCGTGCAGGTCGGCGTCGCTCTGCGTCCCGCCCAGCTGGAGGCCGCGCCGGCGCAGCCTCGCCTCTTCGCTGGCGGTCAGCAGCAGCCGCACCTCGGCGTCGGGAGCAACCACCGTGGTGATATCGCGGCCCTCGGCAACGATCCGGCGGCCGGAATCGGCGATGATCTGCTGCTGGCGCCGGACCAGCTCGGCCCGCGCTCCCAGCGTGGTGGCCACGGCGCTCACGGATGCGGAAATTGACGGCTCGCGGATCTCGTCGGTGATGTCCGTGGAGCCGATGCGCACATATTCGTCGTCCGGATGGGTGCTGATCTGCAGGTCGACGTCCTTGCTGGCCTGCTCGACGGCCGCCGCATCCGCCAGGTCCACACCGGTGTTGACGCAGTACCAGGTCACGGCCCGGTACATGGCGCCGGTGTCCAGATAGGACGCGTGCAGCCGGCGTGCGGCTTCCTTGCTGACGGACGACTTGCCGGAGCCCGACGGCCCGTCGATGGCAACCACCAGCGCCTTGCCCTGCCGGTAACGAGCCATGTCCACTTCCGCCGCGCTCATTGCACAACCTTCCATCCGTGTGAGGTCAAATAATCAATCAATTCGTGTCGCTTGCTGGGCAGCACGGCGAGCTCCGCCAGCCCCACCGGCTGGCCGGCCGAGTGCTCCAGGCGCAGGTCTTCCAGGTTGATGCCCACCTCGCCGATCTCGGTAAGCAGGCGGGCGATTTGGCCCGGCGTATCGTCGACCAGGACGGTCAGCCACGCGAAAGCCTGCGGAGGAGCACCGTGCTTGCCGGGAATCCGCGCCTGGCCGGCGTTGCCTTCGCTGATCAGCTGGGCCAGATCCAACCGGGAGCCGTCGGCCTCGGGGTGCTCAAGCGTCCTGATCAGCCGTTCCAGGTCCTCGCGGACGCCGTACAGGATGTGCACGAGCCGGGACGCGTTCGCGCCGAGGATCTGCACCCACAACGCCGGGTCGCTGGCCGCGATCCGCGTGACGTCGCGCAGGCCTTGGCCGGACAGGGACAAGGCGTGCGCCGGCGTGTCCTGCAGCCGGCTGGCCAGCAGCGACGACATCACTTGCGGCAGGTGTGAGATCAACGCCACGGAGGCGTCATGCTCGTCGGCCGACATTTGGGAAACCACCGCGCCCAGGTCGATCGCCAGCGCGTGCGCGGTCTTCACCGCGCCCGGCAGGGACAATTCCGACGGGCACAGGACCCACGGCATCGACGTGAAGATCTCGCCGCGGGCCGCGACCGGGCCCGATTTTTCCCGTCCCGCCATCGGGTGGGTGCCCACGTAACGGCCAAGGTCCGCCTCCCCCAGGTCCGGATCCTTGGCCAGCGCCTCGAAGACGGCCGTCTTGACGCTGGCAATATCCACGACGACGGCGTCCGGGAAGTCGCGCAGGGCCCGCGACACGACGGCGGCGGTGACGTCCGGCGGCGCCGCGACGACGACCAGCTGGGGTTCCACCTTCTCCCCGGCGGGCAGGATCCGTCCGGCACCGATGTCCTGCGCCACGGCCTGGGCCGAAGGCGATGGGTCCGAGAGCAGGACGTCGATACCGCGGGCACGCAGGCCAAGCCCGATGCTGGCTCCAAGCAGCCCGGTCCCGATCACCAGGACCGGGCCGGACAGAAGGGTAGCCTGCGCGTGTGCTGGGTTCACCGGCTACATCCCCACCAAGGCCAGCAGATGCCCTGCTTCCTGGCGGCCCAGGGCGCGGATGCTGCCCTGTCGCTGATCACCCAGCCGGATGGGGCCGAACTGGATCCGGACGAGCCGTTCCACGGGGTGGCCGACCGCGTCGAACAACCGGCGCACGACGCGGTTCTTGCCCGAATGCAGCACGACTTCCACCAGGACATGTCCTGGCGTCGAGTCGACCAGCTTGAACGAATCGACCGAGGACACGCCGTCTTCCAGTTCGATTCCGGATTTCATCCGTGCCCCGACACCGTGCGGCATGGGTCCGCGGACCTGCACCAGATACGTTTTGGGGACCTCGTAGGACGGGTGGGTGAGGCGGTTGGCGAGTTCGCCGTCGTTGGTCAGCAGCAGCAGGCCTTCGGTGGCCTGGTCCAGCCGGCCCACATGGAACAGCCGCTGGCCCTGTTGCGGCTTGAGGTAGTCGCTGATGCAGGGGCGTCCTTCCGGATCCTCCATGGTGGAGACAACGCCCTTGGGTTTGTTGAAGACCAGGTACGTGAGCGTTTCGTCCATCTGGACGCGGATACCGTCCACATGGATCACGGCGCGGGACGGGTCGACGCGCACGCCAAGTTCGCGCACGGTCACGCCGTCCACTTCGACCCGGCCGGCCTGGATCAATTCTTCGCACACGCGGCGGGAGGCTACACCGGCCCCGGCGAGGACCTTTTGCAGGCGCACTCCCTCCGGATCGTGCAGCTCGGAGGACGCTCCCGCCCCCGCCCGCGAGGGACGGCCCGGACGGCTGACCGGTCCGAGGTTCTGGCCGAAGCGCTCCCGTCCGAAGGGCTGCGGGCCGGCCGGGCGCTGCGGCTTCCCGCCGCGTGACTTGCCGGCCCCTGCCTTGCCCGCTGCCTTGCCTGCGGCCTTGCCGCCGGCCGGTTTGCCAGGCTTTCCTGCGCCCGGACCGGCCGTCGACGGCTTGCGGCTGCCGTGCTTGGCCGCACCGGGGTCGGCCGGACCGCGGTCGGCCGGACCGCGGTCGGCCGGACCGCGGCGCGCACCCGGCTGACCGGAGCTCTTGCCGAACTCGTTACGGCCCTGGTCCCGTCCGGCCGCGCCGGAGCGGTCGCCGCCCGGCTTGCCGGCACCGGTCCGGCCCGCGCCGCCGGACCCCTGACCGGGCCGGCCACGTCCCTGGGCGGAACCGCCCTGCGGACGGCGCTCAACATCGTCCGGCCGGCGGCCGTCGCCCGGACGTTTTCCGCCGCGGGGGTTGTTCCGTCCGGAACCGGAACGAGGCGGTTGTGTCATGGTGGATCCTTACCCGTGGAAACTACTGCAATGGTCTGGTGCTGCCGGAGGCCGGCAGCCTAGAGCGAAGCGTCGTCGTACTCGGACAGGTTTTCCAGCCCCGGCAGATGCGGGGCGATCTCCGGCAGTTCGCCGATGCTTCCTATACCCAATCTTTCCAGAAAATAAGAGGTGGTCCGGTACAGGATGGCTCCGGTCTCCGGATCGGTGCCGGAATCCTCGATGAGTCCGCGCTGGGTCAGCGTGCGCACGACGGAATCGACGTTGACCCCTCGAATGGCCGAGACGCGGGCCCGGGAGACCGGCTGCCGGTACGCGATGACGGCCAGCGTCTCCAACGCGGCCTGGGTCAACCGTGCGGTCTGGCCTTCCAGCACGAAGCGGGACACCAGCGGCGCGAAATCGCTGCGCGAAAAGATCCGCCAACCGCCGGCGATGTTGCGCAGCTCAAAGCCCCGCGGCTCCGCGGCGGGACCGCCGGCTGCGCCGCCGTCGTACTCCCGTTGCAGGTCCAGCAGGAGGGCCTGGACGGTGTCCACCGGCAGGGCCAGTGCTGTGGCCAATTCAACATCGGTGGCCGGTTCGTCGATAACCATCAGGACCGCTTCCAAGGCGGCGCGGGCACCGCCCGGCAACCGCTCCACGTCGATCTGAGGCCCGGCCGATTCCTCCAGCGGATCAGTCATCGCGTCCCTCCGTTCCGTCCGTGGCCGTGTCGGCCGCCGGTGCGTTGTCATATTCTTCGCTGAGGTTATCGCCGGTCCATTCCGTGTCCGGGCCGGTCCAACGGACCGTCAGCTCCCCGAGCGGCGCAACCTGTTCGAACGCGATGACGCCGTCGCGAAACATCTCCAACAGCGCCAGGAACCGAGCAACCACCACCAGCGCGCCGTCCGCATCATCGGTGAGCGCACGGAACGACAGCGGCCGGCCCGCCTGCAGGCGTGCCCCCAGGATGGCCGCCTGCTCCTTCACGCTGACCGGCGGCGCATGCAGGTGCGCGAGCCCCACCTGGGTCGGCGCGGGCTCCTTGGGCTCCAGCGCTTTGGCCGCAAGGGCGGCAAACTCCGCCAGGGGCGTGCGCCACACGAGCTCGGGCAGCAGCGCAGCGAACTGCGGCTCCAGCGCGACCTGCCGCGGGAAGCGTTCTGCCTCCCGCGCCAGGCGCTGGCCCAGCAGGGCCGCGATTTCCTTGAAGGCCTTGTACTGCAGCAGCCGGGCGAAGAGCAAGTCCCGGGCCTCGAGCAGGGCGATGTCTTCGTCGTCCTCCACCTCGCCGGTAGGCAGCAGCCGGGCGGCCTTGAGGTCCAGCAGGGTCGCCGCGATCACGAGGAATTCGCTGGCTTCGTCCAAGGCCTTGTCGTTGCCGTCGGCCTGCAGGCGGCGGATGTAGGAGATGAACTCGTCGGTGACGCGGGCAAGCGCCACTTCGGTGATGTCCAGTTCGTGCTTGGAAATGAGTCCCAACAGCAAATCGAACGGTCCGCTGAAATTGTCCAGGGTGACGGCGAAGCCCGCCGGCTTCCGGTCGCCCTCCTCCCCCGGGACGCCTGGCACGGGGTCCTGCCGTGCCGGGATACCGCCTGCCGGCCCTGTCCCTGCCGGCACCGTCCCTGCCGGCGAGGGCCTCATCAGGGGGCGCCGCCGCGGGCGATGAGCTCCTTGGCCAGGTCGCGGTAGGCGGTTGCGCCGGCGTGGTTGCCCGCGTAGCTGGTGATCGGTTCGGCGGCGACGGTGGCATCGGCGAACTTGATGGTGCGCTTGATCACGGTTTCGAAGACCTTGTCGCCGAACGCTTCCAGCAGTCGGCCGATGACCTCGCGGCTGTGCAGGGTGCGGGCATCGTACATGGTGGCCAACACGCCGTCGATCTGCAGGCGCGGGTTGAGCCGGTCCTGGACCTTTTCGATGGTCTCCACCAACAGCGCCACCGCGCGCAGGGCGAAGAACTCGCAGATGAGCGGAATGATCACGCCATGGGCTGCGGTGAGCGCGTTAACGGTCAGCAGGCCCAGCGAGGGCTGGCAGTCAATCAGGATGACGTCGTAGTCGTCCTCGACCTTGCGCAGCGCGTGGGCCAGGACCTGTTCGCGCGCCACCTCGTTGACCAGTTGCACCTCCGCGGCCGAGAGGTCGATGTTGGCCGGCAGCAGGTCGATGTTTTCCACGTCCGTGGCTTGGATCGCCTCGCGGATGTCGGTCTTGCGGTCCATCAGCACGTTGTAGACGGTCAGGTCCAACTCATGCGGATTGGTGCCCAGCCCCGCCGACAGGGCGCCCTGCGGGTCGAAATCGACCAGCAGGACCTTGCGGCCGACCTCGGCCAGGGCTGCGCCGAGGTTGATGGTGGACGTGGTCTTGCCGACGCCGCCCTTTTGGTTGACCATTGCCACGATTCGCGCGGGACCATGGGACGTCAGGACGGGCGGTTCAGGGAACTCGGTCAGCGGCCGCCCGGTCGGGCCCAGGACATCCTCGTCCGCTTGCCGCAGAGTGGTTGTCGAACCTTGTTCGCTGCTCACGTATCTAACCCAGCTTCCATCGTTTCGCTGCCGTTCTTCTTCCTGACAAGGTTACAGTGACCGTCCTGTTATCGATCGACAGGCGGCTGATGACCGGCGAGCCTTTAGCTTCAAGTAGAGGTCTAAGGTTCAACGCCCTACGCGGCGCGGAAGACTCGCTTTGAGGGCACGACGGCGAACTTATGTATACAAAGGGGACGCTTTTTCCGCTTTTCGCGCACGGCAGGCGCAACTGTGTATACACTGGCACCATGAAGCAGAACTTGCGTGCCGGCGAACGCGCGTATTGGTCGCTGCGCGAGGACATCGTGGAATGGCGACTGCCTCCGGGTACTGTCCTGGCCGAGGTGGAACAAGCCGCCCGGCTGGGCATCTCCCGCACCCCGCTCCGCGAGGCGTTGGGCCGGCTGACCGCGGAAGGGCTGACCACGCCCCACACCGGACGCGGCGTCGTCGTCGCCGACGTCTCGCTGGAGAACGTCACCGAGCTCTTCGAACTGCGCACGGCATTGGAGTGCCAGGCGACGGCTTTGGCCGCCAAACGCGGCGAACCGGCCGAGTTCCGGCGGCTGCAGCAGGAATTCCTTGCGGCTGCCGAGGCCATGCGCGGCGCCGTGCCGGATCCCCGGGCATACTACGAGTTGGCCGGCAGGCTGGACGCCGCAGTGGACCGCGCCGCTGCCAACACCTACCTCCGTCAAGCGATGGCCAACCTGCGCGTCCACTTGGTGAGGATCCGCCGGCTCGCGCGGGACAACCCGGCCCGGCTGCTGGCGTCGGCGGCCGAACACGCCAACATCGCCGGCGCCATCGCCGACGGCGACAGCCAGGTGGCGGCCGCGGCCACCCGCATCCATCTCCACCAGAGCCTGGAACACTTCAAGACCACCGATCCGAAACACCGGACCGACCTGCCAGCCGAGAGGACAGCCTGAATGACCGTCAAGCACCACGTACGCGTCTACCGCAGCGAAGAGAACCTGCCGCGCGAGGACCAGCTAGCCCAGAAGATCGCCCGGGTAGCCACCGACCCGGTGGAGGTTACCGACGATGTAGCCGAGATGGTGATCAACCGGATCATCGACAATGCCTCGGTGGCGGTCGCCTCCCTGAACCGTGGGCCGATTATCGCCGCACGGGCGCAGGCGCTGAGCCACCCGGTCTCCGGCGGCGGTCAAGGCGCCGGGATCTTTGGCATCGTGCAGAAGACTTCCCCGGAGTGGGCGGCGTGGGCCAATGGCGTGGCCGTGCGCGAACTGGATTACCACGACACGTTCCTGGCCGCCGAATACTCGCACCCCGGCGACAACATCCCGCCCATCCTCGCGGTGGCCCAGCACGTCGGCGCGAACGGCCGGGATTTGATGCGCGGCATCGCCACCGGTTACGAAATCCAGGTCGATCTGGCCAAGGCCATCTGCCTGCACAAACACAAGATCGACCATGTGGCCCATTTGGGACCGTCGGCCGCCGCCGGCATCGGCACGCTGCTGGGCCTGGATACGGAGACCATCTTCCAGGCCGTCGGCCAGGCGCTGCACACGACGACGGCGACACGCCAATCGCGCAAGGGCGAAATCTCCACCTGGAAGGCCCACGCACCGGCATTCGCCGGCAAGATGGCGGTGGAAGCCGTGGACCGGGCGATGCGCGGCCAGACCTCTCCCGTGCCGATCTACGAGGGCGAAGACGGCGTCATCGCCTGGCTGCTGGACGGCCCGGATGCCTCCTACGACGTGCCGCTGCCGGCCCCGGGCGAACCCAAGCGCGCCATCCTGGACACCTACACCAAGGAACACTCGGCCGAGTACCAGGCACAGGCCTGGATCGATCTGGCCCGCAGGCTGCACCGCATGCATCCGGAAGCCACCGACGCGGAGAACGTGAAGTCGGTGCTGATCAAGAGCAGCCACCATACGCACTACGTGATCGGCTCCGGCGCGAACGATCCGCAGAAGTACAGCCCCGCGGCCTCCCGCGAAACACTCGACCATTCGATCCCCTATATCTTCACGGTGGCCCTGCAGGATGGCACCTGGCACCACGTTGACTCGTACGCCCCCGAGCGTGCGGCCCGCCCGGACACCGTGGCGCTGTGGCAGAAGGTCACCACCGAAGAAGACCCCGAGTGGACCCGCCGCTACCATTCGCTGGACGTCTCGGAGAAGGCATTCGGCGGCTCCGTGGAGATCACCCTGGCCGACGGAACGGTCATCACCGACGAAATCGCCGTGGCCGATGCCCACCCGCTGGGCGCCCGCCCGTTCTCCCGGGAACAGTACGTCAACAAGCTGCGCACGCTGGCGGCCGGAATCGTTGACGAGGCTGAAATCGAGAGGTTCCTGGCCGCCGCCGAGCGCCTGCCGGAACTCGCCGCCGGTGAGCTCGACCAGCTGAATATCCAGGCCGCCGGCGGGGTCATCGATCTCGCGGCCGGACCGAAGGGGCTGTTCTAGATGCTTTACTCTGCGACCACCCCGGAGCAGAAGCGCCGGACCCTGCGCGAGGGGCTGGCGTCCGGGGAGCTGCAGCAGTTCCCGGGCGCGTTCAATCCCCTCTCGGCGCGGCTGATCCAGGAGAAGGGGTTCGACGGCGTCTACATCTCCGGCGCCGTGCTGGCCAACGACCTGGGAATGCCGGACATCGGGCTGACCACGCTGACCGAAGTCGCCACCCGGGCCGGCCAGATCGCCCGGATGACCGACCTGCCGGCCCTGGTGGACGCCGACACCGGCTTCGGCGAGCCGATGAACGTGGCCCGCACCGTGCAGGAGCTGGAGAACGCGGGCCTGGCCGGCTGCCACATCGAGGACCAGTTCAATCCCAAGCGCTGCGGCCATTTGGACGGCAAGAACGTGGTGGACCTGGAGACCGCCAGCAAGCGGATACGGGCCGCCGCGGACGCCCGCCGGGACGAAAACTTCCTGATCATGGCGCGGACCGATATCCGCGCCGTCGACGGCCTGGCTGCCGCCCAGGACCGTGCCCGCGCGCTGGTCGATGCCGGCGCGGACGCGATCTTCCCAGAAGCCATGAGGACGCTGGAGGAATTCGCTGCCATCCGCGAGGCCGTTGACGTGCCCGTGCTGGCCAACATGACCGAGTTCGGCAAGAGTGACCTGTTCACGGTGGACCAGCTGTCGTCCGCCGGGGTCAACATGGTGATCTATCCGGTCACCCTGCTGCGCAGCGCGATGGGCGCGGCCGAGCGGACCCTCGACGCCATCAAGGCCGACGGGACCCAGCAGTCACGGGTCGCGGACATGCTGACCCGTGCGCGTTTGTACGAATTGGTGGATTATGAGGCGTATAACCAATTCGACACCTCTGTATTCAATTTCCAGGTGCCCGGCCGGCACTGACCACAAGACATAGGAGTCGCCATGAGCACCGATGCATCAACCGAAGCACCGCAGATCCGCAAGGGGCTGGCCGGCGTCGTCGTCGACACCACGAAGATCTCGAAGGTCAACGCGGAGACGAACTCGCTGCTGTACCGCGGCTACCCGGTCCAGGACCTGGCCGCGCACTGCAGCTTCGAAGAAGTGGCGTATCTGCTCTGGAACGCAGAGCTGCCGGACAGCGGCCAGTTGCGGGACTTCACGGCGGCCGAACGCGGCGGACGAGCCCTGGACCCGGTGGTGAAATCGGTCATCGATGTGCTGCCGCTCGAGGCCCACCCGATGGATGTCTGCCGGACGGCCGCCAGCGTGATCGGAGCCCGACACCCGCTGGCCGGGGATTCCTCTCCGGAAGCGAACATGGCCAAAGCCGTGGAGCTGCTGGCAGCCTTCCCGGCGGTCGTCGCCTACGACCAGCGCCGCCGCCGCGGCCAGGAGCTGGTGGAACCGCGCGAAGACCTGGGCTACGCGGCGAACTTCCTCTGGATGTCCTTCGGTGAAGAGGCCGCCCCGGAAGTCGTGGACGCCTTTAATGTGTCCATGATCCTGTACGCGGAGCACTCTTTCAACGCGTCCACGTTCGCGGCGCGCGTGATCACTTCCACGCTGTCCGACCTGCATTCGGCCGTGACCGGTGCGATCGGCGCGCTGAAGGGCCCGCTGCACGGCGGAGCGAATGAGGCGGTCATGCACACCTTCGAGCAGATCGGCATCCGCCTTGATGAGCCCCGCGAGGAGGCCGCCGCCCGCGCCCGGACCTGGATGGAGCAGGCTCTGGCCGACAAGCAGAAGGTGATGGGCTTCGGCCACCGGGTCTACAAGCACGGCGATTCCCGCGTGCCGACCATGAAGGCCGCCCTGGACAAGATGATCGAACACTATGGACGGCCCGAAATACTCGGCCTCTACGACGGCCTTGAGCACGCGATGGCCGAGGCCAAGAACATCAAACCGAACCTGGATTATCCCGCCGGGCCCACCTACCACCTGATGGGGTTCGACACGGAGATGTTCACCCCGCTGTTCGTGGCCAGCCGCATCACCGGCTGGACCGCCCACATTATGGAGCAGCTGGAGTCGAACTCGCTGATCCGTCCACTCAGTGAATACAACGGGCCCGCCCAGCGGGAGCTGGGCCGCTAGGTCTGCCAGGCCACGCGGTGGCCGGTGTCGAGATTCTCGACGCCGGCCACTGTTTCGTTATCCGGCTGCATCAGCACCCGCAGCCGAGGCCGCTGCCCCGACAGCGCCAGCGGCAGCCAATGGCCGGCGTCCTGCCACATCTGCCCCAGCGGCAGCCGGTCCACGCGGTACCAGGCCGGGGCGATTTCCGCAGACTCGACCGGGACGCCCTCCCACCGCCGGGCCACGAAGAGCGCGGTGTCCATATTCCACGCGGGCTGCTCCGGGAAATCGAAAAAAATCCGTCCGGCCTGCTCCAGCGCCTCGGGCCCGACGCGGACTCCGGTCTCTTCCTGCATCTCCCGGCAGGCCGCGTCGTCGTCGCCCTCCCCCGGCTCCACTTTGCCGCCGACTCCCACGACCTTCCCGGTGCCGAACCCGGTCTTCTTCCGGCCGAGGAGCACGTAACGGCGCCCCGCGTCCTCCCGGAGCAGGAAGCACAGGGCAACGGCGACAGTCATGGCAGCGAGTCTAGCCCGGCGCCACGGCTCCAAGGGTCATGTTCCGCTGCAGCAAGCCCGCGCTCCACGGTTACCCCGTCAGCCCCGGGCCCGCGGATGTGCCGCCGCGTAAACCTCGCGGAGGGTATCGGCGGTGACGAGCGTGTAGATCTGCGTCGTGGTCACGGACGCATGGCCCAGCAGCTCCTGCACCACCCGGACGTCCGCGCCGCCCTCCAGCAGGTGGGTGGCGAAGGAGTGGCGCAGGGTGTGGGGGGAAACGGGCTGGGTGATCCCGGCCTTTTCCGCGGCAGTCTTCAGAATGGTCCAGGCGCTTTGGCGGCTCAGCCGGCCACCGCGGGCGTTCAGGAACAACGCCGGTGTGCCGTGTCCCTTCGCGGCCAGAGCAGGACGTCCCCGGACCAGGTACGCGTCCGCCGCCTGGGCAGCAAAGGAGCCCAGCGGCACCAGCCGCTCCTTGGACCCTTTGCCGAACAAGCGGACGACGGCGGGACCGTCGCCTTGCGGTTCGACGCTGACATCGTCGACGTCCAGGCCAACCGCTTCGCTGATCCGCGCGCCGGTCGCGTACAGGAACTCCAAGAGCGCCCGGTCGCGCAGCCCGGTGGGGGTGTCTGCCCCCGCCGATTCCAGGATCCGGGTGACAGCGGCTACGGAAATCGCCTTCGGCAGGCGTTTGCCGGGCATCGGCGGGTGCACGTCAGTGGCGGGGTCGGTTTCCGTGATCGCCTCAAGCGTCCAAAACTTATGCAGCCCCCGCACGGCCACGATGGTCCGCGCCGCGGACCTGACGCTCAGCGCGGCGGCGCCGTCGGACCCATCGGTGATGGCTTGGGCAAACGCCGTGACATCGTGTCGGGTCACCGTGGCCGGCTCGCCGACCCCGCGCGCCTGCAGGAAACGCAGGTAACGGCCCAGGTCCCTGCGGTAGGCCGCTACGGTGTTGGCGGCCAGCCCGCGTTCCACCGCCATGTGCTGCAAGTAGTCGCCCGCCGCGCGCCCCAGCGGCGTTGCGGTGAATTCGTCTCCTTTGGCTGACGGGGCCTGCACGGGCGCGATGGCGGATCAGTCCCGGCCGGTTCCAGCGGCACCGTCCGGGCGCTGGCTGGGATGCTCGGGCCAGGGAGCATCCGCCGGGCGCAGGTTCTCGAAGCCGGTGGCCGCAGCCCTGGCGGCGGCGAGCACCCCGGTCACGGCCGACGGATTGTGCAGCCGTCCGGCCATGACCGCGTCCACGGCGTCGTCCAGATCCACCCAGAGGTGCTCGATTTCGGCTTCCTCATCGGTGCGCTGATGCCGCTGGGCTTCCGGAACCTCGGAGAGGTCACGGGCCAGGTAGATCCGGATTGCCTCGCTGGAGGACCCGGGCGAATTAAAGAAGTCCACCAGCACGTTCCAGCGACCGGCCACCAGGTCCGCTTCCTCGGCCAGTTCCCGCACCGCGGCATCCACGAAGTCCTCGCCGTCCACGTCCAGCAGCCCCGCGGGGATCTCCCACAGCGACATCCTGGTGGGCTGCCGGTACTGCCTCAGCAGCAGGACCCGTCCCTGCGTGTCCATCGCCAGGATGGCCACCGCCCCCGGATGTGCGATGTAGTCGCGCACTAGCGTCTCGCCGGTGCCGGGGCCCAGGGTGAACGTGTCGCTGACCACGTCCCAGATGCGTCCCCGATACACCGTACGGCTGTCGACCAGCGGACGCGGATCAGGGACGTCGGCGAAGACCTCGGGGTGTGCCGACACTCAGGCTCCGGACTTTGCCGGTGCCTTGGCCTTGCCCTGTTCCAGGGCGGCGGCAACGAGGCCCGCGAACAGCGGGTGCGGCCGCGTGGGGCGCGAGCTGAGTTCCGGATGCGCCTGGGTGGAGACGTAGTAAGGGTGCACGTCACGGGGCAGTTCAACGAACTCCACCAGCTTGCCGTCCGGGGAGGTACCCGAGAAAACCAGGCCCGCCGCAGCCAGCTGGTCGCGGTATTCGTTGTTGACCTCGTAGCGATGCCGGTGACGTTCGCTGACCTTGGTGCTGCCGTAGGTCTCTGCAACGACGGAACCGGACTGCAGGGCCGCCTCGTACAGGCCCAGGCGCATGGTGCCGCCCAAATCGCCCTTGCCGTCGACGATGTCCAGCTGCTCGGCCATGGTGGCGATCACCGGGTGCTTGGTGTCCGGATCAAACTCGGTGGAGGAAGCGTCTTCCAGTCCCACGATGTTGCGGGCGTACTCCATCACCATCGACTGCAGGCCCAGGCACAGGCCAAGGGTGGGCAGCTTGTGTTCGCGGGCGTACCTGAGTGCGCCGAGTTTGCCCTCCAGGCCACGGATGCCGAAGCCACCGGGCACGCACATGGCGTGCACGCCGTCGAGTGCGGCGGCCGCACCCTCTTCGGTGGCGCAGTCATCCGAGGGAACCCAACGGATCTTCACCCGGGTCTGGTTGGCGAAGCCGCCGGCGCGCAGCGCTTCGGTCACCGACAGGTAGGCGTCGGGCAGGTCGATGTACTTGCCCACCAGCGCCACCTCGACGTGGTGCTTCGGGTTGTGGACCGCCGACAGCAGCCGGTCCCACTTGGTCCAGTTGACATCCTTGAACTTCAGGTCAAGGTGCTGCACGATGTACGCGTCCAGGTTCTGCGAGTGCAGGGTCTTGGGGATGTCGTAGATGCTCGGCGCGTCCGGGCAGCCAATGACTGCGTCGATGTCCACGTCGCACATGCGGCCGATCTTCTCCCGCATCGCCGCGGGGACTTCCCGGTCGGACCGGATCACGATGGCGTCCGGCTGGATGCCGATGGAGCGAAGCGCGGCGACGGAATGCTGTGTCGGCTTGGTCTTCAACTCATGCGACGGGCCGATGTACGGCACCAGCGAGACATGCAGGAAGAACACGTTGTTCCGCCCGACATCCTGACGGACTTGGCGGGCGGATTCCAGGAACGGCTGCGATTCGATATCGCCGACGGTGCCGCCGATCTCGGTGATGATCACGTCCGGAACCTTCTTGCCCGCGACGGGCTCGGCGGGCAAGCGCATGCGGCGCTTGATCTCGTCGGTGATGTGCGGGATGACCTGAACGGTGTCGCCGAGGTATTCGCCGCGGCGTTCCTTGGCGATCACCGTGGAGTAAACCTGGCCGGTGGTCACGTTTGCCGAACCGTCCAGGTTCTCGTCCAGGAACCGCTCGTAGTGTCCGATATCCAGATCGGTCTCCGCGCCGTCGTCCGTGACGAAGACTTCACCGTGCTGGAAGGGATTCATCGTGCCCGGATCCACGTTCAGATAGGGATCGAGCTTCTGCATCGTCACGGAGAGGCCGCGGGCACGGAGCAGGTGGCCGAGGCTTGAAGCCGTCAGTCCCTTCCCGAGCGAGGACGCCACGCCGCCGGTGACGAAGATATGTTTGGTCGTCTTGGACGACTTGGAAAACCGGGAATTAGTTCGCTGCACCACGGAATTCGAGCCTATCACCTTTCTGGACGCCCTCGGATCTCAAGGCCGTTCCGACCGCTGCCGGGTGTGCGAACACACACCCGCCGGTCAACTCCTCCCCCGCCGGCGGCGGGGGGCTGGTCGTGCCTGTAGCCGATGCTACAGCGCCCTCGCTCCGTCGATCAGTTCCTGGGCGTGGGCCCGGGCGGAATGGGATTCTTCCTGGCCCGCAAGCATGCGGGCCAGTTCGGTCACCCGTTCCTCGTCGTCGAGCAACCGGACGTCACTGGCGGTCATCCCGCCGTCATCCCCGCCGGCCGTCTTGATCACGCGGATGTGCTGGTCCGCGAAAGCCGCCACCTGCGGCAGGTGCGTCACCACAATGACCTGCACATAGCGCCCCAGCATGGCCAGGCGACGGCCTATCTCGACGGCTGCCTTGCCGCCGACGCCGGCATCCACTTCATCGAAGACGAAGGTAGGCACAGGATCCACCTCCGCCAGCACCACTTCGATGGCAAGCATCACGCGGGACAGTTCACCGCCGGAGGCACCCTTGCCCAGCGGGCGCGGCGGGGCGCCCCGGTGCGGCTTCAGCAAGAACGTGATGACGTCGGCGCCGTGCACCGTCAGGGCCGGCGCGGGTTCGATATCGATCAACAGTTCGGCCTCGGCCATGGCCAGCGCCGACAGTTCTGCGCCGACCCGGCGGCCAAGTTCGGCAGCGGCTTCACGCCGCAGCGCCGTCACGGCGGCGGACTGGACGGCCAAAGCGGAGTCCAGTTCGGCGATTTCTGCCTCCAACCGCTCGATCCGGCTGGAGTCGTCGGTCAGGTCCTCCAGGCGGCTGCGGGCCTGAACGGCCCACTCGAGCACTTCGTCGATGCTGGGCGCGTATTTGCGCACAAGCCGTGCCAGGTCGGCCCGGCGCGCCTCGACCTCCTCCAGCCGGCCCGGGCCCTCGCTGTCCAGCGAGGCGCCGTAGCTCGCCAACTCCGCGGCGACGTCGGCGAGGATGATTCCGACCTCGGCCAGCCGGGCCGCAGCACGGCCCAGTTCGGCGTCTTCGTCCTGGACCTGCTCCAGCGACCGCTTCGCCGCGTCCACCAGGGCCGTCGCGTCCGGAGAATCGGTGTACTCCTCGGCCACGAGTGCCTGGTGAGCCAAGGTGGCAGCAGCCCGCAGTTCCTCGACATTCGCCAGCTTTACGGCTTCGGCCTTGAGGGCGTCGTCTTCACCGGGCTGGGGGTCCAGCCCATCAATTTCCTCCAGCGCCTGCTGCAGCGCCTCGGCTTCGCGCAGCCGTTCGCGGGCTTCGGTGCGCAGGGTCTCCAGCTCGGCGCTGGCTTCCTTCCAACGGGCGAACGATGCTGCGTAACCGGACAGCGCCGTGGTGAGGGCTTCACCGGCAAACTTGTCCAGCGCTTCCCGCTGCGCCTGCTGGCTCTTGAGCCGCAGCTGGTCTGTTTGGCCGTGGACCGCCACCAGGTGGCCGCCTATTTCGGCCAGCGTTCCCACCGGCGCTCCCCGGCCGCCGACGTGCGCGCGGCTGCGGCCGTCGGCGTTCACCGTACGGGCGAGCATTAGTTCGGCTCCGCCGTCGAACTCGTCGATGTCCGCCCCCGCTTCACCGGCGCGGGCCAGGGCAGGACTTCCCGCGGCAAGCCGAACCACGGCCTCGGTCACGGCGTTGGGTGCCCCGGTCCGCACCGCCCCGGCATCGGCGCGGGCTCCCAGCAGCAGGCCAAGCGCGGTGACCACCATGGTCTTGCCGGCTCCGGTCTCGCCCGTCACCACCGACAGCCCCGGCCCCAACGGAAGCGTGGCCTCGGTGATGACGCCCAGGTTGCGGATCCGGATTTCTTCGATCACTTTGGCGCCTCCTGGCTTGGCTGGGCGTATCGTGGTTCCACTGTTCGCACGGTAGGCAGGGACGAGGTCGGCGGTTGTTCTTCCGAGGGGCTGACGGGGCCGCGCCATCCCGACGTCGGTAGTTCGAATTTGCGGACCAAACGTTCCGAGAACGGCGTCCTCCGGGTGCGGGCCAGCCGCACGGGTTTGTTGGAGCGGGTCACTTCGATCCGGGATCCGGGCGGCAGCTCCAGGCTGCGGCGGCCGTCGCACCACAATACGCCGTTGGCATCGCTGCGGCTGAGCACTTCCACCGCCATGATCGAATCCGGGGCCACCACCAGCGGTTTGGCGAACAGCGCGTGGGCGCTGATCGGTGTCATCAGCAGGGCTTCCACCTGCGGCCAAACCACCGGGCCGCCCGCCGAGAAGGCATAGGCCGTGGACCCGGTGGGGGTGGCCATCACCACGCCGTCGCAGCCGAACGAGCTGATGGGCAGGGCATCGACCTCGACCACTACCTCCAGCATCCGCTGCCGGTCGCCTTTCTCCACCGCTGCCTCGTTCAGCGCCCAGGTATGGCCGATCTTGCGCTTGTCCAGCCACACCTGCACGTCAATGGTCAGGCGCTCTTCAACTGTGTATTCGCGGTTTACCACCCAGTGGACCGTCTGGGCCAGGTCCGCCCGCTCGCTCTCGGCCAGGAAGCCGACATGTCCCAGGTTGACGCCAAGCAGCGGGACGTCCGATTCCCGGACCAGCTCAGCGGCGCGCAGGATGGTGCCGTCACCGCCGAGCACCATGCCCAGATCGACACCGTTCAGGCTGATGTCCTCGTCCAGGATCTCGGTGGGAACGGCCAGCTCGCCATAGGTCTCTTGGAGGTGTCCGACCTCCTCCCTTCGCATGACCGGCACCAGGCCGGACGAGTGGAGTTGGGCGCACGTTTCCTGCGCGGCCGCCAAGGCGTCTGCCCGCCCGGTATGCGCGAGCACCAATATCCGCCGGCTCATCGCTCCACTTCCGGTTCCTGACCTCTCGGTTCATCCAACTGGTCCGGCCGTGCTCCCCGCTCCTGCGGAAAATCGGCCATTGCTGCGTCCACTGCCCCCTGCAGCACCCTACCCGTTCTGCGCTCCGGAGCCCCCGGCGGCACACTTATCCACAGGAAATATTCGACGTTCCCGTCCTGGCCCGGGAGCGGACTGGCCGCCAATCCGCGGACGTCCAGCCCCGTTTCCAGGGCCGCGGCGACAACGTTGCGTACGGCCCTGTGCCGTTCCGCGTGTGAACTTACGACGCCGGTGCGCGCCAGCCGTTCGCGGCCAACCTCGAACTGCGGCTTGACCATCAGCAGGAGATTCCCGGCCGGACGGGTGGCGCCGGCCAAGGGTTCGATGACCATGGTGAGGGAGATGAACGACAAATCCGCGACGGTCAGATCCACCGGGCCGCCGATCGCTGCCGGGTCGAGATACCGGACGTTCATGCCTTCAAACACCCTGACCCTGCTGTCCGTGCGAATCGCGTCGACGAGCTGGCCGTGCCCGACGTCCACGGCGACGACCTCCCGCGCGCCGGCGCGCAGCAGTACATCGGTGAAACCGCCGGTAGAAGCTCCCGCATCGAGGCAGCGCAGGCCGGCCGGATCAACCGCGGGGAAGGCCGCCAGTGCTCCGGCCAGTTTGTGTCCGGCCCTGCTGACGTAGTCGGGGCCTCCGTCGGCGGCCACAACCAGCGGGTCGTCAAGGCCGACGGCGGCCGACGCCTTGGTCAGAACAGTTCCGGCACGGCTGACCCGTCCGGACGCTATGAGCTTGGCTGCATGGGTACGGGACCGTGCCAATCCGCGGGATACAAGCTCCTGGTCCAGTCTGGGCATCGGGCTCAATCAGCCTCGGTCTCCAGGTCGGCCAACAAATCGTCATGGATCTGCTGGTACACGGCTTGGTGCTCGCGTACCGGGAGATCCGGAACATGGGTCAGGGCGGAGATGATGGTGTCGACTGACTCGTCGGCCGTGGAGTCACCGGGGACTGGCCACTGCGGCTGCATCTGGCCGCCGCTTTCCCCTGTTTCTGGCAGGTGCAAGCTTTCCTCCCTTGCGTCGGCGGATGTACCCAACCGCATGAGTCAGTCTAATATCGGCGTTCAGCCGGAAAGGTCAGGCGTGGCCGCGGATGCCTGGTGCGGATAGGCATCCCACCAGGCCGCGCAGGCAGCCCGCCAGGTGTCCACATCCTCCCGGCTGCCGGAGACGTTGAGCTTTCCGTTTTCGACGGCGGCCAGCGCTGCACCGCAGCGGAACCCCGAGCCGTCAGGGGTGACGGCAGGATAGGGCCGGTACAGTTCCGCCAGGCTGCCCAGCAGATACCGTGGCCGTTCCGCGGTGCGCGCGGCGAGCACCGTTTCGACCCCGTCGATGCCGGTCAGTACGACTGCCGTGTCCATGCCTGCGTTGTTGCCGCCCAGGATGTCGGTGTCGAGCCGGTCCCCCACCACCAACGGCCGGTGCGCTCCCAACGCCGCAGCCGCCGTCGTGAAGATGCCCGCTTCCGGCTTTCCCGCGACCAGAGGTGCCACACCGGTGGCCGCCTGGACGGCGGCCACCAACGACCCGTTTCCGGGGGCGATGCCACGCTCCCGGGGGATGGTCAGGTCTGTGTTGGTGGCGATCCAGACGGCGCCGGCGGCGACGGCGAATGACGCCTCCGCCAAATCCTTCCAGCCCAGCTCCGGGTCGAACCCCTGGATCACGGCGACCGGAGCATCGAGGGCGGAGCGGACCGGGACGAAGCCCTGGGCCGCTGTTTCATCCGCCAGCGTCTGGCTGCCCGTGACCAGAACTTTTGAGCCCGTGGGAACGTGCCGCGCAAGCATCAGCGCACCGGCGCGTGCCGATCCGAAGACCTGATCGGCGGTGGCCGGGGCACCGAGCTCACGCAAATGAGCGGCCACCTGCGCCGGTGACCGTGACGCGTTGTTGGTGATGTAGCCCAGTGCGGTCCGGGTCTCCGCGAGGCGCCTCAACGCTTCGACGGCTCCGGGGATAGCCTTTTGCCCGGCGTAGACAACACCGTCCAGGTCCGACAGCACGGCGTCATAGCCGGAGATCAGGGGGTTACCCGTCATTGTCCCTGCTGGCCGGCGCAGGCGCAGCGCCGGTGTCTTCGGCGTCCGCGTCCTCGGCGTCCACCGCAGCTGGAGCAGCCACTTCCTCTGAGCCTGCCGGAGAGCCGTCCACAGGTTCGGTTTCACCGTCGTCCGGCATGCCCTCTTCAGATTCAGCCGGCCCGGTCATCCCTGCGTCGCCGACCAGAGCTGGCTCTTCAGCAACGGATCCTGCCTCGCGCGGGCCGTCGACCGGTTCCATGTCATCGCCGACCAAGTCGACAATCTCAGGTTCGGCAAAATCTCCCACACCCAGAGCGTTTTCGGCCACCATCGCCTGGCGTCTCCACTGCTGTGCTTCCTCGCCGCGGTTAGCGGCATCCAAAGCGTCCGCATACGCGCGGAAGAGCCGCGGGCTGTAGGAGAAGGCCCGGTTCCGGTCCAGTTGCGGAATCTCCAAGGCTGCAACCGCCGCATCATACTGCTGCAGATCGGAGCGGGCACCGGAAGCCACAATCGCCAGTTCCACCTTGCCCGTCGTATCCAGAGTTTCGGCGTCCTCTGATCGCGTCAGCTCCAACGCCCTGTCCGGCCGTCCGAGGCCACGTTCGCAGTCGGCCATGATCGGCAGGTGCTCGTTGGAACCGCTGATCCGGCGGAAGGTGCGGAATTCCCTCAGGGCTTCACCGTAGTGACCGGCCGCGTAGGCCGTCAGGCCGACGGCCTCTCGCACCGGTGCCATACGCCCACCCCTGCGGCTTGCCGCCAAGGCGTGCTGGAAGGCCAGTTCCGGTTCCTCGTCGAGTAGTCGTCCGGCCATCACCAAGTGCTTGGCAACCCATTCAGCGTTCTTGGACTCCAAGGTCCGCAGCTGGGCGCGAGTGACGCGGTCCAGTTCTGCCCCTGTGACGTCGGGGTCAATCTCCGGCGAACGCGGGCGGTCGACCCGGTTGGAGCTGCGCAGGTCCCTGGCGTTGTGTTCGGGGGCTGCGCCGGCACGGTCGAATGACCTGTCACCACGATCCTGACGCGGCCGATCGCCAAAGTCCCGGCGCTCACCTCGATCCTGGCGGGGACGGTCACCAAAGTCCCGACGCTCGCCGCGGTCATCCCGTGACCGGAAGCCGCCGGCGTTACCTGATGCGCTGCCGCCACGGTCCTGACGGGGACGGTCACCCTGCGGACGACGATCGCTTAAGTCCCGACGCTCACCACGATCCTGACGGGGACGATCACCAAAGTCCCGACGCTCACCACGATCCTGACGGGGACGATCACCAAAGTCCCGACGCTCACCACGATCCTGACGGGGACGGTCACCAAAGTCCCGACGCTCACCACGATCCTGACGGGGACGGTCACCCTGCGGACGACGGTCACCAAAGTCCCGACGCTCACCACGATCCTGACGGGGACGGTCACCAAAGTCCCGACGCTCACCACGATCCTGACGGGGACGATCACCCTGCGGACGACGGTCACCAAAGTCCCGACGCTCACCACGATCCTCACGCGGCCGATCATCCCGCGAACGGAAGCCGCCGCTACCTGATCCGCTGCCGCCACGGTCCTGGCGAGGACGGCCACCCTGCGGACGACGATCGCCGAAGTCCCGACGCTCACCACGATCCTCACGCGGCCGATCATCCCGCGAACGGAAGCCGCCGGCGTTACCGGAGGCGCTGCTACGCCGGTCCTGGTTGTCGGGGCGCTTTCTCTGGCCACCCTCGCTGGAGCGCTCGGCTCCTGACCGGTTGCCAAAGTTGCCTCTGCCTGCACCCCTGTCGTCTCGTCCTTCACGACCCCGGAAATCAGCCATGCCGGAACTCCTCTCAGTGCGGGCCAAGGTCGAACCAGCCAACCACAGCCATCAAAATCCCTATAAAATGCATGTCTTGTTGTGGGCGCCATTCTCTGTGGCGCGCCCATACCATCGATCCATTCTAGTCCAGCCGACTGTTCCGCTACTTGCAGACAACCGCCGGCGGGCTGTGACTCCACTAACGAATCGGCACTCTGGTTAAACGCGGGAAGGCCCCGCCATCGTTGGCGGGGCCTTCCCGTGTTCAAAGAATGTCCGGCGGCGACCTACTCTCCCACACCCTCCCGAGTGC
>NZ_JBNHHX010000007.1:0-100706 GCF_059092685.1 Arthrobacter sp. Y3221048 | reverse complement strand
AACTCTGTTAGTCCGGCCGTACGCGCGTTTCCCCTGTGGAGCGGAAGCCACCAGGTCCTTAGAATGCCGCGTGTGAGTCCGGGACTGACGGAGTCTGTTACTCACGGAGTAACAGGGCAGCGGACTGGATTCTCGCCGCGAGGCTGACACGCGGGGGAAACTGCGTTTCTCTGCAACTCTGTTAGTCCGGCCGTACGCGCGTTTCCCCTGTGGAGCGGAAGCCACCAGGTCCTTAGAGTGACGCGTGTGACTGACAGAGTCTGTTACTCGCGGAGTAACAGGTATCTGGCAGGTGCAGCAGGTGCAAATTCCCTGTTCTCGTCCCGAGGCTGACAACCTGGAAAAACGCCGGTCTCGAACTTTCTTGGACTATGTGGTCCGGACATGCGGCCAAACTGCCCTTGTGGAGTGGCAGATCCTCGCAGGACAGGTAGAAGCGGAGTCCGGAACTTACAGAGTCCTGTAGTCACGTACTTACAGAGTCACGGCGCGCCTCCCGAGATTGTGTTAGGTCGGGCGCGAAGATGGTCAAAGAGTGAAGGGAGATCATATGACACAGGGACTGGAGCGAGTGGTTGCCGTCGTTAACGGCAAAGGGGGTGTAGGAAAGACAACGATCACCGCCAACATTGGGGGCATGCTTGCCGCGAGCGGCTACAGAGTCTTGTTGGTGGATATGGATCCCCAGGGCAATTTGGCCGAGGAGCTGGGCTACACCGCGAGTGAGGTCAACGATGACGGGCTGGGGCTTGCCCAGACACTGGCATTCGGTAGCGCACTCCAACCCGTCGTGGGAATCAGGGAGAATCTCGACGTGTTAGTCGGTGGTTCGCATCTAGATATGGCAGCGGCCGGTCTCACCATGAAGGCGCAAAAGGATCCCCAAGGTGCCAAGGCCGCATTGGCTGCAGCCCTCGGACCAGTAGCAGCTGACTACGACTTGATCTTTATCGACTGTCCGCCGGGCCAAGAGACGCTTCAGCAAGCGGCATTAGCGGCGGCCCGCTGGGCATTGATCCCAGTGAAGACTGATGCTTCTTCGCGCAAGGGACTCAGAGATGTCGCACGCCGGCTGGACGCGGTCGTAGAGATCAATCCGGATATTGACCTTCTTGGTGTCGTGCTGTTCGGTGTCAATCGCTCAGCCAAGCGAGTTTCCGAGGCTGCTCGAGAAGCTGTGCTAAACGACCTGGGGGAGGGGGCACCGATTTTCACGACGTCAATTAGACATGCAGAGGCAGCAGCGCAAGAGAGCCGTGAAAGAGGGCTGCTGGCTTTCGAACTGGAAGAAGCGGTTCTGTCTGCACCAAAATGGTGGGAGTTGCGCCGTAACAACGTTCAGCACGACGGCCCCAGATCAAAAAGTGCTGTCGGTGTTGCCGAAGATTTCCAAGCTCTGGGAGAAGAGATCGTCGCCCGGATCACTGCCAATGAAGGTGTAGCAACTTCAGAAGCCCCAGCTGCGGCAGGGGAGGCCACCCATTGAGTGCACCCATGCGCCGGACTCTTAGCGGTCTGACACCTAAGGCAGCGGCTCCAAAGAGCGAAGTAAGGCAACTCATTCGATCTAACAGGACGGAGCCGGTAGCCCCAAAACCCGCGCCCGAAGAAGTCGCGCCGATGCAATCGGCGACCGTCGCTGCCGAGTCCGTAACTGGAACGCCAGAGCCTGTGACTAACAGAGTTCCGAAGTATCTGAAACTAAAACGTCGTGAAGCTCGCGTGTACGCCGAACAAGCGGACGAACTAACTTTGTTGACTCGACGGCTGAACACGGCCCGCCGCCTTCCCGATGGGACAACAACGGGGGAGCGAATTACGGACAACACTCTTCTCCGGCTGGCTATAGATCTCCTTCTCGCCAGAACCGATGACCTCAAAGGGACGACGGAAGAAGAGTTAGCTGCGAGCCTCGGGCTGAACCCGCGCAAGCCCGGCGACGGCTAGGAAGTCCGCAACCAATTCAGGACCTAGGGGAAGCGGCCCCCTCCTGGCCGCTTCCCCTATCCGTGTGCGCACACCGGCTTGCACAAGACGGAGCTTTACCGGAGTCGACGAGCACGCCTAGACACTGCCTGAGCCGGCTGGCCGAGTGGAGAAGCGCGTAGCGATCTAGCGCACATCATCACAGACAAGACCGAGTTACCGGCCACGAGACGACAGGACTGGTACCAGGAACCTCTTGCCGATGAGAGAAACAAAAGGCCTGTTCATTCTTTGCGTCTTAGGTTTCGTCGGAGACGTGGACGAGATGCCAGCCTTCCCATCCCGGGTGTTTGCGGACTTCCAGGGTGCGCAGCGGAGAGGTTGAGGTCGCCCGTACCTGCAGGCGCCAGAATTCAATGTCGACAATGTTGCCCCGCCCGCGCCCGGCCGGCAGGTTTGATTCCCACCAGTTCCACCGGGTGAACCAGCGCAGCGGCTCGGCCGCTACCGGCCAGAGCCGGCCCCGCCAGCGCACCGCCAGCGGCACACCCTGGGGTGTGAACCGGATGTCGACCGGCTCATTGAGCCTTCTCTGGCCTGGTTGTTCCTGTACCGCTGTCATTGGCCTGTCCCATCCTGTCTCCCAAAGCCGTGCTCCGTACCTGATCGTTCCGCCGCCGCACCGCGGACGCCCACACCCAGGTCACCCGCCGGACCACTGCGTCCGCCCAAGTGACCTGTACCGCCCGGGACGTCCAGCCGAACGCCTCACCGGCGACCAGCTCAGCCGAACCCGGGAACCGGATCCACGCCCACACCGGAACACCCGGCACCACACGGGTCACCTTGCAGTGCTCGAGGTCCAGTTCCTCCGGGGTCAGCGACACCGGCTCGGCCCGCCTGGTGTAACCGGCCGCCAGCTTCGCCAGCGCGTCCCGATCCATCCCTTAAAAATAGAACACATGTTCGAATTAAGCGAAGCGCCCGAACCAAAGATTCCAGCGTCTTGCCCCGCCCAGTGAGTCCAAGGTGTGCCTTGTATCGTGGGGTCATGGATGCCGGGCTGCCGGTGGGTCTGAGTCTGCCGGTGAAGGTGGCGTTGGCCCGAGCGGTGGAAAAGCTGCCGGGTCCCGGCGCGCTGCCCGGGGGAGCCTGGTACGAACCGAAATGGGACGGGTATCGTGCGGTCGTCAGCCGCGACGGGGATGAGACTTCCATCTGGTCCCGGCAGGGCAAGGACCTTTCCCGGTACTTCCCGGACCTGATCAACGCGGCAGCCGAGCTGCTGCCTCCCGGCTGCCTTCTTGATGGCGAAGTCGTGATCTGGTCCGAGGACCGGCTGGACTTCACTGCGTTGCAACAGCGGCTCGTCACCTCGGCGAAGGCTCTCCCCACGTTGGTGCGTAAGGTGCCGGCCCACTTCGTCGCCTTCGACCTGCTCGCTATCGCAGGACACGACCTCCGGGGCGAGGTGTTCCGGGTCCGACGGCGGCTGCTCGAAGAGCTCGCGAAAGACTGGGTTGGCGGCCTCGAACTGTGCCCCGGAACCAGTGACCCGGAAACAGCCGCGACATGGTTCGAGGAACTGCCCGCCCTGGGCCTGGAAGGGCTCATGATCAAAGATGCAGGCCAACCGTATGAGGGCGGCCAGCGGCAGTGGCAGAAAATCAAGAGCCGCCACTCAGCAGACGTTGTCTGCGCAGCGGTGATCGGTCCAATCGCCAGGCCGCAGTCGATCGTCGTCGGGCTGCCCGTCGACGGAAAGCTGCGCATCGTCGGACGCTCGGCGCCGTTGAAGGCCGCCGCCGCGAAACTCCTGGGATCGCAGCTTCAGGCAGCGGGCCCGGAACATCCCTGGCCGCACCGGGTGAAATCCACGGTGCTGGACCGGTTCAAGGCGGACGCCGGCGAAACCGAGCTGACCCTGGTGGAACCGCTCGTCGTCGAAGTCTCGGCCGACACCGCGATGTCCGGTACATCCTTCCGGCACGCCGTACGCTTCATGAGGGCCCGACCGGAGCTGGATCCGGCATCGGTGACCCATCCCGCGGGAGAAAGAATGCCGTAGATAGCCGTTTCGAGGACCCGGGTTATACCCAGTGGGGACAGCTTTGAGCTGTGCGGAGGGCTCCACCTGCCCGCCAATGGGCATAACCCGGGCCCCTAAAAGCCCTGGGTCTTCGCTGCGCTACGCCCTGGTGGGCGTCCGCTGGCGCGGCCGGCTGTTGGGTCCAGGGCTTCCGTCGCAGAGCTCCGGGATCCCTGGCCCTTTTCCACGTCTTCGACGTTTTTTGGCTGCTGTCCTTCGGATCGTACGTGCCCGCTCCAGCCCGTCTAGCCCCTCCTTCGTCGGGGCCTGCGGTGCAGGAAATGTCCCTGCGGCGCTCCTTCGTCGCTTATTTCCTCTGGGAATTTCCCGCCCCTTGCCCTGCGGGTAGACAGGCCTCCGTCGGGCACAGCTCCGCAAGCTCCGCCAGCAGCCAAAAAACAACGGGGGAGAGGGGACGCTGGCCGGTCACCTTGGCCGCCCCACCGACCGAAATCCTTGGGCAAAAAGGAGCAACACCATGAACGAGAAACTGAACCTCACCGGACCCGCCGACCTGCTCGCCACCGTCCCGCACCTGCTGGGCAGCAAGCCCACAGAGTCGTTCGTCGTCCTCACCGCCCGGGCAGGCGCCCTGGGCGCGACCCTGCGGGTGGACGCCCCGGAGCACGCCGAACCGGTGCCCTACGCGCAGACCTTGACCAGCCACGCGGCCAACGACGAGGAAGCTACCGCGTCCTACGTCATCGTCTACACCGACGAAGACCCGGAGGGCTACCCCTACGCCGCCCACGTCGCGGCCCTGGTCAACGAACTCGCAGCGGCCCGGATGCCCGTGCGGAACGTCTGGCTTGTCACCTCCACCCACTGGGCCGAATTGGGCACCGACGAACACAACCCGCTGGATGAGATCACCGACAGCCAAGCCAACGCAGCCCTGACCTACATGGGCAGCGCCACCGACGTCGACGTCTACAACCCGGCTTTGCTGGGAACCTGGGCGCTGCGCGTCGAAGCGCCCGAGGGCACGGAAGCCCAGACTGATGCGGCCTGCGCGGCGTGGGCGGTGCTGCTGGACGGTTCGGCGACCCCGGACGGGCAAAGCGCCCGGGACCTCGCGGCCGCGTTCCAGAACAAGTTCATCCGGGACTTCATGTTCCGGGAGACCATCACCACCCACAACGGCAGCTTCGCCGACGTGATGCTCGGCAAGTTCACCGGCCGCCCCGACTGGGACCGCATCGACCGCGCCGAAGCCATGGCCTTCGAACTGATGAAAGTAGTCCCCACCGGCCAGCGCGCACCCATGCTGACCCTGATGGGCTGGCTGGAATGGCTCAAAGGCAACGCCACCGGCGCCACCCGCTACCTCAAGCACGCCGCCAACGACGTGCCCGGCTTCAGGCTCGCGGTCCTCATGCAGGAACTCATCAACCGCGGCTCAATTGCCGAGGTCGCACGGAACGTCGAAACCGCATACAAGCGCCGCATGATCTAGGCAGGAACAGGCCGGCCCGGGGCTCACAGGACCCGGGCCGGCTTTTTTCGGTGGCGGGGCGGCCTCCCCCGCTGGCGCTCCTCCGGCCGCCATACGCTCGCGCGGGCGCAGCTACCAAACCCACTCAACGGGCAGAAACCCCCGATACAGTGGAGAAACGAACACTGCATCGACCATGGGACCGCGAGCATGAGCACCGAGAACACCCGTACCGACGACGAACGACCCGCAGATCCCAGCATCGCCGAGGACGTCATCGAGCTCAGCTTGCTCACCGCCGGCGAAACCACCGGCCCGGTTGATACCGAATGGGCCCAGGAGCACCACAACTTCTAACGAACTGGCAGCGAGACGCTGCCCCACAGATTTCCTTTGCCCAAGGGAAAACGAGAAGGCCGGCACCGCAAGGTGCCGGCCTTCTTCATGCCCGGGATCTTGCCTGGGCATGCCGCCAGAAAACGGCCGCCGCGAGGCTGTTCAGTGTGAGGATGAAGAGGTCGCCGGTGATCGGCCGGCGGATGAAGAGATCCAGGATCACCAACGCCAGCGCCCCGCCGGCAGCGACCGTGAACACCACGGCCAGGACCTGGTAAACCCGCAGAGAATCCCACCCAGGGGCGCGTTGCGCGCGGCCCGGGCGCCCACCATCATGCAGGGCCGAGTCATTCATGCGTTACTCCTACGCAGAAGCAGCGCGCGGGGCGCGCTGGGGGTTTCGCTGCGCTAAACCTGGTGGGCGTCCGCTGGCGCGGCCGGCTGTTGGGTCCAGTGCCGGCTCCGCAGAGCTCCGCCACCCCTGACCCTGTTGTGTCTACGACGTTTTCTGGTTGCTGTCCTACGGATTCTAGGCGTCCGCTCCACCCCGTCTAGCCCCTCCTTCGTCGGGGCCTGCGCCCCGGAAATTCCTCTCCGGCGCTCGTTCCTCGCTTATTTCCTCCGGGGATTTTCCCGGCCTTGCCCTCCGGGTAGACGGGCTTCCGTCGGCCGCCGAGCAAGCAAGCTTGCCAGCAACCAAAAAACAACGGGGGAGAGGGGAAGCTGGCCGGTCACCATTGGTCGCCCCACCCACCACATTCCTCTGCAAAAGGAGTAGCACCATGAACGCCATCACCACCGAGACGGTAACCACCGCCGATACCGGCGAGGTCATCACCGACGCCCCGGTTCTGCGCGATTACCACGCCGACGGCGGGTACGAGTGGATGGACCTCATCGCCGAACACGGCTGGACCGTGATTCCCAGCTGGGGGAGCGAGGGCTGGGACCTTGGCCAGTGGCCCTACGTCATGGTCGCTGCCATCCGCACCGCCGATTCCATCGGCAACCTGTTCGGCATCGCCACCTACTGCGAGGGCGACGTGGAAACCACCTACTACCGGACCAAGGCCCGGCAGTGGGACGCCATCACCGAGCAGGCATTCTTCCACTGGAAGAACGGGCAGGCCCACGGCCCGGCCGACCTGCCCGAAGCCGCCGCGGAACTGCCCAGCCGGTACCGGATGCCCTACACCGTCCACGCCGCCTAACCAGCACCTATGGTGGCCGGACCGCTCAGCTCCGGCCACCAGCCCGTCCCGGCGAAAGTTCGGGCGGGCCGCCGCACGGTGCAGCTGCCGCCATGGTCCCCGGCGGCGGCCCGCCAATCCCGAAAAGTCCGACGCTCATCACCTTGCCGCCCCGGACCCGCCCCGGGGCCCTGGCCATCACGGGAAAAGTCCAACACGCTGCTGGACAAAGAGGGTGCTCGAGGGCTCGCACTGATTCGGGCGTCCGCTGGCGCGGCCGGCTGTTGGGTTCAGTGCCGGCTCCGCAGAGCTCCGCCGTCCCTGAACCTGGTGTGTCTACGACGTTTTTGGCTGCTGTCCTTCGGATCGTACGTGCCCGCTCCACCCCGTCTAGCCCCTCCTTCGTCGGGGCCTGCAGGGCGTGAATGTCCTTCCGGCGCTCGTGCCTCGCTTATTTCCTCCAGGAATTTCCCACCCTTTGCCCTTCGGGTAGACGGGCCTCCGTCGGGCACAGCTCCGCAAGCTCCGCCAGCAGCCAAAAAACAACCGGGGGAGAGGGGAAGCTGGCCGGTCACCACTGGCCGCCCCACCCACCAAAATCCTCTGCAAAAGGAGCAACACCATGAACACCACACCCACGCTGGAAATGCTCAACCCCAAGACCCTGACCATCGACATCAACGTCCGCAAGGACGCCGCGCTCACCCCCGCCTTCGTGGCCAGCATCAAAGAACACGGCGTACTCGAGCCCGTGATCGCACACCGCAAGGACGACGGCACCGTGCACGTTTTGATGGGACAGCGCCGCACCCGCGCCGCCGTCGAGGCCGAACGACCCGAGATCCCCGTCATGGTCACCGAAAGCCCCGAGGAAGCAGAACGCATCGTCACACAGGTGGTGGAGAACATTCAACGCTCCGCGTTGACCGAGGCCGACGAGGCCGAGGCCTACCACCAGCTCTCCCTGATCGGGGTGTCAGCGGCGCAGATCGCCAAGAAAACGGGGCGGACCAAGATCAACGTTGAGGACGCGCTGAAAGCCAAGTCCACCACCGCCGGGGACGCCGCCCTGGGCAGGGGATGCACCATCGAAGAAGCCCTGATTCTGGCTGAATTTGAAGACGACCCCGACGCGACCGAGGAACTGGAATCAGTCCTCGCCGACGAACCCGACATGCTCCTGCACGTCACCCAGCGCCTGCGGGACAAGCGGGACATCGCCGCCGCCCGTGCCGCGCTGATAGCCGAACTCGAAGGCCAGGGCAAGACCATCGTCGAGGACGCTGGCCACTACGCCGACGAAGACGCCCTGTACGTCTCGGCCGCGAACCGGGCCGACGGTGAACCGGCCACCGAGGACGACGCCAACGCCTACATCATCCAGCGCGACTGGCAAGGCAACCACTCCGCCAAACCAGTCATCAGCGGGTGGAAGGAACTCGGCTTCACCCCGCGCCACGAACGCTACGACGGCGGCCGCCAGGCACAGTCCGGCCCCATGACCGAGGAACAGAAAGCAGAACGCAAGATTCTGATCGCCAACAACAAGGCCATGGAATCCGCGACTGTCGTCCGCCGGGAGTTTGTGAAGAACCTGCTGGCCCGGAAGCAGGCACCCAAGGGCTGGCAGTACTTCACCGTTCACGCCATCACCCACCACCCCGAGACCGCCAGCGGCTACCAGGGCGAAGTCGCCGCAGACATGATCGGAGCCAAAACCGAAGACAAGAACGGACGCTGGGGCTGGAACCCGCTCCGCGACCACGTCGCCAACACCACCGCCCGGCCCGAGTTCTCCCTGATCGCACTGATCTGCGCAGGATACGAAAAGACCATCGCCAAGGACTCATGGCGCTCACCGCACCAAAGCCACCGCGACTACCTCAACCAGCTGGTCACCTGGGGCTACACCGCCTCCGAGAACGAGCAGATCATCATCGACAGCGGCAAAGAGATGACCACCGAAGGCGCCTAAAACAAACCTTGCCGGGCGGCCACGAGAACCGCCCGGCAAGGCACCAACCCCCACACGCCGTCCAAAAACCTCCCAGAAGTGGGGCGGTCCGCCGCCAGGGCGATCCACAACAGCCACTCACCAGCGGCGGACCGCCATTCACCGCGACAACACGACCGACCAACCGCCCAGCCGCGGGACCAAGAACAACGAGGTACCCCGTACCCGGCACCGCGGCAGCACTACAACCACTTTCAGCTAAGCTGAATCAGAAATTTCCTTTGCAGAGGGAAACCCAGGAAGGGTCGGCACACGTAGTGCCGACCCTTCTGCATCTACGCGGCGCGCTGCTCGATCCTCTCCTGATTGCCTGCGGCTCGCAGTGAACTTTTAACACACCGTTCAGGGCTCACGGTCTTGGTCTAGTGTCTCCATGACCCGGCTGAGCTTGTGACGGAAATTTTTCTGCTGTCCGTTGCTCGGGAATGGTATCCGGTCCTGGATGAAGCGCGACCCGATCCGCAACTTCGTTAGTTGGCTCAGCCCGTCCTGGACTGTCGCTTTTACCGGTATGGCCACAAAGTCGTTGCGTCCCACAACGCGCAACCTATTCAGCAGGTCTTCTTGGTTAGCGCTGATCGCCTGTTTGCGGAGAGCCGGTTTGCGGAGGGCGATCCGTCCTTCGATGGCGTCGATCAGCAGGTAGCCGTCGGTGGCGAAGCGCTGCAGCAAGGCCGGCTTGTTGCTCCGCATGTAATCGGTGCCGTTGGTTCTCAACTCCGCGTAAAGGACCCGCAACAGTTCCAAAAAAAGGTAATCATGTCGGGTGCTTTCGGGGTAGTAGAAGTAGCGTTCGTCAGGGGGTGGTGCTTCAGCGATGAACACCACACGCGTGTGATGCGGGATGTGGGCGTGCCAAGCTGCCCGCCTTCTGTCCAGATCCGGGTCCGGATGGGTACTGATCGAGTCTGACACTGGTTCAATCGTCGCCGAGTGTTTCAGCGAGTAGGCCCAGTAGGTCTTCAACGTTGCCCGTCGGGACTGAATCTCCGACTTGCAGGAATGCTTTCAGCGCTTGCCTTCGATCCTCAGGCAGCTCGTGCAGCAGTGGAATGGAAACTGCGAGTACATCCTTCAGCAGCGGCGTTCTGGTCGTTTTTGCATTGACGAGACTGGTTTTGAAGTTCAGAGCCAATTGGCCCTCGGGAAGTGGTACGACAGCCTTGACTACCGTGCTGCTCGAGGATAGGCCCTCGGCGAGCTTGGCAAGGCGCTCGTCATGCCCTACGCCCTCATTGGAGGTGAATTGCACCGTCGCGCCCCCATCCCTCAGCGTGACTTCGGTGAGTTCGTACTCTGCAGCTCGTCTACTGAGGGTTTCCACGTCGAGGCCATCGGTGGAAGCGACGTCGCTGGCAGCGACCTTGCCCTCCACAAGTTCCTTCCGATCAGCGACGAAAGCGGTGAAATCAGGACCTTCCAGGGCAAGAGCTTTGTTGCGGATCGACCAAAGGAACGGCTCGCTGTCCGCTGAAAAAAGGGTTTCCGCGCCGGAACCCACGGCAGCCGCCCTGCAGGGTATAACATCCAAATTCGCGTTTATCAGGTTCTGAAAGCTCTCGCTGTTTAAGGCGTTCAGGCTCATGCGGGACAGCTGCGACGTCGTGAGGAATCTGCCGATTCGGCGCCAAAAGTTTTTATCGCTTGCCGAAACGACATCGAGGATGTACTGCAGAGAGTCGTCGTTAAGGCTTCGAGAGAGGTCAGTCGGACCTGGGAACTGTTCCAGGCGCCCGTCGCTTCCTTCCCAGACGGCTTGCAGCACTCGCGTCATACGCGCTGCCTGAGGATCATCGAGGTATTGGGCAATAGCATCTACTGCCATCCGCGTCGGAACGCTTTGCGTTTCGAGGGCGGCGCTGAACCCCTCAGATACTGTTTTCGCTACAGCCTCTGCTTGCGGCTGGGCAAGGAGCCCACGGCCGCCACGGGTCAAGGCTTGACCAAGCAAGTTGATACCGGCATCTTCACTTCGCTGCTTGATTAAGGTTTCGATGCCGTCGGCGTCCGTTATGAGTGCCTGATGATCCTGAGCTGATTGTTCCAGTTGAGGAAAGCCTTCAGCATCTTCCTGGGGACGAGTAAGACCGAAGACGAAAGCGTTCTCAAAATCGAGTCGTGAGATTCCTTCCCGTAATTCAAGGAGATTGTCTGTGAATCTGAGGTAAACGGGTCGCTCGGTTGTTGCGTCCCAATTGAGAATCAGATCGGGTGCGTAGGTGTGATTGAAGTAAGAAGTGTCTCTAATGCTCACGGAACGATCGAGAGTTTCTAGTTCCTTGATTACTGCATTTTTGATGGCGTTGATTGAGTCTTGGGGTGACCTTACACCCAACGCGTTCACGATCTCTTGCGCGAAGCCAACTGATCGAACTTGGGTCATCTCCGCCCCCTCTCGGTGTCGAACTTTTCGATGAGGCCCCGATGCTCGGCCGAGATGGTTAGTGTCTCCTGCCGCTCTGACAAGACGATTATCCATAGCCTTTCGGCTACCGCGCTACAGATGTCCATGTTGATGGCGGCCTTGGCTTCGGCCTCGTCTTCTATGCCCAAGGTGTTCAAGCGGTGCAGGAGAACTGCGTCGCGGACTTCCTCTGCGGAGCAGAGTTCCGACCACTTCTTGAGGCTGAAGGGGTGCCACGTTATCCACATGAAGTGGTCGCAGTACTTGGGACTGTCCAGGTATGCGCAGTAGCACTTGGCTAGGTATTCGACGTACTCCGCGCCTTGGTTGTTACTGGCGTTCGTGTAGTTCTTGACCTCGGCGTAGAACCCCCGTCCTTCAAGGTCACCGCGAAGCAGTAGGCCGCCGAGATCATAGGAGAATGGTTTTCTTTTGCCGGCGGCCCATGGGAAGGTCAGCTTATCGACGGCAAATTTGTCGGGGTTCACCCAACAGGCATTTACACGAGTGGTTGATTCGAGCCACTCCTTTGCGCGACGCGCACCTTCGCGACCCTTTTCATGGGTCTCTTCCCCCGACATGAAATGACAATAGCAAGTTGATGCCGCCCGGCTGTTCTCTGTTACCCTTCAGCAAGTCTGAAGGAACGCCGATGGACCTGCTTGGCAGGGCGGGACGTTCTGTACCAGCTTCGGCCTTTGACGATCTTTAGTTGCCCACGCAGTTGAAGGCACCTCGCTCAAAACGACCCTTTAGGAGGGGTGTCCGACGTGCGCGGTAGGGTCGCACCATGTCCCTCACAACGCACCTCGCCGACAAAGACTCGCCGATTCGGCGATTCATCTACGAAAGCGCCCCGCGGCTTGCGCTAGCCGGAACACGAGGGCGCCAGGGAGCCTTGCTCGCCACATCATTCGGGTTCGACGAGCTGACTGCGCTTGAAACACGGCTTCCCATTCCGACAGAGGTGGAAGAACGCCAGAGCCACGCCACGATGGCGGGCATGGCTCTCGACTATCGCCTCCGCATGGAACTTCCCGGCTTCGACTTCGTGGAAACTATGGCGCGGAGAGGCCTGGACGTCCTTGCGGCGGACCTGAGCGTCGTACACAGGGGAAAGCACATACACAGGTTGTTGGATCAGGCGGCATTAGGCCTCTCCTATCTCACCTGGAAGGAACGGGACAGCCACCCGCTGAGCCTCGCCCGCGCATCCGTGCCCCTTGCCTGGTGTGAGAGTATCGCGCGTTCAGGACCGAAAAACGCGCTCTCAGGCGACCTGGGGCGCCGAATCAAGCGAATGAAAAGCGCTGCCGACCTCATGATGAGCATCGACGATGCGCTGGTGTTCGACATAGCAATCATGCGCGACGCGGTCGGACCGCTTTTGGAAGAGTGGAACCGTGCCATCGAGGGTGGGGTGGACTACGTGTCTAACCCGAGTTTCTTGGGAAGCGTGGCAGTGGGAGGGGCGGACGCGGATTGGGCTCTCGGCGACACCCTCGTGGAGCTGAAGACGAGGGAAGAGATCACTAACCCTTGGATTAGGGACACATTGTTCCAGCTGCTGGGTTACGCACTCCTCGACCTAGACGATTCGCTAGGCATCCGCAGGGTGGGTATCCTGCTCCCCCGGCAGCCTTTCTTCGCAGCGTGGACTCTCGAAGACCTCCTCGACAATGACGCAGATGCTGCCCTTCCCCGCCTCCGCGCTGACTTTGCCGTCCTCTTGGCCGAGACTGTAACTGCCGCTGACCCCGCTTGGGCGTAATCCCTTTCCCAGGGCGTCGTCAAAACGCATCGGTTCAATCCCAGAGAGGCTATCGCGGAATCTACTGCGGCTAACTCTTTGTTGCCTTCGATGCGGCATGAATATGACTAGGGCTTTCGGCCGCCAAGCCAATAGAGCGCGACATCTACATCTCTCGCTGACCAGATGTGACCATGTGCGTCAGCCGTCGATCGCAGAAACTCCAACAATTCCATGTAGCGCCCATACCTGCCGCGCGCGGCCGAGAGCGGGAATCCCAGAGTCTCCAGCGCAGTCTGGGCTCGTTCGTCGTATACAGCCATTCGTTCGGGTGCTGCAGCCAAGAGAATACGTGGGCCCAGTCATCAGCATGGCCAGCTTGGCATCAGAGAATATGTAGCATGGCAGCATGACGGTTTGGGGGCTTAACGAGGCAGATACTTGCCGTGAGTATGTGGTGCCTGCTATTGAGCAGGCTGGGTGGCTATCCACGCAGTTGCGCGAACAATTCCCCGTCCTCGGCGATAACATTCACCGACTGAGTGGCAAGACCACAAAACGGCGCTGCGACTACGTCCTCGAGTTGGAACCGGGCCAACCGCTGATCGCAATTGAGGCCAAGCGTGCCTGGGCCCGTCCCGACGACGGCATCCAGCAGGCTGCTCGCTACGCCGCACGGCTTGAGGTCCCCTTCGCGATCTCAACAAACGGTACCGGCTGGACTCTCCTGAATATGGTGACCGGACACCAACAGGACATCGACTCTATACCTGGCCCCGTGGAAGCCTGGGACCTTTTCTGTGAATCACAAGGCCTCAACGAGAGCGCCAAGGAACTTCTGCTGTCGAATTTCAGCGATGATCTCAAAAATGTAGATGGTTCGCCTAAAGAACTTCGTTACTATCAGCGTCTAGCCATCCATAAGGTCCTTGCCCGCATGGCAGCCGGCCAGAAGCGGCATCTGGTGGTCATGGCTACCGGTACCGGGAAGACGTTCACTGCGATGCAGTTGGTGTGGAAACTGTGGAACTACCACCGGCGGAATAATCACCCGGCAGGCGATGGTGCACCCTTCCGTGTGCTGTACCTGGCCGACCGCAAGGTGCTGGTCAATGACCCGATGAACAAGACGTTCAGACCGGTCTTCGGGGACTCCGTTGCCCGTATCAATACCAAGGATGTCCGGTTTTCCCGGAACATCTACTTCGCCACCTATCAGGCCCTCGATACTGTCACATCTTCCGATTCGGGGGACACAGATTCGGACGCCGTAGAAGCAGCGAATCTGCTGAACTATCCATCAGATTTCTTTGATCTGGTCATTGTGGATGAATGTCACCGCGGTAGTGCGCGTGAATCATCGTCGTGGAGGGGCATCCTTGAGCATTTCGCCCCAGCTCATCAGTTGGGCCTGACGGCAACTCCAATCCTGAAGGGTGAGATCGACACTTTTGGTTACTTTGGCAACCCCGTGTACACCTACACTCTGGGGCAGGGGATCGAGGACGGCTTCCTCGCCCCCTATACAATTCGCCGGGTAACGTACAGTCCCGACGCCGATGGTATCGAGGTGCTGGATGGTCAATTGGATGACCTGGGTCAGTTGATGCCGGAGGGAATCTACGGGACGAGGGATTTCGAACGCCGTCTCAGCCTGCCAAGCCGCACCAGAAAGATGGCAGAACACCTCACCGCGGTACTCGGAGATGCGCAGGACCGCGCTGTTGTTTTCTGCGTCGACGCAGATCATGCAGCGGACATGGTGCGCGAACTGCGCAATCTCCGCCCCGATAAGACGCGGGAAAATCCGGAATGGGCCGCCCGAATCATGACCGTTGAGCGCGAGAAGGATCGGCTGCTTGAGGAGTTCACGGACCCGGAATCCGATTCTCCCCAAGTGGCGGTCAGTACTTACTTGCTGACTACCGGAGTGGATATTCAGGACCTTAAGTACGTTGTCATCTGCCGGCCGGTCGGGTCGGTCCCAGAGTTCAAGCAGATGATTGGCCGGGGGACCCGGCTCTATCCGGACAAGGACAAATTTGAGTTCCAGATTATCGATTACGTTGGAGCCACTAGCCGCTTCCACGATAGGGATTTTGACGGTCCGCCGTTGAAAGATCCGGTAATTGTTGATATAGACGCGGATACCAGGAATCCTGCGGAATCTTATGTGAAGAGGCCGGATGAGGACGGCCAGACAGATGCTGGGACGGACCCCACCTTTGACTTTGGGGCTGGAGGTTCAGGGCACGTAAGAGGGAATGACGGCGCTGTGCTGCCGCAGGATCCGGTGCCGCCCCGGCTCGCCCGTTTTCTTCTTGGCGATGTGGAGGTCGAAAAACGTGAGGAGGGCTTCTTCGTTTATGACTTCGAGACTGGAAAGCCGCGGCTGGTCAAGGTCGTGGACTGGGTACGGGAACGGGTGCTGGACAGGTTCGATGAGCCGCGCGCATTGCTGGAAGCGTGGGCGGACCCCGAGACACGGGCCAACGTCCGACTGTTCCTTCGGGACGGCCGGATCGACGAGCGCCTCCTTATGGACGAACTGGGGCTGACTGCGGCGGATGGGATTGATCTCGTGGATAACCTGCTGCAGATCGTCTGGGGTGTCCCTCAGTTGACTCGCGCAGAACGCGCCAGCCGAGCTCAGAGGGAGCACGCGGAGGAACTGTCACGTATGTCCGATACCGCCCGGCAAGTCCTGGGCGCCCTATTGGACCTCTACGGCCAGCGAGGTATCGATGAGATCAGCCTGCCCGAGATCGCCCAAGTTCCCCCGGTCGCTGACATCGGCGACCTGCCCACCATCGCCCAAGCGTTCGGCGGCAGCCAAGCATGGCACGCCGCCCGTAAGCACGTCCAACAGTGGCTTTATGCCAGTTAGCTTGAAATTGACTGTAGTTTAAAACTAGACTATATTTTAAACTAAAGTTATTATATAGTTCTACATTGTGATAAGCTCGTTTCATGGGCGATCGAATTGACCTCAAGAGAAGGCTGAATGCCTTAGCCTTTCGTCAGGCCGGTTACTTCAGCGCCGGCCAGGCATTGAGCGAGGGATATTCGCATCAAGCTCAGAAGTATCACGTTGACCGGGGCAACTGGATCCGGGTAGATCGGGGGCTTTTCCGGATCGCAGATTGGCCCTCGGATGCGACCGACGTATTTGCTCGGTGGCATGTCTGGGCGAATGGCCAAGGGGTGCTTTCCCATCAGACGGCAGCGGAGATCCACGGCATTGGAGGCTTCGACAATGGTCCTGTTCACCTGACATTGCCCCATACAACTCAAGCTCGGCCTGTGGGAGCCGTGCTGCATGTAGGGAAACTGTCTGAGACGGATGTGGAGGAATGCGGGGCATACAGGGCAACGTCTGTCCTGCGGACCCTCGTGGACCTGGCCGATGAGGACGTACCGCAAGAGCGGTTGACCGTTGCAGTACGTGATGCTCTAGAGGATTCGAGGACTACGCGCCAGAGTCTTCGCATAGCTGCAGAGTTGCGGTCACCGGCGACCGCCCTGCGGATTGAACGGGTGCTGGCGGAACTGGCAGAGGCACAGTGAGGGCTCGGGATCCAGAGGTATCCCGTCAGCTGATCGAGGCGAAGATTGGCCCGATATGGTTCCTGCAGCCCCGTAGCCGGGGCCGGGCCCCGACGAACCTGCCACTTAGAACATGAATTCATCAGAATCATCAACGGGTTGGGCCTGCGGCCGGAGACCCTTAGGCAGGCATTCGACGCTGCCTACCTTATACACCGGGAGGCCAGGGGTCTGATCGGTTTCGAAACAGGAGGAACGAAGTAACTATGGCAACAGCCACATTAAAGCGAGCCGACTTGACCGCTGTAATTAAGCGTGGCAGGGATATCATGCGAAAAGACGCAGGTCTCAATGGCGACGTCGATCGCATTCCGCAGTTCGCCTGGTTGCTGTTCCTAAAGGCCCTCGATGATCTTGAAGTCAACCGGGCTATGACGGACGCTGATTATCGCTCAATTCTTGAACCGCCGTACCGGTGGCAGGATTGGGCGGCGAACACCCCGGGCCGTCGAACTGGGAATGATCTCATCGAGTTCGTCGAGGGGACGTTGATTCCGCACCTGCGCGAGGTCGGCGCCGGCGGGGATGCCTCTGATTCCCGGACAATCATTCGGGAGATTTTTAAGGAAACACGGAACCGGATGCTGTCCGGCAACCTGCTGGCGGACCTGCTAGATCAGGTGGACAAAGTGAACTTCGCCTCGTCTGACGACATCCATACAGTGGCGCACCTCTATGAAACGATGCTACGTGAAATGCGGGATGCAGCCGGCGACGCCGGCGAGTTCTACACTCCCCGGCCCCTCATTCGTTTCATAGTGGACCGGATTGATCCAAAGCCCGGTGAATCCGTCATGGACCCTGCAGTCGGAACCGGCGGTTTCCTCGTTGAGGCCTGGGACCATATGGTCACGAAGGCAGACACAGCGCAAAAGCGTGCCAGCATGAAGGGCTGCCTGCGAGGCTTCGAGAAAAAGCCGATGCCCTACCTGCTGGGCCAGATGAATCTGCTGCTGCACGAGGTCGACGGACCTCGGATTGTCCGATCTAATGCCCTAGCGTTCACCCAGGCTGAGCAACGGCGTGACGGCGTAGACGTCGTCCTAACGAATCCACCCTTCGGCGGTGAAGAGGAGTCCCACATCAAAGACAACTTCGCTTCCGGGCTCAGGACTTCGGAAACGGCATGGCTGTTCCTGATTTCTGTCATGGAGCGGATATCCAAGAGCAGGACGGGTCGCGCCGGAGTGATCATCCCGAATGGCGTCCTGTTCGCGGATGGTGTCGGGGCCAAGATCAAGGAGAAGCTACTCAAGGAGTTTAATCTTCATACGGTACTTCGGCTGCCAAACGGCACTTTCGCGCCGTATACATCGATTCCCACAAACGTACTCTTTTTTGAGACGGGCGGCCCCACCAAGGATGTGTGGTTCTACGAGCATTCCCTGCCTGAAGGACGCAAAAACTACACCAAGACGAAACCATTGCGCTTTGAGGAATTCGCAGAGTGCTCGGCATGGTGGGGCGACGAGAGCCGTGACGGCCGGGTGGAGAACGATCGAGCATGGCAGGTTTCTGCTGAGGACATCATTGCTGATAATTACAATCTCGATCTTCATAATCCCAATGCTGCTGACATCCTTGAACACCGACCCCCGACTGAACTTTTGGAAGAGCTGATAAGCGTAGAGAAGCAGGTTCTTGGTTCCCTTGAACTGCTCCACAAGGCTCTGACGGACGGACGGTAGGGTTTTGCTTAAGGTCAAACTCGGTGAAATATTGTGGCGTCGGACGGATAGTACCGATGTGGAAGATGAAGGTGTTTATCCCCTCTTAGGTGTCAAAAGTTTTGGAAAGGGTGCTTTCGACGCTGGAGAAATGTTGGGGTCAGAGACTTCTTACGCAAAGCTTCTTTCTTGCAACGCCGGACAAGTGGTTTATCCGAAACTGATGGCGTGGGAAGGCGCCTTTGACATCGTCTCGCAGGAGTTGTCAGGCAGGTACGTTTCGCCCGAGTTCTGTCTATTCGATATTGACGCGTCGCGCGCGCTGCCGTCCTTCATCGGTGAGTTCCTAAAATCTGAACAATTCATGTCCCAAGTAAAGTCGGGAGCTACAGGCACCAACGTCCGCCGCCGTCGCTTGCAGCCGAGTCAATTCGAAAAGATCGAGATCCCGCTCCCGGAGATCGATGTGCAGGGTCGCATCGTTGAAAGGGTCCGCAAAGTCTCTGATGCCCATCGGAGTCTCACTGAACGGGCCGCAGAAAGGCGGGCCCTAGAGGGCCCCCTTCTTCAGTCGCTCATCGACCGCTCGGGAGCTCCGGTCCAGCTTGGAGAGCTGCTGAAACAGCGGGTCAGGTGGATCGTTCTTGACGAGGGTGGTAGCTATCCGACTCTCGGAATGAGTAAAGCCGGGCGAGGGGCCTTTATTAAGCAGAGTGGTCCCATAAAAGCATCACGATTGCAGGAGCTTGTTCCCGGAGACTTCGTATACAGTCGGCTATTTGCTTGGCAGGGATCGTTTGGGCTCGTTCCTAACTCTACAAGCAGCGTTTATGCTTCAAATGAGTTCCCTAGTTTTGAGATAGACGAGGCGCGAATCAATCCAAAGTATCTCGCTGCGTGGTTTAGGCAACCGTCTATATGGCGCGAAGTTGAAAACCAATGCACTGGAAGTACTCCGGGCAGCAGAAACCGGTTCAAAGAAGCTCGACTATTGGCTATGAAAATCAACCTACCCGCCATGCGGCGGCAAGAGGAAAGTGTACGCGCGCTAGAAAAGTTCAAGGAGGCTGAAATGCTGACTTTTCGTCAAGAAAAATTAAGCGAAGCCCTTCCGAAATCGGTCCGCAACGAGATTTTTGCAGGGTTAATCTAGTGCCGGCACTGGTGCATTTTTGCCGATGCGAGTGGAGGCAGAGGGATGTGTCCTCGGCCGATGCATGAAAGGTGGCAATCGGGTCGAGAAGCGAAAGCGGCTTCCCCCTCGGTAGCGCAGGGTTAATAGAGCATCAGGCGTGCAGCGTTCGCTGCACGATGCGGTACACCGTGGACCGGGCGACCTTAAAAAGCTCGGCGATCTCGGCGGTCGTGTGCTGCCCTCCCTTATATAGGGAGACGAGGTGGGCTTCCTGGCTTTTGGAGAGTTTGGGCTGTTTGCCGCGGAGCCGTCCTTTGGCCTTGGCGACCTGCATGCCTTCGCGGGTACGGGCGCGAATGAGGTCGGATTCGAACTCGGCGACCATGGCCAGGACGTTGAAGAGCAGCCGGCCGACTGGGTCGGTCGGATCGTGCACGGATCCGCCGATGCTCAGCTTCACCTTCTTCTTTGTGAGTTCTTCGACGATGTCCCGGGCATCGGGCATGGATCGGGCGAGCCGGTCGAGTTTGGTGATGACCAAGGTGTCGCCGCCGCGGACGGCTGCGAGGGCTTCACGTAAGCCGGGCCGATCCCGGTTGGTGCCGGTGAGCCCGTGGTCGGTGTAGATCCTGTCCTCGGGTACCCCCAGTGCGGCAAGGCCGTTTCTTTGGGCGGTGAGGTCCTGTTCATTGGTCGAGACGCGGGCGTAGCCGACGATATGGGCCGTCATATGGAAAAGTGTAGCGTTCAGGGTACCTTCACCGGGCTTTTTTGCGGGCGGGGTATACGCGATTCCGCGAAGCCAGTATTTCCAAGGGATTTGTTCCGTCGGGGGAGTGGCATTCGGTGTCGCTGTGAAGGACCGGCTTGCGCGACGAAGGGAGGTCTGCGGGGAGCCGAGCGGTTTTGTCGAAGCAGGGCTTCGGCCGTTGCCGGATCCGGACCTTGTAGGGGGGGCCGGATCCGGCACGGTTGCCGGCAGTAGCCGGCGGAACGGAGCCTCAGGGAGCACCGGCAGCCGGCAGGGCGGTGCTGTCCTCGGCGGAGGCGTCCGTCTCCAGCCGCGCCGGTTTAGGGGCCGCCAGGTCTCAGGGAGGTCTGGGTGTGGCAGGTTGGCCGGAATCTCTGATTTATAGGACGTCCCATTTTTCAGAGACCCCGTCCCTGCCTTCTGCTTCTGTCTGGTGGCGGTGCCGGTGCTCTGGTGAGAAGCCCAGTGATGACGGGGCCTCTCACCGTCGACCCCACGTCTGCAAGCACAGCGCAGCTTCTGGAATTAGCGTCCTGGAGTCAGGCCTCCATCGACAGGGATGATCTGCGCCGTGATGAAGCGGGCTCCGTCCCCGACAAGGAAGACCAGGACGGGCGCGAGGTCCGTGTCCGGGTTACCGAACCCCACCTGCAGTTCCTCGTCGGTGGGCGGGAATCGCCGGGTACCGAGCGGGGACATGCTCTCCAGTTTACTCGCCACATGCTCTTGACCGGCTTTTGCCTGCGTCTCGGACGATTCGCGGAACATGAGTGTTCCTGCGATCGCAGGGTTGACCACGTTCGCCGTGATGTTGTGCTTGCCCCACGCAAATGCGAGCGAACGGGTCCAGGAGATGACAGCTCCTTTCGACGCCGAGTAGTGCGCCGCGGCCGGGTATTCGCGAAGGCCAGCACCGGAACCGAAATTGATGATGCGGCCGCCCCCGTTCTCGACGAGATACGGGAAGATCTCCTGATTCGTCAGGAATATCGACCGCATGTTGATGGTCATGAGCCGGTCGAACTCATTGTCATCGATTGACTCCGGGGCAATCTGCTTACCCATCACACCAGCGGTGACTACTAGTGCGTCGACTCCGCCGAGCGCACTCGCTGCCGATGCGAACGCTTCCTTCACCTCGGTGCGCACGGACGCGTCACAGTGAAAGTAAAAGGCCTTCCCAGGGCCACTCTGATTGGCCTTGCTGACAACCGCCTCGCCGTCTGAATCGCGGATATCCAAGGCGGCTACGTGGGCCCCTTCCGCGACATAAGCACGGACAATGGCCGCACCGGTCCCATTGGCGCCGCCGACGACGACGATCCGCTTATCCTGTAGTTGCATTTTTCTCATTTCATATATGTGTGGCGCTAGGTCCACTATTAATCGGGTCTGTAGGTTAGCGGGTCAGCGGTGGAACGTTGACTCAGCAGCAAAGCCGGTCTCTGGATGTACACTCGGCTCCACGAACCCTGGCTTCTCAGTGGACAATGGCAGGCCGTAGGCACGGCGGGCGGTCCCCGAGAACATCGCTGCCTTCTCCTCGTTCGAGAAGTCGCGCACCATCTTCTTGAAAGCATTCCAGAGCACGACGTACGAGACACTGTGCATGTCAAGCGGGAAATTGCTCTCGAACATGCATCGCTCTGGGCCGAACAAATCTACCGTGGCCAGGATGTACTCACGTTGTATCGCTGCGACCGCGTCTGAGTTTGGCGGAAGAGGACTGTCGCGGGTGTCGAGGCCCGTGAGGTCCATGAAGAGGCCGCCCAGCTTGACGTGGACGTTCTCGTGCACGGAGAGAGCTTGCATTTCGCGCAACCACTGCTGGAACATTTCGTCCCTGCGGCCCGCGTATGGGCCGGCGCCGAGCGGTGCCCCGACATGATTGAGGACGATCGTCGTGTCTTCAAACTCCTTAGCCAGGTCGGTCACGTCCTGGAGTTGAGTCTGGAAGACCATGGCGTCGAAGGTCAGCCCGGCCGGTGCGAGCTGGGCAAATCCTTCGCGGAAGTCCGCCTCCTTGAGGATCCCCTCCCGTGGCCCGCTGTGCAACGGTATATGGCGGTCGAAGGGCACCCGGTGCCGCACTCCTACGAATCGATCCGGGGATGCCGCGCGGTGCGCCGACAGCACCTCCTCGACGCGCCGACCGAGGAGGAGGTTGGCGTGGGCAACGATGCCCGCACAGGGGTGGGCGCTTGAAGTCCCAGAATGTAGGGCGCGAGCCGCCACGGCATCGATGTACTCGGTTTCGCCGACGGGGCGGAGGTGTTCGGGCCCGGACTGCCGGTAGAAGGACTGGGCTTCGACGTAGACGCTCGCGACTACGTTGTGACCGGCCGTCTGGTCGGCCAGCACCGCGTCCTCGCCGTAGGTCTCGAACACCGGAACAGGCGGCTTTTCCCACAAGTGGTGGTGCGCGTCGATGATCTCAAGATCGGCTTCGATCGGGTCCTCCTCAACGAGGCCCCTCCAAGCTGCGGCATCCATTTCGTATTGTCTCCTTGGTTATTGAGGGGACTAAACCATCCTCGCAACTTTCCACTTGCACTTACTCGCGGGGACGCTCTCGTAGGGCGCCCCCAGGCGACTGGTTGCGTTGCTCCGCTCCGTCAACCCCGTTCCCGCTTCACCTGCCGTCTGAGGCGAAGCGGGGGGGGGGGGGCCATGCGGCGGCACTACGTTCGCGTTTCAATCCCTTCCCTGCACCAAACGGACCCGCTTGAATCATCTTTGCCTGATCCGTTCACTGTGGGCTGTGGTCCGGGCCACATCAAATATTTGACCAGCCCCGAGACGAGATGTCTAATGCATAGTTCGAAGCGATCCATGCATCCAATGCAATCATTTCTCTTGAGGTGTTGGAATCCGAGCGGCAGGCCTTCCCGTCCTGGCCGACAGGGCCTCATCAGAAGGAAACGCCACTCGGGAGGTGTATTCCGGAAATCTGTTTCGCGGCTCGATTTTGAAAGTTCGTCGGCGTACCTTCGACAAGACATCGAATCGCTGACAACATCGCGTCAACCCGGCTCACCTCACCGGCCTGCCGCCCGAAGTGCTGAGCCTTCTGGCAAGGGCGGATGGCCGGCGAAACAGCCACGTGACGCTATATGCCCCGTGAGGCAATATGCCCGGATTTGCGTGTGGACGCCTTTCATAGGTCGCCACGAAGCAGCATTGGACAGTTATGAGTCGAGCGGCGGGTTGCTACTCGCCTGCCGCTTCATCCTGTAGCGTCGGCGACGCTGTGCCGCTAGCCATTCCACATCAAGGACTGAAAGGGTGGCCTTGCCAGCCCGAATGGGCGTTTGGAAATACATACCTGCCGGGCACCGGTGGAAGGATCATGCCGTGTCTATCGGCGTACGGAACTCCGGTTATTAGTGTCGGCCCTGGGGCTGACTCAGCCAGGGGAAGTAATGGCTAGACCTGTCTCAGTTGCGCCTCGCATCGCATCGAGTATCTCCGTGCGTGCGTGTGTCGTCGAGGGAAGGGGCGTGGCGTGTGCTGATCCGAAAGATCGTGCTCAACGAGCAGCAGTGCGGGAGGGCTCGCGAGGGTCAGTTGCAGCGGGATCGAGTTACTGGGCAGCGGCAGGCGCTGCCATGCTCCCTGATGTCATTTCACGCATAGCTGGCGGTGCATTGTCAGCGGCGGACCGAAGCAGTCCGAGATCACCCTCGACGATATCGAATGCGCCGTTCTCGAAGCCGTAGCTCAACGGTGCACGTGGTGAATACCTGCCGCCTGGGCCGTGCCAATCGTCTCATTCCAGATGGGCTCTAACTGGTCGGCATCCTGATGGGAGCGTGCCGCCTTGGCAGCCCAGCCACCGTCCGCAGGCAGGCCGGTGATCTAGGCATCGGCCGGGCGGTCAGAGGGAGGCCGGGGCCGAGGGCCAACCGGGAGGCATTCATTGGGCGGCTGAGGCGATGGACCGCATCTCGCTGATCTCCCCGCGCAGGGCGCTCTGCATCCCCTGGCGTTCACCGATACCTAGCATCATCATGCGCGATCCGTTCTTATAGAGCTTCTCGACATTGGACGCCAGCCCAATTGGACAGCTGATCTTCCCTGCCGCCTGGATCGCCTCGATAGCGCCGGCGACGATCTCTGCGACCTCCGGGTCCCACAGGCTCCGTCCCATGCGAATGGACAGGTCTCCCGAGCCAAGCAGGAAGGCGTCGATGCCGTCCACCTTGAGCATCTCGGGCAGGTTTTTTATGCCGAGCGGGGTCTCGACGAGAGCGGCGACGAACACCTGGTCGTTCGCCTGCCGGCAGTACGTCTCCGGGGCGAAGTCGTCTCCGAAATCGTCCCCCTCCCACTCATTCATCCAGCGTTTCACCGGCGGGACGTTGCACCAACCGCGTTCCCCTTCGGGGGCGAACCGGGCTGCCCGGACCATCATTTCGCAATCTTCGACGGTCTCCACGGTCGGGACGACAACTCCCTGTGCACCGGCGTCCAGGGCCTGCTCGATGAGGCTCTGCTCCTTCTCGCGGACGCGCACCAGCATCGGCACATTCATCGCCGCGCCGGTCATGATGCAGGCCGCTGCGGACTCGATTGACTTGCCTGTGTGCTCCAGATCGATTATCAAGTAGTCGACACCGCACCGTGCGAGGTACTCGGTGATCTCCGGATAAACGATCTGCTGGAACATGCCGATCACCAGATCCTGCTCGGTGACCATTTCTTTGAGGATTCTTTTTCGGGTCATGCTGCCCGGGCCTACCTTTCGGTGTGGGTGGGGTTTGGTTCGCGGGGATCACGCAGAGCTTTCACGGAGTCAGTTGTGCTCGCAGTTGGTGCTGCATCCAGCCCTCCTAGCCGGTGTCAGACCTGGTGGCCGACCTCAACGACTGCGATCTTCACGTCCTGATCCGGATGCGGGGCCCAGGCATGTTCTCCACCTCGCTGAACGAAGGTGTCCCCGGCGTGGAGCGTTACCGTATCTCCGTTGCGCATTTTCACGTCTACCGCTCCCTCAAGTACGACTCCGAAGTCGATCGTGGCAGTGGAATGCCAGCCGCCGTCCTCGGTGAGGCTGTTCATCACCACCCCCGCACGGTCGAGTGCCTCTGCATACGTTTCCGGTCCCAAGTGGTCGCCTGCGTGCTTGGGAAAACGGAGCAGTTGGAAGTTCACCGCACCAAAGGGCGGGAACAGGTTCTTGAAGTCGAGCGTGGGGTCGTCCCCGGGGAAGTTTAGCGGCGACGAGAGGTCCTCCTCCCACAGGACCGCGATGTTGTCCACGCCGGCCTGCCACTGAACCACACGAGGCGCTTCGTCATGGAAGAGAACGCGGCTGACGCCTTCGGCGTCCTTGCCCATGATCAGACGTTTAGTAGGCACATTTTTCCTAACTGAAGGGTTTTGGGGCACGGATTTGGATTCGCCATAAGCGACGACGAGCACATGCCCAGACACGTGATGCTCGATACTCAACCAGAAGCAGCAATTGGATGTCTATTGCATCGTTTACGTCTATCCATGCGCTTCATGCATGAATGACCTGTTGGGGGAGCACCCGGCTGAAGGTGCGGACATACCAGCCGTCCGATCCGGCGACGAACGCCACACACCCTGTCGCGTTCCGGCTCGGGTCCGGTCGAGGTCGCATGCCACCACGAGCTGGCCCGCCCGGGCAGCCCCGCCATCCGCGACGAGCATTTATCCCCGACAGCCGCGCGAAAACCCTCGGTGACCGCCTCGGGAAGGCCCGCACAGTAGACATAGCCATAACCTGGCCAAAATCGCGGGTACAGCTGCAGTCGCCGTGCCCTGGGCAACGCCGCCGCTGCCGGCCGAGCTCGAGGAGTTGATGCAGCAGCTGAAAATGCCGCACCCGCAGCCTAATTCGCCACCAGAGGGCAGGACTTGCCGGTGCTTGACAGGCCTTAGATCGCCAGCCACCGCACGGCACGACCGGTGGTGAAAATGGCTCTTCTGTGGGTCGACTGTTCGTCGACCCACAGAAGATTTGTGTTGGCAGTCAAGCATGCAGATCGTGCGGCTGCCTTAGCCTGTCGCCGGTTTCATTCCATGGCGGCGTCGGTCAGGGCTTAGATATTTTCCAGTGACTGTTGCGTAGTCCGCTGCCCGAAGAACTGAAGCAGCAATCCTGACAGGAGAATCACCGCCGCGAGGATGGTGTAGAGCATCTGGAACCCAAGCGAGCTGTAGATCGAGGCGACGACAACTCCGGACACGATGCCTGCCATCCGGCCTGCGGCGTTGGCAGTGCCCGCGCCTACTCCGCGGACGTGTGTCGGAAAGACCTCGGGCAGGTAGGTGAAGAACGCTACGGTTGTCACCCCGATGCCGAAAACGGCTAGAAAGGCGGTGATCATGTTGATGGTTGGATCCGGGACGAACGCGAAGACAAGTAGTGAGGCAGATGAGAGCGCGCAGCCGATAAAGACTGTCATTCGTCTCTCGAAGCGGTCGGCGAAGTAGAAGAGGGCAACTGCAGCTGCTGGAGCGGCGATGCCTACGGTTCCGGCAAACGAAAGCGCGGCTGTCTGATCCATGCCGCGGTCGGTAAGGATCGTCGGGATCCAGGCAACGAATCCATAATTTGCGAAGAGAAAGAGGAACCAGGCCAGTGATGTGACGATGAGGCGCCGCAGGTACACAGGCTGGAACAGGTCGCGCGATGTGCCCTGCTTCGTTACGGGAGGTTCGGGCTCGGGGTCGGGCAGGACCAGACCACGGGCCTGCGCGCGTGACTCCAGCCTTGTCACCAGGCTTGCGGCCTTCTTGTCTTGGCCATTGGCCGTCAGCCATCGGACCGACTCGGGCAGCCAGATCGCCGCGAAAACGGCAAGCACAAGTCCGGAGGCGCCGATGACGAAGACCCATCGCCAGCCCGCCACGTAGTTGGGCGCGATAGCCATCGCCGTGAATGTAGTCAGGGGAGCTCCGACGAATCCTATAAACGTCATTACGGTGAAGAACCGTCCGCGGCTCATCTTCGGAAACAGTTCGCTCATATAAACGATCACGGCGCCGGTCGCTGCCTGGGCGCCCAAGCCGGTCAGAACTCGGCCGGCGAGGAGTATTTCGAAGTTCGGCGCGACTGCCGAAACCAGGGACGCCAACGAGTAGAAGACTGCAGAGTAGATGAGGACCGGTCGTCGTCCGAACTTGTCGGAGAGTTGGCCGCCGATGATTGCGCCGAAGGCCATCCCAATGAAGACGGCCGAAGTCAGGACACCGATCTGGCCGATGGAAAGGCCCCATTCCGCTCGGATGGACGGCGCCAGAGCCGAGAAGACGGTGACGTCAAAAGTCTCTACAAGGTAAAAAAGTCCTAGAAGCGTGAGCCAAGCTATGTGGGTCGCCGTAATTGGTAATCGGTCGAGCCGGGAGTTCAGATTCGATGCGGTGAGCTGGGGCGCTGTTGCGGCAGCTTCCATGGTTGTCCTTTCAGTCTGCCACCGGGTGAACGTGAGGACAGACGGTTTTACGCGCCGTCGGGCGTTCGACCTGGGGTGGCGGAGATTAGCAATGACGCCACTGAGGATCTGGGTCTGGTCACATCGGTAGCCCTGCGGCCGTGCCCGGCCCTCTTCGGCAGGATGGCCCGTTTTTGGTATTCCAAAACCTTCCTCAGGGACACCAAATGCGACGGGAGTCACAGAGGACAATGCAACCAAGCCCCTCCGGCAGAGTCCATTGCATAGTTGGCATAGACTTATGCGCTCGTCGCAAATCAGCTCATTGCGCGGGTGATGAAGTCGCGCACGACCTCGAAGACTTTCTCCGCCTGACCCGATAGGCCCAGATGCGGTGACCATTGAAGAACCCAGTGCGTATCCGTGGGTGAGGGAAGCTCGATGGGAAGTGCCACGAGACCCAGCTCCGGGCGCAGCCGGGCAAGAACCGTATTCGCAACAACGATATAGTCTGTGTTCCGCGCGAGCGCGCAGAGGAGCCCGTAGTCGTCGGATTCGACGGTCGGCCGATGGAGGTTGAGTCCTTCCAGAAGTCCGGGCTGCAATGTGTCGGTCAGGAAGCTGCCACCCGCCACCGGATACTGTGCCAGGTGCTCGGGGGTGAAGTCATCCTGGTCCAGCGGATGACCGGCCCGCACAAGCAGGCCGACTTCTCCGCCGAGAATCCGGTGGGTGATGTATCCCTTTGCGGTGGCAAAGTCATCGGAGTTCCTCGGCACGCCTCCGACAAAAAAGTCCAGTTCGCCGTGAGACAGCATCGCGGCCAAGCGGCTGTTCGTCTCGACCACAACCTGCACACGTAGTCCCATCGCTGCCAGTTCCGGCAGCAGTTCGGGCAGGAACGCAAGTGCAGAAACCGCGCCCACTCCGACCCGTACACGTGCCTGGCGGCCTTCCGATGCAATGAGGCTGATCTCCTCCGCCACACCGTCAGAGCGCTTCAACAGCGACTCTGCCAAGGCGATGAACTTGGCGCCGGCTTCGGTCAGGCGGGCGCCTGTGCGGCTTCGCTCGAAGATGCGCAGTCCGAACTCCCGCTCCAAGCTCTGCACGCTTCGCGTCAGCGCCGACTGGGAGAGAAACAAGTTTGTGGCGGCGGTCGTGAAGCTGCCCTCGCGGGCTACCTCCACGACGTACCGGAGCTTTTGCAGGTCGATCGTCATGTGCATCAACCTGGCATGCACTGAATACATTTGTCAACGCAAAGCATGCATTGGACAGATGGGATTGGGGCGGGCGAGCATGGTGGTGGTGACCTTCTTCACAACGCCTTGCACCCATGAATAGGAGTGGATTTCCCTATGACGACACGTACCGATCACATGACCCTTGCCGCTTTCGCGTCCGCCTCGAGCACCTATGGCTCGCTTGGCGCCTGGAGACATCCGCGCACAGATCCGCGCATTCTCACGGCCGACTACTACATCAATCTGGCCCGCATCCTGGACCGGGGCGGGTTTGATGTCCTGTTCTTCGACGATCGGCTCGCGATGCCTGGCGTCTACGGCGGCTCGGTGGCACAGACCGCACGCTTTGGGTCCCGCGCGGTCAAGCTCGACCTTCTGACGATCCTCGCGATGGTCTCGTCGCACACCACGCGAATCGGGTTGGGCGCGACCTATTCGACGACGTACCATGCCCCTTACCAGGTCGCCCGGGCCTTTGCGACGCTGGACCACCTGACTGGCGGGCGCGCCGTCTGGAATGTCGTTACCTCGCTCAACGCTAACGAGGCGGAGAACTACGGCACCGACTACAAAAATCCTGAGAGCCGCTACGACCGGGCCGATGAGTTCCTCGAGATCGTGACGTCGTTGTGGGAGAGCTGGGAACATGACGCCCTGAAACTCGATCATGAGACCGGCATCTTCGCTGACCCGGACAAGGTCCACGAGATCAACTATGTGGGCAAGTTTCTGTCGTCACGGGGGCCGCTGACCGTCCCGCAGCCCCCGCAGGGCTGGCCTGTTTTGCTGCAGGCAGGACAGTCGGGACGAGGCATGGAGTTCGCGTCGCGCTGGGCAGACCTCACCTTCACAGTGCCGCGGGACCTGGAAAAAGCTCAGCAACACTATGCCGAGCAGCACCGGCTGCTTCCAGACGCGGGACGTGACGGTTCGATGATGAAGATTCTGCCCGGGGTCCAGGTCATCGTAGGCGAGGACGAGGAGACCGCCCGTGCGAAGGAAAGGTACTTTGACTCACTTTCCGCACCCGAAGAAGAGCTGATATTCCTTTCCGAACAGGCGAACTTCGATTTCGGCAAGCTGGCGATGGACAAGCCGCTGCCAGATGATCTTTTGGATTCCGTAGGCGGGGCGAGGGGGCTTGTGGCCAGGTATGTCGATGCTGCGCGAAAGGAGTTTGGCCCCGACGCGACCCTGCGGGACTTGGCGGAGAGCCAGACCCGCAACAGTGTCTTCCGCTTCACGGGGAATCCGGAGCAGGTGGCGGACCAGCTCGAGGAATGGTTTGTCGAGCGGGGATGCGACGGCTACGCGATCGTCCCTGCGGACACACCGGGAACATTCGAAGACTTCACGCGGTTGGTCGTCCCGGTGCTTCGGCGCCGTGGATTGGTCCCCGAATTAGAGGAAGCTCCGACGCTTCGTCAGCGCCTCGGACTCCCTCATCGTGCCACTCGTTGATTAGGAACCCTCAGACATGAAAACCTACGACTACCTGACACGCCATCCGATCCAAATCCCTGAGTTGGATCTGGCCGAGTCGGTGAGCGCGGACCAGTTCAAATCCGCCTTCCGGCTGCACCCCGCCGGTGTCGCGGTTGTAACCGCTGATCCGTCCGGTTATGAGCCAGTAGCCATGACGGTGAGTTCGCTGGCGTCGGTGAGCACCGAGCCTCCGCTCCTCATGTTCTCGGCATCCGCTCTCTCATCGTCGACGCCGGCACTTGAGAGATCGGAAACCGTTGTCGTCCACATGCTTGGCGCCGATCATCTTCGGCTGGCGCAGCTGGGGGCAACCAGCGGGGTGGACCGGTTCGCCGACAAGGACAGCTGGAAACGACTGAAGACCGGTGAGCCGGTGTTCCACGGCGTCTACGCCTGGCTCCGAGGCAAGGTGGTGTTCCGACTGGAAGCAGGCAACTCAACGATCTGCATCGTCCATGTGACTGAGGCGCGGCTACCGGACTCCGTCGAGGCCGCCACGGCTATCGACCCTCTCGTCTACCACGCACGTACATGGCATAGGCTCAACGAACAGTCAGCCGCGAGTTAGCTCGCTCCGAATGCCGCTCGGTCATGGCGTCGGCTCAGAGTCTTGAACTTTCCCGAGGATGATCGGCCGTTCCTTTGCAGCGAACGCCCCGAGGAACGGTCGGTCTCCCCTCCAGCTGGTTAGGGTTTCGAGGGCGGCTCTATCGAACAGAACCTCCGGCTGCGGTGTTCGGCTTCGCAGCAGTTCAACACGCAAACCCCGCTTCTTGCGGAGTTGGGCGCGATTGTTCCGGGCCGCGGCTTTTATCTCAGCGTTGACCGGTTCGACGAACGGCTAACTTCAGCGCTTTGCGAACGTTGCTGGCGCTGTGACCGACTTCGCCCCCCCCAACGGGCGAGCTAGACGGCGTGTGCTGCCTTAGTGGACGTTGCGGCGGCGGCTTGGTTGTTATGGCCAGTGGTCGCCAAGGAAAGTGAAGTGCCCGCCCTAGGGGCATGTTGTTAGGACAGGATAATGAGCACGATCAATGCATCTCCTGGCGTCAGGTTTCCCTCTGACGCTGAGATCACACCGGATCACGTTGTCATCGCTGCGGTGGTCGAGTGGCGGGGCAGGATTGCCCTTTTCAGGAGGAGCCGCAGCCTTGGCCATGACAGCGGTCGTTGGCACTGTGTTACTGGGTTTGTGGAAGCCGGGGCCACGCCTGAACAGCAGGCCTTTGAAGAGCTGTTTGAAGAAACAGGTCTGCAGGCCAAAGACCTTTTGGACCTTCGGCAGGGACCGGACCTAGTGGTCCCTGACGGCTCGGGAACCCCCTGGCTTGTGCACACGTTTACTGCCCGCACCTCCCGGCGGCGGTTGAAAATCGACTGGGAACACGATTCCTACCGTTGGACCGCCCCGCACAAGGCGAAGCGCTTTGCCAACCGGGTCAGCTGGCTGGACAACGTGCTCGAGGCAACCGGTCACAGCCCCGCAACCCTCCCTGCATGCCAACCCTAGGCCGAACCATTTCCCCAAACCTGCCAGATTAGTGAGTGAGCCAATGAAAGTTTTGAGCAGAGCGGGCGCCCGAAACAGCGGTGCCCTCCGGCTTGAAGGCGTAGTTGAGCATGGTGATGCCCGCGGCCGGGAGCTTGGTTACCCCACGGCTAACATCTCCGTGCCGGACGCGAAGATCCGGGACGGTGTCTGGGCGGGCACTGTCTGCCTTGGGCCGGAAGGGCTGGGCGAGACATATGCTGCCGCCGTTTCAGTGGGGCGCCGCCCAACCTATTACCGCAAAGGAACTCGCCTGCTGGAAGCTCACCTTCTGGACTACACCGGTGACTTGTACGATCACATCGTTCTGGTGAATCTGCACGTTTATATACGCCCCCAGCGCAGATTCCAAGGAACCGATGAACTGGTAACCCAGATCAGGGACGACGTGGCGTGCGCACGTAACTGGGCCCTGGGCGCTGGCGAGGAATTTTGGTCGTGAGAGATCACGCGCGGCAACCCGAAGGCACCGCATCGAACCAGCGGTTCACGGCCGCACCTCCTCCTCCCCAGCAATGGCGGCTGCCGGCCCAAACGGGCGCATCCGCTGCTACCCAAGCCCCCGTAAGCCACGTGACACGCAACCGAGCAACGCCCGGTAAACACCGCGCATGGAGCCTGCTGATCAACGCCCTGGTGGAAATCCGGCACAACGGCCAGATCATCAGAACTGGCTTCGTCGAAGACGCCATGCCTGACTCCTCCGTACTCTGGATCGCCGCGGACACCAATGGCCCGCGCCAAATGTTTGAAGCGTCCCAGGGACACCAGGTGTGGGTCACGCCGCAGGAACTGCCCGACGGCCTCCGCTACCGGATGACTAAGAACCAGATCTGCAGAACCGCATCCGCGCCCAACGCATAAACAACCACCCCAAGCCAAACAGCTGAACCTACAACAGGCAGCTGTGCCGGCAGCCCACCAAAGTAACCGTGAAGGGACCGGCCCTTTATGCGTTGTTGCGTGCATCACGATTGGTTGCCTCCGCAGGGCCACATCGTACAGCCTTGGGCATCAACATGTTTTGTCCACCGCGCTTTTATAAGCGGCCCCACAAGGAGCACCACTTATGACCGACGTCCTTTGGTTTTCCGAACTTGGCCTGAACGACCTTGACCAGGTCGGGGGCAAAAACGCCTCGCTTGGCGAGATGATCCGCAGCCTGAGCAGGGCCGGGGTCAGGGTCCCGGACGGTTTTGCCACGACGGCGGACGCCTACTGGCGCTTCCTGCGTGAGTCCGGCCTTGACAGGCGCATCGCGGGGATCCTCGAGGGCCTGGACAGCGACAACGTAGAAGCCTTGGCGCAGGCAGGGACGCAGATCCGGGACCATATCGTCCAGACCCCGTTCCCGGCCGGTTTCGAGAAGCAGATTCGCACCGCTTTCGCCGCGCTGACCGATAAGCACGGCGGGGATGCAGAGGTTTCCTGGGCGGTGCGCTCCAGCGCCACGGCCGAGGACCTGCCCGACGCCTCCTTCGCCGGCCAGCAGGAGACCTTTTTGAACATCCGGGGTGTGGAGAATGTCCTGCGGGCGATCAAGGACGTCTTTGCCTCGCTCTACAACGACCGGGCCATCGCCTACCGGGTTCACCACGGCTTTACGCACTCCGAGGTCGCCCTTTCGGCGGGTATCCAGCGCATGGTCCGCTCCGACCTCGGCGCCTCCGGCGTCATGTTCACGATGGACACCGAGTCAGGGTTCACCGACGCGGTGTTCATCACCTCCTCCTACGGTCTGGGCGAATCGGTGGTCCAAGGCGCCGTGAATCCGGACGAGTTCTACGTTCACAAGCCTGCCTTGACCGCGGGCCGCCCGGCGATCCTTAAACGCGGGCTGGGCGAGAAGGCCGTGCAGATGACCTACACCGAGTCCCGGGAGGTCGGCCGGACCGTCGATTTTGTGCCCGTGCCCCCGGCGCAGCGCCGCCGCTTCAGTCTCACAGACGAGGAAGTCCAGCAGTTGGCCCGGCATGCGGTGGCGATCGAAGCCCACTACGGCCGACCCATGGACATCGAATGGGGCAAGGACGGGGTGGACGGGGAACTATACATCCTGCAGGCCCGGCCCGAGACCGTCGAGTCCCGCAAGGCCACGGGCACCGTCTCCCGCTACACGCTCAACGAGCGCTCGGCGGTCCTGGCCGAGGGCCGGGCCATCGGCCAGCGAATCGGCGCCGGCCAGGTCCGCGTGCTGACCTCGATCGACCAGATGGCCTCGTTCCAGCCCGGCGACGTCCTGGTGGCAAACATGACCGACCCGGACTGGGAACCGATCATGAAGAAAGCCGCCGCCATCGTCACCGACCGTGGCGGGCGCACCTGCCACGCGGCCATCATCGCCCGGGAACTGGGCGTCCCGGCCGTAGTCGGCACCGGGAACGCCTCGAAGGTTCTGGCAGACGGTGCGCCGGTGACGGTCTCCTGCGCCGAGGGCGAGGCCGGCTACGTCTACGAGGGCCTGCTCGATTACTCCTTGCAGGAGACCAGCCTGGACACGATGCCGCCGGCACCGGTGAAGATCATGATGAACGTCGGCACCCCCGAACAGGCCTTCAGCTTCTCCCGGCTCCCGCACAGCGGCGTCGGGCTGGCCCGCCTGGAATTTATCATCAACCGTCAGATCGGCATCCACCCCAACGCCCTGCTGGCCGTCGCCGGCGAGATCGAGCGCCCGGCCACGCTCTCGGACGACACCATGCAGCAGATCCGGGAAAAAGTCACGGCCTATGACGGGCCGCGGGACTACTACGTGAGGCGCCTGGCCGAGGGCATTGCCACCATCGCCGCGGCCTTCGCCCCCGAGCCGGTGATCATCCGGCTCTCGGATTTCAAGTCCAACGAGTACGCCAACCTGCTCGGCGGTCCCGCCTTCGAACCGGCCGAAGAGAACCCCATGATCGGCTACCGGGGAGCCTCCCGATACCTCTCGGACTCGTTCCGGCAGGCCTTCGAGCTCGAGTGCGAGGCACTGAAGTTCGCCCGCAGCGAGATGGGCCTGACCAACATCAAACTCATGGTCCCCTTCGTGCGCACCTTGGACGAGGCGCGCGGCGTGACCGAACTGCTCGCCGCCAACGGGCTGAGCCGCGGCGAGGACGGACTGGAGATCATCATGATGTGCGAGCTGCCCGCCAACGCCCTGCTGGCCGATGATTTTCTGGAGTACTTCGACGGCTTCTCCATCGGCTCCAACGACCTTACCCAGCTCACCCTCGGCCTGGACCGGGACTCGGCGCTGGTCGCCGGGGCATTCGACGAACGCAACCCGGCGGTCACCAAGCTCCTGGAAATGGCCATCTCCGCCTGCCGCGCCCGCGGCAAGTACGTGGGCATCTGCGGCCAGGGCCCCAGCGACCATCCGGACTTCGCCGAATGGCTGCTGGAGCAGGGCATCAGCTCGATCTCACTCAACCCCGACGCCGTGACCGACACCTGGCTTCGCCTAGCGAAGGCCGGCAACCGCTCCGCGGTCTGAGTGACCGACATGCACAGGAAGGACACCGCGGGGGCCGGACAGCATCCCGCCCCCGCGGTGTTCTTCCTATCGGACAGCACCGGCATCACCGCCGAGACTCTGGGCAATACCTTGCTGACCCAGTTTCCCGGCAACCAGTTCGAACGCCGCACCATTCCCTTCATCACCTCTGCCGGGGAAGCGGAAAACGTGGTGAAGGCCATCGACGCCGTCGCCGCGGTAGGCAGGCGGCCGATCGTCTTCTCCACGGTGGTAAATCCGGAGATCCGGGCGCTCCTCTCGCAGAACAGCGGGCACTTCATCGACCTGCTCGGCGCCCACATCGCCCAGCTGGAGGACGTCCTGCAGACCACGGCCAGCGCGGAACCTGGCAAGGCCCACGGCCTTGGCGACGCCATCCGCTACCAGTCCCGCATGACCGCTGTCGAGTACGCCATCGAGCACGACGACGGGCAGTCCATCCGCGCCCTGGAACGGGCGGAGCTGATCCTGATCGCCCCCTCGCGGTGCGGCAAAACCCCGACGACAATGTACTTGGCGCTGCAGCACGGCATCCTGGCCGCCAACTTCCCGCTGATCGACGAGGACTTCACCAGCCGGGCCCTGCCGGAACCGCTGCGCGCCTTCGCCCGCAAATGCTTCGGCCTGACCTCCCTGCCGGTCCGGCTGAGCCAAATCCGCCAGGAGCGCCGGCCGGACAGCACCTACTCCTCGTTGTCCCAGTGCAGCTGGGAACTGCGCAACGCCGAGGACCTTTACGAGGTCAACCGAATCCCGTACGTGAACTCGGCATCCATGTCAGTCGAGGAAATCTCCGCCACTATCCTCCAACAGATGAAACTGTAAGCATTGGCAATCTATTGTCGGCCGGCCAGGACTACCGGAGCTGTCTCGTGCCGCCCGGGTGGCTCGGTTTCCGCAGAAATGGCAGAGTTACAGCCTGATGAGGCAAACGCCGATAACCGTGAGTATGTCCGGACATGGTGTCTCGTGGAAGCATGTTCAAAAGGGGCAGGGGCGCCTTGGTGAAGGCGGAACTTCGCTCGCGCTCGAGCTATTCACCGGCTTGCATAGTCTCTCGTCTGTATCGCGGTGAGGGACCGGCTTACGGACAGTGCACTGGGGCCGACCCGCCTGGCAGGGGGGCGCATCCGGCGATATCACGGGTCAGTCCGTGCCTCAAAACGATAAAAGAGGGTCATGACTGTTGCAGTTCACCTTCGTCGCCCTTGGATTTCCGTGCGTACTGCTTCCAGTTGTCGGGAATGAGCTTCTCTCCGCCGTGCCAGTCGTAGCGAACGTGGCTGGTGAACCATTCGTCCGCATACCGTGCGTGGTCGATGATGATGACCTGCATCGCACCGGCGTGGGCCTCAGCGAAGTCCGCGACCACTTTGAACATGGCTCGCACTCGTTCGCCTTCACGGTCGGCGTTTCCGGCGGCCGATGCCGACAGATCACCTTGGAAGTGGGCTTGGCTGGGCTGATCGAGCATCAGGAATCGCGGCACAGGCCGGTTCTGATTTATGAAGTACCGGTGCAGGGCAAGGTGTGCTGCGATGTGGTAGCCGACCCAGTTCGCACCACTGCCGAAGCCGGTCAGCTCCACGGGTCCGAACTCCTCATCGACGACTATTGTGAGCGCGTTGATGTCCAGCCGGACGGGCCGGTCGGCGCTCTCCGCTTCGAATTCGCGGCTGTACTCACCGAGGTATGTGCCGATAACGTTCAGGCGTGACGTCGTCTGCTCGCGCACCTCGTCGCTGCTGAGTTCCGCGTCGAGACGTTTGACACGCAGCTCCGCCGCGCTTTGCGCGGCGCGGAGTCGGTCCAGTCCCTCCTGGTCGGAGGATTCTGCGCCGCGCAGGATGGCGTCGATGCGGCCACGCACGAACGACTGCTGGGCAGTGATGTCGCTCGGTCCGGCCTCGCCGACAGAGCGTGCTGCCGCGTCGAGGGCCCTGGTGGCGGAGTCGAGAGCGTCCCGGATCTCTACTATGCGGGCGCTGATTCTCGTCACTGCATGGGCGCGGTGAGGTTGCACCTGCTGCACCTCGGCGAGACTGTTGCGGAGTTCGCCGAGCCGCTCCTGCAATTGCGTGACCGTGGCATCGCGTTCTGGAAGCTCCTGCGCGCACAGCGGGCACGTCTGCGCGTCCCCGTCGTGATCCGGGAGCAAACCGATGCTTTCAAGCCTGCCGACCTGCGCTTGAAGTGATCCCGAGTATTCGGTTTCGCCGCCGCGCTGGTCGAGAACGAGGTCACGGGTGGCGATGGCATGATTTAATTCGCTGCGTAGGCGTGCGAGGTCTGCTTCCAGACGCCGTCGGTCGTCCTGAGCACGAACATCCGCCTCAGGATCGACCGGTTGCGGCGTCGTGGACTGCCCTGCGTACAGGATGGACAGCGCTGCAGCCCGGTAGTCCCCCGCATCGATGAGCACGTCGTTCGGGAAGAGACCGACCGCGCGCGCCTCCCCGAGCAGGTCCCGGAACACGTTGTCGTGTTCGTTCGCGGCACTCTCGGCACGGTCAAGGGCCGCGTCGGCACGGCGGAGGGTCCGTTTGGCGTCCCGGAGAGCTTCACGTTTTCGTGCCTGGTCCCCGTCGACGGCGCCGAGGAAGAACGGGAAGGTGTCCCGAAGGGCAAGTTTTATGCCATCTTCTGCCTGTCGGTGGAACAGCGTCGACTTAGTGCCAATCTCTTCCTGTTCCTGCAGGCAGAACAGTGCGGCGGTGCCGAGACTGACGGTGCGAGGGCCGGCGCCGTAGTCGTTGGCTTCCAGCATCACATTGTCGAGTCCGATGCGAGCGCCTATCTGCACCCTGAGCGCCTCGGAGTCCACATTCTCGCGGAGTTCATCGAACGTCGGCATCTTCAAGTCCGAGCCACCGAACTGAAGCATTGCGCGAGAATTGCTTTTCGCCCGCAATGCTCTCCTACCCGTGACAACACGGCTGCCGTCGTTGAACTGCCACATCACCGCGTACCAGGCGAGGGTGCTGAACATAGCCGTTCGCGGAACGGTCGCCTCGTCTCTACCGAGGCAGTAGTCGACGATGGTCAGCAGGGCGCTCTTGCCGGTGCTCGACTGGCCGGTGATGATGTTCAGCTCGCCCGGCCGGAAGTCGACATCGCGGATGTCGCCGACATGGTTGTAAATCCTGATTTTCAGCAGTTGCACTACGGACTGACTCCAAGTTGAGTGAAAACATTTGCGGTGGACCCGGACCGGGCGAACCATCCGCCGGTCAACGCCGAAGCTACAGCTATGCTTCGCAGTTCCGTACCGGAAGCGACCTTCGTGTGATCGGCAATTGTGGCGTGCAGACCGCCGTCGCCTTCGAGGCTCAGCAGCCCGGTCCGGAGCCCGAAACGGAGCCCTTCACGTACATACGGAGCGAATGCTCTCGCTCGAGCAGGGAAACCCGCAAGCACGTCGGCGTTGTCGTTGACCCAGGTCGGGAAATGGGTCGCGATTGACCTGGGCAAACGGGCCCTTGTCGGAGCATGCAACGTCAGAGGTGCGACGAGAAACGCCAGCGGCCACGGCAGAACCGTCCTAGCCTCCCGTTCATAGCGGGCCGTGCACCATGCCACACAGACTGCGCTGATAGCAGGGTTCAGGATGTCCGATGCAGGCTGGGGGCGATGCGGCCACGCTACGATGCCGCCGGTCATTCCCGCGCTCCTGACAGAACACCGGCGAGGAGTTGTTCGAAGTCGGGATGCCACCCGTATTTACCGTCTTCATCGTCGTTAGCGATGCTGTGGCGGGTGCCTCGCGCGTGAAACGGGACGTCGAACTCCGGACGGATCTTCACCTGAGCCGATTGGCCAAGAGCGCGAAACAGCTCACGTCCACGGATCGCGCGCGCGTGCGGGTCTGTAACCCCGTCGCTTTCCAGATCTTCAAGCATCTCGTCGAACCGGCGGGACCATTCGTCTTTCAACGCCGACTCGTACTGCTCAAGCTCGTCGTCGAACAGGTCGCCGTTCTGCACCCATTTTGTCGTGTGGGCGTACGCACGCAAGTAGTCCACGACCGCTTTACGGAGCGTGCCGGATCCGACCTTCACTAGCCGGAGCTGGTCAACAAAGCGCTCGTTGTGACGGGCGGCAACCTTCTCGTCGTCGAAGTTAAGGGTGAAATCCACGACGAGCGAATCGACACGAAAATCGTCCCGAATATACTGCATCCGGTCGTACAGCTCCGCCGCGGACACGGAACCGCCGCCGGCGACGGTGCGATTCTGTCGAAGGATCGATACCGCGCGGCTGTCCCACCAGCCCCAAAGCCGGGCACGGTACTCAGCAACATGCTTTGCTGGGACGAACGGTGCCAATTCGGCATCCAAGAGGACATCGAGTTCCGCGACGGACGCCTGCTCACCAAGCACCCGCATGCGGGTGAGCAACGATGCCCGGACGGACGAAGGCGCTTGCGTCCACGCCTGCCGTCCCTGCATCGTTGCGACGGAGCCGGTCACCGAGGCCGCATCGAGGAGGGTCAGCGCCTCTGCAACGTTCCGTTCGGCGTCATCGATGCCGAGCAACGACGCCGCGCTGCCGGCTTGCACCGGGGATGTGGTCACCAACGTCAGCATCGGACCGTCCGCGGCGGCGAGTGAAGGGGTTTCAAGCCATACCCGGATTGTCTTCCAGAGGTCGACGCTCTTGTCGGTCAACGAAGTCTGCGACACATGCTGCTTCAGTTGGATTGCACTAAGCGGACGGCCGGCCGCGTCAGTTAACGCGACGTCGTCGAACACTTCCAACGTCATCCGCATGGACTGATCCGACGCCCGGCGCGATGATACGAGTAGCTCGTACATCGCCCACCGCACCTGATGAAGGAACCCCAGCGCGGACGCGGACGCGTCGAACCCGGCCATCGGTTCCCCCTCAACCCCAGCATTTCCGGACAAGTAAGTTATTTAGTCATTGTGCTTGCAAGTGCAGTGACCGCCAAGTTTGCGAAGTCGGAACGATAGGTACATTGCGAAGTTGCACCGGTCCTCGCCCGCAATCCTGGCCTGCGTGAACTCCTTGGGCGTCGAGACCAGCCGTGCTCACATGCAGTGCTCGCGGCCATACTAGCGACCGCGCAAGCAACAAAGTGCCGCGGATCCCGGCGGGATAAGAGGCAGACGAGGTGGGATCTTCGGGCGCTGTGCTTTGCCGTGTCGGGTGCCCGGGTTCGAGACAATTCCGCTGGGCGCGGATCACGGACTTCCTTTTCCACTCGTTTGCGCGCCCCTCAACACCTGTCCCGGAGGCTCGGCTGCTGCACCAGGGCGTTTGATCCCGGCCGGCACCTGGAACGGGTGCCGGCCTTCTCGTGTCTGTGCCGTCCTCAGCCGGTCTTGTCCACGGCTAAAAGGAACCGGCCCCGCATCGCCGGCGGGCCGGGCACAGCATGGCGGGGACGGTGGAAAGTCTGCCGCTGGCAACCGCCCCGAAGTGGAGGCTGTGCATGACCGCCGGGGCGCGGTGGTGAGTGTCGGGACCGGTGGTGGCCTGGCGGTTGTGTGCAGCCGGCCGGCTGGGTCCCGTCGTCCACGTGTGTGCGGGAAAAGCCCGGAGGATTTAGCTTTTGCCGTGCACAGGTGGGCGAGGGGAGATGCTACTGGTTTGCGGGAGTGGCACTCTCTGTGCGCGCCGCGGAATTGTCTCCGGCGGGGCGGCCGGCGGCCTTTCTGCGGCGGCTGGCGGCGCCGGTTTCGAGTCCGAGTTTCTTGAGTTCCTCGGGGCTCCAGCCGTCTTTGGTGGCGCGGACGTAGGCGCGCTTGTCGTCGCGCTCGGCTTCGGCGAGCTGTTCTTTGAGGTCGGTGATCCGTTGGCGGGTTTTCACCAGTGCGGTGACGGATTCGATGCGTGAGTCCAGGAGTGCGCGGGCCTGGTTGCGTGTTTGTTCAATATCGAGGGTAGCCATGGAGCCAGCCTAACCGGACGGAACGACAGGTTCGATTCATGCCCCTCAGGGCGCCTCACCTCCGAAACTCAGCCCCGGCGGAGCAAGCTATACACTTACGTACCCGTAAGTGGTGAATCCTTTCGACATTTGTTGTCGAGTCGGGCACACTGGGGGTGTGGTCCCCGGGGTTCCGGGGTCGCTGCGTTGGGCATTCGGAGGGTCGTTGGGAAGGGCGGTGAAAGCGCGTTGGTTGAGGAGCCCGTGGTGCGGGGCCGTTTGGGGAAGCGGCGGCGGGAGAACGCGCCGGCCGGTTCTAAGAAGCGGCGCACCGTGTGGGTGACAGCGGAGGAGGAAGCCCGGCTGGTTGCCCGGGCTGCGCGTGAGCGGGTGACGGTGCCGAACCTGCTGATGTCCGCTGCTTTGTCCGAGTCAGCCGAGACGCCCACGGAGCGCAAGGCGGCGATGGCCGAGCTGATGGCCCTGCACACCCTGCTGGCGCGGGTGTCGAATAACGTGAACCAGATCGCCCGGCACGCCAACGCGGGGAAGGATTTCCCAGAGGATGCGGCCGCGGTGCTGGGGTATGTGCGTCAGGTGGCGGGACGGATCGACCGCGCGGTCGAGGGGCTGATGTAGGGAGATGATTCCGAACATTACCCGTGGCTCGAGGATGGCCGGGCTGCTGGTGTATTTGGCGTCGACCGATGCGGATAAGACGAAGAACGCCCACACGGATCCGCACCTGGTCGCGGGTGATGCCGCGATCATGGCGTGGTACGACGACGGGGTCCTGGACCACGCCGATGCGCTGGCGATCGCGAAGCATCTGGACCAGCCGCGCAGGGCCTTCGGGGTCGAGGTCCGGCAGAAGGACTTCCGCTGGGACCAGGCGGCGAAGCGGCGGGTGGAGAACGGGTATAAGCAGGCCGATGTGTGGCACTGCTCGCTGAGCCTGCGCGCAGAGGAAGGCCCGCTGACGGACCAGCAGTGGGGCGACATCGCCAACGACTTCGTGGACGCGATGGGCTTCACCGAGGCCAGCGGCAAGGCGCAGTGCCGGTGGGCGGCGATCAACCACGGAACCAGCGAGAACGGCAACCACCACATCCACATCGCGGTCTCCCTGGTCCGCGAGGACGGCACCAAAGCCTCCACCCACGGTGATTACAAGCGGGCGCAGAAAACCTGCCGGGAGCTGGAGGTCAAGTACGGGCTGGAACAGCTCTCCACGGTGCACGCCGCCCGAGGCTACGATCGTGCCGAGAAGGCCACCGCGGTCAGGGATGAGCGCGAAATGCACCGGTCCTCGCTGGCACGGAAGGTGCGTGCCAGCGCAGGCGCCTCGGTATCCGAGGCGGAGTTCGTCCGCCGCGCCCGCGACACCGGATTACTGGTCCGGCCGCGCTACGCGAAGAACACCACAGAAGTCATTGTTGGCTACTCGGTAGCTGAACGCCCCAGACCGGGGGAGCGGCCTATTTGGTTCGGTGGCGGCACCCTCGCCTCCGACCTCAAGCTCACCGCCCTGCGGGACGGATGGATGGACTCGCCACAGTTGGCGATGGAAGCTGCAGCCGAATGGAACGCCGCCGCACGCAATAAGCGCAAGGTCTCCAGAGCCGGCCCCGAGAAGACCATTCCGCCGGCAGAACTGTGGGTGGAGTACACCCGTAACGTTACGCACCTGGTCGAGCAGCTGCGGGTATTGCCGCATGATGATCACGCCACGTGGGCGAAAGCTGCACGGGAAGTATCCGGTGCGTTTGCGGCATGGTCGCACCGGCTGGAACCAACACCCGGACCGCTGGCGGCCACCGCGGCTGAACTCTCCCGCACAGCCCAACTCCGCACACCCAAGGCACACGGAAAACCCGTGCCGCTGCCGTCCATTGCCGGGACGGCGATGTTGTTCATGGCGGCCTCGTCCAAGAACAAGACGGCTGCCCAGTCAGCGCTCATGCTGCAGCTGGTCAACACGGCCTTCGCCATCCACGAAATGCACCAACAGTCCGGGCGAACGAGAGAAGCGCAGCGGATCCGTGCCATCGTCACCGAGCAGCTGAAACCGTTCGCAGCGACCATGCCCCAACCCGTCACGGCCGGCGCACCGGGACAGGCAGCACCAGAGCGGAGGACTGTGCCGAAGTCGGTGGAGCTTGGCCTGCGCGGCATGGCACCTGTCCGCCCAGGGTCGGCCGTGCCGGCCACTCCAACCCCGGCAAGAACCAGCCAACACACCGGGCACGGGTCCGGACCTGTGCTCGACCGCTAAAGAACCACACCAAGGGATACCAAGGGATAAGGGGACACCGTGAGTGACTCAGACGGAATGGATGACGTCCTGGACAACGGCATGCGGCAGGCCCTGCTCATGGCCTCACGCCTTGCCGAAACACTGGCCCGGCGCCGGCAGGAATCCCTGCGGCAGCAGGAACACCTGGACGCCCAAGCAGCACACGAAGCCGGGACACGCCTCGCAGCCGAGCGCAGTGCCGCGCGCGCGGCACTGGCACCGGTGGAGAAAGACCAGTGGTGGGACAAAGCCCAACCCAATGACATCGCCGCCGCGCATGCTGTCGCAGAGAGCTGGAAAGGCCACGACCCCGCCGCCCTGGCAGCCTCGGAACGAATCCGTCAGGAAGTCCTGACGCGCTACGCCATCGACACCCGCGACGTCGGTAAGGACGGCGCCTATCTGGAGTCCTATCTCCACACCATCACCACGACAAAAGCGCGGCAGGACGCGCTGGCAGCCAGCCAGGACGAGACGCGCAAGGCGGCCGCCGACCACGAGAAGGCCATGGCGCTGCTCGCAGCGGCCCGTGCCGAAGAACTCCGCGCCCAGGCCCAGAAACTGGCCCCTGAAATGGAACGCCACCAGGTACCCGTCGAGTACCTGGCCAACCCCGAGCTCGCCCAGGCGCTGGAACGGGCGCACAACGCGAAAACCCCCAACGCCATGGCAGCGGCCGATGCCGAGATTAAGGAACGTCTGTTCCTTATCGGCAAGGATGGGATCAACGGACCCGACATTGACCAGCTGCGCCACGAAACCGCCGCCACCGTCAACGGTGCCGACGACTCACACTTCAAAGATCCTGCGTTCGTCAAAGCCGCCCAAAACATGCACGAAGCCAAACTCCTCGCCGAGGGTGGCTTCACCGGTTCCCAGTCCGCGTCAATGGAACAGCGCTACGAACGAGCCGAGAAGGAACTCTTCGCCCGCCTCGAAGGCGTCGGACGCGACATCGAGTATCGCGTCACCGGCAACGACAGCAGCCGGCTCAAAGACCAAGGCCTCAGAGCAGAAACCGCTTCGGCCACCGACTACGGCTCAGCCGAGCGCCAGGAAGCTTTCGCCGCCTCGCTGGCAACAACCGGGGCCAACGAAACCCAAATCCGAGGCCGCGCCGCCGCGGAACGCAGCGAGGGCACGCACCCCAGCGCAGCCATCACCCTAGGTAAAGGCGCAGCCAAAGCCAAAAAGACCCGACCAGGGGCAGCCATGGGTGCCGAGCGGACCAAGAGCGGCCCCTCCCGATAGGCCGCCCGGCTAACGATGGGGAGACTTCCCGTGCCGGTCTCCCGATTCTCAGGAGTGTATAGGTGCAGAGAACGACTCTAAAGACGAACGCCAGTGCGGCACGGTAATTGTCCAGGGAAGTTTGGACAATTGACGGTGCCTTCGGTTTCCCGAGCTCGCGGGTACGCGGCCGCCGCCGGTTCTCTGCGCAAGAACCGGGGGAGTGGGGGCCGTGGCATACCGAAGCAGGCGCAAGGGCTGCGCGGCAGAGTCGATTGGCTCTGCCGTTGCTTTTGTGTTGCTTTTTAGTTGACTGGAAGGATTTTTCCCGAGACGATCCTGATATGGAATCAGCCACACGCAACCAGATTTTCCGGGACACCACCCGGATGAATATCCACGATCTGGTCCGGGAGTTGAACGCCAACGTCGGCACCACGGTGGTGCAAACCATGGCCGGCGTCAAAGACCGGACATCGCCGCACAAGTGGGCACAGCCCGACGGACCGGAACCGCGGCCCGAGGTGGAGGCCAGGCTGCGGCTGGGCTACCGCGTTTGGAAAACCCTTGAATCTGCTGAGGGCCGGAGCGTTGCCCTGGCATGGCTGTTGGGTTCTAACCCGCGGCTGGATGAAGACCTTCCGGTCATGTACATCCAGCAGCAGCGCACTCGCGAGGTGCTGGGCGCCGCGGACGCCTTCGTGAACGACGTTCACGCCGCGTGACGGAGCGCACCTGCACCAGCACTCAGCTGCGTTTGGTCGAAGCTGCGGCGAAACCGCATACCGGGTGGCCAAGGACCGGTATGGGGCGCTGTCTGTCCGCCAAAATGACCAGGTTTGGCCGCTGCTCTCCTGCGCCGCCTCCTAGGCCGGGCAATTGAAGCATGTAGGCTGGCGTCTAATTGACATAGACGTCGATCGCTTAAGGGCTGGGGGAGTGCATTGGCCAAGACAACTTCATCGCTCGGGCTGCTCTGTGTTCTTTCGGGCTCCCTCATGCTGATGTCCTGCACTGCTTCAGCAGGAGCTTCAGAAACAACGCCGCCGGCGACCCAATCGGCGGCAGTGGAGCAGCCACAGCCACTGACGATGCAGGCCAAGGAAGTCATGGCCGAGTACCAGAAGGCAGCGTCCGAGTTCCCGGAAGCGCTTCCCGCGGGCGTCAGCTTCCCAAATACACTGCCTCCCGCATTCCTGAAGAATAACTACGTAGCAGAAGCAGGCGCCGGCGAAGGCGTGGCCGCCTTCTACTGGTTGTGCTCATGGCTAGACGTGTTCCTAAAGGCAGACGCCTCAGGCGATCAGGCGGCAGCCGATGAAGCCTTCGAACGGATGACCACCGATTGGGAAAGCCTTCCGTACTACGAGCAGCACGTTGAAGACCCATACAAAGTGTGGCGCAAGGAAATACTCGGTCCGGCACTGGAGGGCAATGCCAGACCCCTCAAGGGGTATTTCGCATCTTGCTCGTTCTACAAGGAGCACAACCGCAGCTAAGGTCGGGAGACATGGCCAAAACACACCACGCACCGACCTTCCTTGCCGGAGTGATCTTGATTGTCGTCGGCTGGATACTCTTCGTTCCTCTCGGCGGTCGGGCAGCTGATGCGAACTATCGCAGCGACGAAGATCTCTACACCCTCCTCTCGCTAGGCGGGGGCGTCCTCATACTCGCGGGAACGGTCATGATTATCGCCAGTATCTTTCGCGCCTTACGCAGAGTCGACAACATCAGCGACGTGGGTGTGCCGGCGAAAGCCGATGACAGGAAACGTCCGACCGTCTAGCCAAGAGGCCAGGCTCCCTCACCTGCCCCCATCCGACTCCAGACACAGAGAAGGACAGAACCTTCCGGTTCGTGTGCCGTCTACTAGGAACGTGTTAGCCGATGCCGCAACTCACCGACCAGCCCACTACTCGATGGTGGTCGTCCATCTGGACAAGAACGGCGATTGGCCTAGCGTTGGTCCCTGCCTACGTGCTCCTCTTGCATCGGTTCGCATTCCTGTCCGGGAACGCCAACCTGACAAATTCCCAGACGCTCGGTGCTGCGGTAGGTGACGTTGCACTGTGGGGGGCAGTTGCGATGGCAGGCTTCGGGCTGTTCGGGATCCTGGCCACGCTCTACTTCCCTACCGGACGCGCCGTCGTACCGGCTTGGGCGCTCGTACTCTTGTTGCTGCTTGTCCTGCCAGCGATCTGGCTCACGGTGGCATTGATCCAAGCTGCAATGACTCTTCCCGACGCCCCTGTCTACCCATCAATGAGGACATTGGTGACCAATATGTATCTGCCCGTGACGCTGCTCGTCACAATCGTGGCGCTGGTCCAACGGATGACGCTGCAGCCGGAACATCTGCGGTGGCGTTGGACGGCGTTGACGCTCGGCGTGGTTCCCTTCCTGGCAGTCACCATCTTGCAGATTGTCGTGATAGCTGCGGATTTTGGATGAAGGGTCCTGACCTTTAGTTACTGACTGATAGTCGCGCGTTGTTGAGCTGCCCGGCAAAGCTGATCCTGCTGTTCCTCCGGGGAGAGCAGGTTCCAGACTTCGGTCTGCTTCCTGATCTCCCCAACACACGCCCCGAACCGGGCGTCTTCGACTGCCCGCCACCACCTTCGGGTCCATGAATGTAGTTTCCGGATAGATAGGATCGAATCCATGACTCCAGCCGGCGACCTTTCCCTCCCCAACGGCTACACCGACCTGCTGGGCGAACTCAAAAATCGGGTCAGGACCGCGCGCACCAAGGCGCTGCGGGCCGTAAACACCGAACTGATCGAGTTGTATTGGTCCATCGGCCAGACCATCCTTCAACGCCAGGAGGTCGAGAGCTGGGGGAGTGGTGTGATGGGACGGCTGGCAGACGATCTGCGGGCAGAGTTCCCGGAGATGAAGGGATTGTCGCGGCGCAACCTGTTCTACATGCGAGGATTCGCCGCTGCCTGGCCGGGTCCAATTGTGCAACAGCCTGTTGCACAATTGCCGTGGGGCCACATCACCGTGCTGCTGGACAAGGCGCAGACACCGGAGCAACGGGTCTGGTATGCGTCGGCCGCCGTGGAGTACGGCTGGTCGCGGAACGTCCTGATGAACATGATGATGAACAAGTCCATGGAACGGACCGGCACGGCGCCGTCAAACTTTGTGCAACGGCTTGTTGCACCGGATTCGGAGCTGGCCCAGCAGGCCGCCAGGGACCCCTACAACTTCGAATTCCTTAACCTCTCCGGGGAGGTCGCCGAGCGCGATCTCGAGCAAGCGCTCATGGACCGCATCACCGACACCCTGCGGGAAATGGGTCCCGGGTTCGCGTTCGTCGGCCGTCAGGTTCACTTCGACGTCGGCGGTGACGACTTCTACCTTGACCTGCTGTTCTTCCACGTCGAGCAGCTGCGCTACTTCGTCATCGAACTTAAAACCGGCAAGTTCCAGCCCGAATACGCAGGCAAGCTCAACTTCTACATCGCCCTCGTCGATGACAGGCTCCGCCGCGAAGCGCACAACGACACGGTGGGCATCCTGATCTGCGGCAGCAAGAACGACCACACCGTCCGCTACAGCCTCGGTAGGTCCACTTCACCCATGGCCGTCGCCTCCTACACCTATGAGTCCCTGCCTGCCGAGGTCCGCAATGATTTGCCCGACGCCGACCGGCTGACCGCCGCTCTCGACTGGACCGAGGATACGACGGGCTAACCTGCACGACCAACGAGGAAGGGCGTGGCTTGGCCGATTGTGGCAAAGCAGTGATCACATATCCGCGGTGTAGAAGGTGAGCTCACCGACGCCAGCTACCGCGCCCCAAGCATCCAGTCTTAGCCGTCGCGCCTAGGAGGCGAGCGTACGACACCACGAAGAAGTGTGCCCAGACCACTCCTGGCGGCGGGCTCTCCGGGCGCAACTCTTGAAGTTATAGTTTCGCAACGTCCCTTGCTTCGCCACTAAGACGGGGTCAGGTAGCGTGAGGTCAAATGCCGACGGAGGTGTCATGCAGGGTTGGTCGAAGACGATTCTCTGGGTGATCGTGCTGTTTTCGCTGACGGGCTGCGGCGCACAAGGTCCAGCCGGCATTTCCGCGCTGTCCGAGCCATCCTTGGCCCCGGCTCAACTGCCAGCCCATGTCCAGGCGCCGAAGGAGATGGGCGGCAACATCGTCCTGCTGGCTGAGAAAAGCGATTATGCCTTCTACGCCGCCGATGAAGTAAGCGGCGGTGCCTGCGCCGTCGTCGTCAGTACGGTAGACGACTCAGACTGGGTTGTTGGCTGCGGAGGGCCTCCGCCGAGCGATATGAAAGGCGCCGGACTCGGCCCGGTCGTTAGTGTTGGCGGTCCCGGGAGCGTCAGGGCGAAGCTGACCCGCGACGGGTACGACGCATCCAGTGAGCTGGCCTACGGGTGGGAGTTTTTGCATCCCAACCTGTTGGTGATCGGGCTCTAGCAGCGAGATGGCCCGAACCGGAGCCAAGTCGTGCCAAAGATACCGCAGTCAGCGCATGTAGCATCGGGCTTCCTGATCGGCTTCGGCGCAGCCCTTGTGCTGCGCAGCAGCGGGACCGAGTCCAGAGGGTGGTTCGCCTACGACCCCGTTTCGGGCGAGATAGCCGGCAGCGGTTCACCGGGTCGAAAGCGTCTTGGCGCTATCCTGGCGGGCACTGGAGTCGTTGTCGCGCTGGCCGCGGCCCGAGGGCATCCGAAACCTACTTCGCCTGGTCGGGGTTCCATTCCGGGTCCGAGCCACCTGGGTCCAGATCTCTGAGGCCTTGCTCTAGCCCCGGGTGATGCAGCCCGACAGAGCGCATGTTCTCGATCAGGTCCCGGGGCCGTGGACATTCCGTAGGTCAGCCACAGGTGCTCGGGGTCGGCATTTACCACGGCGGGTACTCCTCCGTCAGACGCTTCGGGTTTCCGCCAAATCTAATTGCCGGAAGCAGGCCTGTCTGTCTTACACGCCCATCTGTCCTGAACAAGTGGTTGCCAGGGGGTAGAACGTGGCATCCAGCGTGAGGAACCGAGGGACAGGCACTCGGGCTCTACTCGGTTCATCGCCAATGGTCCCGCTAGTCGCTATTGCTGCTGCGTCTGTCAGCGTCATCGAGCGCCTTTAGGAACTCCACTTGATCCGTGTCGTCCGCAATCAGTTCAATGTGCTTTCCAAGCGGAGGGGCCACATGTCTTGGGCCGCTGTAGACGGTTCCCAAATAGAGGTCGTTCAGAACGCTGCCAGACTCAGCACTCGGCCTGGAGACAGCGCCCTTGCCGCCTCGAATTGTATTGATGACGGTGAGCACTACGGTGACCAGCATCAGAGCCAGGAACACATACGCCGCCCATTCCCTGTTGCCGGACAGGAACATCCCTGCGATGACCAGTACGATTCCGAACATCGTGCTCACGACGACAACGTCCGTCCTGCGCATTTCGTCCCTCCCGCCCCTTGGCCTGAATCTATTGAGGCTCCTGTGAACAGGCTATCTTTATGGGAGCCATCGTGCATCGGATGCAATAATCACTGTTTTACTTGTCCTAATCACACCAATCGGCAATTCCAAGCCTGATTCCTCATCGGTTTACTGCGTAAGGGCGCGAGAGGCTGGACGTTTCACAAATGCGATGACAGCGTAGGGTCAGTGGCTCCTCATGCGAACGGCCCACCAGTCCCACACTGGCGGGATGTGGCCCACTCCGATATGACAGCGGCGGCCCTCTTGAACGGGGAGGGTCGCCGCTTCGTTGCGGTTTTTATCCGGCTCGACGAACGACGCGAAAGAGCAGCCCTCCCGTTGCCTCAGGCAACTACTTTACATAACGTCGATTATCGGCTAAAGAAGGGGAGCACACAGCGGCACGTGACTTCGGCTCGAGCGCTCCGGCCCGCCCCGTTCGGCCACGCCGCCCCCAGGCGGGCAACACTTCAGCCCCTAGGTGGGCAACAGTTCAGCCCCGGGCCGCCCAACTCCTTAATCCGCCTTGCCGCCCGACAGGCCTACTCGTGGAGGATGAACAGCGCCCCCACCAAGATAGAGCTGCCAGCGGGTCGGCGAGATGGCGTCGTCCAGGTGGCCGGATGTCACACCACTTGTTGTGGAGGTACCGCATGCGCCAGCCCGCCTGATCAGTTCGATGTCGATGTCACTGGTTCCCTCCTGGGAGGCCTGCGGGACTCCCAGCTCCGCCGAGGTCTTTTCCTGAATAACCGCTAGTCATCAGTGACGTACGCAGCGGGTAGGGAACCAAGCGATGGTGTCGGCAGCACGGAGTGGCCCGCCTCAGGCCTGAGCGGCGTGAGATGTGACAAAAATTGTTCAGCTCGTGCGCGGCTAGATCGAGCGGATCGCCCGCGAGCTCCGCGATGACTCTCACTGACGAAGCGGCGAAAGCTTGCACGGGCTTGACCCTAAACCTCATATGTATAAACTTTATGTGTAAGCTACATCACAACTCGATGGCCCCGCAGAAAAGGAGGACCAGGATGCATATAGAGGTAGACCGGAAGCTATGTGAGAACCACGGTCAATGCGCTATTGCAGCGCCAGAGGTTTTCACGATGAATGCAGACAACGAGCTCGAGTATGACCCGCAACCAGCGGATTCGGCTCTGGAGCTAGTGGAGGAAGCCGTTGATGTCTGCCCGGTGCAGGCCATTCTGGTCGGCCGAGGATAGTCATGGCGGGGGAAAGTTCTCTTCGACTTCCGATCGTCGTAGTCGGCGGATCAATGGCTGGGCTGCGCGCCTGCGAACAGCTCCGTGCCGCAGGCTGGTCAGGCCGAATTACGGCAATCGGGGCTGAGCAGCATCTGCCCTATAACCGACCTCCGTTGTCCAAGGACGTGCTTCTGAGCGGTGACAGGGCAACCGTGGGCGAGTGGCATCGGGACACTGTGTTCAGACAGCGCGCGAGCGTAGCCGACGTCGAATGGCTCCTGGGCCAGGAAGTCGTAGCCTCGGATCTGTCCGGCCGTACAGTTTCACTGGCCGACGGTACAACCATTGCGTATGCGGGACTCGTCATTGCCACTGGTTTAAGGCCACGGCGCCTGCCCTTCCAAGCCACTCCAGCTAGACGCCACGTACTGCGGACGCTAGAGGATGCGATGCGGCTGCGCGGACAGTTGCGCGAAGGCACCAGAGTCACCGTGATCGGCGGAGGGTTCATCGGGTGTGAAATTGCCGTTACTGCGCAAAAGATAGGATGCCACGTAACCGTTGTCGAGCCGATGGCGGCACCAATGATGCGTGCCCTCGGTCAGCAGGTGGGAAACGCCATCCGCGCATATCATGAGTCCACCGGTGTCCGTTTCCTCACTAGCACCGTCGTCGAAGAGATCATTGACAGTCATGGGAACGGCGCCGGACCTGCCATCACCCTGGCCGGCGACCAGCAGATCGTCGCCGACGTAATCGTGGAGTCTGTTGGCTCGCACACGAATGTGGAATGGCTAGCAGGAAATGACTTGGATGTTTCCGACGGCGTTCTGTGCCACAACAACCTCAGCGTGGTCGGCAGCGAGAATGTTGTTGCCGTAGGTGACATTGCACGCTTTCCTAACCCGCGCTTTGATGACGTCCCGCGCCGTGTGGAGCACTGGTGCATGCCGACAGAGACAGCCAAGTATGCCGCAAGAACGCTTCTGGCAGCCCTTATGGGCAGTGACCTGCCCGCGGAGCCCTTTGCCCCGCTGCCGACATTCTGGAGTGATCAGGGCGCTTTGCGCCTGCAGGGTTACGGCAGCCCTGCTCTCGCGGACAGTACCGTGGTCACCCGCGGCTGCTTGGACGCGGCAGGACTGCCCAACGGAGTCATTGTCGAGTACCACAAGGGGGAGCAGTTTGTCGGCTTCCTCGCCATCAATATCCCGGCGGCCGAGCATGTGCCGTATAGGGAGCGGCTCGCTGCAGAAAGCGCTGCCGGATTATTCCTTCAAACAGGAGCACTACGATGACAGCCCTCAACGACCACCAGGAATTAAACGCCCGGCTCACCGAGGAACTCGCCGAAAGGGTCAGGCAGGCCGGCGTCGAATTTATCTACTACCAGGTGGTGACACTGAGCGGAAAGGTTTTGGCCAAGGTCGTTCCCGCCACCCAACTGAGACGCAATCTGCTGGACGGGATTCTGATGCACCGTTCCGCGGTTGCCGACTTTCAAACAACCCGGTCAGGTGAACTGCTGGGCGGCGGCGCTACCGCCTCCGAATTCAAGGCAATGCCGGATGCCGACACCTTCGCGGTGCTGCCCTGGGACAACAGCACCGCACGGTTCCTGTGCACCATCTACGAGCCGCAGCATCGGCCCGGAATCGGCGGCTCACCGTTCGCCAGTGATCCTCGCGGCCAGCTGCGCCTGGCTCACGCAGGCTTCCAGGAACGGCTCGGGTACGAGCTGCGGACGGGCTGCGAACCGGAAATGACGTGGGTAGGCGACGGGTTGGAAGTACATTCACGTCCCGGGTCGAATCCTTCCTATGAATTCGAGCAGCTTGAACGCATGCGGCCGATCTACCAACAGTTGGTACGCTACGCCACCGCCCTCGGGTTCGAGATGACTGAAGGGGACTATGAGGACGCCGGCCAGCTGGAACTGAACTGGATGTATGACAACGCTGAGAAGACTGCGGACAGGTTGATTACCTACCGGATGATTTGCCGGCAGGTAGCACGAGAGTTCGGCGTCACGGCCAGTTTCATGCCCAAAATTACCGCCGGATCAATGGGCAGCGGCTGCCACCATAACTTCAGCCTCTGGCGCAACGGGATCAACGTTATGCAGGACCCCACGCGCAGCGAGCTGCATCTGACGGACACGGGCCGTTTTGCTTTGGGCGGCCTCCTCAAGCATGCGGCCGCCTCCATGATGGTAATGGGTCCGACCGTGAACAGCTACAAACGCTACTGGGACGACGGACAGTTCGCGCCGACGAAGATCGACTGGGGTGTGGAGGACAAGACCTGCACGGTCCGTCTGTCCGCTAATGGCCGGCTTGAATACAAACTGCCCGACGCCAGCGTCAATCCTTACCTGTCCCATAATCTGCTGCTGGCAGCCATCGAAGATGGAATACTTCACGAGACCGACCCCGACAACTGCACGTCCGCCGAAATCCCTAAAAATCTCGGTGCAGCCGTCCATGCCTTCTCGGACAGCAAAGTCATCCGCACGGCTTTCCCCACCGAGATGTCCGATTTGTTGATTTCGCTCCGCACCGACGAATGGGCGCGATACAGCGGCGCTGTCACCGATTGGGAGCGTGAAATGTACTTCAGGACGGGCCAATGAGCCGCCCCTTGGTCGGCATCACCGCCATGGCTTCGTCTCAGGTTGACGGACTGAGGTTCTCGGGTTTCGCCGTTGCTGAAAGGGTTGTGGAGTCGGTGTACCGCGCTGGCGGTGAACCCGTTGTACTACCACCGGTCCATGCCGAGCATTGCCCAGACTTGAGCCGCTACAACGCCGTCGTCGTGGCGGGGGGTCGGGACATGGAACCTGGCTTCTACGGACAGACCTCCCGGGACGCCCAGGCCCGCTTCGACATACGGCAAGACAGCGTGGAACTCGAGATCATTCGGGAATGCCTCAGACTATCCAAGCCTCTGCTGGCCATCTGCCGAGGCCTGCAGGTTCTCAATGTTGCCCTCGGCGGCACCCTCATTCAGGATCTGCCGACAGGACCGGTGAACCACCGTCGCGGCATCCACCGCGTTACTTTGGATGAGGATAGTGCCCTGGCACGGGCTCTTGGCACCCGTAACGTACCGGTTTCCACTTACCACCACCAGGCCGTAAGCATCCTCGGCCGCGGGCTACGGTCGACCGGGTACGCAGAAGACGGCTGTATCGAGGCGATCGAGCACGAGACCGCCCCTATCTTGGCCGTTCAATGGCACCCGGAGGACGAAGGGGAAACACAAAAATTCGGGCAGCAGTTGTTTAACTCGCTGCTGGTACCGCAGTCCTGGCACACCTCTCTAGGAGCTCTCCGATGACAATGACATACGAACGTAATCTCAACCGAAGCAAAGAGGTCGTGACACGAACCGATGCCTTCATCGACGGCGCGTTCCTGCCCTCCCTGAGCGGCGAGCGATTCGTGAGCATTTCACCCCGGGACGGGCAGGAAATCGCTCAGATCGCCGCGTGCGATGCGCCGGATGTCGACGCGGCCGTGGCAGCCGCCCGCAGGGCTTTCGACGACGGCCGCTGGTCCCGAATGGCCCCACGGCAGCGCCGCGTGATCCTGCAGCGACTGGCACGCCTAGTTGAAGAGCACAAGGATGAGCTGGCCCTGCTGGAAAGCCTGGACATGGGCAAACCCGTTTCCGATGCGGTTTCCGTCGACATGCGGGTAGTGGTTCAGTGCCTTGACTTCTACGCGGAAGCGATTGACAAAATTTACGGGGAGGTAGCTCCAACCGACTATCGGACGCTCGCCACGATCACCCGAGAGCCCATCGGCGTGGTCGGGGCCGTCGTTCCGTGGAATTTTCCGCTGATGCTCACCAGCTGGAAGGTGGCGCCCGCCCTCGCCGCCGGCAACAGCATCGTCCTCAAGCCCGCCGAACAGTCCTCGCTCACGGCACTGCGCTTTGCCGAGCTGGCCGCCGAGGCCGGGCTTCCGGATGGAATACTCAATGTTGTGCCCGGGTTCGGGAAGACGGCAGGTGCTGCCATAGGTCTGCACATGGATGTGGACGCGGTTACCTTCACAGGCTCGGGCCCGGTTGGCCGCCAGTTCCTGCGGTACGCAGCCGATAGCAACATTAAGCAGGTCTCCCTGGAACTGGGCGGCAAAAGCCCGCAGATCGTAATGGAAGACGCCCCGGACGTGGAACTTGTCGCCGCCTCCATTGCCGATGGCATTTTCTTCAATCAGGGACAGATTTGCTCTGCCGGTTCACGGCTTATCGTGCACCGGTCCAGAAAAGAGGAACTCACGCAGGCAGTGGTTGAGGCCGCACAAGCTCTGGAACCGTCAGACCCTCTGGATCCCCAGGCGAGACTCGGTGCGCTCGTTGAAGAAAGTCACCTCCAGCGGGTCCTGGGCTACGTGGAAGGCGCCTTAGACGAAGGAGCAGTGGCGCTGACCGGCGGCAGACGCGTCTTAGAAGAAACAGGCGGATTCTATATGGACCCGACGGTTTTGGACTCAGTAACCCCGACCTCCACCGCAGCCCAGCAAGAAATTTTCGGACCGGTACTGGTAGTGCTCCCCTTCGACACAGCCGAGGAAGCAGTGGCACTGGCCAACAGCACGCCGTACGGCCTTGCAGCCTCTGTCTGGACGAAGGATCTTACTACCGCGCATCTGACGGCCAGGGACATCCGCGCAGGCACCGTTTGGGTAAACTGCTATGACGCAGCCGATATTACCGTCCCGTTCGGCGGAGTCGGGGAATCGGGCATCGGCCGAGACAAGTCCCTTCATGCACTGGACAAGTACACCCAGTTGAAAACCACGTGGATCCAGCTCTGAACTAGGTCGCGCCGGTTGCCCGGGTATCCTTCCGGGCAACCGGCGCGCTGCCGGTTAGTTTTCCGGCCATGACGGCTCACGGCGTTCCAGGAACGCGGCCACTCCCTCCCGGTAGTCCGGCGATAGTGCTGAATCCCGCCAGTACCGGTCTTCAAGGTCCAAAGCTTGATGAAGGTCCATTCCGAGGCCTTCGCGAAGGGCCCTCTTGGCGTTGCGCAAGCTTGTGGGGCTGCCGGTGCTGATGCTCCGGGCCAGTTCCAGGGCTGCTTCGTCGGCAGTGGTGTTATCCGAGGCAAGAACATCGAGTACACCGAGGCCGCGGGCGTCCTCAGCACCGATCTTTCTGCGTGTGAAGATCATCTCAGCCGCCCGGGCCATCCCCACACGCCGTGCGAGCAACTGCGTCCCGCCACCTCCGGGAATAATCCCGACGTTGGCCTCAGGCAGGCCAACGACCGTCGTTCCGTCCCCAACGATCAGATCGCATGCCAGTGCCAGCTCCATGCCGCCGCCCAAGGCGAAACCGTGGACGGCAGCGATGGTCGGCACCGGGATGGCCAGCAGGGCAGCCGTGGCGGCACGGGAACTCTGACGTGCCTGAAGCAATTGATCCGCATCCATCTGGCTGCGCTCCTTGAGATCGGCTCCGACCGAAAACGCCTTGGGCAGGGCAGATCGGAGGAGCACCACCCTAACCCCTGGGGTGGAGGCCAATTGCGTGGCCGCCGCAGCCAGCAGGTCTGCCTGCCTGGTTGAGAGGGCGTTCAGCGCTTTGCCACGCGCCATGACTATTTCAGCGATGCGGGGGTCCCCGTGAAGGGTGCCATATGTGACGTCGGTCATGTCATAGAGACTAATGTCACACGAAACTCTTGACAACTGAACCTATGAAGTCAAAGGTTATAAAAACTTACTTCGCTGATGGGACCCAAAAATGGAAGACACTCAGACACTCGAACCGAACGTCGCCTACCTTGACCTAGGTGACCCCACCTTTGACCTTGCCTCTGCAGAGGCGAAGGCGGCACGGGCGCGGCACTGGTACGCCCGCACCAATTATGGGATAGCAGTACTGCGCTACGACGAGGTGTCCCTGCTGCTCAAGGACCGCCGGCTCCGCCAGGGCAGCTGGGCGTGGCCCCAGAAGAACGGTGTCACTGAGGGACTGTTTTACAAGTTCTGGTCGTCAACCCTCATCAACTATGAAGGCGATGCACATGCCCGCCTGCGCCGGCTGCACAATCCGGCCTTCTCCCCCAAGCTCATCGGTGGCCTCGTCCCGCGCTTCCAGGCCCTGGCCAACGAACTGATCGACGCTTTCATTGATGAGGAAAGCTGCGATTTCATCGCCGAATTCGCAGAACCGTACGCTGCCCGGGTCATTTCGATCATGCTCGGCCTGCCAGAAAGCGAATGGAAGCGCATCGCAGACTGGTCGGCCACCGCGGGCCTGGCCCTGAGCGTGACCATCAAAGAGGACCTGGACAAGATCGAGGAGGCCATGGCGGGCCTGTACGGCTACGCGGACAGCCTCATTGCAGACCGTACAGCCGCACCTCAGGAAGATTTCGTCACCAAGTTGATTGCCGGCCAGCGGGCCGAAGGCACCATGAGCTTGGACGAACTGCGCACAGCACTGGTAAATCTAATCTTCGCCGGAATGGACACCACCCGGAATCAGCTTGGCCTGGCCATGTCCACCTTTATAGACCATCCCGACCAGTGGGAACTGCTGGCTGCCCGTCCGGAACTCGGTCCTGCCGCAGTTGAGGAAGTCATGCGTGTGGCCCCGACAGTTACCTGGGTGACGCGCGAGGCCCGCGAAACTTTCACCTTCCAAGGCCTGGAAATTCCGGCCGGCACCACGATCCACCTGCTCAGCGGGCTCGCCGGCACCGATGACACTTCCGGCGCGGACGTCAGCTTCAACATCACGGCCGAACGGCGTACCCACTTCGGTTTCGGCGGCGGCGTGCACCACTGTCTCGGCCATTTCATCGCCCGCAGCGACATGAGCGAGGCATTGCCCCTGCTGGCCAGCCGGATGGCCACTCCCGCCCGGCTACCCGGCGATGTCTGGTTGCCGAACACCGGGAACACCGGCCCGACCAAACTGCCCATTTCCTTCACCAAGCGGGGACAAACGCGATGACCGCAACGCTAAGAATCATCTGCGTCAACCTGGCGTCCGAGCCACTTTTTACTAAGCAGACCCCCACAATGTCCCGTGAGGGCTATGAAGTCGATGTAGCTAACGCCATCGCCGCCCAACTCGGAGTAGAGGTGGAGTGGGTTTTCCTGCCGTGGGCCGAAATGATCCCCGCCCTGCGCGAAAACCGCGGCGACGCGATCCTTTGCGGGCAAGGCATCACTGCCGAACGGCAGCAGCTGGTGGACTTCACCCGCCCCTACGCTGTCTTCGACGAGGCCGTCTTGACCAGGACCGGCAGCGGAATCACCAATCCGGCAGACCTGGACGGCAGGCGGGTACTGGCCATTGCCGGCTCCACCAACATGGCACTAGCCCAGACCTTCAAGGGGGCGGAGCTGGTGCCTTTCGCCGGCGATTCCGAAGACGTGCTCGGTGACATGGTCGCAGAACTGCGCGCCGGCCGCGTCGACGCCGTCGTCGACGACGAGGTGGTCCTGCAGCCGCTGCTAAATTCCGGAGACCTGGAGGTAGCCTTCTCCTGCCCCACCGGCAACAGGTGGGCCGTCGCAGTGGCCAAACAGCAGCCTGCTCTGCTCCGGGCGCTGGACGAAGTCTTAGCCCAAGCTATTGCCGCCGGTGAAATCCAACAGGCATGGGAACGATGGATGCCGTCAATTCGCTTCCCGCTGCCATCGGAGCCACTCCAATGACCGGCCAGCCCCGCCGGGTCCTGGTCATCGGGCCTTACGAGGACCGAAGCCTGCCCCTGCCGCTGCGCGACCTCGCTGTCAACCACGCCGACAAAACATTGCGAACACTGCTGGAAATCGGGATGGAACCGGTCTTCGTCGACACTGCGGAGCGGCCCCTGCCCCTGACGGCAGACGCGCGGGCCGGGGTCCACGGGCTTGTCATCCTCGGCGGTGGAGATGTTGCCCCTGAGCTCTACGGGCTCCCTGCGGAGCAGCCGAACATGTACGGCGTAGACCGGGAGGTGGACGATTTCACCATCGGTGTCTTGAAGCGGGCGGTGGACCGGAACCTGCCGGTACTCGGGATATGCCGGGGAATGCAGCTGACCAACGTGGCCTTCGGCGGTACCCTCATCCCGGACATCGCCAACTGGTCGCTTCACCGCGGAGAGGGGATGGATCAGGTCTTCATCCGGGAGCCGGTCTGGCTGGAACCGCATTCCCGCATTGCAAAAATCTACGGCTGCCGCCTGGCCGCTGTACTCAACGGTCACCATCAGGCGATCGACCGCGTCGCTGCAGGATTTCAGATATCGGCGCGCGCCGACGACGGGTTGATCGAGGGCATCGAATCCGAAGAATTCAACTTCGTGGGCATCCAGTGGCATCCCGAACACGCTGAAGCAGCTCCCGAGGCACTGACGCGCCTGCTCGAAGATCTCAAAAAACGTATAGACGACGTAGCCGCAGTCCCTCAGATCCTGACGTCTACCCCCAAACCCTAGGAGCACGTTGATTATGAACGCTGCGTTGCAGGACCATGCCAAGCCTTTGCAGGGCGTGCGGATCCTCGACTTTACCCGCATTCTCTCCGGGCCCTACGCCACATTGTTCCTGGCCGAACTGGGTGCGGAAATCATCAAGATCGAGCGGCCCGGAGTGGGCGACGACACCCGGGCCTGGGGCCCGCCTTTCATAGACGACGCGGATTCCATCAGCACCTACTTCGCGGCAGTAAACAGAGGCAAGTCCAGTCTGGCAATCGACATCACAACCAGCCAAGGCAAAGACATCATCCATGCCCTAGCTGCAAAAAGCGACGTCGCGATCGAGAACTTCCGTCCGGGGGTCGCCGAGCGCTATGGGCTGGACCATGCCTCGCTGGCTAAGGCGAATCCAGCAATTATTACGGCTTCCATTTCCGGTTTCGGCCGGACTGGGAAGTATGCAGGCTATCCCGGTACGGAAATCGTGGTTGAGGCCATGTCAGGCTTGATGAGCGTCACCGGAAGCCCCGACGGACAACCCGTGCGTTTCGGCATTGCGATGACCGACATCGCCACCGGCCTGGGCGTCGCCACACGCATTCTCGCCGCTCTCCCGGTCGCACGCGCCACCGGTGAGGGTACTCACATCGAAAGTTCGCTGTACGAGACAGCCGTCGGCGTGCTCGGCACGCTAGTGGCCTCAACCAGTCTGTCGGGAGAAGTGCCGCAACGCTGGGGGTCCCATCATCCGACGATCGTGCCGTACGGTGGCTTCCCTACCGCGGACGGCGATGTGATCACGGGAGTCGTCAACGACCGCACATGGCCGGCCTTCTGCCGTGCCATCGGTGCTGAGGACCTGCTCACGGATGAGTCCATGGCGACCAATGCCGGAAGGGTCCGCAACCGGGAACGCGTCGAGTCCGCGGTGGCCGCGGCAACGTCGGCGTTCGGGACGGAAGAACTGGTAGCCATCCTCTCAGGCCAGGGCCTGCTGGCCGCGCCCATCCGCTCCGTCGCGGACATGATTGCCGATCCAAACACGGCAAGTCTGGGCCTGTTCGCCGGTGTCGAGGGGCAGCCGAAGCTGTTGACCTCCCGGGTCTCGGGGCCAGCCAATGACACCGCACCGGCCACCGTGCCGCTACTGGGCGACGACACCGCCCACATTCTGGGCAGTTATCTGGGCATGACCCCAGATGAAGTGACCCGGCTGGCAGACGCCGGAGTCGTCGGGACGAGCGTGCCCGTCGCACAGCACTGAACGTATCGGTTCCAAGACAAAAGAACGGAAGAAAAATGAGTATCGAAACGCATACCGCGTTCCAGCCGCGGCAGCACATCGGTGAATGGCGGCCCGGTACCATCAGCGGGGAAGTCCGTGATCCAGCGGATTCACGGCGGATTCTGGCCTCAGTGCCGGTGGCCACGGAGACCGAAATTGCCGAAGCTGTTCAGGTGGCGGTGGAAGGGGCGCGGATCTGGGCCGCCACCCCCGCTTTCGAGCGGGGAGCGGTTCTGCAGCGTGCCAGCGACATTATCGCGGAACGCCAGCAGGAATTCGCTGAAGCCGTGACGCTGGAAATGGGCAAACCGATTCGCGAATCCCGGGTGGAAGTCGGCCGTGTCATCGAGCACACACGCCACTTCGCCACCGCCGGCCGCCAACCTGAAGGCACCACCTCGCGGCTGGCCGGCAACAACGAAATGGCCTTCACACTGCGTGCCCCGCTCGGCGTAGTGGCAGTAATCTGCCCGTGGAACTTCCCGCTGATGATTCCGAACTGGAAACTGGCGGCGGCCCTGGTCCACGGGAATTCCGTCGTCTTCAAGCCGGCCGAAATCGCTCCGCTGTCAGCGACCCTGCTAACTGAAGCCTACTTGCAGGCCGGCCTCCCGCCCCAGGTCCTCTCGCTGGTGCTCGGCAAAGGATCGCGGGTGGGTCCGGCATTGTTGAAGGCGAAAGATGTCGCGGGCGTGACCTTTACCGGTTCAACGCCTGTTGGGCTGGGGCTTGCGGCCGAGGCAGCCCGCAACGGGAAACGCGCGCAGACCGAAATGGGCGGCAAGAACGCGCTGGTTGTCATGGCTGATGCCGACCTCGACGAAGCCCTCGATTCCATCATCGTTGGCGGGTTCGGTACCTCCGGTCAGCGCTGCACCTCCAGCAGCCGTGTCCTCGTGCACCGGGCAGTTGCAGAAGAGGTCCAGCGACGCTTGGAAGCCGCCGTGGATCGCCTCGTGGTCGGTCCGGGACTGGAGGAGAAGACAACACTCGGTCCGATGGCATCGGAGCAGGCGCTCACGGACGCGATGGAAGGACTCGAACGTGCCCTGATTGACGGCGCGAAGATACTACGCGGGGGCAACCGCCTGGACAAGGGCGGATACGCCCATGGCTGGTTCATGGAGCCCACCCTGCTAAAGGCCGAAAACGAAGGCGCTGCGTTCCATGAAGAGCTGTTCGGCCCCATTGTCTCGATCCATGAATTCGACACAATTGACGAGGCGATCTCGCTCAACAACGCGGTGGAGTACGGCCTGTCCGCCTCCATCTACACCAGTGACCTGAACGCTGCCCACCGCTTCATCCGTGAAACCGACACCGGCATGGTCCACGTCAACCGGCCCACCGTCGGGGCGGAGCCGCACCTGCCGTTCGGCGGCGCCAAGGCTTCGGCATTGGGCACGGCAGAGCTGGGTGCGGCCGTTGACTTCTATACGAAGACCCGTGCCGCACACCTGAGGTGGACCGCGTGAGCGACGATATCCAGCTCGAACACCCGTCAGGCGGCATCGCAGTGATTCGTCTCAATGCAGCCGAACGCAAAAACGCCCTCACCGGCTCGAGCGCGCGCCAGCTGCTGCAAGCCCTGGATCAGGTCGCCCGCGCCGAAGACGTGGCCGTCTGCATCATCACCGGCGGGTCCGAAGCGTTCTGTGCCGGAGCGCACCGCGAGCTACTGGCCAACGTTGCCGAGGGGGACCCGGTAGCCCAGGAAGACATCGCAGATGTCTACCGGATCTTCGAGGAAATCCGACAATCACCTGTGACTATCATCTCCGCGGTTTGCGGCCCGGCCGTAGGAGCAGGGCTCAACATAGCCCTGGCATCGGATGTCCGGGTGGTGGCCGAAGACGCCTACCTGCGTTCCATGTTCATGGCCAACAAAATCCATCCCGGCGGCGGGCACCTGAAAATGATCCATGACCTTGGCGGCCGCGAGGCTGCGGTAACGCTCGCCATTCTCGACCAGCCGCTGCACGGAGCAGAGTTCACCCGGCTCGGGCTGGCTCTTGAAGCCCTGCCCGCTGACGAGGTCGAGACCAGAGCGCTGGAATTGGCCAGGCAAACGGCAAAAAACCCGCGCTTGGCACGCCTCATCAAACAGAGCCTCGTGGAGGCCCCAAACATGTCCATGGCAGAGGCAGCCCTCCATGAAGCGGCGGAACAGCGCAACACGCTGCTAGCCCTTCGATAAATCCCGCTTTGAAAACGTGAGGCAAGGAGCATTGCAGTGACTATTAACAAATTCGGGGAACCGCCCAACGACAGTATCGACACCGACGACGAACAACTCGCGAAACTGGGGTACACCTCGCAGTTCAAACGCGACATGAGCCCGTGGGCGAATTTCGCCCTCGGCTTCACCTACCTTTCGCCGGTAGTCGGCATCTACGTCACCTTCGCCATTGCGCTGTCTGCCGGCGGGCCGCCGATGATTTGGGCACTGGTCATCGCCGGGCTGGGGCAGCTGCTGGTGGCTCTGGTTTTCGGCGAGGTCGTCTCCCAGTTTCCCGTGGCCGGCGGACTTTACCCCTGGGCACGCAGGCTGTGGGGGCGCAAATGGGCCTGGCTGACCGGCTGGATCTATACCGCGGCATTGTTCACTACGATCGCCGCGCTGGCCTACGGTGCCGCGCCCTATGTCTGTGCCCTGCTGGGGATCGAGCAGACAACTACGAACACCGTCGTCGTCGGTGTCATCATCATCGCGGTTGCCACCGTGGTCAATCTCAGCGGAACCAAAACGCTCTCGACATTCGCGAAGTTCGGCTTCGCCGCCGAGCTGATCGGCGCCGTGGCCGTAGGCGTGTGGCTGCTAGTCACGGCCCGACAACATGATCTGGGCGTCCTGTTCCAGTCATTCGGCTCCGAAAGCAACGGATCCTACGCCGCCGCATTCCTAGCTGCTGGTCTGATCGGCGTGTACCAGTACTACGGATTCGAAGCTTGCGGCGATGTGGCGGAAGAAGTCAGAGATCCCGGCCGGCGGATTCCGAAGACCATGCGGATGACGATCTACGTCGGCGGCAGCGCCGCGATCTTCGTGACCCTGGGCTTCATCCTGGCGGTCACCGATTTCGGCGCCGTTATCCGGGGTGAAGACGTTGACCCGATCAACACGATTCTGATGGCCTCTTTTGGTCCCGTGGGATCCAAAGTAGTCCTGGGTATTGTGCTGCTGTCTTTTCTCTCCGGAGCGCTGAGCCTGCAGGCGGCCTCCAGCCGGTTGCTCTACTCCTACGCCCGGGACAGGATGATCTTCGGCAGCCGCTGGCTCTCCCGGTTCTCCCACAAACTCGGTGTGCCGGTCTGGGCGCTGATTGCTTCCGGCGTCGTGCCCGCCGCCCTCGTGGTCGGATCCTATATTTCCGCGGACGCGCTGACCAAGATCGTGTCCTTTGCGACCTTCGGCATCTATTTGGGCTTCCAGATGGTGGTATTCGCCGCCCTGCGGGCCAGGCTCAAGGGATGGGTGCCTGCCGGACCTTTCACGCTCGGCAAGTGGGGGATGACAGTCAACGTTGCCGCCCTGGTCTGGGGAGTTGCGGCCATTATCAACATGGTCTGGCCGCGCACGCCGGATGTTCCCTGGTACGACAACTACATCGTGCTGATCTCCGGGATGGCCGTCGTGGGATCCGGGCTCATTTACATGTTCACCACAGGCCGGGCAACCCTAAGCAAGGCACCCTACGGGGATGCCGTCCCAACGAAAAACAGCGCCGCTGCCAACGCACCAGTTTCCGAATAGGAGTACGACAGAAATGACCTCCACAACTACGTCCATCCCACAGGTACGCCGCATGCAGGCTGCCTATCCGGGACCAAAATCCCAGGCACTGCATGAACGCCGGATGAAAGAAGTCGCGCACACCATCGCGTCCGTGCTACCGGTCTATGTTGAACGAGCCGAAGGCGCCATCGTCGTGGACGTCGACGGCAACCATTTCATCGACTTTGGTTCCGGCATCGGCGTCCTCAATGTCGGGAATTCAGCCCCAGCCGTCGTCGAACGCATCCACCAGGCCGCGGACGCCTTCACTCACACCTGCTTCTTGCTGGCGCCGTACGAAGGGTACGTCCAAGTTTGCGAAGCCCTGAACCGGATCACCCCGGGCAGCCACGCCAAGAAGACCGCTCTCTTCAATTCGGGTGCCGAAGCGGTAGAGAACGCCGTGAAATTCGCGCGCGCCGCAACCGGCCGGGATGCCATCGTCGTCTTCGACCATGCCTTCCACGGCCGCACCAACCTCACGATGGCCATGACGGCCAAAGCCGTGCCCTACAAGCAGGGCTTCGGGCCCTTCGCCAACGAAATCTACCGGGTTCCGGGCTCGTACCCGTTCCGGGATCATGAACCCGACGGCCGCCTGGCTGCACAGCGGACCATCGAGTTGATAGAGAAGCAGGTTGGCCGCGACAATGTGGCCGCGGTGGTCATCGAGCCCATTCAGGGCGAGGGCGGGTTCATTGTCCCCGCCGAGGGCTTCTTGCCGGCACTGGCCGAGTGGTGCCGCCAGACGGGGGCCGTCTTTGTGGCCGATGAAATCCAAAGCGGTTTCGCCCGTTCAGGGGACCTCTTCGCCGTCGAGCATGAGGACGTCGTCCCCGACATGGTCGTCACAGCGAAGGGTCTGGCCGGTGGGCTTCCTCTGTCCGCGGTCACGGGACGCGCCGATCTCATGGACAGGGCACAGATCGGCGGTATAGGGGGAACATACGCAGGCAACCCCCTGGCCTGCGCGGCGGCACTGGGAACCATTGAATCGATAGAGAATGAGGGCTTGGTAGAGCGTTCCCGACAGTTGGGCTACATCATCGAAGCCAAGCTCCAAGAGCTTCAGGCGCAGTACGGCATTGTCGGGGAGGTTCGCGGGCGCGGCTCTATGCGTGGAATCGAATTCGTAATTCCCGGCACCACCGAGCCCAATGCCGCTGCCTGCGCAGAAGTCACCGCGGCATGTCACCGAGCCGGTGTCTTGGTACTGGCCACGGGAACGTTCGGCAATGTCATTCGTTTGCTTCCTCCGCTGGTCATCTCTGAAGAGTTGTTGGTGGAAGGACTGCAAGTCCTCGAATCGGCCATTAGGGAAGCGAACAGGGAATAAACTATGACACATAGCATCTGAGGTCATTGGTTTTCAGCGACAGGTTAGGCCCTGAAGCTGCCGAGCACAGGAGGGTCAAAGGGTGGACGCGGGCAGCGAGTCGGAAAAGTCCCTATGGCGCGGGGCCGTGTTTTCCCCCTTGGCGGATGGCGGCCGTGTCGATTCCGTTGTGCGCCGGGTTTCGGCGGCGGCGCATCTGGGGCTCATGGAGGATGGTGAACGTCTGCCGCCGGAGTCCGACCTCGCTGCCGAGCTGAACGTCTCTACGGTCACGCTTCGGGAGGCGCTGGTTGCCTTGCGGGGGATGGGAATCGTCGAGACCCGGCGGGGCCGTGGCGGGGGTTCCTTCATCCGGAGGCAGACCGGTGCGTCCTCTTCAGCCCTCATCAGGCAACTACTCAGTCGTAGCGCCACCGAGTGGCGCGACATCGGAGACGAACAGTTCGCTGTCGAGGGCGCGTCTGCCGCCTTCGCGGCGGAACGGGCATCGGCGGCGGACATCAAGAAGCTGTACTCCCTGGCTCCGCGGGTCTCGGAGGCAAAGAATCCGGCTGATCGGTACCGGGCGGACAGCAGGTTCCATCTGGGCGTCGCAGTAGTTTCGCAGTCGGAACGGCTTACCCGTGCGGAAGTCAGGCTGCAGGCGGAAACGGCCGAGGTACTTTGGCTCTCCTTCGATGACGAGCCGTTGGAAGCCGAAACCGCAGCGAAGCAGCACATCGCTATTGTGTTGGCCATAGAAAGCGAGGATCCGGTGGAGGCGTCAAAGCTGGCCCAAGAGCATGCGAAGGCGAATGCGCGGCGCATTCGCCGGATGTTCCTGCGCGCAGTCGCCGAGGACACTGAAGCGGGGCTTCCTCAGCCAGTCGCCCAAGGAGGAACATGATCGCCGACACAAAGGGGCTGCTCCAGTCGCTCGCCTCTAACATCGACCACGTCGTGCGGGACATCTTCGGCGACCTCACTGCGGGAACCGCTGACGTGGAACAACTGTGGCGGGCCATGGCAGCGGGCGGCAGGATCGCTACCGCCAACTTCCGCCAGTTGCGTCCGGGAATTTTTGCCCGGCTGGCTCGTCACCCGGGTTTCAACGGCACGGGTTTTGTAGCCGCCCCGGAAGCACTTCTGGACACGCAGCGCTACCAGGAGTGGTGGCGCCCGGAACCGGGCGGGGAGCCGAGCTTCCTTTCGGTCGAGACAGGCTCGTCAACGGGAGAGATTTACGATTACTCCCAGATGTCCTGGTTCACCGGCGCACGGGAAGGACGTAACAGCGTGCTCGGCCCGTATATGGATCTGGCCGGCTCGGATCAGTACGTCCTTACCTTCGCTGTGCCGGTCCGCGTCGGTGGCGACTTCATCGGCGTCAACGCCGCCGATGTTCCCGTGTCCCTCTTTGAGCCACTTGTGCTCAAGATGTTTGCCGGGTCCAAGATGGAGGTCGTCATCATCAGCCCCGAGAACCGGGTTGTAGCCTCCAGCTCCGCCGACTACTCGCCCGGTGAACGTGCCCGGATTCCTGCATCAATCGCCCACCAAATTGGCGGCCCGGGCGTCAATTGGCGTCTCTGCCAAATCAGTTAACTACAAACCTAGAACTGCCACGTTGAAGCGTTGCCCGCTGAACAAGTCCTTACCCAGCCTAACCCAATTTCAGGAGATTCAATGGTGAATGCCCCTCAAACAGTCCTTGCCGACCCCTTGCGGGAGGCCTGCAGCCAGCTTGCAGCAGCCATTGAGATTCTTGGCTATGACGAAGGCATGTACGCTATGCTGGCCGCCCCCCGACGTGAAGTAACGGTGAGCATCCCGCTGCGCCGCGATGACGGAAGCGTCGAAGTGCTGACCGGGCACAGGGTTCAGCACAACTTATCGCGCGGCCCAGCCAAGGGCGGGCTGCGGTATAGCCCCGATGTCAGTCTGGATGAGGTGCGCGCGCTTGCCATGTGGATGACGTGGAAGTGCGCCCTGCTGGACGTTCCGTACGGCGGCGCAAAGGGAGGCATCCGGCTAGACCCGAGGCAGTACTCAACTGGCGAACTGGAACGGGTTACGCGCCGCTACACCAGCGAAATAATGCCCCTGATCGGACCCAACTCGGATATTCCAGCACCGGACATCGGAACTGACGAACAAACCATGGCATGGATGATGGACGCCTATTCCGTTAACACCGGGCACACGGTGCTCGGCGTCGTGACCGGCAAGCCTGTGGCCCTAGGGGGGTCCTTGGGGCGCGCCAGTTCCACCTCACGCGGCGTGGCTCATATGGCCCTGGCCGCGCTCAGACACCGTGGATTGCGGGTCGCGGGCGCTACAGCAGCCGTCCAGGGATTCGGCAAAGTGGGCCGAGGTGCTGCTGCCTTCCTGGCCGAGGCTGGCGTCGCAGTAACCGGCATCGGAGACCAATACGGCGCGATCTGGTCCGGCAGTGGGATCGATGTGCCCAAGCTCGAGGAACATGTCGATACCACCGGTTCCGTAGTCGGCTTTCCTTACGCAGAGCCAATCAGTGGCGCTGAACTGCTGGAGGCCGACGTGGACCTTCTGGTCCCTGCCGCCGTCGAGGGCGTACTACATGAAGGCAACGCGGCACGGGTCAAGGCCAAAGTCATTGTGGAAGGCGCCAACGGCCCGACGACATCAGAAGCGGACCGAATTTTTGCCGCCAACGACCAGCTGATAGTCCCGGACATACTGGCCAACGCCGGCGGGGTCATCGTCTCCTACTTTGAATGGGTCCAGGCGAATCAGGCCTATTGGTGGAGCAAGGCGGAAGTGGAATCCAGGCTCGAAGACCGAATGGAGCGGTCATGGCAGGAAGTAGTGCAGACGGCCGGGAAGCTGGACGTTACGTTACGCTCCGCTGCCACCTCGCTAGCAGTCAGCCGGGTGGCCGATGCCCACCAGCGACGCGGATTGTACCCCTGATCCGCGGGCGGCCCGGCAGACGCAGCCGGGCCGCCCGCACCGCCGGGTACCGTGGAAGATGAACACGGCACTTAAAACGGATAGGCGGTCATGGGCAAAACCACCGAACAGCAACCGGATCCCGCAGCCTCCAAGCTGAGGCTCCGGTCCCAGGTTGCAGCGGCAGCGGTCCGGCTGTGCGCGCAGCACGGATACGAAGCCACCAGCGTCGAGGACATGGCGCAAGCTGCCGGCATCTCCCGCAGCACGTTCTTTCGGCAGTTCCGGTCAAAGGAAGATGTCATCTTCGCCGACCATGACGAACTGCTGGAACGGACAGCCGACTTCCTCTCCGCCCGGCACGAGAATCCTTGGCTAGCCGTCTGTGACGCAGCGATGATGGTATTCAATCACTACGCGGACCAAGGTCAGCTGGCCTTGCAGCGCTACCGCGTGGTAAACGCCGTACCTGCGCTGCGTGACAAGGAACTGGTCACGGTATTCCGCTACGATCGGCTGTTCAATGAGTACCTCCGTCACGCGCTACCGGGACTGACGCCGCTGGAGGGAATTCGGTTTACCGCTGCCGTCATTGCCACTAACAATTTCTTTCTGCGCGAGCTCAGCCGCGAAGACAAAACTGCCTCCGAAGCCGCCCTGCGATCTGCCCTTGACGACGTTCGCCGCCTCCATGGCGTGCTCGTGGACAACCCGGATGGAAGGTCCCCCGCGGACGACATCGTCGTGGCAGTGTTCCCTCGATCCATGCCGGCAACGGAAATCGCCCGTCGGCTGCAGGACACCCTCAGGACCGACCATTCTCGACCATTGTGATACTCGGTCCCTGTTGACCTGAGACTGAGTTTCAGGTAGAACTGGCTCCACTGGTAATCAGCCTAGGAGCCTTCGTGACTAACGAGATCGTTACTGATGTCCGTATCGAATATCTGGACCGTGCAGGATTTCGCATCGGGCTACTGACCCTGGACAACGGCGGCGGCCGACCCGCGACCCTTGGCCCCGAGTCCCTGGCTAAGCTGCACAACGCGATCAGCACGGTTGCAATCGCCGGAACGGATGCTGTCGCCATCACCGGGACGGGCCGCGTTTTCTGCGCCGGTGCGGACTTGAAGCAGATGACCCACGCGTCAACCCGAGAGCAGGCCGAAGATGTTGCGGTCCGGGGACTCGAGGTTTTCGGCAGTCTTCGGGCCCTGGCAATCCCAACGTTTGCCTTTCTTAACGGGCTGGCGCTTGGCGGCGGGCTGGAGCTCGCATTACACGCTGACTACCGCACTGCAGCGGGTTCAGTCCGGGCTTTGGGCTTTCCCGAGGTTCGATTGGGGCTAATTCCGGGCTGGGGCGGTATTCCCCTCACCTGCTCGCTGGTTGGAACGGAAACAGCGGCCCGGTTAATAGTCGCCAACTCGCTCGCCGGCAAAAATCTCACCGCTCGGGCCGCTGCAGAGCTTAATCTGCTAGACGCAGTCTTGCCGGACAGTGAATTCCTCGAGGCGTCGCTCAACTTCGCGACTGAGGTGCTCACCGGCCAGTACAATCGTCAGGCTCCACACTTCACTGATCATCAATCCGGCAACCTGGAGAGGATCCGTCGCCAGCTGGACGAACGGTTGCGGGGCGCGGCTCCCGCCCCGTATCGAGCGTTGGAGCTGATCGAGGCGGCGGACCGCAGTCTCCCCCGTGTTGATAGGTCTATTTCTCCGGGACGGAACGAGGAAATCCGGGCATTCGCCGACCTGCTGCTCTCCGATCAAGCCCGAGCCAGCATCTATGCCTTCGGCCTGACGCAGTCGTTGGCGCGTAAGCCGGCAGGCGTCCCCGAAGTTGCACCGCGTCCGGTGGGCTCTGTGGGTGTTGTAGGTGCGGGGCTTATGGCCAGCCAGTTAGCCCTGCTCTTTGCCCGGCAGCTTCGTGTACCCGTACGACTGACCGATCTGTCCATGGATCGCATTGGGAGTGCACTAACATGGATCAGCGCCCAGTTGGACAAGCTTGTGGATCGCGGAGAGCTGGACTCCGCAGACGCCAGGCAGATCAGGGAACTGGTCTCCGGATCGACCGACAAGAACGACTTCGTCGCCTGCGACGTGGTGATCGAGGCGGTGTTTGAGGAGCTGGAGGTTAAGCGCCGCGTCTTCGCCGAAATGGAGTCGGTCCTGCGGCCGGATGCGTTGCTGCTGACCAACACGTCGTCGCTCTCCGTCGAAGCGATGGGCGCCAGCCTGGCCCGTCCCGGTCGGCTCATCGGCTTCCATTTCTTCAATCCCGTCGCAGTGCTGCCCTTGGTGGAACTCGCCGCGACCCCATGGACGGACGAGGCCACTATTGCCACAGCCTTCGAGATGGCCAAAGCACTGCAGAAGACACCCGTTCTGGTCAAAGATGCCCCAGGATTCGTGGTCAACCGCCTGCTGACCCGCCTATTCAACGAAATCCTCCAATTCATCGACAAGGGCGCAGACCCTGCCGCTGTAGACCGCGCGCTGGACCCACTTGGACTGCCCATGACACCGCTGCAATTGCTGCAGTTCATCGGCCCACAGGTTCAGCTGCACATCTGCGAAACCCTGCACGGCGCGTACCCCGCCCGTTTCGCCGTCAGCCCCAGTTTGTCGGCCGTGGCCGACGCTGGCCTGCCTGGGTACCTAACGGCCGACGGTAAGATCTCCCCCGCGGCGGCGCGACTGCTGCCGCCGGTCACTCCTGTCGACCCTGACACGGTGCGCACCCGACTCCTGACCGCCCTCACCGACGAAGCGGAACATCTGCTGGCCGAGGGCGTGGTTGCCGGACCCGATCAAATCGATCTGTGCATGATCCTCGGCGCCAACTATCCGTTGCACACCGGCGGTCTAACCCCCTTGCTTGACCGCGAAACGGGCAGCAGCTTCCAGCCCAACCTTCGCGTCGGCGTCCCTCAAACCGACAACCGAAACACTAGTCATCCAGCCATTTAGGAGAGAGATGGACAGCAGCGACATCGTCATTATCGGGGCCGCCCGAACGCCTCAGGGCAAGCTAATGGGCCAGCTCGCACCGTTAACCGCCCCCGAGCTCGGCGCCGTGGCCATCGCCGGGGCCTTAGATATGGCGAAAATCAGCACCGAGGCGGTCGACGCCGTCGTGATGGGTCAGGTGCTACAGGCCGGTACGGGCCAGAACCCGGCCCGGCAGGCAGCGGCCGCCGCGGGCATTCCGCTGACCGCCCATGCCGTCACGATCAACAAAGTCTGCCTCTCGGGACTGACAGCGGTCATCGATGCCAGTCGGCTCTTGCGCTTGGGGGAAGCGCACGTAGCGATCGCCGGCGGCCAAGAGTCCATGAGCAACGCCCCTCATTTGCTGCCCGGCTCGCGTTTCGGAACGCTCTATGGCAACACCTCCCTCCTAGATTCGGCCGCCCATGACGGACTGACCGACGCTTTCGACCACGAGTCAATGGGTCTAACCACCGATAACGCAAACGAACAGCTCGGGATCACGCGGCAGGCACAAGACAGTTTCGCCGTCTCCTCCCACCAGCGTGCTGCGGCAGCACAAGCGCGCGGCTTCTTCGATGCCGAAATCGTTGCGGTCAAGGTGCCCCAGCGCCGCGGGGAAGCCATACTGGTCACGAGGGACGAGGGTGTTCGAGCCGATACTACGGCGGAAGTGCTTGCTGGGCTGAAGCCGGCCTTCTCCTCCGGAGGAACCGTGACCGCCGGGAACGCGTCACCGCTCAACGACGGAGCCGCTGCCCTGGTCCTAACCACACGCGGCTACGCCGAGACGCACGATCTGGCTATCCTGGCGACCGTCAACTCCCCGGGCCAAATTGCCGGGCCGGACACTTCCCTGCCCGACAAGCCAGCACTCGCCCTCCGCAAAGCACTGGACCACGCAGGCTGGAGCATTGAGGATCTGGATTTCGCGGAAATCAATGAAGCTTTCGCCTCGGTCGCCGTGCATGCCGCAACCGAATTGGGCATAGAGCTGGATCAAGTCAACGTTAATGGTGGCGCCATCGCCATCGGTCATCCCATCGGCGCCTCCGGCGCACGCCTAACGGTCTCTGCCGTCCATGAACTCCTCCGACGCGATGGAGGCAGGGCCGCAGTCGCGCTCTGCGGCGGGGGCGGGCAGGGCGAGGCGCTGCTGCTGTCACGCTGAGGCCGTATTCGGCCCTCAACCCTGCACTCATGTCTTCCGTAAGGACCGACAACTGGAGCCCCACCCCCTATCAAGGAGATACGTTATGGAAAGAGACAGCCGGCGTTTGACAGGAAAGGTTGCCGTAGTCACCGGAGCCTCGCAGGGGATCGGCCGTGAAATCGCCGTTGCTTTCGCCCGTGAAGGTGCGCAGGTGGTCGCGGGTGCGCGCAGCGCAGATAAACTCGAGGAAACCGCCAACAGGGGCTTCGGTCGAATCGTGACGCAGACATGCGATGTCCGAAAAGCCTCGGACGTAAAAGCCCTCATAGAGACCGCAGTCGACCGCTTCGGAGGACTGCATATCATGTGCAACAACGCCGGAATCCTCCGCCAGTCACCGCTCGTGGATACCAGCGAGCAGATGTGGGACGAGATCATGGAAACAAATGTCCGCGGAGCATTCTTCGGTTGCAAATATGCCATTCCGGCGATGCAGGAAACAGGAAGTGGCGGCTCTATCATCAACATCGGCTCAATCAACAGCTACATTGGCGAAAAGCTGCACACGGCGTATGTGACCTCCAAGGGAGCAGTTCTCATGCTGACGAAAAACGCCGCCGCAGAATGTGCGGACAAGGGCATCAGGGTCAACCTGATCTGCCCCGGGACCACAGATACTCCCCTGAACACCTCATACTTCAACGCCATCGGAGGCCGCAAAGAGGCCGAAAAGTGGATGACGTCATATCAACCGCTCGTTGGGATGATTCCCCCTGAAGACATCGCACTTACAGCGGTATTTCTTGCCTCAAATGATTCACGCAGCATGACTGGATCGTCCATCCTAGTGGACGGCGGCCTGCTGTCACACTGGGACCATAGCTTCAACTGAGGCTTCTCCGAACTGCGCGGTGCCGCTTTTCTTTCCCCGCTCCCATGATCGCGTCGAGGACGTCCCAACCGGCCGCGGTGGCGGCGCGCCGGAAAGCGCCACCGGCGCACCGACGCGGCCGAGACCGTCGTCCCCAGTCACCCGCATTGCTACGGACCCCAATCTTTGGAACGGGCTGTTCTTTTTCGACGGTCGGACGCGAAAGAAGAAGGACAGCGTCGGAACACCGTGCAAGTCGTAGGCACCTTGGCGCTGCACGCACGGTTCCGGGGCAAGAAAAGCCAGTTCGCTGACCGGCGCTTAGAAACGACCTTGCCTCCTCGGATGCCGAACCCGTCGCCGGGTGCAATGGCTAGTGGGTCTCAAGTGCGGAGTAGAGACTGTCTTCCCTGACTTCGTGTGACAGCCATCATGCAAAATTCAGCAAAATCCATTGTTCCGCTTATAGGGCGGACCATAGAGTCCTCTGAGTGCTTTCCCGACCTGGAGGTTTGAACCCTTGCGATCCCACACGCGCACCCACACACCCGTCTCACACCACGCCGATTCCCGGTTCGGGACGGTAGTCGGGGCACGCGACGAAAGCGTGCAGGCTGGACTGGAAATGTTCCAGCGCGGCGGTAACGCGGTCGATGCAGCCGTTGCTGCGGCCCTAGTGGCAGGAGTTATTGAACCTACGGAAACGACTCTTGCCGGTTCTGGATTCCTGCTCTACAGCGACGGATCAGAAAAACCGTGGTCTGTTGAATTCGGCCCCAAAGCCCCTCTGGCAGCGTCAGCACAGATGTTCGATCTGGACGACGACGCAGCAGATGCCGCCATACTGGGTATTCACCCGGTCAAGGGCAACGCGAACGTCGACGGCCCATTGGCTGCAGGCGTTCCGCGGACCCTCTTGGGCCTCTTATCGGCGCACGAAAAGTGGGGCATTCTCACCCGGGAAACTGTCTGCGCACCGGCCATCAAGGCAGCTTATGAAGGATTCAGGTCGGACTCCTGGTTCGTTCTGAATGCTATGAGCGATCTGGAACGGCTGAGCGCAGACGAGATGTGCAAGAAGGTATTTCTGGCAGATGATGGCCTGCCTAAAGGACGGTCCTCCCAGCGCTTCTACGGCGCTTCATTCGGTGACGGTGAGAAAATCAGGCAGCCCGAGCTTGGCGCCATGTTGGAAGAAGCTGCGGGTTCTCCACTGCAGACGCTCATTGATGGCGCCATTGCCTCTCGTATAGTGCAGAGCTCAAGAGAAGCTGGAGGACTTCTCACTCTCGAAGACTTCCGGGCAGCTATCCCACTCACCGGCGCTGCCCGCACAGTTCAATACCGCGACGCGTACGTCTCGGTTCCCATGTCCCCAGGCGGCGGGCTCACGGAGCTGCAAATTCTCAAGATCTGGGAATCCCTTACCCCAGACCCCGCGACATCGCACGAGAGCCCGGCCCATACAAGGAGCCTTGCTCTGGCGATCCGCCACGCCTTCGCCGACCGCTACCACTGGCTCGGCGACCCCGAAGTCGTACCGGTCCCCGAAACCGGATTGCTTCAGCCGGCGTACGTCCGCAGCATCGCCTCTCTATGCGCTGACGGTGAGGACGTACCCCACTGGAATGACGGAGTTCCCTGGCGGACGTTTGCTGCCCGACCCGCACACACGCCCTCGTTCGGCGACGACGTGGATATCCCCGTTTGGGCGCCTCGGGGAGCCTCTGTCCCCACAAGCGGAACGACGCACATATCCGCTACAGACGTGCACGGGCGGACGGTGGCCATCACCCACACCGCGGCCAACCATTTCGGCAACGGCATGATCTGTCCCCGCACCGGCCTGCTCTTCGATTCCTCGATGGCCTGGTTCAACGCCCTGCCGGGAGCGGCAAACAGCATTTCCGGCGGCGCACGCCCCCTGGCCAACATGGGCCCAGCAATCGTCACGGATGGAGACCGCAGCATTGCACTTGGTGCTTCCGGCGGCCGCCGTATCATCAGCGCCGTTGCACAAATAATCATCAACTTAATCGACGGCAGCATGTCCGTCCGGGACGCGCTGGAGCTACCCAGAATCGACGCCAGCGGTCCCACGATCGCCCTACCCGAGGCCCGTGCTGCCGCTTCAGCGTCCCTGCAGGACCTAGGATGCACAATCCTGCCGGATGTAAATGACCCCTACGCCATCGATTACGCCCGCCCCAACATTGCTGTCAGCAGTGCTGGCGCAACCTCTTCCGCCATCGAATCCGCCGCATACGGAGATTGAGAGAAGCTCTGACATGACCCCTATCGCCGACACCCCGCCCTCCAGGAACAAAGAACTCACGAAAGTGTCACCGCTCCGAGCTTTCCTGATCTCAGGGCTCGGAACAGCCTTGGAATACTACGACTTCCTGATCTACGGCCTGGCCGCAGGTTTGGTCTTCAACTCAGTGTTCTTCCCCGCCGTCGACCCACTCATAGGAACCCTGTACGCATTCGCCGCCTTCGGAACTGGCTTCCTGGCTCGCCCGCTTGGAGGCATCATCATCGGCCACTTCGGCGACAAGTTCGGGCGCCGAAAAATGCTCATCCTAACCCTGATCACTATGGGCGTGAGCACCTTCATGATCGGGCTACTTCCGGATTTCGCCACCATCGGATTCTGGGCGCCCGTACTGCTCGTGACGCTCCGCCTGATACAAGGCTTCGCAGCCGGCGGAGAATGGGGCGGCGCCGCCTTGTTCGGCATGGAGAACGCTCCCAAGAACCGCAGAGGTTTCTGGGGCAGCTTCACCAGCATGGGCGTTGGTATCGGAGGCGTGCTTGGCATAGCAGTGTTCGCCGTCGTGAGCCTTCTTTTCCAAGATCAACTCACTCCGTTCGCGTGGAGGATTCCGTTCCTGATCGGAGGCGTGCTCGTCATAGTCGGGCTCTTCGCCCGGATGTCCATGCCCGAGGAAGAGAAAACTGAAGCCGACACTGATGACCATAAGATCCCATTGGTTGCGGCCTTCCGTCGCAGCCCTCGGACCATCCTCCTCGGCATCGGTGTGAGCTACGGCTACAACACGATCGCCTACATCGGATTTACGTTTTTCCTGTCCTATCTCACCGGCATTGGATACGGAGCGTCTGAAAGTCTCATTGGCCAGCTCGCCTACAGCGCCCTATTGATCTTCAGCGCGCCGTTCTTTGCCCTGCTGTCGGACAAGTACGGCAGAAAAAAGGTCATGGTCGCCGGAGGAATTGCTATGGCCGGGTTCCTTTACCTGTATTTCCCGATGGTCAACACGCACAGCGTTCTCATGGTCGTGCTGAGTTTCGCAATTGTCGGCGCGCTCACAGGCGTGACTCAGGGACCGGTTCCCACTTTTCTTGGGGAACAGTTCCCAGCTCGGATGCGCTACAGCGGAATGTCAGCGTCGTACCAGCTGGGCGCTGCTCTCGGTGGCGGGACCGCGGCATTCATTGCCACGGCACTGCTCGTCGCCTCGGACAACAACCCGACCTCGGTGGCAGCATACGGATCCTTTGCGATGCTCGTGCTCGTTCTATGCTCGTTGGGACTGCGCGAAACCGCGCACCTATCGAATGCGGACATTGATGATAACCAAAAGGACCTCTCCTCCATCTGAACCGGATGGAAATCGTTCGGCGCGGCTCATTGACGTTGCCTTCGCCGCCGGAGTCTCTCTGACAACTGCCTCCCACAGCTTCAGCGGGAAACGCTACGTGGCCCCAGAAACGAAGCGAAGGGTTTGGCAGGCCGCCACTGACCTCGGATACCTCACCTCCGCGGCACCGAAAAACGTCGCGGTCCTGCTGCGACCACCGGAATCGCTTCGCTCCTCGGGCTTTGGCACCACATCGTTCCCCAATCTCGCCGGAGCAATGGCCGTGGCGGCTATGACCAAGGGCTTCAATGTCACCACCGCCCGCGACATCGACGATGTCGCGGGCGGTATACCCCGCCTTGACGGATGCATTCTCATCTCCCCGAACCACAACGACGAAGTACTGAAGAAGATCATGGCCTCCGGCCTACCCGTAGTGTCTTACGACCCCGACCCAGGGACCCGCGAATTTCGCTGGTGGGTCGGCGCAGCATACGAGCAGTCAACCATCCAACTGTTGAAACATCTCTACGACAGCGGGGCCCGGCGAATCGGACTTCTTGTAGGCGGGACCGACAACATGTACAGGCGAGCTGTCGTATCGGCTTACATGCATTTCATACGTGTCAACACAGGCGACCCATTGATCCGTGTTGCAGATACTGAACGCGGACGCCCCGCAGCATCAGAAATAGCCACAAAGTTACTCCGCATCTCCAACCCTCCTGATGCCATAGTGGCTACGTCGAGCATCTTCGCGGCAGGGGTACTGGATGCGGCGCAAGGCGCCTCCATTCCCATCCCCGAAGGACTGATGATCGCCACAATGACGGATGGTCCACTGGCAGAATTTGCTTCGGTGCCCATCACCGGACTGCGCATCGACGCTCACAAATCCGCCGAAGCCATCCTAAACCTGCTCGAAAGACGTATGGCGGGGGCAGCCGCTCCAAACGACAACCAGCGCATCGATCTGCAGGTTATACGCAGGCTCTCCACTCGATGATGCTCTCATGAAAACGCTGGTGGGCGTGGGATCCTGAACGTCGATGTTCAGAGTTGCTGAGGAGCGGCCGCGATCATGCCTAGGTCCTATAAGTCGGTCCTTCAGCGCACTACTCCCCCGGCAAAACCCCACAGTTAAAAAGGAGCGGATTTCAGGACTCCTTGGATTCGCGTAAACCCCACCCGCAAAAAGGCCCGGTGAAGGTGCCCCAACCGCGGCAGATACGGATAGTGTCAGCAGACAGGGCGACGGATCACAGACCAAAGTCGCGGCCCCAGGGATTCGGCCCCACCGATCCGGGGCCGGCGCCCCGGTTCCGCCATCCGCTTTCTAAAAGTCCGTCAAAAAAGCATAACCGGTATCGCGCCATGCCGGAGGATCACGGCCTGACGGTTATGGCACAGTCATTTTTCGTGCCCTGTGCCAGGACGTGCGCCGTTCCTCATCCAGGGGTGGTGACGCGAACGAACTCTACGTTCTCGTGGGCCACGATCGTGCCCTCGGCGTCGACCAAGCTTGCTCTCACATGCTTTCGACCGTCTCGAGTCACGGGAAGTACGCTCAAACCTTGCTCCCGTGGGACGTGCACTTCACCCCATTGCTGCATTGCCACCAGGACGACCTTCAACTCATCGCCCGCTGCGGTCAGTCCATAGCCATCGCGCATGCGCTGCCCTGGTTCCTGGTAAGGAATCCTCTCTAGGATTCCGTGCTCAACCAGCGCGTCCAGTCGCGCGCTGAGCACGTCAGTTGCAATGCCCAAAGAATCTCGGAATTGCGCGAAAGTGCGCTTGCCAAGGTGTGCCTCGCGAAGCAGGAGAAAGCTCCATGAATCGCTGAGAACCCCCAGACTGCGTGCGATGGCACATTGGCCCGTCAATGCATCCGTCAAGGCTTGCGACATTCTAGGCATGCTCCAATCCTAACTCTGGCTCTCTACAACCAATCCAAGGACATCCGGTGCACAACAGGCGGTGGGGCACCCGACTCAGCTGCGCGGCGCGAGCTGCAGCTCTCCCCTGCCGAAGGAGAAATTCTCCTTCGGCACTGGAATCAGTGCGATGAATACGTCGTCAGCACCAATACCCAGCGCGTCGACGACATTTTCACAGACTGCCTTCGTCAACATTCTCTTGTCCGCCAGGGGTCGCTCGGCAGTGAAGAGCACGGTAATGATGACTGCATCGCCGCTTCGATTCATCCCCATGTATCCGGGATCCAAGTAGAGCTCGTCCGGGTGATGCGAGGTGATCGCGACGAACTGATCCTCGGCAGGAATCCCCAGAGCCTCGTTTAGCGTCCGTGGCAGCGCGCTTGCCAGTGCACGCTTCTGAGCTGAGGAGAATCGACCCTCAGGGACATGAACCTGAAATACCGGCATTGCCAAAAGCTCCTCATGTTGCCTAGATTCACGCGTTACAGCCCGATCTGGGTTGCTATAACAAAGCTAGCACCAATAGGATCAAACCAACTGCTCGCACGACATCACTTACCTTCCGTCAAGGAGGTGATGCGTGCGCTGCAGAACATCGGTGCTCCGGTAACATCATCAACCCCCCGTCACCTACCAGTTCGACCAGTGGGAGAAGCCGGTCGGTGAATCCATCCGCACGGACCAAGACGACTTGGCGCCGATCGATTCTCCCCGTCGCCTGAGATCCCCATTTCTTATCGATCACACGGAGGAACGCTAATGGCATCACCGCTCGCCCCCTTGACGAACCGTTCGCGCACCATCCGCTACCACAGCCCCGAAGAAGACAGAACGAAGCTGTTCGAGCGGACCGGGGTCGAGCAGTTGCGCGCGCTGGCCGACGGCCGGACCCCACCGCCCCCTATCAGCAGCCATATCGGGCTCGAATTCGTCTCCGTCGCCGATGGCGATGTCGTGATGACAGCACAGCCTGACGAGTCGCATTACAACCCGATCGGATCGGTCCACGGCGGATTTTTCGCGACGGTTCTTGACTCGGTGGCCGGGTGTGCCGTGCACAGCACCCTGCCTGCGGGAGTCGGGTACACGAGCCTGGAGATCAAGGTCTCGTTCCTGCGGCCGATCACCGCCGGAACCGGCGCCGTCACTGCACTCGGCTGGATCACCCGCCGCGGCAAGAGCGCTGCCTTCGCCGAAGCCGACATCCGGGACAGTGACGGCAGGGTGCTGGCCACTGCATCGAGCACCTGCTTGATCATCCACCCGGGTCATGGCCGATGACGCGAATAAGCGCGGCGCGGCCGGATTCTACGTTCCCTCCCCGTAGTCGAAGCCGGATGGGCAGGCGCGGGGCGTTCTGGGCGTCGGCATCCGTGCTCGCTTTGGTGCTCTGGTCCTCGGGAGCCCCAAGCACGCTGTATCCGATCTACGCTGCGCAGTGGGACCTGACCCCGCTCATCGTCACCGCAGTATTCGCGACCTACCCGCTCGCACTACTCGTCGTCCTTCCGATCTTTGGGAACCTCTCGGACCGGTTCGGAAGGCGATTGGTCATGATTGCCGGCGTCGTGCTCATCGCCGCCTCCGCCGTGATCTTCGCCCTCGCGCCCAACGTGGCATTCCTATTTGCCGGACGCGTGCTGCAAGGCGCTGGCGCAGGACTGGCAATGGGAGCAGGGACTGCGGCACTGATCGAGAATAACACCACCGGCAGCCCACGTTTCGCCAGCTCCATGGCAACCCTGGCCACCGCGACCGGACTCACCCTTGCCCTCATAGTCAGTGGCGCGCTCGCGCAGTTCTTCCCGATGCCACTGTTCTGGAGCTACATCGTCCTGCTCATCCTGTCCTTGGCATCAATCGCTGCGCTGTTGTGCACTCCCGACGACAGGCCGAGCCAAGTCCAACGTTGGCAACCGCAGGCACCCAGCGTGCCCCGGGTCATTCGACTGCGTTTCTCCATCGCCACCTTGTCGGTATCCCTGGCCTATTGCGTGGGTGCGATTTTCCTCTCGCTCGGCGCGCACATGATCACCGAGTTCGCCCAAGCCGGGAACACCGCGATCGTCGGTCTCCTGCTGGGATGCTCGGCAGCGGCCATCGGAATCACCGCACTTTTCCTCTCCCGCGTCCCGGCATGCGCTTCGGTCTGGGTGGGTGCGGCCCTGACGGTCCTGAGCCTCGGACTCATGGCTGCCGCCAGCGCATTCGGGTCGATCTCGCTCTTCCTCGGCTGGTGTTTCGTCGGCGGGACCGCCTATTCCTTCGCTTTCACCGGAGGTCTCGGACTCATTAACCAAGCCGCTCCCGAACGTCACCGCGGGGCGACACTGTCTCTGCTCTATTTGATCGCCTACGCTTTCCAGGCAGGCACCGCCATCGGCGTTGGCGCACTCGCGACCAGCAACGGCCTAAGCACCGCCGTCGGCATCGCCGCGCTGTCACTGGCAGGCCTGAGCACCTCCCTGTTCGTTCTCATGATCGTCGATATCAGGATGCGAACATCGGCTCTCGACTCATCCTTCGCCTCGCCCAAACGCACCTGACCCGCCCGGCCGATGCTTCCAAGGTCTGCTCCAGGGAAGCACTCCGTCCCCACTGCACTCCGCGGCTGGTGATACCTTGGCCAACTCGGCGCAGTACGCTCCCGCGGCGCAACCCCGAAGCCGACTGGCTCTTCGTCGGGTCGTTCAGCCGGCGAGGAATCGGATGGCGACCGGCGTGAACTCCTCGTGGTTCTGGAAGATGCTGCCGTGGCCGGAGTCGGGGTAGATGACCAGTTCCGACCCGGGGATTCGCTGCGCGAGCTCGCTGGAGAGAGGGGACGGCACCATGCGGTCGTTGTCGCCGTTGACGATCAGCGTCGGATGCGTGATCGTCGACAGGTCATCGGGCGGTCCGAGGGCCCAGTTGTTGATCGCAAATAGTTCCACTGCCCACAGCCGGGGACAATTCTGGTTGGTTATCCACCGCTGCTGTTGCTGAGGGAGCTACCCCGCTGGCTCCCGATTTCCAGCCGTGGATAACCCGGATTGACCCCAGCCATGGACAGCTTAGAGTCACCTGGTTCTGCCAGAACTACCTGTCCTGGACTCGCACGTCTGGGAACCAGCCCTCCGGTGCTTTCTTCGGTTCCAGGTGTTCGGGGTCGCGGTGTTCTTTCATGTCGCAGTTGTAGAACGGTCCTTGTGGGTCCAGGAGGACTCTCATGTGGTGGTCTGCGTGGTCCCGCCACCAGACGCTCATGCCGGTGGCAGCGTCCAGGCGTAGGTGTTCCCAGGAACGCCACATGCCCGCGACACGTGAGACTGCTTCGGGGTGGAAGTACCACTCGATGCACCATTTTGCTGATTTCCCGGTGACGCTGCGGACGTAGGTGGGCAGCAGTTGCTCGTGCAGGAATTCTTCGGCCGAGCCGTAGACGAGCTCCGGTGTCTCCTCGGTCTTTCCGTCCCCTCTCCGGTCTGGAGTGGGGGCGGGGGTCTCGGTATCGAATAGCCCGAAATCATCTTCCATGAGGGAGGCGCTTCCTTACTTCGTGACCCAGGGATTAGCGTTCGGCACGGCCGGGACCGGGGCTGGCTCAACTTCGGGCTGCGGGCTGTACTTCTGGATGGACGCTTCCACGGCTTCCTTGTGCGGGCCCGTGTACCAGGGCAGTGTGCGCACCAGCGTTGCCGGTGCCCCCGAAGCGAGGATCACCGCGCGGCCGCGGTCGAGTTCAGCGAGGTTGGAGACATCGAAAATGCGTTCCTTGCCTTCCTGACGGGAACGGCTGGACCCGGACTTGCCGGAAGAGACAGAGACATTGATGTAGCTGTAGTCACCGATCAGATCCGAGAGCGCCCGGAGGAATCCTTCTTCCGCGACGCCGCCGCCGTAGACCTTGACGTTCGCGGCGGACCAGATTTTGCGCATGTTCGCCTCGCCCCAGAGTTCGACGCCCTGGGACCAGGATTGCAGGATGCCCATGACGATCAGGCCCTTGGATCCGTAGTGGCTGAACTGGTCGGGCAGCCCGGCCCAGCGGACGACGTTGGCCAACTCGTCGAGGGCGAACAGCGCAGGCTTGGGCAGGCGTCCGCCGCTGCGCTCGGCGCGTTCTTCCATGGCCTCGGCGATGGCTACCGTCAGTGCCGTGGTGAGCGGGGCAGCCGAGCCGGCCCCTTCCTTGGAGAGGATGTAGATCGTCTCCTGTGAGGCAGCGAACGCGCGCGGCTTGAACTGACGGCGCGTATCGGTAGCCACGCTCGCGCCGCCGGTCGGGGCGACCCACCGCAGCGTGTTCCTGCTCTTGAGGCACTGAATCATTTTCTCGGCGGTGCCGAAGATGCCGTCGCGCTGTTTGTCTGCCAGTTCCAGCGTGGACTCCAGGCCTTTGTACTGCAGCTCGTAGTCATGTGTTCTGAGGATGTTGATGGGTTCGCGGTTTACCTGCTCCGTCACCCAGAGGTAGACCTGGGTGATGGGCAGCCCGCCCAACGCGGCCGCGAGGAAGTACGAGGAGAGAATGTCTTCGGCTTTGGGATCGAAGTAGGCATCCGGCTTGGATCCCGGCACCCGTGAACCGACCGAGAAGTGCTGGGTGAGCTTGTAGGCCTTCTCTTCGTCCGTTACGTAGGAGAGCGGGTTCCACCACCAGTCCGGTTCCTCCTGGGCGATTTTCTGCGGATCGAACACCCACACCGGGGCCGTAGCCTCGCGGACGCCACGGGTGCCGTCCACGACGTCACGCTTGTTCGACGTCGAAACCACAGCCCCTGGTGCGTTCAGGATTGCGGGCATCACCCGGGAGGTCGACTTACCTGTTCGTGGACCCCAGATATCGAGGCTGAGGTCTTCCCAGGACTGGATGAATTTCTGGCCGGTGGAGACCACCTTGCCGACGACGATGCCCGGGTTGTCCTTGATTCCCAGCCGTTCGGCTTTGGCCTGCGCTCCCTTTTCGGAGAACGCGGCGAGGGACTTTCCCCGGCCCAGGTAGCGGGCGGCCTTGTCCACGCGGGCGCGCTTGGACGCGCCCTGCCGCCACGCCACCAGGACGACGACGCCCAGTGCCAGGATCAGGCCGGCCATGACGCAGACGACGACGGTGGACTGGGCGGGCCAGGGCACCTTGCCCTTGATGAGCCCGGCGATCAGGTCAATGGGGTGCGCCGGCGGCGCGTCGATGCCTGCCATCCAGGAGCCGATGTGTGCGGCCGCATACGTGCCGCCACCGAAGACGACGATAAAGCCGATGGCCAGCCATACGAGGATGGCGTCGCCGAGGCCCATGCCTTTGCGGTTCGGTGCGCTCACAGTACGCCTCCTTCAGTTGCCACGATGGGTGCGGCCGGGTCAAGGATCGGTTCCGGGGATCCGTGCCATTTGCCGTCGGTGTCGTTGACCCCGTCGGGGCCGTGCTCCACCGAGGTCAGGCCGACCTGGACCGGGATCCCGGGACGGCCGCCGACCTTGATGAGGAACTTCCCACGCCCTGGCGGTTCGACGTCTACACCACGGGAGTCCCACGCTGGCGGGTCCTGCCAGGAAATGAGCTTTTGCTGTTCCTGCCGGGACAGGGGTATCGCGGAGGTCAGCAGCGGCATCTCGGATGCGGGAAGGCCGCCGCAGATCACCATGCCCGAGCGTTCGACGAAGCCGCGGGCCTTCATCCGGTCCTCTTCGGCCGGCAGCGCCAGCAGGTCGGACATGGTGTGGGAGATCATGATCTGCCCGACGCCGACGGAGCGGTTAAGCCGGGTGAGGGCGTCCACTCGGTCAACCATGCCTTTCCCGGCACGCAGGGCCCGCCACAGCTCATCCAGAACCACGAAGTAGTTCCTGCGCGGCTCCAGGCCCGCGTCGGCGAGGGCGTTGGCGACATTCACAGTCGCAAAGCCGTAAGACCAGCAGGCCAGCAGCACAGCGGCCTGCAGGTCTGTCTCGGTCTCGTCGATGCTGGAGACATCGAAGACCACGGCCCGGTCACGCTTCATTGGGTTAGTTGTCTGACGGGAGAAGATTTCTCCCAGCTTTCCTCCGCCGGTCAAGCCCAGGAGAGTGGCTTCCAACGCCCGGGTTTCCTGCAGATAGATGTTCATGTCGCCACGGTCCAGCGCGACCTGGCGCAGCTCATCCGGGGCGGAGACGATCACATCGAGCAGGTCTTTCAGGACCGGAATGCCGTCGAACCGGTCATCGAGGACCCGCAGTGCCCGGTCCAGGATGGTCTGTTCCTGGTCGGTCGGCGGGTTGTTCCGGCTGATGGTGATCAGCGAGACGACCATGGTCAGTCGACGGCCGTGCGCGTCGGCCCGGACCCGGGTGGCGTCTTCATGGTGGCCGCTGTCTTCCAGCAGCTGGGCTGCTTCAACTGCCTGGCCGGGGTCGAGGATGTTCATGTAGCCGACGCCGCGGCCGAGCTTGATGACCTGGCCGCCGAGGGCTTTCACGGCTTTGACGTGCTCGCCCTTGAGGTCGCCAAGGATCAGGGGGTGGACTCCCTGGGCCGAGAGGCCAATGAACATCCGTCGGACGACGGTGGACTTTCCGAGGCCGGGTTTGCCGAGGATGAACGCGGACGGGTTGGAAATCAGCCGTGCGCGCTGGAACCAGCTGATCGGGTCACAGCAGACCGTTGCCTGGGTTTCCTCGTGGCGGCCGAGCGGGACACCGATCATGGGCGAGGATGCACCCGAAGAGAACGGCCACAGTCCGCAGACCTGGACGGTGGTTCCCCGGTACTCCCGGACGGACGGGAGCAGCTGGGCCATGCCGCCGCCCCGTCCGGTCCAGCCCCGCGAACCAGGCCCTGCTTCCTTTGCCGGGGCTTTTACTGTCTTTGACTTCTTTACTGTCAAAAGCTTCATGCGGGCCATTAGAGGGCGTCCTTAATTTCGGAGGGCACCATGCTGTGCTTGGGCAGGACCAACCCCAGGGGCAGGGACGCCGCGAACGCGGTGTCCTGGGAGCCGTAGGCGCGGCGCAGCAGCACGCGGGCGGTACCGGAGGTCTGTTCAATGGCAGCAACGGCGTCCGGCAGACGTTCCTTGTCGGTGACCGTGGCGGTGACGACCATGCCGAAGTTCACCAGACCCGCGCCCTGGGCTTCTTCCTGGGCGGTCTGCACAGCAGAGCGGGCATCCACCAGTGCCCGGGCTGTCGGTCGGGTGCCCGAGGTGATGCGGACGTTGGCGTTGTTCTGGTCCCGCTCAACTACCGCTGCGGCACGGGCGGAGTCCATCAAACGGTAGAGCAGGGAGATGCGCTTGCGGTCAATGTCGCCGTGCGGGGCCAGAAGCCGGGAGAGGACGGAGGAGTTCACGGAGCCGCGGGGAGCCCCGGTCATGGTCCAGGAGGCAGAGAACGCGGAGTCGTGGCGGTAGTCGTCCCAGCTTGCCTGCGTCGCGGTCGGGCCGACCTCGCCCCAGGTCAGCGACACCGGGGTGCCGGCCGCGTGGGCTTCGTCGATGATCAGCGCTGCGGGCGGGTCGTAGGCGATCCGTACGACCTCGCAAAGTTCCTGTGCGGACATGGGCCGGGCGATCCCGGCGCCGGTGGACTGCAGCCGGGCCGAGAGCCCGGGGATCCGCGCGGCCAGGTCGCGGGCGACGTCCTCCGGGGTGCGCTTTTTCGAGCCCGCGCGCAGGGAGGCGTTGAAGGTCAGGGAAACCCAGGCGCGGACCGTGGCTGATCCTTCCGGGTAGGTTTCGACGACCTCGTGGAGCATGTCCTTGGCGAACTGAGGGGCGTCCGGGTCGATATTCAACATGACCTCATTCCGCAGCCGGTGGCCGGAGTCCGGTGCGGTCTCAACGGTGACGGCGGCCGCGTCCAGGCCGGCCTCGTCGGCCAGTCCGGCGAGCCAGCCGCCCCAGTTCGCGACCCAGGCATCGACCTGTTCCGGGTCCACGAGGGAGGCCCCGTCGGGTTCGGTGGAGAAGATCACGGTGAAGTGGCTGGTGGCCGGGACGTGCAGCATGGCGAAGGGGCGCTTGTAGGAGTCGGTGAACTCGTAGAGGGTGGACTTCGCAGCCAGCCCTGGGAGCTGGTACATGCCCCACTCCGTCACGCCCAGTGGACCGGAACGGTACAGATTCGTCCCTGAGGACTTTGAGACCTTGAACGCCATGCGGATACCGAGACGGTCCACTACTGACTGGCCGTGCTTGTCTTTGACTGTCAGCAGCAGGGCGCAGGAGCCGGCGACCGCGAGGACGCCAAGGCCGGCGAAGAGGCCCCAGATGGCGAAGCTGACGATGCCCAGCAGGAGGCCGACCATGACAATCGCGGTGCCGATAGCGCCGAGGTTGCCCAGGCCGGCTGAGCGCGGAACGCGCCAGTTGCCGTAGGACGGTTCTTTGTATTCGGTGTTAATTGCTGCCACTGGGGCCCTCCCCGGTTGAATCCTGCGCGGTCGTCTTGATTGCCTCTGACGTCCTGGACGCCACCTGTACGCCTGTGGCTACGGCCATGCCAGCCGGGCCCGTGGCTGCCGCTCCCGTAGCAGCCCCAGCACCTCCGGCCGGTGCTGCCGGTCCCGCTTTGCCTGCGGTGCCAGCGGCGCCACGCGGACCCGAAGAGCCAGGCGTTGGCTGCCCTCCCCCACCGCGGGGGCCTGAAGATCCAGAACTGCCCTTGGGATAGCTGCCTGTGTTCGTGCTGGTTGTGCTGCTGGTGCTGGTGCTGGCTGGGGTGGGCGCTGCATTGCCCCGTCCACTGCCAACTCGGCCCATGGACACAGCTCCGGTGGCAAGGGCACCCACGGCGGCTCCTGCCGCTGCCCCACTGCCAGCGGCAACGGCTCCCACCATCGGCGTGACGAACCGCATCAGGGCTGGAAGGGCTAACAGGGCAACGATCATCAACGTGAACCCCGTAATGGAGCCAACCAGGGCATCCTTCCCGCTGGTGTTGCCCATCAGCAGGAATGCGACCGAGTACACGATGGCGGCAGCCGGCTTATAGAGAATGAAGGCGATGGTCCAACCAACTGCCTTCTGGAACCACTGCCTGCCCATCTCCGTATTCGTGAATGCGGCCGTGGTGGGCAGGATGCCCGCCAGGATCACCAACATGCCGCTGCGGACCACCATCAGCACGATCTGAACCAGAGATGCAATCAAGCCGACGAGGCCCAGAACGATCAGAACGAAAGCCCCGACACCGGTCTGTCCCGTTACGACAAGGACGTGCATCGATTCCGCGAAGCCCTTCCCGTCGGTGGATCGGTCAATAATGGCGGCCGCGAATGTGTCCGCCGCGATGATCAAGATGGAGATGACACCCACACCAAGACTGGACACCACAGTGAGGGTGATGAGTGAGCGCAGAAGATCTTTCAACGGTGCGCCCCGCTGCTCCCAAATCATGCGGATTCCTCCGATGATGACTGCCAGGACGGCCAAGGTTAGCGTCCATGGCCACAGCTGGCTGTTCATTGTGGAGACAACCGGGCTCGCTCCGGTGCGGTCCTCACTGATCAGGTTCACCGTTGGCATAGAGACCCAGAAGGTCGACAGGGTCGTCACCATCTGGCTCATTCCCTCCATGATGGACTTCGCCAAGTTGCTGATTGCATCATCGGCGAGGCCCTGAACCCAGTCCCCAACGGGGTTCCATGTGGGTTTCATGCTCCGCTCCACGGGATAAAGCCGGACAGGTCCCGTACCTGTCGCGGTTCTTCCAGCGGCGCGCCGTTATCGGCGACGACGCCTTTCCAGTCACCGTCCTGCCAAAGCAACGTGGTGCGAACGGAGGCAAGCGCACCGTTGTCTGCCTTGAACGCCAAGTCGACGACGGCTTGGTTGGCCGTATAGGAGACGTTGAATCCGGCGATCTGAATTTTCACTGATGAAGCGGGAGCCTGAGTCTGGGGCGCTTTCATGCCTGCCTCACGACCAGGTCCCTTTGCAGCGAGCTGTTCGGCGATAGCGCGTTCCTTTGAAGGGTCGCTGCCCAGAGCCCAAAGGTTCACAGCCGCGTAGAGCGCACCCTTTGGGGTGTGGGCGAAGCAAGATCTGATCCCCTGGGCGTCTGTCTTCCCCGGACCAATTTGTGGGTCGGTGGGCGCAGCCATCGTTCCTACCAGCTCCCATTTGGTTTCCGGTGCTGCGCCCAGTGACGTTTCCGTCGAGGTTGGAAGACCGCAGACGCTGCTGCCAGCGGCAGAGGCGCTGGGGCTGGCAGCAGGCGTGCTGCCGGTTCCGGTAGCCGGTGGTGTTGGCTGTGCGTCACTCTGTCCTTTGGGGAGCAGGAAGATGACAATTCCTGCTGCCAGCAGCGCGACCACCAGCACGGCCGCGATGATGAATCCGGGTTTGGTGAACGGATTGCTTTCGGTGGTGCTCTCTGTTGACTGGCTCATACGGAACCTCCCGTTGATGGTGCTGGCTTAGACGAAGGCGCGGACGATGCCCGCGGCTCCGGTGATGATGATGCAGCCCATGAGGACCCAGCCGAGCTTGCCGATGGCCTGTGCGCCTTCACCGCGCTGGAGCTGGATGACCATGCCGATGCCGACGATGATGACGCCCAGGACGCCCAGGACCAGGCCGATGCCGGAGGCCCAGTTCAGGATGGTCAACAGACCGCCGGCCTGCGCCGGGACGACGGGGGTGGGGTTGGGAATAACGCTGGTTGAGAGTGCAGTGAGCGTGTTCACGGTGAGACCTTTCAGTGGTTGGTTGCCGTGGCCAGGGCGGCCACGTCGGTAATGAAGCGCTGGTATTCGCGGACGGCTGGCAGCGCTGTGGTGTCCGTGTGCCGCCAGGCGTCTACCCAGGGCAGAGTCCAGAATCGTGGCGCTCCGCCGCCTACGAGGGCGGTGAAGTCCCGAAGAGCTTTGGGTGTCTTTCCCGGGGCGTCTGCAAGGACGGCGAGGCCGAGCAGATCGACCTGCGGGGCGGCGCCTGATGCCCACTGGGTGAGTGCGTTCCTGGCAGTTGTCAGGCCGCGCATGTCTGCGCGGCAGACCAGCAGCACCTGCGGGCTGCCGCCGCTGGGGAGGACAGGCCAGCAATGATCCGTGGAACGGGCAGATTCGATGAGGTCAGCGATCCGGCTTTCACCCGCTCCCCCATGGGTACCAACAACCCAGAGACGGGCTGTGCCGGCCATGCTGCGGGACGCCAGCCGGTCTGCCGCGTCTGGCTCGAGCATGCCCCGCAGCGGTGTGCTGATGACCGCCGCCGGCGGGACAGCCGCAGCCCGGGTTTCCTCAGCCGGTTCATCAGCCGTGGGGCGTGTAACCCAGGGGTTCAGGGTCTGTTGCATTGATCCTCCTCTCAACTCTCAAGTTCTAGGGATCGTTCTAGAAGCCTTTGGCGACAGCTGCCGCTGCCGCGAGCCACGCCCGCTGGGTCACGGGCTGGAGCGCTTCGTAACGGATCGGCCCGTTGACCAGGGCGGGGTCGTACGGGATACGGACGACGGCGCGCACGAACGGCTCGAAGCCGTCCGCGATCCGCTGCGCCTCGGCTTTCGCCCGCTTCAGGGCATCGCCGGTCATGCTGCGCTTGGCGTCGGTGGACTCGGAGACGATCACGACGGCGTTGCGTGCCAGCTCGGCGTCGTGGCCACCACGGGATTCGAGGGTCTGCAGGGTCAGCCGGGCTGCTTCTGCACGGTCCTCGATGGCGGTGACGGGGACGACTAGCTGGTTGGTGTGGTCGATCATCCGCCGCCAGTTGGCGGCCCTGGCGGTGTTGCCGGAGTCCATGATGACCAGTCGGTAGTACCGGGTGAGGACCTGGTGGGCGATGTCCACTTCCTCTGCGGTGACTTCGTGGTCGCCTTCTTCGTTTTCGTCCGAGCGCAGCACATCGAACTTGTCGGCGGTCTGGTGGTGGACGAACTTGGCGATCTCGGCCGCGTTCGTGGAAGGGGACAGGAGTTCGGTGGAGGAATCGATTAGGTCCAGGACGCTGCGGTCGTGGGCGCCTTTCTCGGTCCGCCATCCCAGGGTGCCCTGGGATTCGTTGTTGTCCCAGGCCACCGTTGCGGCGCCGCTGTAGCGGGCAAGGATCGCCGAGAGCATCACAACCGTGGGCGTCTTGTTGGCCCCGCCCTTGCGGTTGACCACGGCGATGGTCCGCGGGCCGGGCCAGTGCTGGCTTACGGTGCGGATATCCTCACGCTCGGACAGCTCCTCCTCTGAGGGGTCCATCCGGAAGCCCAAGCGAGTCAAGGTCCCGCGCCAGCCCTGCGTGGCCGGCTCCAGCACCGGGGCGCTCACTAGAAAGGAGGTCTCCTTCAAACTGCGTCGGGTCACCGGCGCATCCGTTGCAACAGCCTGCTGCGGAGCCTCGGCGGCCGGAGCCACGTCCTCGGCCAATGCAGTCTCGGCGGCAAGGCGCGGCCACGGCTGGCGTTCCACCGTCGGCTGGGCAGGTTCAGGCTTCACCGCAGGCGTTGGCGCTGGAGTGGTGTCGGTGACTTCGGCGGCGGCCGCAGCGGGCGTGTTGGCGGGTGCGGCGGTGCGGCGGCGGCCGGGCCGGGGCTCGTAGGAGACGGATTCGACGTTGCCGCCCGGGTGGACGATCAGTTCGCCGTGGCCTTCGGGATCTTCGATGCGGACCCGGACGGGGCGCTGCAGCGTCCTGGCTTCGGCCATGACAAGGGCCAGGGCGTTGTCGCGCAGGTCCTGCAGCGTCTCCCCTGCAGGGACGACGCGGGAGTTTCCTGCGACGATGACCTCGGCTGTGCCGTTGTCGCTGATGATGGCCTTGATGTTCGGGAAGGCCAGGACCTCTGTTGGAGTGGTGCTCATGAAACCTGATTCCTTATTTGACGGGGTTGGTGAGGTGCGGGCGCTTAGGACGTGGGCGGGGTGAGCCGGTTGACCTTCCACGCGGCCTCCGGGCCGGTACGGAGCAGCTGCACGGTGTAGGTCCCGGCATCAGTCGGCACGGCTGCCATAACGCCGTAGCCGTTCGCCTCATCGACCGTCAGCGTCGCGGGGCCAGTGACCCGAGTGGCGGGGACATTGGCGGGATCCACGGCGGAGTAATCGGCGGTGGCCTGCGGCGTGAGCCAGCGGGCCAGGTCGTTGACCCACTGCTTTTCCTCCACGCCCGGGCGGGCGAAGTCCGCCATGGCCTTCTGGGCGGTGTCTACGGCGGCGTCCTTGCTTGCCTGATCCCAGCTGATGCCGATGGTGGCCGGCACCGTGCCTTCTGGAGCCTGCGGGCCGCTGCCCGCGCTCAGGGAGACCGGTGCTGAGGCTGTGGCGGCCGTGCTGGGCGCCGGGACCGGTGTGGTGTTCGCTGCCGGTGCGCACGCGGCGCAGAGCAGGGCCGCCGCGATGAGGACCAGAGACTTTTTCACGTTCTCTCCTCTTGAGTAGGCAGGTACAGGAAGGCTGAAGGGACATCGCTGCTGACGGTCCGGGTGTAGTAGTTGTGGTCATCCGGGGGCGGGTTGCCGTTGTATCCCTCTTCGACGTAGGTGCCGTTGTCTTTGACCGCTTTGACCACCGCGACGTGGCCGAAAGTGGGGTCCGCTCCCCCGACCCCCGGCGCGTACCAGACAACCGCCCCGACACGAGGAACGGAACCGGTGGGCCAGCCCTTGGCGTCCCAGCCGGCCTTCCACGTCAGCGCAGAACCCAACTTCTGGCCGTCCGGGCGGAAGGTGGCGTTGAGGAACTTGAACGGTGCGCTGCTGGACCCCATCTGTTGGTTCACGCGCCACAGGGCAAAGTCCACGCATTCGCGGTAAAACATGCCTAGGGGCGATGCGGCCGCTGCGCCCGCTCCGGCCTGCATCCAAGTGGGAGAGTCCTTCCACGGGTAGTCATCCCCGGCACCGGAATTCCCAGGGATGGCGCAGTCGCTGCCTTCCAGTGAGAACTTGCCGTCAGAGAGTGCCTGGACAAGTTTCACGGCCTCGGGCCAGTACTTCTGGTAGTGGTACGGGTCAGCGTTGCGCTGGACCTTGTTACCGGCAATGGTCGGCTCCAGCAGCTCCCAGCCGTCCACTTTTTGGAGAGCCCTGATGAAATTGGTGGTGCTAGTAGCCGGGTCCATGCGATCCTCGTACGAGCCCCAGGCCCCGTTGTCCCGCTGCTGAAACAGGCCTCTGGAATCCGGTCCTGGACCATCGCCATGGTCCAGGACCCTAAGATCGGACTCGCCCAGGGCAACCATCACGCTGATCATTTGCCCTTTGACCGGCAGGTCCAGTCTGTCGCCTGCGTTGATGATGGCCGCAGCATTCTCCAGCTGCTCCGCCGTGTACCCCTCAACCGCTGCGTTGCCGTCGAAGGCGGCTGAAACGGCCGGTGCGCATACTGCCGAGGCTGGTTCCGACCCGGCGGGCTGCAGCACTAACGCGAAGATCAAACCTAGTGACAACACGGGCACCGAAGCGACGGCGCCGGTAAGGAGTCCTGTCGATTGCAAAGGTTGATCCCCCGTCGGAGCATTAGAAAGGATTGGACAAGTATCACTTTTAAAGTGATACTAGCATCACTTTAATGATGATGTAAGTTCAATGGCTCGCAAAGGTAGGCGAGAATTATGAAGTGCCGCGCATCTACAAGCCGATTTCCGGGCTGCCCCATGAGGTTGGAAATGCTTTGAGTGTTTTCAACGCGAACACCTTGAGGGCGGCGGTTATCCGCGACCTGGCTCAGCAATCGAGTGGTGACACCACCGGCAATGTCGCAAAACGAATCGGCGTCGATTACCGACAGGTCTACGTCCATATCAAGACCCTTGAAGCCGAAGGGCTCGTCTCTGCTGACGGGGAGGTCGGTGAACGTATCGGACAGCGTGTCCGCTACACCATTGACCTCGCCAAGCTGCGCGAGCATGGGCTCACATACATGAGGTATCTGTTGGGCGAATGAGGTGCGCTCTATGGTGCGATCATCGACGACTAGATGTGTGCAGGCATCCCGTTGCATCGGATTGACCCTATCACGCATGTGTCACACATGCGTGAAATTCAGCTGTGCTGCTGCTGCTGGTTACGGAACAGTGGTGTTACCTGCGTCGGTGAAAAAGGTACCTGCCGGACGCTGCCTTAGGTGTCCTCGTCCAAGATCTTGGTAATCGCCTTCAGTGCTTCGGGATCGACCGGTCCCAGGGCGCGGGCGGCGAAGTTCCGCACCTCCGCGCGCCTCATACTGCGGAGCAGCTCCAGTTCAGCTTCCACTCGTTCAGGCAATTTACCGCCCTCCTGAAGGAGATACTCAGGATCCACGTCAAAGACAGAAGCTATCGCGCGCAGTGCTTCGTTCGGGACCACCTGCTCTTTGCCTGCCTTCAGCAGTGACCATCTGGTCCGGGAAAGATAGTAGCCGGCCTTCTGCGCCCCATCACGGATGGCCGGGTAGTCAAAAGGCTTACCGCTGTCGGACATGATCACGTCCAGCAGAAGATTGATCTTCCGTGCGAGCGTTTCTGCTCGGCGGATCCCAGCGGCCCGCTCTGGCGACAGATCGAAATCGCTCAAGTGATCCAGCTCCAATTTGTAGCTCCGACGAAACAGCCGAAGGTGGCTATTCCGATAAGGGCCCCGGCCAAGGCTTCACCCCACGTGTGTTCCTTCAGAGCGGTTCGACTCACCATCATCATTGGCGATAGTACCAACAGCCAACCGAGGGGAGGGCCGAATACCGCCGTCCCCCATAGAGCAGCGAAGGATATAACTGACACGTGGGCCGAGGCGTTCAGCCAGCGTCGTGCCAAGGCCAACCCCGCATTCCCTGCAACGAGTCCTACAGCTGTTGCCGAAACCGGAGCCGGGACATTCAGCAAAGCACAAGCAATTACCCCAACAACAGTCAGTATTGTAACCACCCCTGTCCGCCATGTTGCAGGCAAACCCAGCTTCTCGGAGACCAGCGAATATTTCTTGTACGTGAATCCGGGGACGACGATGATGCCGACGGCAAGCGCAACGACACCCAAGAACCCGAGCCCGGCATTCACTCCAGCCAGGGCGGTAACCACCAGCAGGACAACTGCGGGTGCGAACACCTTCGAGAAACTAGCTGCCAATCTGGACTTGGGCGGCGCCAACCGGACCTGGGTGTGCAATTCTTGCCTCAATGGTGTCTACTAACTCGATTTCGTCGGCGGACAGAAGCCCTGGATTTTGAACCCGTATATCGTGAATGAAGATCACCCATCGGTATAGCTGGTTGCGGGTGGCCCGCGGACGCAGGCTAAGGGCCGCTCCTTCCCTAGCTCGTTGACCCGCATCCGTTTCAACGAGCCGGCCCACAATGGGTCGAAGCCTCATAAGGGCACTTCGGATCCGCCTGCGTTCAGCCCACTGCAACCGGATGCGCTGGTAGGCAGGAAGCGCGAAACCCACAGCGAAGCCAATCAAGGTGACCGCGACCAACGCCCGGTAGCCCACATAAACAATATTCGAGACGTTACTTTCGACCCCAGACGCTGCCTGCCCCACCAGCAGCAGCTTGACTCCAACTGCCAGCACGCCGATAAGGCAAGACACAGCGGTGATATCGAACCCGACGCGAAAGGACGCCGTTTCGCCGGTCCTGTCCCGGCGAAGACATTCGATTCCGGTGTAACCGGAGATGATCCCGATCCAGACGAAGAACAGGCTCTGATACCAACCGATAGTTGGAATACCCGCGAAAGCGTTGGTGAAGTTAGTGGCTGACCCTGGTGTTTCTGAGGTAAGCAGCAGACCTGCTTGAACAATCGAGAACGCGATTCCCGCCAGTACCAGTAAGCGCCATCGGGTGTCTGAGGCTCCCGTCGCGGCTACGATCAGACGACTGAGCTCGGTCATGCCAAGCCCCAAAACAATGTGGACGACCAAGTTCAGAATATTTCGGTCGCCAAGTACAGCGTCAACGGCCAGGTACACCGGATCAATATTGAGTGTCGTGCCAATCGCCACGGGAACCATCGCCGTGACAATCCCAGGCTTCCAGCCGAACCTCAACCCAACGATCCGAGTAAGCACCACACTCCAGAGGATGAGAGCAGGCAGTATCTGCAGCAGGCTCATCCAAAAACCTTTTCGAAGTCACTGATCGGGGCAGCCGGCGTGGCCAGCACTATTCGAGAAAGCAGGTAGGCGACTTCCTCGGCGGCCTTTTCCATGTCGTTCCATTGCGGGGATCGGGCAAGCATCCGTTTGATGCCTTTCCTCTGCCCCACATGACTGAAGACCGACGGCATGGAAGCGGCGAGCCCGTCGCACCCGTCGTGATCGAGCAGGATATGGCCAAACTCATGGCAGATCACGTGCATTCGGTGGAGGTCCGAGTGATCTTCAGGAACCAGGACGTGGGACTTGACGTCTGTTTCGAGCCAAAGTCCGGAAAGGCCAGGAATGGCGGACTCTGGCACTATCCGAACAGTAATAGGTTTCCCATGCACGGCTTCCACTGCGGCAAGCAGCTGGTCAAAAGATACCTGACCCGCAAGTTGCAGCTGCTCAACGGTGGCCTGTGGCGTTTGACGTGGCAGGCCGACCTCTGCGAACCCATCCCTACTTCTGCGCACTACATCTCCACTACACGAACTTTCACACACGGTTCACGCATGTGTGAGTACACTCTTATAGGACGGTATCCATGCCCGTGGAAGGCCCATTCCCCGAGCAATCCAATGACCATGTTTAGCACAAGGAAGGAAACATGCCCGGAATCAAGCATGATCCAGCACGACCGGCGCAGCCCGCCCCGCCAGCTGCAACTACCCGCGAAACTCCGTCACTAGGTGCAGCTGCAGCATCCAAATCACCCCGGCCAGCTTCGACTAAGCCCTGGCTCTATCAAGTGGACACCGTACTCGACGAGCTGAGTTCGTCGGCGGCAGCTCGAGCAGTGGTTTGAGGATCAACCAAGTGTTTCCCGACACGCCGAACCAATTCACAGCAATTGGTTACAGTAACCGTTTGAATGGCTCCATGGCTATCTCAGGAAACCGCCGCGGTGGGCGTCGCAGCAAAGGCGAACGTCACCTTATTGGAGCCCGAATGCCGGTACCCGACGCAGACAAACTCCGCAGCGTCGCCGAGGCTGAAGGCAGCACGGTCAGCGATTACGTTGCCCGAGTCATGCACGAACACCTGATGTCCATCGATCTAGATTCACTGCACGGTCAGGAGGCTTTGCCTATCAGCCGGGCCAGTTAAACGAAGAAGGCCCGCACGAAGCGGGCCTTCCTATCAAGTTATCCAAGCTCACTGTTGCGTCTCCGCCAAGATTCTTCAACAGCGAGCTTCATACAGAACCGGGTATTTTCATGCCCTCTTCCATATGGAATTGAGTCCATCATACACGCACGCGCATTTGCAATGGGTGATGCCCCGACGACCACGCCTCCCGGCGTGTCGAAAGAGGGCTCCAATGTGGTCTCCTCGGACCGGGACCAGGCAGCGGCAGAATGGCGTGCCCTCGCACCGCTGATAGCCTCCGGCCCGTATATGCGTCTGTCTAAAGACGGCGGCAAGACCTACCGGAACAGCGGCGAACGCGCCCTGACCGAAGCCCTACCCTCATTCCCGGCTGCCGTGCGGACCTGCGGCCGGGACGGAATGGTACGTACCCTTTGCCTGGACTTGGACGTCAGCCGCGGCGGCCAGAACAAAGTCGACGACGACTACCGCAGGCTGCGGACCTGGTTCACGGCCAACGACGTGCGCTGGATCGAAGACCAGTCCCCCAGCGGCGGTCGCCACCTTTACATCCCTCTGGCTTTTGCCGTGGTGTTCACTGACGCCAAGGAATTCGTCCAAGCCCTCTCAAAGCGATTTACCAGCATCGACCCCGGCCCGCACGAAAACGCTGCCACCGGAGCCATCCGCGTTCCCGGCAGCGTTTGGAAAAAAGGTGGTCACCAGAGACTCACAATGAGCCTGAACACCGCCTACGACGTCGCCAAGGCCAGGCGCAACAAGTGGCCGGCCTGGGAGCACCTGCGCCAGGACCTGCGCGACGAGCTGGACGCTGTCAGGCAGCGCCGCAGCCAGCCCCTGGAGCTGCTGGAACCCGCGGAAACCCTCCCCCGCCCCGGCGGCCCCCGGGCACTGCCCCAAGCCAAAGAGTTCATTGCCCGAAGCGGCAACTACGACACCAGCCGGTACTCCAGCCCGTCCGAAGCCCGCCAAGGCGTTCTGGCGTCGGCGGCCGCCGCCGGCTGGTCCCTGACAGATGTTCAGCGTCTGATGCACCAAAACATCTGGGCAGGCATGGTCGCCTTCTACTCCCGCTACTCCTCCACCCACCGCAGCAAAGCCTTGCACCGGGACTGGCAAAAAGCCGTCGCCTACGTCCAGAGCTTCCGCAAAAAACACGAGACTCCCGCAGAAGGGAATAACAACCGGCATAAAAGCTACACAAGCCCGCCTAATACACACCCCCCTGCACTAACCCTGCTGCCGCAACCGAAGTCCCCCGGTGAATACCAATACCTGCTGACCTGGCGCAATGCGCTAGCAACCTACGAACGTTCACTGATCGGTTCCAGGGCAGGGCTTGGAACCCGAATGCTGTTGCGGGCGATGGGCGAAGCAGCCAGCAAGGCCGGCAGCCGCTTCATCGAGTTTGGTGTGAGGTCTCTTGCACTGGCAACGGGCACACACGAGACCACAGTTGCCAGACAACTGCGTGACCTAGCCACTGGAGGCCATCGCCTGATTCGGCTCGCAAACGAAGGACGCGGTGTGCACGCGGACCTCTACGAGCTCACCATCCCCGATGAGCTCAGAGACAGTGCCGAACGTAAAGCTTGGAAGCCAGGGAAAATGCACGCACTCCGACCCGTCTTCCGCGAACTCGGCGTTGTCAGCGCCTTTGTCTACGAAACCATCGAACAAAGCGATATCACCCCCACAGCAGCCGAAATCGCGCGATCCAGCGGCCTCTCCCCCAGAGCCACCACTCAAGCACTGGAAATCCTGGCGGCGTGGAACATGATCCAACGCACCCACAAAGGCTGGGAGGTCGTAGAAGCGACAAGTCTCCGGGCACTGGCTGAACGCTTCGGCGTCCTGGAAACCATTGGAGCCCAACTCAAGCGGTACCGCACCGAACGGGCAATTTGGCACCAATGGCTGGCTAAACGCACCCTCTACAGCGAGCCACTTTTGGCGTTGGTGCCAGATGACTACCCATACTGGGACGACGGACCTCCAGAAGACCAATCACTAGTGGACGTGGTCTACGGGAGAGCCTCTTAACTCTGTTAGTCCCAGAGTTAAGAGGGTGCACCAAGGACCTGGACTCACCACGGGGCCCTTGGTGCAGCCAGCGGTGACAACTGTGCGGAGAGAGTATGTAACTCTGGAAGTCCGTCAGTCTGCTGGAGAAGCATGTGACCGCGGCCCGCTTCCGCTTCTTGCCCACCAGCGTCAATATCGGCTCCCCCGGCCCGTTCAGGCAGGGTTGATGCCGCACCACGAGGAAACCAGCGATAAGGGACTGCGCAACCCTGCAAATGTCTGTCTTTCTAAAAGCCCGGCAGCTCGTTCTATTTGTCCAGCTCTTTTCTAAACCGACCGTCCATCACACCGGCACTCTCTGGACGCAGATGTCCCCTTTGCACATTAAACAGAGTCTGTGAGTCTATGAGTTTGGCGTCGTAGGCCGTGACCTAGATGCCGCGACCCGGCCAGCTTTGCGCCTCATGAGCTCAGGCTGCAGTTGGGGAGTAAGTCCGGGCCAACAGAACACTGTAATTACGGAGTAACAGAGTTGGGAAGTTGAGGCCAGCCCACTCCTCGCCCGCGGCTGACACGCGGGGGAAACTGCGTTTCTCTGAAACTCTGTTAGTCCGGCCGTACGCGCGTTTCCCCTGTGGAGCGGAAGCCACCAGGTCCTTAGAATGCCGCGTGTGAGTCCGGGACTGACGGAGTCTG
>NZ_JBNHHX010000006.1:0-237885 GCF_059092685.1 Arthrobacter sp. Y3221048 | reverse complement strand
GCCTGGCCGTGCCGTTCAACCCGGCGATGGATGACCTGAGCTGGTTCGCCGCATCTAGGCATTGCTCAGTTTCGGTTCAGGCCAAACTTTCGGCTGAAGCTGGGGGAACGGGTTGCATCGACGAGCGAAGCGTTGTAGCTCTCATGTTGTTTCCTGGAATACGCAGTTCTACCGATGTATCCTCTATCACATTGGTTTTAGGCTTCCAGTAAGTAGCCGCCGGGATGCGGTGACGATTGGAATGGAGGCGCAATGATGAAGACATCGGCAACCGGATACCTGGTATCGCCGCCTGCGGTGGCGGAGTCCGGGCCGCACGCGGCCGAGGTGTCTGCACCGCTGACCGAGCAGGCGCAGGCTATTCGGGATGGCGAGCTGAGTAGCCGTGAACTTACTCAGATGTATCTGGAGCGTATTGAGGCGCTCGACACGCCTGAGAGACTTAACGCCTTCTTGCTCACCAGGGGGGATGAGGTACTGGCTGAGGCCGCCCGGATGGACGACCTGCAGGCCGCCGGCGAGATCCTTGGTCCGCTGCACGGTATTCCGCTTGGCATCAAGGACGCGCTGTTCACCGCCGGCACACGCACCACTGGCGGCACTGCCGCACTTAAGGATTTTGTCCCATCCGAGGATGCGACCGCGGTGCGGCTTCTCAAGAACGCCGGCGCGTTGGTATTGGGCAAAACCAACCTCCACGAGTGCGGCTTCGGCATAACGAGCAACAACCCCCACTTTGGCCCGGTGCGTAACCCCTACGACCCGCTGCGGATCCCCGGAGGCTCCAGTGGCGGTTCTGGTGCCGCGGTAGCCGCGCGGTTGTGTTCGGCGGCCATCGGCACGGACACCGGCGGATCGGTCCGAATCCCTGCTGCACTGTGCGGTGTGGTCGGCCTCAAGCCGACTCTGGGCCGTGCGAGCCGCGGACGGATGCTGGGTCTGTCCTGGAGCTACGACGTCCTCGGGCCGATAACCCGCACCGTAGCGGACGCTGCAGCACTTCTGCGAGTAATCACCTCCGGCCCGGATCCGCTTGACCCATCTGCGACTGACGACCCCTCGGGCGCGCGGCTGCCGGAAACCATCGCCGAAGTCGGTGCGAGCTTGAAGGGCGTGAGGATCGGAATACCAGACGGTTATTTCGCCGCGGACAATACTCCGGACGTGGACCGGGTGCTGGCTGAGAATTACCAGCGGCTTGAGAGAGCCGGTGCAATCCTCGTTCCGGTGACGATCAAGAACGTGGAGCAGGCAAGCCATACAGGATTCCTGACGGTTATCCCTGAGGACGTTGTGCTCACCGAAGAAGCACTCCGGGAGGCCGGCGTCGAGGGCGGGATCGCCGCCAATCTGCAAAGCTTCGGCGCAGACGTGCGCGCCGCACTCGGCAGCCAGGTTGGGCCGGAGGCGACGCCCGTTCCCGCGTTCACCTACGCCGAGGCGATGTCCCGCACAGTACCCGCCATCCGACGCGGCTTCACCGAGGCTCTTTCCGGTAGTGATGTACTCCTCACGGCCACGACGCCAGCAACCGCGGTTCCCATCGCCGAGGACGTCGAGATGCAGCACAACGGCCGCGGCGTGGACACGTTTGAAACGTTCATAAGGTACACGTTCTGTGTCTCGGTCGCAGGGCTCCCGGCAATCTCGGTCCCGGCGGGCATCGGCGATAACGGCCTTCCCGTAGGGCTGCAGTTCGTCGGCGCACCGTGGAGCGAAGCGCGGCTCGTTGAGATCGCATTGGCCTACGAACGTCTCGCCGCCACCGCTTGACCGTGTCTGGGGTGCGGGACTGACTTCTCTGGGAGCTACCCAGATAGAGCCTCTCTTAGCAGAGCGGTCGCAGTCCGTCTGACTCCGTCCGGGCCGCGCAGGCCGCGCGGCCCGGACAGCCGAGTTGGCTCAAGATGTGCTCCACATGTGCCGTGACCGTTCGAACACTGAGCACGAGACGTGCAGCTATCTCTCCATTGGTCAATCCGTCCGCGATCAGTGCGAGTACCTGGAGTTCACGTCGAGTCAGACCTGCCGCTGGCGCACTAGGCTTCGCCACCACGACCACTACATCAGTAGGGGATTGGGAGATGTCGTCGCTGCGGGTCATAAGAACCCGCCACCAGCCTGCCTCAAGCCAAAGGTAACCGGAGCGGGCCACCGCGTCAGTATGCAGCATGGTTACCGCACTCTGGATGAGATCCGGCACTTCTTCACCTAGGCGGGCGGCGCCGGCATCAAATGGCCGGGCATGCCCGTTAGCAGTGACTACCGCAGCGCGTGTAGCCGGCTCGTAATTAGCACGTAGCAGGCGCATCCGACCCCGGTCATCGACGATCCCCGCGAGCAGCGGGGCCAGAAGATTCACCCATGACCAGCGGCGGGACATTGCTGCCCAGGCAGAAGAACTCAGATCGAAGTCATCCAATGGGTACGGAACTGGTCACGTGTAATCCGCTTACGGTCGAGCCTCTAAGTTGCTGAATGCAGAAGCGGTCCCACTCCTCAAGAGTGGGACCGCTTCAGGAAGAGCTGCTGCGCGGGGCCAAGGCCGGGATCCGGTGGGGAAGTCCTCTACCCGGCGCGCAGAGACTAAGAGGTGGGATCGGCGTCGCGTCCCGGCGGCCGATGGCCGGCGATGGCGGCGCGGACGTCGCCCTCTTCGTGCCCGCCCTTCTTCTTGCCGAATGGCAGCACTTTTAGCAGCGGGTGCAGGATAGCCATGACCACGAGGCCCCAGGCGAGTCCGAGGACGGCCGAGCACAGGGTGTTCACGAGCCATGCCAGGAAGCCGCCGACCACCGGAATCCCAACGAAAGGGGCCTCGAGGACGTGGACCAGGTCATAGGGAGCATGCCAGCCGAGGTCGTATGCCCCCTGGAGCATGATGTGGCCACCGACCCAGAGCATGGCGACCGTCCCGACGAGGGTGATCGCGGCCAGCACGGCGGGCATGCCCTTGACGAGCAGCGCGCCAAAGCGCTGCGAGCCCGCGGAGTCCTTGGTGGTCAGGTGCAGGCCGATGTCGTCCATCTTGACGATGAGCCCGACGGCGCCGTACACGAGCACCGTGATCGCGACCGCCACGACGACCAGGATGAGCGCCCGGACCCACAGGGACTCGTCGGCCACCTCGTTCATCGAGATCACCATGATCTCGCACGACAGGATGAAGTCGGTGGTGATGGCGCCCTTGGTGACCTTGGCCTCAGCCTCCGGTCCTCGTTCGACCGCCGGCGCCTTGTCGGCCGCGTGGTGGCCGCGGAGCTTGTGCCAGACCTTCTCGGCACCCTCGTAGCAGAGGTACGTGCCGCCCAGCATGAGGATGAACGGGATCACGCCCGGGATGAAGGCGCTGATGAGCAGCAGCGCCGGCAGGATGATCAACAGCTTGTTCCGAAGCGAGCCCCAGAAGATCCGCTTGATCATCGGCAGTTCGCGGGACGGGTCTGCCCCGGATACGTACTGCGGGGTGACGGCGGCGTCGTCGATCACGACGCCGGCGGCCTTGGCGCCTGCCTTGGCGGCCCCGGCTGCGACGTCGTCCACCGAGGCGGCCGCAATCCGGGCCAGGGCTGCGACGTCGTCCAGCAGGGCGACGAGACCGCCGCTCACAGGTCGCCCCCGCACGGCTCGACGGCGGACTGCTGGGCGTAGAGCCCACGGTTGCGGTACGTGATCGGCATGCTCAAAAGTATACGGCCGCGCGCCGCCCGTCGATCGGGAATTTACCGGGGCCGCATCAGCGGCCTAGAGCATCTCGTGGACAAAGGGGGACCCGCTGTGCGTCGGGCGACCGTTGTCTGATGGACGGTCCGCCAGCAGTTAAGCGCCGCCTAATTGCGGCAGGACGGTTTCACCGAACGCGTCGATGAAGGCTTGCTGTTCTTGTCCGACGTGGTGGAGGTAGATGCTGTCGAAACCCAACTGGACGTATTCCTGCAGTCGCTGGGCGTGCCAGTCCAGGTCGGCGGAGACATTGACGGCTTCGGCAACCTCCTTGTCGCCCACCCCTCCCGAATAGCGTGGTTCGTAGTCCTGCGGCGAGGGAAGTTCGGCGATCGTGACGGGGTCGAAGACGTTGGTGGCCCACTGCTCGCGGGCGATCGCGCGGGTTTGCCGGTCGGTGGGCGCCCAGTTCAGCCCCGTCGTATTCCCCGGCTGATCCCCTGGATAAGTTTTCTTCCGGCGTCCGGCCATCTCCCAGCGCGGCTGCCGTCTTTGTGTTGGGGATGTGCGTTTCAGTATCCTTGAGACTTCGGACTGTTCAGCGGGAAGGCTCGGCTCTCTCACAGCAGCAAGGCGCCGCTTCCGCTTCCGGTTGGACGCTCGTGTTCGACTACTGGAGGTGCAAACTTCTATGCGCTTTCCCGCCCGAAGCCCTGACGGTTACCTGCCAATCGAAGACTACGGGTTGATCGGATACGGACGTAGCGCCGCCCTGGTAGGCAGGGACGGACCCATCGACTGGCTATGCCTGCCGCGCTTCGATACCGCGGCGGTGTTCTCTGCGCTGTTGTACTCCGAAAGGGGCGACCGATCGCTCGGCTTGCTGTCCGAGCAGATTAATCCGTCCATCGGGGCCTTCCTGGGTAATTTCCCGCAGGCGTTCAGCCACATCGGCGTCCTCTCCAGCGGCATCGGCTTGTCCCGCCGCATGTCGGCGCAAACACGCCGTGGGCTGCTGCATCGGGAGTGAGCCCATGACCCCGAACGCACCGCGGGAAACGAGCCGCTCATGATCCTGCCCCTGGTCCTGCTGGTCGGGCTGACGGCGGTGGCCCCGCTGCTGGGACGGTATGCGGGCCGTAGCGCCGGGTATCCGATCGCGGCGGGGTTCTTGTTGTCCGGCGGACTCGTTGCGGCCCAGGCCCCGCGAATCGTGGGCGGTGAGTCGCTCACCGCGAGCTGGGAGTGGCTCCCGTCCCTGGGGGTGAACTTCGCGCTGCGCCTGGACGGCCTGGGATTGTTGTTCGCGCTGTTGGTGCTGGGGGTAGGGGCCTTGGTGATGGCCTACAGCGCCCGCTATCTTGAGCCCGATGCCCCGGCGGCGCGGCTTTACACGCTGCTCAGCGGCTTCGCTACCGCGATGCTTGGCCTGGTCATGGCCGCCGACGTGCTGACCTTGTTCGTGTGCTGGGAGTTGACGACGATCTGCTCCTTCTTCCTCATCGGCGGGTCCGGCACCACCGGGGCAAAACCCGCGATGCGCGCGCTGCTGGTTACCGGCGGGGGAGGCCTGGCGTTGTTTGCTGCCCTGGCCTTCCTGACCGTCGGCGCCGGCACGACAGACCTGTTCACAGTACTGGCCGAACCATCGCTGTTGCACGACTCGGGGTTCAGCGTAGTCGTGGAGGTGTTGGTCATCCTGGCGGCCTTCACGAAATCCGCCCAATTGCCGTTCCACTTTTGGCTGCCCGGCGCAATGGTCGCCCTCACTCCGGTGAGCGCCTACCTGCACGCGGCGACCATGGTCAAGGCCGGGATCTATCTGTTGCTGCGGTTCTCGCCCCTCTATGATGACCAGCCTGTGTGGACGTATGTATTGCTCACCGTCGGGCTGGCCACCGCGGTGCTCGGCGCGCTGCTGGCGTTGCGCCAACACGACCTCAAGGCACTCCTGGCCTACTCCACCATGAGCCAGTTGGGCCTGCTCGTCGCCGCCACCGGGGTAGGCACACCGGCTGCGCTGGGCGCCGTGGCGACCCACACTTTCGCCCACGCACTGTTCAAAGCGACCCTGTTCATGCTGGTGGGCGTCATCGACCGCCAAGCCGGCAGCCGCGACATCCGCGAGCTATCCGGGTTGCGCCATGCGATGCCGGTGACTGCCACGCTGACTGCCATCGCGGCGCTGTCGATGGCGGGTGTTCCTCCCCTTCTCGGGTTCGTGAGCAAGGAGACCCTTTTCGAGGCCTTCCTGGCTGCACCGGGACGTACGGGAGGGCCGTCATGGGTGGGGCTTGTCGCCGCCATGATCGCCTTGCTGGCTGCAGCCCTTACTTTCGCCTACGCGGCCCGCATCGTCGCCGGCGCCTTCTTCGGACCCTTGCAGCAAGTGAGGCTCCATGAGCCTTCCAAAGCCTTCCTGGCCCCCATAGTCGTGCCGGCTGTAGCCTCGGTGGTCCTGGGGCTGGGGGCGAGCACGCTCACACCGTTGGCCGACCGCATCACCACGGACGTGGCACCGGGCGGGCAGGATTCGACGTACTACATCGAGCTCTGGCACGGACTGACCCCGGCGCTAGGCCTGTCCGCGGCGACCCTCGCTCTCGGCACATTTCTTTATCTTGCCCGCGACCGGGTGGAGCGCCGCCTGCAACGGTGGCACATCCGTGTCACGGGGTCGGACATGTTCGATGCCGTCTATGCGGGTACCCTGCGGGCAGGCGCCGCAGTTGGCCGCCCTGGGCAGAGCAAGTCCATCGCGGCGCAGCTGACACCCGTCCTGGTCGGCATGCTGATCCTGGCCGGCGCCGGGGTCCTCGCCGGCCCGAAACTCCCGCCACCGTTGGCCACCACCCGTGCGGAGGATTGGTTCTTGGTAGCCCTTCTGGCACCCACGGCATTGGCTCTGGTGATGGTCCGTTCCCGGTTCGCGGCCGTGTCCCTGCTGGGTTTGGTGGGCTTCCTTGTGTCCGTTTGGTTCCTGTTGGCCGGCGCCCCCGACTTGGTATTGACCACGCTGGTGGTGGAAATCCTGACAGTAATGGTCGCCGTGCTGGTGTTGCGGCGACTGCCGGCTGATTTCGCCCGGACCGGCCGGGTGCGACTGATCGGTGCGGCCGCGTTAGCTGCCGGGGCGGGACTGGCTGCCGCCGGTGCCACCTACGCGCTGACCGGGCGCCGTGAACTCTCCACGGCCGGCCGTTATCTGCTGACCGAGGCGGAGGAGCAGACGGGGGGAACGAACGTGGTCAACTCGATTCTGGTGGACTTCCGCGGCCTCGACACCCTCGGCGAGATCACGGTGCTGGCAGCAGCAGCAGTTGGGGTAGGTGTCCTGCTCAAGCCGGCCCCAAGGGCGGCCCTCGAGCGGGCGACGGAACCGCCGCTGGTGCTGCGGCAAGCGCAGCGCCTGCTCGCACCGGTGATCTTGGTCGTGGCCGTGTACCTGCTGCTGCGCGGCCACTACGAGCCCGGTGGGGGGTTCGTCGCCGCCTTGGTCGCCGGCGTCGCCGTCGCCTTGCACTACTTGGCCTACGGTCCGCGCGGCATGGATAGGTTGAGCCGGGCCGTGCCGTGGTTGCTCGGCGGCGGGATCGGATTGGCGGTGCTTGTGGGCATCGGCGGCCTCGTGCTGGGCGGCTCCTTCCTCACCGGCGGTGAGCTGGAGGTGCCGGTGCCCGTCCTGGGGGTGGTCAAGCTGACCGCAGCCCTGGTCTTCGACCTCGGCGTGTTCGCGGTCGTTTTGGCGCTTATTGTCCGTGCCGTGGACCGTTTGGGGGCACCGACATGAGCGCCGCTGTTGTGGTCGGGTTGTTGGGCTTCGCCGGCGTCTTCCTGGCGCTGCAGCGGGAACTCGTCCGGGCCGTTTTCGGTTTCATACTCCTCGGACATGCGGCCAACGTGATCCTGCTCTCCGCGGGTGGGCTTCACCTGCGTGAGTTGCCCTTGGTGGGTGGGGGCGTTCCAAGCGAGAGCGCGGATCCCTTGCCGCAGGCTTTTGCGTTAACGGCGATCGTCATTACCTTCGGTATCACCGTCTACCTGCTGGTGCTGGCTTTGCGCACTCATGAGCGCGGTGACCGGAACAAGGCTGATCCCCCTCTGCCTTCCGAAGACCGCGCAGGGGAGGCAGAGTCGTCCCGGGATCCAGCTGCCGGCACACCCAACCCGGGGCGGACGAATCTCCCCGGTCAGCGTGGACCTGGGCAGGAGGCGCAGTGACCTCTTGGTTGGCCCTGCCGGTTGCCGCGCCGATGCTCGCGGCTGCAGTTCTGCTCCTGGTCCGGGCGCGGTGGGTGCATCGAGCGATCGGCTTCGCCGTAACAACCGGGGTGCTCGTCCTCAGCGGCGCGGTGGTGGCTGCTACCCGCGACGGCGTCCTTGTCGAGCAGGTGGCGGGCTGGCCGGCAGGAATCGCGATTCCGCTGGTCGCCGACACCTTCTCCGCGCTCCTGCTGGCGGTCTCCGCAGTGCTCGTGCTGGTCTGCACAGCCTTCGCCGCGGCAACCAGAGCCGACGAACAAAGGCATTTCTGGCCGCTCGTGCTGTTGCTGAGCGCCGGGGTTTACGGGGCCTATCTGACCGGAGACCTCTTCAACCTGTTCGTTTGCATAGAGATCATGCTCCTGCCCTCCTACGTCCTGCTCACCCTGCAAGGCAGGCAGGAACAGCTCGCCGCTGCCCGCATCTATGTGCCCGTCAACCTGCTCGCTTCCACACTGTTGATCACCGGGGTCGCCCTCGTCTATGGGACGGGCGGTACGGTGAACCTCGGGGAGTTGAGCGGGCAGGCGTTGACTTCGCCACCGGTCGCCGTCGCGGCGGGGGTGGTGCTGCTGGCCTTGGCCGTGAAGTCGGCGGTGGTGCCTGTGCACGGATGGTTGCCCCGTTCCTATCCCCACGCCCAGCCGGCGGTGCTGGCCCTGTTCAGCGGCCTGTTGACCAAGGTCGGGCTGTACGCGGCGTGGCGGGTCTACGCCGTGGTCTTCGACGGCGATCCCGCTTATCAATGGCTCATCGTTGCAGTGGCCATCATCACCATGATCGTCGGCGTTCTCGGTGCCGTGGGACAGCAGAACATGCGCGAAATTTTGAGCTTCCACATGGTGAGCCAGATCGGCTACCTTGTGCTGGGTATCGCCCTTTTCACGCCGATCGGTCTGACTGCTGCGGTATTTTATCTCGTGCAATACGTCCTCGTGAAGGCTGCACTGCTGCTGGTTGCGGGGGCCGTGGTCCACGGCTACGGCACCGACCGCCTCGACCGGCTTGGCGGGCTGGCAGGCCGGGAACCACTGCTGGCGGCGGCCTTCGTCGGCGCCGGGCTGTCCTTGGCCGGGCTTCCGCCGTTCTCCGGGTTCGTGGCGAAGTTCGCCCTCGTGGTGGCAGCTGTCACCGAAGGCCAGTACCTGGGCGCCGCCGTTGCCGTAGCAGTCAGCTTGTTGACCTTGACCTCCATGGTCAAAATCTGGCTTGGTGCCTTCTGGGGGAATGCGTCCCGGCTCGTGCTCGACGGGCCCCGGCTCAGTTTCGGCGTCGTCGCGCCGGCGCTGCTGCTCACCGCGGTCTCCTTGCTCCTCGGAGTGGGCGGGCAGGTCCTGTTGTGGGTGGCTGAGCAAGCGGCAGCCGATCTGCTGGATGCGGACGGCTACGCACAGGCGGTGAAAAACGCTTGAAACGACTCCTGCGCCTGCCCGACCGCATCTGGCGGTTGCTGAGATTCATCGCCTGGTACTTCGGTCAGCTCGTGTTGGCCAACCTCTCGGTCGCACGACACGTGCTAAGCCCCCGTTACCAAGCAGTGCCGGGGATCACGCGCGTGCCGGTGCGTTCTACCCGGGAAAGTCACCTGGCGCTGCTCACCGGACTCGTGTCGCTGACTCCCGGTACCTTGGTACTGGAGGTAGGCGGCACTCCTGCCGTCATGTTCGTGCACGGCCTGCATGCCCCGGATTCCGGGACGCTCCGTCGACAGATGCAGGAGCTGGAGGAACGTATGCTGGCTGTCCTGGATGTTGAGACCTGAGGGGGCATCATGCTCGTTGTTGTCGACGTTGGATTCCTCGTGTTGGGCTTATCATTCCTTGCCACTGTCTGGCGAATGGCGGCCGGACCGACAAATGCCGACCGCGCCGTCGCCGCCGACCTGGCCTTCTTCGTGCTCGTCGCGGTGCTGGCACTGGCAGCCCTCCGGTTCGATCAACCAGTGTTTTTTGACCTGGTACTCGTGGCCACGCTTGTCGGATTCGTGGCCAGTCTGGCCCTCGCCCGGCTCATAGATCGGCAGACGCCGTGAGCACCGCCGCGGACGTAGCGGTCGTTGTTCTGCTCACGGTCGGCTTGATCCTCATAGGACTCGCGGGGGCTGGCTTGCTGCGCCTGCCCGATGCCTACGCCCGGATCAATGCCGCCGGAAAAGCCGGTGGCCTGGGCGTCGTTTGCATCGTGGCAGGCAGCGCCCTCGCCGTCGCGGAGATCGACGCCATCACCAAGGCGATCGTGGCGATCCTCCTGCAGCTCATCACCGTCCCCATCGGCACGTTCGCCATCGCGCGGGCCGCCTACCACGCCAAAACGCCCCTGGACCCAAGTACGGCCTATGACGAACTTGCCCAACAACGGGCGGGAACCGAAGAATATCCGGGCGAGACCGGTCGAACCTCCAGCAGGGACTGAGGAGGCGCTTTGGCCAGCGCCGTCGAAGGCCTTCCGCGGCGTGAACGCAGGTGGCCCGGACGGGGCTGGCGGGCACGACCGATCAGCGCAGCACGATGTCCACCGGCCGCGCCAGCGAGCGGCCGCGTTCCAGGACGCCCGACCGGTTGGCGGATTCATCGCGCAGGATTTCGGTGACCGAACCGAGGAAGCGGGCCAGGTCCACCTTGTCTTCCGGGGCGGCCAGCAACAACTGGAAACCGAATTCGTGCAGCGCGTTGATGCTCGCCTCGGCGAACGCCAGCGATGATTTTACGAAGGCCTCGTCCATCATCACCGTGCCGAAGGTGCTGAAGCCCTGCCCGGCGATGCCCAGCTGGTAGGCCAAGGCCGCGGCCATGATGAACGCGGTGAAGCGTTGGCCCTCGCCGCCGGACATCAGGCTGGCCTGCAGGTTGGTGTAGGCGCGGCCGTCGGCCAGGAGATTGGTGCAGGTGATGTCCACGTGCGACCGCACGTCCAGGACCTCGGCGCGCCAGCGGCGCTCGTCCTCGGCGGCCAGCTTCTCCACGATCCGCTCCAGGGCAAGGTAGCGGGCGTCCATGTCCTCGGCGGTCTGGCGCCTGCCCATGACCGGCAGCGCGTTCTTCAGGTCAGTGCGGAACTTGTGCGAAGCGTCCGGCACTGCGTTGGCGATTTCAATCTGCAGGTGGCTGTCCGCGTGGTAATTCACCCGCCGCAGGATTTGGTTCAGCGGCTGCAGCCGGGAAGCGATGCTGCGGCGTTCTTCGTCCAGCAACTGGAGCAGGTCGCTGAAGCGTTCGTAGGTGCGGTTGTTGAAGTACTCGCGGAACTCCGCCTCCCGCTGCGGCAGCCCTTCGCCCACGATGTCGTGGTAGCGGGCCTCGTAGTCGGCGGCCGCTTCCAGCGACGTGCCGTGGTCGGAGCCCCACTGCCTGCCGTAGGACTCGAAGATCTTTACCAGCTGGTTGCCGGCCTCCAGTTGGGTCCGCTCCAGCACGCCGCGGGAGGTCAGGAGTGTGCGCTCCACCCGGGTGCAGACGTCCCCCAGGAAGGCCAGGTCGGTGATCTCCCCGTACGGGGCAAAGAGGGCGTCCAGCTCGGCGGCCAGTTCGTCCGTCAGCTGTCCGGCGGTTCCGCCGGTGGCGGCCAGGGCGTCGCGGCGCCCGCGCGCGGCATCCAGCTCCGCGGACAGCCGGGCGGCGTCGCCCTTGAGCACACCGATCTTCTCCGTGGCGGCGGTGAGGTCCAGTTCGGCCGTCTCCAGTTCGAACCGCAACTGCTCCAGGTCCGCGTTGGCGTCCCGGGCGTGCTCCAGGCGTTCCGCTGCCGCGGCCACGGCGGCGGCGTGTGCTTCGGCGGAAACCTCCTCCCAGTCGCGGGTCTCGGCCGCCACGGACTTGGCTGCGGCCAGCCTGCGGCCCAGATCCTGCTGCTCGCGGGCCCGTTCGGCGGATTCGGCATCCGCCGTGCCGTACGTCTCGCGCAGTTCCAACAACCGGGCGGCGAGGGCGGCGATCTTGTCCTGGTTGTCGAAGCCGAGCAGATAATCGGACGCCCCGGTGTGCCGGTCGTCCTTTTCCGTGGTGCTGCTGCTGCGCTTTACCGCGCCGCCCAAGGTGACGCCGCGGGCGACGTGTGCCAGCTGGTCCGGGTCGTCGACGCAGACGTAGTCGTAGTGCGCCGTGATCTTGCGCCGGACCCAGTGCCCCATGGCGGTGTCCTTGGTGACCAGCTTGGTGACCAGGTCGTCGTCGCCGGCTTCGGCCTTTCCGTCCAGCGGGGCGCTGACGTCAATGATCCGCAGGAAGCCACGGATATTGTGCTCGTTCAGGTAGCGGGTGACCGCTGTCATCCGGTCGCCCGGAACCAGCATCGCCGAGGCCAGCGACCGCAGCGCGCGTTCGGCGGCCGGACGCCAGCGGGCCTCGGCGGCGACCATGTCGATCAGCTCGCCGGCAAACGGAAGTTCCTCTTCCGCGATGCCCGTGGCGGCACAGATGTGCCGGCGGCGCTCCAAACTGTCGGGACGGATGTTGCTGGTGCGGCGGCGGAAGGACTCGATCTCTTCCTCCAGCGCACGGATCCCGCCCTTGAGGGTCCAGGCCTCGCCCTGGGCGTCGTTGCTGCGTTCGCGGGCCGACTCGGCTTCCTTGGCCAGATCCCTGGCCAGCACGGCGGCACGGCTGCGCGCGGCAGCGAGCCCGGCGGGACTGAAATCGGCCTCAATCCCTGCGGCCGCCATCTCGCCCCGGACGGCATCTTCGACGGACTGGCGGGCCCGCAGCTCGGCCTGGGCCGCGGCAAGCTCCCGTTCCAAGGTCGCGACGGCGGAGCCTCCTTCGCTGCCGTACCGCGCCCGCAATGCCGCCGCCTTCTCCCTGAGGCCGTCCCGTGCTGCTTCAGCCGCTGCCAGCGCAGCCGCCGCTGCCGTTGCTTCCGCTTCCAGCCGGTCGATCTGCCGGCCGTGGCAGTCCAGCGCCAGGCGGCGCCGGTAGAGCGGCAGGGCCTGGTCCGCCAACACGCGGTTGTGCTCCAGTTCGGACTGCGTCTGCTGCAGCTCCTGATGCAGCTGTGGGACGGGGGCCAACAGGTCCCGCTGCTGCCGCGCGCGCTCCAGTTGCCGCCTGATGCTGCTGAGGTGGCTGAAGTCTTCCACGGCCTCCTCGGCGGCGGCCAGCGTCCGAGGCGTGTCCAGCACGTGGTTGCGGAAGAAGTCGTTCACGGTGCCGCCCAGGCCCCTGCCCGTCTGCAGCGTCCGTAGCAGGCCGAAAGCCTTGTCCTGGTCGATGCCCAGCGCTTGCCGGAAACGCTCCGCGAACGCCTTGTGCGAATCGAAGACCTGGCTGCCCGGCAGCAGCGCCTCCAGCGACGTCTTGCTGAACCGGCCGAGCATGCCGGCCTCCAGCGCGGGAATGTCCAGCGCCTTGTTGTGCAGCGCGTAGAAGCGGCCCACGTTGTGTTCGGTGCCGTTGGCCGGCAGGTCCAGGAGCACGGACAGGCTGGTGGTCTGGCCCAGGGCGTTGTCGAAGGTCAGGCAGACCGCCGACCAGGTGGCACCGGGACGCTGGTAGAACGTGGCGGTCCGTGAGCCGTCGCCGTCCGCCGGCGTGGCGCCCAGCCGCCCGCGCATGTAGCTGAACGCGGTCCGCCGTTCCTCGGCGGCGCTGCCGGCGCTGGTTTGGGCCGCCTCGTTCATCTTTGGCCGGGCGTCCAGCACCTGGAGCATGCCGTCGAAGATGGTCGACTTGCCCACGCCGGAGCCTCCGGTCAGCAACGTTCCGGCACGGTCCACGCGGATGGTGTGCGCTCCGTCGAAGGTACCCCAGTTGACCAGCTGCACGCGGCTGAGGCGGTGCTGGCCGGGATTCAGCAGCCCGTCCATGGGAAGGATCGTTTCGATGCTCATGTCAGGCCTCCTCGCCGTCGAAAGCCGACTGGTCCGTCTCCGGTGCCTCGCCCGCCTGCGGGAGCGTGCCGGCCAGCGAACCGATCACCGCCGGTATGTCGCCGATGTTCTCGAAGGGCAAGGCCAGCGGCAGCGCCGGGGAAATGACCCACACGTCGGGAAGTTCGGTGGCTTCCAGCAGCCGGCGCTCGTTGGACAGCTTGCGGATGGAGGCGTCGGCCAGATCCTCCACGTGCTTGGCGTCGCGCTGTTCCGGGTCCACGTAGTCCTGCAGTACGTCGATCACGTCGGCCCGGCTGATCAGCGGCTCCGTCCCGGTGCCGGCATGCCGGTCCTGGATGAGCCGCATGCGCAGCAGCAGCAGGGTCTCTTCGCGCGTCATTTCCCGCTGCCGCTGCAGGGCGTTGGTGTGGGGCTCGGCCATGGGGACCGGCCGCAGCATGGCGACCTTGCGGTCTTCGTCGATGACCAGTTGCAGGAACAACTCGCTGAGCCGGGAGGCGAGGACACGGCGGTGTTCCACCACGGTGTCGTAGACGCGGTCGGTGGAGCCGCCGTGCAGGTAGGGGCCGCGCAGCAGCCGGATCAGGGCCTGGCGCAGTTTCAGGGGCAGCTTGCCGGTATCGCCGTCGAAGAGTTCCGGCCCGTCCACGATCTCGTCGCGGGCGGGCTCCTCCCAAGCCTCGTCGGGATTCGATTCTTCCAGCGGGCCGTGTTCTTCTTCCGGCGCAGCCGCCTCGTCCGGCCCTGCGGGCGATGCGAGGAAAACCTCGGCCACCTCGTCCTCGGTCAACTCGTTCATGAATCTGCAGCTTTCGTGAAGGTAACGGCAGGCAGCACTGCTGTGCGTTCGCTGCCGTCGATTTGGATCAGGGTGACGCTCTCGGTCGCGTCCGGATCGAGCACGCCGCCGGAATTCAAGGCCCGGTGCAGCAGCCAGCGCAGGCTGTTCAGGTGCCGGTGTTCCGGTTCAAGCTGGTCATAGACCGCCGACAACGGCGCCGGCCCGCGGGACTCGACGGCGGTGCGCACCGCACGGGAGAGCACCGCGGCGTCTGCTTGCGGTGTGCGGGCCACGTGGCGGATGTCCGCCTCGGTGAACTCCGGCGGTGGCGGCAACTTGGCCGGCGCCTGGTGATCCTGCGGATCGTAGAGCCGGATCATGCTCACCGATTCAAAGCCGGAGCCGTAGAGCTGGGGCGCCGGTACCACCGCCCGCCGGCCAGGCAGGCCGTGCCGGGACTTGAAGATGGCTGCCTCGGCCGCCCGGATCGCTTGGCGCAGCTGGACCGATTCGCGGTAGTCGTCCGACTGCACGAAGGTGTGCATGCTCTCCGAGAGCCGCCCGTAGATGCGGTGGATCTCGGCCGATTGGGCCCGCAGCTGGGGCATGAGCTGCTGCAGGGCCTTCCGGTCCTCCGGCTCCAGGCCGTCGGCGAAGTCCCGCTCGAGCACGTCGGCGATGGCCTGCCGGAAGCGCTGCTGCTGGTCTTCGTCGTTCAGGAACGCCGTGAAGCTCTCGTACGTCCGGCCTTCGCTGGTGCCGCGCAGCCGCTTGTCCGCGTCGAGCAGCTCGCCCATGGTGATGCCTTTGGTGGCATTCGACTCGACGATTTCGGCGCGCAGCGTGTGCAGCATGCGCTCCAACCCGTCGCGCATCCGCTTGAAGTCCGCCGGCAACCCGGCCGCCAACGCCAGGATGTCGCGTGCGGCCTCCGCGGCCGCGGCCTCGGGCAACGACGCCGGCGCGTCGCCGTCTTCCAGCGCTCGGATCTTTTCCTGCCGTTCGGCGATTTCGGCCCGCAGCACACCGATGCGCGCCTCGGGATCCGGATCGGTCTCATGGGCCAGGGCCTCGACCCGGGTGAGCAGTGTGGCCAGGCGGGAGCTGTTCAGGGAGGAGGAAGCCCCGGTCAGGCCGTCCAGGTACTCCAGGAACCGCACCGTTGCTTCGGTGGGCTCGTAGACGAACCGGCCTCCCTCGCGCAGGCGGGACAGGAACCTGCGGGCCACCCAGTCGTCGGCGTACTGGCGGGCGGACCAGTCCTCGCGCAGCGGTGCTCCGGCGCGCCGCAGCTCGGCCAGGAACGAGTCGGTGTTCCGATGGAACTCCTCTAGCGGCAGCTGCGGCCGGGAGCGGGTGAAAGCGGTCCGGAACAGCGCCGGCACCCAGGGGCTGGCGGCGGCGAGCTTGAGGCCCGGCGTCGCGGACAGAGCCTGCAGCTCTTGCCAGCGGGCAAGGGCATTCTGGGTGAAGGACATGCTTTGCTTTCCGCCCGCGGAAGGGAAGAGCGGGCCCAGAAAATCTTAGCCGCTCCCGCTCCGCTGCCGCGGCGGTGCCCGCCACGGGTGCGCCGTGTCGCCCGGGCTTCACCCGCTGACGACGGCGGTGTGCCCGCCACGGGTGCGCCGCCTCGCCCGGGCTTCACCCGCTGACGACGGCGGTCCCCGCCGTGGCGATCCGGATCGACACCCCCGGCTGGGCCCCGCCGTCGTGCTCCTAGCTGTTTGCCGGCAGCTTCCGGCGGTTCCGGGCGAGCTTTTCGGCGGCTTTCCGGCGGGCGACGAGCACCTTCTCGTCCACCGGGGCATCGCCGCTGGCCCGCCGCGACCGGGCATAGGCCATGGCTTCGGCCTGGCGTTCCTGCTCGGCGCCGGTGGCAATCTTCGCGCGCAGATGCTCGGGCCCATAGCCGAAGGCGTCCACCAGGTCGCGGGCGTGCGGGCGCAACCGGGATAGCAGGCGGTTGATGTACCCGCCGAGGATGCGGGCGCGCTGGGTGGAAAGCCGGCCGTACGTGAGATACCAGCCCAGGTTCTTCTCCACCAGCGACAGGCCGAACAAGTCCCGCAGCCAGGTCAGCACCTGGCGGGTACCGTCGTCGTCGATCTGCGCGAGTGCGGCGGTGAAGGCTTCCCACTGCAGCAGTTCCGCATGTGCGCGGGCGGCCTCGATCAGCTCATGCTGGTGTTCGTTGAACAGCGCCGCGGCCTCGGCTTGCGGCAGCCTGGTGGCGTTGCGGAGCGCGCCGCCGATGCCGGCGACCATGGTGGAAACCCGGTCGGTGAGCAGTTGTCGCTGTGACTCCGGATCCTTGAGGTAGTTGGCGCTCTTGCGCTCCGAACCGGTGTCCGCGAAGGTCTGGGCCACCTGGCGCAGGCCGGTGCGGTGGAAGGTGGCGTCGGCCGCCTGATGGGCAACCCACCGGGCCATCACGCCGAAGTCTGCGTGGCGGAATTCCCTGGCGTAATCCGCCAGCAGCCGCTTGGCAACCAGCTGCAGCAGCACCGTGTTGTCGCCTTCGAAGGTCGCGTAGATGTCCAGGTCGGCGCGCAGTGCCGCGAAGCGGTTTTCGGCCAGGAAACCCGCCCCGCCGGTGGCCTCGCGGCACTCCTGCAGCGTGTCCAGCGCGTGCCAGGTGCTGAGCGACTTCAGGGCGGCAGCCAGGGTTTCCAGATCCTGCCGGTCCTCGTCGGTGTCGTGGGCGCCGGAGAAGACGTCGTCGAACTTCTCCAGCAGTTGTTCGTGCGCGAAGGACGCCGCGTAGGTGGTGGCCAGCCGGGGCAACAGGCGCCGTTGATGACGCTGGTAGTCCAGCAGTACCTCTTCGGCGGTGTCGGAAGACGCGTTGAACTGCCGGCGTTCGGTGCCATAGCGCACGGCGATGGCCAGGGCTACCTTGCTGGCGGCCACGGCGGCGCCGTCCAGCGAAACGCGGCCCTGCACCAGGGTGCCGAGCATGGTGAAGAAGCGGCGGCCCGGGCTGGCGATGGGGGAGGAGTAGGTGCCGTCCCCGGCCACGTCGCCATACCTGTTCAGCAGGTTGGTGCGCGGGACGCGGACGTGGTCGAAGTGCAGCCGGCCGTTGTCGATGCCGTTGAGGCCGCCCTTGTAGCCGTCGTCTTCGCCGCCGATGCCGGGCAGGAAGTCATGTTGTTCGTCCCGGATGGGCACATAGAACGCGTGGACGCCGTGGTCGACGCCCTGGGTGATGAGGTGGGCGAACACCACGGCGGCGAGGCCGTCGTTGGCGGCGTTCCCCAGGTAGTCCTTCCACGCGGCCCGGAAAGGCGTGTGGATGACGAATTCCTCCGTGCCCGGATCGTAGGTGGCGGTGGTGGCGATGCTGGCCACGTCGGATCCGTGGCCGGTCTCGGTCATGGCGAAGGCGCCGGGAGTCTTCAGGCTCATGATGTCCGGCAGCCACCGGTCATGGTGTTCCCGAGTGCCCAGGTGCAGCACCGCCGCGCCGAACAGGCCCCATTGCACACCGGCCTTGATCTGCAGCGAGGGGTCGGCGGTGACGAGTTCCTCGAAACCGGCCACGTTGCCGCCGTGATTGTCTTCGCCGCCGAGCCGTGCGGGGAAGGCCCGGTGCACGGCGCCCGTGTCCACGAGGTACTTCAGCTGTCCGGAGACCCGCTGCCGGTGCTCCTCCATCGTCAGGCCGTCGATGCGGTGGAGTTCCGGGCGGCCGGCCAGGTCACGGGCCGCCTGGCGGATGTCGGCCCAGCGGCCCAGCAAGAGCCGGCCGAGTTCGGCCACATCAACGGCGGCTCCGTGGTCTTCAACCGGTTCCGGGGTTTCCAGGGCGGGCGGCGTATACGTCATCGGATGTTCCTTCGGTCGTCAGGTGTGAGTCGGGTGGCCGGGGGAGGGGGCGGCCGGGGGAGGGGGCGGCCGGGCGGCCGGGTGCAGGGCCGGTTCAGTCCTTGCCGGTGGTCGTGTCGGCCCGGCCGGGTGGCCCGGAGCCCGCTGCGGGGGCGCTGTGGCCCGGGGCGACGCCGCCCAGCAGCCATTGGGTGAGCAGGCCCGTCATGAGCTCGCGGCTTGGTTTGGTTTCATCGTCGGGAGCCGCCAGCCAGCATTCCCCGGCGGCCCGCACCATGCCGATGGCGGCGCGGGGCCAGTAGGATGCGGCCGCCAGTTCTGCGGTACTGCCCGCTGCCGCGGCCAGGTGGCCGCGCAGGGGCGCCTCGATCATGGCGGTGACGTTGGCGAAAAAGTCGTGGAGGACGGCGGAACTTCCGTCCTCGGGTGCGGCGTCCGGCCGGGCCCCCTTCGCGCCTGGCTGCTGCGCAACCGGTGGCTCGGACGGTGCGTTGCGGGTGACGAACGCGTACACGTGCGGCGAGGATTCGGCCATCTGCAGGTAGACCGAAACCATGGCGTGCAGGCCTTCCCGGGCTGTAGTCGCGGTCGCGGCGGCCTCCTGGAGCCGGGCCTGCATCCGGCCGATCACCACCTCGCCCATGGCCTGCTGCAGCCCCGCCTTGTCGCCGAAGTAGCGGTAGAAGACGGGCTTGGACGTCCCAGACGCTGCCGCGATCTCCTCCATGGAAGCATCGGGGCCAAGCCGGTGCACCGCGTGGCGCGCAGCCCGGATCAGCTCCCGGCGGCGTTCCGTCCGGTGACGGTCCCAGCGGGCGGAGCGGCCGTCCGCCGGCGTCGCCGGATTCGATGCGGCCTGGCGGCCTGTGGCGGTGTTCACGTAACTCAGCGTATCAGGTACGCTTGGTTACGGTAACTGTCTTTGTCCCGTCCGCACCCGAACCACGAGGAGAGCCCACATGGCCACTTCATCTGACGCCACCGGCACCCGCTCCGCCAACGGACTGCGCAGGGCAGTAGTCGTCGGCGGCAACCGCATTCCCTTTGCCCGCGCGAACGGGGCCTACACGCAGGCAAGCAACCAGGACATGCTCACCGCGGCCTTGGACGGGCTGGTGGCACGGTTCGGGCTGCAGGACGAACGCATCGGCGAGGTGGCCGCCGGCGCTGTCCTCAAGCACTCGCGCGACTTCAACCTCACCCGCGAGGCGGTGCTCGGTTCCGCGCTTTCGCCTCAAACGCCGGCCTACGACCTGCAGCAGGCGTGCGCCACCGGTTTGGAAACCGTGATGGGCCTGGCCAATAAGATCAAACTGGGGCAAATCGACTCCGCCATCGCCGGCGGCGTGGACTCTGCCTCCGACGCACCGATCGCGGTCAGCGAAGGACTCCGGTCGGTACTCCTGGAACTGAACCGCGCCAAGAGCATGCAGCAGAAGCTGACCGCCGTCGCCAAGCTGCGTCCCAAGGACCTGGCACCCAACGCGCCGGGCACGGCCGAACCGCGGACCGGGCTGTCGATGGGCGAGCATCAGGCGCTGACCACCGCCGCCTGGAACATCACCCGCGATGCGCAGGACGAACTCGCCCTGGCCAGCCACCACAACCTTGCGGCAGCGTACGAGCGCGGGTTCTTCGATGACCTCATGACGCCCTACCGCGGCCTGGCCAAGGACTCCAACCTGCGCGCCGACACCACCCTGGAGAAGCTGGGCAAGCTGCAGCCGGTGTTTGGCAAGAACCTCGGCGCCGAGGCGACCATGACGGCCGGCAACTCCACGCCGCTGACCGACGGCGCCTCCACCGTGCTGCTGAGCTCGGAAGAATACGCCCGGAGCAATGACCTGCCGGTGCTGGCAGAGGTGGTGGACTCCGAAGCCGCGGCCGTTGATTTTGTGCACGGCAAGGAAGGACTGCTGATGGCGCCGGCCTACGCGGTGCCCCGGCTGCTGGCCCGGCAGGCCCTGACCTTCGCCGATTTCGATTTCTTCGAAATCCACGAGGCCTTCGCCGGAACCGTGCTGTGCCACCTGGCGGCGTGGGAAAGCGAGGAGTTCTGCCGCAACAAGCTGGGCCTCGAGAAGCCGCTGGGCGCCATCGACCGCACCCGCCTTAACATCAACGGCTCCTCGCTGGCGACCGGCCACCCGTTTGCGGCGACCGGCGGGCGGCTGGTGGCCAGCCTGGCCAAGATGCTGCGTGAGAAGGCCGACGCCGAGTCCCGCACCACCCGCGGCCTGATTTCCGTCTGCGCCGCTGGCGGCATGGGCGTCGTCGCCATCCTGGAGGCGAACTGATGGCCCACCGGTACCTGGATTTGGTTAATGCCGGACCGGTGAAGAGCCTGGCCAAGAAGCTGGGGCTGCCGCAGCCTGCCGTTCTGCGCCGCTACCGGCCCGGCGCACCGTTGCTGCCCGGACCTGTCCTGGTGCTCGGTGCGGGCGCCGGCGCCGACACCGTGGCCAAGGAAATGCTCGGGTGGGACCTGGACGTCCGCCGGCATGCGGCACCGAAGGAACGCCTCGGCGGCATCGTGCTGGTGCTCGACGAACTGGCCGCGCCCGAGGACCTTTCGGGTCCGCTGCTCGGCGCCGGCGCCAGCCTGCGGGATCTGGCGCCGGGCGGCCGGGTCATCACCGTCTCCCGCCCGGCCGCCGGCGCCGCCCGGCCTGCGCAGGCCGCCGCCCGCCAAGCCGTGGACGGGTCGTTGCGGTCGCTGGCGCACGAGCTGCGCGGCGGTGCCACCGCCAATGGCATCCTCCTCGGGGAAGGCGTTGACGCCGGTGCGCCGGCCGTCCTCGGGCCCCTGCGTTTCCTGCTCTCGGCCAGGAGCGCCTACGTCAACGGCCAGTTCCTGCTGGTTGGCTCCGACGAGGGCTTGCTCCCCGCGGATCCGGACCGTCCGCTGGCCGGCAAGGTCGCCGTCGTCACCGGCGCCGCGCGCGGCATCGGCGCTGCCATCGCCGAGACCCTGCACCGCGACGGCGCACAGCTCATCGTCGTCGATGTCCCCGCGGCCGGGGAGCAGCTGGCACAGGTCGCGAACCGGGTGGGCGGCACCGCCCTGCAGCTGGACATCACCGCGGCCGATGCCGGCGCGAAAATCGCGGCCCACGCCGTGGAGCGGCACCACGGGCTGGACATCGTGATCCACAATGCCGGCATCACCCGGGACAAGCTGCTGGCCAACATGGATCAGGCCAAATGGGACTCCGTGATCGCCGTCAACCTCTCGTCCCAGCTGAGGATGAACGGGCAGCTGTTGGCCTCCGGTGCCTTCCGCGGGCGGCCGCGCGTGGTTTCGCTGGCCTCTGTCAGCGGCATTGCGGGCAACCGCGGGCAGACCAATTACGCTGCGTCCAAGGCGGGAATCATCGGCATGGTCCGGGCATCGGCTGCCGAACTCGCCGAGGCCGGCGGCAGCATCAACGCCGTCGCGCCGGGCTTCATCGAGACGGACATGACCGCCCGGATGCCGTTCGTGACCCGGGAAGTGGCACGCCGGCTCTCCTCGCTGCAACAGGGCGGACAGCCGCGCGACGTCGCCGAGGCCGTCTCCTTCCTGGCCAGCGATGCCGCGGGCGGCATCAACGGGCAGACCCTGCGGGTCTGCGGGCAAAGCATGGTCGGCGCATGAACGAGGTGATCCTGGGGGAGATGCCCACGCTCTCGCGCCTCTACCTGACGGCCGCGTCGACTGCCGCGCGGCATAAGCTGGGCGTGGGCCAGCACGCCGAGCAGGTCCCGCCGGTACGGCATACCCTGGACGGGGTGCAGATCACCCCTGAGCGGATCAGCGGGTTCCAGCAGCTGGTCAACGGCACCGTCCGGGATACCTTGCCCTCCGTGTTCCTGCACTCGGTCGCGTTCCCCGTGGCCATGAGCGTGATGACGCGGCCGGACTTTCCGCTGCCGCTGCTCGGCATGGTCCACCTGGCCAACCGGGTGCGGCATTTGCGGCCGGTCCACTTCGCCGAGCCCCTGACCGTGACCGCCTGGGCCGAGGGCCTCCGCGGCCACCACGCGGGTACGCAGGTCGAACTGCATACCCGGATCGAGGCCGGCGGCGACGCCGTGTGGGAAGGCGTCTCGGACTACCTGGCCAAGGCGGTCTACCTGCCCGGGCTGGACAAGGCGTCCCGGCCTGAACGCGTCGATTTCACGCCGCCGCAGCCGACGGCCCGCTGGCGGCTCGGGCCGGAGGCCGGGCGCGAGTACGCCGGGGTCTCCGGCGACTTCAACCCGATCCACCTGAGCGCGGTATCCGCCAAAATGCTGGGGCTCAAGCGGTCCATCGCCCACGGCATGTACCTGGCGTCCCGGGTCCTGACCAGTGTGGAAGCAACGGCCAGCGAACCCTTCAGCTGGCGCATCGACTTCGCCGCTCCGGTCTTCCTGCCCGCCACGGTGGCCGTCAGGATCCATGACACGGAACGCGACGGGTCGTGGGAAGCTTCCGAATTCACCGGCTGGGGGGAGCGCAGCCACCGGCTGCACTTCACCGGCAGCGTCCATACACTCGCCGGCTGACCGGCGCCTGGTCGGACCGGTCAGGCGGTGGCGGCCCGGCGTTCGAGTACCTCCCGTTCGCGCTCGTTCTTCGCCAGGGCGGCGGCGGCGGCGAACTCGGCGCGGGCCTCGTCCGCCCGGCCGAGCCGGGCCAGCAGCTCGCCGCGGACGCTGGGGAGCAGGTGGGAGCCGCTGAGGGCGCCCTCCGAGACCAGGCGGTCCACGATGGCCAGGGCCGTGGCGGGCCCGGTGGCCATGGACACGGCCACAGCACGGTTGAGCTCCACCACCGGGCTCGGCGCCACCCGGCCCAGCGCATCGTAGAGCAGCACGATCTGCGCCCAGTCGGTGCCGGCGACGCTGGGGGCGGCCGCATGGCATTCGGCGATGGCTGCCTGCAGGGCGTAGCTGCCCCGGCCCCGGCCCAGCGCGTCGGCCCTGGCCAGTGCGGCGCGGCCGCGTTCAATCTGGGCGGGTCCCAGCGCGTCCGGTCCTGGTCGGCGAGCAGGACCGGACTGCCGTCGGACCCGGTGCGGGCGCCGAAACGCGAGGCCTGGAACTCCATCAGGGCCACCAGCGCGTGCGCTTCGGGCTCCCGGGGCACCAGTGAAACCAGGACGCGTCCGATCCGCAGGGCTTCGCCGGCCAGGTCGGGCCGGATCCAACGGTTCCCGGAGGTCGCCGCGTACCCTTCCGTGAACAGGAGGTAGACCACCCGCAGGACGCCGCCCAGCCGCGGGCCCCACTCATTGGGTTCGGGAACTTCGAAGGGCACCTTCGCCGCAGCCAGGGTTTTCTTGGCCCGGACGATGCGCTGTTGAACCGTTGCGACCGGAATCACGAACAGCCTGCCGATCTCCTCGGCGGAAAGGCCGGCGACAATCCGCAGCGTCAGGCACACCTGCGCTTCCCGCGAGAGCACCGGGTGGCAGGCGGTGAAGACGAGCCGGAGCACGTCGTCGGGTACGGGGTCCCAGTCCACGCCGTCTGCGTCCCGCAGCCCGCGAGCCAGCACCTGGTAACGGTCCTCCAGTCGTTCGGCACGCCGCCAGGCGTCAATCGCCCGGCGCTTGGCCACCGTGGTCAGCCACGCCGCCGGGTTGCGGGGGACACCGGTGCGCGGCCACTGGACCAGCGCATCGGCCACGGCTTCCTGCGCGATGTCCTCGGCGAACCCGACATCCCCGGTGGCACGGGCCACGGCGGCGACAATCCGGGCGCCTTCGATCCGCCACAACGCATCGATCCGGCGCCGGATTGCCGCTTGGGCTTGGGCGCCCGTTACCGCGGGCTCCTGCGCTCCGGGGGTCAGGCGTTCTCCGAGCGGAGCTTCGCCTCTTCCTCGCGCCATCCTTCTTCCTTCCGGATGTACTCGTTGTCGGCAAACTCCGCGAAATCGGCGGCCTCGGTCACGCGGCGGACCTCCAGCTTCGAGCCCGGTCCCAGCGGGCAGCGGCTGGCCCACTCCGCGGCTTCCTCCTTGGATGCCACCTGGACAATCCAGAAACCGTTGAACAGCTCGTGGGTCTCGCCGTACGGGCCGTCGGTCACGATCGGCGGTTCCTCCGAGAAGTCCACAACGAAGCCGCTGCCGTCGGAAAGATCCGCCAGGCCCTCTCCCGCCAGCATGACGCCGGCGTTGATCATCGCCTCGTTGTAGGCGCCCATTTTGTTGATCATTTCTTCGAACGGCATGGATTTGGACGCCTCAAGGGCTTCATCCGTGGACCGCATGATGAACATGTACTTCATGGCTTTCTCCTTCTGAGTACGAGGACGCGGGCGTGCGCCTTCTACTATGCCGTCGAATGGCGGGGGTGGATATCGACAGCCACGGAGTATTTTTTTCGGAATCTTCGCGCCGCGGTTCGGCGGCGCCGCGGCAGCCGCCTCTATGCTTGCCGTATGACCAACGACGATCAGTTGCGTGACCGCGCCCGGATGCTCGACGCCGCAGACCCGCTGGCCGGATACCGTACCCGGTTTCTGGGCCACGACGACGGCTCCGTCGTGGCCTACCTGGACGGCAATTCGCTGGGCCGGCCGCTGGCCGCCAGCGTCGAGCGGGTCCGGGACGTCATGACGCGGCAGTGGGGCGGCCGGCTGATCCGTGCCTGGGACGAGGTCTGGCTCCAGTTGCCGGAGCAGATCGGCGACGAGCTCGGACGGGTCGTGCTGGGAGCCGCCCCCGGCCAATGCGTGGTCGCGGACTCCACCACGGTGCTGCTGTACAAACTGGCCCGCGCCGCGATCGCCGCCCGCCCGGGCCGCCGGCGCATCCTGGTGGACCGGGACAATTTCCCCTCCGACCGCTTCATCGTAGAAGGCATCGCCGCCGAGTGCGGGCTGGAGCTGGACTGGCTCGAGCCCCCGCACGCCGGGGGAGTGACGGCCGAGGCGGCCCGGGCCGCCGTCGGGCCCGACACTGCGCTCGTGTTGCTCAGCCACGTGGCCTACCGCTCCGGCTATGTTGCGGACATCCCGGCCATCACTGCCGCGGCGCACGACGCCGGTGCCCTGGTTTTGTGGGATCTGTGCCATTCCGCCGGGGTGCTGCCCGTGGAACTGGACCGCTGGGGCGTTGACCTGGCCACCGGCTGCAGCTACAAGTACCTCAACGGCGGGCCCGGCGCCCCGGCCTGGGCCTACGTGCGGACCGAGCACCAGCACCTCAGCCAGCCGATCCAAGGCTGGCTGGGCAGTGCCAAACCCTTCGAGATGGGTCAGGGGTACCAGCCGGCCGGCGGCATCCGCCGGTTCACGTCGGGTACTCCGCCGATCATCGGCATGACCGCCCTGCAGGACATGGTCGCCCTGATCGACGAGGCCGGGCTGGCAGCGGTCCGGGAAAAGTCGATCGCCCTGACCGGGTTTGCCGTCGAAGCCGTGCAGGAGGCGTTGGGCGGGTTCGGCGTCGCCATCGCCTCGCCGCTCGATCCGGCCGAACGCGGCGGCCACGTCACCATCGACCACCCGGACTTCAAGCAGATCACCGGCAGGCTCTGGGAGCAGGGCGTGATACCGGACTTCCGCGAGCCCGACGGCCTCCGGCTGGGGCTCTCGCCGCTGTCCACCAGCTTCCAGGAAGTGTGGCGCGGCATCGCCGCCATTCGCGCCGAGCTGGAACGGGTCTAACCGCCCCGCCTGACCATCCGGATCTCGTACAGGCCCTCCCACAGGCCGGTCAGCGGCTCGCGGCGCCCGTCCGGACCGAATCCGTTCTTGCGGTAGAACGCCTGGGCGCGCGGGTTGTCCTCGAGGACCCAGAGCAGCGCCGGCCCGCCGCCGATCGCCGCCTCCAGCAGCCGCTGGCCGAGCCCGGTCCCGTGGGCCTCCGCCAGCACATAGAGCATCTGCAGTTCGTGCGGCACTCCGGCGTCGGCGTCGTCGTGCTGCACGGGGCCGCCGCCCGAGCATCCGATGATCCGCCCGCCGGGATCTTCGGCCACCCACAGCTCGGCGCCAGCCGCCAGCCCGCGCGTCCACCAGTCGATCTGCTGCTCCCGCCGGGCCTCTTCGGCGGCGAAGAAGCTCTCGGGACGCTGGGATGCGTAGGTTTCCCGCCAGGCGGCGAGCTTCATGTCGAGCGTGGCGGGGATGTCGTCGCGGGTGGCGCGGCGGATGCGGAAATCATGAAGTGGCACCCATGAATCCTAGCCGTGCGGCTGCCCGATCCCTTGTCCCGCCGGCCCCGGCAGGCTCTCAGCGGCGGAAGTGGTCGACCGCCAGCTGGTAGCTGTGCGCCGTCAGCGCGGCGGTCTGCTCCCAGCCGAAGGACGAGGCGTGCACCGCCGCATTTGCGCCGAGGCGCTGGCGGAACTCCGGATATTCATGCAGCTCGCGGAGGGCACCCGCCCACCGGGCCGGGTCGTGACCATCCACCAGCAGGCCGGTGAGCCCGTGGCTGACCGCCACCGGCAGCCCGCCCACGTTGGTGGCAACGACGGGCGTACCGCACGCCTGCGCTTCCAAGGCGACCAAGCCGAAGGATTCGCTGAAGGACGGCACCGCCACCACATCGGCGCTGCGGAAGGTGGCCGCCAGTTCGCGCGGCTCCACCGGCGGCGAGAGCGCCACCATGTCATCCAGCCCCAGCTCGCTGGCAAGCGCCGGCAGGTCCAGCCCTGCGGCTCCGCTGATCTCGCCGATGATGGACACCCGCAGCCGGATGTCGGGCCGTTGCCGGCGCAGTTCCGCCGCGGCGGCCAGCAACACCTGCGGTCCTTTCAGCACCTGGAGGCGGCCGGCGAACACCAGGTGGAAGGTATCCGGACCGATTCCCGCCGCCTCCCGGTCCGCGCGCCGGCCGTCGGGGCGGAAGGTGTGCAGGTCGACGCCGGGCGGGATCACGTCGACCGTCCCCTCGTCCGCGCCGTAGAGATCGACCAACTCGGCCGCCTCGGTCAGGGTGTTGGCGATCAGCCGGCCGGATCCGGAGGCTATGGCTTGTTCCCCGCGGATCCGGGAGTCCGGCTCGGGCGGTTCGCCGGGCTGCAGGTGCAGGTTCTTGACCAGCCCCATCGTGTGCATCGAATGCACCAGCGGAATGTGCCAGTCGTGTTGCAGCCGCAGCCCCACTGCACCCGAGAGCCAATAGTGCGAGTGCAGCACGTCATACCGTGCCCCGTCCCGCTGCGTGAACTGCCGCAGCGAGGCCTCCAGCGCGTCCAGCCGCTGCGGCAGGTCTTCCTTTGCCACCGTGTCGGCCGGGGCCCCGTCGAGGTGGATCACGCGGACGCCGGCGCGGGGATGTTCCACGGGTTCCTGCCCGTCATGCAGGGAGCGGGTGAAAACGTCGACGGCGGTGCCCAGCGCCGCCTGTTCGCGCGCCAAGGCGCGCACATAGACGTTCATGCCGCCGGCATCGCCTCCACCGGGGAGGGCCAGCGGCGAGGTATGCAGCGACAGCACGGCGATGCGGTCCGCGCCGACCATGCCCACCTCCAAACCGTGCCGCCGGGACGTCTCCGGCTTGGGAAAATCGACGTGCTGCCGAATTTGTCTAGAGCCACTTTAGCCGTCCGGATAAGCCGCAGCCGCTTGATGACGGATCAGTGCATGGTGAAGCGGCTGGCCACGGTGTCCTGCACGCCGGGCACGCGGGTGAGCGTGCTGAACAGGCGGTTGCGGGCGGCGAGCACCGGCGCCGGCAGGGGCCGGCCCAAGGCCATGTTCAGGTGCGCCTGCCAGATGGCGGTGTTGGCCGCCCGCCGCCGGTCCGCCTCGAACCTGCGCAGCGCCGTGCCGGTCGGTTCGCCCGCCAGGGCTGCGGCCACGATTGGAGCCAAGGCGGCCGCGTCCAGCCAGCCCAGGTTCATGCCCTGCCCGCCGATCGGACTGACCTGGTGTGCTGCGTCGCCGATCAGCGCGATGCGCCCGGCTATCAGCCGCCGTGGCATCCGGGAGCTGACGGAGAAGGCGCTGAGCATGGAACAGCTGCCGGGGTCCGGCCCGGTGCCGGTGCGTCGCGCGACCAGGGAGGCGAGGCCGCCAGCGGTCGGGTGGCTGACCACGCCGGGCATCCTGGCCACCCAGCGCCGGGTACCGCCGGGGAGCGGAAAGGATTCGACGATTCCGCCCGCCTCCAGATAGAGCACGGCGGTGCTGCCGTCGCCGGTGGTGTCGGCGAAGTCTCCCATCAGGTAGGCGTCGGGATACACCCGGGTCCGCACCCCGACGCCGAGTTGATGGCGCAAGGCGGAATATGCGCCGTCGGCCGCCACCACGAGCCGGGCCCGCACCGTGGCCGCACCCGCCGCCGGGTCAGGTCCCGCGTCCACGCCCCGCGCCGGCGCCGTGCCCGCACCCGCGCCCGCGCCCACGCGACAGGACAACGTTACGGCAGCTGCGTCGTCGTGCGCCGCCTGCACCGCCACTGCACGCCGCAGGGCCCCGGGACGCAGCGCCTCCAGCCGTTCTTCCAGCAGCCGTTCGGTGATGACCTGCGGCACGGCCAGCACATAGGGATGCGCATCGGGAATGGCATCAAACGACAGCGACGCGACTTCCCGGCCGCGGCTGCGGGCCACCCCCCGGCGGATGCGGATGCCGGCCGCCAACAGCTCCGGGCCCACCCCGGCGTCGTCGAGCACGGCCAAGGCCGGCGGATGGATCCCGATCGCCCGGGAGTGGCTGCTGCGTGCCCGGCGCCGCTCCAGGACCGCCACGTCCACTCCGCGCCGGGCCAGCAGGATGCCCATTAACAGTCCCACCGGGCCGCCGCCGACCACCGCGACATCGAGCACGCGGTCCCCGGGCGCTTCGTCGGGCCGGCTCTCGGGGAGCGCTGCCTCAGGCATTGGTCTCATGGATCAACAGCTGCCGGAAGCGTGAATCAGGCAGCACCCGCCAGCCGGGCGGGACGGCGGCGCGCAGCTCGTCCGGGGTGTAGCTGCGCCGGATGGAGGTCAGGCCGTCCCGGCGGATGAAGGAGCGGTGGAAAAACGGCAGCGTCCCGGCGGCGAACAGCACGTACGCCGTCCGGCTGCGGATGATGTCGCTGTGCACTGCGAGGGTGCGGGACAACCGCTGCGAGTCGGCCAGCAACCCGGCCAGCTCGGGGGCGGTCAGGTGGTGGAGCAAGTGGTTGGACACCACGGCGTCGAAGCTGCGTCCTTCGGCGACCAGCTCCGAGCTGAAGGCCTGCCGGAACTCCAGGCCGGGCGACTGCGGCCGGGACACGGCGAAGGCATGCGCGCGCGGGTCGGGGTCGATGGCGGTGATCCGCAGGTCCAGGCCGTCCCGGGCCGCCAAGCGGGCGAGCAGCCGGGGAACGTCGCCGCCGCCGGAGCCGATATCCAGCAGGGTGGGGGCCTCGATGCCGGCCAGGCGCGGGCGAAGCAGGCGCCGGTAGATGCCGTGCCAACCGGACACCGCCCGGTTGATCAGCGGAAACTGGGCATAGGTGCGCCGCAGCATGGCGGGATCGCAATCCGGCCTGTCCATTTCCTCCACGGCGTCCGTGGCGCGGCGGGCCAGGAACGTTGACGCATTGCGTGCCGGTGGGCGTGCGGCCACGGCGGTCCGTTCCCGCCCTACACCGCCGCTGCCGCGGGGACCTGGCGGGCCTGGAGGGTCGCGGCCGGCACGGTCTTGGTGAACAGCCCGGTTTCCACTGTCAGGCCCGGGCCGAACGCCATCGAGCAGATCCGCTCCTCGGCGGACCCGGCCGGCTGTTCCAGGATGTGCTTGAGCACAAACATCACGGTGGCGCTGGACATGTTCCCGTACCGCCGCAGCGTTTCCCGGGCCGGCACGAGCTGTTCCCCGGTCAGCTCCAGCTTGGCCTCGACCTTGTCCAGAATGCTGCGGCCGCCCGGATGGATCGCCCAGTGTTCAATGTCGCGGTACGGTTTGGCGGCCAGGGCCGGTTCACGGGCCAAGAGGGGTTCAAGGGCGCCAACGATGTGATCGTCGATGATGTGCGGCACATAGGTCCCCAGGACCATTTCGAAGCCTTCGTCGCCGATGTTCCAGGCCATGGATTCCTCGCCAACCGGGGTCAGCACGGTTTCGAAGTGGTCCAGCCGGATGGCCGGTCCGGTCTCTGCCAGGCCGCGCGCGGTGATGATCGCGGCCGCCGCCCCGTCCGCGAACAGCGAGGACCCCACGATGGTGTCCGGGTCGTTGGACGTACGCACGTGCAGGGTGCAGAGTTCGGCCGATACCACCATCACCACGGCGTCCGGATCCGCGTCGCAGAACGACTTGGCCGCGCGCAGGGCCGGGAACGCCGCGTAGCAGCCCATGAAGCCAAGGTGGTAGCGCTGGACGGCAGGATTGAGCCCGAGTGCGCGCACGATCTTGTAGTCCGGGCCGGGGTTGAAGAAGCCGGTGCAGGAGACGGTGATGAGATGCGTGATGTCCGCCGGGCCGATCCCCTCGCAGGAGGCCAGCGCCTTGCCGGCGGCCTCGATGAACAGCGGGGTAGCCTTGTCCGCGAACACGTCGTTCCGCACCTTGGTGCTCGGCGAGAGCAGCCGCCGGGAATCGGCGTCGAAAAACACCGGGTTGTCCGTTCGCCTGGCCATCGTGAGTTCGTCGACGGCGGTGTACCGGGTGTCGATGCCTGACTGGTCGAACGATGTGGTCACCAGGCGCTGCCCCAGGCGCGTCAAGCCCGGCTGCGTGGAAAACACGTCCCGCACCTCCGACTGGATCAGGATGGTATCCGGAACAGCGGTTTCGAGGGACCTCAGCGTGACCGTCATAGTCCATTCATAGAGCAGGCGGCTGGGTAAGACAATGGACCGGCGGCCGGACGCCCGGCTGAACCGCAACGTCAGGCGGACGCGTCTTACCGGGTGATGGGCCATGCCTGGAACACAAGGAGCGGATCCCGGTGGAGTACGAAATCAATTCCCTGCCGCTGCACGTGCTCCTGGTCCACGCCACCGTCGTGTTCGTTCCGCTCGCCGCGCTGTGCGTTGCGCTCACCCTGCTCTGGCCGGCGGCGCGGCGCCGCCTGGGGATTGCCACCCCGCTGATCGCCCTGCTGGCCCTGGTGCTGGTGCCGGTCACCCAGCAGGCCGGCCATTGGTTGTTCCTGAGGATCGACCAGACGCCGCAGGCCGTCGAACACATGCGGTTGGGCGACATGATGCTGCCCTGGGTGGCCGGCCTTTTCGCCGCGGCGCTGGGGCTTTGGCTGTGGTTCCGCTACGGAACGACGGCGGCCGCCGCCTCGCGGCGCAAGCTAGGCGCCGGGTACCGCATCATCGCGGCGGTGGTCGCCGTTGCCGTGCTGGCCGTGTGTGCCGGCGCCACGGTGGCGGTGGTGCTGACCGGTGAATCCGGATCGCGGGCCGTCTGGGAAGGCGCCTATTCCGAGCCGCCGGCGCTGCCCTAGCTTGGCGCTCACGGGTCCGGCCCCCTCCTACCGGCCCAGGCGCTGGTAGGAGGAGGCGAAGTGGATGAGCGGATCGGCGCTTTCCGAACCGGCGGCGTCCCGGCCCATGGCCAGCACCTCGCCGACGATCAGCAGGTGGGTGGCCGCCGGGTGCACCGCCGTCGTCTTCAGCTCAAACCACGCCGGGGCTCCGGCGATCACCGCGGTACCGGTGGCAGGGCCGCGCCGGTACGGCACCTGGTTGAGCAGGCCTTCCACCGGATTGCCCGGGCTCGCCAGCCAGTTCGCCGTGCCCTGGTGCTGCGACGCCAGCAGGCTCAGGGCCCAGGTCCCCGAGTTGGCCACGGCGTCGCAAATCCTCGACTCCTCGAAGAGGCTGACCAGCATGGTGGGCGGATCGTAGGACACCGAGAGATAACCGCTGACGGTCGCCGCGTAGTCCCGGTTCCGCCATCGCGTCGACACCACCGCCACACCGGCAGCGATGTCGGCGCTCAGCGTGCGGTACAGGTCGATGTCCCGCTGAACCACCGCACCCTGCTGGATGGGATGGGCCGCCAGTTCTCCGTCCAGTTCCATGCCGCCATCCTTGCATGCCGGCCGCAGGGCGGCGGTAGGCTCCGGGAAGGGTTCAAAACGCCGGCAGCGGATGATAGGGATGAGAGACAGTAAGCACCCTGGCTATTGCGAGTGGAGTGGACATGGCCCAGCGGCTCGTTGCAGACCTTATCGTCGATCGGCTTCGCGCCTGGCGGGTCCCGCGGATCTTCGGCTACAGCGGGGACGGCATCAACACGTTCATGGGCGCGCTGCGGCGCGCGGGGACGATCGAATTCATCCAGGCCCGGCACGAGGAAAATGCCGCCTTCATGGCGGTGGGGCACGCCAAGTACACGGGCGGGGTGGGGGTGGTCACGGCCACCCAGGGCCCCGGTGCCGTGCACCTGCTCAACGGCCTGTACGACGCCAAACTGGACAGCGTTCCGGTCGTGGCCATCGTCGGGCAGCAGTCGCGCACCGCGCTCGGCTCCGGGTACATGCAGGAAGTGGATCTGGCCAACCTCACCAAGGACGTCGCCACCTTCCGGCAGCAGGTCAGCACCCCGGAGCAGGTTCCGCTGGTACTGGACCGGGCCTTCAAATCGGCCCTGTCCGGCCGCGGCCCCGCCGTGGTGATCATTCCGCACGACATCCAGAAACTGCCCGCTCCCGAACTCGAGCACACCCACGGCGTGGTGGCCACCGCGCCGATCTGGCGCCCCGCGCACGTGGTCCCGGACCCGGACGACCTGCGCGCCGCCGCGGACGTGCTCAACGCCGGGCAGCGGATTGCCCTGCTGGTGGGACAGGGAGCGCGGGACGCCCGCGGGCAGGTGGTGGCGGTGGCAGAGAAGCTCGGGGCCGGCATTGCCACCAGCCTGTTGGGCAAACCCTATGTGGACGAGTCGCTGCCCTTCGCGGCCGGAACGATGGGGCATCTGGGCACCGCCGCCAGCGGCCAATTGCTGGCAAACTGCGACACCTTGCTGATCGTTGGCTCCAATGATCCCTGGACAGAGTTCTACCCGCCGCCCGGCGCTGCCCGGGCGGTGCAGGTGGACAACGATTCCGGTGCCATCGGCAACCGGTATCCGGTCGAGGCGGCGCTCACCGGCGACGCCGCGACCACCTTGGAGTCGCTGCTGCCGCTGCTTGAGGACCGCCCGGCGGGCCCATGGCGGGCGCAGGTGGAGGGCTGGGTCCGGCAGTCGCGCGAGCTGTCGCGGCAGCGGGCGATGACCCCGGCTCAACCGGTCAACCCCGAACGGGTGGTCTCTGAGCTCAGCGAAAGATTTCCGCCGGACGGCCTGCTCGCCGTCGATGTAGGCAGTTCCGTTTACTGGTATGCCCGGCAGCTGCGGCTGCCGGCCGGCGCCCAGGCGCACCTCTCCAGCACCCTGGCAAGCATGGGCTGTTCCTTGCCGTACGGCATTGCCGCCAAGCTGGCCGCCCCGGAACGGGTTGTTGTCGCCCTCACCGGGGACGGGGCCATGCAGATGAGCGGCCTGGCCGAACTGATCACCGTCGGCCGGCTCTGGCAGCGGTGGATGGACCCGCGTTTTGTGGTCTGCGTGCTGAACAACCGGGAACTCGCCGAGGTGACCTGGGAACAGCGGGAGATGGAGGCCGAGCCGCGTTTCGCGGACAGCCAGGCCCTGCCCGATGTCGACTACGCGGGCTATGCACGCCTGCTGGGACTGCACGGGAAGCGGGTTGAGGACCCCGAGCAGCTCGGCACCGCGTGGGAGGAGGCACTGGCCGCCGACCGGCCGTATCTCATCGAGGTGCTCACCGATCCCGATGTTCCGCTCCTCCCGCCGTTCCCCGCCGGCCGGGAAAACGCCGAAACCATGCAGCGGTCACTGGACCAGGAAGGCCCGGCCGCCGACGGCGCGAAGGACCTCTTGCGCACCTACACCGGGCAGGAAGAAGCCGGTAACGACCCGGCACCCGGGCAGGGGGAGTCCGGCCGGGACACCGAGTAAATGAAAGAATCAATGGATGAGTGCGGTGGCAGAATTCATCGACTTCACTCTGCAGCGGGAAGCCTCCTGGGAACGGGCGGAAGCGCAGAATGCGGCCGGCGAAGGATTGCGCTATTACGGTGCGTCGGTGGGCGCGGTCAGGGGTACGGTCCGGGACGCCGGGCGGAAGTTCCGGCCGCTCTCGCACGACGACGTAACCGCGCTCAGCTCCGAACTATGGGCCCCGCCGGTCTTCGAGCGGCGCCTGGCCGCCGTGGTGCTGCTGCAGTCGAACCAAGGCCTCTTGCGGAGCTCGGACCTGACGCGGCTGGAAGGTTTCCTGCGGGACGCGCGCACGGCGGCCTTGGCGGACCCGCTCGCCGTTGACGTCGTCGGCCCCTTGATTCAGGGGCTGACCGGCCAGCCCCGCTCGCGCGGCGAAGCGATCCTCGATCGCTGGGCGGAAGAAGAGACTCCCTGGCTGCGCAGGGCTGCCCTCCTGGCACCCTTGCGGGCGGTGCGTGCCGGCCGGGGCGATACCGGCGCTTTCATCCGCCGGGCCCGTGCGGCGGAGGACGACGACAGCGGCATTGTCCGGGAGGCGGCCGCCGTGGTGCGCGCCGAATCGTTCGCGATCGGTCAGGGGTGGATGCCGTCTCCCTAGGGCGCGGCGGCCAGAGCCGCCCGGTGGCCTGCCGCGCTGCGAGGGCACAAAAAAGCCCCGGATTACCGGGGCTTTCTCTGTGCGCAGGAAGGGACTCGAACCCTCACCCTCAATAAGAGGACTAGCACCTCAAGCTAGCGCGTCTACCATTCCGCCACCCGCGCAGGTGGACTTTCGCAGGATCTCCGGAGGCCCTCAGGCGAACCGATTCCGTCGAAAGCAGCGAGAAAAACTCTAACATGTTTTGCCCGAACTGTTGAATCGTGCCCGCCGCCGGCCCGACGGCGCCGGCGGCGGGCACGGATCCGTCCGCGCCCTGCCGCGGCGCCTCCGCGGAACAACTGCTGCCTTCGGCCGCTCCCGCTCGTTAGGCTGGGAGAGACATCGATTTCGAGGAGCCTTCATGACTGTACCGAGCCCGCACGAAGAAGTGGTCGAGATCTGCCGGCAATTGATCCGGATCGACACCTCCAACTACGGCAGCAACGACGGGCCGGGGGAGAGGCTGGCCGCCGAGTATGCGGCCGGACTGCTGGAAGAGGCCGGACTGGCGACCGAAGTGTTCGAGTCCGCGCCGGGCCGGGCATCCGTCGTCACGAGGATGGCCGGCACGGACCCCTCGGCTCCGGCGCTGGTGGTGCACGGGCACCTCGACGTGGTGCCGGCACAAGCCGATGACTGGCAGGTGGATCCGTTCAGCGGCGAGGAGCGGGACGGCCTCATCTGGGGCCGGGGCGCCGTGGACATGAAGGACATGGACGCGATGATCCTCTCGGTGGCGCGGCACATGGCCCGCAGCGGCATCCAGCCGCGCCGGGACATCGTCTTCGCGTTCTTCGCCGACGAAGAGGCCGGCGGCACGTACGGGGCGCGCTGGGCGGTGGAGAACCGTCCCGAGCTTTTCGACGGCGCCACCGAAGCCATCTCGGAAGTGGGCGGCTTCTCGGCCACCATTGGCGGCCGCCGCGCCTACCTGCTCCAGACCGCGGAGAAGGGGATCGCGTGGCTGCGGCTCGCAGTCGCCGGCCGGGCCGGGCACGGTTCCCAGATCAACACGGACAACGCGGTGACCACGCTGGCGGCCGCCGTTGCCCGGATCGGGGCCCACCAGTGGCCGATCGAGCTGACGGACACCACCCGCCAATTCCTCGACGGCGTGACCGAGCTGACCGGCGTCGAATTCGATCCGGACAATCCGGAGATCCTGCTCAAGGAACTGGGCACCCTGGCCCGCTTTGTGGGCGCCACCCTGCAGAACACGTCCAACCCGACGGTGTTGAAGGCCGGCTACAAAGAAAACGTGATCCCCGGCCTGGCCGAGGCGCGGATCGACGCGCGGACACTGCCCGGACAGGAAGAGCTGGTGCTGGCCACCATCCGCGAACTGGCCGGCCCCGATGTCCAGGTCAGCTACGTGCACCAGGACAGGTCGCTGGAGGTGCCGTTCGCCGGCAACCTGGTGGACGCCATGATCGACTCGCTCGCACATGAGGATCCTGACGCCGTGGTGCTGCCGTACACACTCTCCGGCGGGACGGACAACAAGGCGCTGGCCCGGCTGGGCATCACCGGCTACGGCTTCGCTCCGCTGCGGCTGCCCGACGACCTGGATTTCACCGGGATGTTCCACGGTGTGGACGAACGGGTTCCGGTGGAGTCGCTGCAATTCGGCACCCGCGTCCTGCAGCGCCTGCTTACCACCTACTGACTTCTTGGACGACCTGACTTCTTGGACGACGACGAAAGGACCACAGGCATGCCCGCCAGTGTTGAAGAACTGCTCCCGGACGACCTGCTCGAGACCATCAGGGGCCGGGCCGCAGGCTACGACGAAGCGAACAGCTTCTTCCATGAAGACTTCGCCGATCTCGTCGAGGCTGGCTACTTGAAAATGTTCGTCCCGGAGGAAGACGGGGGCCTGGGCTACACGCTGGAAGAGGTGGCCAGGGCGCAGATGCGGCTCGCCACGGCAGCGCCGGCCACGGCGCTGGCGGTCAACATGCACCTGGTCTGGACCGGCGTCGCCCGGGTCCTCAAGGCCCGCGGCGACGACTCCATGGACTACGTCCTGGCCGAGGCCGGCCGCGGCGAAGTCTTCGGCTTCGGCGTCTCCGAGGCCGGCAACGACCAGGTCCTCTTCGATTCGCGCACCGTCGCCGCACCCCGCGGGGACGGCGGTTATGAGTTCACCGGTACGAAGGTGTTCACCAGCCTCTCGCCCGCCTGGACGCGGCTCGGCGTCTTTGGCCGCGACGAGTCCGGCACCGAACCGCAGCTGGTGTGGGGGTTCATCGACCGGGACAAGCCCGGCTACCGGATCAAGGACGACTGGAACACCCTGGGCATGCGCGCCAGCCAGTCCAACACCACGGTGCTGGAAGGTGCGGTTGCCGCGCCGGAGAGGGTCTTTCGGAAACTGCCGGTGGGACCCCATCCGGATCCGTTGATCTTCGGCATCTTCGCGTGCTTCGAAATCCTGCTCTCGTCGGTCTACGCGGGGATCGGCACGCGCGCCCTGGACCTTGCGGTGGAAGCCGTGCACCGCCGTCGTTCGCTGAAAACGGGCAAGAGCTACGCGCAGGATCCGGACATCCGCTGGCGGGTGGCCGATGCCGCCCTGGCCATGGACGGGCTGTATCCGCAGCTGGCGTCCATTGCCCGCGACGTGGACACGCTGGCCGACCACGGTAAGTTCTGGTTCGCCAAACTGTCCGGCATCAAGATCAGGGCCACCGAGACCGCCAAGGACGTGGTGGAGAAGGCGGTACGCGTCTCCGGCGGCGGCGGATACTTCCGCGGCCGCGAACTGGAGCGGCTGTACCGCGACGTGCTGGCCGGGCTGTACCACCCCTCGGACGACGAGTCCGCGCACAGCACCGTGGCAACGGCCTGGCTGGGGCCGTTGGAGGACTGACGCGGGCCGCGCGCCGCCTGCCGGGGGTCAGGCGGTGCGTTCGACCTTGAGCACCCTGCGGCGGAGCCAGTACTTGCGGCTGCCGCCCAGGTACAGCCGGGTACGGACCAGATCCCACTTGCCGTACTCGGCGTGCTCGGTCAGCGCGCGGCGGGCTTCGCCCACGGATTCGTCTTTATTCACGGTCAGGACCAGGTATTCGTACTGCCGGGCGTAGTCGCGTTCGCGGGTGACGGCGGCACCCAGAAATTGTTCTCTCATTGCCCTCCTGTTCTCTTCACTTATTCTCCACATTGCGGCTAACGTCTACAGCATGAGCATTGATCCGCGCGTCGCACTTGAGTCATTGGTTTCCGCCCTGCAGGAGCATCTGGCCGCCGCCTCCAGCCGCCGGGGTGATGACGATCCTGCCGTGGAAGCAGCGTTCTCGTCCATCATGGAATCGTTCGAGACCTACGAGGACGCGCTCTACGATGCTTACGGCGAAGTGACGCCGCTGGTCATTTACGACGAGTCGGACGACGAGGCCCTGGACGAACCCGACGACGTGGTGGACCCGTTCGACGACGATCTGGAGATCGAAGAAAAGTAGCACGCGTTCAGGGCGTGGAAATCTCGTCCAGCGCTTGGGCGATCGCGGCGGGCAGGGCGTCCAGCGGAGCCCGCAGAATGTCTTCCAGCTGTGCGGGAGTGCGGGGCCCCACCACTGCCGTGCCGACGGCGGGCCGCTGCAGCACCCAGCTCAGCGCCAGGTCCAGCGGCCGCACGTCCAGGCCGCGCGCCGCCGTGGCCAGGGCATCCACGATCCGGGCCGGCCGGCCGCTCAGGTACGGCTCCACGTAGCGGGCGTGCTGCTCCGAGGCGGCCCGGGAATCGGCAGGTATGCCGGTACGGTACTTGCCGGTCAGGACGCCGCGCCCCAGCGGCGACCAGGCCATCAAGCCCGGCCCGAGGGCGCGGGCAGCCGGAATGACCTCGTGTTCGGGCCGGCGGTGCAGCAGCGAGTATTCGTTCTGCACCGCGACCAGCGGAACCGGGCTGGTCGAGACCGCACGGGCCAACTGCCAGCCCGAGTAGTTGGACACTCCCACGTAGCGGGCACGGCCCGACGACACCGCGTATTCGAGGGCCGACAGGGTTTCTTCCAACGGCGCCCCGCCGTCGTCCCAGAGATGGACCAGCCACAGGTCCAGGTAGTCCGTGCCCAGCCGCGCCAGGCTGGCGTCCAGGCTGCGCAGCATGGCGCCGCGCGACGTGTCCACCTCGCGCCGGCCCTCGCTGCGCGTCACGCCCGCCTTGGAGACCACCAGCACTTCCTGCCGGGGGACCAACTCGCCCAGGAACGCGCCCAGCATGGCCTCGCTGCGGCCTTCGGCGTAGGGCGCGGCGGTGTCCAGCAGCGTGCCGCCGGCGTCCAGGTAGGCGCGCAGCATGGTGCCGGCCGCCTCCTCGTCCGTTTCCTCTCCCCACGTCATCGTTCCCAGCGACAGCTGCGGGACCTTCAGCCCGCTGTGACCCAAGCGATTGTGCTCCATAAAGCCAGCTTATGGCCTGCGGCGCCGCGCCCCTGGCAGCGGCCCGCCGTCCTCATGCCGTGGTCGGATCTTCGCCGCCGCGGCTGTGTCCGTTTCCGTTCCGCGGGCCTGCGTGCCATAAGGTCGAGGATGTGAATTGGCTAGAAGCAATCATCCTGGGGCTCGTGCAGGGCCTGACCGAGTTCCTCCCGATCTCGTCCAGCGCCCACCTGCGCATCGTCGGAGAGATCCTGCCCGGCGCCGCCGATCCCGGAGCTGCTTTTACCGCCATCACCCAGCTGGGCACGGAGACCGCCGTCGTCGTCTATTTTTGGCGCGATATCGTCAACATCATCAAGGCCTGGTTCGGCTCGCTCACCGGCAAGGTGCCGCGGAATGACCCGGACGCCCGGATGGGCTGGCTGGTGATCATCGGCTCGATCCCCATCGGCGTGCTCGGGCTGCTGTTCCAGGACCAGATCGAATCCACCTTCCGCAGCCTGTGGATCGTGGCCACCATGTTGATTGTCTTCGGCCTGTTCCTGGCCATCGCCGACTCCATCGGCCGCCAGACGCGCACGCTGGACAAGCTCACCTACAAGCACGGCGTCCTGTACGGGCTGGCCCAGGCGCTGGCCCTGGTCCCGGGCGTCTCGCGCTCCGGCGGCACCATCACCGCCGGCCTGCTGATGGGCTACACCCGCGAGGCCGCCGCCCGGTATTCATTCCTGCTGGCGATTCCGGCGGTCTTCGCCTCGGGCCTGTACCAGCTGGCCAAGAGCTTCGGCGAACCCGGGCCGTACGGGCTGGGGGAGACCGCGCTGGCCACGGTGGTGGCCTTCGGCGTGGGCTTCGTGATCATCGGCTGGTTCTTGAAGTACGTGTCCACCCGCAGCTACCGGCTCTTCGTCTGGTACCGGATCGCCCTGGGCGCGCTGTTGTTCGTGCTGCTGGGCTTCGGAGTCATCAACGCCTGACCCGCGGGAATTTATCCGGCTCCTGCATCCTTGAATGTTAGGAGCGTAATTTACGACGGCGGCCCGCCCGCCATCTGCATCCGTTCGCCTCATCGGAAGGAAACTCAAGAGTGCTTGGTTGGAATGCCCGTGCCGTACCCGAAATCCCGGGCGGCAAAGACGAACTGACCATCCACGACACCTCCGTGGGGTCGCTGGTACGGCTTGAGCCGTCTTCCACGGGAAGCCTGTACGTCTGCGGCATCACCCCGTACGACGCCACCCACATGGGCCATGCCGCCACCTACGTGGCCTTCGACCTGCTCAACCGCTACTGGCGCGACGCCGGCCGCACCGTCAAGTACGTGCAGAATGTCACGGACATCGATGATCCGCTGCTGGAACGCGCCGAGGCCACCGGCATGGACTGGCAGCTGCTCGCGAAGGACCAGACCGAGCTGTTCCGCTCGGACATGGAAGAACTCAACGTCATCCCGCCCGAGGAGTACGTCGGGGCGGTGGAATCGATCGAGTGGATCGTTCCGGTGGTGGAGGACCTGCTGGCCCGCGGCCTCGCCTACCGCGTCCCCGGTACCGGCGGTGAGCCCGACGGCGACGTCTACTTCGACTCCGTTGCCGCCGCGGGACCTGGCTGGCACAGCGGCGCCACGTCCAGGCTGACCGAAGCCGAGATGCTGCCGCTCTTTGCCGAGCGCGGCGGCGATCCGGAGCGCCCGGGCAAGAAGCACCCGCTGGACGCGCTGTTGTGGCGCGTTGCCCGCGACGGGGAACCCGAGTGGCCCGGCGCCTCCCTCGGCGCCGGCCGCCCCGGCTGGCACATCGAGTGTTCGGTGATCGCGCGCAAATTCCTGCCGGAAACCTTCGACGTGCAGGCCGGCGGCTCGGACCTGAGCTTCCCGCATCACGAAATGAGCGCCGGGCACGCCTATGCCATGACGGGCAAGCCGCTGGCCAAGCACTTCGTGCACGCCGGGATGGTCGGGCTCGACGGCGAAAAGATGAGCAAGTCCAAGGGCAACCTCGTGCTCGTCTCGGCCCTGCGGGAGGCGGGCGTGGAACCGGCCGCGATCCGCACCGTGCTGCTGGGCCAGCATTACCGCAGCGACTGGTTCTGGACCGATGATCTGCTCCGCCAGGCGCAGGCACGGCTTTCTGCCTGGCGCGCCGCCGCCCCCTGCGTGCAGGCCGAACAGGTACCCGAGCTGGCGCAGCAAATCCGCCGGGCGCTCTCCAATGACCTCAACGCACCCGCTGCCCTGGCCGAAATCGACGGCTTCGCCGAGCACTCCCGCGAGCAGGCCGCCGGGCAGACCCGGGACGGCGCCGAACAGTTCGCGGCGCTGCTCGACGCGCTGCTGGGCATCCGGCTCTAGTTTCGCAGCAGCCGGAGCAGGAACAGCCACGCCGGCGGGGCGGGCAGCGACCCCAAGTGGTGACGATGTCGACACGGGACTGCCGCCCCGGCCGCCGAGCGGTGGGCTGTTCCTGCCCGGGCGTTACTCTTTCCCGCGCTTCTTGAGGTAGCGCTCGAATTCGCGGGCGATGGATTCCCCGGTCGCTTCCGGCAGCTCGGCCGTGTCCTTGGCTTCCTCCAGCTGCCGCACATAGGCGGCGACTTCCGGATCCTCGGTGGCCAGTTCGTCCACGCCGCGCTCCCACGCTTCGGCTTCTTCGCTCAGGACCGACACTTCCAGCGGGACCTGCAGGATGTCCTCCAGCCGGTGCAGCAACGCCAGTTCCGCCTTGGGCGAGGGCGACTGTCCCACGTAGTGCGGCACCGCGGCCCAGACGGACATCGTGGGAATGCCGGCCAGTGAGGCGACATCGGACAACACCCCGACGATTCCGGTGGGGCCTTCGTATTGGCTGGATTCGGTATTCAGGGCGCGGCGGACGTCGTCGTCGTCGCTGGTGACCGTGACGGGGATGGGGCGCGTGTGCGGCACGTCGGCCAAGAGGGCGCCCACCAGGATGATGCAGTCCACGCCCAGCTCTTCGGCATGGGCCAACAGCTCCGCGGTGTAGGCACGCCAGCGGTAGGACGGCTCCACGCCGTGGACAAAGATGATGTCGAGCCGCGTGCCCGGGATGCTGCTGCGGGTCAGTTTCGTCGTCGGCCATTTGATCCGGCGTTCCCCGGAGCTGGTGCGGTGCACCACCGGCCGGGTGAACTGGAAATCGTAATAAAGGTCCGGGTCCACCGTGGCCACCTTGTGACTGTCCCACAGCCGGCTCAGGTATTTGACGGCGTCCGTGGCGGCTTCGCCGGCGTCGTTCCAGCCCTCGAATGCCGCCAGCATCACGGTGTAACGCCGCGGTGTCTCGCCGGGCTTCGCCTGCGGGAACAGCAGGTGCAAACCGCGCTGCTCGCCGTCGCCTTCCGTGGGCAGGTCGCCACTGTCCTGAGTACTCACGGTTTCACCCTAATCCTCCCGGCACGGCTTGTCAGTGAGCCAACATTCGATTCGCGCAGAGCATAGCCGCCCGATTCGGCTGCATAAGCCCGTGCCGGCGCCCGTGCCGGCGGCCGTGCCGGGGCCGGGCAGCAAGGGACCGTAGACTGGATGCATGCCCGTAATTGACCCTTCCCCCGCTGCGTCCAGCCACCCGTCGTCCGGCCTGCAGGCCGTTTTCTGGGACATGGACGGAACGCTCGTCGACACCGAGCCATACTGGATCGAAGCCGAATCCGAATTGGTTGCTTCGTTCGGCGGGGTGTGGAACGAGGAGCTGGGCAAGAAGCTGGTGGGCAATGCGCTGGAGACATCGGCCGCCGTGCTGCAGCAGGCCGGCGTCGACCTGCGTATCCGCGAAATAGTGGACCGGCTGATCGACGCGGTGACCGAACGCGTCCGCGGCCGCATCCCGTGGCGTCCCGGCGCACGGGAGTTGCTCGCGGAGTTGGCCGAGGAACGCATTCCGGCAGTCCTGGTGACCATGAGCGAGACCAAGCTGGCCGCCGAGGTGGTCCGCGCGCTGCCCGAGGGCAGCTTCCGGCACCTTGTCACCGGTGACATGGTCACGCGCGGCAAGCCGGACCCGGAACCGTACCAGCAAGCCTTCGACTGGCTCAGCAGCCAGCTGCCCGGCGCCGACAAGCGGAACGTCGTGGCGCTGGAAGACTCGATTCCCGGGGTTGCGTCGGCCGAAGCCGCCGGCCTCGTGACCGTGGCCATTCCGCACGTCGTGCCCGTTCCGCCGGCACCGGGGCGCCCGCACTGGGAGAGCCTTTCCGGGAGGGGCCTGAGGGACTTGGAGCGCGTCCTGGTGCGCGCCGCCCAGGAAGCAGGAGTATGAGCACGCAGACGCCCCGGCCGCCCGAGGAAAAGGAACGCAGCGAAGGGATTCCCCTGGGCCGCATGTTCGGTGTCCCGGTGGTGCTGGCCTGGTCCTGGTTCGTGATCGCCGCCTTCATCGTGCTGATCTTCGGCCCCCAGGTGCAGCGCCTGATGCCGGAAATCGGCGTGGGAGCCTACGCCGTGGCCCTCGGCTACGCGCTGCTGCTGCTGTTCTCCGTGCTGGTGCACGAACTCGCCCACGCCCTGACGGCCCGGACCTTCCGGTGGCCGTCGGCCAAAATCGTGCTCAACCTCTGGGGCGGCCATACGCAATTCGACAACTTCAACGCCACGCCGGGCAAGTCCCTGCTGGTGGCGTTGTCCGGGCCCGTGGCCAACTTTGCGCTGGCCGGCCTCGGCATGCTGGTCCTGCCGCTGTTCCGCGGCGAACCGATTCCGTTCCTGCTGACCGACATCTTCATCTGGGCCAACTTCCTGGTGGCCGTTTTCAATATCCTGCCGGGGCTCCCGTTGGACGGCGGACGGCTGGTGGAGACCGCCGTCTGGAAAGCGACCGGCAGCCAGGAAAAGGGAACCGTGGCGGCGGGCTGGGCCGGCCGCATCATCGTGGTGCTGCTGGTGATCGGCGTGATTGGCATCCCGCTGCTGCGGGGCGGAACACCGGATCTCCAGATGGTGGTGCTCATGGTGCTGGTGTGCGGTTTCCTCTGGATGGGCGCCAGTTCGGCCATCTCGCACGCCCGGATGCGGCTGCGCCTGCCCTCCGTCAGCGCCGGGCAGCTCAAGCTTCCGGCCACGTCGCTGCCCGCCACCGCCACGGTGGACCAGGTACAGCAGCTGATCCAGGGGCACCCCGGGCTCTCCGTGGTGCTCACCGCCGCGACCGGCCAACCCGAAGCAGTAGTGGACCGCAACGCGCTGGGCCAGGTGCCGCCGTCGGCTGCCGCCCGCACGCCGGCCGCGGCCGTCTCCCGGGCCTTGGCGCCGGGGGCCTACGTCCCGGAGGCGGCCGCCGGCCAGGAGCTGGTGCAGTACCTGGCCCGGCTGGCCGGCAGCGAGTATGCCGTGATCGACGGCGAAGGCCGCGTGACCGGGGTGCTCCAGCAAAGCACGGTGGTCCGGGCCATCACCGGCAAGGCCGGCAGGCTCTGACCCCGGCAGCCGCTGGCGCCGGGAACTTAACCGGCGGCCGGAATACAATCGACGAACCGGCCCGGCACGCACTGCCGCGGCCGCACCAACAACGACCGGAAGTGATCCACGCATGAGCTCCTCCACCAGCGCGCACGGCGCCGACCAGCGACGCGGGCCGTTCCGGCCCGGGGAACGGGTCCAGCTCACGGACGAAAAGGGCCGGATGAACACCGTCACCCTGACGCCCGGTGGCGCATTCCATACGCACAAGGGCTTCCTTCCCCATGACGAGGTGATCGGCCGGCAAGAGGGCACCGTCGTGGCAAACACGGTGGGCCACCGGTACCAGGCACTGCGCCCGCTGCTTTCGGACTTTGTGCTCTCCATGCCACGCGGTGCCGCCGTGGTCTACCCCAAGGATGCGGCCCAGATCGTGACCATGGCGGACATTTTCCCGGGTGCCCGGGTGGTCGAGGCGGGTGTCGGCTCCGGTGCCCTGAGCATTTCGCTGCTGCGCGCCGTGGGCGACGGCGGACGGCTGCACTCGTTCGAGCGCCGCGAGGAATTTGCCGACGTTGCCCGCGGCAACGTGGAAACGTTCTTCGGCGGACCGCACCCTGCCTGGCAGATCTCGCTGGGTGATTTCCAGGACGAAGTCATCAAGGCCGAGGAACCCGGCAGCGTGGACCGGGTGGTGCTGGACATGCTGGCGCCGTGGGAATGCCTCGACGCGGTGGCGACGGTGTTGTCGCCCGGCGGCGTGTGGATCAACTACGTGGCCACCGTTACACAATTGTCACGTACCGCCGAGGCGATCCGCGCCGACGGCCGGTTCACCGAACCTGACGGCTGGGAGTCGATGGTGCGCGGCTGGCACCTGGAGGGCCTGGCCGTCCGGCCCGACCACCGCATGGTGGCGCACACCGGCTTCCTGCTCACGGCCCGCCGGCTGGCCGGCGGCGTGACCGGCCTGACGCCCAAGCGCCGTCCGTCCAAGACCGGCTTCGCCGCCGAGGACGTGCAGGTGTGGACCGGCGACGAGGACGACTGGAATGCCGAGGCACTGGGGGAGCGGACCGTGTCCGACCGCCGGCTTCGCCGTGCTGCCAAAGATGCAGCATCCACCGTGCAGCGGGGAGCGTTCAAGGACATCAATCCCGAAACCGACTGAGGCCAGGCGCGGGCCGCTTCGGTGAAGACATTGGAACAACATGTCTCGGTTTGGCGTTTTCTTTCGTATACAGGTGCAGCCGGCTCGGGTGCCGGTTAGTGTCTAGGGAAGGAACCGATCACGGAAGCAGGTCGCGGTGATGAACGACCAGAACCAAAACAACCAACCGGCACCGGCTGAACGGCAAGACGACCAGCGCGACGCGTTGACGGTCGCCCAGCGCCAGATCAACGTACTGCGCGACAAACTGCGCCACCTGGACAAGCAGCTGGCCGCAGCCACGCAAAACAACTCCCGGCTGGTCTCCACCCTCGAGACCGCGAAGACCGAGATCGTCCGGCTCAAATCCGCCCTCGAACGCGACGGCGAAACCCCCTTTAGCTTCGCGACCATCACCCAGGTCAACAAGGCACAAAGGCCGCGGCCGGGCACGAGCAACGCTGCCATGGTGCAGGAGAGCGTGGACATTGTGCAGTCCGGGCGCAAGCTGCGCGTTGCGGTCAGCCCCTTGGTCAAGATGGACCACCTCGCTCCCGGCCAGGAAGTCCTGCTCAATGAATCGCTGACGGTGATCGCCGCGCTCGGCTTCGAGCGCTCCGGCGAGTTGGTCACCATCAAGGAAATGCTCGACGGCGACCGCGTGCTGGTGGTCGGACGGGCCGACGAGGAACGGGTCGTCAAGCTGTCCGGCGCCCTGCGGACCGAACGACTCCGGGTCGGCGACGCCGTGTCCATCGACGCCCGCAGCGGTTACGCCCTGGAAAAGATTCCGCGCAGCGAGGTGGAAAACCTCATCCTCGAGGAGGTGCCGGACATCTCCTACGAGGACATCGGCGGCCTGGGTCCGCAGATCGACCAGATCCGCGACGCCGTCGAGCTTCCCTTCCTGCATCCCGACCTCTACCGCGAGCACGGGCTGAAGGCACCCAAAGGCATCCTGCTCTACGGCCCTCCCGGTTGCGGCAAGACGCTGATCGCCAAGGCCGTGGCCAACTCCCTGGCCGCCAAGGCCATCGAGCGCAACGGCACCGACACCCGCAGCTACTTCCTGAACATCAAGGGACCGGAACTGCTGGACAAGTACGTGGGCGAGACCGAGCGGCACATCCGGCTGATTTTCGCCCGGGCACGCGAGAAGGCATCCGACGGCAGCCCGGTGGTGGTCTTCTTCGACGAAATGGATTCGCTGTTCCGTACCCGCGGCACCGGTGTCTCCTCCGACGTCGAAACGACCATCGTGCCGCAGCTGCTGTCCGAGATCGACGGCGTGGAGAAGCTGGAGAACGTGATCGTCATCGGCGCCTCCAACCGCGAGGACATGATCGACCCGGCCATCCTGCGCCCCGGGCGGCTGGACGTGAAGATCAAGATCCACCGGCCGGACGCCGAGGCGGCCGCGGACATCTTCGCCAAGTACCTCACCACCAATCTCCCCATCCACGCCGAGGACCTCGCCGAGCATGGGCAGGACCGTAAGGCCACCATCGACGCGATGATCCAGCGCACCGTTGAGGAGATGTACTCCACGGACAAGTCGAACGAGTACCTGGAAGTCACCTACGCCAGCGGCGACACGGAGATGCTCTACTTCAAGGACTTCAATTCCGGCGCCGTCATCCAGAACGTGGTGGACCGGGCCAAGAAGAACGCCATTAAGGACCTGCTGACCAACCAGCAGAAGGGCCTGCGAATCGAGCATCTGCTGAGCGCCGTGGTGGACGAATTCCGCGAGCACGAGGACCTTCCCAACACCACCAATCCGGACGACTGGGCGCGGATATCCGGCAAGAAGGGCGAACGGATCACCTACATCCGCACCATCGTGCAGGGCAAGGCCGGGCAGGAGGCCGGCAAGGCCATCGAAACAATGTCGAACACGGGGCAGTACTTGTGAGCGTCTACCGCGTGATGGGTTCGGAGACGGAGTATGGCATCCATGCTCCCGGCGAACCCCTGGCCAACTCCACGGTCCTCTCCTCGCAGGTGATCAACGCGTATGCGGCGACCATGCGAAAAGGCTTGGGAAACCTGGCCGGCACCCGTTGGGATTACACCGACGAGGAGCCGCTGCACGATGCCCGTGGATTCGACCTGTCGCGCGACCAGGCGGACCCGTCTCAACTGACCGACGTCCCGCCGATCCTCGACGCCGAGCAGATTGCACTGGCCGGCGGCCGCGCGGCCGGCAACGAGTTCTACACGGACGAAGCCTCCGGCGTGCTCATGAACATGGTGCTCAGCAACGGGGCCCGGCTGTACGTGGACCACGCCCACCCGGAATACTCCTCGCCCGAGGTGACCAACCCGCTGGATGCGGTGCGCTGGGACAAGGCGGGCGACGCCGTCGTGCTGACAGCGATGCGCAGGATCGCCGCCACGCCGGGGTTCTCACCGGTCAACCTGTACAAGAACAACACCGACAACAAGTCGGTCTCCTACGGCGCGCATGAGAACTACCTGATGCCGCGCAGCGTGCCGTTCAGCCGGATTGTCACGGGTCTGATTCCGTTTTTCGTGTCCCGACAGGTCGTGTGCGGTGCCGGGCGCGTGGGACTGGGCAGCAACGGCCGCACTCCGGGCTACCAAGTCAGCCAGCGTGCGGACTTCTTCGAGGCCGAAGTGGGGTTGGAGACCACCATCCGAAGGCCCATCATCAACACCCGTGACGAACCGCATGCGGTCGCGGACAAGTACCGGCGGCTGCACGTGATCATCGGCGACGCGAACCTGAGCGAGGTGTCGATTTTCCTCAAGATGGGCACCACCGCCCTGGTGCTGTCCCTGATCGAACACGGGGAAGTACCGGATCTCCAGCTGGCCGACCCGGTGCAGGCACTGCAGGCGATCAGCCACGATCCTTCCCTGCAGCAGAAAGTCCCGCTCAAGGACGGCAGCATGGTCACCGGTTTGGACCTGCAGGAGATCTACCTGCAGGCGGCGGTGGAGCATTGCCGCCGCCACGACACCGACAGCGGACAGACCGCGGACGTGCTTCGGCGCTGGGCTGAGGTGCTGGACACACTGCGCCGCGACCCGATGGACGCCGCCGACCAAGTGGACTGGGTGGCCAAGCTCAAGCTGCTGCAGGCGTACCGGGACCGGGACAGCATGGAATGGGGGGACCCGCGCCTGGGCCTGATCGACCTGCAATATGCCGACGTCCGGCCCGAGAAGGGCCTCTACCACCGCCTGGCCGCACGCGGCCGGATCCGGCGGTTGCTCTCGGACGCCCAGATCGAAGCCGCGGTGGGCGAGCCACCGGAAGACACCCGGGCCTACTTCCGCGGAAAGTGCATTCAGCACTTCCCCCAGGAGGTGGTCGGGGCCAGCTGGGACTCCGTGATTTTCGATCTTCCCGACCGGCGCCGGCTGCAGCGCATCCCCACCCGCGAGCCGTTGCGCGGCAACCGCGAACTCACCGGCAGGCTCTTCGAGGAAGCTTCGTCAGCGGAGGACTTCATCACGGCGTTGCTGGGCCCCGCGAACGAGCCCCACGTGGCAACATAAGCACTAGGACCGAGTCGATCGTCCCACCAGAAGGAGGCCATCATGGCAACCCAGGACCGCAAGAACGTGGACTCGCGCCGCGACGACGAAGAGTACGACGACGAGCCCACGCCCGAGCCTGCCGCCGCACCTGCCGCGCAGGCCGAGACCGAAGGCACCGATGATCTGCTGGACGAGATCGACGGCGTGCTGGAACAGAACGCGGAAGAATTCGTGCGCGGTTTCGTGCAGAAGGGCGGGCAGTAGTTGATGGACATGCCGGCCGGCGGTCCGGGCTCCGTTTTCGCCCAGATTTCCCACTCAGCCACCGCCTCCTTCAGCGAGTACCTGGCGCGCACCGCCCCGGACCTGCTGCCGGGCGCCCGCGGTGCCCAGCAGCTGCCGGCGGGGGCGGCACCGATGGTGCCGCACGGTACCACCATCGTGTCGATGACCTTCGCCGGCGGCGTGCTCATGGCCGGCGACCGACGGGCAACGATGGGCAACCTGATCGCCAGCCGGCACATCGAAAAGGTCTTTCCGGCCGATTCCCATTCGCTGCTGGGCATAGCCGGCACCGCCGGCATCGCCCTCGACATCACGCGTCTCTTCCAGGTGGAACTTGAGCACTACGAGAAGATCGAAGGCACGCTGCTCAGCCTGGACGGCAAGGCGAACCGACTGGGCGCGATGATCCGGTCGAACCTGCCGATGGCGATGCAGGGCCTCGCGGTCATTCCACTGTTCGCCGGTTTCGATGCCGAGCGCCGGGTGGGCCGGTTGTTCTCCTACGACGTCACGGGCGGACGCTATGAGGAGCAGGAGCACCACAGCGTGGGGTCCGGATCGGTCTTTGCCCGCGGGGCGCTGAAGAAGCTCTGGCAGCCAAACCTGGAGGAGGCGGCAGCGGTCCGTGTGGCCATCGAAGCCCTGTACGACGCCGCCGACGACGACTCGGCGACCGGGGGACCGGATGCCGTCCGGCAGGTGTGGCCCTTGATCTACACGGTCAACGCCGCCGGCGCCCGCCGGATCCCGGACCGGGAGCTGGCCTCCACGTCCGAGGCCGTCATCGGGGCGCGCGCCGTGGCCGGACGGGAGGCCTGAGCATGACGCAGCAGTTCTATGTCTCGCCCGAGCAACTGATGAAGGACCGGGCGGACTTCGCCCGGAAAGGCATCGCCCGGGGCCGTTCGGTGGTGGTGCTCAGCTGCTCCGAGGGGATTGCGCTGGTCGCCGAAAACCCCTCGCCGGCGCTGCACAAGATCGGGGAAATCTACGACCGGATCGCCTTCGCCGCGGTCGGCAAATACAACGAATTCGAAAGCCTGCGCCAGGCCGGTGTCCGCTACGCCGACGTGCGCGGCTACTCCTATGACCGGGACGACGTCACCGGCCGCGGCCTCGCCAGCGTCTACGCGCAAAGCCTGGGCGCCGTCTTCACCGCCGACAGCAAGCCGTTCGAGGTGGAGCTTGCCGTCGCCGAAGTCGGCGATACGCCCGCCGAAGACCGGCTGTTCCGGCTGACCTTCGACGGGTCCATCGCCGACGAACGCGGCTTCGTGGTGATGGGTGGCTCGGCTGAGGCAGTGGGCGAGAGGCTGCGCGGCAACTGGATTAACGAGCGGGACTTTCCCGGCGCGGTCCGCGCAGCGGTGGCCGCCCTGTCGGGCGGGACCGGCGAGCAGGACGCGGGGCAGGGCAGGGAACTGCGTCCCGAGGGACTGGAAGTCGCCGTTCTGGACCGCGACCCGCTGTCCAACCGGGGGAGCCGGCGTGCCTTCCGCCGGTTGCCAACCGCTGAGCTGACCCGGATTTTAGGCGAGGGAATGGACGGCTAGCCATGGATCGACGCATCTTCGGGATCGAGACCGAATTCGGCATCTCCTATTCGGCGCCGGATTCGCGCCCGCTCTCGCCCGAAGAGGTGGCACGCTACCTCTTCCGCAAAGTGGTCACGTGGGGCAGGTCATCCAACGTGTTCCTGACCAACGGGTCCCGGCTCTACCTGGACGTGGGCTCCCACCCGGAGTACGCGACCGCGGAATGCGACGACGTCGCCCAATTGGTGGCGCAGGACCGGGCGGGTGAACTGATCCTCGAAGACTTAATGAACGAAGCCCAGGAGCGCCTGGCGCGGGAGGGCTTCGGCGGCAGTGTCTACCTGTTCAAGAACAACACCGACTCGGCCGGGAATTCCTACGGCAGCCACGAAAACTACCTGATCCCGCGCAAACTCGAATTCTCCCGGCTGGCCGACATCATGATCCCGTTCCTGGTGACGCGCCAGATCCTGGTCGGGGCCGGCAAGGTGCTCAAGACGCAAAACGGGTCCATCTACGCCTTCTCCCAGCGTGCCGACCACATTTGGGAGGGTGTCTCATCCGCCACCACCCGTTCACGACCGATCATCAACACGAGGGACGAACCGCACGCAGATGCCGAGTACTACCGGCGCCTGCACGTCATCAACGGCGACTCGAACATGTCCGAGGCCACCACGATGCTCAAGGTCGGGACGGTGGACCTGCTCCTGCGGATGATCGAAGCGGGGGTCATCATGCGCGACCTCCGGCTGGAAAACCCGATCCGCAGCATCCGGGACATCTCGCATGACCTGACCGGCCGCAGGCCGCTGAAACTGGCCAGCGGGCGGGAGATGTCCGCGGTGGCCATGCAACAGGAATACCTGTCCAAAGCGCGCGGCTTCGTCGAGGCCAACGGGGCGCACAGCCCGCACGTGGAACGCATCCTCGATTTGTGGGAACGGACCCTGGCGGCGGTCGAATCCGGCGACCACCGCGGAATTGAGCGGGAGATCGACTGGGCCATCAAGAAGCGGCTGATCAACCGGATCATGGACCGCCAGTCCATCGATCTGGATTCGCCGCGCATCGCCCAAGTGGATCTGACCTACCACGACATCTCCAGCCGGCGCGGCCTCTACCACCTGTTGCAGGCCCGCGGGGAGGTGGCACGGGTGGTGGAGGAACAGGACGTCAAGGACGCCGTGGACCGGCCGCCGCAGACCACCCGCGCCAAGCTGCGCGGCGACTTTGTCCGCGCGGCGCGGGAAAACGGCCGCGACTTCACGGTCGACTGGGTGCACCTGAAGCTCAACGACCGCTCCCAGCAGACCATCCTCTGCAAGGACCCGTTCAGGAGCGAAGACCCGCGGGTCGAGGCACTGCTCGCCACCTTGTGACCTCCACCGCATATTCCAAGCGGACCACCAGATTTCTCTGCGAGAATGTCCCGTGCCCGCAAGTTCCGCGATAAGAAAGTCGATTGTGCGCAAAATATTCTCCATCCTCCTGCCGGCCGCCTTGCTGCTCACCGCATGCGGCGGTAACGGCGGTTCGGGCTCGGACAGCCTGGATGACATCTCCGTGACCTCCGGCGCCGCGGGCGCCGCCCCCACCGTCGACTTCTCCGCGCCGCTGGAGCTGCCCGAATCCCGGGCCGAAGTCATCACCGAAGGCGAGGGGGACGGTGCTGCCGCGGGCCAGTGGATCCGCTACCGTCTGCTGGCCAAGGACGCCGTCACCGGTGAACAGCTGGGCGAAACCTACTCGGGCGTGGCCGACCAGACGGTGGAACTGAGCGAGGGCTTCGAAACCGCCGACCCCGCCCTGTACGAGGCGCTGCTGGGCTCCAATCCGGGCAGCGAGATCGCCTACTACGTCCAGCCGCCGGAAGACGCCGGTGCTTCCGCGCCCGCCCAGAACCCGCAACTGCTCTTCCTGACCGTGCAGGACGTCAAAGACAAGGGCGTCAAGGCCGATGCCGCCGAGGTCGCCGAGCTGGAGAAGGCCGGCAAACTGCCGGAGATCACGCTCGACGACGACGGCGTCCCCTCGGTCAAGATCCCGGAAGGCAACGACGCACCGGACAACCTCATCGTCAAGGTCATCGAAGAAGGCGACGGCAAGGAAGCCACCGAGTCCAGCACGGTGAAGGCGAACTACGCCGGGTGGAACTGGGCCGAGGGCACCGAATTCGATTCCAGCTTCTCCCGCGGAGAAGCGACCGAGTTCCCGCTGGACGGCGTCATCGAAGGCTGGACCAAGGGCCTGACCGGCCTGAAGGAAGGCTCGAAGGTCATGCTGTCCATTCCCACCGAACTGGCCTACGTGCAGGGCCAGGGAGATGCTGTGGGAGACCTCATCTTCTATGTGGAGCTGACGGAAGTCCGGTAAGGGATGCCGCCGCCCGGTACGGTAACGTAGCCGACGGCAGCACCAGATACACGTCAAGCAAGAGAGGTTCAGCATGTCTTTCGGCAAGCGCGAATACGACCGCACCAAACCTGAAATCGACTTCCCCGGGACCGAAACCCCGCAGGACCTGGTGATCGAAGACATCATCGTGGGAGACGGCGCCGAGGCCAAAGCCGGTGACACCGTGTCCACCCACTACGTAGGCGTCGCCTGGTCCACCGGTGAAGAGTTCGACGCTTCGTGGAACCGCGGCGCACCGCTGGACTTCCGCGTCGGCGTCGGCCAGGTCATCCAGGGCTGGGACCAGGGCCTGCTGGGCATGAAGGTGGGCGGTCGCCGCCGGCTGGAGATCCCGGCCCACCTCGCGTACGGCGACCGCGGCGCCGGGTCCGCGATCGCGCCGGGCGAATCGCTGATCTTCGTGGTGGACCTGCTCGGCGTCCGCTGAGCCCACAGACCGGCAGCCGGGGGCGGAGCGACGGAGAACGTTAGTTCATCGTTACTCCGCCCTCCGGCGTTGACTTCACCCCGAAACCCTCCAGCCAGTAACGTTTCAACTATGTCCGCCTCCAAGACCGAACGCCTCCTCAACCTGCTGATCGCGCTGCTGGAACGCCGCCGGGGCTACAGCAAGGAAGAGCTGCGCGCGCTGATCCCGCCGTATCGCGAGGCGACCAGCGACGACGCCTTCAACCGGCTGTTCGAGCGGGACAAAGAGGACCTGCGGGAAATGGGCATCCCGGTGGAGACGTTCCCGGACGACACGCTCTACGAAAACGACAACAGCGGGCTGCGGTACCGGATCGACAGGCACAAGTACCGGTTGCCTGAACTCCACTTCAACGCCCGCGAGAGCGCCGTGCTCTCGCTGGCCTCCCGCTTGTGGCAGCAGGCCTCGCTCGGGTCGGCAGCCGCCCGGGCTGTGCGCCGGCTGGACGTCCAGGGCGCCCTGGCCGACGGCGATCCACTGATCGGGGTGGAACCGCGCATCCGCACCGCGGAGCCGGCCTTCGAACCGCTGCTCAAGGCGGTGCTGGACCACACCCCCGTCTCCTTCGACTACCGGTCGCCCAAGGACGGCCGGCCGCAGCCGCGCCGGGTCGAGCCCTGGGGGCTGGGCAACCGGTACGGCCACTGGTACCTGGCCGGCCGCGACCTGGACCGGGGCGCCCAGCGCACCTTCCGGCTGTCCAGAATCACCTCCACGATCAAGAAGCTGTCCGGGACGTACAGCATCCCGGAAGGCTTCGCCATGCGTACGGTGCTGGACGGGCTGCAGGCGCCGGAGGACAACGGGACGGCCGTGCTCCTGCTCCGGCAGGACAAGGCCAACTCGCTTCGCGCGGCCGCGGCCGCCGCCGAGGGCGTCCGGCCACCGGCGGGCTGGGACGCTGTCACACTTGGCTACGGCGACGCGGAGGTGCTGGCGGAGGAAATTGCCTCGCACGGCGCCAACGCCCTGGTACAGGGTCCGGACGAGCTGCGCGGCGCCGTGGTGCGCCGGCTGGAAGGCGCCCTGGCCGCCGCAACCCAGGCACCGCCGTCGTACGCCCTGCTGGAGGACAGCTCACGGCCGGCACGGAAGACGGGGTCCCTGGACCATCTGCCGCGGCTGCTGGACCTGGTCTCCTACGTCACGGCGAATCCGGGCGTGCCGCTGGACGCCACCGCCGAGAAGTTCAAGATCAGCAAGAACCAGCTGATCAAGGACCTGAACCTGCTGTTCGTCTGCGGGACTCCCGGCTACGGGCCGGACCAGCTCATCGAAGCCTTCTGGGAAGACGGCACCATCTCCATCAACAACGCCGACGAGATCGACAAGCCGGTGCGCCTGAGCCTGGACGAGGCGCTCTCGCTGGTGGTCGGCCTGCAGGCCCTCGAGACCGTGCCCGGGGTGGGGGAGCAGCCCGCCCTGCGCAGCGCGCTCAGCAAACTGCTGGCGGCGGCCGGCGGAGTTGCCGCCCGCCACACGGCCATCGCCGCGGATCTGGCGGCCGAGGACAGCACGCCCGAGGTGCTCGCGCTGCAGGAAGCCGCGGCCTCCCGGCGGAGCGTGGACATCGACTACCTCGTGCCATCGCGGGATGAGATGACGAACCGCCGGATCGATCCGCTCCGGGTCTTCGCCGTGGACGGCCACTGGTACACCGAGGCCTGGTGCCACCGCCAGCAGGCCGTGCGGCAGTTCCGGGTGGACCGCATGCGTTCCCTGGCCGCCACCGGCGAGCACTTTGAGCCGCCGGCCGAGCGGAGCAGCGAATTCCCCGACAGCCTGTTCACCCCGCAGGAGACGGACCAGGTGGTGGTGCTGCGGATCTCCGAGCGCTTGGCCGAACTGGCCGACCGGTACAACGCCCGGCGCCGAGCGGTCCTGGCGGACGGTTCGCTTGCGGCCGAAATCCGGCTGTCCAGCACGGCGGTGCTGCCCGGCCTGGCGGCACGCCACGGCGGCGAAGTCGCCGTGCTGGAACCGGCGGAGGCGGCCCACCACACCCGGGAATGGCTGCGGCAGGCGCTGGAGGCCTACCGCGCGGCGCCGGCTTCGGCCGGAAGCTAGAGTGGACAACATGCCCCTTTGGTTCTGGATCCTGCTCTGGGTTGCCCTCTGCGCGCTGGCCCTCGTGTTCATCGCCCTGCTCGGCTGGCGGATCTTCCGCCAGTTCGTGCGAACGTTGCGTGAATTCGAGGCGGCAGCCGCCCGGCTGGCCGGTGGACTCCAGACGGAACAGCAGCCCGCCGACCCGCACCGCCCCAAGCTGGCCCTCTTCGCCGATCCCGCGGTGCTCAAGGAGGAATACTCGCTGGGCAAGGAGCGGCGGCGCGAGGAGCGGAGGCAGCGCAGGTTCGCCCGGCGCGCGGCCCGCGGGCAGCGGCAGTCCCTCCGCGATCTGCGGCTGTCCTGACCCGCCGATGGCATAGGATGGACTAGACGAAAGGAACCACGCATGGGACGACTCTTCGATAACCCCTGGACCATCATTATTCTGGTCATCATTGTGCTGCTGCTCTTTGGCGCACCGAAGCTGCCCGGCCTTGCCCGGAGCCTGGGCCAGTCCATGCGGATCTTCAAGTCCGAGGTGAAGCAGATGAAGGACGACGACACGTCCGCTGCCGACCCGGAATCGGAACCCGTCGAGGGCCGCGTGGTCAACCCGCCGCGGAACAACACTGACAACCGCGGACAGCAGCCGAATGCGAACGGCGGATCCCCATCGCCGCACCAGCAGTAAGGGCCGTGGCCGGTAAAAAAGGCCGGAAGGCCAACCCTGAGGGGCGGATGCCGCTCAAGGCCCATCTGAAAGAACTCCGCAACCGGCTCATCGTTTCCGGCATTGCCGTCCTGCTCGGCGCAGTCGCCGGCTGGTTCCTGTACGACCCCGTGATGGTCGCGGTCCAGGCGCCGCTGATGGAAATCTCGGCCGAAGAGGGCCGGCGCGCCGAAATCAACTACGGCAGTGTCGGCTCGCCGTTCGACCTGAAGATCCAGGTCTCCATCTTCCTGGGGCTGCTGGTCAGCTCCCCGGTGTGGATCTACCAGGTGTGGGCGTTCATCACGCCCGGCCTGAAGAGCAAGGAACGCCGTTACACGCTCGGCTTCATGGTCGCCGCCGTGCCGCTGTTCCTGCTCGGGATCTACTTCGGCTGGATCGTGCTCCCGGAGATCGTCAAGGTCCTGACCATGTTCACGCCCGAAGGCGGCGTGAACCAGATCCTGGCCACCGACTACCTGACGTTCGTGATGCGGATGTTCCTCTCGCTCGGCATCGCATTCCTGCTCCCCGTGGTGCTGGTGGGACTGAATTTCGCCGGCCTGCTGTCCGGCCGCCGGGTGATCAAGAGCTGGCGGATCGTGGTGTTCGTGGTCTGCCTGGTGGCTGCGATGGCCGCCCCCGGCCCGGATGCCATGTCCATGTTCCTGCTGGCGGCCCCCTTGCTGGCGTTGTTCTTCGTGGCAACCGGCATCAGCCTGCTCAACGACAAGCGGCGGGAAAAACGGCGCAAGGTCCGCGAAGCGGAAGTCGCCGCCGGCGTCGACCAGGCCACGCCGCTCGATCAGCTGAAGGCCGACGACGGAGAGCAGGACGGGGCCAGATAGGCCGCGGCCGGTCCGGGTCGGCGGCACCCATCGGGCGGCCGGGATTAAGCGGATAGGCTTTTGCTATGAGTTCCCCCTCCGAACGCTACCTGGCGGCCGCCGAACGGGTGGCCTTCTCCAAGACCCGGTTGTACTCGTTCAGCCAGACGCTCGGATTCGAACTCGACCCCTTCCAGCGCGAGGCGTGCGAGGCCTTGGAACGCGGCCGCGGCGTGCTGGTGGCCGCACCCACCGGCGCCGGCAAGACCGTCGTCGGCGAATTCGCGGTCTACATGGCCCTGCAGCGGGGACTGAAGGCGTTCTATACGACGCCGATCAAGGCCCTGAGCAACCAGAAGTACAACGAGCTGGTGGCCACCTATGGCCCCGAGCGAGTGGGACTGCTGACCGGCGACACCTCGGTCAACCCGCATGCGGACGTGGTGGTGATGACCACCGAGGTATTGCGGAACATGCTGTACGCCAATTCCGACACCCTGCTGGACCTGGCCTATGTGGTGATGGACGAAGTCCACTACCTGGCCGACCGGTTCCGCGGTGCCGTGTGGGAAGAGGTCATCATCCACCTGCCCGACGACGTGCAGCTGGTCTCGCTGTCTGCGACCGTCTCCAATGCGGAGGAATTCGGCGCCTGGCTCGATACCGTCCGCGGCGACACCGATGTGGTGGTGTCCGAGCACCGTCCCGTTCCGCTGTGGCAGCACGTCATGGTCGGCTCGGACCTGTTCGATCTTTTCGCCGGCGACGTCGCCTTCGATGAGACCGCGCAGGACTCCGGCACCGGCAGCAGCCGCGCCTACGAAGTGAACCCCGAACTGTTGAAGCTGGCGTCGGCCGAGCAACGGCTCAACCGCAGCGCCAATTGGGGCCGTTCGGGCGGCCGGCGCGGCCGGCGCGCACCCGAACCCCCGCGGCAGGCGCTGACCCGGATCCGGCGTGCCAGCCGGCCGCAGGTCATCGCCAAGCTCGACAGCGAGGGACTGCTGCCGGCCATCACGTTCATCTTCTCCCGCAACGGCTGCGACGCCGCCGTCAAACAGTGCCTGGAATCCGGGTTGCTGCTCACCACGGAGAAGGAACGCGCCGTCATCGTCCGCCGCGTGGACGAGGCCGTGCAGGACATCGCCGAAGAGGACCTGGACGTCCTGGGCTTTTGGACCTGGCGCGAAGGCCTGTCCCGCGGGTTTTCGGCCCACCACGCCGGCATGCTGCCCACGTTCAAGGAAGTGGTCGAAAAGCTCTTCGCCGACAACCTGGTCCGCGCCGTTTTCGCCACGGAGACGCTGGCGCTCGGCGTCAACATGCCGGCGCGCTCCGTGGTGCTGGAGAAGCTGGACAAGTTCAACGGCGAGGCGCACGTCGACATCACGGCGGGGGAGTACACGCAGCTCACCGGTCGCGCGGGCAGGCGGGGCATCGACGTCGAAGGCCACGCCGTGGTGCTCTGGCAGCCCGGCACGGACCCGGGGGCCGTAGCGGGCCTGGCGTCGCGGCGGACGTATCCGCTGAACTCCAGTTTCCGGCCCACCTACAACATGAGCATCAACCTGATTGCGCAGTTCGGCCGCGGCCCGGCCCGCGAGATCCTGGAAACCTCGTTCGCCCAGTTCCAGGCCGACCGCTCCGTCGTGGGCCTGGCCAAGCAGGTGCGCAACCGGGAAGAATCGCTGGCCGGCTACGAGAAGGCCATGAGCTGCCACCTGGGCGACTTCAACGAATACGCGCGCCTGCGCCGGGACCTGAACGAGGTCGAGAAACGCGCCTCCCGCACCCAGTCCCGGCACCTCCGCTCGGCGGCGGCTTCCTCCCTGGACCGCCTGCGCCGCGGCGACATCATCGATATCTCGGCCGGCCGGAACCTCGGCTATGCCGTGGTGCTCGACCGGGACGAATCCGCCCGCGAGCCCCGCCCCACCGTGCTGACCCAGGAAAAGCACATCCGCCGCATCTCCGTTGACGACTTCCAGGGCCCGGTGGAGGTACTCTCCACCATCCGGATCCCCAAGACGTTCAATGCGCGCAGCCCCAAGGAACGCCGCGACCTGGCGTCCTCGCTGCGCAATGCCCTGCACGACAAGCGTCCGCCGCGGCGGGGGAGCGAGCACCGTGACTTCATCGTCCCCGGCGGGACACAGGCCGAGCGGCAGATCAACGACCTGCGCCGCAAGCTCAAGGCCCACCCCTGCCACGGCTGCAGCGACCGGGAAGACCATGCCCGCTGGGCCGAGCGCTGGTGGACCCTCCGCAAGGAAACCGACCAGCTGGTGACACAGATCCAGGGCCGCACCAACACCATAGCCAAAACCTTCGACCGGGTCTGCCAGGTGCTCGACAGCTATGGCTACCTGGAGACCGGTGGCGACGGTGTCGCCATCAGCCCCGCCGGAGAACGGCTCCGGCGGATCTACGGCGACCGCGACCTGCTGGTGGCGCTGTGCCTGGAGCAGGACGCCTTCGATGGGCTGACCGCCGCGGAACTGGCGGCCTTCGTGTCCTGCCTCGTGTATCAGGCCAAGCGGGAAGAAGCCGGCATCCGGCCCAAGATGCCCTCGTCCGCCATGGAAGCGTCGGTCATGGTCGCCGTCCGGGAGTGGTCGCAGCTGACCGATCTTGAGGAACAGCACCGGCTGCCGCTTACCGGCGAGCCGGAGCTGGGACTCGCCTGGCCGATGTACAAGTGGGCCAGCGGCCGGTCCCTGCAAACCGCGCTCAAGGGCACGGACCTGGCGGCCGGCGACTTTGTCCGGTGGGCCAAGCAGGTCATCGACCTGCTGGACCAGCTGATCAAAGTACCCGCCCTCGATCCACAGCTCGCGGCCCGCGGCAGGCAAGCCATTGGCTTGGTCCGCCGGGGCGTCGTCGCCTACGCGGCCGTTGCCGAATAGCCCGGCCCCGCGCACCAGCGCGCCCGGCCCCGCGCACCAGCGCACCAGCGCACCACCATGTTGAAAGGATTTCCATGAGCGACTCTGTCCTGCCCGCCTCCACGGGCCTCACGCTGTACCGCAATGGCAGCGTCTACAGCGCGGCGGACCCGTACGCCACGGCGATGCTCGTCGACGGCGGCACCGTGGCCTGGATCGGCTCGGAGCATGCCGCCACGTCCATCGCCGACAGCAGCATGCAGGTCGTCGACCTCGATGGACGCCTGGTGGCGCCCGGCTTCGTGGACTCGCACGCCCACGTGACGCAGACGGGGCTCGCGCTGTCCTCGCTCAACCTGACCGGCTGCGCATCGCTGGCGGAACTGCTCGACGCCGTTGCCGCCGCCTCACGGCAGGACGGCGGCCCCGTCGTCGGTCACGGCTGGGACGAAACCCGCTGGCCCGAGAACCGGGCTCCCTCCGCCGCCGAACTGGATCGCGCGACGGGCGGAGCGGATGTCTTCCTGACGCGGGTGGATGTCCATTCCGCGGCCGTCTCGGCGGCGCTGGCGTCCCGCCTGTCGCTCTCGGAGTTGCCGGGCTGGTCGGGCACCGGAACGGCCAGCGGGCCGGCCCTCGAACGGGTCCGGGCAGCGGTGCAGACCCCTGCGGCCGGCCGGCGTGAAGACCTCCAGCGCCTGGCCCTGCAGCACGCAGCGTCCCGCGGCTACGTCGCCCTGGCGGAAATGGCCGCCCCGCAGCTGGGGCCCGCCGAGGACCTGCTGGGGCTGCTGGCGCTCGGCGAGGCCGAGCCGGGACCCAGGATCCTGCCGTATTGGGGCGAGCTGATGACCTCCGCCGAACAGGTCAGGGAAACCGTGCACTTCTTCTCCGGACGCCTGCGGGGGCTGGCCGGGGACCTGACCATGGACGGGTCCATCGGATCGCATTCGGCGGCCATCAGCGCCGGTTATGCCGACCTCCCCGGGGCACACGGGACGCTCTATCTCGACACCGAGGCTGCCGCGCGGCACGTGGAAGTGACAGCCGAGCAGGGCATCCAGGCGGGTTTCCACGTGATTGGCGACGCAGGGCTGCTGCGGGCGCTCGACGCCCTGGACCTGGCCGCCGAACGGATCGGGCACGCCGCGGTGCGTTCGGCCCGCCCGCGCCTCGAACACGTGGAAATGGTGCCGGAGGGGGCGCTGGAGCGGCTGCTTCAACACGGGGTCACCGCCAGCATGCAGCCCCTCTTCGACGCGTATTGGGGAGGAGCGGAAGGAATGTACGCCACCCGGCTCGGCGCCGAGGCCGCACTCGCCATGAACGCAGTGGGAAGCTTGCAGACTGCGGGCGTTCCGGTCGCGATTGGCTCGGACTCCCCGGTTACGGAACAAAGCCCGTGGGCCGCCGTGAAAGCGTGCCTGGAGCACCATAACCGGTCTGAGCAGATCTCCGCCCGGGCGGCGTTCCTGGCGCACACCAGGGCCGGTTGGCGGGCCGCAGGGGAACGGAATCCCATGGAGGGCCAGTTGGCTCCGGGAACTCCCGCGACGTTCGCCGTCTGGGACGCGGACGAACTTTCCATCCAGACCCCCGACTCGCGGGTGTCGGCCTGGAGCACCGATGCGCGTGCCGGAACCCCCATGCTGCCTTCCCTGGACAGCGACAGGTTGCCGGAGTGTGTCCGCACGGTGATGAATGGAATAACCATTTTCGATGCGTTCTGAGGCCCGCACCGTCCGGGCCGGGGCCCATAAATGTGAACGAATTGTTTGATTTCGGCAACTTTCGGCCGCCGGGAGCCCCGCTCTGACGTGCAGGTATGGACAAAACCGCAGGTCAGAGCGGTATTGACACATCCCGCAGAGACAGTAGGCTGAACTCTCAATGGGCCGGTATTTCTTCGCGGATTCCGGTCCGTGCCGGGGAGAGAGGCTGCAGGCGCCACCTGCCTGAGTGCAGTTGCGCCCGTTGTCCCTCGACGAACCGGCACTTTCCAGGGTAGGTCCGCACGTCAGTAGAAAACATGTCTGCGTTCCCCCACAGGTTTGCTTTCGTGGCCCGAAGGCGTGCGGACCTACCCTTCCTTTCACCGGAGGCCGCGCGGCAGGGTTTGCCCGCCGGCCGCCCGTTCAAACTCATGGCCTATACTGGACCGTCGATGCGGAAGCCCCCGGGGCATCTCCTGCACGAGGAAATCTGCGGTTTGCAGCACAACGTTCGAAAGGCCACTGAGTGCGGGTCGTCACCATCATCCCGACGTACAACGAGATTGAGTCCCTCCCGAAGACAGTAGCCCGCCTCCGCACCGCCGTACCCGGCTCGGACATCCTGGTGGTCGACGACAATTCCCCGGACGGCACCGGAACCTTGGCCGACCGAATGGCGGCCGACGACTCCGCCATCCACGTCCTCCACCGCGAGGGGAAAGCGGGTCTGGGCGCAGCCTACATCGCCGGCTTCCGCTGGGGGCTCGACGCCGGGTACGACGTCCTGGTGGAGATGGACGCCGATGGCTCCCACCAGCCTGAGGAACTGTCCCGGTTACTGGGCGCACTCAATGACGGCGCGGACATGGTCAAAGGCTCTCGCTGGATTCCCGGCGGTAAAGTGGTCAACTGGCCCCTCCACCGCAAGGGCATTTCCTTGGCCGGCAGCCTGTACTCCCGCCTCATGCTCGGCGTGGCCATCCGGGACATCACCGGCGGCTTTAACGCCTTCAAGGCCGGGACCCTGCGCACCATCGACCTGGACAGCGTGGAATCGGTCGGTTACTGCTTCCAGATCGACCTCACCTGGCAGACCCTGAAGGCAGGACTGGCGGTCCGCGAAGTGCCGATCACCTTCGTCGAACGCGAATACGGCGACTCGAAAATGAGCGGCGGCATCGTGCTGGAGTCCATCGCGCTGGTCACCAAGTGGGGGATCGCCGACAAGTGGCGGAAACTCCGCGCCCGGAAACCCTGACCGGCCCGACCGACCGCACAGAGACCCGACCGCACAAAGAGAGGGAGCGCACCCTGGCGGGTGCGCTCCCTCTCTTGACGGATGAACAGTCGGACTCTAGGCCGTGCGCCGTTCGCCGCGGCGTTCGCGCAGCTTGGTCAGGCGGTCCTCGAGGATCTGTTCGAGCTCCTCAACGCTGCGGCGTTCCAGCAGCATGTCCCAGTGGGTGCGCACCGGCTTGGCGTTCGGGTCGACGGGCCTTTCCCCGTTGACCAGAAGTGCTTCCTTGCCCGACTTGGAAACCCATACCGGGGGGATCTCTGCTTCTGCGGCAAAGGTCACGAACACCTGCTCGCCGTCCTCGCAACGGTATTCAACGCGCTGGCGCGGAGCCGGCTCGACACCGGATTCAGTCTCCATACTCTGCGCTCCGAGGCGCATACCCCGCAGGCTACGATCGCTCATGATCTCTCCCTCTTGTCTTGTGGCGGACCGGCGGATGGACCGCGTCCGCGATGGCTCGCTAACATTCTCAACGTCGGCGGTCGGCCGTCTGTTCCCGGCCGCGATGATAACGCCAATCCTGCCAGCGTCAAGGATGGTTGTAGGCGGCAACTTCCCGGCAAACCACCCATTATAGTCCGGGCCGCGGTTTCGGGTAAACCAAAGCCGGGAGCATGGAGCATCCCAAATGGGCGGACACTCCGGACTCCCGGCCCGTGCTTGCCGCTGCGGTCTTAGCCGCGGGGTTCGCCGACGGCAGTTGAGACCGGCGCGGTCTCGCTGTCCGGTGTAGCCGTCCCCAGCACGCTGCCAATGCTCTTGAGCGCTTCGCCGACCTCGCTGGGGATGATCCAGAGCTTGTTCGACTCGCCCTCGGCGATCTTGGGCAGCGTCTGCAGGTACTGGTAGGCCAGCAGCTTCTGCGTGGGGTTGCCCTTGTGGATGGCGTCGAACACCTTCTGGATTGCCTGGGCCTCGCCGTCCGCACGCAGGATCGCCGCCTTGGCGTCGCCTTCGGCCGCGAGGATGGCCGCCTGGCGCTGGCCTTCGGCGGTCAGGATTTGGGACTGTTTGGTGCCTTCGGCGGTCAGAATGGCCGCCCGGCGGTCACGCTCGGCCCGCATCTGCTTTTCCATCGAGTCCTGGATGGAATGGGGCGGATCGATCGCCTTGAGCTCCACGCGGGACACGCGGATGCCCCAGCGTCCGGTTGCTTCGTCCAGGACGCCGCGGAGCTGGCCGTTGATCTGGTCGCGTGAGGTCAGCGCCTCTTCCAGGTTCAGGCCGCCCACCACGTTGCGCAGCGTGGTGGTGGTCAATTGCTCGACCGCCTGGATGTAGTTGGCGATCTCATAGGTCGCGGCGCGGGCATCGGTCACCTGGAAGTAGACGACGGTGTCGATGGAGACCACCAGGTTGTCTTCGGTGATGACAGGCTGCGGCGGAAAGGACACGACCTGTTCGCGCAGATCCAGCAGCGGCAGCAACCGGTCCACGAAGGGGATCAGGATGGTCAACCCGGGGTTCAGCGTGCGCTGGTACTTGCCCAGCCGTTCCACGACGCCTGCCCGTGCCTGCGGGATGATCCGCACGGCGCGGACCAGCACGATCACGACGAAGATGATCAGGACCAGCAGCACGATCCAGATTCCGATATTGCTATCCATGGTTCCCCTCTAAGAGTGGTGTCGGTGGCTCACGGTGCCGGCGCGGTTCCCGGCCCGGGTCTTACTGGGCCGGCAGCGGCCCGTCTGCGCGCTGCGGGGTCACGACGGCGGTTGCACCCTCGATCCGGGCCACCGAAACGCGCTGGCCGGCCGGGATGGCCGACCCATCCGCCGACCGGGCGGACCAGGTGTCGCCGCCGATCTTCACCACGCCGGAATGGTCGGTGACGGATTCGAGGGTCATTGCCGATTCGCCGATCAGCCGGTCCACATTGGTGGCCAGGTCCCGCGGTCCGCTGCGGAGATGCCGCAGCGCTACCGGGCGGACGAAAAGCACCATCAGCAGCGCGACCACGCAGAAGATGACCACCTGCATCCAGAACGGCAGGCCGAGCAGTGCCCCGAACAGGGCCACGAGTGCACCGGAGGACATCATGATGAAGAACAGGTCCAGCGTCATCATTTCGACGATGGCCAGGATCAGGAACACGGCCAGCCAGAGTACCCAGCTGTTGGCGACGAGCCATTCGATCATCAGTACCCCCTGATGTTGGAGCAGCCGCCGTCTCCCGAGCCTGCCTCTTGCACGCATGCATCAAACCGCGGGCTGCTGGTGCCCTTAATACCTCCATCATGCCCGACGACGGCGCGTGGCGGAGTGAAATCCACCACTTCCGGGCGGTCGGGAGCGTTTCGTGGCCAAGTTGTGACCAGAAAGGCCCTTCGGCGGGCCGCTGGCCATTGCTGGATAGGATGATCCAGTGCTGAACACCGCGCCCTGCCGCGCCCCCCGGAACCGGCCATGCGAACCCTGCTGACCAGCGATCGGCTGTCCCTGCGGACGCTGCGGCTCTTTGCCGGCCTCTTCGCCTACGGGATCGCCATCGCGCTCATGGTCAGGGCCAATCTTGGCTCTGCGCCGTGGGATGTGCTGAGCCAGGGCATCGCCAGGGCCACGGGCATCAGCTTCGGCTGGGCCACGGTGGCGATCAGCGCGGCCGTGCTGCTGTTGTGGATCCCGCTGCGGCAAAAGCCGGGCGCTGGAACGATCGCGAACGCCATCCTCGTCGGCTTTTTCGCCGACTTCGGGCTGCTGCTCATTCCGCTCTGGGATCATCTGGCCGCGCAGGTTCTCTCGTTCGGTGCCGGCCTGGTCCTGCTGGCGGCGGCCAGCGCGTTGTATATCGGGGCAGGCCTCGGTCCCGGCCCCCGGGATGGCTTGATGACCGGCCTGCATGCGGCCACCGGTTGGCAGGTCTGGATCGTCCGCACCGGGATCGAAGCAGGTGCAACCCTGGCCGGGTGGCTGCTCGGCGGCGTCGTGGGTCTGGGCACGCTGGTGTTCGTCCTGGCCATCGGCCCCTTGATTCAGCTGTTCCTGAAGTGGATGTTCGTCGACCTGAATCCGGCCGTGCGCAAGCAAACGCCGGCCACCCCGCACGGCTAGCGGGCGGGGCGCACGGGCTCCCCACCGCGGCCGCGGCGCCGGTACGTGGTCACGGTGAAACGCGCGGTGACCTGGAGCGGGCCCCCGGCATCCCCCACGGCCGCGCGCACGGCGTCGGCATCGGTGTGGTGGGCGTTGGGCCCCATCATGACCAGCCGCACGATGTCCTCCGTGCCCAACTGAAGCGGCACCTGCAGCGGATCGGCCGCCAGCTCCTCGAATTCGTCGCCCAACGCCGCACCCAGCCGGTCAGCCTTGTCGGTTTCGACGGCCAGCAGCGGGACCACCTCGCGCAGCTCGTCCAGGTGCCCCGGCGCGGCGGTGGCGACCACCAGGTGTCCGTTCGGCTTCAGCACCCGGGCGAATTCGGCCGGGTTGCGGGGGGCAAAGACGTTGAGGATCAGGTCCACGGTCCCGGCCGCCAGCGGCAGCGGCTTCCAGAGGTCCCAGACCAGGCACAGGGCATCCGGCAGCATCCGGGCCGCGCGCCGGAGGGCGAACTTGGACAGGTCCAGCGCCACGGCCCGCCCGCCGGCCAGTTGCTTCAGCACGGCTCCGAGATAGTATCCGGTGCCGGCGCCGGCATCCAGCACCACGGGACCCTGAGAGCCGGGGGAGCCGGGCTGGAGGGCGCGGGCCGTCCGGGACAGCTGCTCCGCCAAGGGGGCGTAGTGGCCGGCGCCCAGGAACGCATCCCGCGCGGAGACCATCTCGGCGCTGTCCGGAATGAACCGGGTGCCGCGCCCGGTGAGCATATTGACGTAACCCTGCCGGGCGCCGTCGTACTGGTGGCCCTCCGTGCAGCGGAGCCCCTCGGCCGGGGACTGCCCCGCGGCCACCAGGCCTTCCCCGCAGACCGGACAGAGCAGCAGCGGAATCAGGTCCAGGAAGTGCGGGGCGGAGGGCATGCTCCATCCTAGGCAGAGCAGCACCCAGCTCGGCCGATTGGCTCCGGCCTGCTGGTGAGACTAGGCTCACAGACGTGCGATCTGAAGACATTGCTTTATTTAATTCCGTGTCCGCCCCCACGCTCCACCCGGACGGCGGCCGCGCCGCAGTATCGGCAACGCATCCCGACTTCGCGTCGGACAGCTACGTGGGGCAATTGTGGGAAGTCCCGCTGGACGACGGCGGTGCCCCGCCACGCCGCCTCACGCGCGGTTTCAGGGACACCGAGCCTGCCTATTCGCCCGACGGACTCTCCTTGGCGTTCCTGCGGGCGGCCGGCCCGGGGGAACGGGCGCAGCTGATGGTGGTGGACAGCCGGGGCGGGGAGCCGGTCGCCGTCACCGACCAGAAACTGGGTGTTTCCTCCTTCGTCTGGTCCCCGGACGCACGCCGCCTGGTCTTCGCGGCCCGGGTCCCCGCCGAGGGGCGCTACGGCACGGTGGACGGCGTCGGCCCCGGTGCCGAGGACGCCCGGCTGGTCACCGGCTACAAGTACCGCCTGAACGGGATCGGCTACACCGGCGACAAGCGCGCCCAGCTGTTCGTGGTGGACGCACCGGATCTGCAGGCCGAACCGCCGGTCGCCCCGGTGGGCCGCGCCGCCCAGAAGGCGGGCGGCGACGCCGAAGCCGCCTTTTCTGCCGTGCCCGAAGCTCGCCGGCTGACGTTCGCGGACGCCGACCACGACAGCCCGGCTTTCAGCCCGGACGGCCGCACGCTCTACTTCACGGCCGCCCTCCACGAGGGAGCCGACGAGGACCTGCGCCGGGATGTGTACGCGCTGGAGCCCGACGCCGTCGCCGGCAGCCCGCGGCTGATGTCCAACCTTTCGGGCCCGCTCCTGGCCGCCGCCTCGCCGCAACCCAGCGCCGACGGCAGCTGGCTGTTCTACCTGGGCGGCCTGATCGGCGGCGGGAGGGACTTCGTCGCCCAAAATACCGCGCTGTACGCGGCTCCGGTCTCCGCCCCCCACGAGGCGCGCCGCCTGACCGATCCGGAGGCGATGGACCTGGCCGACGGCACGCTGGCGACCGCCGGTCCGGATGCGGTGCTGGCCCTGAACCGGCACCGCGGCGCCGCGCAACTGGTGGAGGTCTCGGCAACCGGCAGCATGACGGTCCTGGTCGACGGTCCGCTGAACGCAGCGGCGGCCGCCCGGGCGGCGGGTCGCACCGTTCTCAGTTTCTCCGACGCGTCGACCGCCGGCGACCTGGGGCTCGTGGCCGGCGGCGGACTGACCCGCCTGACGGACTTCTCCGCGGCGCTGCGGGACTCCGGCATCATCCAGCCGCGGGAAGAGACCTTCGCTTCGGCGGACGGGTACTCGGTGCACGGCTGGGTGCTGCTGCCCGAGGGCCAGGGGCCGCATCCCGTGCTGCTGAACATCCACGGCGGGCCGTTCGCGCAGTACGGCTGGGAGCTATTCGACGAGGCACAGGTCTATGCCAAGGCCGGCTACGCCGTCGTCATGTGCAACCCGCGGGGTTCCGCCGGCTACGGGCAGGCCCACGGCCGCGCCGTCAAGGGCGCGATGGGAACCCTCGCCATGGCCGATGTCCTGGCGTTCCTGGAGGGTGCCATCGACAAATACCCCCAGCTGGACGGTGAGCGGCAGGGCATCATGGGCGGATCCTACGGCGGCTACCTGACCGCCTGGACGGTGTCCCGGGACCACCGGTTCACGGCGGCGATCGTGGAGCGGGGCTACCTGGATCCGCCGTCGTTCGTCGGCTCCTCGGACATCGGTTGGTTCTTCTCCGACGAATACACCGGCACGGATCCGGAGCAGGTCCGCGGCCAGAACCCGTTCGCCCAGCTGGATTCCGTTCGCACGCCGGTATTCGTCATCCACTCCGAAGACGACCTGCGCTGCCCGCTGGAACAGGCCCAGCGCTACTACGTGGGCCTCAAGCAGCGCGGCGTCCCCACGCAATTGCTGATCTTCCCCGGGGAGAACCATGAGCTGTCCCGCACCGGCACGCCGTGGCACCGGAAGCAGCGCTTCGACGAGATCCTGCGCTGGTGGGCGGCGCACCTTCCCACGGCACGGAACAACGACGGCGAACCCGCCGCAGCGGCAGAAGCGGACACCGCAGCCCGGGCGTAGTCCGGGTGCCGGCTAAAAGGCCAGGCCGGCGCGTGCCCGGTCAATTGTCGGCTGCGCCCAGTACCGGGTGTACTCGTCATTGCCGCACAGGGACCGGGGATGCATCTTGTCCACATAGATCGTGCCGGAGAGGTGGTCGGTTTCGTGCTGCACGATTCTGGCCTGCCAGCCCGAGAACGTCTCGCGTGCCCGGCCGCCATCGGGCCGTTCGAAGTCGAGGTCGACGCTGCGGGGACGCTCCACCACCGCCTGGTAGCCCGCGAAGGACAGGCACCCCTCATAGAACGCGGCTGTCTCGTCGCCGCGGGCACGGTAGGACGGATTGATGATGGCGAAGTAGGGGAGCGGGGCTCGTTCCCGGGTTGCGGCCACCTCGGGCGCCGCTTCGAATGTATCCTCGAGGACCGCTATGCGCAGCGGGATGCCGATCTGCGGCGCCGCCAGTCCGACTCCGGGCGCCGCGTGCATGGTCCGGCGCAGGAGCGCCAGCAGGGCGTTCAGCTCCGTGTGGTCCAATTGCCCGTCGAACGTCGCGGCGGGCTGCCTCAGCACGGGCTCGCCCACCTGCAGGATCGGGGCCGGGCCGCCGGAGGCGGCCAGCGAATGGACCAGATCGCGCAGGTGTTCTGCAGAGTAGTCGGTCACAGCTGCCAGTGTAGGGCGCGGGCCGGTCCGGCGCCCTAGCCGCTCCGGTCCGCGGAGGAGCAGGCTTCGGTGATAAACCGGTACACCTTCCGCATGAAATCCTGTCCGCCGTCCAGCCGGAGTACGCCGTGTCCGCCGGCGGTCCTGATGGTCACCGGTATCTTGGTGCCCACCTTATCTTCGGCCAGGGCATGGGGATCGCAGCGGGTCGGCACGACATGCAGGGCCAGCCGCGACGCCGGGTCCGTTCCGGCCACGTGGATGTTCCTGGGCCACGGGTGCTCGGCGTCTTCGCTGAGCAAGGTGGTGGTCCCGAAGGACTCGATCACCAGCGACCCATTCCGGCCGGACGGCTGGACATCAATGTCGACGACGGCCGCGTTGTTCCCGGCCAGTACCTCCAGCCCTGCATTGACCCGCAGCTCGGCCACAGAAGCCGCCGCCTGCGCCAGGCAGTCCCCGGAGTAGTTGCGGGAGAGCACACCGTGCGGATCGGCGACGGGGACGTCCACCGTGCCGGGCGCGGGCCCCTCGCCGTCCAGGGTCACCGTGATCCGATGCGCCGCAGCCTCCGGGGAGCTCCCGTCCGAACACCGGGCCGCCGGCAGTTCCGCCGGCAGGCTCACCGTTGCACCGGCAGCAATCCTGGTCCCGCCGGTGCGCGTCGGCTTCCAGTCCGCGGCGCCGTCGTAAAGGGGCGAATGCAGCGCCGCGGACGTGACCAGCAGGGGCTCCTCGGAGGTGTTGGTGATCATGAGGTTGACCACCCGGTCCGTGTAGTGCGCACGGCTCTGGTCCACGGCAGCAGAGACCGATTCCCGGGCGCTCGGGGAGGCGGGGGAGAGGCTCCCGGGAGCGTCCGAACATGCGGACAGCAGGGCTGCCGACACCAGCAGCAGCACCGAGCCGTTGCGGTACCGCAGGGGACCGGGAGCCATGCCACTAAGGTAGTACCAACTTCAGTGGACGTGATCCTCACCTGCAGCGAAAGGGCAACTTGTGGCCGAACGACTGATGCTCCTCGACACCGCGTCGCTGTACTTTCGGGCCTTCCACGCCCTGCCGGACACGATCAAAGCCGAGGACGGCACGCCCGTGAACGCCGTCCGCGGGCTGCTCGACATCATGGCCCGGCTGATCACCGACTACCGTCCGACCCGGCTGGTGGCCTGCTGGGACAACGACTGGCGCCCTGCCTGGCGGGTGGACCTGCTTCCCACCTACAAGAGTCACCGTGTGGCCAGGCTGGTTCCGGACGGCCCAGATATCGAGGAGACCCCACCGGGCCTGGTGGCCCAACTGCCCCTGATCCGCCAGGTGCTCGACGCGCTCAATGTCACCGTCATCGGAGCGGACCACCATGAGGCCGACGACGTCATCGGCAGTCTCGCGGCCCAGGCCGCCGTGCCGGTGGACATCGTCACGGGGGACCGGGACCTGTTCCAGTTGGTGGACGACGACCGCGGGGTGCGGGTGATCTACACGGCACGGGGCATGAGCAACCTCGAGGTCATGACCGACGTGGCGGTGGTGCGTAAGTACAGCGTGCTGCCCAGCCAGTACGCGGACTTCGCCACCTTGCGCGGCGACACGTCCGATGGCTTGCCCGGAGTTGCCGGCATCGGCGACAAGACGGCGGCCGGGCTGCTGAAGGATTACGGCAGCCTCGACGGGATTGTTGCCGCGGCAGCAGATCCGACGGCTTCCATGGCGGCACGGATGCGGGCGAAGATCACGGAGGCCGCCGGTTACCTCAGCGTCGCGCCGGCCGTTGTCGGCGTCGTCCGCGATCTGGATCTCGGGGTATTCGATGCCACCCTCGGGCCGCTGGACACCGAACAGGCAGAGCGGGTCGAACAGCTCGCGACGGACTTGAACCTGGGCGGACCGTCCCGCCGCATCCTGCAAGCGCTCGAGTCGGCTGGCGAGGCGGCGGAGTGACCGCCGGCCGTCCGTGGCCAACAACTTCCAGCGCGGGTTTTGGGCCAGTCCATTAAGGTAAATACGTAATCGATGCCGCGGCGGGGCGAGGGGCGCCCGCAGGGCAGGCACCCCGACGCCGATCGGACGGTCTTCCGGCAGGGTTGGGCGGTGCCGGCGAGGAACCCAAGAGATGGAGACACCATGAGCACGGCCACAACGGGGGACCTGCAGCCCGCGTCGCTGCATTCCGCGGACAGCCATGACCTGATCCGGGTACAGGGCGCGCGGGTGAACAACCTCAGGGACGTCAATGTCGAGATCCCGAAACGACGGCTCACGGTGTTTACCGGGGTCTCGGGATCGGGCAAGAGTTCGCTCGTGTTCGGCACCATCGCCGCAGAGTCGCAGCGCCTGATCAACGAGACCTACAGCGCGTTCGTCCAGGGCTTCATGCCGACATTGGCCCGTCCCGAGGTTGACTTCCTCGCGGGCCTGACGACCGCCATTATCGTGGACCAGGAGCGGATGGGCGCCAATCCGCGCTCCACCGTCGGCACGGCCACCGACGCCAACGCCATGCTGCGGATCCTCTTCAGCAGGCTGGGCGACCCGTACATCGGGTCGCCCAACGCCTTTTCCTTTAACGTCCCGTCGGTGAAGGCCAGCGGGGCCATCACGGTAGAGCGTGGCGGCAAGACCAAGGCGGAGAAAGCGACCTTCAACCGCCTCGGCGGAATGTGCCCGCGTTGCGAGGGCATGGGCTCGGTCAGCGATTTCGACCTGTCCGCGCTCTACGACGACACGAAGTCGCTCTCCGAAGGCGCGCTGACGGTGCCCGGCTACAGCATGGACGGTTGGTACGGCCGCATCTTCAGCGGCGCCGGCCTGCCCATGGAGAAGCCGATTGCGAAGTTCACGAAGAAGGAGCTCCACCAGCTGCTCTATTCGGAACCGACCAAGATCAAGGTGGAGGGGATCAACCTCACCTATGAGGGCTTGATTCCCAAGATCCAGAAGTCGATGCTCTCCAAGGACCGGGAGGCGATGCAGCCGCACATCCGGGCCTTCGTGGACCGGGCAATCACCTTCGCCACCTGTCCCGAGTGCAACGGGACCCGGCTGGCCCAGGAGGCGCTCTCGTCGAAAATCCGCGGCAAGAACATCGCAGACCTTTGCCAGATGCAGATCAGCGACCTGGCCGACTGGATCCGCGGTCTGGACGAGCCGTCGGTCGCCCCGCTGCTCACCGGCCTGCAGCACCTGCTCGACTCGTTTGCGGAGGTCGGGTTGGGTTACCTGTCGCTCGACCGGCCGGCGGGGACGCTGTCCGGGGGAGAGGCGCAGCGCACCAAGATGATCCGCCACCTGGGCTCATCGCTCACCGACGTCACCTATGTCTTTGACGAACCCACCATCGGCTTGCACCCCCATGACATCGAGCGGATGAACCAGCTGCTGCTCCAGTTGCGGGACAAGGGCAACACGGTGCTGGTGGTCGAGCACAAGCCCGAGACGATCGCGATTGCCGACCACGTCGTGGATCTCGGGCCGGGCGCCGGCACGACAGGCGGGACGATCTGCTTCGAAGGCAGCGTGGAAGAACTACGGGGGAGCGACACCACCACCGGCCGCCACTTCGACGACCGGGCGTCCCTCAAGGAGTCGGTCCGCCCGTTCACCGGTGCCTTGGAGGTCCGGGGCGCCTCGACGCATAACCTGCAGGACGTGGACGTCGACGTCCCGCTCGGAGTGCTTGCGGTGATCACCGGCGTCGCCGGCTCCGGCAAGAGCTCGCTGATTAACGGCTCGGTCGCCCGCCGCCCCGGGGTCGTGGTGATAGACCAAGGCGCGATCAAAGGGTCCCGGCGCAGCAATCCGGCCACCTACACCGGATTGCTCGAACCGATCCGCAAGGCATTCGCCAAGGCAAACGGCGTCAAACCGGCTCTTTTCAGCTCCAATTCCGAGGGCGCGTGTCCCGTCTGCAACGGTGCCGGCGTCATCTATACGGAGCTGGGCATCATGGAGACCGTCGAGTCCACCTGCGAGGAATGCGAGGGAAAGCGGTTCCAGGCGGCGGTGCTGGAATACAGGCTCGGCGGCCGGAACATCGCCGAGGTGCTGGCCATGCCGGTCAACGAGGCCGAGGAGTTCCTCGGCACCGGCGACGCGCGCACACCCGCCGCCCACAAGATCCTGGAGCGGCTCGCCGACGTGGGACTCGGCTACATGACGCTCGGCCAACCGCTCACCACGCTGTCCGGCGGCGAGCGGCAACGACTCAAGCTGGCGACCCAAATGGGCGAAAAGGGCGACATCTACGTGCTCGACGAGCCAACGACGGGACTGCACCTGGCCGACGTCGAGCAGCTGCTCGGCCTGCTGGACCGCCTCGTTGACTCCGGCAAGTCGGTCATCGTGATCGAGCATCACCAGGCAGTCATGGCGCATGCCGACTGGATCATCGACATCGGCCCCGGAGCCGGGCACGCCGGCGGCCGCATCGTCTTCGAGGGGACGCCGGCCGAGCTCGTCGCCGATCGTTCCACGCTGACGGGCAAGCACCTCGCGGCGTACGTCGGGGCCTGAGCGGACGTTTCCGCCGGTGTCCGAATCCGGCGGCAACGGGCGGGTGCAGAGTTATGTCAACCTACGCCGCTTACGGGGCCCGCGATCATAGGGGCATGGTTGCGGCTGCAACGGTTCCTCCAGCCTTCAGCCCGCCGCCCCTGAGTGTGTCTCCGAACGGACTGCTGGCTGCCTGCACCCAGCCGACGTGCCGCGTTGAGCCTCTGAGTCAGTCTGCAAACGGATCCGGCAACGGATCAGCCGCACGCAGGTAACCAGCCAATGAGATTCACCAGGGAGGCTGCGCATGTTGCCGAAGACAGCTTGGTGCAGTGCGCAGCCGACGACCCGAGTGGACTCCGCTGCGGCAGGACCAGAACAGTCTCAAATCGGCCCCCCGCTCGAGCCATTTCGTAACGCCGATAATCCACATTATGTCAAGTAGGACAGAGATTGCCCCCTTCCCACATGCGCACAGGCAGCATGATGCCCGGCAAAGTCAAAGAAACTCTACCTACCAAGGCAAGCCGCGCAGATCAATAATCCCTTTGGGCCAGGCCTCTACCGGCTTGGTTCCCGCACAGATTAAGGTCGGGCCACCGCTCTCCATCACACTCATGGCATCGCGCGGCGAAACATCTCGAATGCGAGATTCAATGAGCGTGAAGCGGCATGACTGATAGAAGGCCACGACTTCTTCGCGGCATCCGAGCAAACCGAAGTCGGCAGGGGCCAAACCACGCATGGCTTCTTGCAGCGCGAAAATAACCTTGCGCCCGACACCTTGGCCACGGGAAGCTGCACTCGTCAGGACACCGCCCACGCCTGCGACGACAACCTCATCATTGCCCACGCCTACAAAGCGGCGTGCTGACGCAGCATATCCAACGAGTTCGCCACCGGCACGCGCAAGGCAGTGCAACTCGCCTCTGGCATAACCGTAGCCGTGCTTCGCATTCCAGGAACCCCAGTCTTCCGCGTATTCACTGTCAAAGAGAACGGCGATTTCTCCGTAGTCACAGGCGGAGAGTTCAGTAGTCCACCGAAGTTCAACGGAAGTCATCTGCCCACACTAACAATCGCCCACCACCAGACCTGCCGACTGATGCCAGAGACTCAGCACCTTCATACGCATTGATTAGTCCTCCCCTGTCCAAGGTTCCCGGGGCCTTCCCGGACGGATGCGCTTAGCGGAACTGAGCGAAGACACGAACCGGGCCTGCTTCAAAATCTGATCCCTCGGTCAGTCCCATGGATTGGTAGAAGGCGCGTTGCCGAGGTTCATCATCGGTGATGAGTACCGTTTGCCGAACGTGCTGGTACCGCTCCCTCACGTGATCAAAAAGGGCGCGTCCGACGCCGGTTCCCTGAAACGCCGGGTGCACCAGGATGTCTTGCACATAACAAATTGTCGCATCGTCCGAAACGGCCCGAGCGAGGCCTATTAGCTGGCCGGGTTGAGTCCGAGCCGCTGCTACGAAGGACGAGTTCCTTATCGCACGATAGAGCAGGTCCGGGTTGTTGGTATAGGCCGCCCAACCAACAGACTCATAGAGCGAAAGCAGTTCGGCATCGGATACTGGCAGGGCGGTCGATATCGTGAAAGCAGCCACTGACCTAGTGTTGCACTGGGCCTTCACCTCGCGGTTCGGGACCCGCCTTCGGCAGGTTCTTACCGTTCGCTGGAGGCATCCAAGAATCACTGAAGCGGGCGAGGAGAGGACCGGCGACCGCCAGTATCATCACATATGCTGCAGCGATGGGCCCCACCACGGTGTAGCCTGCCGCAACCGCCAAACCGGCAATGACGACAGAAAACTCACCGCGGGTGACCAGAGCGGCCCCCGCCCGGAGGCGTCCACGCTGCCGCACTCCTTCTTTTCCTGCTGCCCACCAGCCTGTACCCAGTTTCGTAGCAGCGGTCACGACGGACAACAGCAGGGCTGCAGGCAGGATGGGCCACATGTCCGCAGGATCGATGGCCAGGCCAAAGGTCACGAAGAAGATGGCTGCAAAAAGATCGCGCAGCGGGCTCAAAACGCTCCGGGCACGGTCGGCAAAGTGCTGGGGAATGGCTATACCCACCAGGAAGGCGCCCACTGCTGCGCTGGCGCCCATACCTTCGGCCACCCCGGCAACGGCCAATGTAATGCCCAGGAGGCGCAACATGACCTGTTCATTCTGGGGATGAGACAGCAGACGTCCCATCCGGTACCCGGCTTTACGTGCCGCGACCAGGGCGAGCGTCACAGCGCTCGCGGCCAGGGCAACTCCCCCGGCTGCTTGCCAGGCTCCGCCGCCCGCAAGGACGACAACCAAGATTGGAAGGAACAACGCCATGGCGATGTCTTCCAGGACCAGTATCGAAAGCACCGCCGGCGTCTCCCGATTTCCCAAACGGCCCAGGTCGTCCAGCAACCGGGCGATGATGCCTGACGAGGATATCCAGGTGACTCCCCCAAGTGCCAAAGCCGCCTGCCACGGCAGCTGCAGCACCAGTCCCAGCAGGAACCCGGGTACCGCGTTCAGCAGGAAATCGATCAAACCCGAGACACGATGCCGCTTGAGGCTGTACACCAGCTCTGCCGCGGAGAATTCGAGTCCCAACAGGAGCAGCAAAAGGACGACGCCGATCTCCCCCGCGGTTTCCACAAAGGGCCCCGCTGCATGCACCGGCAGCAGCCCGTCCTCGCCGAACGGCAACCCGGAAAGGAGGTAAAACGGGACCGGTGAAAGGCCAAGCCTGTGTGCTAGAAGCCCGAGCCCGGATAGGACGGTGAACAGCACTCCCAGTTCGATCAGGAGGAGCGACAGGTGTGTCACGTTCAGGTGGCGGTCGGCGCATTGATGAGAGCTTCGAGTGCGGCAAGCCCATCGGCCGACCCCAGGGCTATCAGGTCGTCGTCGGCCAGGAGTTGCTCTTGTGGGGTGGGGCCAGTGATCACCCGCTCCCCGCGGATGATCGCCACGATGGAGCACCCCGTCCGGCTGCGGGCCTTGCTCTCACCCAGCGGCCGGCCCGCGTACCGTGAGTTGGGCCGAACTGTGAAGCGGCTGGTTTCCAGTCCCGGGACCTCCCTGGAAAGATCCGCAAAGCGCTGCATGATCCGGGGCGCGCCCAGAAGCTCGGCCAGCTGTAAGGCTTCTTCCGGTTCCAGTTGGAGCTTGCTCACTGCCCGGTCCGGATCGTCCTCGTCAAAGGTGAGGATGTCGGCCCCGCCATTCCGATCTATCACCAGGGAGAAATTGACGTTGGTCCTCGTCTTAAGGTCATATCGCATGCCGACGCCGGGGAGCATGGTTTCGACAATTTCCACAGGACGCTCCTAGGTTGGAGGCCGATATAAGCCGACACAACGGCACAGACCCCGGAGCTGCAAAGCGGCCTTGCCGAGGATCAGGCCGAGAGGTTCTGATCGGTTGCGGGCCCGGGTACGCAATCGTCCCCGTGACGGCAACGGTATCCCGTTTTGCATCCCGGCGGGACCCCTGAATGCAGGCCTCACCGCAGGCGAACCTGATCGACTGGGATGACTTCCCGCAAACGTGCCGCGCCCGCCCCCACGGAATGCCCTGCACGCCGCGACGGTCTTTCGCCAAGCCCGCCTGTGGTGAACACTAAACAGCATGCGAACCTTTGGCGTGGAGGAAGAGCTGCTCCTGGTGGACGCCAAGACCGGCGCCCTGGCCTCCGTCTCGGAACAACTGCTCCGGGATCAGGCCGACTCTGCGACGCTGGATCCAGCCCCCGATACCGCTTCCCACAGCGGTTACAAGGGCAGCCTGATGTCGGAGGTCAAGCAGGAACAGCTCGAAGCAGTGTCGGCCCCGTACAAGGATCTGCAGGACCTGGCCGCGGGTATCAGGGCCGGACGGGCCGAGGCCGACCGGCAGGCGCGGCGCTTTGGCGCCAGGGCTGCAGCTTTGGGCACCTATCCCCTGCCTGCCACTACCAGCATCGTGCCGCGCCCGCGCTACCAGGCAATGGAATCCCGATTCGGGATGACCCTGCGTGAACAACTTACGTGCGGGTTCCACGTGCACGTTTCCGTTGCCTCCGATGAGGAAGCCGTTGCCGTGCTTGATCGGATCCGCGTCTGGCTGCCGGTCCTGCTCGCGCTCAGCACCAACTCCCCCTTCTGGCAAGGCGTGGACAGTGGCTACGCCAGCTTCCGGTACCAGGTCTGGAAACGCTGGCCCACCGCCGGGCCGACCGGCATCTTCGGCTCCCCCGATGCCTACCACCAACTGTTGGGGATGCTGCTCGAGTGCGACGTACTGCTGGATAAGGGGATGATCTATTTCGATGCGCGGCTGGGTCAACAGCATCCCACGGTCGAAATCCGCGTGGCCGATGTCTGCCTCCAAGCAGAACATGCCGCCGCCGTGGCCGCTTTGTGCCGGGCGCTGGTAGAGACGGCGGCCCGCCAATGGAGCGACGGCGGCCCGCCGCCTCCGGTACCGGCAGAACTGCTGCGCCTGGCTTCCTGGCGGGCCAGCAGGTCAGGACTGGAAGAAGAACTGCTCCACCCCTTGAAGAGCGACCGCACCCCGGCCCGAAACGTGGTCGGCGCCCTGCTCGAACACGTCGGCCCCGTGTTGGCGGAAACGGACGATCTGGAATCCATACGGACCGTCGTCGATGGAATCCTTCGGGACGGGACCGGCGCGGCAAGGCAGCGGGGAGTCCTCGCGCGCCAGCACAGACTCACTGACGTCGTCTTTGATGCCGTCAGGAACACGCACCTCCCGGCCGGCATCCTCTGAGCTTCCAGCCGGCGGAACCGCCTGGAAGTGGCAGCCGAAGGCGCTATCCGGCGTCGTAAGCGCGCTGCAGTTCGCCGATGTCGATCTTTTTCATCTGCAGCATGGCTTCCATAGCGCGTTGGGCCTTTTGCGGATCCGGCCCGGCAATCAGCTGCGGCAACACGGAGGGAATGATTTGCCAGGACAATCCGTACTTGTCCTTGAGCCATCCGCATTGGCTCTCGGCACCGCCGTCGGCGGTCAACGCGTCCCACAGCCGGTCGACCTCTGCCTGGTCGTCACAGTCCACCTGCAAGGACACCGCCTCATTGAACGTGAACTGGGCTCCCCCGTTCAGCGCAGTGAAGGACTGGCCGTCCAACTCGAACTCTACGGTCAGCACCTCACCTTCCAATCCGGGACCGCTCTCGCCGTAGTGCGTCACGTCGAGGATCTTGGAGTTGTTGAACAGCTGGACGTAGAACTGTGCTGCTTCTTCGGCCTCGCCGTCAAACCACAGGCACGGTGTGATCTTCTGCATGATGGGCTCCTCCCCTGCGTCAGTCGTACCAGAACCACCCCACGGGTGTGTGAACGGAGCGCCCGCGGCATTCAACGCCACGCAGGCCTCCCTGCTCAGCGCGCGGCGGCCAGCTCCAGGTCCGTGGCGTCCGGGCCATCCGGGTCTATCACCTGCAGGCGGCACCCCACCCCTTCGGGCGCCGCATAGCCGGGAAGCCGCTTGCTCTCACTGCAGCGGTGAAGCTCCTCGAGCGCCGCAACTTCAATCCGTGCATGCTGGAGGTTGATGGTGACACCGCGCCCGGGCGCAAGGGCGCTGGTGCGGCGGACCAGCGAATACAGCGCCACAATGTTTCGGATTGTCACGTGTCCGCGCACTTCGATGTTGGCGGATTCCCTATCGATATCCAACCGGACGACCACTCGCAGTTTGGGATCCATACTTTGTCCCCTCAAGAGTTCCCCATGGCCGCTCCTTGACCGGTGATCATCATAAAAGGACGAATGTGGCGTGGGCAACAAACACCGTGGAATATTTCGCGGGACGGAACGCGGGCTCTGCGCGGGCGGCGGCGGCGGCACCGGGTGGTCCGGTGCTTCATGTTACGGGCCGTGCCCCGCTGGCCGGCCCGCGCCGATTCGCTTCGCCGACTGGAGAGGCGCGCCTGCGCTCAGCGCACGAGCACCGCGATGCCGGTGGCGGCCGCCGCCCACAGCACGCTCGCGAACGTGCCCAGGATAAACCGCTCGGCCGCCCCGGACTGGCCGAGCTCCGAATACCGGCCCAAGCCTTTCACCGCCAGGACAACGGCCAATCCTTCCGGCCAGCCGGCCAGCAGGGTGGCCGCGATGGCCGTCCGCTCTAGCACCCCGATCCAGGCGCCTCCGCGGAGTACCGGGGATGCTTCGGGATCGGTGGTGTTGTCCGGGTGCGAGGCATTGAACGACAACCGCAGGATGGTCACGGTGGCCGGGCCACCGCCGATCGCCGCCGCAGCCACGCCCAACGCATAGGCTGCCGGACCGAGACCGCCCGAACCCAAGACCGCCAACAATCCCGCGATACCCAAGAGCAGCAGCGACACGGCGCTGGCGGCATACAGCCAGCGGTTGCCCCGGCCCTGGAACCGCTCGAAGTACATGGGCGCCGCCACCGCCGCCGCCATGCACAGCGCGACCAGTGCCATGACGCTCATCGGTCGGCCCCTTCCAGCAACGCTTGTGCCGCCAGCCGCGCGCGGCGCCACTCCTGCCAGAGTCCACTATGCAGCCTGCTCGAGACAGCCTGCTGGGTGATGCCGAGCCGGTCGGCGATTTGCTGCTGGGTGAGTCCTTCGTCACTGAGCACCCCGGCTTCGGTCGCCTGCCTGCTGCGCTTCCGTGCGACGGATACCAGCAACTGCAGCACCGCCTCGGCGTGGCCGGCCTCCGCACGGGCCCCGGAGACGGCGACGTTGCCCGGCGACACCTTGGCCGCGGTCACCGCTTCGCGGGCGCGCTCGAATGCCTCGCCGGAGCCCGCCCGCGTAGACTCCGGCAGCGGACTGACGACTCCGCCCACACCTATTCCCACACTCCAGCGGTTGCTGACGGCCAAATCCAGGGCAAGATCCGCCGCCACGGCGGCATCGGCGACCACTGCCTGCATCTCGTCGCCGGCGGTGCGTTCGAAACCGCGCACCAGCGGACGGGCAGGGTCATCATTCAAAGTGCCGAGCGCGCCCTCGACGAGGTCCAACTGGCGGCGGGACCGCCGCTGGTCCACCGTTAACACGTACATACAAACCTGCTTCCTTGTTGCTCCGATGACAAGTATGCAGGCTTGTAGGCCGCAACACAACCCTTGCTAGTCCCCCCGGTGGTGGCTCACCAGCCCCAGCAGGTTGCCTTCGGAGTCGCGAATGAAGGCCATCCACTCGTCCATGCCCGCAGGCCCCAAAGCATCGTCGGCATGCCGGAAAATGATGTGTGGTTCTTCGACAATCGGTGTTCCGGCGGCGCGCAGCTCCTCGACCCGGTCCCGGACCGACTCGACCTCCAGGTACAACAGGGCGGCTGGCGCGCCCACCTCCAGCAGGAGGCGCACGCCGTCGAGATCGAAGAACACCAGGCCCGGCGGGTCGAACACCCCGGCCGGCGGATAACCGAGCAGGTCGGTGTAGAAAGCGGTTGCCCGCTCGAGCTCATGCACGCCGAGCGCGACCTGTGCCAACTTCATGAATGCCGTTCCTCCCCCTCGGCCGCGGGCTGCGGCCCCTGCCCGACTGCGCCGAGTTCCAGCCCCTGACCGGCTCGTCCCTCGAATCGTACGCCCGCCCGCGCCCGATAGTGTGGAGGGGTGACTGAAACATCGCCCCGGCTCCGCACCGGCATCCCGTTGGCGGCAGCATCGCTGGACCTGGCCGCCGTCGTCATTTTTGCGGCAGCGGGCCGAAACACGCACGAACACGGACTGGCCCTGGCCGGAATCCTGATCACCGCGAGCCCGTTCCTGGCCGGCGCGCTCGTCGGCTGGCTGGCCTCGCGGGGCTGGCGCCGCCCGGCCGCCCTCTGGCCGACCGGAGTCGCCGTCTGGCTGGCCGCAGTGGTCTTGGGACTCGCCCTGCGCGGCCTCGCCGGGGGCGGGCTGGCCCTGTCCTTCCAGATCGTCGCCCTCCTGGTGCTCGGCGCCCTCCTGCTGGGTTGGCGGGCGGCGGCCGCGCTGTTCATCAAACTACGTTTCGCCCGGCGGGTGGAATAACCTCGGTTATAGGGAAGAACACCCAGTTCCAGCAGAAAGGCAGTGCAGTGGCTACAGCATTCGTTCTCATCCGGACCGATGCGACCCGGATTCCGGAGTGCGCCCAGGAGATCTCCGAGATCGAGGGCATCAGCGAGGTCTATTCGGTCACCGGCGAATGGGACTTGATCGCTGTGGCCCGCGTCGCCAAGCACGACGAGCTGGCCGATGTCATTGCCGACCGGCTCTCGAAGGTCCAAGGCGTGCAGGCAACGACGACCCACATCGCCTTCCGCGCCTATTCGAAGCACGACCTGGACGCGGCCTTCTCGCTCGGATTCGAGCACTAGGCTTCACAACCGTGCAGGAGTGCCCCGGACATCCTGTCCGGGGCACTCCTGGTTAAGCTGCGCCGTCCGAAGGCGGGCCCTGGGTCAGCGGGTGGCGTCGATCCAGCGCTGCAGCGCCTCGGCGGCCGCACCGCTGTCGATGGCTTCCTCGGCCCGTCCCAAACCTACGGCCAGCCGTTCCAGCAACGGCGCGTCGGCTGTTGTGTCGTTGGCCACCAGGGCTGCGGCTGCATTGAGGACGACGGCGTCGCGCACCGGTCCCTTGTCCCCCGCGAGCACGCGGCGCACGACGTCGGCATTCGCGGCGGCGTCGCCGCCGCGCAGGTCGTCCAGCGTGGCCCGGGGGATGCCGAGGTCCAGCGGGTCCAGCTCGTGTTCCGTCACGCCGCCGTCACGCACCTCCCAGACCGACGAGGGGCCCGTGGTGGTCAGCTCATCCAGGCCGTCCCCGCCGCGGAAAACGAGCGCGCGGATCCCCCGGGTAGCCAGCACGCCGGCGATCAGCGGCGCCAGCCGGGCATCGGCAACGCCGATGGCCGCCGCCGTGGGATTCGCCGGGTTGGTCATCGGACCCATGAAATTGAAAGCGGTGGCCACACCGAGTTCCGCGCGCACCGCGCCCGCATAGCGCATGGACGGGTGGAACACCTGGGCGAAACAGAACGTGATCCCCGCTTCGACGGCGGTCTGAGCCACCCGCTCCACCGGGAGGTCAAGGCGCACCCCGAGGGCTTCGATCACATCGGCCGAACCGGACGACGACGACGCGGCGCGGTTTCCGTGCTTGACGATCCGGGCGCCGGCCCCCGCGCAGACCAGGGCGGCCATGGACGAGATGTTCACGGTATTCTGCCGGTCCCCGCCGGTACCGACGATGTCCAGCTTCTCCCCCGGAATGTCGATCGGCCGGGCGTTGCCGACCATGGCCGCCACCAAGCCGGTCAGCTCATCGACCGTCTCCCCCTTGGCCCGCAGCGCGACCAGGAAGCCGGCCATCTGCGCGTCGGAGGCCCCGCCGGACATGATGGTGTTCATCGCCCACTGGGTTTGGGCCGTCGTGAGGTCCTGCTGCGAGATCAGGGCCGAGATCAGTTCGGGCCAGGTGGGTGTGTTCTGAGCGTTGGGTTCGGTCGTCACTTCACTAGGTTATCTACGTTTTGTAGAAACTTCCGGATTGTTAACTTCCGCGCCGTTCCGCGGAATCCAGCGGTTCAGGAACCGAAACGCGGCGCCACGCGTTCAAATGCATTGGTGAAGTGGGCAGATTTATAGACATAATGGCCTTGTGACAACTGCAACCCATGCCCCCAGTACCCCGGCGCATCCAACGCTGAACCGCCCCAATCTGGTTTCCGTCGGAACCGTTGTGTGGCTCTCCAGCGAGCTGATGTTCTTCGCCGGCCTTTTCGCTATGTACTTCACGCTCCGCGCCACCTCAGGCGACATGTGGGCGATGGAAACCGCGAAGTTGAATGTCCCGTTTGCGCTGGCCAACACCATCATCCTGGTGTCCAGCTCCTTCACCTGCCAGTACGGCGTCTTCGCCGCAGAGCGCTTGCAGGCCCGCCGTTCCGGCGGGCTCTTCAATGTCGCCAAGTGGGGCATGGTCGAATGGTTCCTGCTGACATTCCTCCTCGGCGCCATCTTCGTCTCCGTCCAGGCTTACGAATATGCGGTGCTCGTCTCCGAAGGCGTCTCGCTGTCCTCCAATTCCTATGGTTCGGCGTTCTACATCACCACCGGCTTCCACGGCCTCCACGTCACAGGCGGCCTCATCGCTTTCCTGCTGATCATCGGCCGCGCCTACGTCGCCAAGAAGTTCGGCCATTTCGAAGCCACATCGGCCATCGTCACGTCGTACTACTGGCACTTCGTCGACGTCGTGTGGATCGCTCTCTTCATCATCATCTACTTCCTCAAGTAGACGGCAGAAAGGTCCGCGCCTCGCTGCGGACCCAGCCGGCCGAACATCTACACAAACGCACCGCAAAGTTAGGAACCAACAAGTGAAGGCACTCTCCCAGAGGCGACGACATCCCCTGGCGGCCGTTGCCCTGCTGCTCATGGGACTGCTCGTCACCGGCGGACTGTACGCCGTTGCCGGCAACGTCAACGAGGCCAAGGCCCAAACCACCACCTTTTCCGCGCAGGACATCGAAGAGGGCGAGAAGCTCTTCGTGGCCAACTGCGCAACTTGTCACGGAATCGGTGCTGTCGGGGCCCCGGAGGGTGCGCACGGCAACCAGGCCGGTCCGTCGCTGATTGGCGTCGGCGCGGCCGCCGTCGACTTCCAGGTAGGAACCGGCCGCATGCCCATGCAGATGTCCGGCCCCCAGGCAATGGAAAAGCCGAACCAGTTCAACGAAGAGCAGACCATGCAGCTGGCGGCATACGTAGCCTCCCTCGGCGCCGGTCCCGCGATTCCGGCGGACGAATTCCTCGACGTCTCCCAGGGTGATCCTGCCGCCGGCGGCGAGATCTTCCGGGTCAACTGCGCCATGTGCCACAACGCTGCCGCAGCGGGTGGGGCCCTGACGCGCGGCAAGTTCGCGCCGGCGCTGAGCGGCGTCAGCGAAGCGCACATCTACGAGGCCATGGCCACCGGTCCGCAGAACATGCCGGTATTCAGCGACGCGAACATCTCCCCCGAGGAGAAGCGCGACGTCATCGCCTTCCTGAAGACCATCGAAGAGCAGCCCTCCCCCGGCGGGTTCGCGCTTGGGGGGCTCGGCCCCGTGTCCGAGGGCCTGCTGATGTGGACGCTTGGATTGGGCGTGGTCATCGCGTTCACCATCTGGCTGACCCAGCGGTCGTCCTAACCTTCGCTTCCGGCGGCCCCAGCGGGCCGCCGGAGAAGCGCCAACAGTCATTATGAGTTTTGAACTATTTAGAGAAGGATGAGAGGGATCATGGGCGACCATAGTCACGGCAGTCCGAACACCTCGGGCACCGTTGCTACGGCTGGTCAGAGCGACGTGGAGAAGTTTCAGGATCCTGGACTCCCCCCGCACCGCCCGCGCCTTGCCGACAAAGATCCCCGGGCGGAAAAGCGAGCCGAACGCCAGGTTGCGATACTCTTCGTAATCTCCATCATCGGCACCGTGCTTTTCTTCGTCGGGTACTTTGGCATCCGCTTGGATGACACCACCGCAACGCTGCGACTGCAGAACTTCACCCTCGGCATGGGCACCGCCTTTGCCATGCTGGGCATTGGCGTGGGCATTGTCCACTGGGCCAAGACCCTCATGCCGGACCACGAAATCGTGGAAGAGCGCCACGAGGTCCGCACCGAGGAAGACCGCAAGGACGCCGAGCAGATCATCGGCCAGGTCCTCGACGAGTCGGGCATCTCCCGCCGTCCGTTGATCCGCAACACCCTGATCGGCGCCGGCGTGCTGGCGATCCTGCCGGCCATCGGCATCTTCCGCGACCTGTCCAAGGACCTCAACCCGGACGTGCTGCGGCACACCATGTGGGACGCAGGCGTCCGGTTGACCCGCGACCCGAGCGGCACCCCGATCAAGGCCTCGGATGTCACCATTGGTTCGGCGTTCCACGTCATCCCCGAGGGGCTCAACGAGGCCGAGCACAAGCTCGAGGAGAAGGCCAAGGCCGTCGTCCTCTTGATGCGCCTGAATCCCGACGTGCTCCAGGTCTCCCCAGGCCGTGAAGACTGGAACTACAATGGCATCGTTGCGTACTCCAAGATCTGTACCCACGTTGGCTGCCCGGTGGCGCTGTACGAACAGCACACGCACCACCTGCTCTGCCCTTGCCACCAGTCGACCTTCGATGCAGCCCAGGAATGCAAGGTTGTGTTCGGCCCGGCCGCACACGCCCTTCCCCAGCTGCCGATCAGCGTCGACGACGAGGGCTACCTGATCGCCACCAGCGATTTCCATGAACCTGTTGGACCGAGCTACTGGGAGCGTGGCTAAGCATGAGCGCTTCAACTGATACCTACGTACCCAAGACGCGGGCCGGACGGATCACCAACTTCGTCGACACCCGCGTCGGCGGTTCAGGGATCGTCAAGGAATTCGGCCGGAAGATCTTCCCGGACCACTGGTCCTTCATGTTCGGCGAAGTGGCGCTGTACTCCTTCGTCATCCTGCTGCTCACCGGAACGTTCCTGACGTTCTTCTTCGATCCTTCGATGGCTCATACGCACTACGCCGGACCGTATGTGCCGCTCAAGGGCGTCGAAATGTCCGTCGCCTACCAGTCCACCCTGGAGATCTCGTTCGAGATCCGCGGCGGCCTGTTCATGCGCCAGCTGCACCACTGGTCTGCGCTGCTGTTCGTTGCCTCGGTTTCGTTCCACATGCTTCGGGTGTTCTTCACCGGTGCGTTCCGCCGCCCGCGTGAGCTGAACTGGGTTGTCGGCTGTGTCCTGTTGATCCTGGCCCTGGCTGCCGGCTTCACCGGCTACTCCCTGCCGGACGACCTGCTTTCCGGCAACGGCCTGCGCATCATCGACGGCGTGATCAAGGCAATCCCGCTGGTCGGTACCTACATTTCGCTGCTGCTCTTTGGCGGCGAGTTCCCCGGTACGGACATCGTGGGTCGCCTGTACGTGCTTCACATCCTGCTGGTCCCGGCCTTGATCCTCCTGATGATCGCCATCCACCTGTTCATGGTTGTCGTGCACAAGCACACCCAGTACCCCGGCCCCGGCCGTTCCGAGACCAACGTCGTCGGCTTCCCGATCGGCCCGGTCTATGCGGCCAAGGCAGGCGGCTTCTTCTTCGTTGTCTTCGGAATCCTGGCCGTCATTGCGGCGAACTTCCAGATCCTGGCGATCTGGGACTACGGGCCCTACGACCCCTCCCCCGTCTCGGCCGGTACCCAGCCTGACTGGTACATCGGCTGGGTGGACGGCGCGCTGCGCCTGATGCCCGGTGTCGGCGAGTTCGTGATCTTCGGCCGGACCATTTCGCTCAACGTGCTCCTCCCGGCCCTCGGCCCGGCGGCCCTGCTGTTCACGGTGATGTTCGCATGGCCGTGGATCGAGAGCTGGATCACCAAGGACACCCGCGAGCACCACATCCTGGACCGCCCGCGCAACGTTCCGTTCCGCACCGCCACCGGCGTCGCCGGCATCGTCTTCTACTCGGTGATGTGGGCAGCTGCCAGCTCCGACTTGATCGCCACGCACTTCCACGTGTCGCTCAACGACGTGACGTACTGGCTGCGCGCGCTGTTCTTCCTGGGCCCGATCCTCGGCTTCATCGTCACGCGCCGCATTTGCCTGGCGCTGCAGCGCAAGGACCGCGAGATCGCCCTCCATGGCCGGGAGACCGGACGCATTGTCCGCCTGCCGCATGGAGAGTTCATCGAGGTCCACGAGCCGCTGAACGAGTACAAGCAGTACCGGCTGGTCAGCTACGAGTCGCCCGAAGTGATCCCGGCGCAGCCGAACCGGGCCGGGCACATCAAGCGCTCCGAGAAACTGCGTGGCGCCCTGTCGCGGTTCTTCTTCGAAGACCGTGTGGCACCGGTTACCCCGGCCGAGCTGGAGGCTGCGCACAGCCACCACGCTGAGGTTGAGGCACCTGCCGAGAAGGCGGAAGTCAGCGCCCGCTAAGGCAACGACTGCAAAAAGAATGGCCCCGGACCTGGTCCGGGGCCATTCTTTTGCCTGCACCCGCCCGTTAGCCCCTGCCCGGGCTGAGCCACGGCGACGGGCGGCCGCGCCGCCGCGCCGCTGGCGCGCTCCCCCGGTTGCGCAGGGGGTTCAACATGCTGACCGGTGTTGCAGCCGGGTACCGCGGGCCACGGGTGATGTCCGACGCTGCTTCGGCCGGTCACTGGGGCAGGTGCGGCACGGGCGGGCAGGGTGCGCGGGCGGGCTAGTGCGGCCGGCCACAGGCGAGTCTTGCGGCCGCAGACCTGCATTGCCCAACTGCCGGCGTCCTCGGCCGGCGGTACCATAGCGGCCAGACAGCCTGCAGCGGCGCCGTGGCGCCCCTAAAAACGCTTGACGTTGTAGGAACGCGGGACGCGTCCCCCGGGCCGCTGCAGGGGGACCCACAGCTTGTAGCGGTCCGCGCGGTAATAAGAGATCGAGAAGTCAACCATGGTCTTGGAGACGTAGGCATGCCGCTGGATCTTCAGCAGCGGCGATCCAATGTCCACACTCAGGAGCCGCGCGATCGAGGGCTGGGCAGCGGTTGCCTCGATGGTGTCCTCTCCCCACTCCATGATCAGTCCGTAGCGTTCGCTCAGGACGTTGTACAGCGACGACGGCGGTCCCTCGTCGAGGATCCCCGGCACCCGCTGCGCCGGGATGAAGTTCTCGTCCACGCTCATCGGTTCGGCGTCCGCCAGCAGCAGGCGGCGGAAGCGCACGACCGGCTGGCCCTCCTCGATCTGCAGCTCGCGGGCCACCAGCGGAGTCGCGCCGATCTGCTCGAAGCTGAGGACACGGGCATCGGGAACCATGCCGCGGCGTTGCATCTCTTCGCTGTAGGAGGTGAGCTTGACCTGCAGGTCCAGCTTGGGCTGCCGCACAAACGTTCCCAGACCGACAATGCGTTCGAGCACCTGCTCGGCGACGAGTGAGTCGATCGCCTGGCGCACGGTCATCCTCGCCACCCCGAAGCGTTCTGTCAGTTCCCTCTCCGAGGGAAAAGCCGCTCCGGGTTCGCAGCGCTCCTGGGCATGCCTCCGCAATATGTCCCTGAGCTGGACGTGTTTCGCGGTGCGGGAGGAGCCGTCGAGCTCACCCTCGATCGCGGCGGCGTTCACGGACATGCGGCCTCCTGCTCAGCCGGTTGAATTCCTCCCATTCTAGCGGTCTAGACCAGCGAGCCCGCCCACGGCCGGTGCGCGGGGACACGGAAAGGGTCCGGAACCATTGCGGTTCCGGACCCTTTTCGCTTGCAGCTGCGGGAATTAGTGCGCGTGGTCTCCGCGGCTGTATTCGTAGACCCATCCGATGATGGCCACCGTGGTGAGGCCGGCTGCGATGTAGACGATCCACCAGCCAACCGCCAGGCCCATGAAGCCGGTGGCGGCACCGAGGCCCAGCACGATCGGCCACCAGCTCCACGGGCTGAACATGCCCTGCTCGCCGGCACCCTCATGGATTTCCGCGTCGACCCGGTCCTCAGGACGGGCACCGATGCGCCGCGCCGTGAACCAGAGGTAACCGCCGATCATCACGGACAGTCCGGCCGTCAGATACAGTGCCAGCCAACCGACGGGCTCTTCCCAGTTGCCCATGAACCCGTAGACGGTGGCAACGAGGGCGAAGAACGGCGCAAGCGCAATGAATAGCCAGGCTTCAATCTTCACAGTTATGCGTCCTTCTGGTCAGCGGGACCGGCCAACTGGGCCACCGGCGCCGGAGTCGTCGGGGTGTGCCGCGGTGCCAGCTCCGGGTGGTGCAGGTCCAGCGCAGGACGCTCCGACCGGATGCGGGGCAGCGAGGTGAAGTTGTGCCGCGGCGGCGGGCAGGAGGTCGCCCACTCAAGCGAACCACCGAAGCCCCAGGGGTCGTCTACCTCCACCTTCTTGCCGTTGCGCCAGGTGATGTACACGTTCCAGAAGAACGGGATCATCGAGGCGCCGAGCACAAAGGATGCAACGGTGGAGAACTGGTTCATCGCAGTGAACCCGTCTTCCGGCATGTAGTCCGCGTAGCGGCGGGGCATGCCCTCGACGCCGAGCCAGTGCTGGATGAGGAAGGTCCCGTGGAAGCCCAGGAACAGCATCCAGAAATGGATCTTACCGAGGCGCTCGTTGAGCATCTTGCCGGTCCACTTGGGCCACCAGAAGTAGAAGCCCGCGAACATCGCGAACACGACGGTACCGAAGACCACGTAGTGGAAGTGCGCCACCACGAAGTAGGTGTCGGAGACGTGGAAGTCCAGCGGGGGCGAAGCCAGGATGATGCCGGTCAGGCCGCCGAACAGGAAGGTGGCCAGGAAGCCCAGGCTCCACAGCATTGGCGTCTCGAAGGTGATCGATCCGCGCCACATGGTGCCGATCCAGTTGAAGAACTTCACGCCGGTGGGCACCGCGATGAGCATCGTCATGAAGGCGAAGAACGGCAGCAGCACGGAGCCGGTGACGTACATGTGGTGGGCCCAGACCGTCACGGACAGCGCGGCGATGGCGATGGTGGCGTAGACCAGGCCCTTGTATCCGAAGATCGGCTTGCGGCTGAACACCGGGAAGATCTCGGAAACGATGCCGAAGAACGGCAGGGCGATGATGTAGACCTCGGGATGGCCGAAGAACCAGAACAGGTGCTGCCAGAGGATGGCGCCGCCGTTCTCCGGGTTGAAGATGTGCGCACCGAAGCGCCGGTCGGCACCCAGAGCGAACAGCGCCGCGGCCAGGGGCGGGAAGGCCATCATGACGAGGATGGCGGTGACCAGCGTGTTCCAGGTGAAGATCGGCATCCGCCACATCGTCAGGCCGGGAGCGCGCATGGTGATGATCGTGGTGATGAAGTTGACCGAACCGAGGATGGTGCCGAAGCCGGACAGCGCCAGGCCAAAGACCCACAAGTCCCCGCCCACTCCCGGGGAGAAGGTGGTGTTGGACAACGGCGCATAGGCGAACCAGCCGAAGGACGCTGCGCCCTGCGGCGTGATGAACCCGGCCACGGCAATCATGCTGCCGAACAGGAAGAACCAGAAAGCCAGCGCATTCAGGCGCGGGAACGCAACGTCGGGTGCGCCGATCTGCAGCGGCATGATGACGTTTGCGAAGCCGGCGAACAGCGGCGTGGCGAACATCAGCAGCATGACCGTGCCGTGCATGGTGAACAGCTGGTTGTACTGTTCCTTGGTCTGCAGGATCTGCATACCGGGCTCGAACAGTTCGGCGCGGATGACCAGGGCCATCACGCCGCCGAGGCAGAAGAAGATGAACGACGTGATCAGGTACATGTACCCGATGGTCTTGTGGTCCGTGGAGGTGATCCAGTTGACGACGATGCGCCCCTTGGATACCGGCACGACGCGCGGAGCTACCGTGGTAGCCCGGTCGTCAGCTGTGTATTCGTACGTTGACACTTGTGGCCCTCGCTCCTTTACTCAGACGCTTCAGCGTAGGGGTTGCGGTCGTACTCTTCGCCGAGCTGGCCGTCCTTGAGCCGCGCCATCTGAGCGTCGAATTCAGCCTCGGAGACCACCGCGACACGGAAGAGCATTTCGGAGTGGTACTCGCCACAAAGCTCGGCGCACTTGCCGTCGTAGATGCCCTCACGGGTGGGGGTGAAGTTCAGGAAGTTGGTCTTGCCCGGGATCATGTCCACCTTCTGCAGGAAGGCGGGGACCCAGAACGAGTGGATGACGTCGCGGGAGTTGATCTGCAGCTCCACGCTCTGGTTGACCGGCAGGTACAGCGTAGGCAGCGTCTCCGGGACGCCGGTCTCGCCGGTCAGGTGGGCCTGCACGCCGGCAAAGTACTTGTCCTGCTTGACGTAGTTGAAGTCCCAGGCCCACTGCTTGCCGCGCACGTCGACGACGACGTCGGGGTTGTCCACGCGCTCGGTGATGTTGGAGGTGGTCTTGTCCGTGAAGTAGAAGAAGACCATGACCATGACGACCGGAATCGCCGTGTAGAAGATCTCCAGCGGCAGGTTGTAGCTCAGCTGGCGCGGGTAGCCCGTCTCCCCCTTGCGGCGGCGGTAGGCGATGATGCACCAGAGGATCAAGCCCCAGGTCAGGACACCGACGGCCAGCGCGGCGATCCATCCGTTAACCCACAAATCAATGATTTCGGGCGTGTGGTTGGTAACGTCCCGCTCGGTGGGCAACCAACCCAAACGGACTTCTTCTGAACATCCCGTCAACAACAACGCACCGAGTGCACCCAGACCTGTAGCCTTGGCGATTCTGGCGCGTCGACTGCCGGTTCGAACCTGCGAACTCACAGACGGCCCTTCCTCTTTGTTTCGTGCAAGTGATGCGGCCATGGCAGAGCTGAGCCTGGCCGCATATCCAGTTTTACTACTCACTGTAGAGCTTACCCGCACACATGACTTTCATGTGACAGGCTCCCCCGTGCGTCGGCCGTTCCGGCGGCCGGAGAGCGCCCTGCAGGCCCTTAGTGGAAGGAGTCTCCACAGGCGCAGGAGCCACCGGCATTCGGGTTGTCGATGGTGAAGCCCTGCTTGGAAATCGTGTCCTCGAAGTCGATCGAGGCGCCCGAGAGGTAAGGAACGCTCATCTTGTCGACGACGACCTCGACCCCGTCGAAATCACGGACAGCGTCCCCGTCGAGCATCCGCTCGTCAAAGTACAGCTGGTAGATCAGGCCGGAGCATCCGCCCGGCTGTACGGCAACGCGCAGGCGCAGATCCGTGCGGCCTTCCTGTTCCAGGAGGCTGCGGACCTTTCCGGCGGCGACGTCGGTCAAGGCCACTTCATGCGTGGGCAGTTCTGCCGCTTCGGGTGCCGTGGTGGGGGCGGACGAGTTGGTCGTTGCGCTCATTGCACTTCCTTATCTATTTCGGGCCGTCCGGTGACCTGCTGCTATTACTCAGTGGTGCGTCGGGCTTCCCATCCATCGTACGTCTGGTCAGCCGAAATGGGATAACTCTCCCCCGCCTCGGCATAGCCCCGAACAAGCCTCAGAGTCCCTCGGTGTTCAGCCGTGCCAGCAGCAGGGCCTGGGCCAGGACCGCGTTGCGGAAGTCCCCCAGATGCAGCGACTCATTGGCCGAATGTGCCCGCGAGTCTGGGTCTTCGACGCCGGTGATCAGGATCTGGGCCTCCGGATAGATCTCCGTGAGGTCGGCGATGAACGGGATGGACCCGCCCATGCCCGCCTCCACCGGGCGCGTGCCCCAGGCCTGTTCCAGTGCCCACAACGCCGCCTGGGCCGCCGGCGCGGAGGTGTCGGTGGCGAACGCGTGGCCGCGTTCGCCCGGCACGAAGGTGGCGGCGGCGCCGAAGGGCGCGTGGGCGGCCACGTGCGCGGCCACCGCTTCCATCGCCTGGTCCGGGTCCTGTCCCGGCGCCAGCCGCAGGCTGATCTTCGCGCGGGCGGCGGGGATCAAGGTGTTGGACGCGAGTTCAACGCTGGGAGCGTCGAAGCCGATCACCGATAGGGCCGGCTTGTTCCAGAGCCGGTCGGCAATGCTGCCGGTGCCGGCAAGCTGCACGGACTCGAGCACCGACGAATCGCGGCGGAAGTCCGCTTCCGGATAGTCCACTGCGGCGGCCGGAGCCGAAACGAGGCCCTTGATGGCGACGGACCCGTCGTCGTCATGGAAGGTGGCGATCAGCCGGGAAAGCAGCGTGGGGGCATCCAGCAGCGGCCCGCCGAACATGCCCGAATGGACGGCGTGTTCCAGCACGCGCAGCTCCACGGTGCCGTCCACCAGGCCCCGCAGGCTCGTGGTCAGGGCCGGGATCCCGACCTTCCAGTTGCTGGAGTCGGCAACGATGATGGCGTCTGCCCGCAGCAGTTCGCGGTGTGTTTCAAGGAACGGGCGGAAGCTGGGCGAACCGGCCTCCTCCTCCCCCTCGATGAACAACGTGATGCCGACCCCGAAATCGTCACCGACGACCTCCAGCAACGCCCGCAACGAGGCCAGATGGACCATGATCCCGGCCTTGTCGTCCGCAGTTCCGCGTCCATAGAGGCGGCCGTCGATCTCCGTGGCCTTGAACGGTTCCGTCCGCCAGAGCGCCGGGTCTCCCGGCGGCTGCACGTCGTGGTGGGCATACAGCAGGACGGTCGGCTTGCCGGCGGCGGCCGGGCGGCGGGCCACGACCGCGGGGCCCCCGTTGGCCTCGCCGTTTGCCACGCTGAGGATCTGCACGTCCTCCAGGCCCAGCTCCCGGACCATGCCGGCCACGGCGTCCGCGCTGCGCGCCAGGTCATCCGGATCAAAGGCCGGCCAGGCGATCCCCGGAATGGCAACCAGCTGTTCCAACGAGGAGATGGTGCGCCCCATGCCGACGTCTACCGCGGCCGCAAGTTCGTCTACGTTCACATTGGTCATAGTCGACACCCTATCGCCCGGGCTCCGCCGCGACGATGCCGCAATGGCTGCCCCCGCGGCGCGGGTCCAAACGGGGACAATGGCCGCACGCCGTCCGGTATTCTTGACTGGTGTTCGGACGTAAAAAAGAGGCTCCCACGCCCCAGGAAATCATCGACCAGGCCAACGACGCCCAGCAGCCGCGGAACGGCAAAGGCTCGCCCACGCCCCGGCGAAAGGACCAGGAAGCCGCGCGCAAGCGCCCCCTGGTCCCGAACGACCGCAAGGCCGCCAAAGAGGCCAACCGCACCGCCATGGCGGATCAGCGGCTGAAGATGCGCGAGGCCATGAACACCGGCGACGAGCGCTATCTGCCGCTGCGCGACAAGGGCCCACAGAAGAGATTCGTCCGCGACTTCGTGGACGCCCGCTGGGTGCTGGGCGAATTCCTGATCGTCTTCGCCCTCATCTTCGTGCTCCTCAGCTTTGTCCGCGACCTCAACGTCCAGGCCTTCATCCTGGTCGGCTTTTGGGTGCTGCTGGCGCTGGTGGCCATCGACGCCTTCATCCTCGGCCGGCAGCTCAAGAAGCGCCTGGCCGCCAAGTTTGGCGACGTGGAGCGCGGGGCAGTCTGGTACGGCGTCATGCGCGGGCTGCAGCTGCGCCGGATGCGCCTGCCGAAGCCGCAGGTCAAGCGCGGCGAATACCCCGGCTGATTCCGCCGGGACGGGAGCGTCCGAAGGGTCGGGAGCAACGCGGCTCCCGGCCCTTTTGCATGCCCGCCGGCCCCGGCCGGGGCCGCGCACGGCGCCCGGGCCGGGCGGTTCAGCGCCGGCGCTTGGCCAGGTCGCGGTTGATGCGGCCGGCCCAAAAGGGTCCCTCGTAGAGGAAGGCCGTGTAGCCCTGCACCAGGGTGGCGCCGGCGTCCAGCCGCCGCTGCACCTCGTCGGCCGTCTCGACACCGCCGACGGATACCAGCGCCAGGTCGTCCCCGACGGCGTTGCGCAACCGGCGCAGCACGTCGAGGGAGCGCTCCTTCAACGGGGCACCGGAGAGGCCGCCTTCACCGCAGGCCGCGATCTTGGTTTCGTCCGAGACCAGGCCGTCGCGGGAAACCGTCGTGTTGGTGGCGATGATGCCGTCCAGGTTCAGTTCCAGCGCCAGCCGGGCGACGTCGTCGATGTCCTCGTCGCTGAGGTCCGGGGCGATCTTCACCAGCAACGGGACGTGGCGGCCGGCCACGGAATCGGCGGTCTCCCCCACTGCCTGCAGCAGCGGACGCAGCGTGTCCACGTTCTGCAGCAGCCGCAGCCCGGGCGTGTTCGGCGACGACACGTTGACCACGAGGTAGTCCGCGGACCGGGCCAACAGCCGGGTGCTCTTCAGGTAGTCCTCGGTGGCGTCGTCCAGTTCCACCACCTTGGTCTTGCCGATGTTGACGCCGATGACGGGCCGGAGCGTGCCGTATTTGGCGGCGAGGCCGCGCCGGGCCGCGGCGATCCGGGGCGCGACGGCCGCTGCGCCGTCGTTATTGAAGCCCATCCGGTTGATCACGGCGCGGTCCTCGATCAGCCGGAACAGCCGGGGCTGCGCGTTGCCCGGCTGCGCGCTCCCGGTGATGGTGCCGACCTCCACCGCGCCGAAGCCCAGGTCGGCCAGCGCTTCGATGCCGTGACCTTCCTTGTCGAAGCCGGCTGCCAGGCCGAACGGTGAGGGAAAGGTCAGGCCGAGTGCCTCGGTCGCCAGCGACGGATCCGGGCGGGTGACGCGGCGCAGCACTGCCCCGGCCCCACACCTGTGCGCGGCGCGGATGAGCTGGAAACCGATTCGGTGTGCACGCTCGGCGTCCATCCAGGAGAACGCGGCGCGGAAGAAGGCTGGGTAGAGGCGCATGGTCCTAGTTTTCCGTGCGGAGGCCGCCGCACCAAACCGTGTCCACCCGGCGATAACATGGGGGCAGCGACCGGACAGAGAGGAAGGACCACCGTGGCGATGGCAGCCGACTGGCAGGAAGACATACTCGGTCCGGAGTTCGAGTCCACGGTCCTGCAGGTGCCGGCCCCCGGCGGGCGGGAGCAGCGGGCGACGCTGATCCGCTACCTGCCCCACTCCCCGCAGCGCTCCCCCGGCGGGCACGCCGTCCTGTACGTGCACGGTTGGAGCGACTATTTCTTCAATACGGAACTGGCGGAGTTCTGGCACCGCCAGGGTGTGGCGTTCTTTGCGCTGGACTTGCACCACCACGGACGCAGCCTGCAAAAGGGCGACCCGGCCGGCTTTGTGACCGACCTGCGCCAGTACGAGGACGAGATTTCGCTGGCGCTGGACCTGATCCGTGAGGAACGGGGGCAGGAGGAAACGAAGGTCACGCTGATGGGACACTCCACCGGCGGACTGGTGGCGTCCCTGTGGGCGGCGGAACATCCGGGCGAGCTGCGCGCCCTGGTCCTGAACAGTCCCTGGCTGGAAATGCACGGCAGCTCCCTGGTCCGCCGCGCCGCGGGCGCGGTGCTGGAGCCGTTGTCCCGGCTGAAGCCGGAAACCGAGATCAAGTTGCCGGTCCGCGGCTTTTACTACCGCAGCATCAGCAGCACCGCCGACGGCGAATGGGACCTGGACCCGAAGCTGCGGCCGCCGGAGTCCTTCCCCGTGCGCGCCGGGTGGCTCAGCGCCATCTGGGACGGACAGTCGAAGGTCGCCAAGGGCCTCAAGCTCGAGATCCCGGTACTGGTGATGTCTTCGACGCGCAGTATGAACGGCTCGGTCTGGCACGAGGACATGAGGAGCACGGACGTGGTGCTGGACATCCGCACCATGACCGAGCGGGCGGTCCGGCTGGGATACAGCGTGTCCATCGAGCAGGTGCAGGACGCCCTGCACGATGTGTTCCTGTCCCGGGCAGACGTGCGCCGGGACGCCTACGCCCGGCTGCAGCGCTGGGCCCAGGCGTACGTGTTGCAGGACGACCGGACCGAGGACCTCACGGGCACTCAGCAACCTTAGGGCTAGGCCCCGCCGACCGCGGCGGCGTCCACCGCGCCCCCGTACCGCCGGTCGCGGCGGGCATAGATGTCGATGGCTTCCCAGAGCGTGCGGCGGTCCACGTCCGGCCAGAGGGTATCCATGAACACCATCTCCGCGTACGCGGACTGCCAGAGCATGAAGTTGGAGAAGCGCTGCTCCCCCGACGTGCGCAGGAACAGGTCGACGTCGGGCAGGTCCGGCTCGTCAAGGTAGCGCTGCACGGTCTTCTCCGAGACCGACGACGCCCGCAGCCGGCCGGCGGCGACGTCGGCGGCGATGGCGGCGGCGGCGTCGGCAATTTCCGCCCTCCCCCCGTAGTTCACGCACATGGTCAGCGTGCAGGTGGCGTTGCCGGCCGTCTGGCGCTCGGCGACCTCCAGTTCGTTGACCACCGACTTCCACAGCCGGGGCCGGCGGCCGGACCAACGGATGCGCACGCCCCATTCGTCCAGCTGGTCGCGCTGGCGGCGCAGCACATCCCGGCTGAAGCCCATCAGGAAGCGGACCTCTTCCGGGGACCGCTTCCAGTTCTCGGTGGAAAAGGCGTACACGCTCACGTGTTTGACGCCGATTTCGATCGCACCGGCCATCACGTCCAGCAGCGCCGCTTCCCCGGCACGGTGCCCCTCGGTGCGCGGCAGCCCGCGCTGGTTCGCCCAGCGGCCGTTGCCATCCATCACGATGGCCACGTGTTCCGGGACCAGCGCCGGCGGAAGGGCGGGCGGTCTGGCGCCGGAGGGGTGCGGCCATGGCTGCTGCGGTTGCCGGGAATTAGGGGTCACACTCGCTCCACGTGCTTGAGGGATTTCAGGGTTCGTTCAAGGTGCCACTGCAGGTAACTGGCCACCAGGCCGGCGGCCTCACGGCGCGGACCGGCGGCGGAGGCGTCCGCTGCCGGCCAGTCGCCCGAGAGCAGGGCCGCCAGCAACTGCATCGTCTCCGGTGCGGGCGAGGCCGATCCGGGCGGACGGCAGTCGTGGCACACCGCGCCGCCCAGCGGGGCCGCGAAGGCGGTATGCGGGCCCTGCGCGCCGCACCGGGCGCACTCGTCGAAGCTGGCGGCCCAGCCCGCCGTCGCCAAGGCCCGCAGCAGGTAGGAATCAAGGATCAGCTCGGGCGCGTGCACGCTGCGGCTGAGCGCCGAGAGCGCGCCGATGACCAGCCCGTACTGCGCTCCTGCTGATTCGCCGTCGACGTCGGTGAGTTTTTCCGCCGTCTCGCAGATGGCGGCGGCGGAGGTGTACTTGGTGTAGTCGGCGGCGATGTCCCGGCCGTACGGCCCGATCATCTGGGCCTGCGTGACGATGTCCAGGCTCCGGCCGGAGACCAGCTGCAGATCCGCGACCATGAAGGGTTCCAGCACGGCGCCGAACTTGCTGCTGGTGCGGCGGACGCCCTTGGCAACCGCCCGGATCTGGCCGTGCTGTTTGGTCAGCAGCGTGATGATCCGGTCGGCCTCGCCGAGTTTGTGGGTCCGCAGGATGACGCCCTGGTCCCGGTACGTGCGGGAGGCGAAGGATCTGTTGGACACCGTTCCATTCTCCCACTAAAGCGGGCTTCCCTCCGCGTACGGCAGGGAAGCCCGCTGAACGGTTTCCTAGAGCGAACCTGCGTTCTTGGCGCCCTCGTCGCGAATGGCGCGGTTCACCGCAGACACCACGGCCTTCAGGGAGGCCATGGTGGTGTTGGTGTCGATGCCTATGCCCCACAGCACCCGGTCGCCCACGGCGCACTCGACGTAGGCCGCGGCCCGGGCGTTGCCGCCCTCGGAGAGCGCGTGCTCGGTGTAGTCCAGTACCCGGACATCCACGCCGTCCTGCCGGAAGATCTCCAGCAGCGCGGCGATGGGGCCGTTGCCTTCGGCCGTGCGGCGGCTCTGGACGCCGTCCACGCCCATGGTGGCCGTCAGTTGGAAGGAACCGTCGTCGGCGCTGTCGGTCTTGACCGATCCCAGGGTGTAGTGGCCCCACCGGTTGTCCGGGGTCGGCAGGTACTCGTCGTTGAAGGTTTCCCACAGCTGCGCCGGGCTGACCTCGCCGCCCACGGTGTCCGTGCGGCGCTGGATCACGCCCGAGAACTCGATCTGGGCGCGACGCGGCAGGTCCAGGTTGTGCTCATGCTTGAGCAGGTAGGCCACGCCGCCCTTGCCGGACTGCGAGTTCACCCGGATGACGGCTTCGTAGCTGCGGCCCAGGTCCTTGGGATCGACCGGCAGGTAGGGCACCGCCCAGACCAGGTCGTCCACCGTCTTGCCCTGGGCGGCCGCGTCGGCCTCCATGGCCTCGAAGCCCTTCTTGATGGCGTCCTGGTGGGAGCCGGAGAACGCGGTGAAAACCAGGTCGCCGCCGTACGGCGAGCGTTCGGGCACCGGCAGCTGGTTGCAGTATTCGACGGTGCGGCGCACTTCGTCGATGTTGGAGAAATCGATCATCGGATCGATACCCTGGCTGAACAGGTTCAGCCCCAGCGTCACCAGGTCCACGTTGCCGGTCCGCTCCCCGTTGCCGAACAGGCAGCCCTCGATCCGGTCGGCGCCGGCCAGGTAGCCCAGTTCCGCCGCTGCCACCCCGGTACCGCGGTCGTTGTGCGGGTGCAGCGAGAGGATCACGTTCTCACGGTTGTTCAGGTTCCGCGACATCCACTCGATGGAATCGGCGTAGACATTCGGGGTCGCCATCTCCACCGTGGCCGGCAGGTTCAAGATGACGTTCCGGTCCGCGGAGATCTCGAAGACGTCGGTGACGGCGTTGCAGATGCGGGCGGCGAATTCCAGCTCCGTGCCGGTGTAGGACTCGGGCGAGTATTCGTAGGTGATCTCGGTGCCCTTCAGGCCCTCTTCGTACTTTCGGCACAAGCGGGCGCCCTGCAGGGCGATGTCCACGATGCCGTCCTGGTCCTCGCGGAACACCACCCGCCGCTGCAGCACGGAGGTGGAGTTGTACAGGTGCACGATGGCGCGGCCGGCGCCGGTGATGGACTCGTAGGTGCGCTCGATCAGGTGCTCGCGGGACTGCGTGAGAACCTGGATCGTCACATCATCGGGGATCCGGTCGCCCTCGATCAGCTGGCGGACAAAGTCGAAGTCGGTCTGCGACGCGGACGGGAAACCGACTTCGATCTCCTTGTAGCCCATTTTCACCAGCAGGTCGAACATCTTGTGCTTGCGTTCCGGGCTCATCGGATCGATCAGCGCCTGGTTGCCGTCGCGCAGGTCCACGGCGCACCAGCGCGGGGCCTTCGTCATCACCTTGTCCGGCCAGGTGCGGTCGGGCAGTTCTACGGCGATCTGGTCCTGGAAGGGAATGTACTTATGGATGGGCATTCCGGAGGACTTCTGTGCGTTTCGCATTTTGGTGTGTGGCCTTTTCTCATGAGAGCTAATCGAAAAATTTTGGCCGGGCAACACAAACTCCGCAGCGAGGGTTCGGCCTGTCAAACAGAAGTTCGCGTGGCCTCGCCGCGGCAGCTAAGAAGGAGCATTCCTGCGCGCACAATTTCACACTAGCACGGTGCGTAGGATGTGAGGGAAAAGATGAATGCAACTATGAAATGAGGCGCCCATGAGCCGCTCCGGCATCGTTTTGTCCAACGTCGACCCGGCCGTCCGCCCGCAGGACGACCTCTTCCGGCACGTGAACGGGAAGTGGCTTGCGGAGACCGCCATCCCCGACGACCGGGCGCTGGAAGGCTCCTTCACCGCCCTGCGCGACGCCTCCGAAGAATCCGTTCGGGCCATCATCGAAGACGCCGCCACACACCCGGATCCCACCAGTCCGGCGGGAAAGATCGGCGTACTCTACGCCGGTTTCATGGACACCGACGCGGCCGAGGCCAAGGGCTTCTCGCCGCTGGCGGAGCAGTTCGCGGCGATCGCGAAGATCTCCGACCGGGACGGGCTGCGCGAGGTCATCGGAGCCTTCAGCCGCAGCGGCGCCGCGTATCCGCTCGCGTTCTTCGTTAACAACGACGCCGGCGACCCCACCCGCTACTTGATCTACCTGTACCAGGCGGGGCTGGGCCTGCCGGACGAGGCGTACTACCGCGAAGACGATTTCGGCCCCATCCGCGAGGCCTACCGGGAATACGCCGGGAAGATGCTGCGGCTGGCCGGCTTCGATCCGGTGCAGGCGGACGCCGCACTGGACCTGGAGCACAAGCTGGCGGCCGGGCACCTGGACAAGGTCTCCTGCCGCGACCCGCAGCAGACCTACAACCTGCGCACCGCCGGGCAGGTGGCAGCCATCGCGGACTGGATGCCGGAATGGCTCGCCGCGCTGGGTCCCGAAGCCGGCGGCGCGGCCGAGATGGTGGTCTGCCAGCCCGGGTTCCTCAGCACGCTGGACGCCCTGCTGGAGAGCGAGCCGCTGGAGGCCTGGCAGGCCTGGCTGCGGCTCCAGGTGCTGACGACGGCGGCGCCCTATCTTCACGACGAAGCGGTCCAGACCCACTTCGGCTTCTACGGCCGCACCCTCAGCGGCACCCCGGAACTCAAGGAGCGGTGGAAGCGCGGCGTCGCCCTGGTGGAGGGCGCCCTCGGGGAAGCCATCGGACAGGAATACGTGGCGCGCCACTTTCCGCCGGCGCACAAGGAACGGATGGAGGAACTGGTCGCCAACCTGCTGGCCGCCTACCGGGAGAGCATTTCGGCCCTGCCTTGGCTCAGCAGCGCCACGATCGGGAAAGCCCTGGAGAAGCTGGCCGCGTTCCGCACCAAGATCGGCTACCCGGAGAAGTGGATCGACTACTCCAGCTTCGTGCCCGGGGACGATGTCTGGTCCAACGTCCTGGCCGCCAACGAGTTCGAGGTCCGCCGGAACCTCTCGAAGCTGGGCGGACCCATCGACGAGGCCGAATGGCACATGACGCCGCAGACGGTCAACGCCTACTACATGCCGACCATGAACGAGATCGTCTTCCCCGCAGCGATCCTGCAGCCGCCCTTCTTCGACGCCGACGCCGACGCCGCGGCCAACTACGGCGCCATCGGGGCGGTCATCGGCCACGAGATCGGCCACGGCTTCGACGACAAGGGATCGCAGTACGACGGCACCGGTGCGCTGCGGAACTGGTGGTCCGACGAAGACCGGGCCGCCTTCGAGCAGCTCACCGGCCAACTGGTGGCCCAGTACGCCGCGCTCAGCCCCGCGGAGGCTCCCGGCAACACGGTCAACGGCGAACTCACCCTGGGCGAGAACATCGGCGACTTGGGCGGGCTGGCCATCGCGTACCGTGCGTACCAGCTGAGCCTGGCGGGCCGGGAGGCCCCGGTGGTCGACGGGCTGAGCGGCAGCCAGCGGTTCTTCTACTCTTGGGCCGAATGCTGGCGCCAGAAAATCCGTTCCGAGGAGGCGGCGCGCCGGCTGGCTATCGACCCGCATGCCCCGAACGAATTCCGCTGCAACCAGGTGGTGCGCAACCTGGACGCGTTCCACGAGGCGTTCGGTACCGCTCCCGGCGACGGGCTGTGGCTTTCCCCGGCCGAGCGCGTCAGGATCTGGTAGCGGCCGCTAGAAGGCGCCGGGCTGCTGGCAGGTGACCTGGTCGGCGGTCTGGCCCTTGAAGCCGCCGGCCACACCGCCGGTCTCCGCCAGCTGCGCGCCGCTGGTGAAGTCCCGGCCGACCGAAAGCGCGACGCCGTAGTGGTCGCCGGAGGCGAGGACGTTGGCCCGGGGAACGTTCAGCTCTTCCGCAAGGGCGAGGGCCACGTGTTCGAATCCGGCCGAATAGTACAGCTGCGTGGTGGTGCGTTCGGATCCGGCGTCGCCCGGGGCCGCCAGCAGGTAGCCCAGCGCCTGCAGTTGTTCGGAGAGCTCCTCGTCGCGGCCGGCCGCACCGGAGGCGTTGATCACCTTGACGGGCTGCTCGGCCGGGTCGAAGGACGGCACGCCGGCCGTCGGGTCCTCGCCGGGCGCCTTCGTCGCGCCGGCCGTCGCCCCGCCGTCGTCGGTTTCCTTCGGGGACGGGGTCCCGCCCTCTCCGGCACCGGCCGTGGGCTCCCCGCCGGCTTCGCCGGTGGCCGTCGGGTCGGGCGGCGTCCCCGCGGTGTTGACCTCCGGTGCGGTGACGTCGCCGTCCTCGCGCAGGATCTGGAACAGGGCCTGGCCCGGCTCCTCGTCCAGGACCAGGCGGTTCTCGTCCATCGGGGCGCTCTGCGTGGGCAGCGCGACGAACGCGACCTTCCCCAGGTCCACGCCCTTGACCCGGTCCGCCAGGGCCAGCAGCCGGGGAACCTCCGCCAGGCCTTCGTCCACCGTGAGGTTGTTGACCACGGCCTCGGCAATGGAGTAGAGGCGGGGCACGTTGGTCAGCGTGCCTTCGGACTGGACCTTGCGGGCCATGGAGGCCAGGAAGCTCTGTTGCGCACGGATCCGGCCGCGGTCTCCGCCGTCGCCGAAGGAGTGCCGGGTGCGCAGGAACGCCAGCGCCTGCTCGCCCTGCACGGTGCTCACACCGGCCGGCAGCCGCAGCTTCGAGTAGCTGTCGTTGATGGGCTCGTTGACGCAGACTTCCACTCCGCCGATCACCGTGGAGAGCTCCTTGACCGCGTTGAAGTCGGCCATCATGAAGTGGTCGATCTCCAGGCCGGTCATCTCGTTGACGGCTGCCACGGTGCAGCCGGGGCCGCCATAGGTCAGGGCGGCATTGAGCTGGGCATCCTGCTGCTCCGGATAGACCTCGCCGGTCTCCGGATCGGTGCAGGTGGGGATGGTGGTGAGCAGGTCGCGCGGCAGGCTGACCACGGTGACCCGCTCGCGGTCCGCGGACATGTTCATCAGCATCATCACGTCCGATTTGCCGAAGCCGGCGGAGGGGCCGTCCGAGCCGTAGCGGCCGTCGCTGCCCACCCGCGTGTCGGTTCCCAGGATGAGGATCTGCACCGGATCGCGGCTCAGGTCCACCGGAAGCCCCGGGGCGCCGGTGCCCAGGTTCAGCGGCGAGGTGGCGATGCTGTCGCGCAGGCCCACGATTTTGTACACGACGACGCCGACACCCGCCGCCAGGGCCAGCGCCAGGGCGCCGGCCACGACCTTGAGCCACAGCAGCCTGGGTCCCCGGCCCATGTGCCTGGGGTTGGGTTGCCGCCGCGGCGTGCCCGGACCGGCCGGGGATTGCCCCGCGCGAGCCTGCCCGGCCGGCGGCTGTTCCGTCGGGGTCTGCGGGTCATCACCGAAACTGCCGCGATGAGCCACGGGATACCCCTCTGCACGGTTGTAAGTCAGATGAAAAGACGCGGCCAGCCCAATCACTGGCCGCTAAGTATTCTACGGGTTGCAGCCGGGGAAAGTTCCCTGCTGCCCCCGCGGCTCAGAAACCGAGCCGCACCAGTTGCTTGGGGTCGCGTTGCCAGTCCTTGGCGATTTTCACGTGCAGATCCAGGTAGACGCGGGTGCCCAGCAGGCCCTCGATCCCCTTGCGTGCACGGGTGCCGACGTCACGGAGCCTCTCCCCGCCCTTGCCGATGATGATGGCCTTCTGCGACGGACGTTCCACGAAGAGGTTCACCCGGACATCCAGCAGCGGGTTGTCGGCGCTGCGGCCTTCGCGCGGCACGATCTCCTCGACCACCACGGCCAACGAGTGGGGCAGTTCGTCGCGCACGCCCTCCAGCGCCGCCTCCCGGACCAGTTCGGCCACCATGACGGCTTCCGGCTCGTCCGTGAGCTCGCCGTCGGGATAGAGCGGCGGCGACAGCGGCATCTGCTGGACCAGCACATCGGCGACGGTCTGTACCTGGTCCCCCTTGGCGGCGGAGACCGGCACGATGTCGGCGAAACCGTCCGGGCCGAAAATCTCCTCGCCCAGCGCCGCCACCGCCAGCAGCTGCTCGGCCAGCGCCTGCTTGTCCATCAGGTCGGTCTTGGTCACCAGTGCCACCACGGGCTTGCCGGACAGGGCGGCCAGCTGGTTGGCAATGAAGCGGTCGCCGGGGCCGATCTTCTCGTTGGCCGGCAGGCAGAAGCCGATCGCGTCCACTTCCGAAAGCGTGTCCGCCACCAGGTCGTTCAGCCGTTGCCCCAGCAGGGTCCGGGGCCGGTGCAGGCCGGGCGTGTCCACCAGCACCAGCTGGGCGTCCGGCCGGTGCACGATGCCGCGGATGGTATGCCGGGTGGTCTGCGGTTTGGCGGAGGTGATGGCCACCTTCTGCCCGACCAGCGCGTTGGTCAGGGTCGACTTGCCCGCGTTCGGGCGGCCGACCAGCGACACGAAACCGGCGCGGTAGTCCTCCGGCCAGCCGCTGGAGGGCATGGCCATGGCCTTGTCGGTGCTGTTTTCGCCGGTGGCGTTTTCGGGGTTGGTCATCGTTCCCTCTCCGTCCCGGGCATGCGGGCGGGGTCATCGGCGGCGGCAGCGCCGTCGTCGTCGTTAGCGTATTGGTCCCGGGCGGGCGTTTCATACCAGGCCAGGACGTGGCTGACGCGGTTGCGCCGCCCCTCCAGCCGTTCGGCACGCAGATGCAGGCCGTCCAGCACTACTTCGCTGCCGACGATCGGCACCCGGCCGAGGCTCTTCGCCAGCAGTCCGCCGACGGTGTCCACCTCTTCGTCGTCCAGCTCCAAGTTGAACAGCTCGCCGACGTCGTCGATGCCGGTGCGGGCGCTGACCCGGTACAGGCCGTCCGGCAGCGCCTCGATTTCCGGGCGCTCGGTGTCGTATTCGTCGACGATCTCGCCGACAATCTCCTCGATGAGGTCCTCCAGCGTGACCAAGCCGGCGGTGCCGCCGTATTCGTCGATCACGATGGCCACGTGCGTGGACTCGCGCTGCATCTCCTGCAGCAGCTCGCCGACCGACTTGGACTCGGGAACGTAGCGGACCTCGCGGCAGATCTGGTCCACCAGCATGCCGGCGCCGTGGTCGGCCCGGCCGTGGAGCCGGGCGGCCACGTCCTTCAGGTAGACGATGCCGCGGATCTGGTCCGCGGTGTCCATGATCACCGGGATCCGCGAATAGCCGGACTGCAGGAACAGCGTCATGGCCTCCTGCAGCGTGGAGCCGGAGTCGATGCTGAGCATATCCGTGCGCGGCACCATCACCGACCGGACCTTGGTGTCGCCCAGCTCGAAGACCGAGTGGATCAGTTCCGCCTCGGTGTCCTCGATCATGTCTGATTCGTTGGCCCGGTCCACCAGTTCGCGGAACTCCTCCTCGGTGAAGAAGGCTGCGTCGGCGCGCGGCGCGTTCGGGGCCACCGCGCTGCCCACCCGGACCAGCCATTGGGGCACGGGACCGAGCACCGAGCACAGCAGCCGGACCGGCAATGCGGTGGACAGCACGACGGCGCTGGCGTGCATCCGGCCCAGTTGCCGCGGAGAAACCCCGACCAGCACGAACCCGACGGCGGCCATGGTGACGGTGGCGAGCAGGCCGGCCAGCCAGATGTTGTCGAGCAGATCGTGGAACAGCAGCGCGATGGCGACGGCGGCGGCCATCTCGAACCAGACGCGCCAGAACCGCAGCCCGTGCATGTGTGCCGCCGGCGAGGCCAGGATGAGGCGCAGGCTGCGGCTCCGCCCGGAACGCAGCAGGTTTTCGGCGTCGTGCCGCGGCAGGTAGGTGAAGGCGGCCTCGGCGGCGGTCAGCACCCCGGCGAAGAGCGTGAAAGCCAGCGTCATGCCGGCCAGTATCCAGAGCATCGCCGGTCTCTACAGGGTGGTTTCGGTGGGGGCTGCCTTGCCCGTGAAGGACGACAGCAGCTGGCGCTGCAGGCCGAACATTTCTTCCTTCTCGGCCGGCTCGGCGTGGTCGAAGCCGAGCAGATGCAGGATGCCGTGCGTGGTCAGCAGCAGCATTTCGTCCAAGAGGCCGTGCCCGGCCTTCTTCGCCTGCTCCTGCGCTACCTGCGGGCAGATCACGATGTCGCCCAGCACACCGGGCGGGCCCGGCTTCATCGCGGTACCGGGACGCAGCTCGTCCATCGGGAAGGACAGCACGTCGGTAGCGCCCGGCTCGTCCATCCACTCAATGTGCAGCCGTTCCATCGCTTCGGTGTCCACCATGATGATGGACAGTTCCGCTTCGGGATGGACGTAGAGCGAATCCAGCACGAACCGTGCCAGCCGCACCAACTCTTCCTCGTTGGCGGGGACGGCTGATTCGTTGTTGACCTCGATGCTCATGCTCCACCCTCCGGGCCGGCTTCCGCTTCCGTCTTCCGCCTGGCCGCGGGCGAGCGGCGCGGCCCGCGGGCGCCATCGCCGCGGCCGCCACCGCCATGTCCGGCATCGCCGCGGCGGGACTCGTCCCAGCGGCTGTATGCCGTCACAATGTCGCTGACCAGCCGGTGGCGGACCACGTCCGTGGCGTCCAGCTGGGAGAAGCGGACATCCTCCACGCCGTCGAGTATCTCGCTGACGATCTTCAGGCCCGAGCTGGTGCCGCCGGGCAGGTCGATCTGCGTCACGTCGCCGGTCACCACCATCTTGGAACCGAAACCCAGCCGGGTGAGGAACATCTTCATCTGTTCGGGAGTGGTGTTCTGCGCCTCGTCCAAGATGATGAACGCATCGTTGAGCGTGCGCCCGCGCATGTAGGCCAGCGGCGCCACCTCAATGGTGCCCGCGGCCATCAGGCGCGGAATCGACTCCGGGTCCATCATGTCGTGCAGGGCGTCGTAGAGCGGGCGCAGGTACGGGTCGATCTTGTCGCTGAGCGTGCCCGGCAGGAAGCCCAGCCGCTCCCCCGCCTCGACGGCGGGACGGGTCAGGATGATGCGGTTGACCTCTTTGTGCTGCAGGGCCTGGACCGCCTTGGCCATCGCCAGGTAGGTCTTGCCGGTGCCCGCCGGGCCGATGCCGAACACCACGGTGTGGTTGTCGATGGCTTCGACGTAGTTCTTCTGGTTCAGGGTTTTCGGCCTGATGTTGCGGCCGCGCGAGGAGAGGATGTTCAGCGTCAGGACCTCGGCCGGCCGCTGCGCCGACTGTTCGCCGAGCATGCGCAGCAGCTGGGCGACCACCTGCGCGGTGATCCTCGTATCCTTCGCTGCCAGGGCGCGGATCTCTTCCACCACATTGAGCGTGAGCTGCACCGCGTCGGCGGGGCCGGAGATGGAAAGCTCGTTGCCGCGTACATGCAGGTCCACATCGCTGAACTCCGACTCGATGACCCGCAGCACCTCGTCGTGGGCACCGAGCGCCCTGACCATGTGTTCCGACGAATCGAAATGGACGGAACGGCTGCTTGATCCCAGCGGATCGACATCCAGGCGTGATTGGGACATAGTCCGGCCGATATGGCCTTTCATCGCTCCTTCGGTGGGCGCTTGCTAGCGGTAAGCCGGAACGGATCCGGTGCTGACGGTACACGTCCATGCTACGGCACGAGCCGCCGCACAGTCCTCTGCGGGGACGAAAAACGCCTTGGTATCGATCCTGCATCAATCGTGCATCAGTCCGGTTGAGCGCTGGTTAAAGCAGCCATCAGCCCCCCCACCGTGTGCCAAGCTAGTGGGGCAGGAAGGGCGGCAGCCGCCCGTTCCCGCCCCACCTCCGCCCAGTCATTCCGCACGCCAGAAGGGATCGAAAGCATCACCAGCAACCAGCTCCGGCAGCCTGCAGGCCCGGTCCCAACACGCCGCTTCGGTGCGTGGTTGGCCCTGGTCACTGCCTCGTCGCTGGTGCTGCTCGGATGTTCGCCGCAGGCCGCCGGCGGTGGCGGCGGCGGACAGACCTCAATGCCCAATCCCACCGACCCCGGTTCGGCCAGCAGCCCCCTGGTCTCCAGCGTGCCGGTCGAGACCCTGCGCTCCTCGGAGCTCTCCCCCATCTATTGGCTGGGCACCAACGCCGAGAACGTGTTCCTGTACCGCGAGTACCGCCAGGCGGAAAACCTGGGTGACCCCATTACGACGGCGGTGGCCGCGCTGACGCGGCTGCAGCCCCTCGATCCGGACTACTTCAATCCGCTCAGCCCCGCGGGCAAGGTGGGCGCTTCCATCACCAACGGTTCGGTCATCACGCTGGACATCTCCTCGGACGCCTTCAGCCGCCGCGTGGACGCCGGCATCGCCGAACGGGCCGTGCAGCAACTGGTCTACACCGCCACGGCCGCGGCGGCGAACGCCGGGCTGAGCACGTCGGACAATCCCCTGGAAGTGGTCATCCTCGTGGACGGGCACCACGGGTATGAAGCCTTTGGCCATGTGCCGCTGGGCGAGCCGATGGTCCGGAACAGCAGCCTGGCGGCCCCGGTGTGGATCATCGATCCGGCCGAAGGTGCCACCTCCGCCGGACGCGTGGAGGTGTTCGGCCGCGGCGTCGCCTTTGAATCGGAGCTGAGCTGGCAGATCTACCGCATTGCCGACTCCGCGGACACGTCCGAAGGCGAACTGGTCAAGGACGGCACGGCCCGCGTTGATGCAGACGCCGGCCAGATCGGCGAGTTCAGGTTCAGCCAGAAGCTGGATCCGGGCACCTACCGGCTGTACGTGTTCCAGAAGGACCAGGGTGGGCGGACCGAAGAACGGCAGAATGTGGACAGCAAGGTCTTCACCGTCACCTAGGCAGTTCTGCCCGCCCGGTCAGCGCCAGCGGCCCAGCAACTCGCTGAGCAAGGTCAAGGCCGCGGGTCCGGCCGTGGAGGAACGCAGGACGTGCGGACCCAGCCGAACGGCCACCGCCCCGGCGTCGAGCATCGCGTCCACTTCGGCCCGGCTCATCCCGCCTTCCGGACCCACAATCATCAGCACGCGCGCCGCGCCGCCGGTACGCCCTTCGGGTGAGGCACCGCCGTCGTCGATTCCGCCGCGCTCCCCGGGGGATGGGCCCGCACGCAACCCTGCGCCGTCCAGGGCGTCGGCCACGCTGCGCTCGGCGTCCTCCTGCAGCAGCAGCGACAGCCGGCTGTCCCGGATCAGGGCACAGAGCCCGGCCCGTTCCACCAGCGGCTCCACCTCCGGAACACGCGCCCGCCGCGACTGCTTGGCGGCCGCCCGGACCGCCAGCTGCCATTTCGCCGCGCCCTTGGCCGCCTTGTCCGCCTTCCAGCGCACGATGCTGCGTTCGGCCTGCCACGGCACCACGGCATCGACGCCCAGTTCGGTGGCTGCCTCGATGGCAAGTTCGTCGCGGTTCCCCTTGGCCAGGGCCTGCACCAGCACCAACTCCGGGTCGGGGCTGGGCTCGTGCAGGACCTGCAGTGCCCGGACGGTGAGCTGTCCGGAGGTGCCGGCGACGGCCTCGCCGACCAGCCGGCGGCCCCGCCCGTCGGCCAGATCGACGGCTTCGCCGGGCTCGATACGCTTGACAGTGACGGCGTGCCGCGCCTCGTCGCCGCCCAGGGTGAAGCTGTCGCCCGGGCCGACTGCGTCGAGCTCGCCGGGAGCGGTGAAGAACAGGTGGCTGGTCACGCCTAAAGGTTACCGAGCCGGTCCCGCAGGCGGGCGAAGACGCCCGTGCCGGAGGACGCCAGCTTGCCCTCGGTGTATTCCTCGCCGCGGGCCCGGGCCAGCCGGCGCAGCAGGTCCTCCTGCTCCGCATCCAGCTTGCTGGGGGTCTCCACATGCACGTGCACCTGCAGGTCGCCGCGACCGTAGCCGCGCAGGTGGGTCACGCCCAGGCCGCGCAGGGTGAGGGTCTCGCCCGCCTGCGTGCCGGGCTTGATGCTGATTTCCTGTTCACCGTCGAAGGTGTCCAGGGTCAGGTCGGTGCCCAGCGCGGCAGCGGTCATCGGCACCGAGAGAGTGACGTGCAGGTCGTCGCCCTCGCGGAGGAAATTCTTGTCCGGATTCACCCGGATTTCCACGTACAGGTCACCCTGCGGGCCGCCCGCCGGGCCGGCTTCGCCCTGGCCCGCCAGCTGGATCCGCGTTCCGGTCCCGACACCCGCCGGGAGCTTGATGGTCAGCGAACGGCGGCTGCGGACGCGGCCCTCGCCGTTGCACTCGTTGCAGGGGTCGGGAATGATCGTGCCGAAGCCCTGGCAGCTGCCGCACGCGGCAGTGGTCATGACCTGGCCCAGGATGGACCGCACCGCACGTTGGACCTGGCCGGAGCCGCCGCAGATGTCGCACGTGCGCGGGCTGGTACCGGGGCGGCAGCAGCTGCCGTCGCAGGTGGGGCAGACGACGGCGGTGTCCACCTCGATCTTCTTGTTGACCCCGAAGACCGCGTCCTTGAGGTCGATCCGCACGTTGATCAGGGCGTCCTGGCCCCGGCGGGTCCGGGAGGCCGGGCCGGCGCCGCCTGCTCCGGCGCCGCCGAAGAAGCTTTCGAAGATGTCCTGGAAGGCGAAGCCGGACCCGGAGAAGCCGCCGCCGAAGCCGTTGTCGGTGCCGTTCTCGTTGCCGGTGGTGTCGTAGATGCGCCGCTTCTGCGGGTCCGACAGCACCTCGTAGGCGTGGCTGACCTGCTTGAACTGTTCGGCTGCCTCCGGGCCGGGGTTCACGTCCGGGTGCAGTTTGCGGGCCAGTTTGCGGTAGGCCTTCTTGATTTCCTCGGTCGAGGCGTCTTGGCTGACACCGAGGGCGTCGTAGTGGTTACTCACCTTAGTAGTACTTCACTTCCTGGGGATCGGTTCACCGGCGACGACGGCCGGTGCGGACACTGCGCGGCGTGTGGCTAGCCGGCGAGGATCCGTGACAAATAACGTGCGACGGCGCGCACTGCGGCCATGGTGGTGGGATAGTCCATCCGGGTGGGGCCGAGGATGCCGACCTTCGCCGTCGCGCCCGGGCCGTACCCGGTGGCCACCACGGAGGTTTCGGCCAGCGAACCGTAGGGGTTTTCACTGCCGATGCTCACCGACATGCCTCGGGCGTCCTGGTGCAGCTCGGAGAGCAACTGCAGCAGCACCACCTGTTCTTCGAGGGCCTCGAGGATGGGGCCGATGCTCAGCTGGAAGTCGACGGTGGAACGGGCCAGGTTGGCCGTGCCGGCCATCAGGATCCGCTCCTCGTTCGTGGCCGCGGCAAGCTGTGCAAGCTGCGACGCCAAGGCCTCGGCCGTGCCCGCGGGCGCGGCCTCCGCCGGCACCGGGAAGGTCTTCAGCAGGCCCGGCACTGCCGCCAGCGGTTTGCCGGACAGCGCGGACAGGAACGCGGCGCGCAGCGTGGCCAGCGCATCCTCGGTGACGTCCGCGGGAAGCGCCGCGACATGCTGTTCCACTTTGCCGTTGTCCGCGATCAGCACCGCCAGGACCCTGCGCGGACCCAGCAAGATGAACTCGATGTGCCGCACCCTGGCGGCACCCAGCTGCGGATACTGGATCACGGCCACCTGATTGGTCAGCTGGGACAGCAAACGCACGGTGCGTTCCATGACATCGTCGAGGTCGTCGGCGCCGTCCAGCAGTTTCTGGATGGCGCGGCGCTCGGGAGCAGAGAGCGGCTTGACGTCCGAAATCCGGTCCACGAACAGGCGGTAGCCCTTGTCCGTGGGAATCCGGCCGGCACTGGTGTGCGGGGCAACGATCAACCCGTCTTCTTCCAGCGCCGCCATGTCGTTGCGGATGGTGGCTGACGACACGCCCAGGCTGTGCCGGTCGACCAGTGCCTTGGAGCCCACCGGCTCGCGCGAGTGCACATAGTCTTCGACAATGGCGCGGAGCACTTCCAGCCTCCGGACCTCGCTCACTGCACTCCTCCTGTCTCCAACTCGTCTGCGGACAGACTGTTAGCACTCAACACGTCCAAGTGCTAAGTCTAATACGTCGCCGCCGTTGTTAGCATTGTCGGGCGGCCGTGCCGTGAGGACGACAACCAGCAGAGGACTTAAAGCTTATGAGCAGCTACGGCTGGGGCCCCCAGGATCTCACCGCCCCCAAGGCCCGGGCACTGCGCGAAATCGGCGCCGAACCGGGCCTGGTGCTGGAGGACGCACAGAGCGGCTGGGTCGGCGCCGTCGTCCGGGTGGAAAAGTCCGGCGGCGTGCATCTGGTTTCGCTGGAAGACCGCCGGGGCAAAGTCCGCTCGTTCCCGCTGGGCTTCGGCTTCCTGTTCGAGGGCGAGCCGGTGAAGGTGGTGCCGGCGGCGCCCGCCGCGAAGGCTCCCGTCCGGCAACGGACGGCATCCGGTTCGGTCAAGGTCGAGGGACAGCGGGCCAGGGTGGCGCGGGCCAGCCGGATCTGGGTCGAAGGCAAGCATGACGCGGAGCTCGTGGAGAAGGTCTGGGGAGACGACCTCCGGGTGGAGGGCATCGTGGTCGAGCCCCTGCACGGCGTCGACGATCTGGCGGCGGCAGTGGCGGACTTCTCCCCCGGGCCGCAGCGCAGGCTCGGCATCCTGGTGGACCACCTGGTCCCCAATTCCAAGGAGTGGCGGATTGCCGAGGCCGCCATGGCCGTGCCCGCAGCCTCGGGCAACGTACTGATTGTGGGCCACCCCTATGTCGATGTCTGGCAGGCGATCAAACCCTCCGTGATCGGACGGACCCAGTGGCCGGTGGTGCCGCGCGGCACCGATTGGAAGACCGGCATCCTCGCCGGCCTCGGCTGGCCGCACCGGACCCAGATCGACATCGCCGACGGCTGGAAGAGGCTGCTGGGCAGTGTCAACACCTATGCCGACCTGGAGCCCAGCCTCCTGGGCCGGGTGGAAGAAGTCATCGATTTCCTGACGGTTTGAGCCGGTTCCGACCGGCGCCGGCGCCCGCGGAATGCACCGGACGGCGGGGTGGAACGGCTAGGCTAGGAACAGAAGTGAGCCATCAGCAGATTTTCCGAAGGTAGGTCCAGTGTCCGATAACTCTGCTCGTAAGCAGCAGCCGGAGCGCAAGTCCGCTCCGCGCCAGCAGTACCAGAGCGCGTCGGCGTCCGCTTTGCCCCTGACCCCTTCGGAGGACCGGCAATGGGCCACCATGGCGCACTTCGGCGGCATCCTGGGCTGCTTCCCGTCGCTGGCGATCTACCTGATCTTCAAGGACCGTGGACCGTTTACCGCCCAGGAGTCCAAGGAAGCCCTGAACTTCACCGTTCCGCCCACGGTGGTGGCCATCATTGCGAACCTGCTGATCGTCATCCCGGCGGTCAGCGGACTCTTTGCCGTCATCGCGGCCGCCATCTGGGTCTTCCTGACGGTCAATTCCGTCATTGCCGGCGTCAAGTGCAACCGCGGCGTTCCGTACCGGTACGCCTACAACCTGCGCCTGTTCCGGTAGCGCCTGTTCCGGTAGCGCTGCTGATCCGGTAGCGCAGCCGCCCTCCTAGCCTGCCTGCCGGGAGAACCGCTGCCGGGCGGTGTTCATCCCCGCCGCGATCGGCACGTGGGCGGTCGCCGCCGCCAGACCGAAGCGCGGCATGTCGCTGTAGATAGACTCCCGGCCCCCCCGGCACCGTCTCGTAGGTTTCGTGCCAGACGCCGACGTCCCCGCTGCCGGCCGATTCCCGCATGAATCGACGCCAGGGTTCCAGGTGCGGCGCCGAGCGGTCGGACGCGAACCGCTGCAAGTGTTCCGGGCTCTTCCAGTAGCTGACCAGGATCGTGGTGCGCCCGAACCATTGGTGGAAGCCGAGCAGCCCGGCCTCCGGTGATGCCGCCAGGTGTGCCAGCATCCCCGGCATCGCCGACGCGGTGCGTGCCACCTTACCGATCTTCCACCAGCGGTTGGCGCGCATCCCGATAAGGAAGACCGTGACCCGTTCGCTGCCCGGATCGGCTGTGAACCGTCCTGTGTGTACGTGTTCCGACATGAGCCGATTCCTTTCGTAACAGTGTTACAGAACAGTGTTATGGAATACTGGGGTTATGGCAAGACCCATAGTCCACGATGATTCGCTGCGTCGCAGGCTCCTCGACACCGCCGCGGCCCTGATAGCCCGCGACGGCGCGGCCGCGGTGTCGCTCCGGGCGATCGCGGCGGCGGCCGGGACGTCGACGACGGCGGTGTACTCGCTCTTCGGCGGGAAGGCGGAATTGCTGACCGCCATTCTCGACGACGGCTTTGCCTCCTTTGCGGCCGCCCAGCAGCGGGCCGCTCCCGATGGACTGGAAGCGCTGGGCCGGGCCTATCGGGCGTGGGCCTTGGAGCATCCGGTCCTGTACGGCCTCATGTTCGGCGGTTCATTGGCCAGCCAGGTGCCGTGCCGGCCGACGCCCGGCGCGGCGGAACCGGCGATCGCGCCGCTGTTCGCCGCCGTTGCCGCCGCCCTTCCCGGGGCTTCGGACGACGACGTCGCGTCCATGGTTGGCGTGGTGTGGGGCCAGGTCCACGGGCTCGTCTCGCTGGAGCTGGCGGGCGCGCCGGCGGCGGGGTGGAGCTGGGACTCAGCCTACGAGGCGGCCCTCCACCGGGTGGGCCGGTCGCTGGAGGCCGGCGCGGTCAGTCCTCGAGCAACCGCCGCACCACGGCGTCGGCCAGCAGCCGGCCCTTGAGGGTGAGCCGGATGGTGCCGGCGAACGCCGCGGCAGGGTCCACCAGGGCATCGGCGATCAGTCCGGCCACGGCCTTCCGGCCGTTCGGCCCCAGGTCCCGGGTGTGCAGCCCGTCGACGATGCGGGTCTGCAGCATCACGTGTTCCAGCTGACGGGTGCCGGTGTCCAGCGTTTCCCGGCCGGCTGCCGGCGAGACCCCCGTGGCCAGGCGCTGGGCGTACGCCGCGGGGTGCTTCACGTTCCACCAGCGGACGCCACCCATGTGCGAATGAGCGCCGGGGCCGGCTCCCCACCAGTCGTCCCCGCGCCAGTAGGCCAGGTTGTGCCGGCAGCGGTCCCCGGGAGTGCGGGCCCAGTTGCTGACCTCGTACCATCCGAAGCCTGCGGCGCCGAGGCGCGCGTCGGCGATCTCATACTTCGCGGCGTGGTCGTCGTCGTCGATGCCGGGTACTTCGCCGCGGCGGATCTGGGCGGCAAGTTTGGTGCCTTCCTCGACGATCAGGGCGTACGCGGAGATATGGTCCGGCGTGCAGCTGATCGCGGAGTCGAGGCTGGCTTCCCAGTCCGCGATGGATTCGCCGGGCGTGCCGTAGATCAGGTCAAGGCTGACGTTCAGCCCGGCGTCGCGTGCCCACTGCACCGCCTGCGGCACCCGTTCCGGGTCGTGCGTGCGGTCGAGCACCTTCAGCACATGCGGCACGGCCGACTGCATGCCGAAGGACACCCGGGTGAAACCGGCGTCGGCCAGGATCTGCAGCGACTGCGGCGTGACCGAGTCCGGGTTGGCTTCGGTGGTGACTTCGGCGCCCGATTCCAAACCCCACAGGCCCGTCGCCTGGCCGAGCATGGACGCCAGGTCCGCCGCCGGCAACAGGGTGGGCGTGCCGCCCCCAAAGAACACAGTGGACAGCGGCCGTTCCGGCACGCCGGAACCGCGCAGTACCCGCGCGGCCAGCTCCAGCTCCGCGTTCACCGTGCCCGAGTACTCATCCTGCGACGCCCCCGAACCCAGTTCCTTGGCGGTATAGGTGTTGAAATCGCAGTAGCCGCAGCGCACCCGGCAGAACGGAATGTGCACATACAGGCAGAACGCGCGGTCTTCCGCACCTTCCGCCGCCTGGGCGGGCAGCAGGCCGTCGGCCGGCGCCGGGTCCCCCACGGGCAGGACGCTAGGCACTGAGGCGGGCCTCCGCCGTCGTTGTTGTTACATGCACAGCCGAACTACTTCTTTGCCTTGTCCTTGGAGTCATCCGACGACAGCGCGGCGATGAAGGCCTCCTGTGGGACTTCCACGCGGCCGACCATCTTCATCCGCTTCTTGCCTTCCTTCTGCTTCTCCAGCAGCTTGCGCTTGCGGGAGATGTCGCCGCCGTAGCACTTGGCGAGCACGTCCTTGCGGATGGCGCGGATGTTTTCGCGCGCGATGATGCGGGATCCGATGGCGGCCTGGATGGGCACCTCGAACTGCTGGCGCGGGATGAGTTCGCGCAGCTTGGAGGTCATCATCACGCCGTAGCTGTAGGCTTTCTCGCGGTGCGTGATGGCGCTGAACGCGTCCACCTGTTCGCCCTGCAGCAGGATGTCCACCTTGACCAGATCGGCCACCTGTTCGCCGTCGGCCTTCCAGTCCAGCGAGGCATAGCCGCGGGTGCGCGACTTGAGGTTGTCGAAGAAGTCGAAGACGATTTCCGCCAGCGGCAGCCGGTAACGCAGCTCCACGCGGTCCTCGGAGAGGTAGTCCATCCCCTTCATTTCACCGCGGCGGCCTTGGCAGAGCTCCATAATGGTGCCGACGAACTCGTTGGGCGCGAGGATGGTGGCGGAGACCATCGGCTCGCGGACCTCGGAAACCTTCCCGTCCGGATATTCGCTCGGGTTGGTGACCGTCAGGATCTTCTTGTCCTCCAGCGTGACCTCGTAGACCACGTTGGGGGCCGTGGAGATCAGGTCCAGGTTGAACTCGGCCTCAAGCCGTTCCCGGGTGATTTCCAGGTGCAGCAGCCCGAGGAAGCCGACCCGGAAGCCGAAGCCGAGGGCCGCTGAGGTCTCCGGCTCGTAGATCAGCGCCGCGTCGTTGAGCTTGAGCTTGTCCAGCGCGTCGCGCAGTACCGGGTAGTCCGTGCCGTCTATCGGGTAGAGCCCGGAAAAGACCATGGGCTTGGGGTCTGCGTAGCCGCCGAGGGACTCCGCTGCCGGCTTGAGCAGGTTGGTGACGGTGTCGCCGACCTTGGACTGGCGGACGTCCTTCACGCCGGTGATCAGGTAGCCGACCTCCCCGACGCCCAGGCCGTTGGACGGGGTGGGTTCGGGCGAGCTGACCCCGATCTCGAGCAGCTCGTGGCTGGCCCGGGTGGACATCATCTGGATGCGTTCGCGCGGCGAGAGCTTTCCGTCGACCACCCGGACATACGTGACCACACCGCGGTAGGTGTCGTAGACCGAGTCGAAGATCATCGCACGGGCCGGTGCGTCCGCGTCGCCCGTGGGGGCCGGCAGGTCGCGCACGATCTTGTCCAGCAGCGCTTCGACGCCCACGCCGGTCTTGCCGGAGACCTTCAGCACGTCTTCGGGGTCGCCGCCGATCAGGTTCGCCAGCTCGGCCGCGTACTTTTCCGGCTGCGCGGCCGGCAGGTCGATCTTGTTCAGGACCGGGATGATGGTGAGGTCGTTCTCCATCGCCAGGTAGAGGTTGGCCAGCGTCTGGGCCTCGATGCCCTGGGCCGCGTCCACCAGCAGGACCGCGCCTTCGCAGGCTGCCAGTGACCGGGAAACTTCATAGGTGAAGTCCACGTGGCCCGGGGTGTCGATCATGTTCAGGGCGTAACTGACGTCGTCAAGCTCCCATGGCATGCGCACGGCCTGGGACTTAATGGTGATGCCGCGTTCCCGCTCGATGTCCATCCGGTCCAGGTACTGGGCCTTCATGTCGCGCGGCTGGACCACGCCGGTGAGCTGGAGCATCCGGTCGGCAAGAGTGGACTTGCCGTGGTCGATGTGGGCGATGATGCAAAAGTTCCTGATGATCGCCGGATCGGTGGCGGCAGGCACCGGCGCGGTGCGGGCCATCGGTGACACAGATGGTTCCTTACTCTCAGACAAGCGGGCTACGGCAATGCGGCCGGGTCGACCAGCACGCTGAATTTGCTCAACTATAAGTGTCCCACGCCGGCCCGTGATCCGCGCACCCGGGCGCGTAGCTGGCGAGATCGCTCATGTGCCGGATCGACGGACCCGCCGCTCTCGCGCAGGTGCCGAAACGGCAGACCCGCCCATATCGCGGCCTTGCCGAAACGGCAGACGCGTCGATTTCCCGCCCGTGCCGCCATCGGTAGCCTAGGGCCATGGCATTTTCCCAGCACGGCTTCAACCGTCTCCTTCGCTCCGCCGTCCGGGTCGTCCGCGGGCTGTCCGGCGCCGGACACTCCGGAGGTTCCACGCCGCGGCGCGGTCCGGTGGCCGGCAGGCAGGGCCGGCCTCCCGGAGGTGTGGCCGGTCCCCGGGGCACGGAAACCGGTCCGGGCTCGGCGTATCCGGGCGACTACCGGGGCACGGGTTCCATCAGCTACTCCCCCGAGGCCGACGGCGCGCCGGACCCCGGCGAGATCGTCTGGACGTGGGTGCCGTATGAAGAGGACCACACGCGGGGCAAGGACAGGCCCGTCCTTGTCATCGGCTACCACCGCGGCCGCTTACTGGCGCTCATGCTGACCACACGGGACCGGAACAACGACGGCCGGCGCGACGGCGACTACCTGGATCTGGGCTCCGGTGCCTGGGATGTCCGGGGCCGCCCGAGTGAAGTCAAGCTCGACCGCGTGCTGCAACTGGAGCCGGATCGGGTCCGGCGCGAAGGAGCGGTGCTGCCGCGGGCCTCGTTCGACGAGGTTGCCCGGGCCATGCGCCGCCGCGGCTGGAGTTGATCGGAGGGGTGGCCGGCGGTCCCGGGCTGTGCATCGGCCGGGCCGCGGCGTGTCGCCCGCCCGCAGGCCCGCCGCCGGGGCGCGGCGTGTCGGTCGCGCTCAGATCCGCCGCCCTGAGCGCGGATCTGCTAACATTTATAGCTGTGTGTCCGCGCAGGTCGACGGGCACCTCGGGCCGGTTGCCATTACGGTACCCCACGCCGCTCAGTCAATGACCGGACCGACTGCCCTCAAAAGACCAAGTTCCTCAACAAAGAGAGTTATTTCGTGGCCAATATCAAGTCCCAGAAGAAGCGCATCCTCACCAACGAGAAGGCACGCCAGCGCAACATCTCGGTTCGGTCCGAGCTGAAGACCGCCATCCGCGCCGTGACCGGTGCCGTCCAGTCCGCTGACCAGGACGCCGCCGCCACCGCCCTGGTTGCCGCTAGCCGGAAGCTCGACAAGGCCGTCAGCAAGGGTGTCATCCACAAGAACAACGCCGCGAACCACAAGTCTTCGCTGGCCAAGAAGGTCAACGCGCTCTAAGCAGCGTGTTCCGGCCGAAAGGCCGACCTAAGCCAAGGCCGGAGGCCGCCACCCGTTCGGGGTGGCGGCCTCCGGCTTTTGTGCGTCCGGCCGTCCGGCTGCAGACGACGGCCCGCCCGGAGGGTACCTTTGGTTGTGTCCCGCTGGGCTGGTTGTGTTCCGCGGGGCGCTGCCGGGCTGCCCGCCGCTTGGTGGGCTTGGGCGTTCTGGCCGCCCTGCCCACCGCAGTGGCCGGCCTGGCCGAGTGGACCACGGCGGACCGGGCCACGCGGCGCATCGGCGTCTTGCATTCCTCCGCGACCACGGCAGCCACCCTGGTGTTCGCGGGCTCGTGGCTCGCCCGCCGGAGGGGCAGCCAGGGGCTGGGGATCGGTCTGGCCCGGGCCGGCTCAGCGGTTGCGATTACCGGGGGCTTCCTCGGCGGCTACATGGGCAGCCGGGTCCGGGGTCGCGGCGGAAGTGCCAGCGGCACCTGAGGCCGGGAACCCTGCTGTTTCGGCCTAAGGGCAGGGCGGAAAGTTCCCGGAACCGTTGGCGTCGGCGTTCAACGGCGCGCGCTGGTGGCGATGAAGGTGACGGCCCGCTCCACGGCATATTCCGGGTCCCGGCCCTCGCCTTTGACCTGGGCGTCGGTCTCGGCCAAGACCTGGATGCAGCGGGCCAGGGCCTCTGATTCCCACAGCCGGGCGTCCCTGCGGGCCTGGTCGAACTGCCACGGCGCCATGCCCAGGTCACGTGCATTGGCCGACGCGCTCTTGACCTTGGCAATCTGGCGCAGCTTCATGGCCAGCACGGCAACAATCGGCACGGGATCCACGCCGGTGGCCAGGGCGTGCCGGAGGGACGACAGCGCCGCTGCGCCGCGGCCGGAAACGGCCGCATCCGCGACTTTGAATCCGGTGGCCTCGACCCGTCCGCCGTAGTACTTCTCGACCGTCTCTTCGGTGACCGCGCTGTCGGCGTCGGAAATCAACTGGGAGCAGGCGGCGGCCAGGTCCGGCAGCGACGAGCCGACGGCGGCCACGAGGGCCTGGGCAGCGGCAGGGTCGATGGCCCGGCGCGCCGACTTGAACTCCTGCCTGACGAAGTCCAGTTTGTCCGAGTCCTTCTTCATGGCCTGGCAGTCGACCACGGGTGCCCCGGAAGCCTTTACCGCGTCCAGCAGTTTCTTGCCGCGGGTTCCGCCCCCGTGGTGGAGGACGAGCCAGACGTCGTCGCCCGGGGCCGCCACATAGGCCAGCAGGTCCGTGAGGAACTCGTCGGTCATCTGCGCCAGGGACGACGCCTCAATGAGTTTGGCTTCGCCGAAGAGGCTGGGGCTGGCCAGCATCGTGAGCTCGCCGGCGGTGTAGGCGGAGGCATCAAGCTGGACCAGCTCGAGGTCCGGGTGCCGGCCCCGCAGGAGGCCCCGTATTCGTTCCTTGGCCCGGTGCGCCAAGTACTCTTCCGGACCGCTGACGAGCACGACGGCGGCCGGCTCGACGTCACGCCAGGAGACGGTGACGGCGCTCTTCTTGGCGGCCGAAGAGCGGGATCCGGGTGGCGGGTTCACGGCAGATTCCTCCTTGTTCAGGTCAAGAGTTTCACGATCCAGCCCTTTTGCCCAAAGCAGTTCCCCGCCTCCCGCCGGGCCAAGGTCTCCGCTACCCGCCTAGCTGTTGGCGCGGACGGACAATTCCCGGTCGCGGACGTCCACGAGGACCGTTCCCAGCTCGTCGGTCCTGAGGACGTGCACGCCGGCCGCTTGGAGCGCCGCCAGGATTTCAACCGCTGGATGGCCGTAATCGTTGCTGGCGCCCACGGAGATCAGCGCCGCCGCCGGCCGCAGCGCGGTGATGAGTGCGGTTCCCCCGTTCCGTGCGCCGTGATGGCTGACCTTGAGCACGTCGACCGCGAAGTCCGGGCCCAACCGGCGCATCAGGGCCGGCAGCTGCTCCTCCTCCAGGTCGCCGGTCAGCAGCATCCGAGTCGATCCCCCGGCCGGGGAGGGCAGGGTGATGTCGACGACGAGGCTCGCGTCGTTTTCGGACAGGCCGCCGCTGCCCTCCACCGGCCAGTGCACCGCCCAGCCAACGGCTCCCGACGAGCCGGACAGGCCCGCAAAGGCGCGCTCTGCCTGCAGCCCCCGATCCTCAAGCGTGGCCAGCACGGAAGCCGGCGGCGCTGCCCCGGCACTTGAGTACAGCACCCGCGCCGTCTCCCGTCCGGCCACGGCTCCCGCGAATCCGCCATAGTGGTCCAGGTGCATGTGCGTCAGCACCAGCAGGTCGATCCGTTCCACGCCGAGTCCGTCAAGGCACCGATCCATCGCCTCCGGGTCGGGTCCGGTATCCACCACGATCGCGCTGCCCTCGCCTGTCCGCACCACCATGCCGTCACCCTGTCCCACATCGCAGGCCGCCACGTCCCACTCCCCCGCCGGTGCCGGCGGCAGCAGCATCCCGGCCAGCGCTCCTCCCGCGAGCCCGGGCAGGGCCGTCCAGCAGGCCAGCTTGAGCAACCCCGCGCGCGCGCCGGAAGCGAAGCCGCCACCCCGCAGCGCCGGCTCGCCGACGTCGTCGGGCCCAAGGCGCTGCTCCTGCGAAGCCCGCCGCCTGTCCGCGGCCCGCAGCCCCCAGAGGAGCACCAAGCCGGCGCCGGCCGCTCCCGCGGCGCCGAGCGGGCCACGCGCCCACGGCAGCGCGGCCATGGGCAGTGCGGAAAACCAGCGGGCGACCCCTGCAATCCACAAGGTCATCCAGCCCGCGGCATGCAGCACCACGGCGGCCGGTCCGGGGAACAGCGGCAGCAGTGCCGTCCCCATCATGCCGGCGACCGTGATGAAGGGGACCAGCGGTCCCGCCGCCACATTGGCGGGGACTGCGTACAGGGCCAGTTCGGGCTGGAGCTGGACAATGACCGGGGCGCAGAAGACCTGCGCGGCCAGCGGCATGGCCACCGCGTGGGCCAGCGGGACCGGCAGGAAACGCTGCAGCCGGCGGGAACACACGGTCCCCAGCAGTACGAGGGAAAGGGTCGCAAGCACCGACAGCACGAAGCTGTAGCTGGACGCCAGCCACGGATCCACGATCAGCAGCACCAGCACCGCGAAGGCCAGAAAGGCCAGCGAGGCCCTGCGCCGTCCGCTCAGCACCGCGACCACCCCCAGCGAGCCCATCACCGCGGCGCGCAGCACGCTGGGCTCCGGCCGGACCAGGAGCACGAATCCGACGAGACCGGTCAGGCCCGCAACAGCTTTCGCCCAACGGGGCAGCCGGACCGCCGATCCGAGCAGGTAGATGAAGGCCAGCACGTACGAAACATTGGCGCCGCTGACCGTGAGAAGGTGCGTCAGCCCGGTACGCCGCATGGCCTCCTCGAGGTCCGCACCCTGGTGTTCCTTGTCCCCCAGCACCATCCCGGGGAGGAGCCCGCGGGCGTCGGGTGGCAATCCGGCCAGCGCCGCCACGAACTGGCCGCGCAGGCCCGAGACCCATGCATCCAGGGGTGGCGCCGAGCGTTCCAACGGGGCGGTGGATGCTATCAGCAGGGCGTCGACGGCCTGGCCCGGGTCCGCCCGGACGAGCTTGCCGGAGGTGCGCAGCCGCTCGCCGAACCGCACGTGGGACCACTCCGGCCCGCCGAGGACCAGCACCGGGGTGTCGGCCTCGAACCGCACGCGGTCGGCCGTGGCCTCCACGATGGTTGCGGTCAGGTGGAAACGCGGGCCGCTGCCAAACTGCCGCGGCGCCTTGACTTGCGCTGCGTCACCGGTGGCCACCAGGCGGGCCGTGATGGTCTGCTCGCCCGTGATGGCCGTCCCGATCGGGCCCGCCAGCCGCTCCGCCTGTTGCAGGCCTACCGTCAGTGCCAGCAGCCCGGTGCAACTGCACAGCACAACGACGACGGCGATGCCTCCCGCACCGCGGGCGCCGCGCCGAGGCCGGGCGCGAGATTGAGGCGGGTTCCCCTGCTGCCGGGCCCGTGTGTGGCGCCGGCTTCCCTGCCGTGGGGACCTTGGCTGAGGCGGGTCTTCCCGGGGCCGGGACCGGTGGTGCCATGCCGACAAGCTGGCCGGGCGAGGCAGTGGCCAAACCGGCCGCAGCGGCAACAGCAAACCGGCGGTCGCTGTACAGGCGGTTCCCAAGAGCACGCCCGCGGACAGCAGGGCAACCCCCGGCGGCGCGTGGGGCAGCGCCAAGGCAGCTCCCCAGCATGCCGCCGCCGCGAGCCCCAAGCGAAGATCCAGGCGCCGGCCGTCGGCCTCCGCCGCGGCGGCCTCAGCGGCTGCGGGATCTGGCTTGACGTGGCGCAGCAACCGCCGGCCCAGGTCGCCGCGCCGTCTGGGCGGCTGGCGCCCCTCATTCAGGTCCTGCGTCGCGGCAATTGGACGTCGGGCCGCTTCCGCATACCGCTGCCAGCGCGGCGGCCGGCTCATACCGACACCAGCTCCACCAGCGCCTCCAGCATGACCGGCCCGATGCCGGGCACCGCGTCGAGATCCGACGGCTGCCCGTACGGGCCATGCTGCTCGCGGAACTCAACAATCCGGGCGGCAAGCACCGGTCCAACACGGGGCAGCTCGAGGAGCTCCTCGGCCGTGGCCGTATTGATGTTGATCTTGGCGGCGGGATCGCCCGTGGCGACGCCCCCGCCGGCTTCCGCGTCGCCGCTGCGAGAGCCGTCGCTAGAGCCTCCACCGGCTCCGCCGGCGCCTCCCGAACCAGCCGCCGGTTGCGGACCCGGCGCATCCGGCGTGGGCACATAGACCTGCTGTCCGTCGGTCAACGGCGCCGCCAGGTTCAGCGCCTCGAGCTGCGCCTTCTTCGTGGCACCCCCGGCCGCGTCAATGGCTTCGAACACCCTGGAGCCCTCGAGCAGCCGGACAATCCCCGGCGAAGCAACGGCTCCGGCAACATGGACGATGATGCCAGGGCCGGCGCCTGCCGAATCATCCCCGGTCTCCGCACCGTCCTCGCCGGCAGTAGGCGGCGCCGCTGGGGGCTTCCCTTCCGTTCCCTCGTCGAGAGCCGGACCGGCAGCCCGGTCGGACGCCAGCGGAATGCTCTCCAGGATGGGAGCAGCCGAGCGGCTCACATCAGCGGTGGCCAACGAAACAAGCCCGTAGCCCAGGCACAGCCCGGCCACCACGAACGCTGCCCCGAGGGCTATGCGGAAGCGCGGAGTTCGCCTCGGCCGCGACGCAATACCGCCGCGGGCGGTTGCCGGAAGCCAGCGGTGTCGGCCCATGCGGCAACACTAGGTCGGCGGCGCCGCTGCCCGGCCGGCCGGCAAGCACTCGTGGACAGCCGCTCCGGCGGCGCAGTCTGTGGAGGAGAGGAACGGTCAGCCCAGGGGCGGCGTCGGCTGCCCGACTACCACCGCGACGACGTATGTCCTGACACCGACGCCCGCCAGTCTTTGCTTCCCTCCTGTTTGACCGACGAGACAGGGACGTACGCCGTGACGCGTATGGTCTGGTCGGCAGAGATCAGAAATCTGCTTGGACAAATCATTCCTCCAGCAATACTGAGTGCATGGGAAACGACCGCCACCGCCTGAGTGTCGAAGCTACTACCTCGCACTACACGGATTTTCCCTCGGGAAGAGAGCACCCGGTGGATTTCCTCGGCTTGCTGGTTGACGGTCGGCCCCTGAAGGACCTGCTGAGAGTTCCAGAAGACGCGGCGCGGCCGGAACAGGAAACCACGGCACTACGCGGTGATTGGTCACCGAAGGCTGCAATGGAATACTTGGACCGACTCCTGGGACAAATTCCCGGTGACTTCCACGACGGGCGTATTGCGCTCCTGCTCTGTCCGGTCTGCGGCGATCTATGGTGCGGCACGGTAAGCATGGAACTGTCGCAGACGCCACAGACAATCACGTGGCAGAGTTTCGGCTGGCAGACCGGTGACGACGAGCCATGGATTTTCCCGGGCCAGTCCTTCACCTCTGAGCGGACCGAATACGAAAAGCTTCTGCAAGATCTCCGGGAGCACTATGAAAAGCGAGCCTCCCGGCCTACGCCGCTCAGAGGTTTACGGCGCTTATTTGCGCCCCGCACGGACCGAAAATAGCGGGCATACGGGCCGTAGCGCGTTGAGTACCGATGGGAGGCGTGAGATGAACGAGGATAAACACCCAGGAAATGTTCCGGAGACGCCAAGGGACCGCAGCGGCAGGTCAAGCAGCCGGGTAATTCTCAGCGCTTTCTTACTCCCAACTGGCGGCATGGTCCCGGATAGGGCGCGGGGAGGCATGCAAAACGGTTTTGAATATTAGGATTCAGCCTATGGCCGCGAAACATAGAGAACTCCGACGGCGTATGGCGGAGATATTCGAGTGGAAAACGACTCGCTCAATCAACCAAAACTACTTCAATCTTTTTAGTTGGTGGCGGGAGCCAGAGGTTTTGGCCGGCGTAGGCGAACTGCTCGCCGAATATTTCCGCGCGGCCGCTCCCACCGTTGTCATTGGTCCGTCCGCCAGCGGGTACCTGACAGGGGCACTGACTGCGTCGAATCTGGGCGTCGGGTTCTGTCCAGTGCCAAAAGACGCCGCCCCGACCTTCGACAGCGATCCCTGGGTCACAGTCACTAGCCCGCCCGACTATAAGGACCGCCACCTTGAGCTTGGGCTCCCCAAAGGTCTCATCAGATCCGGGGACCGCGTCCTTGCCGTGAACGATTTGGTCGATACAGGCGGTCAGCTCCTGGCGCTCCAAAGACTCATCCACGAAATCGGCGCGACGTGGGTTGGAGCATCGGTTCTTATCGACAACCTCAAAGAAAGCCAGCCCCGGCGCCAATTGAACCTCAAGTCTGTCTTCCACGTCCGAGACTTCTACCGACGTACCTGACACATCCGAAGGCACCCCCACTTACGGGTGATCAACCGGTGCGAATGCCTATACTCTGCCGTGAACGTCGGGCGGGCATGAGGGGCAGGTGCGGGCGGGCATCTCCCACCTGCTCTGCAATACTGCAGGCATGGAGACCCTCAGGGATCGGCGCGACTGGCTTGACGATGTAGCGGCTCCAGGCCGCCCCTGGGCGGTGGCCGCTGTGGCTGTCGCAGCAATCGGCATCCTGTTGCTCCTCCTTGGGCTGGGGACCCGGCCCGATGCTGAACTGTTGCCCGGGTATGCGATCGTTTACGCGGCGGTTGGGTTATTCATCTACGGTCCTGGGATCAGGGATGCCACTTGGGGCCGGATCCTGGCATTCGTTCTGCCCGGTTTGTTGATGGTGGCACTGTGGGTGCTGGGCACGGGCTACTGGGGCGGGCTCTGGCTGCTGGGCCTGCCGGCCTGGGCCATTATCTGCCTGCGCTGGGACAGTTACAGCAGGACGCAGCGGGTGGCAAAGCTGGCACTGTTCGTGGTGCTCCTGGCCGCATCGTCGCTGTTCTTCGTGGTTTACGGGTTCTACCCGATTCTCGGTCCCGCTCTACTCGCCCTCGTGCCGGTAGTACCGCTGGCACACTTCATCGCATCGCCTGTTTACCGGCAGCGGCCCCTGCGAGCCGCCGCCGAGTTCCTGCTCTCCTGCGCGGTCGTTGCCGTGGCGCTGACGCTGCCGGAGTTCGGATGGGCTTCGCCGCTGGGCTTCGCAGGCGCGGCGGTGCTGGCAGGGCTGCTAATGGCAGGTTGGGCCGGCCGGCGCTCCGTTGCCGTTAGGTCCGAGCCAAGGTAATCCTGAAGTTGGCGTCGTTGAGCAACAGATTTCTCGGGACAGGTGGAACATGAAGGGCCCCCGCCATCCGTACCTACCTACTGGAGCCCGCTCAGGCCTTGGCCCTGGTACGGCGCCCCCGCGATGATCAAACCAATAGATCCAGACATGGTGAGCTGCTTGTTGCCCTTGTATATTTGGTCCTCCTTCTTTGCGTCTCCAGGGACCGCAGGACGGGATCTAGACGCGGCAGCTAGGGCACCCAGGCCCGGTCGAACTCCCAGCGCCGCTCCCAGCCATCGGGACGGTGCAGCAGAGCCTCGTTCACCCACTTCATAACGTTGGGCCGACCCTCGACCGTGATCTCGTCGGCCTGAATCAGCCACGGGTTAACGGTTGTGCCCAAGCTGCGCACGTCACGCAGCACCAGTTCCCGCAGCGGGTGCTCGCTGGAGACGACCTCCAGGCCGGAAACCTCGCCAATACCTTCAAAGATGATCTTCCTGGCCGAGGCCAGCTGGTGGATGCGGCTGACATCGACCCTGCCAGTGGTGTCGATGTAGACGACCTCGGCCGGGTGCGGCCAGCCGCACGAGCCGTCGGGCAGCTTCAGCCGCTGGAGGCCGAGCCAGGACAGCGGTCCCCGGATCAGGTTCAGGGCCTCCTGGGTGGCACCCCGGAGCAGCAAGGAATTCAGGCGGGGTGCGGCGACGAAGGGCGCGGCTTCCGCCTGCCACGGGCCGTCATACGAGCATAGTTCCGGCCATTCCTGCTGAGTGGGTGCAACCTTGATCTTGTCGTCGATGACCAGCCCTTCCAAGTGCGGCATCTCGTCCAGCAGGGAGAAGTCGGTAACCCCGTAGGTGGCCTGGACGGTCCGGACGACATCGAAGACCGGGGCGAGAACCTCCAGCCCCGGCTGGTCATCGGGTGGGTAGTCGATGACCACGCGCCCGTCCTCGAAGGTCAGCAGATGCTCACGGGCATCCGGAGGCAGCACCCCGTGCTCGACGAACAGCGGGTTAGGCTCGTCGTCTTCGTCCTCGAAGCCCTCGGGAGCCACGAAGAACCCAAACTCCTCGAGCATCGCCGCCCACGCGGGGTCATCTTCCAAACGTCCCCCTTCTGCAAGTTCCATGACCCCCCAGTGTGGCAGGCATGTTCCATTTTTCCCGCAAACTGGAGACTTGCAATCCTGTACGCGGGAAAACGGTCATGCACTGGCGCGCATGACCGCTGGCTGTCGCCCGGCATGACTTGACCACGGTCGTGAGCGCCTAATCGCCCTGGTTTGTTCCGTAGACGAGCCGGTGCAAAGAGTTGAGGCTCATCTCATCAGCTGCCAGTTCCACCTCGCCGCCGCTCGTTCGGATACTGACCACGCGCTGGTTCCTTCGGAGCTCCTTTGGCGTGTGCGGAGGCAGCACTCGTTGCTCGGGGAACGACCGGACTTCGAGGATTCGGGGCGCTCCGATGACTTGATCCAGGCCAAAGGGTTCAATGACGTTGCGCTCTCTGAACACGATGGTGCTCGGTTTGAGCTGAGCCGACCCGGGTGCCCAGCGGCCGCGCAGCGACCCAGGCACAGCATTTGGATAGCGGAGGAGGCAATCAATGATCCCGTGTTCTTCGATATCCACGGTCAGACGCTTGCGTTTGTCGCGTCTCACGCCGACGAGCAGCAGGGCCTCGACGAGGAGGACTGCCCCGAGGCTGGTGAGGATCCGGGCGCCCAGGTCCGCATTCGGCAGCAGGATATTTGCAGGCAGCAAAGTTACCATGGGCAGCCACCAAATTGCGTGGTCAGAGATGCGCTCCAGTTTGCTCTTCGGAGCGCGTGTCGGTACTTCGGGCGCGACCATGCTTAATTGTCGTCCCTTCGCCTTTGGATTTACTTGGACACGAGTATCGATATGAGAGTTGTGCCGCAGGTGAGCACAAGGCTGTTCCCCGAACTGTAGAGCCGACAGCCGCCCTCCATCACAGCGACAGATCCCGAGAGCTCGTCGCCGGCATCCGTGAGCCGGTAGAAGAACGTGCTGTGCGGGCCCAGATCGATACTTTACGTATTCGCTAGGAGGTGAAAAATGGTCAACCCCGAAATCACCTCCATGTGGACGGCATGGGTTTTCCCCGTGTTATTCTTTTCCTTCTTGATTTTCCAGATCGAGCCGGAAACTCGGTCGTTGCCGGGAAAGAACACACGTGGTGTTCTAAGCCTGCTCCCCTGCCCAAACCGGACTTGGGGGGCGAAGTAGAGAGCAGCAACAGCTAAGATGCTATGGCGATGCACATATAAGAAGTTATTGCTTCGCAACGTTGGAAATATCCCGTGCCTAACGTCCTGCGGTTAGTCTAAGACAAACATTTCCAAGGTAAAGGAAATCCGTGTGACTAAACGCCGCCCAGGGAGCCAGTTCTCTTTGGTGTTAACACTCGGGTTGATTGGTGCCACGACAGCCTGCGGTAGTGCGAGTGGTGGCGGCCAGGAATTGCCGCGATTCTCGTCGCTGGATGCTGCCTATCAGGCGGTCGACGCAGTGCTGGACTGTGAGGATGACGTCGGTGCCCCGCCGACCAAGTTTCCGCTAGGAGGAGGGCCTACCGGCGAGGCTGTGTTGTGTACTGAGACTGTCGAAGTTCTCTGGTTCGACAGTCAGGAAGCCTTCGAGAACGTTCACGAAATGTATGTCGGTGCGGCTGGTAACCCTGGGTCTGTCTACCTAGTAGAGGGCCAAAACTGGTTTGTCGCCGATGTCGCTGAGGTCGCGCTGGGGGTAGAGGATCGCCAAAGAAATACGAACATGGAAGCCCTCGCCGAGGATCTCGGCGCCAAGTACGCAGTGAAGCGGTAACACCAGCAGACGGGAACAGAATGCGCACCTTCGCCAAACTCGCAGCTGGCACTGCGGTACTCCTGGCGATGGCCGGCTGCACCAGCGGACCAAAGCCCGCGCCGTCTGATCTGGCATTCAAGGACCTGCCCCTCACCTCAACCAATAAGCATCTGCTGGCAGAAGAGGCGCCCTACAGGTTCTACTCTTTGGTGCCACTCCCCAGCATGGCTAGCGGGCGCCTCTGCGTGGTCATACAGGATGAAGAGGGCGTCGAATCAACTGGATGTGGCGACAGTACCCCCTATATTGCCTGGGACAAGACAGAGGGAAATCCCGGCCTCCTGGAAGCGAAGCTGGCATACGACGGCTACGACGCCAGTAAGGAACTAGCCGAAGGCTGGCGCTACCTGCACAAGAACCTGCTGGTGCGCGGATTGGATGATCCGAAGTTCGAGATTGCTGCTCTCGAAGCTCCGGCCGGACCGGCCGATACCAGCCTGGCCGACGACGCGGAGGACTTAAACATCAAGGCAGACAGTGCACGGCTATTGGTCAAGGAGCACGACTACGTGTTCCACGCGGCGCTGTCGAACGACCCTGGTGAAGACGGCATTGTGTGCGTGGTCGTCGAGAATCTTAAAGCCGACACAGCTTCCGCCGGCTGCGGCGGCGGGGCCCCCGGTGTGGAGCTGGGCGCCCTTGGCGTAACGGCGAAGCTGGTTGTCGATGACTACGACGCCAGCAAAGAACTGGCTGAAGGCTGGCGCCAAGTGCACAAGAACTTGCTGGTTTACCCCTGATCAGCAGGCACGCCCGCAAGGGTCCGCTGCCCCGGCACATCCGCGGTGCCCAGCGAAACAAGTCCGTAGCCTAGGCACAGCCCGACAGACCGAACGCCGCCCCGAGGGCTATACGGAAGCGCGGAGTCCGCCTCGGCCGCAACGCAATGCCCCGACCGGCCGGCATGCACTCGTGAACAAGAACCGCTCCCGGCGGCGCCGTCTGCGGAAAAGGAACGCTCAGCCCATGGGCGGCGTCGGCGGCCCGACGACCACCGCGACGACGCCCAGGCCGGTGTGGGCGGCCAGGACCGAGGGCACCGGGGTCACCAGCACGTCGTCGCTCAGGTACTGCTGCAACGTTTCCGCGATGGCCCGGCTCTCGGTTTCGTTGCCGAAGTAGTGCACCGCAACCCGGGGTTCGTAGTCGAGTTCCTCGATCCGGCGCACCACCAGCTGCTGCAGCCGGGCCTGGGCTCGGGCGGCGGTCCGCACCTTCTCCAGCGGCAGGATGGCACCGTCGCGGATGGCCAGCAACGGCTTGATCGCCAGCAGGGAGCCGAGCAGTCCGGAGGCGGCGGAAATCCGGCCGCCGCGGCGCAGCTGGTCCAGGCTGGGCACGTAGAAGAAGACGTCCGAACACACGGCGGCCGCCTTGGCGCGCTCCGTCACGGCCTGCCGGTCGAGACCGCTCTGCGCCGCGATGACGGCGTCGATGACGGCGAATCCTTCACCCAGCGCGGCGCTGCGCGTATCCACCACTTCCACCGGGATGCCCACGCCGTCGGCCGCCAAGCCTGCCGCTTCGATCGTGCCGGAGAGCTCGGCCGAGAGGTGGATGGAGACGATCGCGTCGAAGCCCAAATCCTCGAGCTCCCGGTAGGTCCGCTCCAGAAGCCCCGGCGACGGGCGCGAGGTCTTGATGTCGCGCCCCTCGGCGAGCCCGACCGCCAAGGCGGAAGCGACGTCGTCGACGCCTTCCCCGTAAATCTGCCCGGAGATCATCACCGGCATCGGCACCACCCGCAGCCAGTCCGCGGTGTCCGGCTGGTTGACCCAGTCCGCGGGCAGCGAAGCGGCCGAATCCGTGACGACGGCAACCCGGTGCCGCTGCGGCTGGCCCGGCCGGGCAGGCGGCTGCTGCAGCAGTTGCTTGGACCGCTGTACCAGTTGCTCGAGCCAATTCATCGGGGCCAGGCCGCCGGTCAGGCCGGCACGATGTTGACCAGCTTCGGCGCGCGCACAATTACCTTGCGCACTCCGCGGCCGTCAAGCGTCCGGATGACCTGCGGCGAGGCCAGTGCGAGCTTCTCCAGCTCGTCCTCGTCGACATCGGCCGCCACCTCCAGCCGGTCGCGCACCTTGCCGGCTACCTGCACCACCGCGGTCACGGTGTCCTGCACCAGCAGGGACTGGTCCACGGCCGGCCAGGACGCCTTGACCACGGAGGGTTCGTGGCCCAGCTGGGCCCAGAGGTCCTCCGCGGTGTAGGGGGCAAACAGGCTCAGGATGACGGCCACTGCCTCGGTGGCCTCGCGGACGGCCGGGTCGGCGGCACCGGGGCCGGCGTCGATGGCCTTGCGGGTGGCGTTGACCAGCTCCATCAGCCGGGCGATGACCACGTTGAACTTGCCGGCATCGAGCAGTTCCGCCGCGTCGGCAACGGTCCGGTGGGTGACCGAGCGCAGGGCGCGGTCGCCGTCGTCGTAATCCGTGCCCGGAGCGGAGGCGACGTCCTGTCCCAGCCGCCAGGCGCGCGCCAGGAACTTGGCCGAGCCGGAGGGCGAAACGTCCGCCCAGTCCACGTCGTCTTCGGGCGGCGAGGCAAAGATCATGGTCAGGCGGACGGCGTCCACGCCGAACTTGTCCAGCTGTTCGCCCAGGTCCACGCCGTTGCCCAGCGACTTGCTCATCGCCTTGCCGCCGTTGAGCACCTGGCCCTGGTTCAGCAGCGCGCGGAACGGCTCGTCGAAATCGATCAGGCCCATGTCCTTGAGCACCTTGGTGAAGAACCGGCTGTAGAGCAGGTGCAGGATGGCGTGCTCGACGCCGCCCACGTACTGGTCCACCGGCAGCCAGCGGGCCGCGGCGTCCTTCTCGAACGGGCCCTCGGTGTAGTCCGGGGAGGCGAAGCGCAGGTAGTACCAGGAGGAATCCACGAAGGTGTCCATGGTGTCGGTGTCGCGCCGGGCGGCCTTGCCGCAGTTCGGGCAGTCGGTGTTGACCCAGTCCGCGGCGGAGGCCAGCGGCGAGGTGCCCTTGGGCGACAAGGCTTCGCCGCGCAGGTCGTCGGGCAGCCGCACGGGCAGCTGGTCATCGGGAACCGGGACCTCCCCGCACTCCTCGCAATGAACGATCGGGATCGGCGCGCCCCAGAACCGCTGACGGGACAGCAGCCAGTCGCGCAGCCGGAAGTTCACGGTCTTCTCGCCGGTGCCGGCCGCCTCCACCAATTCGATGGCGCGGGCGATGGCTTCGGTCTTGGACAGGCCGTCGAGCTCGCCGGAATTGATCAGGGTACCTTCGCCGCTGGTGGCGATCCCGGTGTCGGCCGGGTCCCCTTCCCCGGTATCGACGACGGCGCGCACGGGCAGGTCGAAGGCCTTCGCGAAGTCAAGGTCGCGCTGGTCGTGCGCCGGGACGGCCATGATCGCGCCGGTCCCGTAGTCGGCCAGCACATAGTCGGCGGCCCAGACCGGCAGCTTTTCGCCGTTAAGCGGGTTGATCGCGTAGCGGCCCAGGAACACGCCGGTCTTCTCGCGTTCGGTGGACTGGCGTTCGATGTCGGAGAGCGCCTTGATCTGCTCGCGGTAGGCCATCAGCGCATCGTGGTGTTCCGGGGCCACCAGGTCCAGCGCCAGGTGCGTATCGGCGGCGACCACGAAGAAGGTGGCGCCGTTCAGCGTGTCCGGGCGGGTGGTGAAAACCGTGACGTCCTGCGCCGGGCGTCCGCCGGCTTCCTCCACCGTGAAGCGGACGTGGGCGCCTTCCGAGCGGCCGATCCAGTTGCGCTGCATCGCCAGCACCCGCTCCGGCCAGTGGCCCTTGAGCTCGTCCATGTCGTCCAGCAGGCGGTCGGCGTAATCGGTGATCTTGAAGTACCACTGGTTCAGGCTCTTCTTGGTCACGGGCGTGCCGCAGCGCTCACACGCCCCGTTGACCACCTGTTCGTTGGCCAGCACGGTCAGGTCCTTCGGGCACCAGTTGACCGGGGAGTTTTTCCGGTAGGCCAGACCGCGTTCGTAGAACCGCAGGAACAGCCACTGGGTCCAGCGGTAGTACCCCGGGTCGGAGGTGTGCAGCCGGCGCGACCAGTCGGCGCTGATCGCGTAGCGCTTAAAGGACGCGGCCTGGGTGTCGATGTTGGCGTAGGTCCACTCGCTGGGGTGGGCGTTGCGCTTGATCGCGGCGTTCTCGGCCGGCAGGCCGAAGGAGTCCCAGCCGATCGGGTGCAGGACGTCGTAGCCCTTCAGCCGCCAGTAGCGGGCCACCACGTCGCCCATGGCGAACGCTTCGGCGTGGCCCATGTGCAGGTCGCCGGAGGGGTAGGGGAACATGTCAAGCACGTAGCGGCGTTCGCGGGAACCGTCGTCGGCGGGAGCGAAGACATCGAGTTCCTCCCACACGGCCGGCCATTTGGCCTCCATGGCGGAGAAACTGTACTCGTGCTGTTCCGTACCCGGCTGCGTACTCACTGTGCTTGCCTCGTCCTCTTGTCTGTACTGCGCACTGGCCTGACTCCCCTAGACACACAAAAGCCCCTCGGCATCGGAGGGGCGGGCCGCTGAAGCAGGGCCTGGGCCCCGCGGCAGCGGCTAGCTAAGGAGCAGTGCGAACATGGGACCACTTTACCGCACGTTCACAGGACATCGTCGTCGACCCAGTCGAAGGTCCGGGTGACCGCCTTCTTCCACAAACGCAGCCTGCGTTCCCGCTCTTCCGCCGGCATCTGCGGCTCCCAGCGTGCCTCCTGCACCCAGTTCCGGGCCAGCTGGTCCGTGCTCTCCCAGAACCCGACGGCGAGGCCCGCCGCATATGCCGCTCCCAGGGCGGTGGTCTCGGTGACCCGCGGGCGCATCACGGGCACGCCCAGGATGTCCGCCTGGAACTGCATCAGCGCATCATTGGCGACCATCCCGCCGTCGACCTTCAAACCGGTCAGCGGCACCGCGGCGTCCGCGTTGACCGCGTCCAGGACTTCCCGGGTCTGGAAGGCCGTGGCCTCCAGCGCGGCGCGGGCAATGTGCGCCTTGGTCACGAACCGGGTCAGGCCCACCAGTGCGCCGCGGGCATCCTGCCGCCAGTACGGCGCGAACAGGCCCGAGAACGCGGGCACGAAGTAGCAGCCGCCGGTGTCCTCGACCGTGGCCGCCAGTTGCTCGGCCTCCTGCGCGGATGACACCATGCCCAGGTTGTCGCGCAGCCACTGGATCAGCGACCCCGCGACGGCGATCGACCCCTCCAGCACGTAGTGCGGCGCCGCTTTGCCCAGCTGGTAGCCCACGGAGGTCAGCAGTCCGTGCGATGACCTGACGATCTCCTCGCCCGTGTTGACCAGCACGAAGCAGCCCGTGCCGTACGTGTTCTTGGCCTCGCCGGGGTTGAATGCCGCCTGCCCGAACGTGGCCGCCTGCTGGTCGCCGAGGATGCCCGCCACCGGGACGTGCCGCAGCAGTTGGGAGCCGTGCACGGTCGCGTAGGGCTCGGACGATGAGCGGATCTCCGGCAACATCGCGGCCGGCACGCCGAAGGCGTCCAGGATCTCCCGGTCCCACTGCAGCGTGCGCAGGTCCATGAACAGGGTGCGGGAGGCGTTGGTGACGTCGGTGGCGTGCGTGCCGCCGTCAGGCCCGCCGGTCAGGTTCCACAGGACCCAGCTGTCGGTGGTGCCGAACAGCAGCTCGCCGGCCTCGGCCCGTTCCTGCGCCCCGTCCACGTTGCGCAGGATCCAGGCCAGCTTGGTCCCGGCGAAGTAGGGCGCAAGCGGCAGGCCGGTCTGCTCGCGGAAGCGGTCTACGCCACCGTCGGCCGCCAGTTCGTCGCAGATCTGCTGCGTGCGCACGTCCTGCCAGACGATCGCGTTGTACACCGGCCGGCCCGTGCTCTTCTCCCACACCACCGTGGTTTCGCGCTGGTTCGTGATGCCGACGGCGGCTATGTCGTGCCGGGTCAGGCTGGCCCGGGACAGCGCCGTGCCCACCACCTCGCGGGTGTTGTCCCAGATTTCCAGCGGGTCGTGTTCCACCCAGCCCGGCTGCGGGAATATCTGCCGGTGCTCGCGCTGGCCGGTGGAGACCGGTGTCCCGGCGTGGTCGAAAATAATTGCGCGCGTGGAGGTGGTCCCCTGGTCGATTGCCAGCACGAACTCCGCCATCTCAGCCCTCCACGCTCCGGTCCGGGATTCGGTGCCCGGCTGCTGTTGAACCTAACCGGCGGCGCAGTGCAGCGTCAATCGAGCGGGCGCTGCCGGCGGCCCGCCGTGCTGTCCGCCCCGGTGCAGGGCCTCCGGTGCGGGCACGCGGTGCCGGCCCTGCTGGGGCAACATGGGCCGCGCTGCGCGGCAACGCGCCCGGGGGTCGGTAGAGTCGAAGGCATGAAATCAGGAGGGACCCTGGCGTGACCGCCGTTGCCGACCGCGCGGTGCGCCGCGAAATTCTGCTCGACGGCGCCCGGGTGCGCTACTGGGAATATCCCGCGGACGACGACGGCGCGCCCACCCTGCTGGTCATCCACGGGTTCCGCGGGGATCACCACGGGTTGGAACTGGTGGTGGGACAGCTGCCCGGTTACCGCGTGATCGCCCCCGATTTGCCCGGCTTCGGCGAATCGGAGCCTCTGGCCGCCGGCACGCACGGAATCGAGGGCTACACCCGGTTCCTGCACGCCCTCGCCGGCGAACTCAAGCTGGGCCCGGATACCTACGTCCTGGGACACTCCTTTGGGTCCATCGTGGTCAGCCACCACCTGGCGGCGCATCCGGGCAGCTTCCGGGCGGCCATCCTGGTCAACCCGATCAGCGAACCCGCGCTGCAGGGCCCCAAGGCGATCCCCTCCCGGCTCGCCGGGTTCTACTACTTCGCCGGGGCCAAGCTGCCCGAGCGGTTGGGCCTCTGGCTGCTGCGCCACCCGTTGATCGTCCGGGGCATGAGCATCATGATGGCGAAGACCCGCGACCCGCAGCTGCGCGCCTACATCCACGGGCAGCATGACGCCTACTTCAGCGCCTTCGCGAACCGGCGGGTGGTGCTGGAGGCCTTCCGCGCGTCCATCTCCGCCGACGTCGCGCAGGTCGCCGGCCGGCTGGACCTGCCGGTCCTCCTGATCGCCGGCGAACGGGACGACATCGGTTCCGTGACGAGCCAGCGCAGGCTCGCGGCGATGATCCCGGACTCCCGGCTTGAAGTGATCCCCGCCGTCGGGCATTTGATCCATTACGAAACCCCGGCACCGGCCGCCGCCTTCATCCGGGACTTCATCGACGGAATGAGTGCATGAAACTCCTGATTGACGCCCGGTTCACCCGCACCGACCAGCTGGACGGAATCAGCCGCTACGGCGCCAGCCTTATCGAAGCCGCGTCCCGGCTGGCGGACGTGAGCATGCTGATCAGCGACGAGCGGCAGCTGCAGCTCCTGCCCGACGTGCCCTGGGTCAAGATCAACAGTCCGCTCTCCCCCGCCGAACTCTTCGTGGCGCGCCGCGTGAACAAGCTGGGCGCCGACGTCGTCGTCTGCCCGATGCAGACCATGGGCAGCTTCGGCCGCAAGTACGGGCTCATCCTGACCCTGCACGACCTGATCTACTACTCGCACCCCAAGCCGCCGGGCTTCCTGCCCAAGCCGGTGCAGTGGCTCTGGCGGCTCTACCATAAGGCCTACTGGCCGCAGCGTCTCCTGTTGAACCGTGCGGACACGGTGGCCACCATCAGCCACACCACGCAGGCGCTGATGGAACGGCACCGGCTCACCCGCCGGCCGATCCGGATTGTTTCCAACGCCGCCCAGCCGCAGGGAGCGCCGCGCGATCCGGCCGTCGGCCGCGACAAGACCCTGCTCTACATGGGCTCGTTCATGCCGTACAAGAACGTGGAAACGATCATTGACGCCATGGCGCTGCTGCCGGACTACGAGCTCCATCTGCTCAGCCCGGTGCGTCCGGACAGGCAGGCCGAACTGGAGGCCCGCGCCGTCGACCCTCGCCGGCTGGTCTTCCACAACGGGATTTCCGACGCCGGATATCAGCAACTGCTGCAACGGACCACAGCGCTGGTCACCCTCTCCCGCGACGAGGGCTTCGGCCTGCCGCTGATCGAGGCCATGGCCGCCGGCACGCCGGTGATCGCCAGCGACATTCCGATCTTCCGTGAGGTTGGTGGCGGCGCCGTCACGCTGGTGGACCCGGATGAGCCCGCCGACTTCGCGGCGGCCGTGGCAGCGCTGGACCAGCCCGGTGCCTTCCGCGCGGCGTCGGAGGCCAGCATCCGCCGAGCCGCGGCGTACGACTGGAACGAGTCGGCCAAGCAGCTGGTCGCCGCCGCCGAGGAAGTGTTGGAACGACGGCGGAGCCGGTCCCGGTAGTTGTAGCCTGTCGTCAAGTCCAGGAATGTGCCTTGCAGTAGGGCCGGGACCTCGCCTAGGGGCCGGACAGGCCGGCTAGATCCGGGGTGCTGACGCGGCGGCCTTGCAAGCCGGTGGAGCTGCTGGGGTGGATGTCCTCCTGACGTGGCCGCATCCGGTCGGGCCACTCCACGGCGATCGTCCGCCCGTGCCGCATTCGGTCAGGGGCGCGCCACGGTTGCCATGCAGCTGGCACCGGCACGGATGCTGCGTCCCCCGGAAGTGGCGGTTTTGCCTCCTCGGAAGTGGCGGTTTTTGCTGCCTCCTCCGAAGTGGCGGTTGCTGCATCCTCTGAAACTGTCAGTGGCGGCGCATAGTCTGTTTTCAGTAGCAGTTCAGCACCAACGTTGGCCGCCGGGTCGTGGGTTTGCCGGTGGCGTCCGCGGATCCGTTCAGGGTTCGTGACCGCTCGTAGTCGAGGCCATGCAGTACGCATGCTGAAGATTGAGACGCTGAGATGTTTGATCCGGCAGTATCCGAACCTCCCGCCGCAGGACCGTCTGCCCCGGCCCGGCCTGCCGCAGCACCGGCTGCCGGCAGCGCTTCAAGGCGGGACGCCGGGCCGGCCTCGGGTCCGGTCGGGTCTGCCGCCGTTCGCGCCGCCGCCGCTGCCTTGGAGGGCATCGATCTGGAGGCGCCGGACCGGGAGTTGGTGGAAGAGCTCACGGCGCTGGAGGGGCTGAAGGCTGCCGCCGCGGCGGCGCAGGCCAGGGTTCAGGTCGCGCTGGAGAAATCCGTGCGTGCCCGCCGTGCCGCCGCTGGGATCCCCAAAGACCGGCAGGGCGCCGGTGTGGCGGCCCAGATCGGGTTGGCCCGGCGCGAGTCCCCGCACCGGGCCGCGGTCCTGCTGAACCTGTCCCGGACCCTGGTCGGGCAGATGCCGCACACCCTGGCCGCCCTGGCCGCGGGGCACCTGAACGAATACCGGGCCGAGATCCTGGCCCAGGAAACCGTCTGCCTGACCCCGGAGCACCGCGCCCGCGTGGACCGGGAACTGGCCCGGAACCCGGAGCGGCTGCACGGCCTCGGGAACCGGGCACTGCGGGCCGAAGCCAAACGCCTCGCCTACCGGCTCGAGCCCCGCTCGGTGGTGGACCGGGCGGCGCAGGCCGAAGCGGACCGGCACGTTTCCTCCCGCCCGGAGCCGGACACCATGGTCTCGGTCCGGACCCTGCTGCCGGTAATCCAGGGCGTGGCGGTGATGGCCGCCCTGCACCGGGAAGCGGACCGGCTGCGCAACAGCGGCGACCCCCGGTCCCGCGGCCAGATGATGGCCGACACCGTGTTCGAACGCGTCACCGGCCGCAGCACCGCCGACCCGGCCCGGCTGGAAATCCAACTGGTGATGACCGACCGCACTCTGCTCCAGGGCGAGGCCGAACCGGCCTGGCTGACCGGCTACGGCATCGTCCCGGCCCACTACGCCCGCCACCTCACCCGGTCGCCGCACCAACCGCCGGCAACGGCACACACACCCGAAGCCAGCACCGAAGCCAGCCCGCCCGGCCGCACCGCTGCCGGCGCGGGTCGCGAGGACAGCGGGTTACCGGCGGCAGCACCACACGGTGGCAGCCCGCCCTTCGGCGCCTGCAGCCCGCCGGGCGGGATGGGGCAGAAGGCGCCGCCGGCCGGGACCGAGCCGGGCTGGAAGACAGCCCGCGAGCAGGCCCACCGCACCAAAGTGCTGACACAGGGCACCGTGGAGGACATCTGGGTCCGCCGCCTCTACACCGCCCCCGGGACCGGACAGCTGCTGGGGATGGACTCGGCCGCGCGGAAGTTCCCCGACGGGATGCGCCGGATGATCCTCGCCCGCGACGCCGTCTGCGGCAGGCCCTGGTGCGACGCCCCGATCCGGCACATCGACCACATCGTGCCCTGGTCACAAGGCGGCAAAACGACCATGGCCAACGGCCAGGGACTGTGCGAGCAATGCAACCAGTCAAAAGAAGCCGAAGGCTGGTCCAGCCGCCCCCTCGAAGGACCACACCACACGATCGAAACCACCACCCCCACCGGACACACCTACACCTCCACACCACCACCACTACCCGGCACGCCGCCGCCCGGTACAGATGGAGCCCGAGCGCCCCTCGCATGGCACCGGACGGCGCACCCGGAAGGTTATAGCAGGTCGGTCCCGTCGCAGCGCACCTGTACCGGGTCGGGGACGCGTTTGGCGGACAGCGCCGCCTTGCGGTGACGGAGCGCAGCGGTCACGCGCGCTCCATCCTGATAGCTGAAGAACAGCAGCAGGCGGTGCTCGCTGCTCTCCCCCGATCGGGCCGGCAGCTCAACGGGGCCGACGCTGCGAAGGCTGCCGCTAAGCTCAAAGTCCGCCATGAAAGCTTCAATGCCTGAGGGCTTCCCGGTCAGGGCGGCGATCCTCACGGCCGGGGGAAGCTGAAGCTCACGTCGCAACTGCATCTCCCTGGCTGCGGCGCCAGCGGGGTCCCACCGAACCAAGGGCGCCACAACGGCATCCTGGTCGGCGGTGACTACCACCAGCCCCCCTTCCGACGCCGGCTGCACCAGCGACGCCGCGCGGAACCATCGGCGCAGCACGTCTTCGGGTGCGCGAAGGGACTCTCGGCTGAGCATGGCATTGCCATCCAGCAGCAACGCGGCCGCGTAGCCACCGGGCGCCACAGGCTCGGCTCCCGGTGTTGCGACCACCAGGGCTTTCCTTGACTCGACCACAGACTTGATGTGTTCCCCCGAAGAAGACACGACCGTCGCCCCCGGGAACGCACGTCCCAGTTCCTCTGCGGTACGCAGGGCCCCGACCGCAGAGGCACGGAGCCTGTGCGATCCGCATTCGGGACAGGAATAGTTCGCGGCCAACCGACCGCACCACCGGCAAGCCGGAGCCGCCGCGCGGCCCGGCTGCGCCAGCGGCCCGTTACAGTCGGTGCATCTGGCGGGCGTGCGGCAGTCCTGGCAGGCAAGGGCAGGTGAGAAGCCGGTCCGCGCCACCTGCACCAGCACCGGTCCGCGTTCCAGGCCTTCCTTGGCGGCCCGCCAAGCGGCCTGCGGCAAACGGGCATGGCGCAGCATGGGATCGCGTTCCTGTTGGAACGAATCCGCGGTGTTGAGGATGCGCGGAGTCGCCTGGCGCAGGAAGGGCCGGGCGGGCGTGAGCGCCGACGCCCAGCCGGTCTCGACCAACCGCTGTGCTTCGCCGCTGCGCGAGACCCCGGCGAACAGGGCCGCGCAGCCGGCCTGCGCCGTGCGCAGCAACAACACCTCGCGGGCATGCTGGTAGGGGGAACGCTGCTCCAGCAGCAGGTCATCGCCGTCGTCCCACATGGCCACCAGGCCCAGATCCTGCACCGGGGCGAAGGCGGCCGAGCGCGTCCCGACGGCCACGGATACCTCGCCATGCAGCAACCGCAGGTAGTTCCGGTAGCGCGGCGTCGGCCCGTCCTCGGCAGTCAGGCGGACAAACTGGTCCGTGCCAAGGACTCGCTCCAATTCGGCTTCCAGCCGGGCCAGGTCCTTGGCGTCCGGAACAACGACGACGGCGCCGCGGCCGCTCTGCCGTACGCTCGCCACGGCGTGCGCAACTTGGGCTGCCCACGAAGCGGGGCCGTAGGACTTGTGGCTGGCCAAAACGGCCCGCGGAGCGGCGCCCGACGCCAGCTGGGCCAGAAAGACGCCGGCGTCTTCATAACCGGCGAAGGCTTGCTCCGCCTCAGCCGTAGCTGCCGGGCCAGCAGTAGCAGCGGTGGTAGCCGGAGGGGCGGTGGTAGCCGTGGCAGCGGCAGTAACCGAAGGGGCTGCGGCTTCCGTAGCGGCGGTGGTAACCGAAGGGGCGGCAGCATCCGTAGCAGCGGTGGTAACCGAAGGGGCGGCAGCATCCTTAGCATCCGTGGCGGCGGTGGTAGCCGGGTGGGTATCCGCGGCCGGCTTGGCCTCCGCTGCCGCCGCGCCCGTCTCCCGGGCAGCGAATTCCTTGTCCACTTTGGCGACGCGGGGTGGGATGGCGGCGCGCAGTACGTCGCTGACGTTTCCGGCGTAGCGCTCGGCCACCGACGTGGCCAGCCGGAGCAGCTCCTCGGTCAGCACCGGCTGCGCGGAAACCACCTTGGCCAACGGGGCCAGCTTGACCCCTTCCGGCACCTCGGACGTGCGGCGGGTGATGTACCCGCTCATTTCCTGGCCGCCGAACCGGGCCTTGACCCGCGCGCCGGGAACAGCGTCGGCGTCCAAATGCTCCGGCACCAGGTAATCGAAGATCCGGTCCAGATGCGGCAACGCCGTTTCGATCAGCACCCGGGCCACCGGATCGGTCGCCGCCGCCGGCGAGGTGCCCGGCGCCTGCTTGGGGGCACCGAAGCCCTGCAGCAGGCTCAGCTGGTGCGGATCAGAGCCCATCAGGCTCAGGCGTTGAAGTAGCTGCGCAGTGCGTCCGCCCGGTCGGTCCGCTCCCAGGTGAAGTCGGCATGTTCACGGCCGAAATGGCCGTGTGCCGCGGTCTGCTTGTAAATGGGCCGCTTGAGCTCCAGGTCGTCGATGATGCCCAGCGGACGCAGGTCGAAGACTTCCTCGATCGCCTGGGCAATGCGCGCCGGATCAACGGTCTCGGTTCCGAAAGTTTCCACGTAGATGCCGACCGGATGCGCCATCCCGATGGCGTACGCGATCTGGATCTCCGCGCGCCGGGCCAGTCCGGCGGCCACCACGTTCTTGGCCACCCAGCGCATGGCGTAGGCGGCGGAACGGTCCACCTTGGACGGATCCTTGCCGGAAAATGCGCCGCCGCCGTGACGGGCCATGCCGCCGTAGGTATCCACGATGATCTTGCGTCCGGTCAGCCCGGCGTCGCCCACCGGCCCGCCGATCACAAAGTCACCGCCCGGATTGAGGATGTAGCGCACGTTGGTGGCGTCCAGGGAGCTGGCCGCCAGCACCGGCTCGATCACGCGCGAGGCGAGGTCGGCCCGCAGATGTGCCAGGTCCACGCCGCCTTCATGCTGGCTGGAAATCACGACCGAGTTGACGGACACCGGCTTGTCGCCGTCGTAGCCGACGGTCACCTGCGTCTTGCCGTCCGGCCGCAGATACGGGAGCGTCCCGTCCTTCCGCACCTCGGTCAAACGCTCGGACAGCCGGTGCGCGAGCCAGATCGGGGCGGGCATCAAGACGTCGGTCTCGTCGCTGGCATAGCCGAACATGATGCCCTGGTCGCCGGCGCCCTGGGCGTCACGCGCGTCGATGCTTGTCCCCTCGCGGGTTTCAAAGGAGTTGAAGACCCCGGAGGCGATCTCCGGCGACTGCTGGCCGATGGAAACCGAGACCCCGCACCGCGCACCGTCAAACCCCTTGTCCGAGGAGTTGTAGCCAATCTCCAGGATGGTATCCCGGACGATCTGCGGGATCTCCACGTAGCCCTGCGTGGTGACCTCGCCGGCCACATGTACCAGACCGGTCGTCGTCAGCGTCTCTACGGCTACCCGCGACTCGGGATCCTCGCGCAGCAGGGCGTCGAGGATGGCGTCGGAAATCTGGTCACAGATCTTGTCCGGATGGCCTTCGGTCACGGACTCGGACGTGAAGAGCCGCAGATTGCTGTCAGAAGAAGTCACAGACATACCTTACTTGCTGGCGGGGACCGCCACGGAACTGTAGACGCGGCCCCAAAGGCCCGGTCATGGAGCGAAACAGTAGTACACACGGGGTCACGGGCGGCCCGGTTCCCGCGGCACGAGGGAGACGGCGCCCTCGCGCTCCCCCACAGGCAGAAGCAGCGGCCGCCCGGTGCCAGCGTCAGCCCGGAGTCAGCCTCAGCCGGAGAGTTCGGCGGTAATGCGCTCAATGATCACGGCCGCCGCACTGTCTTTGCTGCCGCGGTGGGTCTGCGGTTCGACTTCGCTGCGTGCCAGCACCGTGATCTCGGTGTCATCCTGGCCGAACACCAGGTCGCGGCCCACGCGGTTGAGCACCAGCAGGTCGCAGCCCTTCCGTTCGAGCTTGCTGCGCGCGTAGTCGAGCACGTCCCCGCGGTCGTCGCCGGTTTCCGCCGCGAAACCGACGATCAGCGGCGCCTCGCCGGAGCCGCGCTGCTGCACGACCTCCACCAGGATGTCCGGATTCCGCACCAGCGTAATCACCGGGTCGTCGGCGTCGTCGCGCTTCTTGATCTTGGTATCGGTCACTTCCGCCGGCCGGAAATCCGCCACGGCGGCTGCCATGATCACGACGTCGGAGCGCGCCGCCGCTTCGAGCGTCGCCTCGCGCAGGTCCAAGGCGGTTTCCACCGAGCTGGACTTGATCCCGTCCGGAATTTCCACCTCAAGGTGGGCGGCGATCAGTTCGACCTCCGCTCCCGCAGCCGCAGCGGCGCGGGCCAGTGCCACGCCCTGCTTGCCGGAGGACCGGTTGCCCAGGAAGCGCACGGGGTCCAGCGGTTCGCGGGTGCCGCCGGCAGTGACCAGGACCCGCTTCCCGGCCAGCGGACCGGGTTCCGGAGCCGCGAGCCCGGGCACGGCCGAGTCCGGCGCCCAGCCAGCCTCCGCCGTCGTCCGGGGTTTTAACGTTCCGTCGGCGAGGCCTGCGGCGATGAAATCGTAGATTTCCGCCGGTTCGGGCAGCCGGCCGGGGCCGGTGTCCTTGCCGGTCAGGCGGCCTACGGCCGGGTCCATCACCGTGGTGCCCCGGCTGCGCAGCGTGGCCACGTTCGCCGCGGTGGCCGGGTGCTGCCACATTTCGGTGTGCATGGCCGGCACAAAGACCACCGGCGCGGTGGCCACCAGCAGCGTGTTGGTGAGCAGGTCGCCGGCCAGGCCGGCGGCTGCGCGTGCCAACAGATCCGCGGTGGCCGGGCACACGACCACGAGGTCGGCTTCCTGTCCGAGGCGGACGTGGTTGACCGACTCGACGGCATCGAAAACGCTGTTGCTCACCGGGTTGCCGGAGAGGGCTTCCCAGGTGGCGCGGCCCACGAACTTTTCGGCGGCGTCGGTCGGGATGACCGTCACCTCGTGGCCGGCTTCCTTAAACAACCGAAGCAGGGATGCCGACTTGTAGGCGGCGATGCCGCCGCCCACGCCCAAAATGATCCGCATGCCTGCCCCGGTGTTAGACGCTGGTTACTCTGCGGCCTTTTCGACGGGCTTGCTGACCAGCAGGCCCTCGTTGATTTCGCGCAGTGCGATGGACAGCGGCTTCTCGTTCAGCTTGGTGTCCACCAGCGGGCCGACATACTCGAACAGGCCTTCGTGCAGCTGCGAGTAGTAGGCGTTGATCTGGCGGGCACGCTTGGCACCGTAAATCACCAGCGCGTACTTCGAATCCGTTGCTTCCAGCAGGGAGTCGATCGGCGGGTTGATGATGCCTTCGAGGTTGGTCGACACTAAATCTCCAATGGGTTCCGGGACGTGTTCTTCTGGACCCGCTCAGCGCGGGTGCGGGACAAGTCCCATCAATGAAACGAGCTCGTCTGCCGCCCGCTGGACATCGTCGTTAACGACGGTGAAATCGAACTCGGGCTCGGCAGCAAGTTCTAGTTTAGCGGTTTCCAGCCGGCGCTGCTGTTCTTCGGGTGTTTCCGTGCCGCGGCCCACCAGTCGGCGGACCATTTCCTCCCAGCTCGGCGGGGCCAAAAACACGAACGTGGCATCCGGCATGGACTCCTTGACCTGCCGGGCGCCCTGCAGGTCGATCTCCAAGAGCACGGATTTGCCGTCCGCCATGGCTTCCTCCACGGTGCGCCGCAGCGTCCCGTAGCGGTTCCGGCCGTGCACCAGGGCCCACTCGAGCATGTCGCCGGCGGCCACCAGCCGATCGAACTCTTCGGGGCCGACGAAAAAGTAGTGGACTCCGTCCTGCTCACCGGGCCGCGGTTCGCGGGTGGTGGCGGATACCGACAGCCAGACGTCGGGGTAGTTGTCGCGGATATAGGTGGAAACGGTGCCCTTGCCGACGGCCGTGGGGCCGGCGAGAACGGTCAGGCGGGGTTTGTCGGACATATCTTCCATCTGTTACTGGGATTTCAAGTGGTCTATCAGGGCCCGCCGCTGGTGGATGCCGAGCCCGCGCAGCCGGCGGCTGGGCGCAATGCGGACGCTCTCCATGATGGCGGCGGCGCGGACCGGTCCGATGCCCGGCAACGATTCGAGCAGTTCGGCCACGCGCAGCCGGCCGACCGATTCCATCGACGCGGCCGCCTCAATCACCTCGGCCACGGTCATGACGCCGGATTTCACTTTGGCCTTGATTTCCGCGCGTTCGACCCGGGCGGCCGTCGCTTTCAGCCGGGCGGTGGTGCGTTCGCTCTCCGTCAGCGGTCGAAGACCCACAGCTCCTCCAGACAATCCGGCCCCTCGGACAAGATGCCGGGCGGGCACTTTGGGCATGAATTGAACTTACCAGAACCGCAACACCGCGGCTCAGGGCCGCCGCCACGCCCGGCTGTTCGGCACGGGAGGTTAGACGGGCCAGCCCGGCCGCTGCTCAGCCCACGAGGCCCGACAAACCCGCCAGGGTGCGGTCCGCGGCCCCGCGCAAGGCGGCGGTGTCCGGGCCGGCCTGGAGGATGTCCCGGCTGGAGGTGGCCAGGACATTCCCGACGGCGGAGCCGAAGGCCGCCGCGATGTCCGCGCCGGTGGCACCCTGTGCGCCCAGCCCGGGGGCCAGCAGCGGCCCGTTGACCGCCGCCAGGTCCAACCCGAGCCGTTCCATCACCTCGGCCCGGACCGTGGCGCCGACCACCAGGCCGACGGAGCCCAGCTCGCCGGCGCGGCCGGCCTCCGCGTTGTCGGCGGCCGCCGCTTCCGCGATCCGGGCGGCCACGGACTCGGCGCCGCCGACGTGCTGCACGCTGGCGCCCTCCGGGTTGGAGGTCAGCGCCAGCACGAACACTCCCCGGCCCGTTGCCGCGGCCATATCCAGCGCGGGCCGCAGCGATCCATACCCGAGGTAGGGGCTGAGCGTCACGGCGTCGGCCGCCAGCGCCGAGCCGTCCCGCAGCCAAGCGTCTGCGTAGGCCGCCATGGTGGAGCCGATGTCGCCGCGCTTGGCGTCGGCGATCGTCAGGGCACCGGCCTGGGCCGCGGCCGCCAGCAGCTTCTCCAGCACCGCCAGGCCGGCCGAACCGTGCCGTTCGTACAGTGCCACCTGGGGCTTGAGGGCGGCAGCCTGCTCCCCCACCGCGTCCAGCACGGTGAGGGAGAAGCGTTCCAGCCCTCCGGCGTCGTCGTTCAGTCCCCAGGCGGAGAGCAGCGGCGGGTGCGGGTCGATGCCCACGCACAAAGGCCCGCGGGCCTCCATTGCCGCCCGCAGCCGCCGCCCGAAGGTGGCGGGCTGCGGCCGGTCGTGCGGCTCAGGCATGGAAGGCGGCCTTCAGGTTCTCCGCGTGTTCCTGCAGGCTTGTGACGTCCCACTCGTACTGGCGCATCGCTTCGATGGCCTGGATGGCGGCACCGAACTCGGACACCGTGGTGATGATCGGCGTTCCCACCGACGTCGCCGCAGCGCGGATCTCGTAGCCGTCGCCGCGGGCCTGGCCGCCGGACGGGGTGTTGAGGATCAGCCCGATGCGGCCTTCGGCGATGAGGTCGACGATGGTGCCCTCGCCCTCGTCGGAGCGCCCTTCGGCGATCTTGCGCACGGTGGTGGACTGGATGCCGTTGCGGCGCAGCACTTCGGCCGTGCCGCCGGTGGAGAGGATTTCGAAGCCCAGGTCCACCAGCAGCTTCACGGGCATGATGATGGAGCGCTTGTCGCGGTTGGCCACCGAGACGAACACCTTGCCGGACGTCGGCAGCGCGCTGCCGGCCGCGGCCTGGCTCTTGGCGAAGGCCGTGTCGAAGTACTTGTCGATGCCCATGACCTCGCCGGTGGAGCGCATCTCCGGGCCGAGCAGCGAGTCGACCACGGTGCCTTCGGGCGTGCGGAAGCGGCTGAACGGAAGCACCGCCTCCTTCACGGCGACAGGCGCCTCCAGCGGCAGCCGGGAACCGTCGCCGGTCTCCGGCAGCACCTTGTAGACGCTGCGCAGCATGGCGATGTCAACGCCGGTACCGATCAGCGCCGCGGCCTTGGCCAGCTGCACGCCGGTGGCCTTGGAGACGAACGGGACGGTGCGGGAAGCTCGCGGGTTGGCCTCAATCACATAGAGCACGTCGGCGGCCAGCGCGAACTGGATGTTGATCAGGCCGCGCACCCCCACGCCCTCGGCGATGGCGGCGGTGGCGTTGCGCACCCGGTCCAGGACGTCGGCGCCCAGGGTGATCGGCGGCAGCACACAGGCGGAGTCGCCGGAGTGGATCCCGGCCTCCTCGATGTGCTCCATGATGCCGCCGACGTAGAGGTCCTTGCCGTCGTAGAGGGCATCGACGTCGATCTCGATCGCGTCTTCCAGGAAGCGGTCCACCAGCACCGGGTGGTCCGGGGTGATCTCGGTGGCGTTGGCGATGTAGCGCGACAGGTTGGCCTCGTCGTAGACGATCTCCATGCCGCGCCCGCCCAGCACATACGACGGGCGGACCAGCACGGGGTAGCCGATCTCGTCGGCGATCTTCTTCGCTTCCTCGAAGGACACGGCGGTGCCGTTCTTCGGGGCGATCAGGCCGGCCGAATCCAGCACGCGTTGGAACGCGCCGCGGTGCTCGGCCAGGTCGATGGCTTCCGGCGAGGTGCCGAGGATCGGGATGCCGGCGTCGGCCAGCGCCTGGGCCAGCTTCAGCGGCGTCTGGCCGCCCAGTTGCACGAACACGCCGAGCACGCCGCCGGTGCGCTCCTCCGCCGCGATGACCTCCAGCACGTCCTCGAGCGTGAGCGGCTCGAAGTACAGGCGGTTGGAGATGTCGTAGTCGGTGGAGACGGTCTCCGGGTTGCAGTTGATCATGACCGTCTCGTGCCCGGCCTTGCGCAGCGCCATGGTGGCGTGGACGCAGGAGTAGTCGAACTCAATGCCCTGGCCGATCCGGTTGGGGCCGGAGCCGAGGATGATCACGGACGGCTTCGCGTGCAGCTCGACCTCGTCCTCCTCGTCGTAGGACGAGTAGTGGTACGGGGTGTAGGCGGCGAATTCGGCGGCGCAGGTGTCCACCGTCTTGAACACCGGGCGGATGCCCAGCGCGTGGCGGACCCCGCGGACCACTGCCTCGCTGGTGTGGCTCAGCTTGCCGATCTGTTCATCGGAGAAGCCGTGCCGCTTGGCCAGCCGCAGGATGTCCTCGGTCAGTGCCGGCGCGCGGCGGATTTCGGTGGCCACCTCGTTGATCAGCTGCAGCTGGTCCAGGAACCACGGGTCGATCGCCGTGGCTTCGAAGACCTGCTCGACCGTGGCACCGCCGAGCAGCGCCCGCTGCACCATCGAGAGCCGCTCGGTGGACCCGACCCTGGACTTGGCCAGCAGTTCGGGCACGTCATAGTCGTTGACCGGGTCGAACTCGAGCTGCGAGCCCTTCTGCTCCAGCGACCGCAGCGCCTTCTGCAGCGCCTCGGTGAAGTTGCGGCCGATGGCCATCGCCTCGCCCACGGACTTCATAGTGGTGGTCAGCGTCGGGTCGGCGGCCGGGAACTTCTCGAACGCGAAACGCGGGACCTTGACGACGACGTAGTCCAGCGTCGGTTCGAAGGCGGCCGGGGTCTGCTGCGTGATGTCGTTGGGGATCTCGTCCAGCGTGTACCCGAGCGACAGCTTGGTGGCGATCTTGGCGATCGCGAAACCGGTGGCCTTGGAAGCCAGCGCCGAGGACCGGGACACGCGCGGGTTCATTTCGATCACCACGACGCGGCCGGTGTCCGGTTCGATGGCGAACTGGATGTTGCAGCCGCCGGTATCGACGCCGACTTCGCGGATCACCGCGATGGAGATGTCGCGCAGCTTCTGGAACTCGCGGTCGGTCAGCGTCATGGCCGGGGCCACCGTGATGGAGTCGCCGGTGTGCACGCCCACCGGATCGAAGTTCTCGATCGAGCACACGACCACGACGTTGTCGTTCTTGTCGCGCATCATCTCGAGCTCGTATTCCTTCCAGCCCAGGATGCTCTCTTCGAGCAGCACCTCGCTGGTGGGGCTGTACTGGATGCCGGCGCCGGCGATCCGGCGCAGGTCGTCCGCGTTGTAGGCCATGCCGGAGCCGAGGCCACCCATGGTGAAGGACGGGCGCACCACCATCGGGTAGCCCAGCTCCTCGGCCGCGGCAAAGGCTTCGTCCATCGAGTGCACGATCACGGACTTGGCGGATTCGGCGCCGCAGCGCTCCACCACGCCCTTGAACTTCTCCCGGTCCTCGCCGAGTTCGATGGCGGCGATGTTGGCGCCGATCAGCTCAACGTTGTACTTGTCCAGCACGCCGTTCTTGTCCAGCGCTATCGCGGTATTCAGGGCCGTCTGGCCGCCCAGGGTGGGCAGCAGGGCGTCCGGGCGCTCCTTGGCGATGATCTTTTCGACCACCTCCGGGGTGATCGGCTCCACGTAGGTGGCATCGGCGAACTCGGGGTCCGTCATGATGGTGGCCGGATTCGAGTTGACCAGGATGACCCGCAGGCCCTCCTCCTTCAGCACCCGCAGCGCCTGCGTGCCGGAGTAGTCGAATTCGGCCGCCTGTCCGATCACGATGGGACCGGAACCGATGACCAGGACGGACTTCAGATCTTCTCTCTTGGGCATTACTTGCTTTCCTTCGTCGTCTCGGAAGCGGTTCCGGTCTGGGTTCGGCGGGAGTTCATCAGGTCGGTAAATCGGTCGAACAGGGGCGCCGCATCGTGTGGCCCGGCGGCCGCCTCCGGGTGGTACTGGACGGAGAAGGCGGGGATGTCCAGGCAGTTCAGGCCCTCGACGACGTCGTCGTTCAGGCAGACGTGGCTGACTTCGACCCGGCCGAAGCGTTCCTCCGGGGCCAGCGTGGGCCCGTCCAGCGGGGCGTCGACGGCGAAGCCGTGGTTCTGCGAGGTGATCTCGACCTTTCCGGTGCGCCGGTCCATCACCGGCACGTTGATGCCGCGATGGCCGTAGCGCAGTTTGTAGGTGCCGAAGCCCAGGGCGCGGCCCAGGATCTGGTTGCCGAAGCAGATGCCGAAGAACGGCAGGCCGGCGTCGAGCACCTTGCGCAGCAGCAGCACCTGGCGGTCGGCCGTGGCCGGGTCGCCGGGCCCGTTGGACATGAACATGCCGTCGGGCGAGACGGCCTGGATGTCTTCGAAGCTGGCGGTGGCGGGCAGCACGTGCACCCGGATCCCGCGCTCGGCGAACCGGACGGGGGTCATGGCCTTGATGCCCAGGTCGAGGGCGGCGACCGTGAACCGCGGCTCACCTTCCCAGCCGTGGTCGGCCGGTTCGACGACGTAGGCTTCCGTGACGCTGACCTCTTCGGCGAGCCGGGCGCCTTCCATCGCCGGCTGCGCGGCGACCTCGGCCAGCAGCTCCGCCGCGGGGCGGGCGGCCGCGTCGCCGGAGAAGATGCCGGCCTTCATCGCGCCGCGCTCGCGCAGGTGGCGGGTCAGCGCGCGGGTGTCCACGCCCTGGATGCCCACGATGCCCTGGTTGACCAGTTCGTCGTCCAGGCTGCGCTCGGAGCGCCAGTTGGAGGGCCGGCGGGCCGGGTCGCGGACCACGTAGCCGGCCACCCAGATCTTGCGGGATTCCGCGTCGTCGTCGTTCACCCCGGTGTTGCCGATGTGGGGCGCGGTCTGCACCACCAGCTGGCGGGCGTAGGACGGGTCGGTGATGGTCTCCTGGTAGCCGGTCATGCCGGTGGAAAAGACCGCCTCGCCCAGCGCGGTGCCCTGGGCGCCGTAGCTGCGGCCGCGGAAGGTCCGGCCGTCTTCGAGCACCAGCAGCGCCGGTGCGGAGAGGAAAGTTGTTTCTGCGCTCACGATGTGTCCTAGTCTTCCTGTACGGCGGGTAGGTATGTCTGCAGCTGCGCGAGCAGCGGTTGTTTCTCGGCGGCCTGCCGGGTGCGGAAGGCCGTGTCGACCTCGCGCTCCCCCAGCTTCCACGTGATCACGGCCAGGCCCTCGGACTCCACGAACTTGCCCACCATGCCGCTCTCGGTCCGGACATCGGAGATGCTTCCGGCCGGAATGTAGAGGTCCGTGGAGCCGGGTCGCTCGATCAGCACGCCGTGCGGATAGGTCCGCAGTGACGCCTTGGTCCGGATGCCGAGGCCGTGGACGGCGACGCGGTCCAGCCAGTCCCCCGCCGTCGTCGTGACCACGTACATGCCTTCGTAGTAGCCGGTCGGGTTGGCGGTGTCCGCCGGGACCTGCGGCAGCGGCGCGATGTCCCGCTGCCGCTTGAGCCGGTTGCGCCAGCCGACGGCCACCAGCGCCATGAGCACGAGGGCGACGGCGAGCATCACCAGGCCGGCCTGGATCTGGTCCATGTCAGGCCTCCCCTGCCGGGCGTGCCGGGGTGTTCAGGGCGCCGTCCAGCACGGTGGGGTGCCCGTTGAGGAACGTGGCGACCACGCGGCCGGGCAGCTCCCGGCCGGCGAACGGCGAGTTCCTGCCCTTGGTGGCCATCGCGGAGGGGTCCACCGTCCAGCGGGCCGCGGGGTCCACCAGGGTGATGTTGGCGGCCGATCCGGCCGCCAGCGGTTGGCCCTGCCCGGCCAGCCGGCCGATGCGGGCCGGCATGGCGGAGGTGATCCGGGCGAAGTCGGCCCAGTCGATCAGGCCGGTTTCGATCATGGTGTGCTGCACGACGGACAGCGCTGTCTCCAGCCCGGTCATGCCCATGGCTGCCTGGGCCCATTCGCACTCCTTCGCCTCGGAGGGGTGCGGCGCGTGGTCGGTGCCGATGACGTCGATGGTCCTGTCGGCCAGGCCGGCGCGCAGGGCCTGCACGTCCTCGTCCGTGCGCAGCGGCGGGTTGACCTTGTAGACCGGGTCGTAGCTGCGGACCAGTTCGTCGGTCAGCCACAGGTGGTGCGGCGTGACCTCGGCGGTGACCTTGATCCCGCGGGCCTTGGCCCAGCGGATGAGCTCCACCGATCCGGCCGTGGAGACGTGGCAGACGTGCAGGCGGGAGTCCACGTGCTGCGCCAGGAGCACGTCGCGGGCGATGATGCTCTCCTCCGCGACGGCGGGCCATCCGGTCATGCCCAGCACCGCCGACACGGTTCCCTCGTTCATCTGTGCACCGTCGGTCAGCCGCGGCTCCTGGGCGTGCTGGGCGATCACGCCGTCGAACGCCTTGACGTACTCCAGCGCGCGGCGCATCAGCACCGGGTCCGAAACGCAGATGCCGTCGTCGGAGAAGACCCGGACGCGGGCACGGGAGTCGGCCATCGCGCCGAGCTCGGCGAGCCGTTCGCCGGCCAGGCCCACGGTCACGGCGCCCACCGGGCGGACGTCCGCCCAGCCGGCGGTCCGGCCCAGCGTGTACACCTGTTCGACCACGCCGGCGGTGTCAGCGACCGGCGTCGAGTTGGCCATGGCGTGCACCGCGGTGAAGCCGCCCAGGGCCGCCGCCCGGCTGCCGGTCTCCACCGTCTCCGCGTCCTCGCGGCCCGGTTCGCGCAAATGGGTGTGCAGGTCAACCATGCCCGGCAACGCGATCAGCCCGTCGGCGTCGATGTCGACGGCGCCGGCCGCGCTCAGGGCGGTGCCCGCCTCCACGATTCTCCCGCCGCGGAGCAGCAGGTCGGCGCGCTCCCCGCCGGTCAGCGAAGCCCCGCGGATCAGGTAGGTGGTTTCGCTGGACTCGGTCACTTGGCCTCCTGGGTGGCGGTGGGTGCGGGGGCGGCGGATTCGGTGCCCCCGGAGAGCAACAGGTAGAGCGCGGCCATCCGCACGGCGACACCGTTGCGTACCTGGTCCAGCACGGTGGACCGCGGCGAGTCGGCTGCCGCCGATGAGATTTCCAGCCCGCGGTTCATCGGGCCGGGGTGCATGATGATGGTGCCGGCGCGGCCGGAGGCGTCCAGCGCCGCCAGGCGGCGGTCGTCGAACCCCCAGCGGCGCGAATACTCCTGCGTGGACGGGAAGTAGGCGGCGTTCATCCGCTCCCCCTGCACGCGCAGCATCATGACGGCGTCCGTGCCCTCGGCCAGCGTGGCGTCCAGGTCGTAGCTGATCGTGCACGGCCACTGGCGGCTGCCCACCGGCAGCAGCGTCGGCGGGGCGACCATGGTGACCTCGGCGCCGAGGGTGCGCAGGAGCCACAGGTTGGAGCGGGCCACCCGGGAGTGCAGGATGTCCCCGACGATGGCCACCTTCATGCCGGCCAAGTCGCTCCCCGTCGACGGGATGCCCGTGAGCCTGGCCCAGGTGCGCCGCAGCGTGAACGCGTCCAGCAGCGCCTGGGTGGGGTGTTCGTGGGTGCCGTCGCCGGCGTTCACCACGGCGGCGTCGATCCAGCCCGAACCGGCCAGCCGCGCCGGGGCCCCGGAGGCCCAGTGCCGGATGACGACGGCGTCGGCGCCCATCGCTTCCAGGGTCTGGGCGGTGTCCTTGAGCGATTCGCCCTTGGAGACCGACGACCCCTTGGCGGCAAAGTTGATGACGTCGGCCGACAGCCGCTTGGCGGCCGCCTCGAAGGAAATGCGGGTGCGGGTGGAGTCCTCGAAGAAGAGGTTGACCACGGTGCGGCCGCGCAGCACGGGCAGTTTCTTGACCTCGCGCTGGGAGACGGCGGACATCTCCTCGGCAGTGTCCAGGATCCGCACCGCGTCCTGCTTCGCCAGGTCGGCGGTGGAGAGCAGGTGTTTCATGCGCTGACGTCCTCGATCACTACTTCGTCGGTCGCCGGCGCGCCGTTGTTGGTGTCGGTTTCCGCCAGCCGGACCCGGACCTTCTCCTTCGAGGAGGTAGGGAGGTTCTTGCCGACGTGGTCGGCGCGGATCGGCAGCTCGCGGTGCCCGCGGTCCACCAGGACGGCCAGCCGCACAATCCTCGGCCGGCCCAGATCCACCAGGGCGTCCAGGGCGGCGCGGATGGTGCGCCCGGAATAGAGCACGTCGTCGACCAGTACCACGACCTTGTCGTCGATGCCGTCGGCCGGCAGCTGGGTGGGCAGCGGGGAACGCGTGGGATGGCGGCGCAGGTCGTCGCGGAACATGGTCACGTCGAGCTGGCCGATGATTTCTTCGGCGGCGACGGAAGGGTCGGCGGCGGCAATCTTGGCGGCCAGCCGCCGGGCCAGCGGGTAGCCGCGGCGCGGGATACCCAGCAGGACAAGGTCCTTGGGGCCCTTGTTCGCCTCGAGGATCTCGTGGGCGATACGGGTCAATGCGCGGTTGATGTCCGCTTCGGCAAGTACAACGCGCGACGATGCCGGCTGCTGCACCGGGGAGTCCGTGTTCATCTGTTGCCGCCTCCTTCCCCGCCTCACTGGACGGAATTTAAAGGTTGCTTGCGCCCTCAAAATTACCACGGCCGGGTCGGCATGAAGCGTTCGTGACGGCTGTGCGACGGCGATCCGCGGACGATGTGCGCAAGCTCACCCGCGCAGGGCCGAAGCCCACTCGCGCAGCGCCAAACTCACCCGCGCAGGCAGGGGGTGGTGGCCAACGCGCGGCGACGGCGGACGCCGCAGGGGGCACCCGCCGTCGCGCGTGGGGATGGTGGCTGTGAGGCCGGAGTCAGGCCAGGAGCGTGGGCTTGAGCTGCTGCAGCCGGCCCAGGAGTCCGTTGACGAAGGACGGCGACTCGTCGGTCGACAGCGTCTTGGCCAGTTCCACGGCCTCGCTGACCGCTACGCCGTCGGGGACGTCGTCGTTGTAGAGCAGTTCCCAGGAGCCGACCCGCAGGATAATGCGGTCCACCGCGGGCATCCGTTCCAGTGTCCAGCCCTGGGCGTAGGTGGCCAGGAACTCGTCGATGGTCGGCTGGAGCGCGGCGACACCCTCCACGATCTGCGCGGTGTAGGGGTTGATCACCTGGTCGGTCTTGCCCCGCCCGGCCAGCGCCTCGGCGGCGGACACGCCGCGCTGCTCGGCTTCAAAGAGGACGTCGACGGCCCTGCGGCGGGCCTTGCCGCGGGCAGAAGTGGGAGCACTCACTAGTCGTTGACTCGTCCCAGGTAGTCGCCGGTGCGGGTGTCGACCTTGACCTTGGTGCCGGTCTCCAGGAACAGCGGAACCTGGATCTGGTAGCCGGTCTCCACCGTGGCGGGCTTGGTGCCGCCGGTGGAACGGTCGCCCTGCAGGCCGGGCTCGGTGTAGGTGATCTCCATGACCACGGAGGCGGGCAGCTCGATGTAAAGCGGGATGCCGTCGTGCATGGCGATGTTGACCTTGATGTTTTCCAGCAGGAAGCTCTCGTCGTCGCCGACCACGGGACCGGGGACGGTGACCTGGTCGTAGTCCTGCACGTCCATGAAGACGAAGTCGTCGCCGTCCTTGTACAGGTAGGTGTAATCGCGGCGGTCAACCGTGGCGGTTTCGATCTTCAGGCCGGCGTTGAACGTCTTGTCCTGGATCTTGCCGCTGACGACATTCTTGATCTTGGTGCGCACGAACGCACCGCCCTTGCCCGGCTTCACGTGCTGGAACTCAATGACGTTCCACAGCTGGCCGTCCAGCTTCAGCACGGTGCCGTTCTTGATGTCGTTGGTTGTGGCCACAGTTTCACTTTCGTCGATGATGGCGGGCCGCGGGCGGAAAGTCCGCCCGGCCCGGAGCGAAGTCCAGCAGACATTCTACCTGCTGGCGGGTTGCCGCCCGAAGGCGGCGGCGGCGGCCGGGGCTACTCGGCGATCTCCTGGTAGGCGGCGAACAGCAGCGAGGTGTCCGGCACTTCCAGGATCCCGGGCTTGGCCAGGCCGTCCAGCACCACGAACCGCAGCAGGTCGCCGCGGGCCTTCTTGTCCCGCTTCATCCCGTCCAGCAGCGCGGCCCAGCGGTCGCGGCGGTAGGTAACGGGCAGTCCGAGCGACGTCAGGATCGCCTGGTGCCGGTCGGCGGTGGCGTCGTCCAGCCGGCCCACCATTCGGGACAGCTCGGCCGCGAAGGCCAGCCCGATCGAGACGGCCGCGCCGTGGCGCATCTGGTAGCGCTCGGCCAGCTCGATGGCGTGGCCGAGGGTGTGCCCGTAGTTCAGGAACTCGCGGCGTCCCGACTCGCGCAGGTCGGTGGAGACTATTGCGGCCTTGACCCGGATGGACCGTTCGATGATCTCCCGCAGCTGCGGCGTGCCGGCGGTGCTCGCGGCCTTGGGATCGGCCTCGATCACCTCCAGGATGGCAGGGTCGGCGATGAACCCGCACTTGACGGCTTCGGCCAGGCCGGTGACCAGTTCGTTGGGCGGCAGTGTCTGCAGCGCGTCCAGGTCGGCCAGCACGGCGGCCGGCGGGTGGAACGCGCCCACCAGGTTCTTGCCCTCGGCGGTGTTAATGCCGGTCTTGCCGCCCACCGCGGCGTCCACCATGCCCAGCAGGCTGGTGGGGATGTGCACCACCTTGACGCCGCGCAGCCAGGTGGCGGCCACGAAGCCGGCCACGTCGGTGACCGCCCCGCCGCCCACGGCCACGATGGCGTCCGAGCGGGTGAAGTCGTTCTGGCCCAGCACCTGCCAGCAGAACGAGGCCACCTGGATGTGTTTGCCCTCCTCGGCGTCCGGAATTTCGGCGGTCAGCGCCTCCAGCCCGTTGGAGGCCAGGTCCTCGCGCACCGCGTCGCCGGTGGCACGCAGCGCCCGAGGGTGGATCACCAGGACCTTCCGGACCCGCTCCCCCAGCACCTGCGGCAGGCGGCCCAGCAGCGAATGGCCGACGACGACGTCGTACGCTTCCTGGGGCGTGTTCCCGGTGACCGGGATGGTGGTTGCCTCGGCGGTGTTGCTCACTGTTCGTGCCTTTCATCAAGCAGTTGTCTCAGTTCGGCCAGCAGTTGCTGCTGTGTCTTGCCGCGGGTGTCCAGCACCAGGTCGGCCAGTCGCTCGTAGACCGGCCGGCGTTGCCCGAAGGTTTCGATCCAGCGGCCCACGGGGTCGCCGGCCAGCAGCGGCCGGCCGGTGTCCTTGATGATGCGCGGCCGCACGGTGTCCACGTCGATGTCCAGGAAAACCACGGTGCAGTCGGCCAGCAGCTGCTGCGTGCCGGTGTCCAGGATGGCGCCGCCGCCCAGGGACACCACCGCCGGCGGCTTGCCCGCGGCGAGCAGCGCCGCCACTTCGCGGGCCTCGAGCTCGCGGAAGGCGTGCTCGCCCATCGAGGTGAAGATGGCGGTAATCGGCCCGTGCCGTTCGACGAGCCGCTTGTCGCTGTCGGCAAAAGCGAGGCCGTGCCGACTGGCGAACTGGCTGCCCAGCGTCGACTTGCCGGACGCCATCGGGCCGATCAGGACCAGGTGTCGCCGCAGCTTGATCGGCTGCCCGGCTGCCACTAGCGGCCGATCGAATCCAGCGACTCCGGGATCGCTGCCAGGTAGGACTGGAGGTTGCGTGCCGTCTCGCGCACGGAGTCGCCGCCGAACTTCTCGGTCACGGCCTCGGCCAGCACCAGGGCCACCATGGCTTCGGCGACGACGCCGGACGCCGGCACCGCGCAGACATCCGAACGCTGGTGGTGGGCCTTGGCTGGCTCTCCGGTGGTGACATCGATGGTGGACAGCGCGCGGGGCACCGTGGCGATCGGCTTCATGGCCGCGCGGACGCGCAGCGTTTCGCCGATGCTCATGCCGCCCTCGATGCCGCCCGCCCGGTTGCTGGCCCGCACGATGGTGCCGTTCTCGTCGCGGACGATTTCGTCATGGGCTTCCGATCCGCGGCGGGCGGCGGTGAGGAAGCCGTCGCCGACCTCGACGCCCTTGATCGCCTGGATCCCCATCAAGGCGGCGGCCAGGCGGGCGTCCAGCCGGCGGTCCCAGTGCACGTAGCTGCCCAGTCCCGGCGGCAGGCCGTAGGCCAGTACCTCGACCACGCCGCCCAGGGTTTCGCCGTCCTTGTGCGCCTGGTCCACTTCCAGCACCATGGCCCCGGACGTCTCCGCGTCGAAGCAGCGCAGCGGATCTTCGTCCAGCGCCAGGACATCGCCCGGCCCGGGAACCGGGCGGCCTTCAGGAACGGAGACCCGACCGACCGCGGTGGTGTGGCTGACCAGCCGGATGCCCAGCGCGGCGAGGAATTTCGCGGCGACGGTTCCCAGGGCCACCCGCGCCGCCGTCTCCCGGGCGCTGGCACGTTCCAGCACGGGGCGGGCTTCGTCGAAGCCGTACTTCTGCATGCCGGTGAAGTCGGCGTGGCCCGGCCGGGGCCGGGTAAGGGGGGCGTTGCGGGCCAGGTCCTCCAGTGCGGCCGGATCGACCGGATCGGCGGACATGACGGTTTCCCACTTGGGCCATTCGGTGTTGGCGACCTCGATGGCCACCGGGCCGCCCTGGGTCAGGCCGTGGCGGACGCCGCCCACCAGGGTGACCTCGTCCTTTTCGAACTTCATCCGGGCACCGCGGCCGTAGCCAAGGCGCCGCCGGGCCAGGGCATCCTGGACCTCGGCTGCGGTCAGTTCGACGCCGGCAGGGACGCCTTCGATAATTCCTACCAGGGCCGGACCATGGGATTCACCGGCGGTTAACCAACGCAACATGGATTCAATACTGCCATGCATCGGCGGGCTGTTTAGCGCCGCGGTGCACCTACCGCGTCACACATCACATTTGTGACTTCGGCGGCGTTGGTGAAGCGATCGCCGGCGAACAGGCGCACCTGCTCCACGGCCTGGTAGATCAGCATTTCCAACCCATGGACCACCGACCCGCCGTGGCGCTGCCAGACGGCCGCCAGTTCGCTGGGCCAGGGATCGTAGGCGACGTCGAGCAACACGCGGCCGCTCCGGTCCGTTCCGGCCTCCGCCGCCAGCTCCGCGGCCAGGGAGTCGGCGGCCCGCGGCGGCAGCGTGCAGACCACTGTCCCGGCCCGCCGCAGCACGGTGGTGGCCTGGTCCCACCCGGCCACCCGCAGCGGCAGGCCGAAGTGGCGGGCGATGCCTTGCACGCTCCCGGCGCTGTCCGGGTTCCGCAGGCACAGGGTCACCTCGGACGGTTTCAGGTCCGCCAGCGCGGCGGCGGCCGCTGCGGCGGTGCCGCCGCCGCCGAGGATCACTGCCGGCACGCCCTCTGCGACACCGCCGTGGCGCAGGGCGCCGACGATGCCTGCCACGTCGGTGTTGTGACCGGAGAGCGTCACGCGTCCCTCGCCGTCGTACTCGGGAACCACGGTGTTGAGCACTCCCAGCAGGTCCACGAGTTCGCTGACCCGGTCCATCTGGCCGACCATGGCGGCCTTCAGCGGCATGGTCACCGACAACCCGGCCCAGTCCCGTTCCGCGCGCAGCCCCTGCACGAACTGCGGCACGCGGTCCGCCGTGACGTCGATGGCCCGGTAGCTGCAGTCGAAGCCGATGAGCTCATAGGCGGCGCGGTGCAGGGCAGGCGACCGCGAGTGGCCGATCGGATGACCAAGCACCGCCGCCTGGAGCTGCCGGGAAGCGGGTTGCCTCCCGGCAGGCCCGCCGTCCGCGGGACGGGCGGTCAACTGCACCGGCCCTCTTCCTGCTCGCTGCACCACTGCTGGTATTCCTTGGTGTACGCGTTGTGCTCTGCCAGCGTCTCAGCGAACTTGGTCTCGCCGGTGTCCAGGTTGACCGTCACCCAGTAGTAGTAGGGCACGTCGGCCGGGTTGGCGGCCGCGTCGATGGCAGGTCCGCCGGGCGAGTTGATCGGCCCGGCCGGCAGCCCGGTGTGCGCGTAGGTGTTGTACGGGTTCGACTTGTCGGCCTTTTCCTCGGGCGTGATGTCGTAGCCCTTCCGGCCCAGCCCGTACGTGACCGTGGCGTCGGACTGGATCAGGCCGTTCGTTTCGGTGTTGTCAGGCTTCAGCCGGTTCTGGATGGCCCCGGCGACCTTGGCGTAGTCGGCCTCGCCGGCCTCGGCTTCGATGATGCTGGCGATGGTCAGCACCCGGAACTGATCCTGCGGGTCGGTGATGCCGTCACTGGTCAGCCGCTCCTTGGCGTTGGCGACCAGTTCCGCGATGATGTCCTCCGCGGTGGCGTCCAGCGGCCAGCGGTACTCTCCGGGGAACAGGTACCCTTCCAGGTTCCGTGCGTCCTCCGGCAACCCGAACTGCTGCGGATTCTTGGCCAGCTCCGCGAACTCGGAGGCCGGGATCTTCGTGCCCTTGCTCAGGGCGTCGAAGACCTCGTCCTGACGCCAGGTGCGGTTAATGGCAACGTAAGAAACCTTCTCCCCCACGTCCGCGAGCAGGATGGCGGCCGCGTCCGCGGCCGGCAGCTTGTACTGCATCTGGTAGTCGCCGGGCTGGACCTCGCGTCCGTTCGCCTGGCTGGCCAGCTCGCCCAGGAAGATTTCGCTGTTGGAAACGATGTCCTTCTCCACCAGTGAACCGGCGATGGCCAGCGGACCGGCCCCTTGTTCCACGGTGAAGGTCACCTGCCCCTCCCCGGGGCCGGCATAGTCTTCGGGACCGCCGCCCATGCCGAGCAGGTTCTGCAGGAACAGCACGACGCCGACCAGGCCGGCGGCGAAGACCGCGAACACCACCAGCATGATCGTGTTGCGCCGGCGGCGCGCCTTCTGCTTGCTGCGGGGCTTGCCCTTGCGGCCGGGCGCCGGCTCATCCTCGAAAAAGTCCAGCCGGCCGTCGTGGTAGATCTGTCCGTCGTCCTGATTCACGCCGGTGTCGTCGGCCACGTCCCAGTCCTGCTCCGCTTCGCCGTCCGCGGCAGGGATCTGCTGGTGGACGACGGTAACCGGCTCCGGTTCGTGCCAGGCGGCGGCAGGCTCGTCCCAGCCGGCGGGGGCCTGCTCGTCCCGGAGGCCGGGGGCAGGCTCGTTCCGCCCGGGAGGAACCGGCGACGCGGCTGCGGCGGGGCGGGCGGGCGGCTCGGGCCAGGCCTCGTCCGCGGGCGCTTCCTCCCATTCGGGCACAGCGTCGTCGTCCCAGTACGGCGGGACGGTGTCATCGAAGCGCGGGTCAGCGGCCTGGCGGCCGCGCGCGGCGCGCCGGGATGGCAGGTTGTTCCAGTCGTCGGGGTGCTTGCTCATGTCCCGGGGTCCCCGCTTCGGTCATGTCCGTGCGAAATCGTCGGCTCCTCATGGCTGGCATCCGGCACATGGCTGCCGGCGGGCGGTGCGACAGGTGTCCCCACGTCCTGCCCTTGGGCCCGTTGCATGTCAATAGCCTGCTGCAGTATACCCACCGCAGCTACCTGATCAACTACTTTACGATGTTGACGCGTATCCATGCCAGCCTCCCGCAGTCCGCGGTGCGCAGCCACGGTAGTCAGGCGCTCGTCGATCAGGTTGACCCGGGCAGCCGACCCCGCCCCGGCCAGGGCTGCGGCCAGCTTCCGGGCGTAGCCGCGGGCCATTTCCGTGGAGGCCGAGTCCCCGCCCGAAAGCGTTCGAGGAAGCCCGACGAACACCTGCACGGCCTTCCGCTCGGCGGCTTCACGCACCAGGACCCTGACGTCGCTGTCTTTCTTGGCATCGCGTTTCAGGGTGCGCACCGGGGTGGCCAGGATCCCGTCCGGATCACAACTGGCCACGCCCACGCGCACCGCACCGACGTCGACACCGAGTTTGGTGCCGCGCGGATAATCGGGAACAGACACCGGACGCCCTAGCGGTTGGCGACCGCGGCCGTCACGGCGGCCAGTGCCTCGTCGATCTTGGTGGCATCGGACCCGCCGCCCTGCGCGACGTCGTCCTTGCCGCCGCCTCCGCCGCCCAGCACTCCCGCAGCGGTCTTGACCAGGGCGCCGGCCTTCACGCCGGCGGCACGGGCGGCCTCATTGGTGGCCACCAGGATCAGGGGCCGGCCGTTGGCCACTCCCGTCATCGCCACGGTGACCGGGTCGGAGCCCAGCCGCGTCCGCAGGTCCAGGGCCAGGCTGCGCAGGTCGTCGGCGCCGCTGAGTTCGCCGGCATTGTGCGCCAGCAGCCGCACTCCTGCCACGTCCTGGGCCTGGACCACCAGCGAAGCAGCCGAGGCGGCCAGCTGTTCCTTGCGGAGCTTGTCCAGCTCCTTCTCCACGGACTTGAGCTTGGCCAGGGTGGCGGCGATCCGCTCGGGCAGCTGGGCTCCCGGCACCTTGAGCATTTCGGAGAGTTCGTTCACCAGCGCGCGCTCGGCGGCCATGTGGCGGAAGGCCTCCATGCCCACGAATGCCTCCACGCGCCGGTTCCCCGAGCCAACCGATGCCTCGCCCAGCAGGGTCAGCGAACCGATCTGCGAGGTGGCCTCCACGTGGGTTCCGCCGCAGAGCTCGCGGGACCATGCCCCGTCGATCTCCACCACGCGCACGGTGTCCCCGTAGGCCTCGCCGAACAGCGCCATGGCGCCCAGCTCGCGGGCCTGGGCCAGCGGCATGATGCGGGTCTGGACCTCGAAGTTGTTGCGGATGGCCAGGTTCGAGACCTCTTCGACCTCCGACTTGGCGGCGTCGGAGAGGCCCTCGCCCCAGGAGAAATCGAAGCGCAGGTAGCCGGCCTTGTTGAAGGAACCGCGCTGCAGCGCCTCCGGGCCCAGGATCTGGTGCAGGGCCGCATGGACGATGTGCGTGCCGGTGTGCGCCTGCTCGCCGGCCTGGCGGCGCTGGGCGTCGACGGCGGCCTGCACCTTGGCGCCGGAGGGCAGTTCGCCCTCGCGCACCACGGCCTTGTGCACGCTCAGGCCCCTGACGGGCCTCTGGACGTCGAGCACCTCGACCACGAACCCGTCGCCGGTGATCAGTCCGACGTCCGCGGCCTGACCGCCGGCCTCGGCGTAGAACGGGGTGGCTTCCAACACCAGTTCGATTTCCTCGCCCTGGCCGGCGAAACCGCGCACTTCGCCGCCGCGGACGATGCCGCGCACCGTCGATTCGGTGGTGAGTTCGTCGTAGCCGGTGAAGACGGTCTCGCCATCGGCGAGCATCTCGCGGAAGACGGTCACGTCGGCGTGGCCCAGCTTCTTGCCGCGGGCATCGGCCTGGGCGCGCTGGCGCTGTTCGGCCATCAGCGACCGGAATCCGGCCTCGTCCACCTGCAGGCCGGCTTCCTCGGCCATCTCGAGGGTCAGGTCGATCGGGAAGCCGTAGGTGTCGTGCAGGGTGAAAGCGTCCTCGCCGGAGATCGGCTTCGCGGCAGCCTTGGATTCCTTCACGGCCTCTTCGAGCCGGGCGGTGCCGGAGGCAATGGTGCGCAGGAACGCCTTCTCTTCGGCGTAGGCAATCCGGCTGATCCGCTCGAAGTCGTCGGCCACTTCCGGGTATGTGCCCTTCATCGCGTCCCGGGAGACCGGCAGCAGGTCCGGCAGGCAGGCGCGTTCCACGCCGAGCAGGCGCATGGCGCGCACGGCCCGGCGGATCAGCCGGCGCAGCACATAGCCGCGGCCCTCGTTGGAGGGGGTCACGCCGTCGGCAATCAGCATCAGGGCGGAGCGGATGTGGTCGGCCACCACCCGCAGGCGCACATCGTCGCCGTGGTGCGGGTCGTCGTCGGACTCGGCGCTTGTGTACTCCTTGCCGGAGATCTCCGCGGCCTTGTCCAGCACGGGGCGGACCTGGTCCGTCTCGTACATGTTCTCCACGCCCTGCAGGATCATCGCGAGGCGTTCCATGCCCAATCCGGTGTCGATGTTCTTCTGCGGCAATTCGCCCAAAATCTCGAAGTCTTCCTTGCCGATGCCCGCACCGCGCTGGTACTGCATGAAGACCAGGTTCCAGATCTCGATGTAGCGGGTCTCGTCGGCGATCGGGCCGCCCTCGATCCCGTACTCCGGGCCCCGGTCGTAGAAGATTTCCGAGCAGGGGCCGGCCGGGCCGGGCTGGCCGGTGGACCAGTAGTTGTCCTTCTTGCCGGACTTCTGGATCCGCTCGGCCGGGACGCCCACCTGGTCGCGCCAGATGGCCAGTGCTTCCTCGTCCTCTTCGTACACGGTGATCCAGAGCTTCTCCGGCGGCAGGCCGTAGCCGCCCTGCTCCACCGGGCTGGTCAGCAGTTCCCAGGCCATCGCGATGGCCTGTTCCTTGAAGTAGTCGCCGAACGAGAAGTTGCCGCACATCTGGAAGAACGTGCCGTGCCGAACGGTCTTGCCGACTTCTTCAATGTCCGCAGTGCGGATGCACTTCTGCACGCTGGTGGCGCGCGGGTACGGCGGCGTCTCGCGGGCGGTCAGGTACGGGATGAACGGCACCATGCCGGCCACGGTGAACAGCAGCGAGGGATCCGGCGACACCAGGGACGCCGAGGGGACCACGGAATGGCCCTTCTTCTCGAAGAAGTCGAGCCAGCGGCGGACAATCTCATGGGATTTCATGGTGCCTGTGTCTTACCTTCCGGGGTGCAAAACGGTTGTGGGGGCCGGGCTGCGGCTTCGGTGACCGTAGAAAAACTTATCGCTTGCGGACGTCGGCGGCGGAATCGATGCCGAGGGCCAGGCGCAGGTCGGTTTCACGTTCCTGCATGCCGTCGCGGACCGCGTCGGCAAAGTTGGCCACGGAGTCGGCCACCTGCGCCAAGGCACGGTTCAGTCCCGCCGGACCCAACGCGTCACGCGTTTGGGACACCTTGCGCACCGCGAGCACGCCGATCGCAGCACCGGCGGCCATCCAGATCATTCGCTTCATATCGGTTCCTCTTTCCCGGTTAGCGGCCGCGGCGGCGCTTGCCCTCGGGCGCGCCCTTGCCGGCGGAATTAAAGGCGCTGCGCACGCCGTAGGAGAAAGCGGCCACCTTGATCAGGGGCGAGCCCAGGGTCGCGGAGACCAGCGAGGTCAGGGCCGACACGTTGGCGGAGGCGTCCGAGACGTGGTTGGAAATCCCGTCGACCTTCCTGAGCTGTTCGTTGGTGGTGCTCACCGTGGTGGTGACTTCGCCGATTAGCGGCGTGGTGCCGTCGCTGATCTCCCGGATTGCCTGGCGCAGTTCGTCAAACACCTTGCCGAGCTTCCAGACCGGTATGGCCAAAATGGCCACCAGCACCGCGAACACGCCCGCGGCGATCAGACCGGCGATATCTCCACCTGACATGGGCTCAAACGCTCCTCATTGTTGGTTAACGGCGTACTCCGGTTCCGCGCGCAGCGTGGGCGGGCCATCCGCTGCGGGTCCGGCTAACGACGGCGGGGCGCACCTGACGCAGGCACCGTCCCGCCACTGACAACACCTTACCTACTGAACAGCCCGCGGCCGATGCCGCGGGCTGTTCAGCGCCGCCCCCGCGCACGGGGGCGGCATCTCGCAGGTGCGGTCCCGGGGTTTCACGCCCGGGACAACGGGCCTAGCGAGCGTAGTATTCGACCACCAGCTGCTCTTCGCAGGTCACGGGGACCTCGGAGCGCTTGGGGCGGCGGACCAGGCGGGCCTGCAGCTTCTCCAGAGCGACATCCAGGTACGCCGGAACGTTGGGGAGCACGTCGCGGTGAGCGCCGGCAGCTGCCACTTGGAACGGGGGCATCTTCTCGGAGCGCTCGTGCACGTGGATCAGCTGGCCTTCGGAAACGCGGAAGGACGGGCGGTCCACGCGCTTGCCGTCAACCATGATGTGGCGGTGCACCACCAGCTGGCGGGCCTGGGAAATCGTGCGGGCAAAGCCGGCACGCAGCACCAGGGCGTCAAGACGCATTTCCAGCAGCTCGATCAGGTTTTCACCGGTCAGGCCGGCGGTGTTGCGGGCTTCCTCGAAGACACGGGTCATCTGTGCTTCGCGGATGCCGTACTGGGCACGCAGACGCTGCTTCTCGCGCAGACGTACGGCGTAGTCACTGTCCTGCTTGCGGCGGGCGCGTCCGTGCTGGCCGGGGCCGTACGGACGACGCTCCATGTACTTCTCAGCCTTGGGCGTCAGGGCAATGCCAAGGGCACGCGAAATGCGGACCTTGCGGCGGGCTCGTGTGTTGTTAGCCACGATGTCCTTCCAGTTATGTGCGGTGCAATGGTTTGCTGGCCTCCATGTATCGGAGAGCGTTGGTCAACCGCTACCTTCAGCTACAGTCCGTTCGCGGCACGCGTCTCGCCCCACCTCTGATTTGATCCGGGGTTTGACGGCGCGTGAAGAACGGCTTGCCAGTCAGCCAACCATTCTAGCAGCAGCCTGGGTTGGTGCCGCACGCTTCGGGTGGGCACGGTCCGCGGGCTGCCGTCACTCGGTGGTCCCTCCGTCCGCGGGCGGGCAGCACCCGTCGTCGGCTTCGGCCCCGCCGTTCGTGTGGAGGGGCGGCTTTTGCCTAGGCTGGGTCCATGCGAGCCATTCTGCAGCGCGCCAGCCGCGCCAGCGTCAGTGTCGACGGCGCCGTGGTGGGCGCCCTGCCCGGTCCCGGACTGGTGGTGCTGGTCGGCGCCACGCACACCGACACCCCGGACGACGCCGTGGCGCTGGCGCAGAAGACCTGGCAGCTGCGGATCCTCGACGACGAGCAGTCCTGCGCCACGGCCGGCGCCCCGCTGCTGGTCGTCAGCCAGTTCACCCTGTACGCCGATACGCGCCGCGGCCGGCGGCCGTCCTGGTCGGCGGCCGCCCCGGCGGCGGTCGGCGAGCCCTTGGTGGAGGACTTCGTGGCGGCGCTGCGGGTGCTCGGCGCGCGGGTGGAAACCGGGGTCTTCGGCGCGATGATGGAGCTGGAGCTGGTGAATTCCGGCCCGTTCACCATCAGCCTGGACACGGAGGACTTCGGCAAGCCGCGCCGAGATTAAGCCGCGCAGGCGGGCGCCGCCGTCGTTATTCGCCGCGGATGATCTTCCGCAGCCGGTCCACCCGGGGGGAAATTTCCCGTTCCGCCCCGTTGGTGGTCGGTTCGTAGTAGTTTCGGCCCACCAGGTCGTCGGGTGCGTACTGCTGGGTGGCGATCCCGTGCGGGGCATCGTGCGAGTAGACGTAGCCCTTCCCGTGGCCCATGCCCTTGGCGCCGGCGTAGTGGGAGTCGCGCAGGTGCACGGGCACTCCCTGGCCGCGCCCGGCGCGCACGTCCGCCACTGCCGCGTTGATCGCCGCGTAGCAGGCCGGCGACTTCGGTGCGGTCGCGATGTGGACCACGGCCTGGGCCAGCACCAGCCGGGCCTCGGGCATGCCGATCAGCTGCACGGCCTGGGCGGCCGCGACGGCTGTCTGCAGCGCGGTGGGGTCCGCCATGCCGACGTCCTCGGACGCATGGATGATGATCCGGCGGGCCACGAACCGCGGGTCCTCCCCCGCCTCCAGCATCCGGGCCATGTAGTGCAGCGCCGCGTCCACGTCGGAACCGCGCATCGACTTGATGAAGGCGCTGGTGATGTCGTAGTGCTGGTCGCCGGCGCGGTCGTAGCGCAGCGCGGCGCGGTCCATCGCACGCTCGGCGTGGCCGAGCTCGACGAGCACCGGGGCGCCGTCCTCGCCCGTCCCGCCGGATTCGCCCCAGGCCACTCCCGCGGCGGCCTCCAGCGCGGTCAGGCCGCGGCGCGCATCGCCGGCGGCCAGCCGGACCAGGTGTTCCAGCGCCTCATCGCTCAGGGCCACGCGCCCGGCCAGCCCACGCTCGTCCGCCACGGCGCGCACCAGCAGGGCTTCGACGTCGTCCGCGGTCAGCGGCTTCAGCGTCAGCAGCAGCGAGCGGGACAGCAGCGGCGAGACCACGGAGAACGACGGGTTCTCGGTGGTCGCGGCGACCAGCACCACCCAGCGGTTCTCGACCCCGGGCAGCAGCGCGTCCTGCTGCGCCTTGTTGAAGCGGTGGATCTCGTCCAGGAACAGCACGGTGGTCATCCGGTGCAGGTCGCGGGCGGTCAGCGCCTCGTCCATCACCCGGCGCACGTCCTTGACGCCGGCGGTGATCGCCGAGAGCTCCACAAACTTGCGGCCCGGGCCGCGGGCGATCACGTGCGCCAGCGTGGTCTTGCCGGTGCCGGGCGGACCCCACAGGATCACCGACGACGGCCCCGCCGGGCCGGTGGCCGCACCGCCGGCGGCCAGCAGCCGCAGCGGCGATCCCGACTGGAGCAGGTGCTGCTGGCCGACTACGTCGTCCAGCGTCCGCGGCCGCATCCGGACCGCCAGCGGGCTGCGCGGACGCCCCGATCCGGCGTCGCCGTCGGACACCGGTTCCCGGCCATCGCCGTCGTAGTCTTCATCGTCGCCTGCGGCCGCACTGAACAAGTCACTCACACGGTCAAGGCTATCGTTCCCCCCTGACGCCCCGGGCACCGCCCGGCCCTACTCCTGGAAGTCGAGCCGCATCACCGCGCGGCGGGGCGTCGGGCGGGTGACCTCGCGGAAACCCGCCGCGCTGAAAATGCTGTGGCTGCCCACGTACAGTTCGCCCCACGTCAGCCGCTGCCCGGGCTTGGGGATGAGCGGGTAGCCCTCGATCGCGCGGGCGCCGTTCTCCTTCGCCCAGTTCACGGCGGCGGAAACCAGGGCCCGGCTGACGCCGCGGCGCCGGAAGCCGGCCCGAGTGGTGAAACACACCGCAGCCCACACCGTCCCGTCGTCGGGGTCTTCATCGCGGCCGGCCCACACCACCCTGCTGGTGCGCAGGCGCCGGTACGCCGTCCGGGGTTCCACGGCGCACCAGCCTGCCGGTTCGCCGTCCAGGTACGCCACCAGGCCGCTGGTGGAACCGGCCGCGGGATCACCGCACCGGGTCTCGGCCCGGAGCCGGAGAGCCCGGTCCTCGACCAGCTCCTCCCGCCATTGAGCCGCCGGCGTCTGAAACCACTGGCACTGGCAACGGGCCGCTTCACCGCGGGCACCGAAAACCGCCTGCAGGTCGTCCCAGGAGGCCCGGTTTGCCGGGACGACGGCGACGCCGGCACCGGTAGCTGTCTGCATGCTCCCAGCAGACAGCACGGCGGGCACGCACCGCAAGAGGTGCGCGCCCGCCATCGTGCGTCAGGGAGGTTAAAGTGCCCGGGCTACTCCGCCTTGGCCCCGGCCTCCTTGGCCGCGTCCTTGGGCTGCGGCTTGGCGTCGACGCCGGCTTCCTTGCGCTGCTGCGGCGTGATGGGTGCCGGCGCTGCGGTCAGCGGGTCGTAGCCGCCGCCGGTCTTCGGGAAGGCGATGACCTCGCGGATGGACTCCTCGCCGGCCAGCAGGGCAACCACGCGGTCCCAGCCGAAGGCGATGCCGCCGTGCGGCGGGGCGCCGTACTTGAAGCCCTCCAGCAGGAAGCCGAACTTGGTCTGCGCGGACTCCTTGTCCAGGCCCATCACCTTGAACACGCGTTCCTGCAGGTCCCGCTTGTGGATACGGATGGAGCCGCCGCCGATTTCGTTGCCGTTGCAGACGATGTCGTAGGCGTAAGACAGCGCGGACTCCGGGTCGGTGTCGAAGGTGTCCATGAATTCCGGCTTGGGCGAGGTGAAGGCGTGGTGCACGGCCGTCCACTTGCCGCCGCCCACCGCCACGTCGCCCGAGGCGACGGCCGCTTCGGCGGGCTCGAACATGGGCGCGTCGACCACCCAGACGAACGCCCAGTCGCCCTCGTTGATCAAACCGGTGCGGTGGCCGATCTCCACGCGCGCCGCGCCCAGCAGCGCGCGGGAGGCGGCACGGTCGCCGGCGGCGAAGAAGATGCAGTCGCCGGGCTTGGCGCCCACGGTGTCCGCGAGGTTCGCGCGCTCGAAGTCGGTGAGGTTCTTGGCCACCGGGCCGGTCAGCTCCCCGTCCTCCTGGACCAGCACGTAGGCAAGGCCCTTGGCGCCGCGCTGCTTGGCCCATTCCTGCCAGGCATCCAGCGTGCGGCGGGCCTGCGAGGCTCCGCCGGGCATCACCACGGCACCCACATAGGGTGCCTGGAAGACGCGGAACGTGGTGTCCTTGAAGAATTCGGTCAGCTCGGTCAGCTCCAGCCCGAACCGCAGGTCCGGCTTGTCCGAACCGTACTTGTCCATCGCCTCGGCGTAGGTCATCCGCGGGATCGGCGCGGTGATCTCGACGCCGATCAGCCGCCAGAGGGCCTGGACGATCCGCTCGCCGAGGGCGATGATGTCGTCCTGGTCCACGAAGCTGGCCTCGATATCCAGCTGGGTGAACTCCGGCTGGCGGTCGGCCCGGAAGTCCTCGTCGCGGTAGCAGCGGGCAATCTGGTAGTACTTCTCGAAGCCGCCCACCTGCAGCAACTGCTTGAACAGCTGCGGGGACTGCGGCAGCGCATACCAGGCCCCCGGGGCCAGGCGCGCCGGGACCAGGAAGTCGCGGGCGCCTTCCGGGGTCGAGCGGGTCAGCGTCGGGGTCTCGATCTCCACGAATCCGTCGCCGTGCAGGAGCTCGCGTGCCACCCGGTTGGCTTCCGAGCGCAGCCGCAGCGCCTTCGAGGGGCCCGGCCGGCGCAGGTCCAGGTAGCGGTGCTTGAGGCGGGCTTCCTCGCCCACCTCCACATGCTCGTCCACCTGGAACGGCAGCGGATCGGCGGTGTTGAGGACGACGACGTCCTCCGCCATCACCTCCACCTCACCGGTGGCGAGGGCCGGGTTTTCGTTGCCCTCCGGGCGCTTCTCCACGGTGCCCTTGATCTGCAGCACGTATTCATTGCGCAGCGAATGGAACACGTCCTCCTCGCGGACCACCACCTGCGCCACACCGGAGGCGTCGCGCAGGTCCAGGAACGCCACACCACCGTGGTCGCGGCGGCGGGCCACCCAGCCGGCGAGGGTAACGGTTTGTCCGATGTGCTCGGCCCTGAGGGTGCCGAGGTCGTGTGTGCGCAGCACAACAGTCCTTCCGGTAGAACGATTCGCTCATCTGTTCGCCGCCCGCTGTTTACCTCGTGCGGCGGCGGGGTACGGCTATGGTGAGTGGAGATGTAGACGAGTTTACCGTTGATCAAGCCGCGCCCCGGACCTCGACTACCGCCGTGCGGCAGGAAATGGCCCGGACCGGCCGGTCCGCGCCGGGGCGCAGCGGGCAAGGAGCTGGAGCAACCGTGAGTAGTGAATCGTCGCTGGAACGCCGCCTGGGCGGAGTCGACGCGACCACCGTGGGCGTCGGATCCATGATCGGAGCCGGCGTCTTCGTGGTGTTCGGTCCGGCAGCCGCCGCCGCCGGTCCCTGGCTGCCGCTGGCACTCGCCATCGCGGCGTTTGTGGCCTATTGCAACGCGGCGGCCAGCGCGCAACTGGCCATGCTCTACCCCACCAGCGGCGGCACGTATATCTACGGACGGAAGCGCCTGGGCGAATGGCCCGGCTTCCTGGCCGGCTGGAGCTTCGTGACCGGCAAGATTGCCTCCTGCGCGGCCATGGCACTGACCTTCGGCCTCTACGTTTTCCCGGAGTATGCCACCGCCGCCGCCGTGGCCGCCGTCGTCGTGCTGACCTCGATCAACCTGCTGGGCATCACCCGGACCGCCTGGGTGACCCGGTGGATCGTGGCGTTCGTGGCCGCCGTGCTGGTTTTCGCGATCGTTGTGGCCTTCGACGCCGATCCGGTCGGGGCTCCGGCCGGGCAGATCGCGGCGTCGCCGTACGGCGTGCTGCAGGCCGCGGGGCTGTTCTTCTTCGCGTTCGCCGGCTACGCCAGGATCGCCACCATGGGCGAAGAGATCCGCGAACCGAAGAAGCTGATTCCCGTGGCCATCTTCTCCGCGCTGCTGATTACGTTCGTGCTCTACATGCTGATCGGCCTGGGACTGCTGCGCTATCTGGGACCCGAACTGCTGGCGGAGAGCGAAGCCCCGCTGCGCGCCGTCATGGAGGAGGTCGGAGGCGGCGTGGGCACCACGGCCATGGCCATCGCCGCCGCCCTCGCCAGCCTAGGCGCCCTGCTGGCGCTGATCGCCGGCGTCGGCCGGACCACCTTCGCCATGGCCCGCGAAGGCGACCTGCCGCGCGTCTTCGCCACGGTGGGTACCCGTTTCAAGGTTCCGTGGGCGGCGGACCTGGTCGTGGCCGCCGTCGTCATTTTCCTGCTGCTCACCCAGGATGTGCTCGCGGTGGTGGGGCTCTCCAGCTTCGGCGTGCTGATTTACTACAGCGTCACCAATGCGGCCGCCCTGACCCTCGACGAGCGGCCCTGGCACGCGCCGAAGCTGCTGAATGTTGCAGGGCTGGTCGGCTGCCTGCTGCTGGCCTTCACCCTGCCGGTCACATCCGTGCTGATGATGGTGGCCGTGCTCGGCGCGGGCGTGGTCGGCCGCGCGGCGCTGGCGCCGGTCCGCCGCCGTCCCGGCGCCTGAGCCGGGCCGGCAGCCGCAGCCCCCGTCAGTGGGCGGCCCCCGTCAGTGGGCGGCCGCGGTGATCTGCGGGGCCAGGTCCTCCGCCGGAGGGGTCCAGACCGCCGGATCAGCCGCGGCCTGGTCTCCGGAGCGGATGTCCTTGACCTCGTGGCTGAGGCTCCCGTCGTCGGCCAGCGAGGTGAACCAGACGAAGGGGATGCCGCGGCGGTCCGCGTACTTGATCTGCTTGCCGAACTTGTCCGCCTTCGCGGCCACCTCCACGCTGATGCCGCGTGAACGCAGCTCCCCCGCCACGTCCTGGGCCTGCGACCAGCTGTCCTCGTTCGCCAGGGCGACGAGCACCGTCGTGGGCACCTGGCGGGACGCCACGGCGAACTCCTGCCCCAGGATCCGCATGACCAGCCGAGTTACGCCGATGGAGAGGCCAACGCCGGGAAAGGTCCGGTTGCCCTTGGCCGCCAGCGCGTCGTAGCGGCCTCCCGAGCAGATGGAGCCCAGCTGCTCGTGGCCCACCAGGACGGTTTCGTAGACGGTGCCGGTGTAGTAGTCCAGGCCGCGGGCGATGCTCAGGTCGGCCAGCACCTTGCCCGGGGCGCGCCGGTGCGCCTCGCCGATGACTTCCTCCAGCTCGGCCAGACCGGTGTCCAGCAGCTCGTGCCGGACACCGAGCGCCCGCACCTGGTCCACGAAGGAGGTGTCCTCGGTGCGGATGGACGCCAGCTTCAGGGCGGCCTGCGCCTGTTCGTCGGTGGCGCCGAGTTCTTCCTGGAGCAGTGCGGCGACCTTCTCGGGACCGATCTTCTCCAACTTGTCGATGCTGCGCAGCACCCCGGCGGTATCCGTCAGGCCGATGCCGCGGTAGAAGCCTTCCGCCAGCTTCCGGTTGTTCACGCGCAGCTTGAACTCCGGGATGGGTAGCGCGCTGAGGGCCTCGACGATGACCAACGCCAGCTCCACGTCGTAGCGGAACGGCAGCTCGCCGTCGCCCACCACGTCGATGTCCGCCTGGGTGAACTCACGGGCCCGGCCCTCCTGCGGGCGCTCGCCCCGCCAGACCTTTTGGATTTGGTAGCGGCGGAACGGGAAGGCCAGGTGGCCGGCGTTCTCCACGACGTAGCGCGCGAACGGGACCGTGAGGTCGAAGTGCAGGGCCAGCTTGTCCTCGGCCTTGCCCTCGGATTCGTCGGCCTGCAGGCGGTGCAGGCCATAAACCTCTTTGTCGATCTCGCCCTTGCGCAGCAGCTGGGCCACGGTTTCGACGGCGCGGGTCTCGATGGAGGAGAAGCCGTGCAGCTCAAACGTCCGGCGCAGGGAATCCAGAACATGCAGCTCCACAAGCCTCTCCTGCGGAAGCCATTCCGGGAAGCCTGACAGGGAGGCCTTGCGTGCCATACGGACGTATCTCCTAGTAGATGAGGGGTGAGGATGAGGCGGGTGCATCGGAGCCGGCGGCAGTGCGGCGGCACTGGATCGCTAGACTTGCTGCTGGACCAGTTTAAGGCCTGCCACGGCAGCGGAACCAAACGCGCTGCCGGGCGACGCCCCGACGTCGGGCGGAGCCGTTCATTGCAACGACCAGGAGGAGCTTTGGCCCGGAGCCGTCATGACCGCGAAACCCGGCGCCGCATTGCCCGGATGGAGGCCAAGCGCGACCTGCGCCGGCAGCAGGCGGCGCGGCGCAAGCGCGACAACATTATCGGCGGCGCAGCCGTGGCGGCCCTGGTAGCCGGTGGAGTGATCGTCCAGTTGACCGTGTTCGCCTCGAACCCCACTCCGTCGGAGGTGGAACAGGTCCGCCAAGGCCTCGAAGACCCGCAAGGCGTTGCCTCGCCGCAGCCCTCCGCCAACGCGGCATACATTCCGTCGCCGGAGATCGCCGAGGGAAAGGTCTTCAGCGGCACGATCGCCACGAACGAGGGCGACATCGGCGTGGAACTGGACGGCAGCGTGGCGCCCCAGGCGGCAGCGGTCTTCAGCACCCTGGCCCGGGACGGTTTCTTCGAGGGCAAGACCTGCCACCGGCTCACCACCGCCGCCAGCATGGGCGTTTTGCAGTGCGGTTCCGTGGACGGGGCCGGCAGCGGCGATCCCGCATACCAGTGGGGCCCGGTGGAGAACACCCCCGAAGACGGTGTGTATCCGGCCGGCACTATTGCCGTCGCCCGCGGTGCTGATACCTACAGCAACGGGACGCAGTTCTTCATTGCGTGGAAAGATTCGACGATCCCGCAGGATACCGGCGGCTACACGATTATGGGTAAGGTAACCGAAGGGCTGGACGTCATCGAGCAGATCGCGGCCGGAGGCGTCGAGGATGCCGACAGCCAGGACGGCCCGCCTAAGATACCGGTAACAATAGAGTCGTTCACCCTCCAGTGAGCACCCACCACGATGGTGCCGCTGAACAGGCGGCACCAGGCACAAGCGAAAGAGTTCTAGCGGTGACACCCAGTCAGCAATCCGACGAAGCAGCCCAGACCGCCGAAACCGAACAGACCGCAACCGGTCCGGCAGCGGAACAGGCCCCGATCGACCAAGCCGCAAGCGTTCCGGCAGCGGGCCAGGCTCCTGCCGAAGAGGCTGTGCAGGCGCCGGAGGTGGCACCGGCTGTGCAGGCTCCGGAGGCTGCTGCACCGGCTGAACAGGCGCCGGAGGCTGCACCGGCTGAACAGGCGCCGGAGGCTGGCGGGCCCGCAGCTACCCAGCCCCCGCCCGCCGCGGAGCGGCCGGCCACCGAGGAAAAGTCGCCGGCCGCGCCCGGGCCCTCCTCCAGCGCGCCGCAACCGGCGGGCAAACCGGTCCCGAAGCCCGCCCCGGGCCCCAAGCCCACGCCGGCGGCCATGCCGGGAAAGATTGCTGCCGCCGCTCCCGCACAGCAGGTCATCCCCGTTCCGGCGGTCGCCTCCACGCCGCTGTCCGAAGCGTCCAAGTGGGCGCGAATTACAGACGACGGCCACGTGTTCCTGCTGCTCGACGGACAGGAGCACCCGGTCGGGCAGTACCCGGACGCCAGCAAGGACGAGGCGCTGGCCTACTTCGTGCGCAAGTACGACGACGTCGCGGCCCAGGCGGCACTGCTGGAACAGCGGGTGGAAGCCAAGGCTCCCTCCAACGACATGCACAAGACCCTTGAGCATCTGAAGGCCCAGGTGGCCGAACGCCACCTGGTGGGCGACGTGCCCGCGCTCGAGTCCCGGCTGGCCGAACTTGGCACTGCCATCAGCGAGCTGCAGAAGGCCGAGAAGGCAAGCCAGGAAGCCCAGCGTGCCGCCGAGCTGGCGGCCCGCGAAGCCATCGTCGCCGAAGCCGAGGAGATCGCCGGCAAGGACCCGTCGTCGGTGCAGTGGAAGACCAGCAGCGCCCGCATGAACGAACTCTTCGACGCGTGGAAGTCCGCCCAGAAGAACGGCATCCGGCTGGGGCGCAGCACCGAGGACGCACTGTGGAAACGCTTCCGCTCCGCACGGACGGTCTTCGACCGGCACCGCCGCGCGTTCTTCAGCCAGCTGGACAGCGACAACGCGGCGGCAAAGGCCGCCAAGGAAGCCCTGATTGCCCGGGCCGAAGAGCTTTCGACGTCCACCGACTGGGGCCACACCGCGGCCGAGTACCGGAAGCTGATGGACGACTGGAAGGCTTCCAAGCGCGCCAGCCGCAAGGATGACGACGCGCTGTGGGCGAGGTTCCGGGCGGCGCAGGACAAGTTCTTCGCCGCGCGCCAGGCCGCCAACGAGGCGATCGACCAGGAGTTCGCCGCCAACCTGGTGGTCAAGGAGGCGCTGGTCGCCGAGGCCCAGGCCCTGCTGCCGGTGACCGACCTGTCCGCAGCCAAGAAGGCCCTGCAGTCCATCCGCGACCGTTGGGAGGAAGCCGGCAAGGTCCCCCGCGGTGACATGCAGCGGATCGAGGCAGGCCTGCGCAAGGTTGAGGACGCGGTGAAGGCCGCCGACGACGACCACTGGCGCCGGACGAACCCGGAGACCAAGGCCCGCACCAACAGCGCGCTGTCCCAGCTCGAGTCGGCAATCGTCGGGCTCGAGGATGACCTGGCCCAGGCCGAAAAGGCCGGCGACCAGCGGCGGATCGCCAAGGCCCGCGAGGCCCTGGATGCCCGCCGCCAGTGGCTCGATACGCTGCAGCGCTCTGCGGAGGACTTCTCCTAGCGGGTAAGCCCTACACAGCCGAAGGGCCCCGGAACGCTTTCCACAAAGCGTCCCGGGGCCCTTCGGCTGTCCCGGACCGTTTTGGCATGCTGTCTGGCATGACCCGTCAACCTCCCGCCGCCCCGGCGGCTGCACGTAACGCCCAGGCCCCGCCGGCGGTACTCCGACCGGGGCATCCCTTCAGCCGCAGCGAACTCGAGTGCATGCGGCTGGACGGCCTCCTGGTCAACGTCTATGGTCCGGGGTTCGCCCTGCCGTGGGACCAGATCACACCCCGGCACCGCGCGGCCGCCGCGTACTACAGCCTGCCCGAGCATGTCCGCCGGAAAGTGGTGCTGGGGAGGCTGACGGCGGCATGGGTTTACGGCTGCGCGCCGGCCCCGCAGAAACTTTCGGTGCTGCTGGACCACCGGCACCGGACCACGTCGCAGGGCCGGTACCGCCTTGCCCTGATCCACGAAGTGACGCTGGGCCCCCTGGATACCGTGACAATCGGCGGGGTCCCGGTCAGCACACCGCTGCGGACCGCGCTGGACGTTGCCCTGCACGCACCGGACCCGGACGCTGTCCCCGTGTTGAGGGCGCTGGCCGGAACCAGCGGGCTCGGCTGTCCGCTGGACGCCATCCGGCAGGCAATCGAGGCCCGGCCGAGACTGCCGGGCAAGTCCCGGGCGCTGCAGCGCCTGGACTCGGCGATGGGCGCAGCCTGACAGCGGGAACGTTCTCCCGGGGGACGCGGAGGGGCGTTCCCCCCTCGTCGGGCGGATCAGCGGCGCTGGGACCCCGAGCTGCGGTACACGTCGTACACGCCGTCGATGCGCCGCACCGCGCCGAGCACATGGCTGAGGTACTTCGGGTCGCCCATCTCGAAGGAGAACCGCGAGATCGCCAGCCGGTCGCTCGAGGTGTGCACGGTCGCGGAGAGGATGTTGACATGGTTCTCGGCGAGCACGCGGGTGACATCGGAGAGCAGGCTCTTGCGGTCCAGCGCCTCGACCTGGATTTCCACCAGGAACACGCTGGACTGCGTGGGCGCCCAGGCGACGTCGACGATCCGGTCGGGGCTTTCCCGCAGCTCCGCCACATTGCGGCAGTCGGAGCGGTGCACCGACACGCCCGAGCCCCGGGTGACGAACCCCACGATGGGATCCGGCGGGACCGGGGTGCAGCACCGGGCCAGCTTGACCCAGACGTCGCCGACGCCGACGACGGTGACGCCGGAGTCCGGATGCTTCGGCCGCTTGACCGTCGTCGGGAGGGACGGCTCGGCCTCCTCCACCGCTTCCCGTCCGCCGAGCAGGCCGACCAGGTGCTCGATCACGTTCTGCGCGGACGTATGGCCGTCGCCCACGGCGGCGTACAGCGCTGATACGTCGGCATGGTGAAGTTCCTGCGCCACCGACATCAACGCGTCGTGCGTCATCATCTTCTGCAGCGGCAGGTTCTGCTTCCGCATGGCGCGGGTGAGCTGGTCCTTGCCCTTCTCGATCGCCTCTTCGCGGCGCTCCTTGGTGAACCACTGGCGGATCTTGTTCCGTGCCCGCGGGCTCTTGACGAAGCCCTGCCAATCCTGGCTGGGACCGGCGCCCTCCGCCTTGGAGGTGAAGATCTCCACCCAGTCGCCGTGGCTGAGTTCGCTGTTCAGCGGGACCAGCTTGCCGTTCACCCGGGCACCGATGGTGCGGTGGCCAACCTCGGTGTGCACGGCATAGGCGAAGTCCACCGGGGTTGATCCGGCCGGCAGCGCCATGACTTCGCCCTTGGGGGTGAAGACGAAGACTTCCTTGGCGTTGATTTCGAACCGGAGGGAGTCCAGGAACTCGGCGGGGTCGCTGGTCTCCTGCTGCCAGTCAACCAAACTGCGCAGCCAGCCCATGTCACCGCCGTCGGCCGTCCCGCCGCGGGCGATGTCCTTGTACTTCCAGTGGGCCGCGACGCCGTACTCGGCGCGGCGATGCATTTCATGGGTGCGGATCTGGATTTCCACCGGTTTGCCGCCCGGACCGATCACCGTGGTGTGCAGCGACTGGTACATGTTGAACTTGGGCATGGCGATGTAGTCTTTGAACCGGCCGGGCAGCGGGTTCCAGCGCGCATGCAGGGCCCCGAGTGCCGCGTAGCAGTCGCGGACCGTGTCCACCAGCACCCGGATACCCATCAGGTCGTGGATATCGTCGAAGTCCTTGCCCCGCACGATCATCTTCTGGTAGATCGAGTAGTAGTGCTTCGGCCGGCCGGTGATCGTGGCCTTGATCTTCACGGCGCGCAGATCGTCGCCGATCTTGGTGCGCAGCGTCGTCAGGTACTTCTCGCGTTCGGGAGTGCGCTCCCCCACCATCCGCACGATCTCTTCATAGACCTTTGGATGCAGGGCCGCGAAGGAGAGATCTTCCAGCTCCCACTTGATGGTGTTCATGCCCAGCCGGTGCGCCAGCGGGGCGAAGATCTCCAGGGTCTCGCGGGCCTTCTTCGCCGACGACTCCGGGGAGACAAAGCGCCAGGTCCGGGCGTTGTGCAACCGGTCGGCCAGCTTGATCACCAGGACGCGGATGTCCTTGGCCATCGCCACGACCATCTTGCGCACGGTCTCCGACTGGGCCGCGTCGCCGAACTGCACCTTGTCCAGCTTGGTGACGCCGTCGACCAGCATCGCGATTTCGGGACCGAACTCCGCCTTCAGGTCGGCGAGCGTGTACTCGGTGTCTTCGACCGTGTCGTGCAGCAGGGCGGCAGCCAGCGTGGTGCCGGTCATGCCCAGTTCCGCAAGGATCGTGGCCACGGCGACCGGGTGCGTGATGTACGGGTCGCCGCTCTTGCGTTTCTGCCCGCGGTGGCTGCGCTCGGCCACCACGAAGGCGCGGTGGATCAGGTCGAAGTCCTCGCGCGGGTTGTTGGCGCGGACGGTGCGCAGCAGCGGCTCCAGGATGGGCGAATAGCTGGTGCCGCCCCGTCCGGCCAGCCGGGCCAGCCGGGACATCGTCCGTTCCCGGCGGCCCGGGAAGGCATGGCGGACCGGTGCGGTACCGGGGACTTCGGCGGCCGCGGGCACGACGGAAGGACCAGGATCCGGTGTCACGCCGGCATCACTGGCCTGGTCCGTCGACCTAAGGTGTTCGGCCAACCTTTCCCGCCTTCCCGATTGGTCCTGGAACCGACGCTACAGCCTCTTGAGCCGCCGGCGGGCGGCGCACGGCCCAGCACTGTTCCGGAAAAACCATTCTATGCCCGTCCGGCGGCCCCGGCGCCCCGCTGCAGCGTCATACGGCGGGGGCGGCCTCGGTGCGGCGCCGTTCTTCCACCTTCTTGGCCTGCTTGAGCAGCGCCGGTTCCTTGGCCCGGAGCCGCGCGTACATCGGCGCCGCAATGAAGATGGTCGTGGCGGTGCCGATGATGATGCCGATGAACAGCGCCAGCGAGACGTCCTTCAACGTGCCGGCGCCGAGCAGGAAAGCGCCGATGAACAAGATCGCGGCGACCGGCAGGACGGCGACCACGGAGGTGTTGATGGACCGGACCAGGGTCTGGTTCACGGCGAGATTGACCTCTTCCGCGAAGGTCCTCTTGGTGGACTTGTCCAGGTCCTCCGTGTTCTCGCGGATCTTGTCGAAGACCACCACCGTGTCGTACAGCGAGTACCCCAAAATGGTCAGGAAGCCGATGATGGCCGAGGGCGTCACCTCGAAGTCGCTCAGCGAATAGATGCCGGCGGTCACAATGAGCACCACCACCAGGCCGCTGAGCGCGGCGACGGACATCTTCCAGGTCCGGAAGTACAGCGCCATCATGATCGCCGCCAGCACAACGAACACCACGAGGCCCCAGATCGCCTGCCGGGTCACGTCGGCACCCCAGGTAGGACCGACGAACGAGGACGTCACCTGGTCGGTATTGACGTCGTAGGCTTCGACCAGGGCGTCGCGCAGTTCCAGGGTCTGGTCGTCGTCCAGCCGCTCGGTCTGGATCCGCATGGTCCCCGGGGCGATGTTGGTCACGCGGGGATCTGCATCCGCCGCGACCTGGGCCACGGCAGCCTCGCCGGGACCGACGTCCGTGTTTTCCACGTTGGAAACGGTGAACTCGGAACCGCCGCGGAAATCGATGCCCAGGTTGAACCCGCCCTTGACGAACGGCACCACGATGGACAGGAGGATCGCGGCGGCGGCAATGCCGAACCAGAGCCTGTACTTGGAGACAAAGTCGTAGGAGCGCTTGCCCGTGTAGAGATCGTTGCCCCACTTAGCAAAGTTGGCCATTTAGTTGCTCTCCTTGTCGGACCCGCGGCCCGCGCCGCTGGTGGCGCGCTGCTTCTCGGCCGCCCGGCGTTCGGCGATGGTCTGGCGGCGGTCGGCTTCGGCAGCCGCCGCGGCGTTCTTGGCCCGCACAGGCACCTTGCGTTCGCCGGGCTGGCGGATCCGCCCTGCCCCGCGGTACAGCGGCACTGCATCCAGCAAGCGCGGATCCAGGCCGGAGAACCGGTGGCCCTCGCCGAAGAACTTGGTGCGCGCCAGCAGCTGCATGGTCGGGTGCGTGAACATGAAGACCACCAGGAGGTCGGCCACCGCGGTCAGGCCCAGCGTGAACGCAAAACCGCGCACGTTGCCCACCGCCACGAAGTAGAGCACGACGGCGGCCAGCAAGTTGACTGCCTTGGAAGCCAGCACGGTTTGCCGTGCACGCTTCCAGCCGTTATCCACGGCCGAGACCAGGCCCCGGCCCTCGCGCAGTTCGTCGCGGATACGTTCGAAGTAGACGATGAACGAGTCGGCCGTCTGGCCGATCGCCACGATCAGGCCGGCGACGCCGGCCAACGACAGCCGGTAGTTTTCGGTCCAACCCAGGATTGCAATCGCCAGGTAGGTGATGATGCCGGCCACCACCAGTGACGCGATGGTCACGAGGCCGAGCATGCGGTACTGGAAGATCGAGTAGGCGGCGACCAGCACCAGGCCGATGAGTCCGGCGAACAGGCCCATCCGCAACTGGTCGGCGCCCAAGGTGGCGGAGATCTGCTGTTCGCTCTGGATCTCGAAGCTGATCGGCAGCGCGCCGTACTTCAGCTGTTCGGAGAGGACACGGGCAGATTCTTCCGTGAAGTTGCCGGTGATCTGCGGCTTGCCGTCCGGGATGACAGCGTTGGTTGTCGGGGCGGAAATTACCTCGCCGTCCAACACGATGGCGAACTGGTTTTGGGCGCCGGGGAGCCCGAACAGCCGCTCGGTCACGGCCTTGAAGGTTTCGGTCCCCTCGCCGTTGAACTCGATGTTCACTGCCCACTGGTTCAGCGTCTGTCCCTGGGTGCCGCGCACCTGGCCAAAGCTGGAGTCGACGATATCCGTGCCGGGCACCTCCACCGGGCCCAGGATGTACTTCATGCCGGTGTCCGGTTCGCAGGCGACCATCGGCTTGGCCGGGTCGGCAGGCCCGGTCTCCTCGTCCGCTGCAGCCGGATCCAGGCATTCGAGCGCCTCGAACTCCTGGTAGAGCTCCGGGGTGATCCAGTTCATGTCGCTGGCGTTCTCCGGGGCGGCAGCCGGTTCCGGAAGGTCAGCTTCCGGCGTCCGCTCTTCTTCCGGGACGGCGGAACCGGGCGCAACGGTGAGTACCGGCCGGAATTCCATGGCGGCCGAAGCCTGGATCAGTTCGCGGGTCCGCTGGTCCGGGACACCGGGCAGGCTGACCACCACGTTGCGGCCGGACTGGGTGGTGATCTCCGCTTCCGCCACGCCGGAACCGTCGACGCGCTGGCGGATGATCTCCACGGCCTGGTTGAGTTGCTCGGCGGTGATCTCGCCCCCGCCGCCCTGGACCTGCGGAGCCAGGATCATCTGGGTGCCGCCCTCGAGGTCGAGCGCCAGCTTGGGCGCCCAGCTCGCCTGGCCGGTGAACACACCGCTGCCCAGGATGACGGTGCCGGCGGCAAGGAGCACACCGAGCCAGATAAGTGTCCGCCGCGCGATGCTGGTGGAACCGGTTCGTGCCATGGAAGATCTTTCTCTCATCGGCTCAGTCGGCCGGCGGTACCGGCCGGTACATGGCGAAGTGGCGGGGCATGCCCCGCCACTGCACGCCTATACGGCTAAGCCGTCGCTGGCCTACTTGGTGTCTTTGTTCTGCTCTTCGTTCAGCCGCTTGAGGGTGTCCTCGGCGGATTCCTCCGGGCGGGTGGCGCTTTCCGCGGTGAGGGACGAGGCGTCGTCGGGAACCTCGGGGGTCTCCGGGGTCACCACTTCGTTCACCGCCTGGGTGTGCACAGTGGCGGTGTTGCCCGGCGACAGTTCAAGGACCACCTTGTTGTTGTCGGGGTCGAGGGAAACGACGGTGCCGAAGAGACCGAACTGCGTCATCACCTCGGTGCCCGGCACCATCTGCTCCTTGATGCGCTCAGCCTTCTCGCGCATCTGGGCCTGGACCTTCTTCTGCTTGCGGAACATGAAAAAGATCAACAGCGCGAAAACGGCGAACAGGCCGATCGTCATCACGTCGATGCCGCCCGACTGCTGCTGGGGAGTGGTGCCGGTGAAGAGATTTACGAACACAGGAAAGTTCCGTCCTAGAAGTCTGGAGCGGACCGGTAGGAAAATCCGGACCGTGTACGCAGCCTGCCGCGTCCCGCGAGGAACGGCGCACTCCGCACGTTCCTACCATTCTACGCGGTGACGGCCCTTACACGGTCAAGCTTCAGTTTTCGGCGAAACCCGTGTCCGGCTCCAGCAGTTCCGAGAGCAGGTCTTCGGTCTGTCCTGCGGCCAGATGATCCGGCACCGCCAGCCCCAGGTGTTGCCAGGCGGCGGCGGTGGCGATCCGTCCGCGCGGCGTCCTGCCCAGCAGCCCTTCGCGGACCAGGTAGGGCTCGGCCACCGTCTCCACCGTCTCGGTTTCCTCGCCGACGGCGATGGCCAGGGTGGACAGGCCGACGGGCCCGCCGCCGAACTTGGTAATCAGGGCGGTCAGCACCGCCCGGTCCAGGCGGTCCAGTCCCCGTTCGTCGACTTCGTACATATCCAGCGCAGCCGCCGCCGCACGCGCATCAATCTCCTCGATCTTGTGCACGAGAGCCCAGTCCCGCACGCGGCGCAGCAAACGATTGGCGATGCGGGGAGTGCCGCGGGAGCGTCCGGCGATCTCGGCGAAGCCCGCCGAACTCACCTTGAGGTCCAGCAGCATGGCCGAGCGGCGGAGCACCAGTTCAAGCTCCGCGACGGCGTAGAACTCCAGGTGCCCGGTGAAGCCGAAACGGTCACGCAGCGGACCCGGCAGCAGCCCGGCCCGGGTCGTGGCCCCGACGAGGGTGAACGGCGGCAGGTCAAGCGGGATGGCGGTGGCGCCGGCGCCCTTGCCCACCACGATGTCCACCCGGAAGTCCTCCATCGCCATGTAGAGCATTTCCTCCGCCGGCCGCGACATCCGGTGGATCTCATCCAGGAAAAAGATCTCCCCTTCGGTCAGCGACGACAGGATCGCTGCCAGGTCGCCCGCGTGCTGAATCGCCGGTCCGGAGCTGATCCGCAGCGGCGCGTTCATTTCCGCGGCGATGATCATGGCCAGCGTGGTCTTGCCCAGCCCGGGCGGGCCGGACAGCAGGACGTGGTCGGCCGTGCGTTCGCGGATCCGGGAAGCTTCCAGCACCAGCGACAGCTGTTGGCGGACCCTGGCCTGGCCCACGAAATCGTCCAGGTTCTTGGGCCGCAGCGCCGATTCGATCGCCCTTTCTTCGGTTTCCGACGTGTTGGCGACCAGCCGGTTGTTCTCGGAATCCTCTGCCACGCTAGTTCACTCCCGCGGTCCGCCGGGCCGAGCCAGTCCGGGCACCGTCCTGGCCCAGCCTGCGCAGGGTCAGCCGCAGCAAGTCGCCCACATTGCCCGCCGCTGCCGCCTCCGGATTTTCCTCCGCGGTGGTGTCCACGGCCGCGGCGGCGTCCTTCTCCGACCAGCCCAGGCCCGCCAGGGCCTCCTGCACCTGTCCCTTCCAGCCGCCCGCCTGTTGGGGGGCCTGCTCGCCGGTGGGGATCAGCTTCCCGGCCAGCTCCAGCACGATCCGGCCGGCGAGCTTCGGCCCGATACCCGGAACCTTGGTGAATGCCTTGCTGTCCCCCTCCGCGGCGGCAACCCTCAGGGCCTCGGGCGAGTGCACCGACAGCGCCGCCAGGCCGAGCCTCGGACCGACCCCGCTGACCGAGATGAGGGTTTCGAAGACTTCCCGTTGCGCCGCGTCCTCGAAGCCGAACAGCGTCATGGAGTCTTCGCGGACAATCATGGTGGTGGCCAGTTCGGCCTCCCGCCCCACGAACAGCGTGCCCAGGGTCTGCGGCGTCGCCTGGACGAGCATGCCGAATCCGTTGACCTCGATCACGGCCGATTGCAATCCCACGTGGGCGACGACGCCGCGCAACGAGCTAATCATGAACTCAACTCCCAATTCCGGCACTGCGGCCCGGAGTCCACCCGCAGCAGCACGGCGGGCGGATTGTCCGAACATATCTACGAATAGCTTACGGGGCAGCGCAGACATTACCGGCGACCGCCACACCGTGGCACCGTTTGCCTTCAGCCGCCGGCGGCGGGTCAGCGGCGCGTCCGCTTGGCCTTTGCTTCGGCCTCCGCCCAGAGCCTCTGGGCCGTCGTCATCCCGCCGCCGGCAGCCGGTTTCGCTGCTCCGCCGCGCCAGGCATGGGTGATTGCCAACGCCAAGGCGTCAGCGGCGTCGGCCGGGCGCGGCGGGGTGTCCAGCCGCAGGATCCGGGTCACCATCTTGGTCACCGCGGCTTTGTCCGCCTGCCCGTTGCCGGTGACCGCCGCTTTCACTTCGGTAGGGGTGTGCAGCGCGACGGCGATCCCCCGCCGTGCTGCCGCCGCGATGACCACGCCGGACGCCTGGGCCGTGCCCATCACCGTGCTGACATTGGTCTGGCTGAAAACGCGTTCGACGGCGAGCACGTCGGGCGTGTGCGCGTCGAGCCATTCGTCGATGGCGTCGGCGATCTTGAGCAGGCGCAGCTCCAGCGGCATGTCCGGGGTGGTCCCGACCACCCCGACGTCCACCAGCGAGGAGCGGCGGTTTGGTTCAATATCGACCACACCCAGGCCGCAGCGGGTCAGGCCCGGGTCCACTCCCAGCACGCGCATGGCTGGTGCCGACGGCCGGACCGGTGTCAGTCGTTCTCGATTTCGGCGAGGACATCCGCGCTGATGTCGGCGTTGGAGTAGACGTTCTGGACGTCGTCCAGGTCCTCGAGCGCATCCACCAGTTTCATAAACTTCCGGGCTGCGTCCGCGTCGAGTTCCACGGCCATCGAGGAGACGAACTCGATCTCATCGGTTTCGTACTCGATGCCGGCCTCTTCCAGCGCGGCGACGACGGCGCGAAGGTCCGCGGGATCGGTGTGGACCTCGAAGTTGTCGCCCTGCTCCTTGACTTCCTCAGCGCCGGCTTCCAGCACCGCCATCAGGAGGTCGTCTTCCGTGAGCCCGTTGGCGGGCAGGGACACCACGCCCTTGCGGGAGAACATGTAGGACACCGACCCCGGGTCGGCCACGGTGCCGCCGTTGCGGGTGATCGCCAAACGAACCTCGGAGGCGGCCCGGTTCTTGTTGTCGGTGAGGCACTCGATCAGCACGGCGGAGCCCTGCGGGCCACGGGCCTCGTAGATGATTTCGCTGTAGTCCACCGTTTCGCCGGTCAGGCCGGCGCCGCGCTTGACCGCGCGGTCAATGTTGTCGTTGGGGACCGACGTCTTCTTGGCCTTTTGGACGGCCAGCTCCAGCGCGGGGTTGCCGGACATGTCCGCTCCCCCGTTGCGGGCCGCCACTTCGATGTTCTTGATCAGCTTCGCGAACGACTTGGCACGCCTGGCGTCGATCACGGCCTTCTTGTGCTTGGTGGTTGCCCACTTGGAGTGTCCGGCCATGCTTACGCCTCTCCTCTGACGATGCGGATGAAAAGTTCGTGGATGCGGCGCTCCCCCGTAATCTCCGGGTGGAAGGATGTCGCCAGCAAATGCCGCGAACGCACTGCCACTATTCTAGCTGTCCCGTGCAAAGTATCGGTGTGGGAGGCCGCCTCCGGCTCGACGATGGCAAGGACCTCCACGTCCTTGCCCACGCGTTCCACCCAGGGCGCCCGGATGAACACGGCGTGCACCGGCGCCGGGTCCTGGCCGGGAGACGCCGCACTGAACTCCAGGCCCTGGAAGTCCAGGTTTGACTCGAACGATTCGCGCTGCCGGCCGAAGGCGTTCCGCCGCACCGTAATGTCCAGGCCGCCCAGCGTCTGCTGGGGCTCGCCCTTCAGGTCCGTGGCCGGATCCGCAATCTCACGGGCCAGCATGATCATGCCCGCGCAGGAACCGTAGACCGGCATGCCCGCCTCGATCCGCCTCTTGAGCGGCTCGGCCAGCTCGAAAATGCGGGTGAGCTTGTCGATCGTGGTGGATTCACCGCCGGGGATGACCAGGCCGTCCACGGCATCCAATTCCCGCGGCCGGCGCACCGGCACCGCCTTGGCACCGCTGTGTTCCAGGACGGATAGATGTTCGCGGACATCGCCCTGCAGGGCAAGCACACCAATCGTGACCACGGTGACGGTTCCTCGGAGTTCGGCATCGGGCCGCCCGACGTGGCGACCGTACGGAAAAACAGTAGTGCCATCCGGTCCGGCAGTGTTAAACGGTGCCCGCCGGCACTGTGGGACCCGACACCATTCACGCGGAGCCGACGGTGCCCCGACCCCGTCGGCTTGTATAGTCTCTACTCATGCGACACCTCCTTGCGACCGTTGCCGGAAAGGCCGTAAAGGCGGTAGCCAGGCTCCGCGGCGGCGGTTCCGCACTGCCCGGCCTGGTGGCCGAAAAAATCGATCCGCAGTTCCTGCCGCGCACGCTCGGCACGCTGCCGCGCGGCGTCGTGGTGATCAGCGGAACGAACGGCAAAACCACCACCACCAAGATGGTGGTGGAGCTGCTCCAGGGCCAGGGCCTGAAGGTGTTCACGAACCGCACGGGCAGCAACTTCACCCGCGGCGTGGTTGCGTCCGTGCTGGGCGACTCGGACGCCCGGGGCCGGCTGGATGCGGACATCGCCGTGTTGGAGCTGGACGAGGCCCACGCGGTTCACTTCGTCAAACTGGTGGCCCCGCGCTACAGCCTGCTGCTCAACGTCATGCGCGACCAGTTGGACCGCTTCGGCGAAATCGAAACGACTGCGGGATTCCTCCGGCAGATCGCGGCCGCCACGACCGAGGCGGTGGTACTGAACCGTGAGGACCCGCGCATTGCGGCCCTGGCCGGCGCCGTGGCGGCGCCGCGGATTGAATACTTCGGCCTGGCACCGCAGCTGCGCCACATGTTCCCGCACGACGACGAAATGCGGACCGCGTCTGCCGGCCCCTCCGCCGACACCGCCGCCGAAGCCGACCGGCCGAGCGCCGACGTCGTGCTGTCGGCCTGTGAAGGGGCCGCCGCAACCTTCCAGCTGGACGGACGCGCGATCGAGCTCGAGCTGAAGCTGACCGGCGTCTACAACGTGTTCAATGCCGCCGCGGCGATGGTGCTGGCGCGGACCGTGTTGGGCCCCGCCGTGGACGAGCCGGCGCTGCTGGCCTCGCTGGAGAACGTCACCCCGGCTTTCGGCCGAGGCGAATCGCTGACCGTCAACGGCCAGCCGCTGGACCTGGTGCTGGTGAAGAACCCGTCCGGCTTCCGGCTGGCACTGAAGTCCTTCCCCGCCGCCGGCTTCCGGACCATGATCGCCATTAACGACAACTACGCCGACGGGCGGGACATGTCCTGGCTGTGGGACGTCGACTTCGATTCGCTGCGGGACACCGGCGTGGCCGAGGTCTCCGGGGTCCGGGCGCACGACATGGGCCTGCGCCTCTTCTATGAGGACGTTCCGGTGGGCCGGGTGGACACGGACCTGAATGCCTCGCTGCAACGGTTTATCGCGGGCGGTCCGGATACGCCGAAGCGCATCTACTGCACCTACACCGCCATGCTGGCGCTGCGCCGCGAGCTGGGCAAACTGACCGAAGTGGAAGTGGTCTCCTGATGGACGCGCCTGTTATCGACCTGCTCCAGCTGTACCCGCGGGACATGAACATCTACGGCGACTGGGGCAATGTCCTGGTGCTGCGCAGGCGCCTTCAGCTGCGCGGCTACGACGTCCGGCTGCATGAGTACAACCCCGGCGACACGTTCCCGGAGCAGGTGGACCTGATCGTGGGCGGCGGCGGCCAGGACTCCGGCCAGAACAAGATCCAGACCGACCTGCTGGCCCAGGGCAGCCGCCTGCGGGAGCTGGCCGAGGACGGCCTGCCGATGCTGGCCGTCTGCGGCCTGTACCAACTGTTCGGCCACCGGTTCACCACCCACACCGGCGAGGTCATCACCGGCATCGAGCTGCTGGATGCCGAAACCGTGGGCGGGCCCGTCCGGCTGATCGGCAACACCGTGCTCGAAAGCGGCGAGTTCGGCACCATCATCGGGTACGAGAACCACAGCGGCCTGACCACCCTCGGCAGCGATGTCCGGCCGTTCGGACGGGTGGCCAAGGGCCAGGGCAACAACGGCACCGACGGCACCGAAGGAGCCCGCTACCACAACGTCATTGCCACCTACCTGCATGGTTCGCTGCTGCCCAAGAACCCGGCCGTGGCCGACTACCTGATCCGCCACGCCGTCGAGCGGCGCTACGGCAGCTTCAACGACGTGGCGCTGGACATCCCGCACGAGGCCGAAGCCCGCGCCGACGCAGCGGCCCGCCCGCGCTGACGCAGCCGGTCGGCGCCACGGCGGTTCAGCCGCCGGGGGGCGGCGTCATTCGCCGCTGAGCAGCCACTCACGGGCGATGTCCGTCGGGGCACCCATCGACTCGACGGTCGCCTTGGTCCGGTGCCGGCTGGCCGCGTCCGCCTGTTCGGACACGCACCATTCGCCGGTCTTCGCGGCCGCTGCCAGCGCATCCGCCGCCACCGGGCACCAGCGGTGCCCGGGTCCGTCGAACGTGGCCGGCAGCCAGTCCAGCCGCGCCACGTCCCAGGCACCGCCGTCGTCGGCCTGGCTGAACTGGGCCCGGACCATCAAGCCCTCGGTGTTGAGGATGTTCGGCGTTGCATGCGCGGCGATGGTGTTGCCCAGCCCGTAGACGATCCACGTGCCGTTGTGGCGCTCCATCGGCTGGACCGAGTGGCTGTGGTGCCCGTACACCAGGGAGAACTCGCCGCTGTCGGCCAGCGCGTGTGCGGCCTCCTGCTGTTGCGGGCTGGCGTAGTCGGTGTATTCGTCTCCGGCATGGACCGCTCCCAGGACGATGTCCGCGCCCTGCGCCCGGGCCTTCCTGGCCTTGGCGATCATGGCCGCCGGATCCAGCATGTCCACCTGCCACGGCCGGTCCGGCACCAGCCCGTTCAGGGAGAACGTGCCGGTGATGACCGCGATCCGTGCGGCCGGGGTGTCCAGGACCAGCACGTCCTCCGCCTCCGCCGCGCTGCGGTAGGAGCCGGTGTGTTCCAGGCCGCGCGCGTCCAGCGCGTCCAGGGTCCGTTCCAGGCCGGCGGTGCCGTGGTCGAACGCGTGATTGCTGGCCGTGGTGCAGGCGTCGTAGCCCACGGCGGTGGCGGCGTCGAGGATCTGCGGCGGCGCATTGAACGCCGGGTAGCCGGAGTACGGTCCGTCGGCCCCGGCCAGCGGGGTTTCCAGCTGGCAGACGGCGAGGTCCGCGGTGTCCAGGTACTGCTCCTGGGCGGCCAGCATCGGCTCGAAGTCCAAGGACCCTTTCCCGGTCTGCCGGGCGTCCGCGCCCGCCTGCTCCCAGAGCGGCTCATGCAGCAGCAGGTCGCCGGTGAGGGCCACGGTCGCGCAGCGGATTCCCGGACAGTCCGGGCCCGCTCCGGCTGTCACCGCCGGCGCCGGGGCGGGCTTCGGCGTGGAGGACGACGGCGGAGCCTCTCCCGCGCCACCGCTCCCCGGCAGGCCGGAGACGGAGGGCACCGCAGCCGGCGCGGTTCCGGGCGGGCCGCCGGCCTCCGGTCCCGGGCTGCAGCCGGCCAGGAGCAGGGCCGCGATGGCCACTGCCGCCGCCGCCGTGACGGGCGCCCTCGTCCCGGCTGGGCGATGTTCCCGCGGGTACGGTGCCCGGCGCCCTTCGCGCGGGCCGGTTTGCGCCGACGGCATGCCGGCCACGCTAGTGGTCCTGTTCCCGGCTGATCAGCAGTTCGTGGGCGCCGTGCCCGGCAGCGCCCATCGATTCCACCGTGGTCTTGGTTCGTTCACGCGACGCTGCATCCGCACCCTGGGATGCACAGACGCCCTGCGGCCTGTCCGCGGCCACCGAGCACCAGCGCAACGGGCTGGCGGTGATCAGGCTGGGCGCCCACGCCAGGTCGCTGACCAGCCATCCGCCGTCGATGCCTTCACTGAACTGGGCGCGCAGCACCAAACCTTCGTTGTTCACCTCGTACCACGGCGACAGTTCGGTGACGCCATTGCCCAGGCCATAGGCGATCCACGTGCCGCGGTACTTCTCGATCGGCAGCACCGAGTGGGTGTGGTGGCCGTAGATGAGGGTGAACTCGCCGCTGTCCGCCAGGGCGTGGGCCACCTCTTCCTGCTGCGCACTGGGGACGGACGCATACTCGTCCCCGGCATGCATGGCGCCCAGCACGATGTCTGCGCCGCGCCCGCGGGCTTCCCTGGCCTTGCCGATCATCGCGTCGGCGTCCAGCTTGTCCACCTGCCAGGGATGTTCGGGCGCCAGCCCGTTGTGCCCGTACGTGCCGGTGATCACGGCGATGTCCGCGCCGCCGGCCGCCAGGATCAGCGGCTCGCCCGCATCCGACCGGTTTCGGTAGGACCCGGTGTGCGCCAGCCCCCGGTCGTCCAGGGCCTCCAGCGTGCGCTCCAGCCCGGCCGTTCCCTGGTCGAGGGTGTGGTTGCTGGCCGTGGTGCAGGCGTCGTATCCCACCGCCTTGGCGGCATCCAGGATGTGCGGCGGCACGTTAAAGGACGGATAGCCGGAGTACGGCCCGTTCTCGTGGGCGACCGGTGTCTCCAGGTGGCAGACCGCCAGATCGCTGCGTTCGAGGTAGGCGCGCTGTCCCTCGAGCAGGGGTTCGAAGTCCATCGGCCCGTTGCCGGTCTCCGCCGCGTCGGCCGCGGCCTGTTCCCACAGTCCCACGTGCACCAGCATGTCCCCGGTCACCAGCACCGACGCGCAGCGCAGCGTGGGGCAGCCGGCCACGGCGCCGTGGGTCGGTTCCTCCGCGGGTGTCGCGGTGGCGGTGGCGGGCCTGCCGGCAGCGTCCCGCGACGGACCCGGCGCGCCCCGGCCGGAGGGCGTGGACTGGCCGGAGGGCACCCCGGACCGGCCCGCGCCGTCGGCCACTACCCCGCAGCCGGTGGCCAGCGCGAGGACCGCGGTTGCCGCCCCCAGCGCAACCGCGGCCCGCCTGGTCCGCACCGGGAGCCCCGTCCCCTCGGGCGGCTGCCTGTTCATGCCGCAAGTGTAAGTCCGGATGTGGCGTGGCTCACGGCGGCGCGTCGGCGTGCCCTCGGCCAATACGGCAAAGACGCCGGGCACCCGTGGCACAGTGGTGGCATGGCCAACCCCTTCCTGGAACCCAGTCTCCTCCCCTATGAGCTGCCCGATTTCGCCGCGATCCGCCCGGAACACTATCCGGCGGCGTTCGAGGCCGGCTTCCGCGAGCAGCTGGCGGAAATCGAGGCGATCGCGGCCAACCCGGCACCGGCAACCTTCGAGAACACCGCCGTCGCCTTCGAGCGGTCCGGCCGCACGCTGTACCGGGTGAGCGCCGTGCTGGACAACTTCGCCGCCGCGGACGCCACCGACGACGTGATGGAGCTGCAGCGGCAGATGGCCCCGCAGCGGGCCGCCCACCGGGACAACATCTACCTGCATGCGTCTCTCTACCGGCGGGTCTCGGCGGTCGACGAAACCGCAGAAGGCCTCGAGGGCGAAGACCTGCGCCTGCTCACGGAGCTGCGCAAGAAGTTCCGCCGGGCCGGCGCCCAGCTTCCGCCGGCGGACCAGGAGCGGCTGCGGGTGATGAACGTGGAACTGTCGGAACTGGACGCGGCGTACTCGCGGGAGCTGCTCGCCGCAGGCAATGCCGCCGCGGTGCATGTCACCGACCCCGGGCAACTGGCCGGGCTCGCCGACGACGACCTGGCCGCCGCGGAGCTGGCGGCGCGGGACGCCGGTTACGGGGACGGATGGCTGCTGGCGCTGACCCTGCCGACCGCCCAGCCGTCGCTGGAAACGCTCACCGACCGCGGCACCCGCCGTCGCCTGCACGAGGCATCGGTGGGCCGCAGCGAAGCCGGCAACAGGACGCTGGAGCTGGCGGCCCGCACGGCGGAGCTGCGGGCCGAGCGGGCCGCACTGCTGAGCTATGCCAATCACGCCGAGTATGTGCTGGACGGGCAGACGGCGCCCTCGCTCGCGGCGGTGCAGGACATGCTGGCGCGCTTGGTCCCGCCCGCCGTCGCCAACGCCCGCGCCGAGGCGGAGATCCTCGCCGAGGCGGCCGGCCACCCCCTCGAACCGTGGGACTGGGCCTTCTATTCGGAGGCGGTGCGCCGCCGCGACTACAGCGTGGACCTGGCCGGGCTGCGGCAGTACTTCGAGCTCGAACACGTGCTCGCCGACGGCGTCTTCTTCGCCGCGAACCGGCTGTACGGACTGCGGTTCGAAGCACGCCCGGACCTCACCGCCTACCATGAGCAGGCGCGGATCTGGGAAGTGCTGGACGACGACGGCGCCCGGCTGGGCCTGTTCATCGGCGACTTCCATACCCGGGACACGAAGAACGGCGGAGCCTGGATGGATTCGCTGGTCGAGCAGTCCCGCTTGCTGGGACAGCGGGCCGTGGTCATGAACAACCTGAACATCCCGCAGCCCGCTCCCGGCGAGCCGGCCCTGCTCAGCTACGACAACGTGGTGACGCTTTTCCACGAATTCGGCCATGCGCTGCACGGCCTGCTGTCCCGCGTGAAGTACCCCAGCCTCTCGGGCACCAACGTGCCCAGGGACTTCGTGGAGTACCCGTCGCAGGTCAACGAGATGTGGATGCTGGAACCGGAGGTTGTCGGCAACTACGCCAGGCACCACCTGACCGGCGAGCCGCTGCCGCGGGAGGTAGTGGACCGCATCAAGGCGGCGCAGCTGTGGGGCGAAGGCTTTGCCACCACCGAGTACCTGGCCGCGTGCGTGCTCGACCTGGCCTGGCACAGCCTGGCCGCCGGGCAGCGGGTCGAGGATCCGCTGGCCTTCGAACGCCGGGCCCTGGCCGACGCCGGAATCGACCTGCCCCTGGTCCCGCCGCGCTACCGCACCGGCTACTTCAAGCACATCTTCGCCGGCGGCTACGCGGCGGGCTACTACTCCTACATCTGGAGTGAAATCCTGGACGCCGACACCGTGGCCTGGTTCGCGGAAAACGGCGGGCTGCAGCGCAGCAACGGGGACCGCTTCCGCCGCGCATTGCTCTCGCGGGGCAACAGCATCGATCCGCTGCAGGCCTTCCGGAGCTTCCGCGGCCGGAACGCCGACCTGGCACCGCTGCTGGCCCGGCGCGGGCTCGATCGGGAGAGCAGCTCCCCGGCCGGCCGCGGGGGCGCCCGGTAACGGGGCGGGGACGTCCGTTAACGGCGAACGCCCGGCGCCGCACTTTCGTACGGGACCGGGCGTTCGCCGTCGTCGGTGTTTACCAGCCGCGCTCGGCGAGGCGGTGCGGCTCAGGAATCTCGTCCACGTTGATGCCGACCATGGCCTCGCCCAGGCCGCGCGAGACCTTGGCGATGACGTCGGGGTCGTCGTGGAAGGTGGTGGCCTTGACGATCGCGGCCGCGCGCTCGGCCGGGTTGCCGGACTTGAAGATGCCCGAGCCGACGAACACGCCGTCGGCGCCCAGCTGCATCATCATCGCGGCGTCGGCCGGGGTGGCGATGCCGCCGGCGGTGAACAAGACCACCGGCAGCTTGCCGGTCGCGGCGATTTCCTTGACCAGTTCGTACGGGGCCTGCAGTTCCTTCGCTGCCACGTACAGCTCGTCTTCGGGCATCGCCGACAGGCGCTTGATCTCGGCGCGGATCTGGCGCATGTGGGTGGTGGCGTTGGAGACGTCGCCGGTGCCGGCTTCGCCCTTGGAACGGATCATGGCCGCACCCTCGTTGATGCGGCGCAGGGCCTCGCCCAGGTTGGTGGCGCCGCAGACGAAGGGAACGGTGAAGTTCCACTTGTCGATGTGGTTGGTGTAGTCGGCCGGGGTCAGCACCTCGGACTCGTCGATGTAGTCCACGCCGAGGGACTGCAGCACCTGCGCCTCGACGAAGTGGCCGATGCGGGCCTTGGCCATCACCGGGATGGAGACGGCTTCGATGATGCCGTCCACCATGTCCGGATCGCTCATCCGGGACACGCCGCCCTGGGCGCGGATATCCGCCGGAACGCGCTCAAGGGCCATCACGGCCACGGCACCGGCGTCTTCGGCGATGCGGGCCTGTTCGGGGGTCACGACGTCCATGATGACGCCGCCCTTCAACATCTCGGCCATGCCCCGCTTGACCCGGCTGCTGCCGGTTACGGGGGCGTGAGTCGAAGTTTCTTCACTGCTGGACACTAAAAGCCCCTAGGAGTCGGTAGGAAACGTACATCTCATCATACGTCCGGCCCGGCGCGCAGGGTCACCGATGACGTAACCTTCCTGGCCGTCCGGTGCGGGCCGCCGTCCGCCGGGACCGCGGCGGGCCGGGCGGCCGGCGGCCCCGGGCGGATCAGGCCGTTTGCTGGGTCTGCCGGTAGACGGCCAGGATCCGCTGGGCCACGGTCAGCAGGCTGGCGGCGGCCAGCAGCACCAGGACCACCAGCAGGACCACTTCCGGCAGGCCCAGCCCGGTCAGTCCGGTGAAGACCAGGACGGACACCAGGCGTTCGGAGCGTTCGGCCAGGCCCACGGCGGCCGTACAGCCAAGCGATTCCGCCTTGGCCCGAGCGTAGGAGACCAGCGAGCCCAGCAGCAGGCAGACGAGGGCGGAGACGGCGATGGCCAGGTTGTCCCCGCCGGTGAAGAACCAGATGGCCACACCGGCGAACACCGCGCCGTCGGCCAGCCGGTCGAGGGTGGAGTCCAGGAAGTTACCCCAGCGGCTGTTGCGTTCCAGCATGCGGGCCATCAGGCCGTCCACCATGTCGGAGAAGACGAACGCCGTGATGAAGACCGTTCCCCAGAACAGCTCCCCGAGCGGGTAGAACACGAGCGCCCCCACGGAGACCCCGAGGGTGCCCACGATGGTGACGGCGTCGGGCGAGACGCCCATCCGGATCAGGGCACGGGCCAGCGGCGTGAACAGTTTTCCGAAGAATCCGCGCGCGTACTTGTTGAGCATCGCCGCGCTACCGTGCCGGCCAGGCTTGGGCTACCTGCTTGCGGACCTCGTCCAGGGTCTCGGTGATCGCCTTGGTCTGCGCGATGATCGGGAAGAAATTCCCGTCGCCGCCCCACCTGGGCACCACGTGCTGGTGCAGGTGCGCCGCGACCCCGGCGCCCCCGGCCGCACCCTGGTTCATCCCCAGGTTGAAGCCGCTGGGGTTTGCCACCTTCCGCAGGACCCGCATCGCCGTCTGGGTCAGCTCGGCGAACTCTGCTGTCTCCTCCGCGGTGATGTCCGTGTAGTCGGGCACGTGGCGGTACGGGCAGACCAGCAGGTGCCCGGGGTTGTACGGAAACAGGTTGAGCACCACGTAGGCGAACTCGCCGCGGTGGACGATCAGCGATTCCTCGTCCGGGCGGGCCGGAGCCATGCAGAACGGGCACTCGTCCTTGTTCTTGAACTGGCCCTGGCCGCCCTTGACGTAGGCCATGCGGTGCGGCGTCCAGAGCCGCTGGAAGGCATCCGGCACGCCGGGCAGCTCAAAGCCGTCCGTCACCTCATCGCCGGTCCGGTCGGTCATGGCTTCGGTCGTCTCGGCCATCGTCAGTTGCCGCGCCTGGCTGCGGCCTGCACGATGCGGGACACTGCCTCGTCCACCGGGATGCCGTTGTCCTGGCTGCCGTCGCGGAAGCGGAAGGAGACGGCTCCGGCTTCGGCGTCCTCCCCGCCGGCGATCAGCACGAACGGAACCTTGTCCTTGCTGGCGGTGCGGATCTTCTTCGGGAAGCGGTCCGAGCCCAGGTCCGCTTCGGCGCGGATGCCCTGGGCCTTCAGCTTGGCCACGATCTCCAGCATGTAGTCGTTGAACGCCTCCGCCACCGGGATGCCGACCACCTGGACCGGGGCCAGCCAGGCCGGGAAGGCGCCGGCGTAGTGTTCGATCAGCAGGCCCATGAAGCGCTCCACCGAGCCGAACAGGGCGCGGTGGATCATCACCGGGCGCTGGCGGCTGCCGTCGGCTGCCTGGTATTCGAGTTCAAACCGTTCGGGCAGGTTGAAGTCCAGCTGGATGGTGGACATCTGCCAGCTTCGCCCGATCGCGTCGCGGGCCTGCACCGAAATCTTGGGGCCGTAGAAGGCCGCCCCGCCCGGGTCCGGCACCAGTTCCAGGCCGGACGCCTCGGCGACCTCGGCCAGGGTGCGGGTGGCCTCGTCCCACACGTCATCGGAGCCCACGTACTTCTCCGGGTCCTTGGTGGAGAGCTCCAGGAAGAAGTCGTCGAGCCCATAGTCCTTGAGCAGGTCCAGCACGAAGTTGAGCGTGGTGGTCAGCTCGTCCTTCATCTGCTCGCGGGTGCAGTAAATATGCGCGTCGTCCTGGGTCATGCCGCGCACGCGGGTCAGGCCGTGGACAACCCCGGACTTTTCGTAGCGGTAGACGGAACCGAACTCGAACAACCGGAGCGGCAGCTCGCGGTAGGACCGGCCGCGCGAGCGGAAAATCAGGTTGTGCATCGGGCAGTTCATCGGCTTCAGGTAGTAGTCCTGGCCGGGCTTGACGACCTCGTTGGTTTCGGGATCGCGGGTCTCGTCCACATGCATGGGAGGGAACATCCCGTCCCGGTACCAGTCCAGGTGGCCGGAGACCTCATACAGGTTGCTCTTGGTGATGTGCGGGGTGTAGACGAATTCGTAGCCCGCCTCGGTGTGCCGCTGCCGCGAGTAATCCTCCATCGCCTTGCGCACGATCCCGCCCTTCGGGTGGAAGACCGGCAGGCCGGAGCCCAGTTCATCCGGGAAGGAGAACAGGTCCAGTTCGGCGCCCACCCGGCGGTGGTCGCGGCGCTCCGCCTCGGCCAGCCGCTCCTGGTAGGCCTTCAGGTCTTCCTTGGTGGGCCAGGCGGTGCCATAGATGCGCTGCAGCTGCTTGTTCTTTTCGTTGCCCCGCCAGTAGGCGGCGGCCGAGCGGGTCAGCGCATAGGCGTTGGAGATCAGCTTGGTGTTGGGCAGGTGCGGCCCGCGGCAGAGGTCCTTCCAGACCACTTCGCCGCTCTTGGCGTCCACGTTGTCGTAGATGGTCAGTTCGCCGGCACCCACTTCGATGCTGGCTCCCTCGCCGGCCTCGTCGGAGTGGCCCTTGAGCCCGATCAGCTCTTCCTTGTACGGCTCCCCCGCCATCTCGGCGAGCGCGTCGGTCTCGGAGACGGCGCGGCGGACGAAGCGCTGGTTGGAGTTGACGATCTTGAGCATCATCTTCTCCAGCTGCTTCAGGTCCTCCGGGGTGAAGGGCTCATCGACGTCGAAATCGAAGTAGAAACCGTCGGTGATGTACGGGCCGATCCCGAGCTTGGAGTCCTTGCGCAGCTGCTGCACGGCCTGGGCCATCACGTGCGCGGTGGAGTGGCGCAGCACGTTCAGTCCGTCCGGGGAGTCGATGGTCACGGCTTCGACCTTGGCGCCGGCCGGGATCGGCTGATCCAGGTCCTTCAGCTCGCCGTCGACGCGGACGACGACGACCTCCCGTCGGGCGCCGTAAAGGTCGGCCCCCGTCGTGCCCTCGGTCACCTGGTTCTCTTCGCCGTCGACGATGAGGGTGATGTTCTGGGGCGCTGACACAGAGGTCTCCTTATGGTGGATGTAAGCCGTTACAGCAGCGACATACTTGGGCGCTGCAAGCCTCTACGATCGTATCCGCTGTCGAGTTGCCCGACCAACACCGGCGCGGCAGGGGCGGCGCGCCCGCGAAGGCCGGCCGGCCGCTTCCGGCCGGCGGGATCACCCTGCCGGTTCCCGCTGCTTCCGGCCGGCGGCGTCACCCTACCCGGTTCCCGTGGCTTCCCGCCGGCGGTGGGTGGTGCATCACCGTGGCTTCCGGCCGGCGGCGTCACCCTGCCCGGTTCCCGTGGCTTCCGGCCAGCCAGGGTTCGGCCGGAACGCGGTGATCCAGTCCTTCCGCGGCCATGCGGCGGGCAAGTTCGCCAGTTCCCGGCTCTTCCTGGCGGTCGGCGCCCCTGCCTTGTGCCGGTGTTGCGGGCGCACGGCCCGCTCCAGGCCCGGAAGGGACAGGGTTGCCCGGCAGCGGCAGGCCGGCGGTGTCCGAAAGGTCCCACGCCTCCAGCGCCTGCAGCCCGATCCCCCTGGGTCCGGTCCGCCGGGTGAGGCCGCGGATGAGCAGCATCTCGGTGCCGAACAGCAGCGGGCCGGAGCGTTCCTGGGCTTCCTGGAAGAAGGTGGCGTCCACGCAGCCGGTGCCGTCGTCCACGCTGATGAAAACCACCCGCCGGCCGCCGCGCATGGGCGGGGTCTGGGTGGCAACACGGATACCGGCCACCATCACTTCGCTCCCGTTGCGCAGGTGCAGCAGGTCCTTGGCCTGGGTGACGCCGAGCTGGGCCAGCAGCGGCGCGTAGCTCTCCATCAGGTGGGAGCTGGCGTCGATCGAGAGCAGGTCCAGTTCGGTGCGCACCTTGTCCACCGTGGTAGGTTCCGGGAAAACCGGGACGAGATGGCGCAGCTCCAGATCCCCCAGCGGCAGGGACAGCTGGCCCTCGGTGGGCTGGTAGCGCTGGGGAACCGGGCGTGCGTCCGGCTGGTCCAGATGGTAGACCAGATCCGTCCGGCTGGCCGCCCGGCCGCCGCGTTGGCCGGTCCTGCGGTTCAGTTCGTCGAAGGCCCCCAGCTGGGCCAGGCGTTTCAGCGCGGGTTTGCCGACCTTGGCCCGCGCCCGCAGGTCGGCCAGCGATTCGTACGGCTGGCCGGCAACGATGCGTTTGAGCTCGGCCGCCGAGAGCCCGTAGATGCCGGTCAGGCTAAGCCGGATCCCCAGCTTTTCCCCGGTGCCGGAAGGAACGCGTTCCACCTGGTAGCGGTCCGTGCTGCAGTTGATGTCCAGCGGCAGGATCGGGATGCCCAACCGCCGTGCTTCGGCCACCAGCAGGCGCAGCGGGTACATTCCCGGATCATGCTGCCATAACCCGGCCAGGAAGGCCTCGGGGTGGTGGGCCTTCAGCCAGGCCGTCTGGTAGGTGGGCACGGCGAAGGCGGCCCCGTGGGCTTTGCAGAATCCGAAGCTGCCGAAGGACTTCAGCGTGCCCCACACCGCGTCGACCACCTCCGGCGGATACCCGCGGTCCAGCGAGGCGTTGCGGAAGTATTCCTCCACCGCCGGTTCGGCTTCCTCGTTGCCCAGCAGCCGGCGGAATTCGTCCGCCTTGGCCAGTCCGCAGCCGGTGAATACGTCGAAGGTCCGCAGGACCTGTTCGTGAAAGATCGTGACGCCGTGGGTTTCCTTCAGCACCGGAATCAAATCAGGGTGCGGGAAGCGCTCCGGCGCCCAGCCATGGCGGTGCTCTAGGAACGGCCGGACCATATCCGATTGCATCGGGCCCGGCCGGAACAGCGAAATGTCGATAATCAGGTCGTTGAAGTCCCGCGGGGCCATCTTGCCCACCAGCTCGCGCTGCCCCGGTGATTCGATCTGGAAGCATCCCAGGGTGTGGGTGCTGCGGATCAGCTCGTAGGTCGGTTCATCGTCCAGCGGGACCCGTTCCAGGTTGATGGTCCCGTCCGCGGCAATGTAGTCGGGCCCGGTCCCGTCCTCGCCCACCGGGTGCCGGCCGGCTGCCGTCACGGCGTCCTTGTCCGGATGGATGCGGGCTATTTCCTTCAGCGCGTAGGCGATGGAACTCTGCATCCGCACGCCCAGCACGTCCAGCTTGAGCATGCCCATCGGGTCCATGTCGTGTTTGTCGAACTGGCTCATCGGCAGCCCCAGCCCGCTGGGCTGGGTAGGGGTGCGGTCCAACAGCGAGGTGTCGCCCAGGATCACCCCGCAGGGGTGCATGGAGATGTGCCGGGGCAGCCGGTCCAGCCGTTCGGTCAAATCCACCAGCAGGTCCAGCTGCTGGTTCTGCTCCACCTGCGCGGAAAACGCGCGCAGCTCCGGCTTCTCTGCCATCGCCTCACGGAACTGGCGCGCGGAGAACCGCCACAGCTGTTTGGCGATGCCCGAAATCTCCTCCTCCGGCAGCCCCAGCGCCAAGCCGGCGTCGCGGACCGCCCCGCGGGCACGGTAACCGTTCTGCATGCTCATCAGGGTTACCCGCTGGCTGCCGAAACGGTCGAAGATCCTTTGGTAGACGTTGTGCCGCTCTGCGCTTTCCACATCGATGTCGATGTCCGGCAAGGTGGAACGGTCCTGGGAGAGGAAGCGCTCGAAGATCAGCCCGTGGTCCAGGGGGTTCACGTGGCTGATGTAGAGCAGATAGTTCACCAGGCTTGAGGCGCCCGACCCCCGGGCCGCGGCGCGCACGCCCATCCCGGTGATCATGCGCGACACTTCGGCCACCGTCAGGAAGTAGGAGGCGAAGCCCAGCCGCGAGATGATGCCCAGCTCATGGGCCAGCCGGTCCCGCAGTTCCTTCTCGGCCCGTCCGGAGATTCCGCCGAACCGTTCGGCGATGCCGGTTTCGCAGCGCTGCACCAGCTCGGCCACGGGATCCCCGTCGATCCCGATGACAGAGGCTTCGGGGACCACCGGGCGCTTGAAGCCCATGTCTTGGTAAGGATCCATGCGGCACCGGTCGGCCACCGCTTCCGTCGTGGCCAGCAGGCGGATGACGTCCTTGCTTCCGCCGCCGGCTGCCTGCACGATTTCCCGCGCCAAGGCTTGCATCCGGTCGGGGGATTTCAACCAGCCCTGGGCGCTCGGCTGCAGATCCGGCAGCTTGGACAAGGCTGTCAGCGCCCTCGCCGAGTCCAGCACATCGGCGGTGGCGGCTCCGTCCTCTTCGCAGTAGCGCACGGCATTGGTCAGCACTGCCGGCAGATTCAGCTCCCCGGCCAGGTTAAGCATCCGCACCGCGTGGGCGGTACTGAGATTCTCCCCCGGGGCACTCAGGTGGGAGACGATTTCCACCACCAGCGACCCGCCCGGCAGACCGCTGCGCCAGCGTCCGGCCAACCGGCGGGCTTCGGCGTAGCTGCGGCGGCGCAGCGCCTGTCCGACGTCCGAAAAAGGGCCCAGCAGCACCGTCAGGGCCGGTTCGCGGTCCGGAACACCGGCATGCCGGGCGAGTTGATCCACCGTCACGCCGGGCGTCCGGCGGCTGGCCGAGCGCCCGCGGGCAGCTGTGCCGGCATGGGCTTCCGATACCAGGCGGCAGAGCGCATGGTAGCCGCTGCCCTGGTTTCCGCCATGGGCCAGCACCACAACGCGGCCGGTGTCCCGGCCGCCGCCGTCCTGGACGGCCAGGTCCACGCCGACTATCGGATCCATCCCCGTCGCCAGGCACGCCTTAAGGTGCTTGACCGTGCCGTAGAGGCCGTCCCGGTCGGTGCAGGCCAAGGCGTCGGCTCCGAAGGAAGCGGCCGCTGCGGCCAGTTCCTCCGGCCAGGAGACACCGTAGTGCGCACTGAACGCCGTGGATACATGCAGGTGGGTAAAGCTCATGGACATTCCAAACAACGGTTGGGGCACAGGATGGGTATCCGGCGGACTGCCGCGGGGAACCGGGTGCTGGATAAAAGCCGGCGGGAACCGGGGTGCCGTCAGGCGCTCAGCTCCCGGACGGCATCATGGACGCGGATCAGGCGCCAGCGCCCGGTATCCACCTGATGGGAGAGGTCCAGGGTGCGGATTTGTGACCGGCCATTCAGCCGCGCCTGCACCCGCCAGATCTCATGGTCCACCAGCCCTGCGCCCCTGCCCCGTTCCGCGCGCAGTTCCTCCGCCCACCATTTGCGGCGTTCGTACCAACGCACCGGTTCCGCGACGATCCGGTAGCTCCTGCCCTGCCAGCGCAGCCGGAGCGGCTGTCCGGCAGGGGAACACACAACGTCAACTGCTTCACTGAAAACACCCATGTCCCAGTCGCCTTTCATCTGGACAACGGGTCATAATCCCCGGCGAGCGCCCCTGCCAACACGCCCGCCGAAGAACTTGACCCTCTTATTCTATTCGAATATGTGTTCGAATCCAAGGTCAAGCGTAGGTACGGGCACTGACAAAATCGGGGCCGCAGGCCGACGGCGGTAAGCGCGCAGCGGTTCGGCGGCCGGGGGCCTGCCTAGCCGTCGTGCTCGGCGAGGTATTTCACGTCGCCGACCAGCTTGTCCCACATCAGCTTGGAGTGTTCCGCCGCTTCGGCGGTGTCGTTGTTGTCCTGCGACAGCGTGAACTCTGTCCCGCCCGGGACTTCCTCCAGCGTCCAGACGAGACGGTGGTAGTTCTCGGGTAAGTCCTCCCGGCCGGACAGCGGACTAAAGTGCGTGACGACCAGCCGCCGTCCGGGTTCGAACTCCAGCACCTGGCCCTTGTCCTCGTACGCCTCGCCCTCCCACTCACCCCGCCATCGAATGGGCCCGCCGACGCTCCAATCGGTCTGCACGTCGGTGCCGAACATAAACCCCCTGATGGCTTCGGGGTCCGTGATCACCGACCAGACACGGTCCGGCGGCGCCGCGATGGTTGCCGTCGAGCTGGCCACGTACTTTCCAGGCATTGGATCCTCCCCTGAGCCCCGCTTCGGCGGCGCGGGTCCGGCTACTCCGTCCCAGCTTCCAGCAGCCGGGGCCGGCGCACAATGACCGCGGGGATGCGAACGATGGGGCGCACCTCGTTTCCCGGCCGCCGGCCGGCTCTCATGCCGCCTCGTCGATGAGGTCGGGCCCGTTGTTGCGCACGTTGTTGACCTTCGAACTAACCCGCCGCGGGACAAGATGCGGTTCGGGCATGGCCTCCAGCAGCTGCTGCACGTCGGCTTCGGATGTCGTTTCCGGATCCAGCCAGTCCGCATAGAGGCCGGGCGGAACGATCAGCGGTGTCCGGTCATGGATATGCCCGAGCGCATCGGCCGCCTGGGTGGTGATGATGGTGCAGGTCCGCAGCCACTTCTCCGGGTGGTCTTCGGGCAGGGCAGGGTCCGGCCAGTTCTCGAACAAAGCGGCGAAAGCCAGCGTCTCTTCGTGTTCGCCGTGAAGGTAGGTCGGAATCTTGCCCTCGTCGGTCTTTTGCCATTCAAAATACCCGTCGGCAACGAGCAACCCGCGTTTCCTGGCCGCCGCCTTGCGGAACGAGGGTTTCTCCGTCACGGTCTCCATGCGTGCATTGATCAGGCGCGCGCCGGACCGGGGGTCCTTGGCCCACGGGGGCACGAGACCCCACCTGGCCAGGATGAGTTTTCTCGATATTCCCTCACCGCCGGGTCCCTTGCGGTCGATGATCAGGGGGACGTCGTCGGTCGGTGCCACGTTGTAGGAGGGCTGGATCTCTTCAACGTAGGACTCGTCGACGTCGAACGAGGCCACCAGGTCGCCGGTGCTCCGGGCCATGACGTATCTGCCGCACATGCCTCCATTATGGTCCAGTTCCGCGGCGGAACCCCGGCGCGGGCCCGAAAAGCCGCGGCCGCCCGAGTCGGGATCTCCCGCCCGGCCGCCGCCACCGCCGGCGCCGGGAATGACCGGGCCGGGCGGGACGTTGATATGATCACAAGCTTTCACCGAAAAGGAGCCATCTTGGACTACACACCCGCTGACGGAACCGTCACCATGTTCTCCACCACCTGGTGCGGATACTGCCGCCGCCTGAAGACCCAGCTCGATGCCCAGGGCATCGGCTACACGGAAATCAACATCGAAGAGGTCCCGGGCACCGCCGAACTGGTCGAGAAGATCAACGGCGGCAACCAGACGGTACCCACCCTGCTCTTCCCGGATGGCAGCAGCGCCACCAACCCGCCGCTGGCGCTGGTCAAGGAGCGCCTGGCCGTCTAGCCAGCGCACGCTCCGCCGGTCGTCTTCGAACCGCGGGCCCAAGGGGCGCCGCAGTTTCCATAACAATCGTTTTGGAAATTGTGGCGCCCCTGTTTTCTTCCTAGGATGGGCAGGACGGCCGACGACGGCCTCGCCAGACTTCGCTAGGAAGGAATCACTCCCGCATGGTTCACAAGGTTCGGGCAGTAGTGGCCCTGGAAAAGAATGCTCCGGTCTCCATCGAAACCATCCTGGTCCCCGATCCGGGCCCGGGCGAGGCGCTGGTGGACATCCTCACCTGCGGCGTCTGCCATACCGATCTGCACTACAAGCAGGGCGGGATCAACGACGACTTCCCCTTCCTGCTCGGCCACGAAGCCACCGGCGTGGTCAGCGCCGTCGGCCCCGACGTGACCAACCTGGCCCCCGGCGACCGCGTCATCCTGAACTGGCGCGCAGTGTGCGGCGAGTGCCGGGCCTGCCGGCGCGGTGAGGCGCAGTACTGCTTCAACACCCACAACGCCACGCAGAAGATGACCCTCGAGGACGGGACCGAGCTCTCCCCCGCCCTGGGCATCGGCGCCTTTGCCGAGAAGACCCTGGTGGCCGCCGGCCAGTGCACCAAGGTGGACGACGACGTCGACCCGGCCGCGGTGGGGCTGCTCGGCTGCGGCGTGATGGCAGGCATTGGCGCGGCGATCAACACCGGCGAGGTCAAGCGCGGCGAATCCGTGGCCGTGATCGGTTGCGGCGGCGTGGGCATCGCTGCCATCGCCGGCGCGAAGCTGGCCGGCGCCACCACGATCATCGCCGTCGACATCGACGACAACAAGGTGGAGCTGGCCAAGTCGCTGGGTGCCACGCACGGCATCAACTCCAAGGAACAGGATCCGGTGGAAGCCATACAGGCGCTCACCGGCGGCAACGGCGCCGACGTTGTGATTGAAGCCGTCGGCCGGCCGGAAACCTACAAGCAGGCCTTCTACGCCCGCGACCTCGCCGGGCGCGTGGTCCTGGTGGGAGTGCCCACGCCGGACATGAAGATTGAACTGCCGCTGCTGGACGTGTTCGGCCGCGGCGGCTCGCTGAAGTCCTCCTGGTACGGCGACTGCCTGCCGTCCCGCGACTTCCCCATGCTGGTCAGCCACTACAAGCAGGGCAACCTGGACCTGGATGCCTTCGTGAGCGAGCGCATCGGGCTGGACCAAGTGGAAGAGGCCTTCCAGAAGATGCACGAAGGCAAGGTCCTGCGTTCGGTGGTGGAAGTAGCATGAGCGTGGCAATCGAAAACCTGGTCACCTCGGGCACGTTCTCGCTGGACGGCGGCACCTGGGACGTGGACAACAACGTCTGGATCGTCGGTGACGGCGACGAGGTCGTCGTCATCGACCCGGCACACGATCCGCAGGCCATTGCCAATGCCGTCGGCTCCCGGACGGTGAAGGCCATCCTGCTCACGCACGGTCACGACGACCATATCCGCGCCGTCGGTGAATTCCGGGACCTGGTGAAGGCACCGGTCTACCTGCACGACGCAGACCGGATGCTCTGGGACGCCGTCTTCCCGGACAGCGCACCCGACCACGCAATCGAGGACGGCGATACCTTCGAGATCGCGGGGGCGCGGCTGCAGGCCCTCCACACCCCCGGCCACTCCCCCGGCTCGGTCTGCTTCCACCTGGCATCGGAGAACGTGCTGTTCAGCGGCGATACGTTGTTCAACGGCGGTCCGGGAGCCACCGGCCGCAGCTACTCCAGCTTCGAGACGATCATCGAGTCGATCAAGGGCAGGCTGCTGACGCTGCCGGCCGAGACTACGGTGAACACCGGCCACGGCGATGCCACCAGCATCGGCGCCGAAGCTCCGCAGCTCGACGAATGGATTGCCCGCGGCCACTGAGTAGGTCCGTGCACAGTCCACCTGCACCGCCCGTGCCCCGCCGGATTCCGGTTCGGGTGCGGGCGGTGTGCTGTCCGGGGTCTGCTCCGGCCGCCGGCGGCGGCGCGATCCGCGCGCGACGACGGTGCGGCCATCCGATCAGCCGCCAATGTAGTGCATCTCTACCCTTTGCCCGGGCCAGCCGGTGGCCGGGGGCGCCTCGCGCGGCCCTCGACCGGTCCCGCCTTCGGCTGCGACGCCCTTGGTGGCCGCGCTGCGCAGTTCGGAGTAGCGGTCCGAGCGGCCCCGCCAGGCGCCGGACAGCACGCGCCCCAGTTCGTCGTCGTCCGCGCCGCCGCGCAGCAGGGCGCGCAGATCTGTTCCGCCGGTGCCGAACAGGCAGGTGAACAGCTTCCCGTCGGTACTCAGCCGGGCGCGGGTGCAGCCGTGGCAGAACGCCTGCGTGACGCTGGAGATGGTCCCGATTTCGCCGCCGCCATCGCGGTACCTGAAGCGTGTGGCCGTCTCTCCGGCGTAGCGGGGTGCCAGCGGTTCCAGGGGAAGGTCGGCATCGATCCGCCGCACAATCTCGGCCGACGGGACCACCTGCTCCAGGTTCCAGCCGTTGGTCGAGCCCACATCCATGTACTCGATGAACCTGACGATGTGGGGTGTCCCGTGGAAGTGGCGCGCCATAGCCAGGACGCCGCCGTCGTTCTGGCCGCGCTTGACCACCACGTTGACCTTGACCGGGCCCAGCCCGACGGCGCCCGCGGCCTCGATGGCCTCGAGCACGGCGGCGACGGGATAGTCGACGTCGTTCATGGCGCGGAAGGTGGCGTCGTCAACCGAATCCAGCGAGACGGTCACCCGGGACAGCCCCGCCGCCTTGAGCGCCTCCGCCTTACCGGCGAGCGCCGAGCCGTTGGTCGTCATCGCCAGGTCCAGCGGACGGCCTTCGGGCGTGCGGAGTTCGGCCAGCCCGGCGATCAGGTCTTCGATCCCCCGCCGCAGCAGCGGTTCGCCGCCGGTCAGCCGGAGCTTTTCCACTCCTTCCGCGGCCGCGATCCGGGCCACCCGGACGATCTCGTCGAAGGTCAGCAGCTGGTCCTTGGGCAGGAACACGAAGTCGCGTCCGAATACTTCCTTGGGCATGCAGTAGACGCAGCGGAAGTTGCACCGGTCAGTGACGGAGATCCGCAGATCCCGCAGGGGCCGGCCCAGTGCGTCGTTGAGGGTGTGCGGACCGTGCTGCGCTGGCCCGTCCATGGTGTGCCTCCGCTGCCGGGACTCGAGGTCCCCTCCAGACTAGGCTGGCCGGGCGTCGACTACAACGGGGCCGGTTCCGGGACCCGCAGGCGCGCCAGCAGGTCGGGAAACGCTCCGTCCGCCACGTCTGCGTAGCCGGCGTACGCGGCCCGCAGCGCCTGCTCCACCGGGTCCACGCCGAGGCCGGGCAGCAGGTCCTCGGCCGCGCCGGCCGTCGCCGGATCCCATTCCAGGCCGAGTGCGTCATAACTGGCCGTGAGCACCTCGCGCAGCGGCGCCGAGTCCTCCACCACCACGACGGAGGAAAACAGCCAGGCACCGGCGACGACCCGCTGCGCGGTGCCCACCAGCTTGATCCGGCGCAGGGGATCAACCGGGAACGCGCCGTGGATACTGAACTCTCCCGGGCAGTACTCCCCCGGGATTTCGCCGACGCCGGCCTGCAGCCCGGTCGCGCGCAAACCGCCGGCGATGAGCTCACCGAACCGGCCGAAACGCTGCTTCGCGCCGGCAATGGCGTCGGCCAGCGGCTCCACATGGTCCAGCACCAGGCAGCCGTGGTGGTACGCCGCGGCACGGCCGCCCGCCTTGCGCACCAGCGGTTCGAATCCAAGGTCGCGGCAGCGGCGGGCTGCCTCCTGGAAGCCGGGCAGGTGTGCGTCCCGCTGCCCGAACGCCACCGTGGGTGCCGGGCGGTAGACGCGCACGGTAGCGCCGAGCCGTCCCTGCTTGGCCGCGGCCAGCAGCTCCAGTCCAAACTGCAGGTCCGCCTCCGCGCCGAAAGAATCCGGCTGGCGGACCCAGTCAAGCCCGCCAAGGCCCTGCGCTGACTGCTCCAAAGTGATGCCTGCTTCCTGAACCTGCTGATCCGCGCCGCCGGTCCCGGCGGATGCCCCTGCCATTTTACGGTCCGGGACCGTAAAGTGCCGTCCGCGCCGAGTCCGGGCATTCGAGGACCTTGCCACGGTGCCGGACACGGAATAATAGCCCTGTGACTTCTCCCCAAACCCCGCTCGTGCTGCTCGGCGGCGTCTCCGGTTCCGGTAAGTCCTACCTGGCAGCGCGGTTCGGCCGTCCGCATGTGGAGCTCGACGCGTTCTATCGGGAGATCAGCGAGCACACCGGCGCGTCCCCCATGCCGCTGACCCCGTACGGGGAAATCGACTGGGACCATGCCGACACCTGGAACAGCAGCGCCGCGGCCGGCGCCATGATGGAACTGCTGGAGACCGGCAGCACCCGGATCCCCAACTATTCCATCGCCACCTCCAGCTACAGCGGGCACCGCACCGTGGAACTCGCGGAGGGGCCGGTGATTGCCGAGGGCATCTTCGCCGACGCCGTGCTCGGTCGGCTGCGCGGCCTCGGGGCGGAGGTGGACCCCGTTTTCATCAGGGTCTCCCCCCTCACGACGGCGGTGCGCCGCCTCGTGCGCGACCTGCGGGAGCACCGCAAACCGCTGCCGTTCCTGCTCAAGCGGGGCTGGGCGATCTTCCGTTCCGAGCGCGCCGTGCGCGACCGTTATGTGGCGGCGGGTTTTCGCCCTGTCGCCAAGCGGCAGGTGAAGAGGGAGCTGGCCGCCCTGCGCCGGACACCGGCCGCCCAGCGGAAGTAGCGCGGCAACCTACTGAAGCAGCGCCCCTGACTATTCGGTCACATCCCACATCCGGCGCCACCATGGCCGCTTGGGCTCGGGCTCCGGTACCTCGCGTGCCGCCGCGGCTGCCCTGGCTGCCCGGCGTTCGCGCCAGCGTTCCAGTTCATACTCCACGTCCCGCGTTTTGGTGATCACCGGCGGACCGCCCTGCAGCTGGCGCCGCGCGTTGACCACCCTGGCGTTGAAGTCCTCCAGGATTTCGCGCACCCGCCGGTCCGATATCTGCTGGTCCAGCCGTCCGTCCAACTCGGCGTCCTCGGTACGCAGCAGCAGGGCTTCGGGGCCCAGCCCCGTGAGGTTCTCGCGCTCGATCAGCCCCTTGAGCCACCAGTCGGGGTCGTACCCGTTGCCCAGGTTGGGGATCGGCTTGCCGGCGTATTTCAGATCGTCGAACTCCCCGCGGGCCATGGCCTCCCGGATCAGGTAGTCCGCGCGCCGGGAGGTGTCCAGCTCCCGGATTTTCCGGTGCTTCTCCTCTTCGGCCTCGGCCCGCTCCTCTTCCTCCGCGTCGGCCTCCGCGTCGGCCGGCCCGCGCTCCCGTGAAGCCCGCAACTCCGCGGCGCGTTCCATCCGCCGGCCGTTGTCACCCGCTGCCCTGCTATTCACCCGTCCGACACCGCCTCCAGTACGACCTGCCCGGATGCTCAGCCACCGGGCCGTTCCTGACATTTTCCCAGCCCGGTTACCGGGCAGCAATGCGTCCCCGCCCTTCATGCGGCCGTTCGACGGGTCTGCGGCCGCTCCGGGTGTGGCCACTCCGCGCCACTCCGCGCCGGTCCACGCCGCTCCGCGCCACTCCGCGGCGGCCCGCGCCAGCCCCCTTCCCAACGGTGGCCGCCGGAGCCTTCGCAATGGCAGACTCGGCGGCATGCGCGAATTTGTTGTCTTGGGCACCGCCTCCCAGGTTCCGACCCGGACCCGCAACCACAACGGCTACCTGCTGCGGTGGGACGGCGAGGGCATGCCGTTCGACCCGGGTGAGGGAACGCAGCGGCAGATGATCCTGGCCGGGGTTTCGGCCAGCCGGATCACACGCATCTGCCTCACGCATGTGCACGGCGACCACTGCTACGGACTGCCCGGCGTGCTCTCGCGAATGGTTTTGGACGGCGTGGAGCATCCGGTCCACCTGCACTATCCGGCCTCCGGCGGGGACGTGGTCCGGGGTCTGATCTCGCTTGCCTCCCCGGGACTTGACCTGCGCCTGCACCCGCACGGCGGCGCCGGGGCCATAGCCGACGGCCTCGAGGTGCGCCCGCTGGACCACCGGATCGAGGCCTACGGATACCGGCTGGTCGAACCCGACGACCGCACCCTGCTGCCCGACCGGCTGGCTGCGGCCGGGGTTTTCGGCCCCGACGTCGGCCGCCTGCAGCGGGAAGGAGTCTTGAATGGGGTGCGGCTGGAGGAGGTCAGCGTGCCCCGGCCGGGACAGCGTTTCGCCTTCGTGATGGACACCGCGCTCTGCGCCGGGGCGGAGGAACTCGCCGATGGCGCTGACCTGCTCGTGGCGGAGTCCACCTTCAGCGACGACGACGGAGCCCTGGCAGTTCGGCACCGCCACCTCACCGCTGGACAGGCGGGTGAACTCGCTGCCGGCGGCGGCGTGGGCACTCTGGTGCTCACCCATTTCTCCTCGCGCTACGCCGACCTGGTCCCGCTCGAGGCCCAGGCGAAGGCCCGCGCTGGAGGGGCAGAGGTGGTTGCGGCCAAGGACCTAGACCTGATCCCGTTTCCCCAACGCCGGCGGACTGGTCCTCGGTGATAACCCACCGATGTGCCCCGTTTCGGGCTGGCGGCCTGTTTCCCTGTCGGCTCGAACGGGTTACGGTGGCAACCTAGGCGCAAACTGGATCACCGATCGAAGGAGGCTGCTATGAGCGAGCAGAACCGTCCGGAAGACGAACAGAACCTGCCGGATCCCGAACTGAACATTCAGGGTGAAGACCCGGTCATCCCGGATGAGGGCGCCGACGCGGTCCCGCCGGAACTTGTTGACGCCGGGATCGATACGGACTCCGAACGTCCCGTGGACGAGACTCTGTCCGACCCGCTCGAAGGCGGGATGGCGGACGACCGGCTGGGAGCCCCACTGGAGGATTTCGACCCGGATGAATCGCCGAGCCAGTAGGCGCAAACGAAGCCCCGCAGATTTACTGCGGGGCTTCACTTATCCCGTACGGTTTCGGCTACGTGGTTCGGTCGCTGGCTGGCTCTTCCACTGTTGACTTGTCGAGGAAGGCAATCACTTCGGAGTCATCAGTCTTCGTCCAGGTTTCGCGCCCGGTGTCCTTGTCTTCGCGGCGGGTTTCCGGCGTGTTCGCGGCTTCCTTGCGGAAGCCCCAGCGGGAATCCTTATTCGAGGCGTAGCACATCACGAACCTCCTTCGTGTCGGTCCTTTAATCGTCCTCCCCTCAGCGGCGGATGCCAAGGGCCGCTCGCGCGCGGATTCATGCACAGTGAGGGTCCGCCCTTCGTCTAGGGCCGCGACGATGGTGACAGGAGTCCCTGAAAGACTAGAGTCTCGTCCATGGCGGCGGAGCAGAAGACAGCGCTCAATAACCGTGTGTGGATAGATCGGCTCGGTTACGGCACGGCCAGGATTCCGCCGCCGGAGACAGCCGGGCATTGCTATCGCGCTCTGGAGGCCGGTTTCCGCCATATCGATACCGCGGCCCTGTATGGCAACGAGCAGGGGGTAGGTGAGGCAGTCCGCAAATACACGGCCGGCGGGCTCGCCTCCCGCGAGGAAATCTTCGTTACCACCAAGGTCTACAACCATAACCACGGCTATAACCAGGCGCTCCGGGCCTTTGAAGATTCTGCCCGGCTGCTGGGGCTCGACTACATCGACCTGTATTTGATCCACTGGCCCCAGCCCAAGCGTGGTCTGTTTGTGGAAACCTACAAGGCGCTTGAGCGCCTCTACCGTGAGGGGCGCGTTCGGGCGGTGGGCGTTTCGAACTTCCTCCCAAAACATCTCGAACAGCTGCTTCAACACACCGAAATCGTCCCGGCGGTCAACCAGATCGAGTTGCACCCGTGGTTCCAACAAGCGGAACTGCGGGAATTTAACGCGGCGCACGGCATCCGCACCGTGGCCTGGAGTCCCCTGGCCCGGGGAGCAGCGCTGAAGGATCCTATCGTGGTGGACCTGGCCCGCGATCTGGGCAAAACCCCTGCACAGGTGGTCCTGCGCTGGCACCTCCAGCTGGACAATATTGCCATCCCCAAAGCCACCGGTCCCCGGATTCCGGAGAACTTCGATGTCTGGGACTTCACGCTGGACAACGCCGCCATGGAGCGCCTGGCCAGCCTCGACCGCCGGGACGGCCGGATCGGTTCCCACCCTGATCAGATCAACTGAGACGAGGAGTTGCTGTCGGCGCGCGGGAACGAGACCGCGTCCGTCTCGGCTCATCGGAGCCGGTAGGCCATGTCCGCGGTTGGGTACCGGCTCATCGACCGGCAGTTGCAGCGGTCAGCGCACACTCAGCAATTCGACAATGACGTCGAGGGCTTTGGTGAGCTGAAGACCGCTGGGGGCGCCGTAACCGATGACGAGGGAGAAGACCCAGGAGGCGGCCACACCCGGTGGAGAGCCGATGCTTGCCAGGGACGTTTAGGGCAGACTGGTGGCGTGAGCGGAATCCCGTGGGTGCTGCACGTCGATCTCGACCAGTTCATCGCTGCGGTCGAAGTGCTCAGGCGGCCGGAGCTTGCGGGCAAGCCGATCATTGTCGGCGGTCGGGGCGACCCCACGGAACGGGCTGTGGTCTCGACCGCATCCTACGAAGCCAGGGCGTTCGGCGTGGGTTCCGGAATGCCCTTACGCACGGCGGCCCGGAAAGTGCCCGATGCCGTCATCCTCCCCGTTGATCACGAGGCGTACCTCGCGGCGTCCGAAACGGTGATGACTACGCTGCGCGCGCAGCCCGGCGCCACCGTGCAGGTGCTGGGCTGGGATGAAGCATTTGTCGGCGTCGAAACAGAGAATCCGGAAGCCTACGCCCGGCAGGTGCAGGCCGCTGTACTGGAGCGAACGCAGCTGCATTGCAGCGTGGGCATCGGCGACACTTTGGTCCGCGCCAAGGTCGCCACCGGTTTCGGCAAGCCGGCCGGCGTCTTCCGTCTCACTGCCGGGAACTGGCTCGACGTCATGGGCGGGCGGCCCACCAAGGACCTGTGGGGCGTCGGCACCAAAGTGTCCGGCCGGCTGGCCAAGCTCGGCATCAACACCGTCGCCGAGCTCGCCGCGTCCGACCCTCAGGACCTGGTCCCGGAGTTCGGCCCCAAGATGGGTCCTTGGTACGCGGAGCTCGGACGCGGGGACGGCGCCAACGTTGTGGACGACACCCCGTGGGTTGCCCGCGGGCACAGCCGGGAGACCACCTTCCAGCGGGACCTGACCGAGCCCGCCCAAGTGGACGAGGCCGTCAGGGAGCTGACAACGCGTGTCCTTGAGGATGTTGTGGCCGAAGGACGGCCCGTCGTCGGGCTGACCCTCAAGGTTCGGTACGCACCGTTCTTCACCAAAACCCATGCGAGGAAGATTCCCGAGACATTCGACCGGCACGAAATCCTTGCGCGGGCCCTGGACCTCGCAGCCGGAATCGAAGCGGGCCGTCCCATCCGACTCCTAGGCCTGCGGGCCGAAATGGCAATGCCCGACGACGCCCGAAAGGGACACACGCCGACGCGCGGCGGTTGGTGACGCCGGCGCTCGCCTTGTTGGCGACTATTTAGGCGTGAAGACGGCAGCCGTTGCAGCCTCTGGGCTTAGCGACCCCGTTCGAAGCGATCACCGTACTGCCGACAACGATGCAGACGTCCTCGTCAGGCCGGGACGCATTGACCCCGTTCCCGGGGTGCTGCCAAACTTGTGCGCATTGCACGTCTGGTTCAAAGGAGACCCTCATGGCACCCATGATCCGCAAGAGTCTAAACGAGCCCGAAGAAACCCGGCCTTTCGAGGACGGCAAAGGAAAGCTGGATTTGATCAATCTCGAGGCAGGCGCCGTCGGGCGGGCGGTTTTCGAGCCCGGTTGGCAGTGGTCCAAGCACGTGAAACCCATTGCTAAGACGGACAGCTGTCAGGTGGCCCATACCGGCTATGTGTTGTCCGGACGACTCAAGATCGTCATGGACGACGGGGAGGAAAACGAGTTCACCGTCGGCGACTATATGTCCGTCCCGCCAGGTCACGATGCATGGGTCGTAGGAGATGAGCAATGCGTGGTCGTTGATTGGCAAGGATTCAGCGACTACGCCAAGCGACAGGACTAAGAGCGTCATCTCCAGTCGCCGCACCTGGCACGACTGACGGCCCCTCTGGGGTCGCCTCTTTCCGTCGACCACCAGAAGCACAAGACAGGCTAAATCCCCCGAATACAGGCGTCCTGGGCTCGCCGCCGCCAAGACACGGTTGAACCTCGGCGTCCTCCTACCCAAAGTCCGGAGAGGAGGACGTGTTACTTCTCGGCCGCCTCATCCAGCATTTCGCACACATCGTGAACGTGCCGAGTGGTGTTCATCACGATATCCACCGAAATTGGCTCCATCACCTCCGGATCCTCAGAGAGTTGAATATGGAAGGCCAGCCACCCCCGCTCGAAGTACAAGAATTCGGGTAGGCCTTCTTCTTCCAGCGCCGCGGCATCAGCGGGGCTTATGGGGTAAATGATCGAGGCACCCTTGAGCGAGTCGACGATGGTTAACTGATCGGCCGAGAAGTATTGGAAGCCCGGTCCGGAGACGTCGAGTTCGTCGATGAAGGCACCGTCCGAGGCGCGCGTCAGGTCCACGGTGGCATCGCCCCGGAACTTCACCAGTGTTGACCCGTTCTGCCTAACCCGGGCTTTGTAGTGGACTTCCCGAACGTCTCCGGATTCCAGGGTGACGGTCGTGCCGCATGCCTCGATCTCTATTGGAGCGTAGTAATCGTCGGGGACCGGTAGATAGTGCCCCCCCGTGTCCTCGGGCGGCCACTGGGTGGGGGTTTCCTCTTGGGGCGTTGCAATGGCCGGCGCGGTCCCCGCGACGAGGGCGAGAGCAATGAAAATGGGCAGGCGCAGTGTTTTCTTGATGGTCATGATGAGACTCCTGGCGTGGCAGGAGGGCTGGTCGCTCGTCCTGCGCGGATATCCGTTGGTTGCCGTAGTGGCGACAGGTCCGTTGAGAGAACCACGGTCCCTGCGTTCCTTCCCCCAGCCAGGCGCACAGTGCCCCCAACGTACGTCTGCGGTTTCCGACTGTCAACGGGTTCTGGCGCAGTCCCACTACCCTCTTGAATAGAGGGTGTATTGAACCCGTTGAAGATGAAATGTACCGCTTCTCCCAGTTTCGAATGGGATATCAGGAGGCAGGCGAAAACGTCACACCTACGGGTGGGAATAGGGGCGGAAGCAATGTCGATGCTCAGATTAAGGTTATTTCCCGCACCAAATTCCTCCAGTGCTTGCCCAAGGCGCCAATCGTTGACGGAACGAACCCGCGACTTACCTCTGCCCTCGTCTTTACTTCGCAGATGCATGTCATTCTTCCAACCAGGTCCGGATCGCACAACGGCCTCTAAGAAACGACCCATATGAGCGATGCTCAAATGCGGCGATTTATGCTCAGGCAGCTCAAAATTCCCCAAAGGAGGATGGCCAAGCGTACCAAGACAGTCAAAGTGAACTAGCGTCCAACTAGCAAGCAAATGTGGCTCTTCGCAGTTGAGGGTGTAATCGCTGGCTGGATGTTGGCTGTCGCGTCGGTCCCAAGGCAGCGATGCGCAAACGCAGCCGGAGGCCCGATCTTGTGTCACCGTTCGCAGTGGACTTCTTCGCGTACCCGCTCAGATAGGTCAACGGCGCACCCGATAGCGCAGGTGAAGCACTCGGTTGCCCTGAATCACCACGTCGGGATCCTCCAACAGGTGCTGTGCGTGGACCGACCCGAAGTAGCGCTTGCCGTACCCAAACACGACGGGTACGACGTCCATGCGCACCTCATCGACCAGGCCCGCGGCAAGCACCTGGCCACCGACGTCGCCAGCGGCGACCTCGACGATGCGGTCACCCGCGAGCTCCTGCGCCCTGGCCACGGCTGCCTCGACGCCGTCGATAAAGTGAAACGGTGCCTCGGGGTCCCAGCCCTCAGGCTTCGACCGGTGCGTCACGACGACCACGTGGTCGACCCCGCTCGGAGGCTTCCCGTCCCAGCCGTCCGTCATGTCGAAGACGTGGCGGCCGACGATTGTCGCCCCGATCTGGTCCCAGTACGGCCGGGTGTAGTCGTAGGACGTCTGCGACACCTTCACCTCGCCGCTCTCGTCTAACGGGACGTCACCGCTGGACAACCAGTCGAACAGGGGTCCGGGCTGGTCGTTCTCGTCCGCGACGAAGCCGTCCACCGACACCGAGCCGTACATGACCACCTTGCCCACGGGCTCTCCTTTGCTTTACGCCAACTCCGGCACCCACTTCTCTCATCCTCTGCGTCTCAGTCAGGCCGCCCGTCAGCGATCTCATCCCCTGGAGGGAGTGCCGTGCCGACGGAATTCCCTGACGCGATCTGCCGCTTGATCTGCTCGAGCTCATCTTTGAGCAGGTCAACGGTGGCACGGTATTTTTCGAAGTCCGCCTTTCGGCGCTTGGCTACGGCGTAACTGATGCCGGCGGCGAGAATGGCAAGCGGGAACGACACCAGCAGGGCCCATCCGGACACGGCAAGGAAGTCCAGCGCTACGGGAAGTGCCTGCTTGAATGCCAGGAACTCGTTCACCCCACCGACCACTCCGTTCAGAGCGGAGTCCAGCGGGCCCAGAAACTGCCCCACGACAGGCGTCCCGGAAAACGACGGAGCGGTCAGCGGCGGCTCTCCCCCTGCGGACCAGCGCGAATCACCGAAGTGGTTCAGGACGTAGATCCCGGCGCCCGCGTTGAGGGCCGCGAAGAGCAGGACGGAACCAAGCGCAGTCCAATGAGGCCTGCGCGGACGCCAGACGCCGGCCGCAAGCGCAAAGACGGTGGCCGCAACCCAACAAAAGATGCGGAGTTCGTCGCGGCTCATGCCGCCCCACAGATCCAAGGAATCCCCGCCCCTTACAGTTGGATTCGATGCTGGTTTCGGTCCCACGCGAGCTTATCCCAGTCGTTCCGGGCATGCTGCTGACACTTCGGAGCTATAGCGACCATTCAGGGAACTGGTCCATTAAGCTCGACTGTCTCGCTGTTTCGCGCCGAAAAAATTCTAGTGCAGCTGAATGCCCGAGCAAGTGCCCGCTGAGTGATGGTCGTGTGGGACGGGTCACTCAGCTAGGCCGGTGGCGGAACGGTGCGGTGCGCCGAGGCGACTGACTCAACCTTGTCTGAAGGCAGCTGCTGTAGCCGCCAGGCGATTATTTCGCGGATGAGCTCGGTCGGGAAGGGGGCATCATGGCGCAGCTGGATAGAGTGCTCTGTGGTCCCATATGCGGCCAGCTCTGTCGAGAAATGCGCGATCACGTCTGAAGTCGGATAGAACCCAATGTGGCGCTTTGTTCCGGTGAAGAAGAACAACGGCTCGGTGCCGAGTTTGAAGGTTGGCATACGCCAACTGATCGATTCAACCGCTTCATCGGGCACGGCCGACCGGATCAGTTCGTACACGGTCAGCAGCCGATCCCGTACATCACCGTCGTGCCGGTCGATGTACTCGATGATCGAACTCGCTGTCATGGTGGTCTCCCTTTCGCCGAAGTCAGGGCGGGCGACGGTCGCATCTTGAGCGATCGTGTTCGCCCGGTCGTAGTACAGCTGCACTCATAGATTGCCGCCGCCAAATATCACCGACCGATCCATCACTTTCTGTACGTTGTCCGGCCGGGGGGTCCTCATGCCTCTCGACTGCCGTCGGTCGGCGTCGCGCTGCTCGGCGGCCAGGGCTTAACGCCTTCAAATCCATGCTGGCGGTGTCGCAATACCCCTGGTCCCCGACCCAACACGCGTCGACTATATCGGGCATCTCGTAGCCGGGTCTGTTGCGAGGACAAATCCCGGCGGCCGCTGGGTCATGCCCTTGAAAAGTGGCGGATCGAAGTGGGTTCGTAGACCGTGACTGAGCTCATCATCGGTCCCCTGCAGGTCAGCTGACACGGCGGAGTACGGTGTGCCTGCAGTTCGACCTCAATACTCCCTGCATGTGGCGGCCGGCCGGTGATGCGAATCCGCCAGTGATCGCCGTCGCGGACAGCGTCAGTGATCGTGTAGTCATGACGGCTGGCGGGGCCGAAACATTTCAGCGCGGCCGCGACAGCGGCTTGCTGTGGTTGGGCGAGATCTGTGTATCCGCGCAGATGCTTTGCGTGGATACGGCCGGCGAGGTGTTCTTCAATTGTCGCAACGGATGATTTCGCATCTAGACCGCCGTAGTAGACGCCGTCGGGCGCAACGATGACGTTGGCGGCGAACCTGTCACCGCCTACGTGCGTGCATTCCCACACCAGCTCCGGCCAGCGTTCACTCAGTCTTCGTGCCACGGGCCGTCCGCGCGAAGCGCAGCAGGGGTCGTGCCGACCGTGGGTGCACACCAGAATGACGGGCTGCAGGCCGGGCTCACCGGGGGTTTTGAGGGCTAGGGCGATCTGCGCCAGATCCTCATCACGGGTCCACATTCCCCATTGCTGGCGATGGGCACCGGAGTTCTCGTGGCGCAGCACAGCCCAGCGGCCGGGACCCTTGCGGCTTCTGCGGCCGTGCCGTCGTACCAGCAGCACCCGGGCCCGCGCCGCCTGCGCAGCGGAAAATACGAGTGCTTTGGTTTCGGGTTCGAGATCGAGGTCGCTGAAGCCGTTAGTCGGCCACCCGCCTCGGTATTCGATGAGGACCCAGATGAAGCCGCGGGGTGCTGTGCCTGCCAGCGGGTCGCCGCGTGTCCGGGCGCCTTCGGCGCAGAAGAAGCGTTCGGTGGCAGGCATCGTGGTGTCATCACTGTTTCGCAGGAACGACGACGCCGGCTCGCAAGAGCCTTTCGACGAGTTCGACGCCGAGATCGTTCGCAGTGTGAACCTTGCCGTTGAGCAGCCGGGTCACAGACGGCAAGTCCTTTTCGGGGAAGTCGAGCCAACCCACGCGCGTGGTCAGGCGTGAATCCTCCAACCGTGGTTGCAGTGCATCACGCAGCCGCACTTGGGACTCGGGGCCGAGGTGATCGACGGCCGCTAGCTGGTCCAGCAGTCCTAGCGGGGCCGGGCGTCCCTGTCCTCGTCGCGTGCGGTGGAACTGGGGAGTGGAATCGGCCTCAGTGACGGCTACGGCGAGGCGTTCGCGGACGATGTCGAGCTCGCCAGTGGGGCCGTCGACACCTAGTGGCAACGACTTGCGCATCTCTGGATCGTCGCGAAGCAGTTCAAGCGCCGCCTGAGCCAGCTGTTCGGCCAACGCATAGCGGGTCCAGTTGTGGACTCCGAGTGTAAGGTGAATGGATACCTCGCCCTGCGCCTTGGCGGCATGCAACCAGCCGCGCGGCAGATAAAGGGAATCGCCGGGCTTGAGCACCGCGTCGATGTACGCTTCGCCTTTCGCCGCCTCAGCAACTGTGGAGCGGTGATCGGTCCAGGGCTGGTCACGCAGCGGGTCGGGGTGGACGGGTTCGTGGATGATCCAGCGCTTGGTTCCCTCGATTTGCAGGACGAAGACGTCGTGGACGTCGTAATGATCGTCGAATCCTTGGTTCTGGGGTGGGGTGATGTAGGCATTGGCCTGAACCGGGTGTCCTAGCTCCGAGCTCAGCTTGGTGCAGAAGTCTGCCACCGGCTCCCACGTGCGGTGCAGCGCCTGCAGGACGAGTGTGGCACCGTCGGCGAGCCTTCGCCAAAGCATGGTGTCGTCGAGTTGGTCAGAGATGGTCGCGCCAGCCCCGGCGGAAGAAGTGAATGCTGAGTCGGGTAGTGTCGAGCCGTCCTTGGCGACACGGAGGAAGGGTGTGCGCAGTCCCCGCCGCGAAGTCAGTTCGTCGACTGCCCCGGCAGAGAACAAATCCGAGAAGTCGCTGGCGTTGCGCGTAAGCAGCGCCGTTCGTCCCCATGCGTGGTGGGCAAACTGTTCGCGTCCTCCGCCAATGAGGCGGGTCTCCAGGATCCCGGGCCTTGGCGTGGCGCCGGGATCCTGAAGGTTAGTTCGAGCGCTACTCAAGAGCGGCTGTCCGACTCTTCGGCACCACCGCCAAGTGCTCCGCCGTCAGCACCACCGTCGGCACCACCGTCAGCACCGCCATCAGCACCACCGTCAGCACCACCGTCGGCCCCGCCATCAGCACCACTGTCAGCACCACCGTCGGCCCCGCCATCAGCACCACCGTCGTGAACGCCGGGAACACCGGCTGCGCCGCCATCCGCCGGGCCTTCCTGCTCCTCCGGATCCTTCTGGGGGTCAGTCATGCTTCCTCCTGGAATCGAATAGCTGAGATCAGTACCCGTTATCTGTGACTGATCGTTGGGCCGTGCGATCCCTCCTTGCACCGCCCGCGATCAACATATCGGCACAGGTTGAGTTTGGGAACATCCGCGTTGAGGCAACTGATCCAGCACCGGCAACCCGATTCGACCAGTTTCCAGCGCCCGACCGCAACGAGCCAGGTCAGCAGGAGATTCGCGGCGACCGGGTATCCGAGTCTCTCCAGATCGATGGCTGAGAAGCGAACGGTCCGGACCCCGCCTGCAGCAATGTCGAGCAGCACCCACTAGGCTCACTCCCCCGACGAGGAAAGCAACCGCCACCGACCTCACAGTGATGATGAGGCTGTGCTACACCGTGCGAACCGCAGTCCATCAAGGCTGTAGCGGCGTGCAGGTGTACCCGGCTGCGGTACGGTCTGCTCCGAGCTTTTGCCCGTGGTGTATGGGAGGGAGAGTGCGAAGGGAAAAGCTGAGAGTCGTCACAAAGTCTAGTGCCAACCCTGAGGGCTCTCACGATTCGCGAAGCCGTCCATGCTCGTCGCGAAGGTCGCCGGTTGCCGGGTGAAGACGGTCCGGCCACTGTGCACCGAGCACAGCACATCGGCCTGGTGCCGGACCGCTTCCTTGTCGGTGGCGCAGTCGAGGGCGATGCAGTTGGCGGGCTTGCCCTCCTCGATGCCGTAGCGGTCCGAGATGCCGAGGTTCTTCGCGCCGTGGGAGGTGATGAAATCGAGCGCGTTGGCGAGGTAGGGGCCGTAGAGCATGTGCCCAACGTGCAGACCCACATCCAGGATCCGCAGCATGTTGCCCTCCCCCAGGGAGTAAACGGGGGTCGGACATGGAGTCCTGCCCGAACGCGACGTTGAGCCTGGCCTCGGTCAACCGCTTAATCGGTGCGACCCCGCGGGGCACCGGCACCATTTTCCAGCCTTGGAGCGCGAGGTTCTCGGTGGGGCAAATGGCGAAGTTGAGGTCCGCGGCCTGCAGATTGGAGGTGATCTTCGCCGTATACGAGTTGTTGTAGTACGCCATTGCTACCACATGGCTGGCGGTGACGGGGGCGCCGATAGCGGATCTCCTGGCGAACGCTGCCATCTCTTCGATGAACGTTGACTGCTCGTCGTCGATCTCGTCGCAGTGGACGTCGACAGGGACGCCGTACTTCTCAGCGAGATCGAAAATGATCTTTAACGAGACCCCGTCCTCACGGGTCGCCTCGTTGTGCGGGATCCCCCCTATGGCGTCTGCTCCCATCTTCAGGGCCTCCTCAAGCAGTTCCGGCCCCCGGGGGAAGGAGAGCACGGTGTTCTGCGGGAAGGCGACGATCTGTATCTCCATCCAGTCCTCGACGTCCTCGCTCAACTGGAGGATGGCCTTCAGAGCTATCAGGTCCGGGTCGGTGACGTCGACCTGCGAGCGGATAAAACCGGTGCCGTGGGCAGCCCCCGACCGGGCGGCAGCGAGAGCATTACGGTAGATCTCGTCGAAGCTGTTAAGGCCCTTCTCCTTGCGTTCGGCCATGATGTCAAAGGGGTCACCCTATTGAAGGCATCCTGGCGGAACAGGCAGCAGCACTGGTGCGCCGCTGGAACGGTATTTGTCGGACTTTGAGGCCAGTGGGAGTTAGGCGGCTGTTTCTTCCGTTTCAGCCGGTTGGTTGATCCAGGCGACGTTGGCCGAGCGCGAAGATCTTGGGATCGGTGGTTCCTGCGAACCGTTCGGCGTTCTTCTTCCGAGCCGTAGTGAACGTCCGCTGCGGCATGAAGGCCGATCCGGTGTGGCCATTGCTCGTGGTTGTAATTCTCGCCCTACATCATCAACTTGCCATGAGTGGGCTGGCCTCAAACAACCCTGACACGTGGGGGACAGAGTTCCAGCTATTAACAACCCCACCCTGCGGTGGGATGATGAGCTACGGATCCTGAAAGGTCCTCACGCCAGCGGATCCCCGATGGCGGGATCAATCGGGCAGGGGCGTGGTTGTGGTCGATGTCCTAAGTTCCCTGGCCAATATCATCGTTCTCTTCTTCGGTGCCATCGCCGAGAGGGAGTCCGGACAGTTTCGGCCGCGTGTCCTTGCGGGCCCTGCTGCCTAGCGGAGGATGGCGAGGGTAATGGTGCGCTTCTTGTTGTTGGTGGCGGTGAATCTGCTCGGGGCGGCGGCCGCCCTGCTGATCGCTAACTGGCTGGTCGACGGCGTCCGCCTTGAGCCCGCGGGTTTCCTGCTGGCCATCGGAATCTTCACGGCGGCCCAGGCGATCCTGGCACCGATCGTCTTCAAGCTGGCCCGCAGGTATGCTTCGGCCGTGCTCGGGGCGATCGGGCTGCTCTCCACGTTGCTCGCTCTGTGGGTGGCCACGCTTTTTCCGGGCGGGCTGCGGATCGAGGGGGTCGTTGCGTGGATCGCCGCGACTGTGCTGGTCTGGCTGGTGACCGCGCTTGGCGGCTGGCTCCTGACCACCCTGGTGATCGACCGATGGTGGGATCGTCGGGCGGACCGTCGATCCCGTGCCGGTTAGAGAGGTTTAAATCGGCGGGGGTGAGCGGCTGCGGCGGGGTGCGGCATGCCGGATGCATAGGTATCCCGTGTTGCCGTCGTCCGGAGATATGGCGGCCACGTGGCCTTCCCCGCTCCCCAAACGAACCCCGGATCCCCGCACCCTCATCCACTACCGCATTGGAGGGGCGAATGAGCGATAAATTGAAGGCCCTTGTCCAGGTGGACATTGAGGGCTCACAGGCCCGGATCGGGATCAGGGGTGAGGTGAACACCCAAAATGTCAAAGCCCTCTACATTGTGACCAGACGGGCCAATTCCCTCGCACCCGGTCTGGACATTACCCTTGACCTGAAAGGGGCAACCGTCCAACCCGAAGCCATGGACCAACTCCTGGAGTGCTCCCAGGGACGGCATCTGCCGCGCCGAGTTGAACCGTGCTGGGTTTCGTAGAGGCTCGGGATTCACGCACTCAGGGGTTCCCGGGTGCGGTTCAGGTGGCAATGGTGTTCGTACTCTATCGGGGTCTGGTAGCCGATGGATGAATGGAGACGCTGATGGTTGAACCAGTGCACCCACTCGGCGGTTGCGGTCTCAACGGCTTGCCGCGACGTCCACGTGCGAGTCGGATCGGCATCGATCAACTCGGTCTTGTAGAGACCGATGGTCGACTCCATCAGCGCGTTGTCGAGGGCGTCTCCCACGGTTCCGATGGAACCGGCGATCCCTGCCTCGGCCAGTTTCTCGGTCAACGCGATGGACGCGTACTGCGAGCCTGCGTCGGAGTGGTGGATCAGTCCGTTGGACGTGAACCGGACCTTGCCGCGGCGGCGGGCGAACAGCGCCTGGGCCAGCGCATCGGTCACCAGCGACGCTTCCTTCGACATGGATGCTTTCCAGCCCAGGATCATCCGGGAGGCCACATCGGTGATGAACGAGACGTAGCAGAATCCCGCATACGTCCACACGTAGGTGAAGGTCGCGACCCCTACGGTGTTCGGCACGGTGATGTCCCAGCCGCGGTTGACCCGGTCCGGGCGCCGGGGCGCTTCCCGGTCCCGGTGGGGGTTACGGTGCGGTGGCGTCCCCTGACGGCGCCGGACAGGCCTGCCTGGCGCCTCAGCCGGCCCACCCGATCGCGCCCGATCCGGTGACCCTGCCGGTTCAGCGCGTGCCACATCTTGAGCACTCCGTAGCAGCCGTAATTCTGCTTATGGACAGTGGTGATCACTTCGGTCATCACCAGATCCGACGCGGCGCGGGCGGAAAGCGGGCGGGATTTATACGCGTAGTAGGTGCACGGGGCGATCTTTATTCCGGCGTTCCGGGTCAGAACGCGGCAGATCGGCTCGACCCCGGAGCGGTGCCTGAAAGCATCGATGTACTCAACGATTATTGCCGTGGGCGGTCGAGCTCCGCTGCGAAAAAAGCCGATGCGGTTGTCAGGATTTCGTTGGCCCGCTTCAGCTCCGCGTTCTCCCGCCGCAACCGGCGCAGGTCAGCGGCGATATCGCTGCTCACCCCGGGACGGTCCCCGGCGTCGACCTCGGCCTTCCGCGACCAGGTCCGCAATGTGTCATCCGGAATCCCGACGATCTTGGCCACGTGCCTAATCGTGGCCGTCTTGGACTCCTCCTGGTGCTCCGCGCGCCGCTCCATATACAAGCGCACGGCGCGGTCCTTGAATTCCTGTTCGTACTTGATTCCGCTGGTCATGATTCATTCTCCGGTGAGGAAAGAGTCTCTACCAGACCCAGTACGGTTCAACGAACTAACGCAACCGGAGGCACCCTGACATGATGCAACAGGTCCCCTCCCGTAGCGGGGTGAACCTATCAAACTGGGCTGAGTGGCTTTGCGTCGCATTCGAGGGGTCGGAGAAAGGGAAGGATGACGATGGGTGAGGCGAGCACCGTGGATCGGGAGCGTCCGGTCCTCGACGTGGTGTCCGTGTTCCTGCTCTCGATCACTGCTGTGCTCACCGCATGGTGTGGCTTCCAGGCGTCGATCTGGGGTGGCGAGATGTCGATCGCGTCCGGTCAGGCCGCGAACGCGCGTGCGCAGTCGGCTGTGGCTGAGGGGATGGCGCGCGACGCCCGCCTGTATGACGTGGGGATCTACACGGAGTGGATTCTCGCGGTCGCCGATGGCAGAGACGACCTGCGAGAGTTCATCGAGGCGCATTTCACCCCGCACTTCCATGTCGCGTTCGATGCGTGGGACGCCGGTGGCCGGACGGAGCCGAGTCCGTTCGCTCTCGACGAGTACGTTCCACCGGGCACCATCGAGGCCGCTGAACTGTCCGCTCAAGCCGACGCAAAGTTTCAGCAAGCGCTGGCGAACAATCAGCGGGTAGGTAACTACTCCTTGTTGACCGTGCTGTTCGCGTTGGTGCTGTTCTTGACCGCGATGTCGCAACGAGAACTCGCGCCCTGGATGCGTCTGATGCTGCTTGGGCTTGCCGGCGTTGTGGCGATCGGTAGCATCATCGTGATGTTCACCTTCCCCATCAAACTCTGATGCGACAGGGCGTGCTGATCGCCTCGAGAAGTTGGAATGAGATCGCCTGGGGTGAGCTTCTGGCGCGCGCGGATTGTTCCGAGCCAGACAGGGTATCGGGCATAATGCTGCAGAGCCGTTCAAGCGGCCCTCGGAACAATCCGAGAATCGGAACAAGACTAACTGACGGACTCAGCGCGCGGTAAGCCGAGTCCTTCAGTCGAGCGAACCAGCAGCGGAGTCGAATGCATGAATGGGTCATGCTGCGGAGGCGTCTGGCTTTTTCCCACCCGCGCGGGCCTGCAGGTCGCTGTCGATCTCCTCGAAGTCGCGGCCCTTGGTCTCGGGCACGTAGCGGTAAACGAACGCCAACGCGAGCAGGCACACGACCGCGAAAATCAAGAACACCACACCCGTTCCAATCACCCCGGCCAGCGGCAGGAAAGCCGCGGACACGACGAAGTTCGAAAGCCAGCTCGCGGCCGAGCCCGCCCCCGAGCCCTCAGCCTGCTGCTGGGACGGGAAGATCTCCCCCAGGATTACCCAGAGCACCGGGCCCATCCCCACGGCAAACGAAGACACGAAAACCAGCATGCACACGAGCAGGATCACCGAGCCGAGATCTGCGAGGAACGCGGCTCCCAGCACGGCCACCGAGATGCCCATGCCGATCAGCGAGACCAGCAGCAGCGGCCGGCGGCCGATGCGGTCGATCAATTTCAGAGAAACGATCGTCATCACCAGGTTGACGACGCCGATGATGACCGCGTACACGATCGAGTTCGAGGCACTCAAACCCGTCTGCTCCATGATTGTCGGCGCGTAATAGAGCACCGTGTTGATCCCGACGAACTGCTGCAGAACGGCAAGCCCGAGCGCCACGATCAACGCCGGGCGGACTCGGGGAGCCAGCAGCGCACGCCACCCCTTCTTCTCGTCGGGACTGCGATCCCGCTCCCGCTGCTGCCGGCGCTGCTCGCCTTCGTGGCGGTAGCGCTCGATCACCTCGTCGGCACCGTCAGAACCGGCGACTGACCCGAGCATCTTCTTTGCAGCGTCGATTCGTCCTCTCGCGATCAGCCAGGCCGGCGACTCGGGGAGGCGCACCGCAATCACCGCGAGCAGGACTGCCGGTACCGCGCCCACCCAGAACATCGCCTGCCAGTTGCCGCTGGCGCTAAAGATGAGGTTCACGACGTAGGCGGCGAGCATCCCGACGGTCTGCAGCAGCTGGTTGAGCGTGAGCATCCTACCCCGGATCTGCGCTGGCGAGATTTCACCCAAGTAAGTAGGCACGAGGGCCGACGCGATGCCGACCCCGAGTCCCATGACCAGGCGGCCCAGCATCAACAGCGCGAAGCCCGTGGCCAGCGCCGAGACCGCGAACCCCACCGCGAACAGCACCCCAGCAACCCCGAGTATCGTCCTGCGGCCAAAGCGGTCGGCCAGCCTGCCGGTGAAAATCGCCGCCACCATCGCACCGAGTAGCAAGATGCTCGTGACAAGGCCCTGCTGGGTCTCATCGAGATCGAGGTCACCGCGGATGTAAAGCAGCGCCCCGGCGATCACGCCGGTGGCGTAGCCGATCAAGAACGTGGCGAGGTTGATCCACAACCCCCAGCGCCGTACCTTGCGCAGGCCCTTGCCGGAGATATTGTCCAACGGACTCGATGCACCGGTGCCGGCCGCCATGTCACGTCCTTCCTGCGGGAAGTCCGTTAAGGGGCCAGCCGCCGGGGCCGGTGCTGCCTGCCTCGTACTCCTGCAGCTGTACCTGGTTCTCACGCCAGGCCTTGCGCACCGGCTCGATAATTTTCCAACACTGCACCGCCATGTCACCCCGCACAGAGAGCGGCGGCGCGCCCTCTAGAATCCCCTTCAGCACCTCGCCGTAGGGCGGCAGCTCGCCGGCAGCGAAGTTACCTGCCAGGGTGACTGGATCGATTCCGAACGGATCGTCACGGCCGCTGATGTTCACGTCGAGGCCAAGCACATTGGCGTTCAAGGGGATGCCGATGTGAAGCCGATTGGGGTGAGCGTAACCGCTCATGCCGGCAGGTACCTGCTGCGGCGGCTTGAAGGTGACAGTGACCTCCGTGCGCGGCGAGCCCAGGGCCTTGCCCGAGCGCACCCGGAACGGTACGCCCGCCCACCGCCAGGTGTCCACGGCCAGCACGATCTCGGCGAAGGTCTCGGTCTCACGTGAGCTATCAATGCCCTCCTCGTCCACGTAGGAGGGCACCTTGCGTCCGTCGATCTCGCCCGCGCTGTAACGCGCCCGGCGGCTGTAGGTGACCGGGTCATCATTCCAGATCCGGGTGGCGCGCAAAACCTGCGCCTTGGCATCGCGCACGTCCTCTGCCTCCAGCGTCGGTACGGGCTCCATGGCGAACAGCGACATGACTTCGAGCATGTGGCTCTGGATCATGTCCTCCAAGGCGCCGGTGCTGTCATAAAAGCCGGCCCGGCCCTCCAACGCCAAACTCTCGTCGAAGACCACATCCACGCTCTCAACATGCTGGCTGTTCAGTACGGGCTCGATCAGGCGGTTGGCAAACCGCACGCCCAGGATATTGAGCACCGCGGGCATGGCGACGAAATGATCCACCCGATGCACATGGTCCTCGGGCACGAGCCGGGTCACCAGATCGTTGAGGGCCGCAGCGCTGTCGGCATCGCTGCCGAACGGCTTCTCCATGACCAGCCGGGTGCCCTCGGGCACCCCGATGCCGCCCAGCACCTGACACGCCTTCTGTGTGATCGCGGGAGGCAAAGCGAAGTAGAGGATCAGCTGTCCGCGGCATTCCTCCAGCAACGCGCGCAGCTGGTCCTGGTCTGTCACGTCCGACTGGAGATAGCGGGCGTTCCTGATGACCGCTTCCACCTGCTCTCCGCTCGCGTCCGCCGCCGCGAAGGACTCAGCGACCTGTGAGCGCCAGCGCTCCTCATCCCAATCGGCCCCTGCGCTGCCGATGAGCTGGAGGCGCTCCACGCTGCCGGTAGCCAGCAGCGCGCCCAGTCCCGGCAGCAGCAGCCGTGCGGTTAAGTCGCCGCTCGCGCCCAAAATCAGAAGGGTTTGATGGTCGGCCAGAACCATAGTTTGACCCCGTCTCATCGACCGAAACTGCTGGCCTAAATATGCACGACAATTTAGCACCGCGGATGTCGTCCTGATACCCCGCGGCCCCCCCGTTACAGCGTATTATTACGCGAGAAACGTGACGAGAGAGCTGCAGTCGCCGTATCAGCCATGCTGAGAGCGGACGAGGAGTTAGTTTCATGCGTGCGGAACAGCGCACCGATCCCATCGCCCACCACGCGGAAGGTCCGGTTTGGTCCACCTCGTGGGGCGGTCTGCGCTGGGTGGATATGTTCGCCGGCGACATCCTGTCCTTGACGACCGGCGGTGAGATAACACGGCGTCACGTCGCCGCGATTGCTGCAGCAGTAAGACCGCGACAGGGCGGCGGCGCGGTGATCGGCGTCGATCGCGGGTTCTGTCTCGAAGATCCGGAGGGAACTCTCACACACTTGGACGATGCGTGGACCGATACCGGCATCCGGATGAATGAGGGTGCTTGCGATCCCGACGGCCGTTTCTACTGCGGTTCAATGGCATACGATCAGCAGCCCGGCGCTGGCGCGCTCTTTCGGCTGGATCCCGATCTTTCGGTTCACCCGGTATTGCACGGAGTAACCATTTCGAACGGCTTGGACTGGAGTCCGGACGGGTCACTCGCCTATTACAACGACACGGCAACCCACAGCATTGCCGTCTTCGACTACGACCGTAACGCGGGACTGACCCGGCGACGCACTTTCGTGGCGATGCCCGACCACGAACACCCCGATGGGCTCACCGTAGACGCAGAGGGTGCCGTGTGGGCGGCAATCAACGGTGCGGGAGAGGTGCGGCGGTATACCCCGGAGGGCCACCTCGACGAAGTGGTGCAGGTTGCCGCCCGCCAAGTCACCGCCTGCACGTTCGGCGGACCGGCCCTGAACCAGCTGTTCATAACCACCTCACGGGAGCATCTCGAACCCGAGGACGATCCCCTCGCCGGATCCCTTTTTAGCGCAGACGTGCAAGTAGCCGGTGTCCCGGCACGCGAGTTCGCCGGCTGAGAGTTACGCCAGTGTCGCCAGCGCCTTGTTAAGGTGTCGGCCCCGTGGGATTATGTCGACATGGGAAAGGCCGGCACCACCGCCAGATCGTGAAGCCGGGCGCTGTGCGGCGCCACGTGGAGATCCCTGATCGTGGGATACCCTGTGAATGCATTTGTCTACTGTGCACCTCAGCCGGATGAAGCCGCCCACAGCGATCGTCCCCTCGATGTGACGGTGCTGCTGAACTCAAGGGCAGGGCGTTACGCGTCCAGTTCGTCACTATGACCCAGATCAGTATTGGTGGGGTTCACCCGTGAGCACCGACGTCGCTGAGTCTGCGTGGAGCGAGCGGTTGGCCGCTGCTGGCCGTCGCGCATGGCAGCGGGTGCGGAGCGATGCATGGCCGATAGTGCAACGAGCGGTGGCCGCTACCATCGCCTGGCTGCTTGCGCAGTTGATCGGGGATCATCCGGACCCCTTCTTCGCGCCGATCGCCGCGGTCGTTGCTCTCAACGCGCCGTTCGGCAGCCGCGGGCTGAACGCGCTGCGGCTGCTGCTGGGGGTGATCGTCGGGATCCTGGCCGGCGAGATTACGCTCTTACTCATGGGTGAAGGCTTCGGCAGCCTTGCGGTGGCGACCTTCGCGGCGATGATCATCTCTCGTGGCCTCGGTGGCGCACCGCTCGTAATAGCACAAGCGGCGTCGGCCGCCATCCTCACGATAGCCGTCGCAGACGGTGAGGTCGGCCCCGACCGGATGGTCGACGCGGTCATCGGTGCCGGCGTCGCGCTGGTATTCAGTCAGATCCTGTTTACGCCCGAGCCCGTCCGGCTACTGCGCCGGGCCGAGTCGGCCGCATTGAACGGCATGGCGGACGGACTCCGCCTGACCGCTCGCGCTTTGGCCCAGGCTGATAGGGAGGCTGGCGAGCAGGCCTTGCGCCGGTTGCGGGCCCTGCCCGAGCTGCTGCTCGGGCTGAGCAAGACGCGCGGTGCCAGCGGGCGGATTGCCCGGCATTCCCTGGTGGGACGCTCGCGAATCACACCGGTCGTGAAAGAACAGGAGAGCGCCGAGCACCTCGACCTGCTGGGAGTCAGCTGCCTCATGCTTGTCAGGACCGCGCTGGCCAGCGGCCCAGGAGACAATGGCACTCTCAGCAACGCCATGGACCGGGTCGCAGGGCTCTTGGCAGAGTTGGCCGGCTCACCTGGCGATACTACAGTGCGCCAGGCCGTCGTCGACCGCGTCCCAGCTTTACTCAAGGACATCAGCACCCCAGACGGGTCTCCCGGCCCATTCCCGGTCGCTTTAAACGTCGCACTCCGGGTGGTCGTAGCCGACATGATGATCTTCGCCGGTGCGGACGCGGAGGACGCGATCACAGCGGTCAGCGCCGGTGCCGCGCGGCTTCGAACTCCCCCTCCTACTCGTACTGCAAGGATCCCTCGGTTATCCAAATCCTTGCCCAAGCTGCGGCCGTCGAACTGGCGGCGGAATCGAAATCGCCGAAGGTGATTCGGCGATGCTCCGTGAAGCCGCCCACTGGGTCAGCTTCAGCCGATCACCGCCAAGGCTCTGGGCACCGCCGACTCCACGACTACGTCCGTTGCGGCGCCGACGGCCATGATTCGCCGTCAATTTGGATGGGGATGCTTTCCGTGGTTCTGAACGTAGGCACCGTGACGCATATCCGGTCCGGCGGCGGCAGCGGTCGCAGCGGGTCAGTGCAGCCCTGAAAAAAGAGGAAACCCCTGGCCAACGGGCGACGGGCCGTCGTAACTGCGGGAGCGGGTGGACGCACTGGCGGCTAGAAAAGGCGTTCGCCGCCGACGGGAGCGTGTACACATCTGTGACATCAACGGGCAGGACGGCGGCCCCGGGCCGCCCACGCCGACGGGTAACCCCTCGGATGCGCCCTGGCGTCCCTCCCGGACCTGGCGGGAATGGGAAAATCATGCAGGAACAATCCGGTCCCACAAGACCGCCTCAGGCTCCGCGGGGACTGGGGGCCGTGTTCTTGGTGCGCTCCGGGCCCCGGCGCTGGCCTGCCGGTCTGCGAACGGCCGCCTCCATGGGCATTCCGGTGCTCATCGGATGGCTGGCCGACGACCTTTCCCTGGGGCTGACGGCCGCGCTGGGCGGATTCACTGCGCTCTACGGCTACGGGCGGCCCTATCGCAATCGTGCTGTGCTGCTTGCCGTGATCGCGCTCGGCCTCAGCGCCGCCGTCGGTCTGGGCGTCGCAGCCGCGTCTGTCACCTGGCTCGGAATCCTTACCATCGTCGCGATCGCCGTCCTGGCGACACTGGCCTGCAATGCCTTTGACGTCGGTCCTCCCGGAGCGTATCAGTTCGTCCTGGTATGCGCTGTCGGCACGAGCCTGAACGGGCCGCAACAGGATCCTGGTCGCGCCGCACTGCTGGTGCTGGCCGGCGGGGCATTTGCATGGCTGACCCACATGGCCGGAGCGCTCTTCCGCCCGCACGGGCCGGAGGAGTCCGCCGTGGCCGCCGCGGAAACCGCGGTCACCGCTTACATCGATGCGGCCGGCACCGTCGGCCGGGACGCCGCCCGGCACAGTGCGGCGAGGGCGCTGCACGATGCCTGGACCGTGCTTATCAACCGCGAACCCTCATACTCTCTTCCTCACAGCAGCGTGCGGGAGCTGCAGAAGCGGGCACGTCGACTCAACCTGATCTTCGCCGATGCCATGACGGGCACGCGCACCCGTTTCGCCGACCCTCCGACGGACCCGGCAGCTGCCCGCACTCACGCCCGTCAGGCGTCGGAGTGGTCGATCGCCGGCGAACTTCCTCCGCCACGCCGGCCGGCGTCAGGCCGCCCCGGAGCCTGGGTGCGGCTCACGGAAAGCCTGAAGCCCCGTTCCACGTCCCTGCTGGTCATCATCCGGGTCGGCACAGCAGCCGCACTGGCCGGGACGATCAGCGGATTCCTCGGGTTGGAACATGCCTACTGGGCAATGTCGACCGCGGTACTGATCCTGCATCAGGGACTCAACCGACGCCGCACCAGCCAGCGCGGATTGGAGTATTTTATCGGGACGGCGCTTGGGATCGGACTGGCGGCAGCACTTATCCTCGTCCCGCCGCACGCCCTCGGGCTTGTCGCCGCCATCATGATCCTGACTTTCCTGATCGAGGTGACGATGGCGCGCAACTTCGTACTGGCCGTGGTCTTCATTACCGCCGTAGCATTGCTGATCGCCACCGGAGGCCAGGGTGGCATGGATCCCGGGGGCTGCTGCTCGCCCGCGGCCTGGACGCCGCGGTCGGATGCGCCGTCGCCCTCGCCGTATTCGTGCTGATCGTTCCCTCGGGCCCGAGGACCGGGCTGCCGTCCGTGATCGCTGACACGATCGACGCGGCCGCCACTGCCGTCGCCGCACTCAGCTTCGCAGAAACCAACCCGCTCCCACTCCGGGCGGCCCGGAGGAATCTCGAGCGGGCAGTCCTGCGGCTAGCACAAACTTTCGACGGGGCCGTCAACGGCTCAGCCGACCAACGTGCGACCGGGTACAGAGCGTGGCCAACAGTGGCTGCGACGCAGCAGCTTGCCTACCGTACACTCGCAGCATGCTGGCAGTTCGAGCACGGCAAGCAGCAGGGCGAGCCCACAACGCTGCAGCCATCGGAAACGGCCGTGCTGCACCGGCTACTTGGGGCCATGGCCGCGGCCCTGCGTACCGGTGAAAGACTCCAACCTCCCGATACTTTGCCCGGCCTGCTCTGCGAGGAAGTGCAGGACCTCTACCACGTGCTCCGCCTAGCTGAACCAGCGGGCGAATGATTCGTCGTTTCCTTTCAACAAAAGAACTGCTCGTGCTGCTGTTCGGAGCACCGAAACTGCCGGGCGTGGCCCGCAGTTTGGGCCAGTCGATGCGCATCTTCAAGGCCGAGGTCAAGGAGCCTTCACGTAGATCTGACACCTCGATAAAATCACCCCCTGCCGCTCAGGCGGGCTTTGGTCGTGGGAAAATCGAGCCCCGCGTAGCGCCATCAGGCGCTTCCATGCAGCCGGTACGCGGGTGTGCTTCATCATTGCGTAAAAACCGGCCTAAACGAACAAAGTTCAAAGAGGCCGGTTTTCGCTTGAAATCCCTGCTTAGGAATCGCGGTCGTGCAGGGGGTCTTTCCTCCGTCGCGGCAAGGCGATGCCCTGCAAAACCTGCACCTGAGCTTGTCTCATCCCCTTCAAAGCCTCAAGGGGCGGGTGGTGGTGTTACTTCCAGGCCGCCTCATCGAGCATTTCGCACACATCGTGCACGTGCTTGGTAGTGTTCAGCACGATATCCGAAGCGATTGGCTCCATCACCTCTGGGTCTTCAGAGAATTGGCTGTAGAAACCCAACCACCCCCGTGTGTAGTAGGCAAACTCCGGCAAACCTTCTGCGGCCATCATTTCGGCTTCTTCGGGGCTCGCTGCTGCCACGATGGAGCGCCCACTGAGGAGTTCCACAACGGTCAGCTCATCGGCTGAGATGTATTGATAGGCAGTTCCGGAAATGTCGAGTTCGTCGATAAAGGCGCCATCCGAGGCACGGGTTAGGTCCACGGTGGCATCCCCTTTGAACTTCAGCATCGTTGATCCGTTCTGCTTCACCCGGGACTTGTAATAAACATCCCGGACGTCTCCGGCTTCCATGGTGACGGTGGTGCCGCACGCCTTGATCTCAATCGGGTCGTAATATTCTTCCGGAACGGGCAGGTACTGGCCTCCCGTGTCCGGGGGAGGCCAGGTGACGGGGGCTTCCTCCGCAGGCGTCGCAACGGTCGGCGCGGCCCCCACGGCGAGGAAGAATGCAACGAAAACGGGCAGGCGCAGTGCTTTTTTGAGGTTCATGATGGGAACTCCTGGGCAGCAGGAGGGCTGGTCGCTCATCCTGCACGATTATGCGTAAATGCCATAAAGGCGACAGGTCCGTGGAGAGAACGACGGTTCCTGCGTCCCCCCAACCGGGCGCATAGTGGCCTCAACATAAGCCCGCGGTTTTCGGGCTGTCAACGGGTTCCGGCGCAATATCTCTACCCTTTGGAAAAAAGGGGAGGGCCGCAGCCTACAGAAAAAACGACCTATCCCGGCAAATTGCCCGGATAGGTCGTTTCAGCTTTCTGCTCCGCACCCGGTCAGAGCACGAAGTTATGTTTATAAGATTTCGGAGATGTGAGGTCGGAGGCTGGTTGGCGGTTAGCGCCAGATGCGAATCACCGTGTTTCCGCGGTTTCGGTGGACTACTGCCCATGTCGGCTGACTGACCTACTTGGCGAAACTGATGGGCAATGCGAAGTATCACCCTGTTCATAGCTGAAAGGTACACATCTTCGTGGCCACGTCAGCCGAAAGTTTGGCCTGAACCGAAACTGAGCAATGCCTAGATGCGGCGAACCAGCTCAGGTCATCCATCGCCGGGTTGAACGGCACGGCCAGGC
>NZ_JBNHHX010000005.1:0-243542 GCF_059092685.1 Arthrobacter sp. Y3221048 | reverse complement strand
TTCCAGGCTCCGCCGGTACAGCAGGATGCCTGCGCTGCGAACTGTCATACGCCCTCCACATCCCTAGGCTATAGAGATTGCCGGTTCTTGTCCTGCGTGCAGACCGGGCTCATAACTCGCCGAGCACCTCGAAACGCGCGCGCACGAGGCGCTGGGTGAGATCGTCCAGCACCCACTGGGCCTCGTCCTCCGAGGTCTCGGGCAGCAGGATCGCGAAGCGCCAACGGTCGAACCGGCCGACAATGTCCAGGGGCCGCAACCAGCGCGCGGTAATGTCGGCGAAGCGCGCGCGCAACGGCGTCCGTGACACGATTCCCGAGGCGGCTGTGGACGGCCCTGAGCTCGTTGAGTTCAACGAGCTCAAGGACGCCTGGGCGGCCGCTACGGGTCGCGCGCGCGACCTCCCGGTGCAGCTCGTCGCGAAGAACGTGGGCGCTCAGCACCAGTGCGGGGATCGTTGTCAAGACGTTCCTTGGGGACCGCGCGCGTGGCGAGCTTCGCGTGGACGCACGCGGCCAACTCCTCGGGGCGCAGGGGCTTGGTGACGTAGTCGTATGTCCCGAGCTTCAGGACGGCGCGGATGTCGCCGGGTGTGCGCCACTCAATGAGGAAAACGAGCGGTATAGTTCGCGTCCGGCGGTTCTCACGCAGGCGCTCGACGAGCGAGAATCCATCAATGTCCGGCAGCATCGCGTCGCTGACGGTGAGATCCGGGACCGCCTGGGCGACGAGCTCCAGCGGCTGCGCCGCGTCACGAGCATGCGACACCTCGATGCCTGTTTGCTGCAGCGTCGCCTTCGCCACAGCAAGAATCTGCTCGTCATCATCGACAACGAGCACACGGCCGCGAACGGGCGGGCGGCCGGCAGGTAGCACCGGGTCGACCTCTCCCATCAGTCTCGATTATCCCATCACCGCAGTCCGACGCAGCGCTAACAGCCCTGTCTGACGATGGAGGCTTCTGTTTCGGTGATGTGCACCAAAGTCGAGGTCACGTTGTTATCGTCGTTCTTCTCGATAAGGGAACCATTGGGATCAGCCTCTGCCTCAAGGCAGAAATTTCCGGGCAGTTCCAAATCCTTGAGCTCGATGTACTGACCCTCGAGGTACCAGTTGTAGGAGTCCACCCACCCTTCGGTCATCCCTTGAACCAGCTCGGTGAGCTCGTCTTCCTCGTCTTCTCCGCAGTAGTAGTCCTCGTCGCTGTATCTGGATCGGTTATCGCGCAGGCCGCCGTCATCAACCAGGCACCAACCTTCCTTGCGAGAGCCCCGCCACTCCTCACTGCCCTCCGGTCGCATCCGATAACGCTGGAACTCCTGCAGGTGGAAGTGATCGTGCCTGTCTACGGTCTCGTACCGCATGATGGCGTCGGTTTCCACCGACCTCCAATCACCATTTGCCTGCAGGATGTCTTGAGAAACCTGCAGATCAGGCTCCTCCGTACTGGACCGGGTACCGGTCACCTGCATCGGTCCGTCGCCGTCGTTCAAGACATCGGCGGTGAAGCGAAGTACTTTCTCCCCTCGGTCATAGCCGATGTGGATCGACTGCAACGGCAGCATCACCAAGTCAGGAAGGAGGTCACCCGCAGCATCTGAAGACGCCGACGATGCTCCCACGTCCGTCGGCGGGGAAGTTCCTGCAGGGCTCAAGGCCGCATCGCCCTGCGGAACACACGAAGAAACCGCGATCGAAACGACCGCAGCACCGCAAAAACGCCAGTAATAAGTAGACATAGCTACTGCTCACCGCCAACGGCGGACTTGATACGCGGGTAAACATCCGGGAACTGCAGAGTCACGTCTTCCTCCTGATTATGGTGGTGGAGTTCGGCCTTGATGTAGTCCCTGAGTGCATCCGCGGCCGCAGCGTCGATGTGTATAGCATCGCGGAGGTCAACAGTAACGGCGAGCCCGTTCACCAAGGCGCGTGTACGCCGGACGATCGGGAGTAAAGCGCGGAAACTCTGAACGGTCAAGCAGCCTTTGACGGCAACCAAGGCTGAGCGGTTATCAATGTCCAGGCGAACAAGCATACGAAGCTTGTGATTCATCGGGGAACCTCCACCACGCGCGAAGATTATAGGCCCTCTGCTCAAGCTTGGTGTGATCTTAGCAACACGGGGCGGGCCGATCAATGGACCGGCGTTCGTCCGCTCAGCGGACGCAAGTGCCTTGAGACCGGATGCCCTACGCTGTCGAGGATCCGGTGAAGGAAAATGAAGACGATCGGCCAGAAAAGAAACTGGATCCATCAGCTTACGCAGCTGGATCCGGTCCGGCCTTCTGCCGAGCCTGCACAGCCTGCTGGTACAGGGCGGCAAGCCTTACCCACGACTGAGGCGGTATGCCACTGGCATAGGTCTCGAGGAACTCCCACGGGGTCAAGCCCAGCTGGGCACGTTCCAACTTCAGATCGCAGTGCCTGTACCGGGAATCCGACTGGCGGATGCAGTACAAGAGCTCCCGCGGCCGGATACCACCCGGCTCGATCACCGGCAGCAGTCCAAGCAGCTGAGCCGGATACCACTGCCGCCACGCGGCGAGAATCGTACCGGCCTAGTCCCGCCACCAGCGGTCAGCTGCACCCACCTCGTCGTAGAGGTCTCGGCTATCGGCGTCGATGGGCGTCGGCAGGCTCAGTCAGACCCGGATGCTTGCTTCTCCGCGGGGCAACCCCAAGGCGGACGGAAGGCACTTCACACGGGGGCCAAGGTACACGTCTTTTGAAACGTACGCCGTCGAGCACGCTGTTCGCATGAACCCAAGCATCCAAAGCGGTGAGACGCAGCGCTCCGTCCGGGGCTATCCTCTCTGGCATGGAACCACCGTGGGATCCTGGGCTGCCGGGAGTGCTGCGGCTGCCGTCCGGGCGACTGCTGCGCGGTCGCGCGCTGCGTGGTCCGCTGCCGCCGGGTCTCGCGCCGGATTTCGCCCTGTACTTGAAGCACCGGCCGCCGGCGTCCACCGTGTGGGAGCAACGGTGGGTGCGATGGCGTGATCTCCGGCTGCCGGAAGACCTGTCCGATGCCGAGGCAGCATTTCGCGAAGCGTGGCGACGCGCCGGGGACGAACGGGTGGAGGTTGCCTGCTACGGAGGCCGGGGGCGAACCGGCACGGCCTTGGCCTGCATCGCGATCCTGGACGGCATTCCGCCTGCCGAGGCCGTCGGCTATATCCGGGAGCACTACCGCCCCGGCGCCGTTGAAACCCCGTGGCAACGACGCTTCGTACGCCGGTTCCCCGGACGCTCGTAGCAGGCTGCGCGGGCTGCGCCTCTTATGCCACGACGCTGCGGTAGACGCCCAAGGTCTTCTCGGCGATGGAGTCCCAGGAGAAGTGTTCCTCGGCGCGCCGGCGGCCCGCCTCGCCCTGGCGGCGGGCGGCGGCAGGGTCATCCAGCGTCTTGGTGAGCGCGGCGGCGAAATCGCGGACGAACTGTTCCTCATCCAGCGGGGTTCCCGTCCCGTCGGTCGCTTGGGCTAGGGGCACCAGTGTGCCCGTGACGCCGTCGTCGACGACCTCCGGGATGCCACCGGTGGCGCTGGCCACAACCGGGGCGCCGCAGGCCATGGCCTCAAGGTTCACGATGCCCAGCGGTTCGTAGATCGACGGGCACGCGAAGACGGTTGCATGGCTGAGCACCTGGATCAGTTCGGCCCGCGGGAGCATCCGCTCGATCACCACGACGCCGTCGCGGGTCCCGCGCAGCCCGGCCACCAGGGCATTCACCGCGGCCGCCAGTTCCGGTGTGTCGGCGGCCCCGGCACACAGCACCAGCTGTACTTCCGGCGGCAGCAACGCCGCAGCGCGCAGCAGGTACGGCACACCCTTCTGCCGGGTTATCCGCCCCACGAAGACCACGCTGGGCCGGTCCGGGTCGATCCCCAAGGCGCGCACCGCGTCGTCGCCCAGATCCGGTTTCCATTCCTGCACGTCCACGCCGTTGTGGACCACGTGCACCCGGTCCGGATCCACGTCGGGGTAGCTGCGCAGAATGTCCCTGCGCATCCCGGCGGACACAGCAACGACGGCGGCGGCCGCCTCGTAGGCGGTGCGCTCTGCCCAGGACGAGAGCCTGTAGCCTCCGCCCAGCTGCTCGGCCTTCCACGGCCGCAACGGCTCCAGCGAATGCGCACTCAGCACGTGCGGAACATCGTGCAGCAGCGACCCCAAATGCCCGGCCATGTTGGCGTACCAGGTATGGGAATGGATGAGGTCCGCTCCGGCGAAGCCACCGAGCATCTCAAGGTCGACGCCCAGGGTCTGCACCGCGGCATTGGCTTCCCGCAATCCGGCCGGAACCCCGTAGCTGCGCACCGTAGCGCCATGGAAATCCGACGGCCGCCCGGCACCGAAGGCATGCACGTGCAGGTCCACCCTGCCGGCCAGCACCCGGCTGAGCTCGGCCACGTGGACGCCGGCCCCGCCATAGATCTCCGGCGGGAATTCTTTTGTCACAATGTCTACACGCACGACACCTAACGTAGTGCACGCCCGACCCTTCCTCTACTGTGTGTGGACAAGGGGGACGTCATATGTCGGTCCGGCAATGGACCGCGGATGCGATTGGATAGACGATGCCACAGAAGAAGGTCCTGGCCGTTGTACTCGCCGGCGGCGAGGGAAAGCGCCTGATGCCGCTCACCGCCGACCGGGCCAAGCCGGCCGTGCCGTTTGCCGGCAGCTACCGGCTGATCGATTTCGCGTTGTCGAATCTGGTCAACTCCGGGTACCGGGAGATCGTGGTGCTGACGCAGTACAAATCGCACAGCCTGGACCGGCACATTTCCGAAACCTGGCGAATGGCCTCGCAGTTGGGCAACTATGTGGCTTCGGTACCGGCGCAGCAACGGCGCGGCAAGAGCTGGTTCCTGGGCAGCGCCAATGCCATCTACCAGTCCCTGAACCTGATCCACGACGCCCGGCCGGACATCGTGGTGGTGGTCGGCGCGGACCACGTCTACCGGATGGACTTCTCCCAGATGGTGGAGGAGCACATAGCGTCCGGCGCGGTAGCCAGTGTGGCCGCGGTGCGCCAGCCGCTCGCGCTGGCCAATCAGTTCGGCGTGATCGAGTCCGAACCCGATGCCCCCACCAAAATCCGCGCCTTCGTGGAGAAGCCGGCGACGACTCCCGGCCTGGCGGATGACCCGCACAGTTTCCTGGCGTCCATGGGAAACTACGTCTTCAACACGGACTCACTGCTGCAGGCGCTGGAAGCCGACGCCGAGCGGCTGGACACCAACCACGACATGGGCGGCGACATCATCCCCTACTTCGTGGAACGCGGCGAAGCGGCCGTCTACGATTTCACCGCGAACGACATTCCCGGCTCCACCGGGGCGGACCAGCAGTATTGGCGCGACGTGGGCACACTGGATTCCTACTACGAAGCCCACATGGACCTGATCAGCCCGCTGCCGGCCTTCAACCTCTACAACCTGCGGTGGCCGATCTACACGCGCCAGTCGGTGTCTCCCCCGGCCAAGCTGGTCCGCGGAGTCAGCGGCACCGCCGGCACGGCGCACGATTCCCTCCTGTCCCAGGGCGTGGTGGTTTCAGGGGCAGAAGTCACCGAGTCCGTGCTCTCCTCCGACGTCTTCGTCGCCGAAGGCGCCCAAATCCACGGAAGCGTGCTGTTGGACAAGGTGACGGTGGGCGAGGGAGCCGTAGTCCGGAGGGCGATCGTGGACAAGAATGTCCGCATTCCCGCCGGGGCCACCATCGGCGTCGACCCGGAACTGGACCGCGCGCGGGGCTTCACGGTGACCGAGTCCGGGCTGACCGTCCTGAGCAAGGACCAGAACGTCCTCCTCGACCCCACGGCGAGCGCCCAGCACAAGGCAGCCTCTTTGTAGCAGCGCACACAATGTTGGCGCTTTGTGGTGTACGCGCGCCCTCTCCTGCGGCCACGGCACCCACTGCGCTCGATCGGCGAACCGCAGGCGGTACTGTAGCGAAGTGCCTCACCCTCAGTCACCGGAGCCCCGCCCTGCCCGCAACGGACAGCCGCAGGAGCAGCACGGTCCCGGAACGCGCGCCACGCCCTGGCTGCGCCGTGTCGGACCGGGGCTGCTCCTTGCGGCGGTCGCGGTAGTTGCCGCCCACGGCCTGCACTGGCTGGCGCCGGCTGTCCCGGTGATGAGTTTCGCCGTCGTCCTGGGCATCCTCGCGGCGAACCTGCCGCCCACTGCCGCGTGGTCGGGTGGGCCGGCGCATCCCGGGTTGGCCTTCTGCGGGCGGACGTTGATGCGGGCCGGGATTGTGCTGCTGGGTGCGCGGCTGGCGCTCTCGGACCTGGCCGAGCTGGGCTGGTTCGCGCTGGTGCTGGTGGTGCTGGTGCTGCTGCTGGCGTTCGGCGGAACCTACCTGCTGGCGCGCTGGCACCGTTTGCCCGGCGACCAGCCCGTGCTGCTGGCCGCCGGGTTCTCGATATGCGGGGCCTCGGCCATCGGTGCGGTTGCCGCGGCCCGGGGCAGCCGGGGCCAGGACACGCTGATGCCCGTCGCCCTGGTGACGCTGTGCGGCACCCTGGCCATCGGCGTACTGCCGGCCGTCATGGCGGTCACCGGCATGACCCCGGAAGTGTTCGGCTTTTGGGCCGGGGCCTCCGTGCACGACGTCGGACAGGTGGTCGCCACCGCCCAGAGCGCCGGCACAGCGGCCCTGACCATCGCCGTCGTCGTCAAACTCGCCCGCGTGGTGATGCTGGCACCCGTCACGGCCGCCGCGGCCTTGCACAGCCGGCGGAGGGCGAAGGCGGGAGCCGTCCACGCGGACGGGACCGGCACGCTAGGCAAGCAGCCGCCGGTAGTGCCGCTCTTCGTCCTCGGTTTCCTCACCCTCCTCTTGCTGCGCAGCACGGGATGGTTGCCGCAGCCGGTTCTGGATGGCATGGCGTTCGTGCAGGAACTCCTGCTGGCCGCAGCACTGTTCGGGCTGGGCTCGGCCGTCCGCCTGCGGGAACTGCTCCGCTCCTCGCTGCCGGCCATCTCCACGGCCCTGCTCTCCTGGCTGCTGATCGCCGGACTGGGGATCGGTGCGGCCTGGCTGGCGATGGGCGGACGCTGAAGGTGCCGCGACGGGACCCGCGCATGGTTAAATGGGCCGGGTGACGAACCAGAACCTCGGACGCGACGAAGCGGCCGCACGGTCAAGCATCCTGCAGGTGGACAGCTATGAGGTCTCGCTGGACCTGCGCAACGCCGAGGATCCCGACGCGCCGGGTTTCGTCTCCAGCACCGTCATCACGTTCAGCTGCAGCGAACCGGGCGCAACGGTGTTTGCCGACTTCATCCACGGCGGTGTCCACTCCGTCACGCTCAACGGCCGGCACCTGGACCTGGACGACGTGGTGGACGGTTCCCGGATCACGCTGCCCGGCCTCGAAGCCGAGAACCAGGCCACGATCACGGGCACCGCGCTGTACAGCAGCAGCGGCGAAGGGCTCCACCGGTTCGTCGATCCGGTGGACGCCAGAACGTACCTCTACACCCAGTACGAACCGGCCGACGCGCGCCGTGTGTTCGCCAACTTCGAGCAGCCGGACCTGAAGGCCAGCTTCAGCTTCCATGTTGCCGCCCCCGAACACTGGCTGGTGGCCTCGAACGCCGCGGTGGCCGCGATCGAGCCGATGGGCTCCACCCCCGGCTACTCCGTCCGCCGCTTCGAGCCGACGCCGCGCATCTCCACCTACATCACCACCGTCCTGGCCGGGCCCTACCACGCGGCCACGGACAACTGGGAGGGCACCCTGCCCGACGGCGGACGACTGCGTGTGCCGCTCGGCGCCTACTGCCGAGCCTCGCTCGCGGACTCCTTCGATCCGGAACACATCTTCGCCGTCACCAAGGCCGGCCTTGATTTCTTCCACGAACTCTTCGACTACCCCTACCCGTTCGGCAAGTACGAGCAGGCGTTCGTGCCCGAATACAACCTTGGCGCCATGGAAAACCCCGGTCTGGTCACCTTCACCGAGGCCTACGTGTTCTCCTCCCGGGCCACCGACGCGCAGTACCAGGCCCGCGCCAACACCATCCTGCACGAAATGGCGCACATGTGGTTCGGCGACCTGGTCACCATGAAGTGGTGGGACGACCTCTGGCTGAAGGAATCCTTCGCCGACTACATGGGGTCCCTGGCTTCCGCCGAGGCCACGCAATGGACCAACGCCTGGATCACTTTCGCCAACCGGCGCAAGGGCTGGGCGTACGTGCAGGACCAGCTGCCCACCACCCACCCTATCGTCGCCGACATCCCGGACCTGGAAGCCGCCAAGCAGAACTTCGACGGCATCACCTATGCCAAGGGCGCCTCGGTGCTCAAACAACTGGTGGCCTATGCCGGTTTCGACTCCTTCGTCGGCGCCTCCCGCCGGTATTTCCGCGAACATGCCTACGGCAATACGTCGCTGGGCGATTTCCTCACCGCCCTCAGTGCTGCCTCCGGCCGGGACATGGAGCAGTGGGCGCGGCAGTGGCTGCAGACCGCAGGCATCTCCACCCTGGGCGTGGACCTCGAGTACGACGGCGGTGCGATCGCCTCCGCGGCCATCGTCCAGGAGGCCGTGGATCCGGTGACGCACGAGCCGTCCTTCCGGCCGCACCGGTTGCGGCTGGGTTTGTACAACCCGGACGCCTCCGGCCGGTTGGTCCGTACGGACCAGCTGGAGCTGGATGCGGCAGGCCCACGGACCGAGCTTCCGGCACTGGCGGGCCGGGACGTTCCCGCCCTGCTGCTGCTCAACGATGAGGACTTGAGCTACGCCAAGGTCGTCTTCGACGCCCGCTCCCTGGAAACGGTGCTTTCCTCCCTGGACAAGGTCACCGATCCGCTGGCCCGCGCCCTGTGCTGGTCGACCCTCTGGGACATGACCCGCGACGGGCGCCTCCCCGCCGCCGACTATGTGGAGGCTGTGCAGCGCTTCGCGCCGGCAGAAACCGAGAACAGCGTGCTGCAGGTGGTCCTTGACTGCGCGAAGACCGCGATGGACCGCTACGCGCCGTCGGCCATCCGGGCAGGCCTCCGGACAGGCTTTTTGGCTGCCGCCCGCCGCCAGGTGGAAGCAGCGGAGCCGGGCAGCGACCGGCAGCTGACCTGGGCACGGTCGCTGGCGGCTGTCGCACGCGCCGCTGACGGCCCGGCGCCGTTCCTGCGCGGCCTGCTGGACAAGACCACTGTGCTGGAGGGGCTGAAGCTGGACACTGATCTGCGCTGGCGCTTCTGGCAGGCGCTGGCGGCCACCGGCAACGCTTCGGCGGCGGAACTGGATGCGGCCCTGGAAGCCGACCGCAATGCCGCTGCGCGCGCCGGCCACCTGGCAGCCATGACGGCACGGCCCGATCCGGAGGTGAAGGCCCAAGCCTGGCACACCGCGGTGCATACCGATTCGCTGTCCAACGAGCTGCTGGACGCCACCATCGATGGTTTCTGCCAGGGCCCACGTGAACTTCACGCCGGGTACGCGGAACCGTACTTTGAGGAACTCGATCGAATCTGGTCGGTGAAGAGCATCGAGATAGCGGGCAGGCTGGTCCGGGGGCTCTACCCCATCGCGCAGGTGCTGGGCTCCGGACAGGCGCCGGCGGATCACCCCGTCGTCGTACGCACCGATGCCTGGCTGGCCAACCACGCCGAGGCGCCGGCGGCGCTGCGCCGCATCGTGATTGAACAGCGCGACCATCTGCTGCGGGCACTCCGCGCGCAACAGGCCAGCGCCAGCGGCTGAGTGTTCGGCGCCCGAGCGGGCGACGGCGGACGAGCGGCTGAAGGCGAATCGGCGGACGTTGGCGGACCGATAGCCGCTGTACGGTTCTCTGCGCCGCCGCCTTGGAATAGGCTGTCGTCTTCCAAGGACCCGGACCGCCCCGGATGTTCGGGCTTCAGGCGCAGGAGGATTCGTGCCCAGGCTGCGAGTGCACAATTTTTCCGTCTCGCTCGACGGCTATGCGGCCGGCCCGCGCCAGGGCGTGGAGGAACCGTTGGGAGTGGGCGGTGAACAGCTGCATGATTGGGTGTTCCAGACCGCGGCCGGCAAGCGCATGAGCGGCGAAGGCGGCGGTTCCACCGGGCTGGACAACGACTTCGTCGAGGCCGGGCAGGAGGGCATCGGGGCCACCATCATGGGTCGGAACATGTTCGGACCGGTGCGCGGTGAGTGGCCCTCCGTGGAGTGGCGGGGCTGGTGGGGCGACGACCCGCCGTTTCATCATCCGGTCTTCGTGCTGACGAACTACCCGCGGCCGCCCATCACCATGGCCGGCGGAACCGTCTTCCACTTTGTCGACGACGGGATCGAGTCCGCCCTGAGGCAGGCCTTCGATGCAGCCGCCGGGCAGGACGTCCGGCTCGGCGGCGGCGCATCCGCCGTCCGGCAATACCTGCGAGCGCGGCTCGTGGACGAACTGCACCTGGCCATAGTGCCCGTCTTGCTGGGCTCCGGCGAGCGCGTGTTCGACAACCTGGACGCCGCAGCTCTCGGCTATGAATGCGTCGAATTCGCCGCCTCGCCCGATGCGGCACACGCCCGTCTGGTCAGAAGCACGGACCGGTAGCCGGCCTGCGGCTCCCGCCGCTCACCCTACGGCACGCGGTACAGCCATTCTTCCGTGCCGAACTTGGTATCCACGAGTTCCCGGGCCATGGCCAGCTCTTCGTCGGAGAAACCGCTGTCCTCGGCGGCATAGCGGTCCTTGAAGGTCCGGATCATCACCTCGATGATTTCCTCTCGGGTCAGGCCGGTCTGCCGGCGCAGCGGATCTACCCGCTTCTTGGCGCTGGAAATGCCCTTGTCGGAAATCTTTTCCTTGCCGATCCGAAGGACGTCGGTCATCTTGTCCGCGTCGATGTCGTAGGACATGGTCACGTGGTGCAGCATCCCGCCATTGGCCAACCGCTTCTGCGCCGCGCCGCCGATCTTGCCCTCCGGCGTGGCGATGTCGTTGAGCGGCTGGTAAAACGCCTTGATGCCGACCTTCTCCAGCGACGCCATGACCCAGGCGTCGAGGTACGCGTAGGACGCCTCGAAGCTCTGTCCGTCCACCAGCGTCTGCGGCAGATACAGCGAGTAGGTGATCGCATTACCCCGTTCCATGAACATGGCGCCGCCGCCGCTGATCCGGCGCACCACGGTGATGCCGTGGCGTTCGACCCCGTCCGGGTCCACTTCATTGCGGACCGACTGGAAGCTGCCGATCACCACTGACGGCGCCTCCCATTCCCAGAACCTCAGCGTCGGCGGCCGCTTCCCGGCCCCCACCTGGCGGGTCAGGACCTCGTCCATCGCGACATGCAGGTGCGTCGGCAGCGGGGTGGGCGGAATAACCTGCCATTGATGGTCAAGCCAACCGGTGGCCTTGTTGAGCGCGCGGCGCACGGCCACGGCAACCGCATCGGCCGAGAAGCCAAACATTTGTGCGTCCGGCCGCAACGCAGCATTAATCGCGCTGGCATAGTGACCGTGGGTGCTTTCGATGCTCATCCCGTCAAGCGCGGCATTGATGTCTGCCAGTGCTTCATCCGGTTCCAGAAAGAAATCGCCGCTGACCGACGGCCGCATGATCTGTCCGTCCGCCACATCGAAGTCCACGACAACGAGCTTGCCGCCCTGGACCTTGTATTCTCCGTGGCGGTGGTCGGTCATGTGCGCTCCTTTTGCTTTCCGGCGGGGGACGGTACAGGCCGCCACGCGGCTGCGGCCGAAGATTTTCCCAGTCTAATAAAGGCCCGCGGGCAGCCCGTCCAGCGCGGGACTCAGGTTACTCCCAGCTCTTGCCGGGGATGTGCCCAGAACCCGTGCGTAGTGTCATAGACACCTCATCACGGTGCGAGTGAAAGAGGGGCCGGACGTGCCCGGTCCAAGCGCCGGCAGGTATGGAGTAACTCCCCCAACCTCTCCATACCTGCCGGCGCTTTTTCACGCCTTTTTCTCGTCTCCCGTGTCGGCGAGTTTCAGCCCGATCACGCAAGCGATAATCCCGGCAACGAACAACAGTTTGAGCACGCTCGCAGGTTCTCCGCCAAACACCATGGCGTAGCCGACGGTCAACGCCGCCCCCGCGCCGGTCCACACCGCATACGCTGTGCCAATGGGGATGCCGCGCATGGCATAGCCCAGGCCCAACATGCTCAGGGTCAGTGCCACGAAGAACACCACTGCGGGCACCGTGCGGCTAAGTCCGTCCGACATCCCCAGCGCTGTTGCCCACACAGCTTCCAGGACGGCGCTGACCAACAAGATAGTCCAATGCATGCCAGCCCCCTTAGCCGATCGCCTTGAGGCCGACAACGCAGCCGATGATGCCCAGCAGCAGGAGGACGCGTATCAACGTCGCTTTCTCGGCGCCGGTGACCATGGCGACGGCCGCGGTCAGCACCGCACCGATGCCGACCCAGACCGCATAGGCGGTCCCTACCGGTATGGCAGTCATGGCGTAGGCCAGGCCGGCCATGCTCAAGGCCATGGATACTACGAAAATGATGGTGGGCCAGAGCCGGCGGAAATTCTTCGATGCTCCCAGTGCCGTCGCCCAGACGGCTTCCAAGACACCGGACAGAACAAGTATCAGCCATTCCATGTGTGATTCCTTTGGCCAGTCTTGTCGCACACCGGGTACTGAACCGTCGTCCGGAGACCCAAGGAACAGGTCTTGGACTAGAAAATAGCAAAGTACGACGCCGGTGCGCAGCTTTGGTGGCCAACCTCACCAGCCTGTGGCCTGGCCTTAGTCGTTGATGGCCCTCCCGATTATTTGGAGCTTTCCTGCGCACCAATTCCCTACAGGCATCGAACATGGGGAGCCGTGTTGCTACCGTCGTGCGCACGAGGGTGAAACGGCACCAGAACGTGGGCGTCGCGGCGGAAGCCCTGGCTGCCGCGAAGGGCTTCCGATTAACCCAGTCACCCTGAAGGAGGAGGAGGCAGCCGGTGAACGAAGAGATCTACCAGGGCAATCCCGAGCCGCCGATTGGCGGCGACGAGACCGCGACCCTGCTGGGCTTTCTGGAGCGGCAGCGCGCTACCTTCGCCTGGAAGACCGGTGGGCTGGGCGCGGCCGGCCTGCAACAGAAGCTCAACCCCTCATCGATGACGCTGGGCGGCATGCTCAAGCACCTGGCCCGCTTCGAGGACGACATGTCCACCGAGTGGCTGAATGGCCGCGCCCAACTCCCACCATGGAACGCCGTCGATTGGGACACCAACCACGACTGGGACTGGCGCTCCGCCCACGAGGACTCCCCCGAGCAGCTTTATGGACAGTGGCGCGACGCCGTAACCCGCTCCCGCGCGTTGTTCGCCGAGGCCCTGAGGGACGGCGGTCCGGGACGGCGGGGCACAGTCGTCTCCAACCCCGACGTTGAGCTACCGAATCTGCGCTACATCCTGCTCAACATGATCGAGGAGTATGCCCGCCATAACGGCCATGCCGACCTCATCCGTGAGTCGGTCGATGGGCTCGTCGGCCAAGACCCGCCGGGCTAAGAACGGCTGCCGTGCCCAGCGGGAGATCCTGCGCGGCATGGGGCTACCCGGCGCGTCGTTTCGCCAGGTGCCACACAGTTCGAAGGGCCGATATCAATGCAACCACGAAGCCGAGGGCGCCCAGCCCGAGGAAAGTGAGAACGAAACCGATCCTGACAGGGGAAGGAGGCAGTCCTTGGTCGGCCTCGCTGATTCCCCCGAAACCGATCCAGGTAAACAAGGCCAACACCAGGCCAAGGAACAACATAGAGATGCCGGCTGCGAAGCCTGCCGCAACGGAGATTTCTTTCATGAACTGCTGGCCCCTTTCACTGCGCTTACGTTTCCATGCTGTGGAGTCCTTGGGACATTGAACGGGCGGCCGCTCCTCGAACTATCGAATGATATGCCCTGTCGGGATACCCTGATCAGAAAAGTCTTGACGCTATAAGGCCGAAACTGGAAGAGGGCAGTGCGTAGAACATTCAAGATCGCGGTTGCCACAGTGTTCGGCATGATCCTGGGCATTGCCGGGTTGTTCTTCTTTGGACGCCCGGAATGGGGAGGATATGCGATCCAGGGTTTGATGCTAATCGCCGTGGTTGTATTTGTAGCCAGGCTTGCATGGGGCGGTAAAAAGAGCATCTCTAATCCGATGTCGGAACCCGGAGAGGACCTCAACGGTCTATACCTAGGCGCCACCTACACAGGCCCAAGACTCGTCGCCCCTCCTCAGGGAAAGCATGCAGAGTTGGTCATCGATGATGATGAGCGACTGAAGTTCCTCGAGACCCTCAAGGACGCAGACGCACGCTCACACCGCGACACCTCTGAGGAACGGCACCGCCCCTAATTTCCAACCTTCGATCCTCCAAGCGAAATCATTCCCGGGAATCGCCCTGCCCGGTTCTCGGATTGATTGCATTTCGGCCTCCATGAACGCGGCCATCTCGTCTGCATGGGCGATAAGCCCCGGATTTTCGACGTGGGAAACGAAGCCACTGCCGCACATAGGCAGGCCTTTTGTATGGCAGGATAATTCCCAGGCAATCGCACTGAATCCGTGCGTCACTTTTGCCGAACATATTGGGGGAAAACTTGCGCGAAAATCCGGGCCGAATGCTTGCCGCCATCGCTACCACCGGAGCCCTGCTGCTTGGTGGATTCACGGCCGCAGCCCCGGCTGAGGCCCTCGGCCCGAAAGCCACGGGGCCGAGCGCCTCCTCGGTGCTGAGCACCCTGCCGGTCAAGGGCAAGGCCGCCAAGACCGGCTATTCCCGCGACAAGTTCGGCCCCTCGTGGAAGGACATCGATCGCAACGGCTGTGATACCCGGAACGATATCCTCAAGCGCGACCTCACCAAGGACAGGTTCAAGCCCGGCACGAATAACTGCGTCATCGCTTCCGGGACCCTGAAGGATCCCTATACCGGCAAGACCATCAGCTACGTCCGCGGCGGCAACAAGGTCGACATCGACCACGTCGTGGCCCTGGGCCAGGCTTGGGTGTCCGGTGCCCAGAAGCTCTCCACCGCCCAGCGAACCGCCCTGGCCAACGACCCGCTGAACCTGCTGGCCGTGGATGCCTCCGCGAATCGGGCCAAGGGCGACCGCGAGGCCAGCGTTTTACGACCATGCGTTCTGTGTCAGTTTGGTCCTCAGCCCTGATCTGCCTTCCAACACGTTCAACCGATTCACAGTAGTGTTCAGCGGTGAAGGGAAACTCAGTGCCTAGACTGATCTGAAGGTTGAGGGCTTCCGCAGTCATCTGATGAGGCATTCGAGGAGCGAAGCGAATCGATTGCCTCGCATCACCAGAGCCTGGTCGTGGGTGAGCGGTCTTTGCGGAATCCCTCCGGGCGCCCGAGATCCGAGCCTGGCTAGGATATTTTGGGCCCGCGCCGCGGTTTCGACCAGTTCGGGCTGTTCTTAGGGGATGCACGTACCCATACCCTTCACATACGTACTTGACATGCGCCAGGCACTCGTCCAAATGCATTGGTGAAGTTGTGCCCGCAGGCGGTAATCCGGTGAACAGGCTCCACGCACCGTTTCGCGTCGCCCATTCCTAAGTAGCCCACAACGCGGCCCCGATGCGAACCGTGATGCGATCTTGTCCGTGTAGGTTGTCAGGCTCGGGAACGAGCTGGGCGTCGACTTCCCGTTTGACCTCTTCCCCTAAGCGGGGTTTCCGCCCGAGTGCTTGGATTATCTGGGCTTCACGGTAGAACTCGCCAGCGACTTCCATGTTCGCCCAGCCTGCGGGCCCGGGCAGCCTATGCTCTGCCATGTTTTCCCCAACTCGTTCGTCCGGTGGTCAGTTTGCCTGTGTTGCGTTCAGCGGCCGATCGACATTCCGACGCCGGCCTCCAGTTCTTCCTGGCTGTAGTCCACCCTGCCGCGGTGGCTAATCAAGACGGTGTAGTTGAACGATCCACCAGTGACACCCGGCACTTCCCACTTGAATGTGCAGGTGTCGCCGCCATTCACAGTCTCCTTTACGGCGCCGTAGTAGCTTCGGCCGGAGTCAAGAACGATGGTGACTTCGGTGTCATTTGTCAGGTCACCGTATCCGCCCGTTCCCGTGCACGAGGTCTCGTCCTGCGTGTAGACGTTGTACAGCCCCTTGATTGATTCTCTGGATTCGAGGATTAGGTCACCCCTGGCAGTGAATGGGGCTTGTGCTGCTATCTGTGCAGCCAGTGCTTGCGCTTCAGCCGCTGCCTTTTTGTCCTTCTGCGCCTTGCCGTTGGCGCCGATGATTGCCACTGCAAGGACTACTGCCGCGACTCCAGCGATGACTGCGAGGCGCTTGCGCGCCTTTTGGGCGGCAGGGATCTGCTCGAGCGGAGCAGTACCGTTCCCCCACGGCCCTGTGCGCTGGAAGCCGGCGATCTTGATGTGCCGGTCAGCTGCAGTCGCGTCATCAGCGATTCGCGCCCTATGAACGACCGCTCCCGCAGCGTCAATTACGGTCATTTCGCGGGTGCCCGGGCGGGCACCGAATCCGTCCAGACCTGGTGCTCCCGCCTGGCCCAGGTATGCCTGGAAATCTGGTTCTTGCTGATCCCCCAATGATCTGCTCCGTTCTAGTTCTGGTCGTGGTTGTTTTCAGCCACACATGGAAGTTTTCGTCCCCGGCCGTCTGAGAGTTGTTCTATCTCGGGTTCAGCCAAGTCGACGTTGGGCTCGCATAGTGATTCTTGGATCTGGTGTTAACTATCGGCTCAAATACTTTCCGGTTAGTGATCTGTTGTTGGACAATCGCACGGGATAACGGACCGGTGGCATGAAGAGGTGGTCGGTCCGCGAAGCGGACCCTACGACCATGCTCAAACGACCCAAGCGTTGTAGAGGCCTGGCAGTCCGCTGACACGCCCTCCTCGCACTTGGGCATCAAACTCAAGAAATCGGCGAAAGAGGAAGATGCTCAGCGGAGGCAGACTCTCTGAGACAGACCCTACACACGGGCGAAGTATCAATCGACCGCCCGAGAAGCTAAGAAACCGGGCAGTATCGCCAGACCAATCGTGGGCTCAACCGGACGGTGCCGCGTCCAAAACTCGCCGGGTTCAGGTAACGGTGTTAGGAAAGTGCAGGCACACGACCCGGTCACCGGAGAGCCGCTCGTGCTTCGCACCGCCGCCGGCCTTGACGCGCTCTACATTTACGACGGCACCGGCAACCCCGCAGCCCTCGTCAGCTCCGGGCCGCACATCGAGTTCGCCTACACGTACGACCCCTACGGCGTGCCGCCCCTGACCAAAGGCTCCGGCGGCGCTGCCATCGCCCAAAACCCGTACGCCTTCAAACAAGGCACCCAAGACCGCACCACCGGCTGGGTCGAATTCGGCGCCCGCTACTACAACCCTGAGACCGGCCGATTCGCCCAGCAAGACACCATCGACGCACCCCTCGATCCAGCCAATGCCAACCGCTACGCCTACGCTGCCTGCGACCCCATCAACAACATCGATCCAACAGGTCTCGCTGCTGCTGACGATTGCGTCCAAGGCTTCATTACCGAAGAATTTATGAGCGGCCTCACTATAGGAGCCCTGGGCGGGGCGGTAGGCGGAGCCGCCGCTGGAATCGTTGCTGGCCCGGCTGGCGGTTTAGTGGGCGCTCTTAGTGGCGCAGTTATAGGTGGTGTTGTTGGAGGCACCACACAGGCCGTGCATGCTGTGGTATTAGGCAATACAGGGTGCAGGGTACCGGGCCTAGGCTGGGTAGTCGGCTGAGGCAGAGACCACGGCCCCGAACTGTTAGAAAGGTGACTCAGTGATGGCTGATCAAAGACTGATTTTCGTAGCAGTTGCCCTGGTAATCGGCTTCGTCGCGATTGTCGTTTTCCTGTGGTTCTTGGCACATCGGACGCGAAAGACCAACGAGCAAACAAGCATGACAGGCATTAAGGTCCAGGGGGCGTCGGCGTCGACTGCATTTGATTGGCACCAAAGCGTCGAGGCATTGGTGGAGCGAGTAACTGGAATAGTCCAGGCAAATCGCAAGTACAAATCAATCACCACGACAGACTCGGGACTCGAAATCCAGGTCAAGGGCAGTTTTTGGTCTTGGGGAGAGGTGATTGACCTGTCATATCAATCGTCGGCTCCCCCTCTGAGGGTTTCAGCTAGATGCAGTCCGCGAGTGAAGTCGACACTTTATGATTACGGTCAATGCGGGAAGGATCTGGCGGAACTGTTAGAGTCAATGGCCATTGACCCCGTGCGGCCGTAGTCAGCGGGGGATGAGCAGGGAAAAGCCTCGCGGGCCAGGGCGAGTTCCCTTTCCACCCCCGCTGTCGGCGCTCCCCGAGTTTTGTTTCCACCGACCTACGAGAACGAGAGGAGTAGCTGTGCGGCCCGTCGCAATCTTGGTAATAGCCGGCATCCTCTTTGGTATCCCGGCGGCCGTCTACAGCATCAAAAATCCGAGGCAACAAGGGGAACCCTTCACTGGGATGCGGATGATGGTCCTGGCCCTAGCCATGGTGGGCGCCGTAATGCTGCTCGTTGCATTCATATTGTTCGTCTTACAAGAGTGACACGCCCATCTGGTAGCCAACGACCCCTTCAACAACCGTGACCGCCGCAACCGGCGGAGTGGGGGCTGCTGCGGCTCCGCTAGTGGTTGGGGCCGTGGTCTCTGCGGGCACCGGTGTATTTTGGGCCATAGGAGCTGCGGACTCTTGTTGAAGTGCAGTAAGCCCAATCGAATCGAGGCAGGGCATGCGTAAGAGGCGGCACATCGCTGTATATATGTCCATGGCGATCTTCGCACTGTTGGCGGCGCTATACGCCGCGCTCGTTTTGGATTCGAGTCAAACCGTTCCTAGAGCAGCTATCCTTCTGTGCGCTGTTGTGTTGCTCGCGACTGCAGTTTGGGGATACGTGATGAACGTTCGACGAAGGTGACACTCCAGGCATCCATCGCCATCGCCCAAAACCCGTACGCCTTCAAACAAGGCATCCAGGACCGGACCACCGGCTGGCTCAAGTTCGGTGCCCGCTAATACAACCCTGATACCGGGCGCTTTACCCAGCATGACACCCTCGACGCGCCCCTCGGCCCCGCCAACGCCAACCGCTACGCCTATGCCTATGCCTATGCCTATGCCTATGCCTATGCCGCCAACGATCCCATCAACCTCTCAGATCCCCTCGGGCTCGTCACGGGAGAATGTGTCGTAAGTTGAATAGGATTGGGGTTCGGTGTCGTGAGAGTCCCATGGCCACCAAATAAGTGCGGCTCAGCATAAGGTGTACCGTCCTTCCAGTTAGCATTCCAAGGCGATTCCAGCAGCGCCAAAAGGCCATAGTGATAGTGCTGTAACGCCGCCTCTCGCCCGCCAGAATCGGCGCCGATACATCTGCAAACGAGCACCGGCTACGATCATCCGAACAACACTGGAGGAATGATGGCTGAAGCAACCCCGAGGCAACTAGCGACCGAACTGCTCGGCGCTCTCCAAGACACCACGGATCCGCTCGGGGCTCTGGAACAGATGCTGCCCTGGTTAACGTGGATGGGCAGCAGCGCCCGCAGCGAGGCCACCGGCGAAATCCTGCTCCGGGCCCGCGACGCCGCTGCCGGGAGTGACACTGACCAGCTAGCTCAAGCCATCCTCGTCTGGCACGACCATCTGACACCAGGACGCCCAATCGGCCGCGACGGGGACTCTGAGCGACTCGACGAAACTCTCGCCCCCCTCACGCCCCCCAAGCCCTGGGATTCCCGGGAAGCCGTGCTCGAACGCGCCCAAGAGCCGTTTGCGGGACTTCCACCGCGGGACTGGCGCCGGATCGGTGTCATCATCTTCCGCCTGGGCGAGGAATGGCGCGCCCGCGGCAGCGATCAGCGGTTCTTCCAGTTCGTAGCCAACCTCCCCTACTACCTCGGGCTCCAAGACCGGGACGCGTACAACATCGAGGACGATGAGCTCCTCGCGGCGCTGACCCGGATCCAGGAGAACCGGGACCGCAACCGATGGTCCGAAAACAAGGTCCCCGCCAGCCCCGCGCCGCAACCACCGCCGGCACCCGTGCCCGAAGCTGAGGAAACGATCCGGCTGCTCTTTCAGGCCGCCCGGGCCAACGGATGGTCTGAACGAGACGCGCTCATGTGGCTGACCGCCCAGTCGACATACTTTCCCGAACCTGACCAACGGGGCGTCGACCACCTCGACAAACCCGAATTCGTCGCCGAACGGGCGCGAAACGCATTCGGCATCAACTGGTGAGCACACACGGCCCTGTCCAGTGGCAGCGATTTTCAATAGCTGCCTGCGGACAGGGGTCAAGAGGCGTAAATGCCTTGGGCGAAAGCCTCGGTAGCACCAATCATTTCGCGGCTCCGGGAAGGCGGACCGCAACCGGTGGGTCATCCCCTGTGACCGTCAGAATGCTCACGTGTTGTGTGAAGGTTCCCGGGACCGGGCGCGGCTTCCGGCAGCGCGGCGGAATTCGGTAAGGGTGGTACGTGGTCTCAGGGGTGACGATGAAGAAATCGTCTGCAATCTCGCTACCATCCCGTAGGCGGTGCCCGCTAAATCCTAGGCTGATCCGATAAAAAGAAGCTCGGATCCATCTCCGCTCAGCCGGAGTAGGGTCACTCTCATCCCACTCCCGTTCCAGCCGCGGCCGCACTCGGAACCGCACGTTACTGTCTCAACCGGCGGTCCAGAAGAAATGCAGTCACCCCCGCCGCGACCTCTGCGACGATCGTGGCGATTACCCTGATCGAAACACCGCCCAGCAGCGAAGCGCAAGACTAAAAAGGGGGGCTTAGGATCATGAAGATGCCGATAGAAATGCATGCTAGCCCAAACAGCACACCGAGCCCAGTGAACACTTTCAGGAGTATGGCTTCCGATTCATCTTTGAATCCAAAGAGAACCATGCTCGTTGCAGTATTGAAACGAGCAAGGCTCCGCCTGATCAAGAGCACCGTTACCCCGAGGGCCAAGACAACTACGCCAGCTGTAGTGCCACTCATGTTTCATCCATTCGCATTGGACACGACACCTGCAACAACGAAGACCACGCCGAAAACAAAGATAAAGACGCTTCCCGCAATCGCTGCTTTAACTTGCCAGTCGTAGTGTTTATCCTCATTCATGATGGGGAAAACCTTGGTTGCTGCCCTGGCTAGCGGCTTCCTAACGGTGAATAGCAAAAGTGCTGCCAGCCATGAACAGATACCGAAGAGGATGAGTCCTGAAGAGTCGCTCATCAGAGGATTCTAGCGGAGAGGGACGTAGTCAGAATGCATGAGTGAACAGCCCCCGCCGAGGCCGGGCGCAAAGCCTCCATAGATATTGGGGGCGTTTAGGCCCACGCCGCCGTAGAGGCCGGGTCCGGCTGATAATGCACATTCCGCAGATTGAGAAGTTCCACTAATCGTCCCGCTCCCAGCCCCTACATTGAGGCCAATATCGGCTCGGAGACCGATCCCTGCACTAGCTCCGACTAGTGCCCCGGTTCCGGCTTCATACGCTACTCCAACAGAAAGGCAGATGCCGAAGCATACACCGATGGAAACCTCCCAATAAAATAGTCCGGTCGGGTCAGCGTTGTTCATTGGGTCATTGGCTGCGAAGGCGTAGCGGTTGGCGTTGGCGGGGTCCAGAGGCGCGTCGAGGGAGTCCTGCTGTGTCCAGCGTCCTGTGACGGCGTCGTACCAGCGGGCACCGAATTTGACCCACCCCGTGGAGCGGTCCTGGATGCCGGCCTTGAAGGTGTAGGGGTTCTGGGTTTTGCCGCGGCCGCTCCTTGGAGGCCGGCAGGCCATAGGGGTCGTAGATGTACGGGCTAAACTTGTTAGCCGCCGAATACCTTTCGGACATGACCCATTAGTGCGCCAATTTTTTTCTCTGATTCTTGCTCAAACGTCTTGTTGGTCTTGGCGTCTAGATACCACCCAAGTCGGTCGTAGGCATGGGCGCTAACTTTTGACCCTTCGGCTTCTGGTGTAAAAGTTACGGTCATGCCGACTGGGACGCTGGTCCGGCCCCATGGCAACATCGTCCCAAATAAGCGAACGAGCATGTCAGATCCAACCTCAACTACGAGTGCTGAATCGAGAACTTCTGGTTTGTATCCGGCTTGGCGCATGTGGGCAGATAATGCGTCGATCGCCTGCTGTATCCCCAGTTTGCTGTAGTATGTCTCGTTCAATTCATAGATTGGTTTCATGTTCATCACTTCCAAGTACATGATATTGAGCCCCAAATCGCGCCGGCAGTGGCACCGGTGAGTGCCCCACTCATCGCACCCATCACAGCACCCGGCAACACCCCGACTCCCCCAGCCAATGCGCCTGTGAAAGCTCCGCCTACGGTAAGGAAGAGAATACCTTGCTGCGTGCTGTCAATAACTGTGCTGCCAACGCATTCACCGTATGTTTCCAGGCCCAGGGGGTCTGAGAGGTTGATGGGATCGCAGGCGGCGTAAGCGTAGCGATGAGAGTACCGTCTTTCATCGGCGATTCCGGGATAGAATGGCAGCACTGACACCGACCAAGCCACAGACAGCTATGGCAATGCCTGCGACAAGTAGTTCCGTCGTCTCTGCGGCGACACTTAGCATGACGCCGGCAACGATTAACAACGACATGACGACAATGAATGTTCGGTTCAGCTGCATGCCAACACTACTCCTGCGCCTGAAAGGGCACCCCCAGTAATGGTCGTGCCCAAACCAACGATAGCGCCTAGTCCAACCGGTCCCGTTACAGGAATGGAAGCGCAAGTAAACGCTGCGGTCCTCGAGGCGGAGATCAGACTGGACTAAATGCGTCAGAAGCGTGCCATGGACGCACTTGCCGAGACAGCTCCTGCTGCTCTGTTGGCGGACCCCAATGGCCCCGCCCTGGTGCCGCTTGTCTTTGCTCCCTGCGAGCCATGAAAAAAAAGCCGTGACGGGCTTATCATGGCTCTCCGGTACCGCTCTTCTGTGCTAATCGCCCGCGTCACCGGCAAGCAATGAGGGCCGTCAAGCTCCGCTCCTGGGACGATTACTTCATCCCAGGCACCGCTGTCCTGAAGAATAAACTCAACCTCACCGCCGCCGGCGAGCTCATTTTGAAACTCAATTTTTTGCATTGTTCCGATTGCGGAATGTTCTGACAGATAAAAAGACGGCCAGAACACCTAAGACCGTATTTAAGAGTCCGGAGAGCCAACCTTCTGAGACCATTTGCGTAATACCAAGAATTCCGAGAGCGATGCCTACGAGCAGCAGGATCCATGACAGAACAGTCAAGGTTGCCGGTCCGGATGAGGCGTTCTTCATGTCGTTCCCTTCGCTGTTCTATTGCTACCTGCATGACTCTGCAGCATTCAGTCCGTTCTGGATGATGCCCGAGAAGAACGCCCCTGTTGCAATGACCCCCGCTGCAGCAACACCGGCCGACAAGCCTCCAGTTGGCACCGCAGCTATGGCCGCTTTGGCTGTGACCGCTGCGCTGGCAACGAACAGCACGGAGGATGCTGTAAGGCCGAAGATGTCTCCGGCGCAACTCATGCCGGTCGGATCTGAAAAGTTGATGGGGTCGCAGGCGGCGTAGGCATAGCGATTGGCGTTCTTAGGGTCGAGGGGTGCGTCGAGGCCGACTGCATCGCTACCCACAAACAAACCGACTCCAAACCAAGCTGCGCACAGGATGCTTCAATCTGTCATTCGGCTGAACCCGAGGGCCCTTTACCGTCCTGCTTAGCCTTGAGTTCCACATGCCTTTGGTAGATGCCTGCGACCGAACCGGTGAACCCGAAGAATGCCATGGCGGCACCGCTCCAGAAGAGTCCAGTGGAATTCGCGTTGCCCGCCAATATGATGCCAATAGGGATTAGAAGTCCAAAACTCACGATGGAAATTGCGCTCTTCATATTCTCACCTCATTGTGTTCACCGCTGGATTAACTACACGCGAAGACGGTAGCCGTTCCTCCGGCTACAAGGGCAGCGTACCCAGAACCGAGGCCAACCGCGCCCAAAGCCGTCACGGGAGCACTTACGGGAGCTGTAGCCACCCAGGCGATGAGGCCCAACCCAAGCCCTATGTAACCCAGCGCGCACAGCTCGGCGTCGGTTACGTGTCCCGTTGGGTCCCAGTTGTTGATGGGGTCGCAGGCGGCGTAGGCATAGCGATTGGCGTTCTTAGGGTCGAGGGGTGCGTCGAGGGTGTCCTGCTGGGTCCACCTGCCCGTGGCGGGATCGTACCAGCGGGCACCGAATTTGACCCACCCCGTGGAGCGGTCCTGTATGCCGGCCTTGAAGGTGTAGGGGTTTTGGGTTTTACCGCGTCCGCCGGAGTCCTTGGTGAGCGTTGGCACTCCGTACGGGTCGAAAGTGTAGGCGAAGGCGGTGTACGCGCCACTGGTGACCAGTGCTGCGGGGTTGCCGGTGCCGTCAAAGATGTACAAGGACTGCATTCCGGTGCTGGTGCGCAGCATCAGCGGGGCCCCGGTGACCGGGTCGTGTTCGATGTAGGCCGTCTCCGCGCCCTGCTTGACCTGTTCGATGATGGGCAGACCCTGGGCGTCGGCACGTCCGTAGGTGAAGGCGTAGTTGCCGTCGCTAATGGTTTTCTGGGTGAGCATCTCGTTCTGGTTCGTCCCGGCGTACGTCTTGGTGTAGGTGACGCCGTTCTTGCCGGCCCCGGTCAGCGATGTTTGCCTGGCAACTTTGAGAACAGCTGCCGGACTGAACCTGCGAGGGCACGGCGCACTGGACCATCAGTTCATCCAGGGGCGGATTGCCGCAGGAACGCCCAAAGTGGCCGGTGGCCTGCCGATACCGGTCAAAGAGATTCAGCGCCCGGACGGCACAACTGGACCCTGGCGGGACCCATGGTGCTGGCAGGCTATCGCGGTGGAGGAAGAAACCCTTCGCCATTCCTGCCACATCATACTGGCGGCGTTTACCGCGATGCGGGACAGCGAACTGGCACGCATTCCGATCCGGGACTGGCGCACAACGTGGATGGGGGCAGATGCCGTAACAGCCCCCCTCGTAAAGAACGCCTACGGTGAACCGATGAAGTGGTGGGCTACGCCTGCCGTTCTGCGGGCATGCGAAATACTCGAACAGCTGGCAGCGCCTGACGCGCAATTCCTCCTCGTCAGCAAAGGACGCAGCGCCGTACGTTCTGTTAGTGAGCGAACACTGGTCAACGCAGGATCGTACCCGGCCATGCAAATCTTTGTCTGGCGCATGAACACTGACCAGCACATCCACGGCTTCCATTCGATCGACGCCGGATGGCGCAAAATCGGTAGCCGCAGGATAGGCAGTGATGCCTCCAAGCCGTCCATCAGTAACCGTCAGTTCCGCTTCACCCTCGCGTCCATCTCCAACTTCGTAGCCCTAGGAGATGCGGCATTCCAACAACAGGCAAAACATGCAAAGATCGCGATGAGTCACTCCTATCAGGCTAATGGCGGCACTGATGCATGGACCGAAACCATCCTTAACACCTTCGCCAATGAGGAAGCCCAGCACCGCACAGCCGAAGCCGTTGACTTGTTCATCGGCGTGTGGACCGGCGAGAACCAGCTTGCGGGCCACGCCGGCCGGACATTCATGCGCAGTGTGAAGGACCTGCTGGAAAACCTGCCTGTCGCGCGCTTCGATCCCGATGCAGAGGGTGCCGAAGTCGAACAGTTCATGACCCAGGTAATGTCAGTCCCTGAACTGGCGGCAGCGATCAAATCGACCGCACAAATTCTTTACCCGGGGACCGTCGCCCATTGCCTGCGGTACCTGCAGCAAATGGAATGCACCGACAAAAGCGAACCCGAACAGGGGCTGTGCCATCCCGAGACCTGCGGGAATGTACTTCTCGATCCCCTTCAGCAGATTGTGTTCCAATATCGACTTCAACAGACTAAAGAGTGGCTCGGCATGCCCGTCATGCCTTCACAACAACGGAAAGTATTAGAGGATAGGGCAGACAACCTACGTGCCCAGCTGAGGACCGACGGAGATTGACCATGGCGCGACAGGAGAATGTCGACGCCGTTATCGCGGCTATCAGGACCGTCTATCACAGGTGCGGTGCCACTCGGCCAGCGAAAGCTGAAATCATCGCTGAAGCAGGCGTCGCCCACAAGACCTTTTACAGGGTGCTAGCAGACCATCCTGAAGTGAAACAACAGCTCGAACTCGCAGAAGCTATTGTCGACCGCAGTCGCCCGACAGACTCCATGGAGGTCGATCCAGATCCCCTCAGGGCAAACCCTCAGGCAGCTATCTCGGAGTTGCTCGACACGATCGCAAAGCTCACAGAAGTCATTGAATCCCAGCGCAAATGGATCCGAACGTTGGAACAACAGATTGGGAAAACACCGACAGTAATCACGGATCGCGCAGCCAAGGGACCCGGTGAAACTGACACACACCCACCTCGGCGTCGTCGCACATACCGACTCCGACGGACGTAGGAGCCATTCATCATGCGAGTGCTGCAATTCGCGCGTGGCTGACACAGCATGACTGACACAGACACGGGGCGGCTTTAAAACCAGCGCGTGGCTGCCCAGGAACAAGTCCTTCCGTTGTCCCCTCGTTGCCACCCAAATCGCGGTCAAGAAGAAGTACGCCCTGTCGGTCACTCCCGCCGAGAAGGCCGCCATGAAGAAGGTTCTCACCTCCTGCCCTGGCCAGAAGACCGTGAAGGTCACCGCACTCAAGCCCGCCGGAAAGGCAACGCCGACGAAGGCCGCCAAGCCCTCCACTGCGTTGAAGGTCTCCCCCGGTACTTTCTGCGCCTCGTCCCTGAAGGGCAAGCGGGGCATCGGCAAGACCAATGGCAAGACCTACACCTGCAAGGCGTCCTCCACGGAGAGCCGCCTCCGCTGGCGGGCCTGATTGGGGGGAGGCAGGAGGAAAGGAAGGGTGCGACGATGATCGAATGCAGAACAGGGCTGACTTGCTCCTTGAGGGACCGCGCGGGCGACGCCTATGTTTCGAGCTGGCGAAGGAGGTCAGTTCGGACGTGAGAACGGGCGCCTCCGGGCTGGCATACGAACTGGACCCTGGAAAGGGCTCCTCCACAGTCCTGCTGACCGCCGGTCAAGGTGTTGCTTCCGCCCCTGCAACACCGGAAGAGTTTGCGGCAGCGATTGCTTCCCTCGATCCGGGTGCCCTGAACGATGTACTCATTCAATCGGCGCTGCAACTAGCCGTTGCGTCGACCAGGTACTGGCAGGAACCGGAGGGTGAAGACGTGCTCGCCGGGCATCCCGCCGTCGTTGCCGCCCTCTACCCCGTGGCCGAACAGGTCATGGATTCGTCGACGAGGCGGCAATGGGGTCAGCCTCGCCGGACCGGGCAGTGGGCAATTGACTGGCGATCAGCGGGGGAACCGTCGCCGCTGCCCAAGGACCCGCAGCGAACTTTGGCTAAGTGGGGACGTGGAGAGCGAGCCGAAGAAGCTCGGGCTGCGAAAGATCGGCCCGATGACCCCGGGGCACCCTGGTCCGGCACGTGGTGGTCGATCCCGCATGGGTTGCTCCAGACCGTCGGGCAGATTCCGGCAGGCCTGGACCTCGTCGAAGACAGCCTTGGCTGGGAAGATGCCACCACGATCCCGGTCCGTGGAGTGGGCCGGACCTATGAGATCCACACGGGGGATGACTGGATCCGCTTGTGCCGCGCCTTCCCCCTGGACGTCACCGCCTCCCGCCGGCACGACTGGTACCGCACTACCGGACGGGCCGGCCGATGGGTGATTCCTAACTGGGAACAAGTTGCGCAGGAATGGGATGCCGTCCACCTAACTGTTTTCGCATATCTCAACGGCGCTACGCGCCCGCTTCAGATTGATTCAGGCACGGCAAGCGTCATCGCCGGGTGGAACCCCGACACCACGATCTGGCTCGCCGACGTCGCACGCGAAGGGGAAGGGCCCCGGCAGATTTGGCATCGCGCGTCGCAAGACGGCTGCTGGTCTCCGGTATCACCGCCGACCGCGCCATGAACCAGCTGGCGCCGGCACGGAATGAGCTACGCCCCTGATGACGCGATCAACTCCCGCCCGGCAACCTACCCGTCCGTGGCGCAGAACAGTTGCAGTTCAGCGTCCCCGTCGCGGATGTAGTGCAGCCCGGTAAAGCCGTGTCCCCCGGCGAAGCGAGACTGCAGGGAGGCGCCGTCCTCCAGCTGGTACAGCATGTTCGCCAGCGCGTTGCCGGCCTCGTCGGTGATGGCCAGCGAGACGGCGCGTCCGTCCGGGGCCTCCCCTATGTAGCTTCCGGACAGCCGGAACGAGCCAGCAATCAACTCCTGCCGGTCCGCCGTCGGGCCGTCGACCCTGGGCAGGACCAACTCGCCGGCCTCCTCTCCGGCGCTGCTGCCAAAGTCCGGACGGTACTGCGTGGTGCAGGTGATCTCGGCCGGCAGCTGCTGGAACGTTCCCGCACATCCCGTGAGCAAAAGGGCGGAAACGGCCAGCGTGACCGGGCCCCCGGCCACCCGCGGGCGGCGATGGTCCCGGTGCCGCCCCGTGCGGACCGCTTCATGGTGTGGAGTTGACGCCATGCCAGCAGCCTAACGTCGCCACCGGGCGTGGACGTCAGGACCCGCTGCACCACGCGCCAAGCCCGGGCCCTAAGTCGATCCGATAAGCCGGAGCATTAAACGGCAAAGCCCGCACCGAACGGTGCGGGCTTCGCTGAAGGCTTGCGGGCGAAGGGTTACTTCTTGCCGCCGAAGCCCTTGAAGCGTGCGTTGAAGCGCTCCACGCGGCCGGCGCTGTCCATGATGCGCTGCTTGCCGGTGTAGAACGGGTGGGACTCCGAGGAGATTTCAACCTCGATCAGCGGGTAGCTGTTGCCGTCTTCCCACTCCACCGTCCGCTTGGACGTCGCGGTGGACTTGGTCAGGAAGGAAACGCCGGAGGCCAGGTCGCGGAAAACAACCGGGGCGTATGCCGGATGGATATCAGACTTCATAGTTGTACCTTTTCTACGCGCCCCTGGATTTTGCCAGCGGCTAGAAGGATGGAAAGATGGCAGCCCCATTAGGGCCAGCACACAACTCTACCGCATTCGGCGGGCTCACGTCGAAGTGACACGGCAAGCCCAGAACGCCACCGCGCTGGCGGCCGCAACATTCAGGGAGTCCACTCCGGGCCGCATGGGGATCATCACGGTCAGGTCCACCTGGTCGAGCGTTTGCTGTTTCACGCCTGCACCCTCGGTGCCAAGCACCAGTGCCAGCCTGTCGTAGCTGCGCCGCTCCAACTCATCCAAGGTGATGGCGTCCTCGGTCAGCTCCAACGCCGCCGTCGTGAAACCGACCTCGCGCAGCGCGGCGACGCCCTCCGGCCACTCCGGCAGCCGGGCCCACGGAATCTGGAAGACCGTGCCCATGGAGACCCGGATGCTGCGCCGGTACAACGGGTCGGCGCACTGTGGACTGAGCAGCACCGCGTCCATGCCCATGGCGGCAGCGGACCGGAAGATCGCGCCCACGTTGGTGTGGTCCACGATGTCTTCCAGCACTGCCACCCGGCGGGCGCCGGCCAGCACGTCCTCGACGGGCAGCGGCGCGGGCCGGTGCATGGCGGCCATCGCCCCGCGGTGCAGGTGGAATCCGGTGATCGCCTCCAGCACCTCGGGCGTCCCGACGAACACCGGCACGTCGGGGAACCGGCCGATGACGTCGCGCAGGTCGTCCAGCCACTTGTCGGTCAGGAAGAACGACCGCGGGGTGTGGCCGGCGGCGATGGCCCGGCGCAGCACCTTGGAGCTTTCCGCGATGTACAGGCCCTCGGCGGGCTCGCGGCGCCGGCGCAGCGCGGTGTCCGTCAGCTGCGCGTAGTCGGCCACCCGCGGGTCGTCGGCGGAGTCCAGCCGCACCAGGTTCATGCGAAGAGGTTCCTGACCAGCACAAACAACGCCACCAGGCCAAGGGTGACAATAACGCCGCGAAGCACCACCGGCTTCAGCCGGCGTCCCACCGCGGATCCGATCAGCGCGCCGATCAGCGAACTGATGGCGATGACCAGCACCACCGGCCATTCGATCCGGTCGAACGCGAAGAGCATGTAGGAGATGGCGGCGATGATGTTAACGCCCAACACCAGCACATTCTTCACCGCGTTGGCCTGCTGCAGGGTGCCGTGCAGGAAGACCCCGAGGATTCCCACCAGCAGCACGCCCTGGGCGGCCACGAAGTAGCCGCCGTAGACGCCGGCAAAATAGACCAGCCCCAGCAGCAGCCACGGACGCGGCCGGGTGCGGGCCTGCGCGGCCTGGCGGTCGCGCACCCAGGCCTGGAGCTTCGGTTGGAACACCACGAACAGCAGCGCCACCACGATCAGGAACGGGGCCGCCACGCCGAAGACTTCCTCCGGCAGGTGCAGCAGCAGCCAGGCACCGGTGATCCCGCCCAGCAGCGAGGCCGGAAGCAGGATGGACAGGGTGCGGCGCAGTCCCGCCAGTTCCCTCCGGTAGCCGTAGACGCCGCCTACGTTGCCGGCTATCAGGCCCATCGCGTTCGAAATGGTCGCGGTCACCGGCGCATAGCCCAGTGCCACGAGAATGGGGAACGTGACCAGCGTTCCGGAGCCAACAATGCTGTTGATGGTCCCGGCCCACAGCCCGCCCAACCCGATCAGGGCAGCGTTCAGCACATCCATGAGGCAGGCGCCGCTTAGGCGCGCTTGGCTACGGCAGTGTAGCGGCCGCCGTCGTGCTTGACGCTCAGCGGCATGTCAAAGGCGCTGCTCAGGTTCTCTTCGGTCAGCACCTCGGCGATGGGCCCCTGGGCCACCACCCCGCCTTCACGCAGCAGCATGGCGTGCGTGAAGCCCGGCGGCACTTCCTCCAAATGGTGCGTGACCAGCACCAGCGCCGGCGCTTCCTCGTCCTGGGCCAGTTCGCTCAGCCGCCGCACCAGATCCTCGCGGCCGGCCAGGTCCAGGCCGGCACCCGGCTCGTCCAGCAGCAGCAGTTCAGGGTCGGACATCAGGGCCCGGGCGATCTGCACGCGCTTGCGTTCGCCCTCGCTCAGCGTGGCGAAGGGGCGGTTCATGAAGGTGGACATGCCCCAGGCATCCAGCAGCCGGAAGGCGCGGCGCTCGTCCATCTTGTCGTACTGTTCGCGCCAGCGGCCGGTCACCCCGTAGGCGGCGGTGACCACCACATTGAGCACCTGCTCGTGCTCAGGGATCTGGCCCGCCAGCGCGGAGGAGGCCAGGCCGATCCGCGGCCGCAGCTCGAACACGTCGACCTTGCCCATGGTCTCGTCCAGGATCCCAGCGATCCCGCGGGTGGGGTGCAGGCGTGCGCCGGCGATCTGCAGCAGCGTGGTCTTGCCCGCCCCGTTGGGGCCGAGCACTACCCAGCGCTCCCCCTCCTTGACTTGCCAGTCAATGCCGTCGAGCAGGGTTTTCCGCCCGCGGACAACAGTGACCCCGGCAAATTCAAGTACATCGCTCATATCAGTAGACAGTAGGCTAAAACGCGTAGCATTCGCCAAACGCGACGCCGGAGCCTGCCATGATGGATCCGGCCCTCCCTCCAGCTTTGCGCAGAACGGAATCACCATGCCCTCGCTCCTCCGTGTCGTCTCCTACGGCCGGGAACTCCCCGATGCCTATCTCGCTGCCGTGCAGGCCGCGATCACCGGAGCCGGCGGGAGCATCATCGAGCTGGAGAACGCGGCCAACGACCGTTTCCAGGTCACCGTCCTGACGGTGGAGTACGACGGCGGTGCCTCCGACGGCGTCGCAGCCTTAAGGGCGGCGCTGGCCCCCGTCCTCACGGATGACCTGGGCACGGCCGTGATGGATGCGTCGCTGGCCGGGCCGCAGCGCAAGCTGCTGCTGATGGACGTGGACTCCACGCTCATCCAGCAGGAGGTCATCGAACTGCTCGCCGAGCATGCCGGCAAGCGGGACGAGGTTGCCGCCGTGACCGAAGCGGCAATGCGCGGCGAACTGGACTTTGCCGAGAGCCTGCACGCCCGGGTGGCAACCCTGAAGGACCTTCCCCTCGACGTGATCGACCGCGTCCGTGCCGCGGTGCGGCTGACGGACGGGGCCCGGGAACTGGTGGAGGCCTTCCTGGCCGCCGGCCACGCGGTAGCCGTGGTCTCCGGCGGCTTCAGCCAAATCCTGGACCCGCTGGCCGCCGAGCTCAAGCTGACCTACCACCGCGCCAACCTCCTGGGCATCGACGCGGAGACGCTGACCGGCAAGGTGGACGGCGACGTGGTGGACCGCGCGGTGAAAGAGGCAGCGTTGCGCGAATGGGCCGCGGCGGAGGCGATCGACCTGGCGCAGACCATTGCCATCGGTGACGGCGCCAACGACCTGGACATGCTCGCCGCCGCCGGCCTGGGCGTTGCGTTCAACGCCAAGCCTGCCGTCCGGGCGGCCGCCGACGCCGCCATCAACATTCCCTACCTGGATGTGGCCCGCTACTTCGCCGGCGTCTGACGCTTTCGCGGCGGCCGGACCCGCAATCTTAGGCGTGTTGATTTTCGCCGGACGAGGCCCCTACCGCCGGGCCATGTGCCGGAGTAGGGTCGGTTGAACCTCCCCCGGACAGCGTCCCGGCTGCCGGCCTACGGGCAGGATTCCCGGAACCTGCCGTGAAGGAGAATCAGCGATGAGCACGCACTCCACAACGACCACAAGCCTGGATCCGGACGTGGCCGAGACGTGCCGCCGCCTGGCGGCGCAGCTGCGGGTCGACTCCATTCGGACCACCACCCGGGTCGACTCCGGCCACGCCACCTCGTCGCTCTCGGCGGCCGACCTCATGGCGGTGCTCTTGGCGAACCACCTGCGCTATGACTGGCAGCGGCCGGAGCTGGCGGCGAACGACCATCTGGTTTTCTCCAAGGGGCACGCCTCGCCGCTGCTCTATGCCATGTTCCGGGCCGCCGGAGTGATTGACGAAACGGAACTGCTCGACGCGTACCGGCAGTTCGGCGGCCGGCTGCAAGGACATCCCACGCCTGCCCTGCCCTGGGTGGACGTGGCAACCGGATCGCTCGGCCAGGGGCTGCCCGTCGCCGTCGGCATCGCCATGGCCGGCAAGTACTTGGACCGGCTCCCCTACCGGACGTGGGTCCTCTGCGGGGACAGCGAGATGACCGAAGGATCCATGTGGGAGGCGCTGGACAAGGCCGCCTATTACCGGCTGGGAAATCTGACGGCGATCGTGGATGTGAACCGGCTGGGCCAGAACGGACCGACCGCACTGGGCTGGGACCTGGACCGGTACGCCGCACGGATCCGGGCCTTCGGCGCGCAACCGCTGCCGATTGACGGCCACGACCTGGCAGCCATCAACGAAGCCTTCTCCACGGCGCGTGCCACCACCGATCGGCCCAGCGTCATCCTGGCCCGCACGGTCAAGGGCAAAGGCGTTCCCGCGGTGGAGGACAGGGACGGCTGGCACGGCAAGGCACTGCCGGAGGACGTCGCCGGACCCGCCATCGACGCACTGGGCGGCCCCACGCACCTCCGGATCGCCACCCTTGCACCGGAACCCGGCGATCCTGCCATCACGCCAGACCCCACGGCCGCCGTCGAGCTTCCCGCCTACACGGTGGGCGATTCCGTCGCCACCCGGACCGCCTTCGGCGACGCGGTGGCTGCCCTCGCCGCCCGGCCCGAGGTGGTGGTCCTCGATGGAGAGGTGGGCAACTCCACCAAGGCCGGGGAATTCAGCAAGGCCGCACCGGAACGCTTCTTCGAAATGTTCATCTCCGAACAGCAGATGGTGGCTGCCGCGGCGGGGCTCTCGGTGCGCGGGTATGTGCCGTTCGCCGCCAGTTTTGCAGCGTTCCTCGTCTCCCGCGGTTACGACTTCATTCGGATGGCGGGGGTATCCGAGGTGGACATCCGCCTGGTCGGAACCCATGCCGGTGTCGAAATCGGCCAGGACGGGCCTTCGCAGATGGCGCTGGAGGACCTGGCCGCCATGCGGGCGATCCACACCTCGACCGTCCTCTACCCCGCCGACGCGCCCTCGGCCGCCCGGTTGGTCCGCACCATGGCTGACACTTCCGGCATCTGCTACCTCCGGGCAACCCGGGGCGACTACCCCGTGCTGTACGAAGAAGGCGAAGAGTTCCCCATCGGCGGGGCGAAGGTGCACCGGGCCACTGACGACGACGCCGTCGCCCTCGTCGGCGCGGGCGTCACCCTGCACGAGTGCCTGGCCGCGTCCGCCCAACTCGCCGGCGAAGGCATCGCCGCGCGGGTGATTGACCTCTATTCGATCAAGCCCATCGACCAGGAGACGCTGCTGGCAGCGTGCCGGGCCACCGGAGGCCGGATCGTCACGGTGGAGGACCACTATCCCGAAGGCGGGCTCGGGTCAGCCGTCGCCGGTTCCCTGACGCAGGCGCGGGTACCGGACCTTAAACTGGTCCGGCTGGCCGTGGAAGGTTTGCCGACGTCCGGCGCGCCACACGACCTGCTGGACGCCGCGGGCATCTCCGCGCGACATATTGTTGAGGCGGCGCGCCGACTGGTTCGGGAGTAGTCCGGGCGCTGCGCCGGGCCGGGCGTGGGGCCGGGCGCCGGCCGGCAAACCGGCGCGGCGGCCTCTTAGTCCTGCGCCTGCAGGAAGGACTCGGCGCCGCCGACGTATTCCGTGTGGCCGGAGGGGACGTCGGCGGTGACCATCTTGGCCACTTCCGCGCCGAACTCTTCCACCGAGTAAAGCTTGCCGGCCTCTGCGCGGCGGGCCTCGATCGCGCCGGGGCGGGCACGGTCCAGCAGCGTCGCGGTCACGGTGCCTTCGATCATGTCGCCGGATACGACCACCAGCGAGATGCCCTTGGCGTCCAGCTCCGGCAGCAGTTCGCGCAGCGCGTCTTCGCCGGCGCGCTTGCTCAGGGCCACCGGCTCGTACTCCGGCATCGTCGGTACGGTACGGATGAAGTGGGCCTGGTGGCTGGTGACAAACACCACCCGGGACCCTGCCGGCATCACCTCGGCCGCCGCCTTGAGCATGTTCACCTGCGCGTCGCGGTTCAGGCGCAGGGCATAGTCCTCGCCCATGCTGGACTCCATGCCGCCGGACGCGTTGAGCACCAGCACATCGACGCCGCCGAAGTTCTGCCGGGCGGCTTCGACCAGTGCCTGCGAGCCCTCTGCCGCGGTCAGATCGGCGGCAACGGCGACGGCGCGGCCGCCGGCTTCTTCGATCTGCGCCACTACCTTGTTCGCGCGGGGTGCCTTCTGGCGGTAGTTGACCACCACCGACGCTCCCTCGGCGGCCAGGAGCTTGGCCACCTCGGCGCCGATGCCGCGCGATGATCCCGTTACGATTGCTGCTTTGCCGTCCAGTGCGCCCATGGCTGCTCCTCGAGGTTCTGAGTGGTGGTCCGGTCGGCCCGTTGTAGGAAACGCTCAACCGGAAAAGGCTTCGGGTTCCATCTTGCCAGTCCCCGAAGCCTTATCCGTTGTAGAGAGCCCACAAAACGCAGGCCCGAACACCTGCCTGACCTGCCTAGTGGCCCATTCCCAGTCCGCCGTCCACCGGAATCACCGCGCCGGAGATGTAGGCGGCTTCGTCGCTGGCAATCCAGCGGACCACGTTCGCAACTTCTTCGGGTTCGGCGAAGCGGCCGGCCGGGATGGAAGCCAGGTAGTTCTTCTGGGTGTCCTCCGGCAGTACTGCCGTCATTTCCGTGTTGACGAAGCCCGGAGCCACGACGTTGGCGGTGATGTTGCGGGATCCGAGCTCGCGGGTCAGCGACCGGGCGATGCCCACCAGGCCGGCCTTGGACGCGGCATAGTTGATCTGGCCCGGCGACCCGTAGAGACCCACCACCGAGGAGATCAGCACCACGCGGCCCTTCCGCAGCCGGATCATGCCCTTGGAGGCGCGCTTGATCACCCGGAACGCGCCGGACAGGTTGGTATCCACCACGCTGGTGAAGTCCTCTTCGCTCATCCGCAGCAGCAGCGTGTCACGGGTGACGCCGGCGTTGGCGACCAGGACCTCCACGGGGCCGTGGGCGGCCTCGACTTCGGTGAAGGCAGCGTCCACGGACGCGGCATCGGTCACATCGGCCTTCACGCCCAGGAGTCCGTCGGGAACCTCGCCGCTGCGGTAGGTGATCGCCACCTTGTCGCCGTTCGCTTCGAAGGCCCGGGCAATCGCAAGCCCGATTCCCCTGTTGCCGCCGGTGACCAGCACGCTTCGGCCGGACTGCTGTTCGTTGCTCACTCTTACCTCCATCAAGCTGCTGTTTTCCTATGGAATCCTAGCCCGGGATATCCGTCGGTCGGTCATCGTCGCGCGGCTTTAGACATTCCGGCCAGCGTGGGAGAATTGATACAGCCCTGATGGAGTGTGATGAGCAAGCAGCCTGACGAGAAGCCGGAAGTCCTGAGCATTACGGACGTCCCTGAAAGCCATACCGATGAAATGCACCGGCGCATGGTCAAGTACACGCTCGCCATGGGTATCCGGCTGGCTTGTTTGCTGCTCTTCTTCTTCATCGACAGCTGGTTCCGCTGGTTCTTCGTGGCCGGCGCCGTCTTCCTGCCGTGGATCGCCGTGATCATCGCCAATGGCGGCAGCGACAAATCGAACCTGCAGCACAGCACCGCCTTGCTGGACCAGGCGCCGCAGCCGGAGCTGGAGGCCCCCTCCGCCCGCACGGCAAACGCCGGGGCAGACACCGACCAGGTCCTCAGCGGGGAGCTTATCGACGACGCCGAGCCGGCATCGGCCGGCATCCCCAACGCGTCCTCCCCGCCCGTCCGCCCCGCCTCCGACCGATCCGAGCCGCCGGGTCCGGCTGCGACAGCGGCCGACGGGCCCGCCGTTGCGGACGCTACCCCGCCGGAGGATCCCCGCGTGGACGACCAGCCGGCCGAATTCACCGGAAACCTGAGCCCCGTCACCAAGCGGCGCTGGCGGAAGGCGGCCGCGTGAACCTTTTGGACCAGCTCGGCGGCGGGACGGCGGCCGCCTCCCCCGTCTGTTCGCGGAAGGGCTGCCGCCAGGATGCGCAGTGGCAGCTGCTGTGGAACAACCCGAAAATCCATACCCCCGAGCGCCGCAAAATCTGGCTCGCGTGCGGCGGTCACCGGGAATGGCTGCAGGACTATCTGATCCAGCGCAGCCTCTGGCGCGAAACGCTCCCCTTGGAAGGTGCCTGAATGTCCTACCGATTCCTGCTCAGCGGCAAGTGGCTGGGCTGGCTGCTGATCGTTGCCCTGCTGGCCGCGCTGTGCGTGGTGCTGGGCAACTGGCAGATGGAACGCCGGGACCAGGCCCGCGACGTCATCGCGGCGGTGGAGAACAATTACGACGCCGACCCGGTGCCGTTCGGCGAGGTGCCGGACATCTTCGCCACCGCCGATGACTCGATGGAATGGACGCCGGTGGTCCTCACCGGCGAGTACGACGACGCCGGGCAGCGGATCGTGCGGAACCGTCCCCTGAACGGCCGGCCGGGCTACGAGGTGCTTGTCCCGTTGCGCCTCCAGGACGGCAGCGCCGTGGTGATCAACCGGGGCTGGCTCCCGATCGGCAACAACCAGGCCGGCCACCCGGACACCATTCCCGCCGCCCCGGACGGCGACGTCACCGTCGTCGCCCGCGTCAAGCCAGGCGAAGGCCCGGTCAGCCGCGGGGCCCCGGAGGGCCAGCTCGCGTCCATCCAACTGGACGCCTATGCGGCAGAACTGGGCTACCCCGTCCATACCGGCAGCTACGGGCTGATGGCGGCGGAATCTCCCGCTGCTCCCGTGCAACCCGTGCAGATCCCCAAGCCGGCCATCGACGAAGGCCCGCACCTGTCGTACTCCATGCAGTGGTACGCCTTCGGCGTGCTGCTGTTCGTCGGCTACGGCTATGCCGCACGCCAGCAGGCGCACCAGAGCCGGTACGCGGAGGAAGAGGAGGCGCTCAGCGGTTACCACCAGGCGAATCCGGCACCGCGTGCCGCGGCCCCGAAACGCCGGCGCAAGCGGCCGACGGCCGAAGAAGAGGAAGACGCCCTGCTGGACGCCCAGGGGTTCCGCACCGACGGCACCCTGCTCAGCCGCGACGACTAGTTACGGCTCTGCCGGAACCGGAATTGCCAAGGCGCGCATCGCCGACCGAGGAACGAGGGAGGTGTCTAAGCGCCGCGCAATTGCGGTTCGAGGCCGCGCCCGGAATCAGGCCAAGGTGACCAGGTCCAGGTAGTCCTCGTTCCAGAGGTCTTCGACGCCGTCCGGCAGCAGCACGACGCGCTCCGGGTTCAGGGCGGCCACCGCCCCTTCGTCGTGGCTCACCATGACGACGGCGCCGCTGTAGTTGCGCAGTGCGCCCAGGATTTCCGCCCGGCTGGCCGGGTCGAGGTTGTTCGTCGGCTCATCCAGCAGCAGCACATTGGCCGATGACGCGACGATGGTGGCCAGGGCGAGCCGGGTCTTTTCGCCACCGGAGAGCACCCCCGCCGGCTTGTTCACGTCGTCCCCCGAGAACAGGAAGGAACCGAGGATGTTCCGCACCTCGGCATCCTGCAGGTCGGGGGCGGCCGTGCGCATGTTCTCCAGCACGGTCCGGTCCACGTCCAGCGTCTCGTGTTCCTGCGCGTAGTAGCCGATCTTCAGTCCGTGGCCGGGCAGCACATCGCCGGTGTCGGGGGTGTCCACCCCGGCCAGCATGCGCAGCAGCGTGGTCTTGCCGGCGCCGTTCAGCCCCAGGATCACCACGCGGGAGCCCCGGTCGATGGCCAGGTCCACATCGGTGAAGATCTCCAATGAGCCATATGACTTGCTGAGGCCTTCGGCGGTGAGCGGAGTCTTGCCACAGGGTGCGGGATCGGGGAAGCGCAGCGCCGCCACCTTGTCCTGTGCGCGCACCTCATCCAAGCCGCTGAGCAAGCGTTCCGCCCGCTTGGCCATGTTCTGGGCCGCCACCGCCTTGGTGGCCTTGGCGCGCATCTTGTTCGCCTGGTCCATGAGAACCTGGGCCTTCTTTTCGGCGTTGGCGCGCTCACGCTTGCGGGCCCGCTCGTCGGTCTCGCGCTGGGACAGGTAGCGCTTCCAGTTCATGTTGTAGATGTCGATGGTGGCGCGGTTGGCGTCCAGGTGGAAGACCTTGTTGACGGTCGCTTCCAGCAGCCCGGTGTCGTGGCTGATCACGATCAGGCCGCCCTGGTGGTTTTTCAGGAACTCGCGCAGCCAGCTGATCGAGTCGGCGTCCAGGTGGTTTGTCGGCTCATCGAGCAGCATGGTGTCCGCACCGGAATACAGGATCCGGGCCAGCTCGACGCGGCGGCGCTGGCCGCCGGACAGGGTCCGCAGGGGCTGGTTCAGGATCCGCTCCGGCAGGGCCAGGTTGGAGGAAATGGCGGCGGCCTCGGCCTCGGCCGCGTAGCCGCCGCCGGAGATGAACTCGGCCTCCAGCCGGTCATAGCGTCGCATCGCCTTGGCCTGAACGTCGGCGTCGGTGCTGGCCATTTCCGACTGCGTTTCCCTCAGCTTGCGGGTCACCACGTCGAGGCCCCGCACCGAGAGGATGCGGTCGCGGGCCAGCTGTTCCATGTCGGGGGTGCGGGGGTCCTGGGGCAGGTAACCGATTTCACCGGTGCGCACCACAGTCCCGGCGGCAGGCATGCCTTCTCCGGCCAGGACGCGGGTCAGCGTGGTCTTGCCGGCGCCGTTGCGGCCCACCAGCCCCACCTTGTCGCCCTTGTCCACACGGAAGGACACCGCCTCCATGAGCAGACGGGCCCCGGCACGCAGCTCAAGATCGTTGACGGTAATCACAGTGGAAGCCTTTCGAAGGGGTGCGGAGAGGGGATACCCGGGCGCCGTCCAGACGGGACGGGCGGAAATCAACCTTTCCAGTCTACCGGCAACAAAAGGCCGTCCCCACCCCCTCCGCCGGTATGATCGGACGGTTATCCTTGGCGAATGAGTTTCTCCCGCGGCTCCCAGCTGGATACGTCACAGGTTCAGGACCGCCGCGGCGGCCTGGGCGGCAAGCTCGCAATCGGCGGCGGCGGCCTGTTGGTCCTCATTGCCAGCCTGCTGGGTGTTCCGCCCGAAGTGCTGGAGGGCTTCGGCGTGGGCGGCGGCCAGGAACAGCAGCAGGCAGGAGGTTCCGTCCTGCAGGAAGAGTGCCGCACCGGCGCCGACGCCAACGAGCGCACCGACTGCCGCATCGTGGGTACCGTCAACAGCCTCAACGATTTCTGGGCCGGCTACCTCCCCCGCTACAACATGCAGTATCCCGCCCCGCAGACCGTCCTTTTCGACGGCGGCGTCAGCACCGGCTGCGGCAGGGCCAGCAGCGCGGTGGGCCCGTTTTATTGTCCATCCGATCAGACCGCGTACTTTGACACGTCCTTTTTCACCGAGCTGACCACCCGCTTTGGTGGGAGCGGGGGGCCGCTGGCCGAGGAGTATGTGGTGGCGCACGAGTTCGGGCACCACATCCAGAACCTGACCGGCGCCATCGGCTACGCCCGGCAGGATCCCCAGGGTCCCGAGTCCGGTGCAGTCCGGGTGGAACTGCAGGCGGACTGCTATGCCGGCGTGTGGGCGGGCAATGCCACGGAGCAGATCGACGAAAGGACCGGAGAACCGTTCATGCAGCCGCTGACCCAGCGGGACCTGCAGGACGCCCTCTCCGCCGCGGCCGCCGTGGGCGACGACCGCATCCAGCAAGCCGCCGCGGGGCAGGTCAACCCCCACACCTGGACGCACGGCTCCAGCGAGCAACGGCAGCGCTGGTTCCTGCACGGCTACCGGACCGGGGACGCCGGCCGGTGCGACACCTTCTCCGCCCCGGACCTCGACCGCCCCGCCTGACGCAGGCTGTGAAAGCTACAGGTCGCGCGGGTCCACCGGGTCGGTCTCGCGGATGCCTGGGGCGAACGGCGGTGCGCCCCCGGAGGTCCCGGCCCTGCCGCCGTCGGGATCGCCGGGTCCGAATCCCGGCAGATAGCCGTCGGGCTCGCGGCCCATCGTTGTGTCCAGCAGCAGGAAGACCATGCCCGCTCCCAGCCAGACCAGGATCAGGCCGATCCCCGTCATCAGCAACTCCCCCGGCCCCGCCGTCCCCTGACCATACGGCAGCCAGCCCGTCGCGGCGCCCCTGACCCCCGTCCAGAGCAGCCAGAAAACCGGGAAGGCCAGGCCGAGCGTCACCGCCCCGGCGCCGATGCGGGGCCGCGGACCAAAGATGAGCCAGCCGGTCAGGACGACCACGGGCAGCACGTAATGCAGGAGCCGGTCCGCCATCACCCCTGCCGCGGTCAGCCCGGCGGCTTCGGGAAAACCGCGGAACCGGGTGAACTGGGCCAGGAAGACCAGCAGCATGGCCGCCAGGGTGGCGGTCCGGGCTGCCCGCCAGAGCCGTCCCCCGGCCATGGTCGAATCCATCAACAGCGTCAGGCTCACCACAAAGACCAGCAGCGCGGCCTGCACCCCCGGCGCGCTGGCGTAGTTCCACCAGGCATGCGCGGCGGCGGCGGCATAGCCGGGCGCCGCCGGCACGGCGGTGATTCCGACGACGAGGCCCACTACGGCCAGCAGCGCAGTCAGGCCGTGGTAGGCCGCAGCGACGTGGACCTCGTCATAGCGTCCCCGCCGCCGCTTTAATGCCGCCCTCGACACTCCCATGACATGATCCTAGCCCCGCGGGCCGGTGCCAACACAGAAGCGGACCGGCCACCCGAAGGTGACCGGTCCGCCGTCGTCGCTTCGCCGGGCTCAGATATTGAAGCCGAGGGCGCGCATCTGGTCGCGGCCGTCGTCGGTGATCCGTTCCGGACCCCACGGCGGCATCCATACCCAGTTGAGGCGCCACTCGTCCACCACGCCGTCCAGCGCCTGGCCGGTCTGCTCCTCGAGGACGTCGGTGAGCGGGCAGGCTGCGGTGGTCAGCGTCATGTCGATGAGCAGGGCACCGTCGTCGGCGTACTTCAGCCCGTACAGCAGGCCGAGGTCCACGATGTTGACGCCCAGCTCCGGGTCGATGACGTCCTTGAGCGCTTCCTCGACGTCCTCCAGGGACGTCTGCGGGGCTTTGGCTTCAGTCATGATCAGGCCTTTGCTGCTGTCAGGTAGCGGTCGTAGCCCTCTTCTTCGAGACGGTCGGCCAGTTCGGGGCCGCCCTCTTCGGCGATGTGGCCATCCACGAAGACGTGCACGAAGTCGGGCTTGATGTAGCGCAGGATGCGCGTGTAGTGGGTGATGAGCAGGGTGCCCATCGCGCCCCCGGCATGCACCCGGTTGTGGCCTTCGGAGACCACCTTGAGCGCATCCACGTCCAGGCCGGAGTCGGTTTCGTCCATGATGGCGAACTTGGGCTTGAAAAGTTCGAGCTGGAGGATCTCCACGCGCTTCTTCTCGCCGCCGGAGAAGCCTTCGTTCACGTTGCGCTGGGCGAAGTCGGCGTCGATGCGCAGCTGGCTCATCGCTTCCTTGACGTCCTTGGTCCAGGTACGCAGGCTCGGGGCCTCGCCGTCGAGGGCGGTCTTGGCGGTGCGCAGGAAGTTGGTCATGGTCACGCCGGGTACCTCGACCGGGTACTGCATGGCCAGGAACAGGCCGGCGCGGGCGCGCTCGTCCACGCTCATGGCCAGCACATCTTCGCCGTCCATGGTGATGGAGCCGGAGTCGACGTTGTAGCGCGGGTGCCCGGCGATGGTGGCCGCCAGGGTGGACTTGCCGGAACCGTTCGGGCCCATGATGGCGTGGATTTCGCCGGTGTTGATCGTCAGGGACACGCCCTTGAGGATCTGCTTGCTGCCCTGCTCGGTGTCGATGCTGACGTGCAGGTCCTTGATTTCAAGAGTAGACATCTGTCTGCTTTCTCCTTTGCGCCCGGTGGGAGCGGGCGCCGTTCACGTAATTGAAGTTTTTAGTTGAGGTCCGGGGCGGGCGCCCCGTTGAGGACGTTCGTGACGTCCACGTAGACGCCGTCGCCGTCGAGCGTCAGCGCGAACACCGGGACGGGCTCGAACGCCGGCAGGCTCAGCGGCTCGCCGGTGCGCAGATCGAACTGGGAGCCGTGGCCCCAGCATTCGATCGCGCAGCCTTCGACGTCGCCTTCGGAGAGGGAAACGTCCGCGTGCGAACAGGTGTCTCCGATGGCGTGGAGTTCGCCTTCCGAGTCCCTGACGATGGCTACCGGGTAGTCATCGATCAGGATGCGCACTGCCTGATTGACCTGTACGTCAGAGGCCTGGCACACCAGTTCGCCGCGCGGAGTCCCGCTCATCAGAGGTTGCCCGCCTCGAGCTCGCGTTCCAGTGCGGCGTTGAGCCGCTCTTCGAGGGCGGGAACCCGGATCTGCTGAATGACCTCGTTGAGGAAACCGCGGACCACCAGGCGGCGGGCGACGTCTTGGGGGATGCCGCGCGCCATCAGGTAGAACAGGTGCTCGTCGTCGAAGCGGCCGGTGGTGCTGGCGTGGCCGGCACCTTCGATCAGTCCGGTCTCGATTTCGAGGTTCGGCACCGAGTCGGCGCGCGCGCCGTCGGTCAGCACCAGGTTCCGGTTTGCCTCGTAGCTGTCGGTGCCCTCGGCTTCCTTGCGGATCAGCACGTCGCCCACCCAGACGGTGTGCGCGTTCTTGCCCTGCAGGGCGCCCTTGTACAGCACCCGCGACTTGCAGTTCGGCATCGCGTGGTCCACGAACAGGCGGTGCTCAAGGTGCTGTCCGGCGTCGGCGAAGTAGAGGCCGAACATTTCCACATCGCCGCCGGTGGCAGTGAAACGGGTGGACGGCGTGACGCGGACCAGGTCGCCGCCCAGGCTGACGGTCACATGCTTGAACTTCGCGTCGCGGCCCACGCGGGCCTGCTGCGAGGAGGCGTGAACGGCGTCGTCGGCCCATTCCTGCACCGAGACGACGGTGAGTTCGGCGCCGTCCTGCACATCGATCTCCACGTTTTGCGAGACCGTTGCGCTGCCCTTGTGGTCCAGCACGACGACGGCCTTGGAGAACTTTTCGGCCACGATGACCAGGTGCTGCGCGGACAGCTCGGTGCTGTTGCCTTCCACGACCACGGCGACGCCGGAATCCAGCTGGGCTTCGGCCGGAATGGTCACCACGGTCGCTTCGGTGAACGCCTCCCAGGCCGCAGCCGAGACGCGGTCCTCGGGGATGCCCGCAACACCGATGCGTGCATCGCCCCGGCCCACGGTCTCGACCAGGACGCCGGCCGGCAGGTCGGCGCCTTCGGGCCCGGTGACGGTGACGGCCGGTGCGGTACCGGTCAGCGCGTCGCTCTGCAGGCCGCGCAGGCGCTTGAGCGGAGTGAACCGCCAGTCTTCCTCCCGTCCGGTGAGCGGGCCGAAGTCTTCTGCCTTGTACGAGGTCAGGCGGCCGGCGCGGGAGCTGTCCGGAACACCGACGCCGCCTCCGTGGCTGTGGCTCTTGGCGCTGGCCCCGGCCAGCGGACCTGCGTCAGCGTTGGCCGGGGAGAGATTTTCGCCTTCCTCCGTGAATCCGTCGATGGCCGGAGCACCGATGCGTGCCTTCTCAGTGATCTCAGTCATTAACCTACGGATCCTTCCATCTGCAGTTCAATCAAGCGGTTCAGCTCGAGGGCGTATTCCATCGGCAGCTCGCGGGCGATCGGCTCGATGAAACCGCGCACGATCATGGCCATTGCTTCGTCTTCGGCCATGCCGCGCGTCATCAGGTAGAACAGCTGCTCTTCGCTGACGCGGGACACGGTCGCCTCGTGGCCCATGGTGACGTCGTCCTCGCGGACATCGATGTACGGGTACGTGTCCGACCGCGAGATCGTGTCCACCAGCAGGGCGTCGCAAACCACGCTGTTCTTGGTGTTCTTCGCGCCTTCGCGGACCTGGACCAGGCCTCGGTAGGCCGAGCGGCCGCCGCCGCGGGCCACGGACTTGGCCACGATCGCGCTGGAAGTGTTCGGCGCGATGTGGACCATCTTCGAGCCGGTGTCCTGGTGCTGGCCCGCACCGGCGAAGGCGATGGACAGCGTCTCGCCCTTGGCGTGCTCGCCGGTCAGGTAGACCGCCGGGTACTTCATGGTGACCTTGGAGCCGATGTTGCCGTCGACCCACTCCATGGTGGCGCCCTCATGGGCGATGGCCCGCTTGGTGACCAGGTTGTACACGTTGTTGGACCAGTTCTGGATCGTCGTGTACCGGACGCGCGCGCCCTTCTTCACGATGATTTCGACGACGGCGGAGTGCAGCGAGTCGGAGCTGTAAATCGGCGCCGTGCAGCCCTCGATGTAGTGCACGTAGGAGTCTTCGTCGGCGATGATCAGCGTGCGCTCGAACTGGCCCATGTTCTCGGTGTTGATCCGGAAGTAGGCCTGCAGCGGGATGTCCACGTGGACGCCCTTCGGGACGTAGACGAAGGACCCGCCGGACCAGACGGCGGTGTTCAGCGAGGCGAACTTGTTGTCGCCCACCGGGATGACCGAACCGAAGTACTCCTGGAAGATCTCCGGGTGTTCCTTCAGGCCGGTGTCGGTGTCCAGGAAGATCACGCCCTGGGCTTCCAGGTCTTCGCGAAGCTGGTGGTAGACCACCTCGGACTCGTACTGGGCGGCAACACCGGAGACCAGGCGTTCACGCTCGGCCTCGGGGATGCCCAGCTTTTCGTAGGTGACCCGGATGTCCTCGGGCAGGTCCTCCCACGTTTTGGCCTGCTTCTCCGTGGAACGGACAAAGTACTTGATGTTGTCGAAGTCAATGCCGGACAGGTCGGCGCCCCAGGTGGGCATCGGCTTGCGGTCGAAGTACTTCAAGCCCTTCAAACGCAGATCCAGCATCCACTGCGGCTCGCCCTTCTTGGCGGAGATGTCGCGGACCACTTCTTCATTCAGACCGCGGCGGGCGTTGGCGCCGGCGGTGTCGGCGTCGGACCAGCCGTATTCGTAGGTCCCGATGCCATGCAGCTCGGGGTTCTTTTCCAGGATTTCGGAAATGGTGGTGTCGGCTACGTCGGTCGTCCCGACCGCGTTCCTCATGCTCTGATCCACTTGGTCCGTCATCACGGCCTCTCTTGCAGATTGATGGATACTCGTCTCGTGCCTGTCGCCGGTTCGACGGGTCGAACCGCAGACCTTGTTCGACCCACCGGGATGTGGGTCGTACAAACATGTCCCCCGCTGGCCAGCGTGGACAGTCGCCTGACATCCACCCCGAGCAGCCGGGAGAAAACTTCAGTTTCGCTGTCGCAGAAGTCGGGGAAGTCTGCTGCCAGCTGCTGCACCGGGCAGTGCCCCTGGCACAGCTGGACGGCCAGCATGGTGCTGTGCGGCGCTTGGGATCCCACCACGTTGGTGGAGCCAACGAAGCCGTCGGCGCTCAGCGCCTCCGCCAGCGCCTTGGCCCGCTCTTCGATTCCGGGCCCTGCTGCCTCCACTACCGGACGGTAGCGTTCTTCCATGTCCCGGTAGCGGTTCCGCGCGAACTCAGCAACCGCCTCGCGGCCGGCAGCCTCGCCCAAGGCCGCCAACGCGGTACGGGCGATATCCAGATAGTCGTTGCCGAGCCGTGTCTGGCCCTGCCGGCTCAGCACGTACTTCCGGGCCGGCCGGCCGGCTCCGGTGGCCGAATTCGCAGTGAGCTTGACCTCGATCAAGCCCTTGCGGGAGAGGGCATCCAAGTGGCGCCGCACGGCCGCGGGAGTGAAGCCCAGTATCTCGCCGAGCCCGGCGGCACTGACGGGTCCGTGTTCCAAGACGGCATTCAACACCCGGTCCCGGGTCCGCTCCTCGGACTCCGGTGCCTGGGCACGCAAAGAAGCACTACTGGTCATGGAATACACAACACAATCATGACGTATTCTATTCCGCCCTACCAGTAAGGCACGCCTTAGCGGAGCATCCCTGCGTGGACCGCTCTACGTCCCGTAGAATGTTCGGGTGCCTACCTCCGAACCCTGCCTGGATATCCAGGGACTCGTGAAAGATCTGGGACCGGTGGAGGCCCTGGACAACAAGATGGTCCGCGTCATCGACGGGGTCCATCTGCGCGCCTACCCCGGGCAGGTCACGGCCTTGCTCGGACCTAACGGCGCGGGCAAGACCACCACCTTAGCCTGCGCGCAGGGCCTCATGCGTCCCAACGGCGGCACCGTTCGGCTCCTCGGTCAGGACCCCTACCAGGCGGGCGCGGAGCTCCGGAGCCGGGTCGGCGTCATGCTGCAGGAAGGCGGCCTGCCGCAGGCCATCCGGCCGCTGGCCCTGCTCCAGCACGTTGCCGGAATGTACCAGGACCCCCGCAGCGTGGACGAGCTGGCGGAGCGGCTGGGCATCAACGGATTCGCCAACACACCCATCCGCAGGCTCTCGGGCGGCCAGAAGCAGCGGGTCGCCCTGGCCGCCGCCTTGGTCGGCGATCCGGAGATCCTTTTCCTGGACGAACCAAGCGCCGGACTGGACCCACAGTCCCGGGCCGTGGTGTTCGACCTGATCCAGGAACTGCGGGCCGAGGGGCTGGGCATCATCCTCACCACGCATCTCATGGACGACGCCCAGCGGCTGGCCGACTATGTCTTCATCATCGATGCCGGCAGGACGGTAGTGCACGGCACGGTCGCCGAACTCACGGCGGCCACGGACGAGAGCGCCGGCGTCGAACGCCTGCTGACCTTCGATGCCGCTCCGGGCCTGTCCTTCGCCCTGCCCGAGCCGTTCACCGCCGTCGAGAACGTTCCCGGCCGCTACATGGTGGCAGGCCAAATTACCCCCGCGGTGCTGGCCGCGTTGGCGGCGGAGTGGGCGGCCCACAATGTCATGCCGGCGTCCATCCACATGGCACCGCGTTCGCTGGAGGATGTCTTCCTCGATATTTCCGGGAAGGACCTGCGATGAGCGCGCCCGCCCCCTTGATCCGCAGGATCGCCCTCCAGGGCCGCTACGAGACCCTGGGCATGCTGCGCAACGGCGAGCAGTTGCTGATTGCGATCATCCTGCCGCTGCTGGCGCTCATCGGCTTGACCGTCACACCGCTGCTGGACACGTTCACGGACAACCGGATCGCCATGGCGGCCCCGGGCGTCCTGGCCTTGTGCACGGTATCCACCGCCCTGACAGGCCAGGGAATCGCCACCGGCTTTGACCGCCGCTATGGCGTCCTGCGGTTCCTGTCCACCACTCCGTTGGGACAGGGCGGCCTGATCCTGGGAAAGATTCTCGCCGTGCTGGCCATCATGGTGATCCAAGTCGTGGTGGTGGGCGGGACTGCCCTCCTGTTCCTCGGCTGGCAGCCCGCACTCGGCGGCATCGCGCCGGCAGCCGCGCAGCTGGTGCTCGGTGCCGCGGCTTTCACCTCGCTTGGTCTCTTGATCGCCGGGACCGTGCGGCCGGAAGCCACGCTGGCGATCACCAACCTGCTGTGGGTGCTGTTGGCGGCCGCCGGCGGTATCCTCTTCCCGGTGGCCAGCTGGCCCGACGTTTTCGAGCCGGCCGCCCATGTGCTACCCTCGACTGCTTTGGGCGACGCCCTGCGCAGCGCGCTGATCGACGCGCAGTTCAATCTCACCGCATCAATCGTGCTGCTGGCCTGGACCGTAGTGGCCAGCCTTGCCGCCATCCGCTGGTTCAAATGGAGCTAAGTCAATGACCACCGCCACCCCGAAGTCCCGCGGCCTCCAGGATCGGCTGCCCGTCTCGGTCAACCGGACCGTGCACGGGCTGGCCATTGCCTCACTTGTATCGCAGATGGGCATCATCATCACCGGCGGCGCCGTGCGGCTGACCAAGTCCGGCCTGGGCTGCTCGGAGTGGCCGAACTGCGTACCCGGTTCCATGACGCCGACGCCCGAGATGGGCATCCACGGGCTGATCGAATTCGGCAACCGAACGCTGACGTTCATCCTGGTCATCATCGCCGTGGCCATGCTCGTGTCGCTGTGGCGGATGCGCCGGTCACACCGCACCCTGTTCGGCCTGGCGGTGGCCCTGCTGTGCGTCATCCCGGTGCAGGCCCTGATCGGAGGCATCACCGTGTGGACCGATCTGAATCCGTGGGTGGTGAGCCTGCACTTCCTGGCCTCGGCGGCACTGGTCGCTGTCGCCACGCTGCTGGTGAACCGCACCGGAATGTACTTGCGCGGCGGCACCGCCGTCGCCGTCGCTCCGGTCCCGCGCATCCAGGCAACCCTGGGCTGGACCATCGCCGCTACCTCTGCTGCCTCCATCGTGCTGGGCACGATCGTGACCGGCACCGGCCCGCATGCCGGTGACGCCAGTGCCCCGCGGCACAACTTCAGCGCGGACCTGGTGACGCGGATCCACGTGGTGCCGGTCTACCTGCTGGTCGCGGCCATCGTGCTGGCGCTGGTGCTCGCCTACCGCCACGCCACCTCCCCGCAACTCCGTACCGCTCTCTGGTGGCTGGCCGCCGTGGTCCTGCTCCAAGGCGGCATCGGCTACCTGCAGCACTTCACCGGGCTGCCGGTCGGCCTCGTGCTGCTGCACATGCTCGGTTCCGCCCTGCTGACCGTCGCGGCCACGAATGTCTGGGACCGTTCCACCGGCAAATTCCCGCTGTAGTCCGGTCAGGCGGCGGGCTGTCGCTACTGTCCCGCCGAGGCCCGATCAGCCGGGCGGAACGCCTCGATGCCTTCGAGGAGGCGGGCGAGTTCGCGGCGGCTGCTCCCGGGCAAGGGGTGCAGCGGCAACCGCGGATCACCGGCGTCGATCCCGGCGGCCCTGGCCAACGAGTAGAGATTGCTGAGCGGGCGCAGCGAGCCGTAGTAGGCCATGAGCGGAGCCAACGCGGCGCGTGCCGCGGCGGCAGTTTCCTCATCGCCGGCCAGCAAGGCGTCGCGCAGCACCCGGTAGTGCGCCGGCAGCACGGCGATCGGCCCGCCGTGCCAGGCATCGGCGGCGAAGCCGGCCTCGGCGATCAGCGCGTCACCGCTCATGCCATGGCTGAAATCGTCCGCTTCGACCGGCAGCAGGCGGCGGAGTTCTTCATATCGCTCGCGGAATACTTCGGCATTGGGGGCCGATTCCTTCACGGCCACGATGTGGGGTTCCGCGGCCAGTTCGGCCACGAGCTCCAGGCTGAAGCTGAACTGCGTGGTGCGGGGATTGCTGTACAGGCAGACGGGGAGGCCGGACTGCCGGGCCGCCGCAACACACTGGGCGGCTACTTCCTCGTCCGTCAGGGGATAGTAGGAGACCGTGGAGACCAGGAGGCCGTCGGCGCCGGCAGCATTGGCGTCGTCGATGTTCTGCAGGAGTTCACGGGTGCCCACCGCGCTCACGCCGACGCACACCGGCAGCCCGGGCCGGACCGCCCTGGCCGCCTCCACCGCCGCTATGACGACATCCCGTCGCTCCGCGCGGTCCAGATAGGCGAAGTTGCCCGAACTGCCGAGCACCGTTATCGCGTCGACGGGCGCCTCGCTCACGGCGGCGATATGGCGAATCAGCTCGGGAAGGTTGACACCGCCGTCGTCATGGAAGGGGGTCACCGGATAGGCAATCAGGCCGCGGAAGGGATTCATGCCGCAATCTTAGGGCAGCGCGGGCAGGACAGCCCGACGGCGGGGCCTGCCGAAAAGATCAAGCCGGCGCGGGCGGGTGGCGCCTAGCCGAAGACGGGACCGCCGATAAAGGGGTCCAGGGCCAGGGCAAGGAACAGCACCGTCAGGTAGCTGATGGAACCGTGGAACACGCGCATGGCGCTCTTGTTCGTGACGGCGGTGCTTTCGGTTCCGCGCTTGGTCAGCGCGTAGAGCCGGTGCGATTCGTAGACGAACCAGGAACCGCTGAGCAGTGCCACGATCGTGTACACCCAGCCGGCGCCGCCGACCGGAGCCAGCAGCAGCGAGCAGACCAAGGTGGCCCAGGCGTAGAGGACGACCTGCACGGAAACCTGCCGGGCGCTGGCGATGGCGCCCAGCATCGGCACGTTGGCGGCGTTGTAGTCGTCGCTGTATTTCATGGACAGCGGCCAGTAGTGCGGGGGCGTCCACAGGAAGATGACCATGAACAGGATCACCGCCGGCCACGCCACCGTGTTGGTCACGGCAGCCCAGGCGATGAGCACCGGGAAGCACCCGGCGGCGCCGCCCCAGACGATGTTCTGGGAGGTGCGGCGCTTAAGGATCAGCGTGTAGATCACGACGTAGAAGAAGATCGCGCCGACGCCCAGCATGCCGGCCAGCGGATTCGCCCCGAACCAGAGGAGCGCCACGGCCACCACGGCGAGCACCCAGGAGAACACCAGCGCCTCGCGCGGAGTCAGCTCCCCGGTCACGAGCGGGCGGTTCTCGGTCCGGTGCATGAGCTTGTCCATGTCCCGGTCGATGTAGCAGTTGAAGGATCCGGCCGCTCCGGCAGCCAGGGCACCGCCGACCATCGTGGCAGCCATCAGCCAGAGGTCGGGAAAGCCGCCCTGGGCGAAGATCATGGTGGGCAGCGTGGTCACCAGCAGAAGTTCCATCACGCGGGGCTTCGTGAGCGCTATGTAGGCCTTGGCCTTGCGCGAGAAGCCGGGCTTGGCCGGAACGGCCAACGCCTGGTCCGGAACGGTCTGGATATTCAAGGAAAAACCACTCAGTTCTGCTGGAGTTCGTCTGACACACGAAAGCGCCCAGCCTTAAAGGACGGGCCAAGGTGCACCTACATCATACTCCTTCTATCTCTCGTAGAAACCGGTTTTGCCGGCCCCCGCCGAAACCTGCGCAGGCCCGCCCGCTCCGGCGGCCGTCAAACAATGGCTGCCTGTGACTGCGGGCACTGCAGCACGTCCTGCGCATTGCAGACTCAACGGATAGAGTGGGGAACAAGCGCCAACCCGCGGTGATGGGGCGCAACAAGCTCGAGGCAGTATCAACGGCGAATGGTCCACTCGGTCCGCGGCTGCGGCTGTTTTCCGGACCGTCGGCTGCCACCTGGACGTATCAGAAAGGGGCCCACCCGGTGCCACACATGGAAGATCAGGAATTGTCCTGGACATCGCTGGACCAGCGGGCGGTGGACACGGTGCGTGTCCTCGCCGCCGACGCAGTGGAGAAGGTCGGCAACGGCCACCCCGGCACCGCCATGAGCCTGGCCCCGGCCGCGTACCTGATCTTCCAGCAGTTCATGCGCCACGACCCGACCGATCCGCACTGGGTGGGCCGCGACCGGTTCGTCCTCTCCCCCGGCCACACCTCGCTGACGCTGTACATCCAGCTGTTCCTCTCCGGCTACGGCCTGGAACTGGAGGACCTGAAGGCGCTGCGGACCTGGGGATCGCTCACGCCGGGCCACCCGGAGTACAAGCACACCCCGGGCGTTGAAATCACCACCGGACCGCTGGGCCAGGGGCTCGCCTCCGCCGTCGGCTTCGCCTATGCCCAGCGCCGCACCCGCGGCCTGTACGACGCCGATGCTGCCGCCGGCGAGAGCCCGTTCGACCACACCGTCTGGGTGATCGCGTCCGACGGCGATCTGCAGGAAGGCGTCACCTCGGAGGCCTCCTCCCTGGCCGGCCACCAGGAGCTGGGCAACCTGGTGGTGCTCTACGACGACAACAAGATCTCCATTGAAGACGACACCGACATCGCCTTCACCGAAGACGTGCTCAAGCGCTACGAAGCGTACGGCTGGCACACCCAGCGGGTGGACTGGACCCGGACCGGCGAGTACGTCGAAGACGTCCCGGCCCTGTTCGAGGCGTTGAAAGCCGCAAAGGCCGAGACCTCCCGGCCCTCGATCATCTCGCTGCGCACCGTCATCGGCTGGCCCGCCCCCAAGAAGCAGAACACCGGCAAGATCCACGGCTCCGCCCTGGGCGCCGAGGAAGTTGCTGCCGTCAAGGAGGTGCTCGGCTTCGATCCGGAGCAGCACTTCGCCGTCGAGCCGGAGGTTCTGGACCACGCCCGGCAGGTAGCCGTGCGCGGCAAGCAGGCCCGCGCGGACTGGGAGACCGGCTACCAGGCGTGGCGCGAGGCCAACCCGGAGAACGCCGCACTGCTGGACCGTGTGCAGGCTTCCGAGTTGCCGCAAGGCTGGGAGGCGGCGCTGCCCGAGTTCCCGGCCGGCAAGGACGTCTCCACCCGGGCCGCCTCCGGCAAGGTGCTCAACGCCATCGGCCCGGTGCTGCCGGAGCTGTGGGGCGGTTCGGCGGACCTGGCCGAATCCAACAACACCACGATCGAAGGCTCCCCGTCTTTCGTTCCCGAGTCGCGGCAGACCGACATGTGGTCCGGCGGGCCGTACGGCAGGGTGCTGCACTTCGGCATCCGCGAGCATGCCGCCGCCGCCATCGTCAACGGCATTGTGCTCAGCTCCAACACCCGCGCCTTCTCGGGCACGTTCCTGATCTTCAGCGACTACCAGCGGCCGGCCATCCGGCTGGGCGCCCTGATGGGCGTTCCCTCCATCTACGTGTGGACGCACGATTCCATCGGCCTGGGTGAAGACGGACCCACCCACCAGCCGGTGGAACAGCTGGCGAGCCTGCGCGCGATCCCGGGCCTCGACGTCGTCCGCCCGGCCGATGCCAATGAGGTGGCGCAGGCCTGGAAGACGATGCTGGAGAACCACAGCAACCCGGCCGGCATTGTGCTCACCCGGCAGAACCTGCCGGTCTACGAGCGCGGCGAAGGCGGTTTCGCCTCCGCCGACAACGTGGCCAAGGGGGCGTACGTGCTGGCCGAGGCGCAGTCCGGCGGCTCGGACACGACCCCGCAGGTGATCCTGCTCGCCACCGGTTCCGAAGTGCAGCTGGCCGTCCAGGCCCGCGAAACGCTGCAGGCCGACGGGATCGCCACCCGCGTGGTTTCCGTTCCCTGCCTCGAGTGGTTCAACCGGCAGGACGCCGCCTACCGCGAGTCGGTGCTTCCGGCCGGCATCAAGGCCCGCGTGTCGGTGGAGGCCGGCATTGCGCAGTGCTGGGACGGTTTGGTCGGCGACGCCGGCCGCAGCGTGTCCCTGGAGCACTACGGCGCCTCCGCGGACTACAAGACCCTGTTCCGCGAGTTCGGACTCACGGCCGAGGCTGTTGTCGAGGCCGCCCGCGACTCTCTCTCCCAGACCACCAATTCCTAAGGAGGACGCAATGTCCAACGCGAATACCCAGGCACTCTCCGACGCCGGCGTTTCCATCTGGCTCGACGACCTTTCGCGCCAGCGGATCAACTCCGGAACCCTGAAGGCCCTGATCGACGAAAAGAACGTGGTGGGCGTCACGACCAATCCCTCCATCTTCGCGGCGGCCCTGCAGGACGGCCGCAGCTACGAGGCGCAGGTTCAGCAGCTGGCCGCCGACGGCGCGGACGTGGACTCGGCGGTCTTCGCCATCACGACCTCCGACGTGGCCGAGGCCTGCGACCTGTTCTCCCCGCTCGCCGCCGATACCGAAGGCGTGGACGGCCGTGTGTCGATCGAGGTGGACCCCCGGCTGGCCCGTGACGCGCACGGCACGGCCGCCGAGGCCCAGCATCTGCACAAGGCCGTGGGCCGCACCAACGCCTTCATCAAGATCCCGGCCACCAGCGAAGGTTTGGAGGCCATCACCGAGACCCTCGCGCTCGGCATCAGCGTCAACGTGACCCTGATCTTCTCGCTGCAGCGCTACCGCGAAGTGATCAACGCGTTCATGCTGGGGCTGGAACAGGCCAAGGAAAACGGCAAGGACCTGGCGACCATCCACTCGGTGGCTTCGTTCTTCGTCTCCCGCGTGGATTCCGAGATTGACAAGCGCCTGGACGCCGCCGGGACCGAGGAGGCCGCCGCGTTGAAGGGCAAGGCCGGCGTCGCCAACGCACGCCTGGCCTACCAGATCTACGAGGAGCAGTTCGCGACCGAACGCTGGCAGGTGCTGGCGGCTGCCGGCGGCCGGCCGCAGCGGCCCCTGTGGGCTTCCACCGGCGTGAAGAACCCGGACTACCCGGACACCTTGTACGTCACCGAACTCGTCGCCCCGAACGTGGTCAACACCATGCCGGAGCAGACGCTGGAAGCCGTCGCCGACCACGGCAAGGTCGAGGGAGACCGGATCACCGGCACCTACGCGGAAGCCAACAAGGTGCTCGACGACATCGCGCAGGCCGGCATTTCCTACAACGAGGTGGTGGAGCTGCTCGAGGACGAGGGCCTGGAGAAGTTCGTGGCCAGCTGGCAGGAGTTGCGAGAGACCGTCCAAAACGCCCTCGAGTCGGTGCCCGGAGCCCGGAAGTCATGAGTTCGCTGGCTTTCGAAGCGTCGGGAGCCGCACTGGCCGCCGTCCGCCGTCATATCGCTACCCTGGTGGACGACCGGGTCGCGTCCCGCATCGCGGCCCAGGACAATACCCTGTGGGGCCCGGAGGCAGAAGCCGAGGCGGCCGTCCGCCTCGGCTGGGTGGACGCCGCGGCGCTGTCCCGGCCGCTGGTCCCGGAGATCCTGGAGCTGCGCAAGGAGCTTACGGCCGAGGGCGTGTCCCGCTTTGTGCTGGCCGGGATGGGCGGCTCCTCCCTGGCGCCCGAAGTGATCGCCAACACCGCCGGCGTAGAGCTCACCGTGCTGGACAGCACGGATCCCCAGCAGGTGGGTGCCGCGCTGGCAGAACGGCTTGCCGACACGGCCATCATCGTGTCGTCCAAGTCCGGTTCCACGCTGGAAACCGATTCGCAGCGCCGTGTCTTCGAGCAGGCCTTCACGGACGCCGGTTTGGATGCCGCTTCGCGGATCATCGTGGTCACCGATCCCGGCTCCCCATTGGATGAGGCGTCGCGGGAAGCCGGGTACCGGGCGGTGTTCAACGCCGACCCCAACGTCGGCGGGCGGTACTCCGCGCTGACCGCCTTCGGCCTGGTTCCCGCCGGACTGGCCGGCGTGGACATCGAACGGCTGCTTGACGACGCCGAAGAGGCCGCCGAGGTGCTCTCCGAGGATTCCGCCGACAACATGGCCCTGGCCCTGGGCGCGGCGCTGGCCGGCACCGAGCCGCTGCGCAACAAGGTAGCCATCGCCGACGAAGGGTCCGGCATCGTCGGCTTCGCCGACTGGGCCGAGCAGTTGGTCGCCGAGTCCACCGGCAAGCTGGGGACCGGACTGCTGCCGGTGGTGGTCAACGCCGGCGACCCGGAGACCGTCTCCGGAGCCAAGGACGTGCTGGTGGTCCGGCTCGTCTCCCCCGATCACGAGGTGACGGTCGGAGCCGACGAGGTTGCCGTGGGCGGGAGCCTGGGCAGCCAACTGCTGCTGTGGGAGTACGCCACGGCCGTAGCCGGCCGCCTGCTGGGCATCAATCCCTTCGACCAGCCGGATGTCGAGGCGGCGAAGGTCGCGGCACGCGGGCTGCTGGACGAACGTCCGGCGGCGGCGCTGCCCGATTTCACCGACGGCGCCGTCCAGGTGCGCGGCAGCGGCTTGGCCATGGGCGCGTCGCTGGACGACGCGCTGCGCGACCTGCTGGGCAAACTGGGACCGGACGGCTATGTGAGCGTCCAGGCCTACCTCGACCGCTTTGGCCAGGCCGAGCTGGAACGCATCCGGCCCCTGCTGGCCGAAGCGACCGGACGGCCCGTGACTTTCGGCTGGGGCCCGCGGTTCCTGCATTCCACCGGGCAGTTCCACAAGGGCGGACCGGGCATTGGCGTCTACCTGCAGCTGACCGGCGAGGCCGCGGCGGACATCCCCATCCCCGGACGCGAGTTCAGCTTCGGCGAACTCATCGATGCCCAGGCAGCCGGCGACGCCAACGTCCTGCGGGAGGGCGGCCGCCCCGTCCTGCGCCTGCATCTGGCCGACCGGGCGGCCGGCGTGCGCCAGGTGATGGACGCCGTGTCCCGACTGGCTGGAAAGCAGTAATGGCCCCTTCCGCACGACAACGTCCGGCCAACCCACTGCGTGACCCGCGCGACCGCCGGCTTGACCGCATTGCCGGGCCCTGTTCCCTGGTGCTGTTCGGGGTCACCGGAGACCTGGCCCGCAAGAAGCTCATGCCGGCGGTCTACGATCTGGCCAACCGCGGGCTGCTGCCGCCCAGCTTCGCGCTGGTCGGCTTCGCCCGCCGGCCCTGGGACGACGACGAGTTCGCCGCCCAGGTGAAGGAATCCGTGCAGCGGCACGCCCGCACCCCGTTCCGCGAGGACGTCTGGACGCACCTGGCGGCCGGCATCCGGTTCGTCCAGGGCGCTTTCGACGACGAGGCCGCCTTTGAGCAGCTCCGCGGCACCTTGGAAGAGCTGGACGAGCACCGCGGGACCCAGGGCAACCACGCCTTCTACCTCTCGATTCCGCCCAACGCCTTCGAGCAGGTGTGCAAGATGCTCTCGTCGCACGGCCTGGCCCAGGCAACCGATGAAGCAGACGGCATGCCGTGGCGGCGGGTGGTCATCGAGAAGCCCTTCGGGCACGACCTTCAGTCCGCCCGTGAACTGAACAACATCGTCGAATCGGTCTTCCCGCCGGACGCAGTGTTCAGGATCGACCACTATCTGGGCAAGGAGACGGTCCAGAACATCCTGGCCCTGCGCTTCGCAAACCAGCTGTTCGAGCCGCTCTGGAACGCCAACTACGTGGACCACGTGCAGATCACCATGGCGGAGGACATCGGCATCGGCGGCCGGGCAGGCTATTACGACGGCGTCGGGGCGGCGCGCGACGTCATCCAGAACCACTTGCTCCAGTTGCTTGCCCTGACGGCCATGGAGGAACCCATTTCCTTCGACGCGGAGGACCTGCGGACGGAGAAGGAAAAGGTGCTGGCCGCCGTCAAGCTTCCCGAGGACCTGTCGGCCCATTCGGCCCGCGGCCAGTACACCGGCGGGTGGCAGGGCGGCGAGAGAGTCGCCGGCTATCTGGAGGAAGAAGGCTTCAACCCGGACTCGGTCACCGAGACCTACGCGGCGCTGCGGCTGGACATCCACACCAGGCGCTGGTCCGGAGTGCCCTTCTACCTGCGTGCCGGCAAGCGGCTGGGCCGCCGGGTGACAGAGATTGCGGTGGTGTTCAAACGCGCGCCCAACCTGTTGTTCCCCAACCATCATGAGGACGACTTCGGCCAGAACGCGGTGGTGATCCGCGTCCAGCCCGACGAAGGGGTCACCATGCGCTTCGGTTCCAAGGTGCCCGGCACGCAGATGGAAGTCCGGGATGTCACCATGGACTTCGGCTACGGGCACGCGTTCACCGAGTCCAGTCCGGAGGCGTACGAACGGCTGATCCTGGACGTCCTGCTCGGCGAGCCGCCGCTGTTCCCCCGCCACCAGGAAGTCGAACTGTCCTGGAAGATCCTTGACCCGTTCGAGGAGTACTGGGCCAACAGCCGCACCCGGCCGGAACCGTACTCCCCCGGCAGCTGGGGACCGGCGTCGGCCGATGAGCTGTTGGCCCGTGACGGACGCACTTGGAGAAGGCCGTGATTAAAGAGCTCAAGGACACGACCACGTCGAAGGTCTCGAAGGAAATCGTGGCCATGCGGGAGCAAGGCGGCGTGGTGGCCCTGGGGCGCGTGCTGACCCTGGTGGTCGTGACCTCGCTGGGTTACGAAGAAGAGGCCATCTTCGCCGCCAACGCCGCCAGCCGGGAACATCCCTGCCGGATCATTGCCCTGGTCGATGCGGGGTCGGAGGCGAAGACCAGGCTGGATGCCCAAATCCGGGTCGGCGGCGATGCCGGAGCAGCCGAAGTGGTGGTGCTGTACGGCTACGGCCAGCTGGCAGCCGAAAGCGAGTCCCTCGTGGCTGCCCTGCTGCTGCCCGATGCCCCGATCGTCGCGTGGTGGCCGCACGGCATGCCGAAGGATGCTTCGCGCACGTCCATCGGCCGGATTGCGCACCGCCGCATCACCGATTCCGACAGGGAGCCCGACCCGCAGCAGGCACTGTTCAGCCTGCGCGAGACTTATACCGCCGGGGACACGGACCTGGCCTGGACGCGGTTGACCAGTTGGCGCGTCCAGTTGGCCGCCGTCTTTGATCAACTGGAACCCGCCCCGGTCACCTCGGTTGCCGTGGAGGGCGCCTCCGACTCCCCCAGCACCGTCCTCTTGGCGGCGTGGCTGACGCTGGCCCTGAACGCGCCGGTGACCATCGTGGAGGACACGGCGGGGACCGGCATCCGGGGCGTGCGCATCTCCCGGACGACCGGCGACATCCGGATCCTGCGTCCCGGCCCGTCCGTGGCCGAACTCATCATGCCCGGCCTGCCGGTGCAGCGCATTACGCTGCCGCGCCGTCCGCTGGAGGAATGCCTGGCCGAAGAACTCCGCCGGCTGGACCCGGACGAAGTGTTCGGCGAGGTGCTGATTCATGGATTGCCCCGGACCAATTTGAGGAGCGTGCGCCGCAGTGACCGCTGACCCACACGTCGTAGTCCATTCCGACACCGCCGCCGTCGCCGGCTCGGCTGCCCGGAGGCTGGTGGAGCGCCTGGCGGCGGTCCAGGCCGAGCGCGGCGATGCCACCGTGGTGCTCACCGGCGGCAGCCTGGGCATCAACACGTTAAAGGCGGTCGCCGCCGTCGACGCCCCCGCCGGCTTCGATTGGTCCAAGGTCAACATCTGGTGGGGCGACGAGCGGTTCGTCGCCCAGGACAGCCAGGACCGCAACGAACGGCAGGCCCGCGAAGCGCTGCTGGACGCGCTCCCCCTGGACCCGCACCGGGTGCACCCCTTCGGCGCGGCCGGCGAACACGCCGACCCGGACGCTGCAGCCGCGGCCTATTCCGCCGCGCTGCGGCAGGCCGCGGCCGAAGAGGGCACGAGCGGCCCGGTGCCCAGATTCGACGTGCTGTTGCTGGGCGTCGGTCCTGATGCCCACATCGCATCGCTGTTTCCCGAGATGGGCGGCATCCGCGAGGAAGAGCGTTCGGTGGTCGGCGAGACCGATGCGCCGAAACCCCCGCCGGAGCGCGTGTCCCTGACGCTGCCGGCGATCAACTCGGCGGACGAGGTCTGGCTGGTGGTGGGCGGCCAGGACAAGGCCGGTGCCGTGGGACTGGCCCTGGCCGGCGCCAACCCGGTGCAGGTTCCCGCCGCCGGTGCGCGCGGGCGCAAGCGCACCGTGTGGCTGCTGGACCAGGACGCCGCGTCCAAGCTGCCGCACGCGCTGCTGTCCGCGGCCGAAAGAGGCGACGGCTAACAGCGGTTCCTCCGGCGCCCGGCATTGCCGGTGGGTTCGGCCCGCTAGCGCGCCTCTCGACGCCGTCGCCGCAGCTTCTCGAGCGCCTGTTCCACGACGGCCTCCGCCTCGTCCGGGCTGCGCCGTTCCTTCGCGTACTCGAGGTGGCTCTTGTAGGGCTCGTCGCTGCTGCGGGCTTCGGTGGTGTACCCGCCCGGTTCCCTGGCTGCGGTCTGGCCGCAGTGCGGGCAGTCCCACGACGGCGGGATGTCGGCTTCGCTCAGATTGGCGAAGACCGGTGTGGTCTGGTGTCCCTTCGGACACCAATACGTGACGGGAACCTTGGTCACCGGAACTACCGTCCGCCCGGTCACGGCCTGCCAGCCCGCAAGCCCGGCACCCGACTCGGAACCCACCCGTACCGCGCGGAAAGAATTCGACGGATCAACCATGTTTGCTCCCCGCTGAGAAGAATCGATGCCCCCTGCATCGGGCACCAGTCTACGGGTCGAACAGCGATGGGTTAAGGGGTAGGCCGAAGTCGTCGGTCCGTCGGGCCCAGACAGCGGAGCCGGGCGCCGGAAGCGTCGGTCAGGATTCCGCGCTGAAACGCATCATGAGGCCGAGGGCCACGATGACCGCGCCCCAGACAAGCCCCAGGACGACGGTGAACCGGTTGAGGTTGCGCTCCGCGACGCCGGACGAGCCCAGGCTGGTGGTCATGCCGCCGCCGAACATGTCGGACATACCGCCGCCGCGCCCCTTGTGGAGCAGGATGAGGAGGGTCAGCAGCAGGCTCGTAATGCCGAGCAGGATTTGCAGCGTGATCTTCAGAGCTTCCACAGTGGCCTTTCGTCAGCTGTCGGGATATCCCAGTGGCGGGCAGACATCACTTTGTCAGCAGGTGGTGTTCGAACCTGACAATATTAGCAAATTCGCCTGCATCCAGACTGGCGCCGCCGACCAACACGCCGTCCACGTCGCGCTCGTTCAGGATCGCGGCCGCGTTTGCCGCCTTCACGGAGCCGCCGTAGAGCAAACGCACCCCGGCTGCCACGCTGTCATCGAAGAGGACGGCCATCTCCGCGCGGATGGCGGCGCACATCTCCTGGGCATCCTCGGGGCCGGCCACTTCCCCGGTGCCGATCGCCCACACCGGTTCGTAGGCGATGACCAACCCGGCCGCCTGCCCGGCCTCCAGGCCTGCTACATCCGCGCGCAGCTGACCGAGCGTGTGCTCCACGTGGTTCCCGGCCTGGCGCACGGCGAGGCCTTCGCCGACGCACAGCACCGGGGTCAGCTTGTGCCGGTAGGCCGCCTTCAGCTTCCCGTTCAGCAACGCGTCGTCCTCGCCGTGGATCTCGCGCCGCTCGGAATGCCCGACCAGCACGTACCGGCAGCCCAGCTTGGCCAGGAATTGTCCGGAGATGTCACCGGTGTAGGCGCCGGCATCGTGCGGCGAGAGGTCCTGGGCGCCGTAGACAAGCTTCAGGTCGTCGCCGTTGACCAGCGTCTGCACGCCGCGCAGATCGGTGAACGGAGGGAAAACGGCGACCTCGACCCGGGCATAGTCGTGCCGGGCATCGCTCAGCGTCCACGCCAGTTTCTGCAACAGGGTGATGCCCTGGACGTGGTCCATGTTCATCTTCCAGTTGCCGGCGATCAGCGGGGTGCGGTCGAACTTGCCGTTGGTCGAGGTGGTCACTGAGGTCTCCATCTGTTGTGGGCGTCGCGGTGGACGCCGTGCTGCGCTGCGGGGCGGCGCCGTCGGGCTTGGGCGGTACCGGCAGCCCCTGCCGCCCGAAGCGGGAGGGGTGCCTGCGATCAGTCCTCCAGTGCTGCCAGGCCGGGCAGTTCCTTGCCCTCAAGGTATTCGAGGCTGGCGCCGCCGCCGGTGGAAATGTGTCCGAAGGCGCCGTCGTCAAAGCCGAGGGCACGTACCGCGGCGGCGGAATCGCCTCCGCCGACGACGGTGAAGCCGTCGCTCCCGGTGAGGGCCTTGGCTACCGTGCGGGTGCCGTTGGCGAACGCGGCGAACTCAAACACGCCCATCGGGCCGTTCCAGAAGACGGTGTTCGCCGAGTGGATCTGGTGGGCGAAGGCTTCGGCCGACTCCGGGCCGATGTCCAGGCCGATGCCGCTGGAGCCGAACGATGCCGCCTCGATGTTGTCCGCCGGAACCACTTCCCAGGCCGCATCGGCGGCGAACTTCTCGGCGACCACGATGTCGGTCGGCAGGATGAACGTGCAGCCCAGTTCCTTGGCACGTGCGAGGTAGCCGCGGACGGTGTCCAGTTGGTCCTGCTCCAGCAGGCTGGAGCCGACCTTGTAGCCCTGGGCCGCCAGGAAGGTGAAAACCATGCCGCCGCCGACCAGCAGGTAGTCGGCCTTGCCCAGCAGGTTCTCGATCACGGCCAGCTTGTCCGAGACCTTGGAACCGCCCAGGACCACCACGTACGGCCGCTGCGGGGCCTCGGTGAGCCTGTTCAGGACCTGCAGCTCCGTGCGGACCAGGTCGCCCTGGTAGGCCGGAAGCCGGCGGGCGATGTCGAAGACCGAAGCATGCTTGCGGTGGACGGCACCGAAGGCGTCGTCCACGTAGGCTCCGTCGTCACCGGTCAGGGCGGCGAGTTCGGCAGCAAAGGCCTCCCGGTCGGCGTCGTCCTTGCTGGTTTCCCTGGGATCGAACCGCACGTTCTCCACCACCAGCACTTCCCCGTCCTGCAGGCCGGCGGCCGCCTCCCGGGCGGCCGGGCCCACCGTGTCCGCGGCGAACTTGACCGTGACCGGTGCCAGGTCCTTCAGCCGTGCGACAGCGGGGCGCAGCGAGAACTTCTCCTCGGGTGCGCCCTTGGGGCGGCCGAGGTGGGCCGTCACGATGACCCGCGCTCCGGCTTCCGCGAGCTTGGAGATGACCGGCAGGGACGCCCGGATGCGCCCGTCGTCGGACACCTTCAGCTCCGGGAGTTCACCCTCCAGGGGGACGTTCAGGTCCGAGCGGACCAACACGCGGCGTCCGCGGACCCCGGCGGCCAGCAGGGCATCAAGAGAATGTGCAGTCATTTTTTCCTTCGTGCGGAGGACGGGACGGGCCGGACCTAGGACAGCTTTGAGGCAATCAGAGCCGTCAGGTCCACCAGGCGGTTGGAGTAGCCCCACTCGTTGTCGTACCAGCCGACAACTTTCACCTGATTACCCATTACCTTAGTCAGTCCCGAGTCGAAGATCGAAGAGGCCGGGTCTGTGACGATATCGGAGGACACGATGGGGTCCTCGGTATACGCGATGATCCCGGCCCAGTGCGGGTCGCCGGCGGCCGCCTTGAACGCCGCGTTGACCTCGTCCACATCGGTTTCGCGGGACACGGTAACGGTCAGGTCGGTCATCGAGCCGGTCGGCACCGGCACACGGACCGCGAAGCCGTCCAACTTGCCCTGCAGTTCCGGGAGGACCTGCCCGATGGCCTTCGCTGCGCCGGTCGATGTCGGCACGAGGTTGATGGCCGCCGCCCGGGCGCGCCGCAAGTCCCGGTGCGGCCCGTCCTGCAGGTTCTGGTCGGCGGTATAGGCGTGGATGGTGGTCATGAGTCCGTGCTCGATGCCGAACGTCTCGTGCAGCACCTTCGCCATCGGCGCCAGGCAGTTCGTGGTGCAGGAGGCGTTCGAGATCAGGTGGTGGTTACCGGCGTCGTACTCACTGTCATTGACGCCCATCACAATGGTGATGTCCTCGTCCTTGGCCGGGGCCGAGATCAGGACTTTCTTCGCCCCGGCGTCGATGTGCTTGCGGGCGCCGCTGCCCTTGTTGAACCTGCCGGTGGATTCGATCACGATCTCGACGCCGAGGTCGCTCCACGGCAGGTCGGCCGGTTCCTTTTCGGACAGGACGCTGACCTTCCGGCCGCCGACGATCAGGTTGCCGGCATCCACCTCAACCGTTTCCTTCAGCACGCCCAGGACGCTGTCGTATTTGAGCAGGTGGGCCAGAGTGTGGGCATCGGTCAGGTCGTTGACCGCCACGATTTCCAGGTCCGTGTTTTGCGCCAGGGCGGCGCGGAAGTAGCTGCGGCCGATCCGGCCAAATCCATTAATTCCAACTCGAGTAGTCATGAGCCTCTACCTCGTGGATGGGGCCGTGGCCGGCGGGCTCTCCCCCGCTGGTCCGTGCCATGTTGTTTGGCCTGCGTGGCCGGGGGTGGTCAGCGCGGAAGCGCCGGTGTGGGCGGCGACGAAGCGGGCGGCGACGTCGGCCCGGTTGACGGTACCGGCGCAGTGTCCGCGCCGGTACCGTAGGCGGCGTGGTGCCTGGAGCGGTGCGGCTCCATGATCCCCGCCGGGAGGTGCGGCCCCGGGGCCGCGTAACCGTAGTTGAGCCCGGGCAGTTCGTGCTCTCTCATGGTTCCCTCCGTCTTCTCCCGGCCGCTGTTTGCGGCCGGGTCGGATGATCCAACCGGACGGGCTTGTCCGTCCGGCAGCACCCGGGCCGGTCGTCGTTGACCGGTACCGGGCGATGCCCCGCATGCCGCCGTGCCGTGCCTAGTCGTCCAGCATCTCCGGCGTCACGTTGGCCTCGGTGCCCGGGATGCGGAGCTCCAGCGCCCGCGTGTCGGCCATGGCCAGCAGGCGGCGGATCCGGCCGGCGATGGCGTCCTTGGTCATCGGCGGGTCCGCCAAACGTCCGAGCTCGTCCAGGGAGGCCTGCTTGTGTGCCACCCGGAGCTCACCGGCATACCGCAGGTGCTCGGGCACTTCGTCGTCGAGGATCTCGAGGGCACGCTCCACGCGCGCACCCGCTGCGACGGCGGCTTGGGCCGAGCGCCGCAGGTTGGCGTCGTCGAAATTGGCCAGCCGGTTTGCGGTGGCCCGCACTTCCTTGCGCATCCGGCGTTCTTCCCACACCATCAGGGCATCATGGGCGCCCATCCGGGTCAAGAGCGCCGCGATGCTGTCGCCGTCGCGGATGACGACCCGGTCCACGCCACGGACTTCCCGGGCCTTGGCCGCGATGCCCAACCGGCGCGCGGCACCCACCAGCGCCAGCGCGGCTTCCGGGCCGGGGCAGGTGACTTCCAGGGCCGAAGAGCGGCCGGGTTCGGTCAGCGAACCGTGCGCCAGGAAGGCGCCGCGCCAGACCGCCTCGGCGTCGGCGGCCGAACCGTTCACAACCACGGACGGCAGGCCCCGAACCGGCCGGCCGCGGCCGTCCAGCAGGCCGGTCTGCCTGGCGAGGGACTCCCCGTCCTTGACCACGCGCACGACGTAGCGGTTCCCGCGGCGCAGGGCTCCGCCGGAGACCACGATGATGTCGCCGCTGTGGCCGTACACTTCGGAGATTGCGGTGCGCAGCCGCCGGGCGGTCGCAGCCAGATCAACTTCGGCCTCAATGACTATGCGGCCGGAAATGATGTGAAGTCCGCCGGCGAAGCGGAGCGTCGACGAGACCTCCGCCTTCCGGACCTGGGACTTCTTGATGTCAAGGCGAGCGAGCTCATCCTTGACTGCTGCGGTCAGCGCCATGCACCTTGTCCTTACCTAATCCTTGCTGTCCCCGAAAATGTCGTGGTAGGCACTCGCCAGTCTCAACGGATCGTGTACGGGGCGTCCGCCTGAACTCCCTACTCTACCGAAGACAACGCGTGCACCGAGCGCGGCCGCGGCATCCTCGAAACGCCCCTTGTCGTCAATCACGGTCGGATCGGCCAACACCACGTCGAAACGCATCCCGGGCGCACAGCGCCTCACGGCAGCCAGGTGGTCCGACGCCGTCATCCCGGACGTTTCCTTGGTGTCCACCGACAGGTTCATGGTCAGGCAGCGGCGCGCTGGGGTGTCGCAGAGCGCTTCGCGCATCTCCTTCAGCATCAGGTGCGGCAGCACCGAGGTATACCAGGAACCGGGCCCAAGGATCACCCAGTCGGCATACTCGACGGCGTTCAGCGCCTCGACGCAGGCCGGGGCGTCGTCCGGCAGCAGGCGCACGTCGTGGACGTGGCTGTTCCGCCCGGCCGCTGCCAGCCGGGACTGGCCGGAGATCAGCGCGGTGCGCAGCCGGCCGTCGTCGCCCTCCACCAGCACGTCGCCCTCGATGGTCAGCGGCACGGTGGCCATCGGCAGCACCTCCCCGCGGGCCCCCAGCAGCGCGCCGGCCCACTTCAGGCCGGCAACGGGGTCGCCGAGCAACTCCCACAGGGTGACGATCAGCAGGTTTCCGAGCGCGTGGTTGTCCAGCGACGGCTCGGCGCCCGGGGATGACTTGAAGCGATGCTGCATCACATCGCGCCAGGTCCGGCCCCAGTCGGTGTCATCGCACAGCGCTGCGAGGGCCATCCGCAGGTCCCCCGGCGGGAGCACGCCGAATTCCTCGCGCAGGCGGCCGGAGGATCCGCCGTCGTCGGCCACCGTGACGATGGCGGTCAGTTCCGTGGTGAGCAGCCGCAGCGCGCCCAGCGAGGCGGAGAGCCCGTGCCCGCCGCCCAGAGCCACGACGGAGGGAGGCGTGCCGTTCTTCCCGGTCCGGCTGCGGGAGGCACCCGGGGCGGGAACCAGCGGCATCGGTCCGGTCAGGATCGCCACTATTCGCGCCCCAGGTCCCGGTGCTGGACGGTGACCTTGACGCTCGGCAACTGGGCCAGCCGCTTCCCGATTTCCTCGGCGACCGCAACGGACCGGTGCTTGCCGCCGGTGCACCCGATGGCGATGGTGCCGTAGTGCTTGTTCTCGCGCCGGTAGCCCTCCAGCACGGGCTCCAGGGCGTCCACGTAGCGGTTGACGAACTCATCGGCGCCGGAGTCCACCAGCACGTAGTCGCGGACCTTCTCGTCCAGCCCGGTATGGGGGCGCAGCGCGGGGACCCAGTGCGGGTTGGGAATGAAGCGGGCGTCGGCGACGAAGTTGGCGTCCACCGGCAGCCCGTACTTGAAGCCGAAGCTGACGACGTTGATGCGCAGGACGATCGGTCCGGATTCGGTGAAGAGTTCGGTGATCGCGGTGGCCAGGGCGTGGACATTCATCTCGGTGGTATCCACCACCAGGTCGGCAGAGTCCTTGAGGCTGCTCAACAGTTCCCGTTCCGCGGTGATGCCGTCGGAAATGCGGCCATCGCCCTGCAGCGGGTGCGGCCGCCGGCCCTGTTCGAAGCGGCGGACCAGGACGTCTCCGGAGGCGTCCAGGAAGAGCACCCGGTAGTGGATGCCGCTCGCCGCCAGGGCATGCAGCGCCTCGCGGATGTCGCGGAACAGGCTCTGGCTGCGAACGTCCACCACCACGGCAAGCTTGGGCAGCGACTGCGGCATCCGCGAAACCAGTTCGGCCAGCGTGCCCAGCATCTGCGGCGGCAGGTTGTCCACCACGTACCAGCCATGGTCCTCGAGGGCGTGCGCCGCCGTGGTCCGGCCGGCGCCGGACATGCCGGTGACCACCAGGAGCTCGGATTCCACCGGCTTTTCCGGCGTCAAGTCCTCGTCCACCGTCATCGTCATTCCATCCATCCCGACCCCCACTCCTCGATTCCAGCTCTAGCCTAACTAAGATTCGATGATTTCGCCGGTCGCCATATTCACCGCCGGGGCGGGCTCCTCCGCGGCACCGGCCGCCAGCTGTCGCTTCAACGAAGCCGCCAGGGCGGGTCCGATGCCCGGCACCTGCTGCAGCTCGTCGACGCTGGCCGCCTTGAGTTTCTTCGCCGAGCCGAAATGTTTCAGCAGCGCCTTGCGTTTCGCCGGCCCCAGGCCCTGGATGCCGTCCAGCACCGAAACCGTCATGGCCTTGCCGCGCTTCTGCCGGTGGTAGGCAATCGCGAACCGGTGGGCCTCGTCGCGGATGCGCTGCAGCAGGAACAGCCCCTCGGACGAGCGCGGCAGGATCACGGGGAAATCGTCGTCGGGCAGCCACACTTCTTCCAGCCGCTTGGCCAGGCCGACCACGAACACGTCGGTAATGCCCAGGTCCGCCAGCGCCCGGGAGGCGGCGGCCACCTGGGGCGGCCCGCCGTCCACCACCACCAGGTTGGGCGGGTAGGCGAACTTGGTCTTGGGCGCGGGAGTCAGCGTCGCTTCAAGCACGACGGCGGTGTCCCCGCCGCCGGCGGCAGCTTGCGGCTGCGCGGGGTGCCCGCCTCCGGACGCCCCCGCGGCGGCTCCTCCTGCCGGGCCGATGCCCGCGCCACCGCCGAGGGCTTCGCCTGCACCCGTTGCCGCCGGAACGGCCTGACGACCTTGTTCCGCCAGGTAGTTTCGGAACCGCCGGCTGATCACGTCGTACATCGCCGAGGTATCGTCGCGGGCGGCCTCGCCGGTGATCGCGAAGCGGCGGTAGTCGGACTTCTTCGGCAGCCCGTCTTCCACCACCACCATGGAGGCCACCACGTTGGTTCCCTGCACGTGGGAGATGTCGTAGCACTCGATCCGCAGCAGCGCTACGGGCAAATCCAGGGCTTCCTGCAGCTGCTGGAGGCCCGCCGAGCGCGTGGTGATGTCGCCGGCGCGGCGGCTCTTGTGCAGGGCCAGCGCCTGCTCGGCGTTCTCCCTCACGGTGGACACCAGGGCGGCCTTGTCCCCGCGCTTCGGCACGTGGATCTGCACCTTGCTGCCGCGGAGTACGCTGAGCCAGGCCTGCAGCTCGGCGGCGTTCTCCGGTTCCTGCGGCAGCAAGACCTGGCGCGGGATCCGGTCCGGCCCGTCGGCGTCCCCGTAGACCTGTTGCAACAGGTGTTCGGCCAGGTCGGCGGTGCTTTGGTCCTCGACCTTTTCCACCACCCAGCCGCGCTGGCCGCGGATCCTGCCGCCGCGGACGTGGAAGACCTGGACGGCCGCCTCCAGTTCGTCCTGGGCCAGGGCGAACACGTCGGCGTCCGTGTCTTCGCTGAGCACCACGGCATTGCGTTCGAAGACCCGGCGCAGCGCGGCGATATCGTCCCGGTGCCGCGCCGCCGTTTCGTAGTCGAGTTCCGCCACCGCCGCGGCCATTTTCTTCTCCAGGGCCCGGATGAACCGGTCGGCTTCCCCGCCCATGAACGCGCAGAACTCGGCGGCCAGGGCCTTGTGGTCCTCGGGAGAGATCCGCCCCACGCACGGCGCCGAGCACTTGTCGATGTAGCCGAGCAGGCACGGCCGGCCGGTGCGCTGGGCGCGGTTGAAGACGCCGGTGCTGCAGGTACGGACCGGGAAAACCCGCAGCAGGGTGTCCACGGTCTCGCGGATCGCCTTTGCCGGGTAGTACGGGCCGAAGTACTTGACGCCCTTGCGCCGCTCGCCGCGCATCACCTGCACGCGTGGGAACTTCTCCCCCATGGTCACGGCAAGGTAGGGATAGGACTTGTCGTCCCTGAACATGATGTTGAAGCGCGGCGTGAACTCTTTGATCCACGTGTACTCGAGCTGGATGGCCTCCAATTCGCTGCCCACGATCGTCCACTCCACCGAAGCCGCAGTATGCACCATCGCGTGGGTCTTGGGCGGCAGGTTCTTGGGGCTGGCGAAGTAACTGTTGAGCCGTGACCGCAGGTTTTTCGCCTTGCCGACATAGATGACGCGGCGGTGTTCGTCCCGAAAGCGGTAGACGCCGGGATTGGTCGGGATCTCCCCCGTCCGCGGACGGTAGGAAACAGGATTAGCCATGGCCGGTCTCTCCCTTCCTCGCCTGGGTCCTAATGCCGTCCGGCCGGTCAGGCCGACGGCGTTTTGTTATAGCTGTTCGAGCGTTCCTGGCCGGTCAGGTCGGCAATCGCGTCCATGATCTGGTCGGTGGCTGACCGGCGCGCCGGCAGCGAGTGCTCCGGCCCGGTCCGCTGGAAGTACAACGGCTTGCCGATCCGTACCGTGAAGTGGTTCGGCCGGATCATCATCCTCCCGGCGGGCTGAAGCTGTTCGGTGCCGATCAGCCCTACCGGCAGCACCGGCGCCCCGGTGGTGAGGGCCAGCCACCCCACGCCGGTCCGGCCCCGGTACAGCTTGCCGTCACGGGACCGTGTTCCTTCAGGATAGATCCCGAAAGCCTCGTTGCGTTCCAGTACGTCCAGAGCGCTCTGCAGCGCAGCCACACTGGCCGCCTGTTCGCCCCGCTCCACCGGTATCGAGCCGACGCTGTGGAAGAACCACCGCATCGCGGCCCCCTTGGGGCCCCGGGTGGTGAAGTATTCGGCTTTGGCGAAGAAGGCAACTTTGCGCGGCATCATCGCCTGGATGATGACGCTGTCGAAGAAGGACAGGTGGTTCGGCGCCACAATCACCGGCCCGGCGGCGGGAAAGTTCCCAATGCCTTCAATCGTCGGCCGGCAGCTGAGCCGCAACCCGGCGCGGAACGAGGCGCGTGTCGCTTCGAACGTCCTCATGCGGCCGGTCCCCGGCGTCCGGACAGGACACCGTCCGGCTGCTCGGCGGCCAGCCGCCCGATAGCGGCCTCAAGTTCTTCGGCGGAGTGCACGACGACGGCGGCGCCCGCGGCTTCCAGTTCCCCGGGGGCGGCGAATCCCCAGCCGACCCCAATGGCGGGGATGCCGAGCTGGAGCGCCGCGGCCGCGTCGTAGAGACGGTCGCCCACCATCAGCACCGGGCCGAACGCGTCGGTGACGCCGTCCAGCGCAGCCTGCAGGATCGGCACCTTGCCCAGTCCTGGTCCCGCTGCCGGTGCGGGATCGTCGCCCTCGGCCCCGTAAATTCCTGCAAAATACTGCTCCAGGCCCTTCAGCCGCAGCAGGTCCCGGGCCAGTCCGGTCGGCTTCTGGGTGGCGACAGCGAGGATCGCGCCGGTGGAGAGGAGCCGCTCCAGCAGTCCGGTGATGCCCGGGTACACGCGGCTTGCCGCCATGCCGGACCGGCGGTAGCCGGCTCTGTACAACGCGATGACCTCGCCGAGCCGGTGCTCGGGGACGCCGGCGCGGCGCAGGGACTCGCCCAGCGGCGGCCCCACCAGGGACTCGAGTCCTTTCTGCGGCGGGACCGGCAGTCCGGCCGCCGCGAGGGCGCCGGCTATTCCGGTGGTGATAGCACCTGCGGGGTCAACCAGGGTTCCGTCGAGGTCGAAAAGTACCAGCGCAGGCAATTGAGTCACCCGGGCATTTTCCCACAGATCCGCGGATCCGCCGGAATCCATTCCTGCTGGGGAATATCTTATTCCATCCTGCAGGCTCACTTGTGGCCGAGTGCCTCCGCCAGGAAACGGCCGGTGTGGCTTCCCTCGGCCGCCGCTACCTGCTCCGGTGTACCGCTGGCGATGATCTGGCCGCCACCGGAACCGCCCTCGGGCCCCAGGTCCACAACCCAGTCGGCACTCTTGATCACGTCGAGGTTGTGCTCGATGGTGATCACCGTGTTGCCCTTGTCCACCAGCCCCTGCAGCACCTGCAGCAGCTTGCGGATGTCCTCAAAATGCAGGCCGGTGGTCGGCTCGTCCAACACGTAGATGCTTCGCCCGTTCGAGCGGCGCTGCAGCTCGCTGGCGAGCTTGACGCGCTGGGCTTCCCCGCCGGACAACGTGGTGGCGGGCTGCCCGAGCCGGACGTAGCCGAGCCCGACGTCCACCAAGGTCCGCAAGTGGCGGGCGATCGGGGTGAACGCGGCGAAGAATTCCGCTGCTTCCTCGATCGGCATGTCCAGGACTTCGGCGATCGTCTTGCCCTTGTAATGGACTTCCAGCGTCTCGCGGTTGTACCGCGCACCGTGGCAGACCTCGCACGGAACGTAGACGTCCGGCAGGAAGTTCATTTCGATCTTCAGCGTGCCGTCACCGGAGCATGCCTCGCACCGCCCGCCCTTGACGTTGAACGAGAACCTGCCGGGCAGGTAGCCGCGGAGCTTCGCCTCGTTGGTCTCGGCGAACAGCTTGCGGATGTTGTCGAAGACACCGGTGTACGTGGCCGGATTGGACCGGGGCGTGCGGCCAATCGGGCTCTGGTCGACGTGGATGACCTTGTCCAGCTGGTCCACGCCTTCCACCCTGGTGTGCCGGCCCGCAACATGCTTGGCTCCGTTGAGCTTGTTGGCCAGCACCTTGTACAGAATGTCGTTGACCAGAGTCGATTTCCCGGAGCCGCTGACGCCGGTGACGGCGGTGAAGATGCCCAGCGGGAACGACGCGTCGATGCCCCGGAGATTGTTTTCGCGGGCGCCGACCACCTTCACTTGGCGCTTCTTGTCCATCTTCCGGCGCTTGGCCGGCAGCTCGATCCGGCGCCGGCCCGACAGGTAGTCACCGGTGATGGAACGCGTGTTGTCCAGCAGTTCCTGCAGCGAGCCGGAGTGGACCACTTCGCCGCCGTGCTCGCCGGCGCCCGGTCCGATGTCCACTATCCAGTCGGCCTCGGCAATGGTGTCCTCGTCGTGCTCCACCACAATCAGGGTGTTGCCGAGGTCGCGCAGCCGCGTGAGGGTCTCGATCAACCGCCGGTTATCCCGCTGGTGCAGGCCGATCGAGGGCTCGTCCAACACGTAGAGCACGCCGACAAGACCGGAGCCGATCTGCGTTGCCAGCCGGATGCGCTGGGCTTCTCCGCCGGACAACGTGCCGGCGGCGCGCTCAAGGTTCAGGTACTCCAGGCCGACGTCCAGGAGAAAGCGCAAGCGCGCCTGGATCTCGATGAGTACCTGGTGGGCGATCTGGGTTTCGCGGGCGGAGAGTTCCAGAGCGGCCAGGAACGAACTTGCCTCGCGCAGCGGCAGGGCAGACACTTCCGCGATGGACTTGCCGTTGATCAGCACGGACAGCGACGCGGGGTTCAGCCGCGCCCCGTTGCACTCCGGGCACGGCACCTCACGCATGTACTCCTTGTAACGGTCCCTCGCCCACTCGGACTCGGTTTCCTCATGCTTTCGGTGGATGTACTGGAACGCGCCTTCGAAACCAGTGCTGTATTTGCGCTCCCGGCCGAAGCGGTTGCGGTACTGCACCACGACCTTGAAGTCCTTGCCGTGCAGTACGGCTTCCCGGACCTTCTTCGGCAGGTTCTTCCACGGCTCGTCCATGGAGAACCCCAGTTCGTGGGAGAGCCCCTCGAGCAGCCGGGTCCAGTACTCCTGGGTGGCTTTGCCCAATGACCACGGGGCGATGGCGCCCTCAGAAAGGCTCCGGTCCGGATCCGGGACCACCAGGTCCACATCGACTTCGAGCTTGCTGCCGATACCGGTGCAGGCCGGACAGGCACCGAACGGATTGTTGAACGAGAACGAGCGCGGTTCGATCTCGTCGATGGCGAGCGGGTGTTCGTTCGGGCAGGCCAAGTGTTCCGAGAAGGCACGAGTACGGCCCGGCTCGTCCTCGGCAATATCCACGAAATCAGCCAGGACGCGGCCCTCCGCCAGCGCCAGGGCGGTCTCCACCGAATCGGTCAGACGCTGATGGATGCCTTCTTTGGCCACAAGCCGGTCCACCACCACCTCGATGGTGTGCTTGTACTGCTTCCCCAGCTTCGGCGGTTCGCTCAGCTGCACCAGCTTGCCGTCCACCTTGGCGCGGGAAAAGCCCTTGGTGCTCAGTTCCTTGAACAGGTCGACGAACTCGCCCTTGCGCCCGCGCACTACCGGAGCCAGGATCTGGAAGCGCGTCCCGTCGGGAAGCTCTTGCAGCTGGTCCACGATTTGCTGCGGGGTCTGCTTCTCCACGGGCTCACCGCACTGGGGGCAGAAGGGGCGGCCGACGCGGGCCCACAGGAGGCGCAGGTAGTCGTAGATCTCGGTGATTGTTCCCACGGTAGAGCGCGGGTTGCGACTGGTGGATTTCTGGTCGATCGACACCGCCGGCGACAAGCCTTCGATGAAGTCCACATCAGGCTTGTCCACCTGCCCCAGGAACATTCGCGCATAGGAGGAAAGCGATTCCACGTACCGGCGCTGGCCCTCGGCGAAGATCGTATCGAAAGCCAAAGACGACTTGCCGGAGCCGGACAGTCCCGTGAAGACGATCATGGCGTCGCGGGGCAGGTCCACGCTGACGTTCTGAAGATTATGCTCGCGGGCGCCTTTGACTACCAGGCGGGACATGTCCGCCGAGCGGGAAACGGGGGTGGCGGACTCGGAATCGGTCGCCGGGACGGACGTTTCGCTTGCTTTTAGCACGGTATCTACTCTAATCGAAAATTCGTTCGAACTTGTATTGCATCGGTCACGGCCGGAGGCCGCTGCGGACAGCGGCTGTCCGCAGGGCGCCGTCTATGAGGCACCGGCCGCCTGCCGCGTCGCCTACTTGATGCCGTGGCGCTCCAACGCGGCCCTGGCGGCGGCGAGTGCTTCCTTGCCGCCGATGCCTTGGCCGTGAACGGCGCGGGCGAACGCTTCGGCGGCATCGCCCAGTTGTTGGCGGGCCTTGCCTGCGCCGGCGCTCACCACGGTACCGGCCCGGCCGTGTGTTTCCACCCGGCCGGCAGTTTCGAGCTCCCGGTAGGCGCGTGCCACGGTATTCGGGACCACGCCCAAATGATCGGCCAGCCGCCTGACGGGCGGCAGCTTCGTGCCCACCGGCAGTTCGCCGGCGTCGGCTGCTTCGATGATCCGCAGCCTGAGCTGCTCGAAGAGCGGCACGGCGCTGTCGCGGTTCATCCGCCAGTCAAACTCGCTCGCTTCCATCGCCTGCGCCCGCTCCCCGTCGTGTCCGCAGCATCCGGCTGCCTGTCCACTGCTACAACCAGAATGACATCCTGAGCCGTCCGGGTCGACTGTCGGTAGGCTGGGAAGCATGTTGCTTCACGAAGATCCTGCAGTCACCGTCCGCGGCATTTCCGTTTCCGAGATGGACAACAATGTCTATCTGCTGACAGCCAAGGCTTCCGGCACCCAGGTGTTGATTGACGCTGCCGACGACTTTCCGGCCATTGAGCAACTGCTGCGCGACGGCGCCGGGGATGCGGACCAGCCGGCCAAGGTCGCCCTGATCGTGACCACGCACAGCCACTGGGACCATGTCCGGGCCTTGCCGGAGGCGGTAGCCGCCACAGGGGCCAAGACGGCGGCCGGCGCGGAGGATATTCCTGAGATCGAGGTGCGGACTGACGTTGCGCTCGAGCATCAGGACGTCGGCCGGTTCGACGGATTCTCGTTGGAAGCCATCAAGCTGCGCGGGCACACGCCGGGTTCCGTGGCGCTGCTTTACCGCGCACCCGATGGTCCCCCGCACCTGTTTACCGGAGATTCGCTGTTTCCGGGTGGGGTGGGCAATACGCAAAAGGATCCGGAGCGGTTTGCGTCGCTCTACAGCGACGTGGTCGAACGGGTGTTCAACTACCTGCCGGACGATACGGTGGTCCATCCGGGCCATGGCGCAGGTACGACGCTCGGGGCTGAACGGCCCCATCTGGACGCGTGGAAATCGCGCGGCTGGTAGGGCGCGTCAACCCCGACAGACGTGGACGTTGGGGGGAATCCCGCCTGCCGGGGCCCTCTAATTCTAGCGCCGCGGGCTGCTTTCGCTCCCCTGTCACGCGAGGAAGGACGGCAGGCTGCGTTCCGCCGCGGAGTACGTTGCCGCGTCCGGGATTTGTCCTGCCATAAAGCGGTCGACGAGCCGCGGATCTACGTACGATTTGCGGGCTATGGCGGGCGTATTGCCCAGCCTCTCCGAGACGGCGTGCATGGCCGCGACGACGGCCTTGCGCCGGCCGGTTAGATTCGGTCTGCCGTTGTAGCCGGCCAGTGCCACGGCGGCCGTTACCGTTCCCTGCCACGTCCGGAAGTCCTTGGCGCTGAACTCCTGCCCGCAGAGTTCGTGGATAAACTCGTTCAACTCCGACGCGGACAGCCCGGACCAGTGTCCGGTGCCGTTGGGGTACCCGATGGCCGGATCGTCGGCCTTCAGGCCCCGCACCGTCGCCAGCTGGACGGCGATATCCGGATCTTTCAGTTCCACGTCCCACTGCAGCCCGCTCTTCCCGGGAAAATGAAGCCGGACGGTGTCCTCGCGCACCCGCACGTGGCGAGCCAACAGCGTAGTAACCCCGTAGGAACCGTTGTCTTCGGCGTAGACTTCGGAGCCGATCCGCAATGACGCGCTGTCAAGCAAGCGGAAGGCAACGGCACAGGCCACCTGCCGGGTTTGTTCTCCGGACCTCAGCAGCCGCGTCACCTTGCGGCGCGCGGTGGTCAGGGTGGATCCGAACGCCAGGGAGCGGTCGAACTTTTCCCGATCCCTCAGTTCCCGCCAACGGGGATGGTAGATGTATTGCCGCCGTCCGGCGTCGTCCGTTCCCGCTGCTTGGATATGCCCATTGGGCGCCGGGCAAATCCACACATCCGACCATGCCGGCGGGACCGCCAACGCCTTGATCCTTCGGAGCTCGTCACCGGCAGGCTTCGACCCGTCCGGGTTGCGGTAGGAGAACCCCGACCCGTGACGCCGGCGGGTGATACCGGGCGCACGGACGTTGCTGCGCCTTAGCCTCAGATGGGCACCTCCATCTTGAACCCGCAGCTGCAGCGAAGGATTTCAACGTCCACCCGCACGGTCGGGAGCGGGCCGGTTTCCGGGGAGCCGGCGTCCACGGGATCAACGATCGAGTGGTCGATGCGTTCCACCGGCTGCATCGGCTCCCCGCAGTGCATGTAGCCCTCGGCCCCGAAATCGATTCCGACGCTCTCGGATTCCGTGGCGGGCACCTTGAATGTTTCGTGCCCGTAATAAGCGTCGCAGCGGCTGCACCAGTAGCTGACGTCCCATCGCGGCAGTGCGGGGGCTCCGGCCTGCGGCGGCAGCAGCGTTACGGCATCGAACACCAGGTACTCGTCGGTGCTGCAGGAGGAGCACCAGGGATCGGGCAACTCGCTTCCCGGATCCCGGTCCTTGTCCTGGCCGGCATGGGCACTTGAACTGTCATTGGCAATCACGATTGTCTGCCCTTCCAATCTGCATCCCACTATTGATAAGCATACTGTTTGTCACCCATCATACGGGGGTGGGAAGAGCAGCATAAGCGCCGAGGCGCAGACCCGGGAAGGGTGAACGCCCACCCGCGGTGCGGACCGCCTGAATCCGCCGGCGGGCAAATGCTTGCGGCCCAGAGCCTAGCTGGTGCCGTCGTACAGCGAATCCGGCGGTTCGCCCCCCGGCTTGCCATACAAACCGCGGACCCGCCGCCTGCTCGCCTGCAGCGCATCCCGGCTGTCCCGCCGGTCGAGCTCGACACGCAGCTCCTCCAGGCGGAACTCGGTCTCGGGATCGGCCGCGCCGAACTGGATACTCTCCCGCTCGAGCTGGCGCATGGCCCTGCCGTACAGCGCCAGCAACTCGGGGTCACCAAGGGGAGCCAGATCCATCGGAAATTCGTCAGCGGGTGACAGATGGCGGTGCCGCATCAGTTCCGCCCCAAACCAACGAAGCACCCTGCGTCCCGACCGGCATCGAACCTGTCCATGCGCAGCCTCCAGATAGCCCGAGAGCCGTTTCGGCTCCAACTGCTGCGAGCTTACAAGTGCTTCCCCACTCCGGCAACGAATCACCAAAATATCGCTCCGGCTCGGTTAATTTTACGCCTGGGTCTTGACAGGCTGCAGCCCGGGATGCGCTCGGCACCCCGGGCCTCCGGCCACCGGCGGGCAGGCGTGGATTATTCGTCGTAGCGTTCTTCCCGGATCGTTCCGAACGGGACCTCCTCGGTCGCCATGGCTTGCACTTCGTTGGGGAGGAACCGCACCAGCACACCGCGCTCGCCGTCCGCGGCCGATTGCTTCAGCACCGGCAGGATGGCGTCGGCCTGGGTTGGCTCACATCCTGCCAGGTACTTGGCATACGCCTCCGGCAACTGCTCCGACATGATGGCCACCCGGATCAGTAGGAGATGAACTCGACCAGTTCACCCACGCGGTCTTCCGGGTAGTTGCGGGCGACATCGGCCTGGCTGACAATTCCGACCAGGTCGTGTCCGTCGATGACCGGCAGCCGGCGCACCTGATGGTCCTGCATGGTTCTGATGGCCTCTTCGATACTGTCATCGGCCCCGATGGTCACCGGCTTGCCCTGGCCCAGCTCACCCGCTTTGATCGAGCGCGGATCCCGTCCGTCGGCCAGGCACTTCACCACAATGTCCCGATCCGTGACCATGCCTTTGAGCCTGTTGTCCTCACCGCAGATGGGCAACGACCCGACGTCGAGGTCCCGCATTTTTTGGGCCGCCAGCTCCAGCGTCTCGTTCTCTCCGATGCATTCAACACCACCGGTCATGATTTCCCTTGCGGTAGTCACGGATATCAGTCCCTTCAGGTAGTTCGAGCCGCTTCGCGCACCGTCCAGCCAGCAGGGACGAGCACGCCAAGCTGATTTATAAGGTTACTTACAATTACCACAGGCTGCGAGGGAATTGAAGGGCGGCCCGCGCCGCCCCCCGGCGCGGGCCCGAAATTCCTGTCCCATCCCCTCGATTGCCGGTCGCGGCCATGCCTTGGAAGTTCCGACCCCCCGAAACACGCCATCATCGGGAACCTGCGTAGTCGCAGCACCGCCTTAACCGGCAGATCCCCCGTGAACCAGTGGCCCACGGGGGATTTGCGACAAAAGAACCGGCTTAGCGCCTGGCGCCGCCTTCGGTGTCGTCGGCAACGCGGTCGGCGTCCTCGTTCAGGTGGGCCTTGGCATCGGCGATCTTGTCTTTGGCCCCGCCCTCAACCTGCTGGCCCTTGCCCTTCAGCTGCTGGGACTTGTCGTCCCTCGCCTCGCCGACGGCTTCGTTGACCTTGCCGGTCACCTTGTCCTTCGCAGCATCGAACTTGTCGCCCATACCCATATCAGCACCTCTTTCGGTTCAGGTTTTCCTACAGGTCCAGCCCCAGATTACCCCGCCGCGGCCCAAGTAGAAAGCTTGCTGACCTTAGGGGCGGTTCGCCGGCCGCGCGCACCTCTCGTTCCGGATCCTCACGGAGGAGGGCCGGCAACCGCTGGCTGTACGACCGATGCACGACAGCGTAGGGTGGCACCACGATCAGCAAACTGACCATGCCAGGCCGCCCCGGCCCCGCCTTCCATCGAGCGCAGCACCAAGGGTGCCGGCGGGGCCCTCGATGCGGCCGCAAGAAGGGAGCCAGACATGACGTCGGATCAGTACACCTTCCAGAATCCCGTTGACCGTTTTCCCAGCATCTCGCCGCCCAAGCAGAGCCAGCCGGAGCCCGGGCTGGACAAAGACCTGGAGCCGCAGACGGACCGCGGCGAACAGTCGTACCGCGGCACCGGCAGGCTGACCGGCCGCAAGGCACTGATCACCGGGGCCGACTCCGGCATCGGCGCCGCCGTGGCCGTCGGCTTTGCCCGGGAAGGAGCAGACGTCGCCCTGTCCTACCTGCCCGCCGAGGAGTCCGACGCACAGCACATCGCTGCGGTGATCGAGAAGGAAGGGCGCAAGGCTGTACTGCTGCCGGGTGACATTTCAGACGCCGCCGCTTCCCGCGAACTCGTCGCCCAGGCCGTCGAACAGCTGGGCGGGCTGGACGTCCTGGTCAACAACGCAGGGCGCCAGATCGCCGTCGAGAAAATCGAAGACATTAGCGACGAACAGTTCGAGGACACGTTCCGCACGAATGTTTTTGCCATGTTTTGGATCACCAAGGCCGCGGTGCCACACATGCCGCCGGGCTCGACGATCATTAACACCACGTCCGTCCAGGCCTACAACCCCTCGCCGGTCCTGCTCGACTATGCCTCCACCAAGGCCGCCATCAACAACTTCACCAAGGGCCTCGCCCAGCAGCTGGCCAGCCGCGGCATCCGCGTCAACGCGGTGGCCCCCGGCCCGTTCTGGACCCCGTTGCAGGTCAGCGCCGGCCAGCCGAAGGACAAACTGCCGGAGTTCGGCAAGAATGTGCCGCTGGGCCGCGCGGGGCAGCCTACCGAACTGGCCCCGGCCTACGTCTTCCTGGCCTCTCCGGAGTCGAGCTACGTTTCCGGCGAGACGCTGAACGTCAACGGCGGGACTCCCACGCCCTGAGGCCGGGTCCGTCCACCGTCCGCCACCGGAGGACGGGTTCAGCCGAGCTTGCGCCCCACCGCGAAAATCCGCCGGAATCCGAACAGGGTCCCGTGTTCGCCGGCCGGGTAGGCGTCGCGCAGCAGCGTGGCGTACTCGGCTTCGAACTTGGCCGCTTCTGCCGCCGGGAGGGCGGCCAGGACGGGGCGCAGGCCGGTTCCCCTGACCCATTCCAGCACCGGGTTCGCGCCGTGGAGCAATTGCTGGTAGGTCGTTTCCCAGACGTCGGCTTCACAGCCTTCGTCCGAGAGCAGCTCGAAATAGTCCTGTGGCTCGGACACGGCGTCCTCGTGGCGGAGCACCCCGTCCAGCCGGCGCTGCCATCGCGGTGAGCCGGCGAGCGCCCTCATGAGCGCATGCGACGGAGCGGCAAAGTTTCCCGGAACCTGCACGGCGAGCCAGGCGCCGGGCTTCATGGCGCGCAGCCAGGAACGCATGATGTCCTGGTGCCCGGGCACCCACTGCAGCGCGGCGTTGGAAACCAGTACATCCAAGCCTGCCGGAGGCGTCCAGGTACGGATATCCCCGGCGACGAATTTCACCGTGGGCGATGTGTGCCGCTGCTGCGCCTGCCGGATCATCTCGGGTGAGCTGTCCACTCCGGTGACGCTGGCGCCGGGCCAGCGTTCGGCGAGCGCCGCCGTCAGGCCGCCGGGACCGCAGCCCAGATCCACCACCACGGCGGGATCGGCGGCAGCGATCCGTCCGGTCAGGTCGAAGAACGGCCGGTCGCGGTAGTCGGCGAATTCCACATACTTGTGCGGGTCCCAGTGCATGGGCAGTACGTTACGCCACACCCCCGCCACGTCAGAGGATTATGGGTGCCCGCATGGCGCGGGGACGCCACCGCCTAAGCTGGGAAGAACATGAATCTCCTCCAGCTCCTGCCGGACACCGGCACTGCCTCAAATCCCGACGACGTCTACACCCGGTTCATCGAGTGGGTCGAATCCCGTGGGATGTCGCTCTACCCCGCCCAGGACGAAGCCGTCATGGAGCTGGTCACCGGCAACAACGTCATCTTGGCCACCCCCACCGGGTCGGGGAAGTCGATGGTCGCGATCGCCGCCCATTTCCACGCCATGTCCACCGGGTCCGTCAGCTATTACACGGCACCCATCAAGGCGCTCGTGTCGGAAAAGTTCTTCGCCCTGTGCGACATCTTCGGACCGGAGAACGTCGGCATGGTCACCGGCGACTCGGCGGTCAACCAGGATGCCCCGATCATCTGCTGCACCGCCGAGATCCTGGCCAACATCGCGCTGCGCGAAGGCTCCGCCGCGGACCTCGGCACGGTGGTCATGGACGAGTTCCACTACTACTCCGATCCGCAGCGCGGTTGGGCCTGGCAGGTGCCGCTGCTGGAACTGCCGCAGGCGCAGTTCCTGCTGATGTCCGCGACGCTGGGCGACGTGACCCGGTTCGAGAAGGAGCTCACCGACCTCACGGACAGGACGACGGTCACCGTGAGCTCGGCGGAGCGTCCCATCCCGCTGCATTACTACTATGTGCAGACCAGCGTGCAGGAGTCGCTGGAGGAACTGCTCTCCACCAGGCAGGTTCCCGTCTATGTGGTGCACTTCAGCCAGTTGGAAGCCATTGAGCGCGCCCAGAATCTCATGAGCATCAACGTCTGCACCCGGGAGGAGAAGGACCGCATTGCCGAACTGATCTCGGGTTTCCGGTTCGCGGCAGGCTTCGGCAAGACCCTCAACCGTCTGGTCCGGCACGGCATAGGTGTCCACCACGCGGGCATGCTGCCCAAGTACCGCCGGCTGGTGGAGCAGTTGGCCCAGGCCGGGCTGCTGAAGGTCATCTGCGGCACGGACACGCTGGGTGTGGGCATCAACGTGCCCATCCGCACCGTGCTGCTGACCGCCTTGAGCAAGTACGACGGCGTGCGCACCCGGCTGCTCAATGCGCGCGAGTTCCATCAGATCGCCGGCCGCGCGGGGCGGGCCGGGTACGACACGGCGGGCACCGTCGTCGTGCAGGCCCCGGAACACGTGGTGGAGAACACGAAGGCGATGGCCAAGGCGGTGGCCAAGTTCGGCGACGACCAGAAAAAACTTCGCCAAGTGGCGAAAAAGAAGCCGCCGACGGGTTTCGTGAGCTGGGGTGAACCGACCTTCCACAAGCTGGTGGAGAGCGACCCCGAACCCCTGACGTCCAGCTTCACCATCAGCCACGCGATGCTGCTGAACATCCTGGAGCGCCCGGGGGACCCGTTCGCCGCCGCCAAGCGGCTGCTGACACGCAACCACGAAACACGCGCCTCGCAGCTGAAGCTGATCAAGAAGGCACTGGGCATTTACCGGGAGCTGGTGGTCTCCGGCCTGGTGGAACGCCTGGACGCACCGGATGAGAACGGGCACCTCGTCCGGCTGAAGGTGGACCTGCAGCCGAATTTCGCGCTGAACCAGCCCCTTTCCCCGTTCGCCGTGGCCAGTCTGGACCTGCTGGATCCCGAGGACGGCGGCTACGCACTGGACGTGGTCTCAATCATCGAGGCCACGCTGGAGAAGCCCCGCCAGATCCTGTCCGCGCAGGAGAAGAAGGCCCGCGGCGAAGCTGTGGCCGCGATGAAGGCCGACGGCATCGAATACGACCAGCGGATGGCGCTGCTGGACGAGGTGACCTACCCGCAGCCGCTGGCCGAGCTGCTTGAGGCCGCCTTCGAGACCTACCGGCACGGTGCGCCCTGGCTGGGCGACTTTGAACTTGCCCCGAAGTCGGTAATCCGTGACATGTACGAACGGGCGATGAATTTCGGCGAATTCGTGCAGTTCTACGGGCTGGCCCGCAGCGAGGGCATAGTGCTCCGCTATCTGACCGACGGCTACAAGGCGCTGCGGCAGACCGTGCCGGCCGAGGCCCTGCGCGAGGACCTGGCCGACATCATCGCCTGGCTGGGTGAGCTGGTGCGGCAGGTCGACTCGAGCCTGCTGGACGAATGGGAAGAACTCGCCGCGGGCAAGGGCGCGGCGGATCTGGCGGCCGATCACGCCGCCGAGTCGGTGTTCACGCAGGAGCCGCCCAAGCTGACGGACAACATTCGGGCCTTCCGCGTCATGGTGCGCAACGAGCTGTTCCGCCGGGTCGAGTTGTTCGCCGACGAGCAGGAAGAGGACCTGGGTGCACTGGACGCCGATGCGGGCTGGGACGCCGACCGCTGGGCGGACGCCATGGACGCCTACTTTGAGGAGTACGACGACATCGGCATCGGGCCCGATGCGCGCGGACCGGCGCTGCTGATCATCGAGGAGCAGCCGGCGGTCTGGAAGGTGCGGCAGATCTTCGATGACCCGGCCGGAAACCGGGACTGGGGCATCAGCGCCGAAGTGGACCTCGCCGCCAGCAATGAGACGGGAGCTGCCGCGGTCCGGGTTCTCGACGTCGGACCGGCCGGCCGCATGGCCTGATCGCGGAGCTGCCGGGCTCGGGCCCGCTTGCAGGCGGTTGGCAGCGTCCCTAGGGTAATAAGCACACTTACCTTCCGCGGGGCGCAGGGTGTGCTCCCCCGGCGACGCGACAGGGAGACGATTGTGAAAGCACTGACCTGGCAAGGCAAACGGAAGCTGAGCGTCGAGCAGGTTCCGGACCCGGTCCTGCGGGAGTCGACCGACGCCATCATCAGGGTCACCTCCACCGCCATTTGCGGGTCCGATCTGCACCTCTACGAGCTGTTTGGCCCGTTCCTGTCACCCGGCGACGTCCTGGGCCATGAACCGATGGGGATCGTCGAGGAGACCGGCAGCGCCGTGCCGGGGCTCAAGCCCGGCGACCGGGTGGTGGTTCCCTTCAATATCGCGTGCGGGCGCTGCCATATGTGCAGCCGGGGCCTGCAATCGCAGTGCGAAACCACGCAGGTCAAGGACAAGGGTTCAGGCGCTGCATTGTTCGGCTACACGGAGCTCTACGGCTCTGTTCCGGGCGGGCAGGCCGAGTTCCTGCGCGTCCCCCACGCGGACTACGGTCCCATCAAGATCGAGGACAGCCAGGCGCCCGACGAGCAATACCTGTTCCTCTCCGACATCCTCCCGACCGCCTGGCAGGCGGTGGCCTATGCCCAGGTTCCCGACGGAGGCACGCTGGCGGTCTTCGGGCTCGGGCCGGTCGGCCAGTTTGCCGCCCGCATCGGCCGGCATCTGGGCCACCGCGTCATAGGTGTCGACCTTGTCCCGGAGCGGCTGGAAATGGCCCGCCGGCACGGCATCGAGACCCTGAAGTGGGGCCCGAAGATCGTCGACGAACTGCGTGACGCGACCCAGGGCCGCGGGCCGGAGTCGGTGGTCGACGCCGTCGGCATGGAGGCGCACGGCGCGACGGCTGCGGCCACCGCACAGTTCGCCGTCGGACTCCTGCCCGACCCCGTGGCCAAAAAGCTGATGTCGACCGCAGGCCTGGACCGCCTGTCCGTCCTGCACGCCGCGATCGACGCCGTGGCCCGCGGCGGCACCATCTCGCTGTCCGGCGTCTACGCCGGCCAAGCCGACCCCATGCCGATGCTCACGCTCTTCGACAAGCAGGTCACGCTGCGGATGGGCCAGTGCAACGTCCGGCGCTGGATCGACGACGTGCTGCCGCTGGCGGGCGAACCGGCAGATCCCCTCGGCGTCGGCGACCTGGTCACGCATACGGCCCCGCTGGACGACGCGCCAGCGATGTACGAGAAATTCCAGAAGAAGGACGACGGCTGCATCAAGGTGGTGCTCAAGCCGTAGCGCCTGCTCCGGGACGCTAGGCTTTTGTCATGTCTGTGATACGCCCGGCCGACGAAGCCGATGTCCCCGTCATCCTCGAGCTGATCCGCGATCTGGCGGTGTACGAGAAGGAACCGGACGCGGTCAAGACCACGCCGGAACAGCTGCAAGACGCCCTGTTTTCTGCTCAGCCGTCCGTCTTCGCGCATGTCGCCGAAGACGACGGCGGTGTGCAGGGCTTCGCTCTCTGGTTCCGGAACTTCTCCACGTGGGAGGGCGTCCACGGCATCTATTTGGAGGACCTGTACGTCCGGCCCGAGGCCCGCGGACGGGGGTACGGCAAGGCCCTGCTGCAGACGTTGGCCGGCCACGCGGTGGCGTCCGGGTACGCCCGGGTGGAATGGGCGGTACTGAACTGGAACCGCCCGTCCATCGACTTCTACCGCAGCCTCGGCGCCCGGCCGCAGGAGGAATGGTCAACGTTCCGGCTGGCCGGCGACGCCCTCGCGTCGTTCGGCTCGGGAGCGGCCAAGGTGCACGCGTGACGGGACACCGGGTGACCGGCACACACCGCAGCCGTGGAATGAGGACGGCCGGGTATTTCTTCGACGTCCCGCTCGACCACGCGGACCCGGACGGCGAGACCGTGGAAATCTTCGCCCGTGAGTATTCCTCCCTGGAACACGACGACGCCGCGGCGGCCCGGCTGCCGTGGCTGCTGTTCCTGCAGGGCGGGCCCGGCGGCCGGGGCAACCGGGTGACGTCGTTTACCGGCTGGATGAAGGAGGCGGCCAAGACCTTCCGCATCCTGATGCTGGACCAGCGCGGCACCGGCCTCTCCTCCCCCGTGAACCGGCAGACGTTGCCGTTGCGCGGCGACGCCGCGGCGCAGGCGGCCTATCTGGCACATTTCCGTGCGGATTCGATCGTGCGCGACGCCGAGCTGATCCGGCAGGAACTCGGCAGCGAACCATGGAGCATCTTCGGACAGAGCTACGGCGGCTTCTGTGCGCTGACCTACCTCTCCCTCGCACCCGAGGGGCTGCGGGAAGTGCTGATCACCGGCGGCCTGGCCCCGCTGGCGGGAGGAGCCGACCGGGTCTACCGGGCCACCTTTCCCCGGGTGGAAGCACGCAACCGGGAATACTTCGCCCGCTACCCGGAAGACCGGGCCCAAGTCACCGCCGTCGCACGACACCTGGAATCGGTGCCCGAGTACCTGCCGTCCGGCGAGCGGCTGACCACCGGCCGGTTCCAGATGGCCGGGTCGTATCTGGGCGGCAACACCCGGATCGACGCCCTGCACTACCTGCTGGAGGACGCCTTCGTCACGACCCCGTCCGGCCAGCGGCTCTCGGATTCTTTCCTGGAGCAGGTCGCCGCACTCGTGAGCCGTGCTGCCAACCCGCTCTATGCCCTGATGCACGAATCCATCTATGCCCAGGGCGCAGCGACCGGCTGGGCGGCGTGGCGCGTACTCCGGGACTTCCCGCAGTTCGCCCCGGAGGCGGCCGAGCCGCTGCTGACCGGCGAGATGGTCTATCCCTGGTACTTCGAGCAGGATCCGGCGCTGGTGCCGCTGCGCGAGGTGGCGGAACTGCTGGCAGCGAAGTCCGACTGGCCGGCCCTCTACGCCCCCGACCGGCTGGCCGGGAACGACGTGCCCGCCGCCGCTGCCGTGTACCGCGACGATATCTACGTGGAGCGCGGTTTGTCGCTGGAAACGGCCGCGCAGGTGAAGGGGCTGCAGGTCTGGGAAACCGGTGAGTTCCATCATGACGGCATTGCCGACGACGGCGAGGCCGTCTTCCAGCGCCTGCTCGGCATGGTCCGGGGCTAGCTGCCTTCCCTCAAGCCTCGGCGATGCGCCGGAACGCTCTACCCGATGGTCTGTACGTAGAAGTTTTCGTTCCGAAGGCATCCCTCCGGCACGCTCTCAGAGAGACGGTCGAGTTGTTCCTGCCGGAGGGTTCCCCCGCCAAAGAATACCGGTCCTCCGATCGCCAAAGACCGGCCTTCGACTTCCACGGTCAGGAGTTCCGGCCCCTGACTGAATGTGGCGTCGGCCGGAAACACCAGCATGATCTCACGACCCGACATGTCCTTACCGATGACGCAATTCTCCGCCGACAGCTCGAGGGTTCCCTTGAAGCCGGCTTCCATCTCGAAGTTCTCCCGACCGCTGTCGGGGTTAACCAGCAGGATCTCGTCCCCCGGACCCGTTTCTACGGCACCGAAGGATGCAGGGACACCCTCGTAGCCGCAACCCGACAGGAGGATCGACACCGCGGTCGCTGCGACCAAGACCTGCCGGTGGCTCACGATGGGCTCCTGTCGCCGGAACCAACTCCTGCCGGGACGCCCCCGCTGCGGGCGGCAAGAACCGGTGCCAGCAATATTACGACGGCAACGACGGCGGCCGCCGCGTTCAGGCCGGCGAACCCCAGGGCGGCCAGCAGCGGGCCAGACAAAGCCGCACCCAGGGCCCCCGCGGCACCCATGAGCGTGTCGGACAGGCCCTGTGCCGGCACGCGACCGGACTCCGGCACCGACTCGGCCAACAGCGTGGAGCCGGCAATCACCGACGCCGACCATCCCAGGCCCAGCAGCACCAGTCCGGCACCCACCAGCCACGTGTCCTGCTGTCCCAACCCGGCCAGCGCCGTCGCGGCCAGGAGGACCAACTGCCCGGCCACGATGGTTCGGGTGCGTCCCAGCCGGTCGGTCAGCCAGCCCATCAGCGGCGAGAGGGCGTACATGCCGGCCAGGTGCAGCGAGATGGTGAAGCCGATGATGGCGAACGTGTCTGTCTGGCTGTGCTGGTGCCCGCCGGCATGGTCCAGCGCCTGCAGGTGCACGGGCGTCATGGACATGACCGCTACCATCACCAACTGGGCCCCCACCACGGCCGCCAGTCCGAGCGCGGCCATGGGATGATGCCGGACCGCTGCCACGCCCGTTCGCAGGGTCCCGCGGCGGTTGACCGGCAGGGCTTCCCCGCCGCCGCGTGAACGCGCATAGCCCAATGGGTCCGGCCGCAGGCCCACCAGCAGCAGCGCAGCGCCGATGGCCATGCCTGCCATCGCGAACAGGAACGGCCCGGACGATTCCGGCAACCCGAGCGCGGCGCCCAACTCGGCGCCCGGGCGGATCAGGTTGGGTCCGGCCACGGCACCGACCGTGATGGACCAAACCACGAAGGCCAGATCCCGGCCGCGATGCTGTGGCACGGCCAGGTCCACCGCCGCAAAACGGGCCTGCAGATTCGCCGCGTTGCCGACCCCCAAGAGGGCGGAGCCTGCCAGCAGCACCGCAAAGGATCCGGTGACCGGTGCCAGCGCCATCAACGCCGAACCCAGCAGGGCCAGCAGCAGACCGGTAACCAGCGCCCGCCGGCGTCCGGAACGGGCGGCGACACCCGCCAAAGGCAGCGCCGCCAGCGCGCCGGCCAGGGCTATCGCCATCGTGGACGTTCCTGCCAGGGCCTCGCTGCCGGTGAGCTCCACGGCCAGCAGCGAGCCGATGGCCAGCCCCGCGCCGTGGCCCAAGCCGCTGAACAGCTGGGCCAGGGACAGGGAAACAACGACGCGGCGCTGAACGGCCCTCGTGCGAGGGTCTGCGTTCAGCGCCGCGTCTGGTTGCCGGGTCACACGCCGATCCTAGTCGACCTGCAACCGGTTGAACCGCCGTTACTCGGTGTCGGACTTGGCGCGCTCGGCGTCCGACTGGACGGGCCCGGCATCCGACCGGGCTGGCTCGGCATCCGACTCGCTGTTTGCCGCCCTCGCGCGTTCGGCGTCCTTTGCCAGCCGCGCATCGATGGCTGCCTGACGGCCGGCCGGGCTGAGCAGGCTGGCCACCGTGGCGACCACCAGGGTCCCGATGATCACGCCGAGCGACAGCTGGGTGGTGATCACGGGGATCCACTCAACATGCTCGCCGCCGTTGATGAACGGCACCTCGTTCTCGTGCAGCGCGTGGAAGATCAGCTTCACGCCGATGAAGGCCAGGATGATCGACAGCCCGTGCTTGAGGTAGACCAGGCGGTCCATCAGGCCGCCCAGCAGGAAGTACAGCTGGCGCAGGCCCATCAGCGCGAAGATGTTCGCCGTGAAAACGATGAACGCGCTCTGGGTGAGGCCAAAGATCGCCGGGATGGAGTCAACCGCGAACAGCAGGTCAGTCATGCCGATGGTGATGAAAACGATGACCATGGGGGTGAAGAGGCGCTTGCCGTCAACCGTGGTGCGCAGCTTGTTGCCGTCGTAGTGCTCGCTGACCGGCAGCTTCTTGGTCAGCCGGGAAATCAGCCCGGACTCGGAGCCTTCTTCCTCGTCCTCGCCCGAGTCTGTTGCCTGCTTCCAGGCGGTCCAGAGCAGGAACGCCCCGAAGATGTAGAACACCCAGCTGAACTGGGCGATCAGCGTCGCGCCCAGCAGGATGAAGATGCCCCGCAGGATCAGCGCGATGATGATGCCGAACATCAGCACTTCCTGCTGGTACTTCCTCGGCACGGAGAACCTGGCCATGATGATGATGAAGACGAACAGGTTGTCGACGCTGAGGCTGTACTCGGTGATCCAGCCCGCCAGGAATTCCTGGCCGTAGTCGGGGCCGGCCTGCCAGAACAGCATGCCCGCGAAGATCAGCGCCAGGGTGACGTAAAAACCGACCCAGAGGCCGGCTTCCTTCATGGACGGCTCGTGCGGCCGCTTGACCACGTACAGCAGGTCGAACAGCAGGATGGCGCCCAGAACCACGAAGGAAATGACCTCAAAGGGCAGCGATAATTGGTCCGACACGGAACCTTGCCTTTCACAGAAGATGCCGCGCGTGTGCGGTGCGCGGGTGCGAGTGTTCGCCGCAAGTCTCTCCGCCTGCCGCTCTGCGGCCAGGCCACTGCGCCCGGCGGGGCGTCGATGCCCCGCGTGTTGACGTCCACAGTGTTCGGGATACTCCCCTACGCTCGGTCAAGTGTAGCGCAGGTGCGCCTGACGACGGCGGGTGCGCACCGCCGTCGTCATCTGCCCCGCCGGAAACCGGTGCGGCAGCCGCCTAGGGCTTAGGCGTGGCCCGCGGCGCGCATCTGCCGCAGGTCCTTCTTCAGGTCCGAGACCTCGTCGCGCAGCCGGGCAGCCAGCTCAAACTGCAGCTCCGCCGCGGCGGCGTGCATCTGCTCCGTCATCTGGGCGATCAGCTCGCCCAGGTCTTCGGCCGGTGCCGCGGCCAGCCCGTCGCGGCGGATCTTGTCCTTCGACACGGCCGCGGAAATCCCTCGCTTGCCCTTGCCGTAGTCGAAGTCTTTCAGCAGCTGCTGGGTGTCGGCGTCTTCGCGGGCCAGCTGGTCGGTGATGTCCGCGATCCGCTTGCGCAGCGGCTGCGGGTCCACGCCGTGCTTCTTGTTGTGCGCCACCTGGATCTCACGGCGTCGGTTGGTTTCCTCGATCGCGTTGGCCATCGAGTCCGTGATCTTGTCCGCGTACATGTGCACCTGGCCGGAGACGTTGCGGGCGGCACGGCCGATGGTCTGGATTAGCGAGGTGCTGCTGCGCAGGAAGCCTTCCTTGTCCGCATCCAGGATGGCCACTAGTGAGACTTCGGGCAGGTCCAGGCCCTCGCGCAGCAGGTTGATGCCCACCAGGACGTCGAACGTGCCCATCCGCAGTTCACGGAGCAGTTCCACGCGGCGCAGCGTGTCCACGTCCGAGTGCAGGTACTGGACCTTCACACCGTGCTCATTGAGGTAATCGGTCAGGTCCTCGGCCATCCGCTTGGTCAGCGTGGTGACCAGGACGCGTTCGTTCCGCTCCACCCGTGCGTTGATCTCGCCCAGCAGGTCGTCGATCTGGCCCTTGGTCGGCTTGACGATGACCTCGGGATCCACCAGGCCCGTGGGCCGGATAATCTGCTGGACATAGCCGTCGGACTTGGACAGCTCGTACTTGCCCGGCGTGGCCGAAAGGTAGACCGTCTGCCCGATCCGTTCCTGGAACTCGTCCCACTTCAGCGGCCGGTTGTCCATCGCGGACGGCAGCCGGAAACCGTAGTCCACCAGGTTGCGCTTGCGGGACATGTCGCCTTCGTACATCGCGCCAATCTGCGGCACGGTGACGTGCGATTCGTCGATCACCAACAGGAAATCGTCCGGGAAGTAGTCCAGCAGGCAGTGCGGCGCCGTGCCCGGACCGCGGCCGTCGATATGCCGCGAGTAGTTCTCGATGCCGTTGCAGAACCCCATCTGCTGCATCATTTCCAGGTCATAAGTGGTGCGCATCCGCAGCCGCTGTGCTTCCACGAGCTTGTTCTGCGACTCGAGCACCTGCAGCCGGTCGCGCAGCTCGTCCTCGATGTCCCTGACCGCCCGGCTCATCCGGTCCTCGCCGGCCACATAGTGCGACGCCGGGAAGACGTACATTTCCGTCTCCTCGCGGATGATCTCCCCGGTGACCGGATGCAGCGTCTGGATCTGCTCGATCTCGTCGCCGAAGAACTCGATCCGGACGGCCAGTTCCTCGTACATCGGAATGATTTCCACGGTATCGCCGCGGACCCGGAAGGTGCCCCGGTGGAAGTCGACGTCGTTGCGGGCGTATTGCATGGCCACGAACCGGCGCAGCATGTCGTCCCGGTTCATTTCGGCGCCCTTACGGAGCGTGACCATGCCCGCGATGTATTCCTCCGGCGTGCCCAGACCGTAGATGCAGGACACGGTGGCGACCACGATGACGTCGCGCCGGGTCAGCAGCGCGTTGGTGGCAGAGTGGCGCAAACGTTCGACTTCCTCGTTGATGGAGGAGTCCTTCTCGATGAAAGTATCCGTCTGTGCCACGTAGGCTTCCGGCTGGTAGTAGTCGTAGTAGGAAACGAAGTACTCCACGGCATTGTTCGGCAGCAGCTCACGGAACTCGTTGGCCAGCTGGGCGGCCAGAGTTTTGTTCTGCACCATCACCAGGGTGGGCCGCTGGACCTGTTCCACGAGCCAGGCGGTGGTGGCGGACTTGCCGGTGCCGGTGGCGCCGAGCAGCACCACGTCCTTCTCCCCGGCCTGGATCCGTTCGGTCAGCTCCTTGATCGCCGCTGGCTGGTCGCCGGCAGGCTGGAATTCACTGACGACCTCGAAGGGCGCCACAACGCGTTTGATGTCCTGCGCAAGACTCATGCCGTTAACGGTAGACCCGATTGCGGTCAGCGTGGGTCCGGAATCGCTCTGGGCCTAACCCCCGCAGGGGATTGGCCGAGGCGCCATTGCCCGGTGAGCATTGCCCGGTACCGCTGCGTGCGCTACATCTGTGGGTGCAGCGACGACGAACGGAAGGCACCCCATGGACCCGGTGCGGACCTATCCCGAGGGCGTGACGTCGTGGATTGACGTCGAACACCGTTATGTTGAGGCGTCCAAGGACTTCTACGGCGGGCTCCTTGGCTGGACCTTCGCCGAGGCTACTCCACCGGGTGTATCCCCGCGCTATGTAATTGCCAAGCTCGACGGCCGGGACGTTGCCGGTCTCGGCGAGGGCACTGCTGGGGCAACGCCCGCCTGGAACACGTACGTAGCGGTCGTGAATTCGGAGGCGGCGGCGGACAGGATCCGCTCTGCGGGCGGACAAGTGCTCTCCGGCCCGACCGATGCCGGTGAGGGCGGCCGCGCGACGCTGTGTGCTGATCCGGCCGGCGTTCCGTTCCGACTCTGGCAGGCCCGGGACAGGCCCGGGCGCCCAGGCAGTCGACATGCCGGGCGCGTGGAATTTCAGCAACCTGCACGCCGGCGATCCCGCCGCAGCCTCAACCTTCTACGGCGAGGTCTTCGGCTGGCAATTCGACGACGTCGGTTTCGGCAGCATGATTCGCGTCCCCGGCTACGGCGACCACCTGCAGGCGACCAGTGACCCCGGCATCCACGAGCGCCAATCGGGCATCAACGTCCCGCCGGGGTTCGCGGATGCCATCGGGTGGCTCACCCGCCCTGCAGCCCGGCGAGACGGCACACTGGCACGTGGCGTTCACGGTCGCCGATCGCGATGAGACCGCCGCCGCCGCTGAACGGTTGGGCGGGACGGTGCTTGGCCAAACCAACACCGACTGGACGCGGGATGCGCTGATCCGGGACCCGTTTGGCGCCGTCTTCACCGCCAGCCAGTTCGCGCCGGCCTTCGGGTGAGAGGCGAAGGCGCTAGCTGCCGGCGGCCGGCGGCCTCCACCCGGTGTCCCGGGCCCACTGGTTCATCTGCGGATCGGCCGTCCGGCTGAACCAGTCTTCCTTCGCGCGGGCGTAGCGGCCGGTGGAAGCGTCCGAGGCATGCAAGCCGGCGAGCCGCCGTTTCTCGGCCAGATACGCCGCGGCGGCGCCGGGGTCGGCCCGCAGCCAGTCCCGGAACAGCAGGGCATAGCGCCACCCCGGCGAGCCGGCCGCCCGGATGTGGACGTTGACCGCACGACCGGGGTCTGCGTTCCCGTGCAGCCTCTTCTGCCAGTCCCCCGGCTCCGGATGCTCCGGTCTCGGGGTGTCGCGCCAGGTACCGGGCCAGCGCGGGAATCCGGCCGCGGCCAGTGCGTCCGCGGCGGAATCGGCGTCGTCCAGGCTGCGCACGGTAACCTGCAGGTCCAGCACGTCCTTGGCCGGCAGCCCCGGAACGGCCGTCGAACCAACGTGATCGACGGCAAGGATGCGCGGGTCGGCGCGGCTGATCCGCTCCGCGAGCAGGGCTGCCTGCGCGGGCCAGTGCGGCTGCGGGTCGAGCAGGACCGGCGGGCCGGTGCGCGGAGCCAGCCGACGGGCCAACAGGTTCTGGTTGAACGGCACCAGCCGTTCCGCCCAGAGCGCGTCCAGCGCGGCCAACACTTGTTCCCGGGTGCCGTTGTTCTCCAGCACGACGTCGGCCGCGGCCCTGCGTTCTGCCGGGGAGGCTTGGGCGGCCATGCGGGAGCGGGCGTCGGCTTCGGTCATGCCGCGGTCCTCAACCATGCGCCGCAGCCGCTCGTCTTCGGGCGCGTCGATCACCAGGACCAGGTGGAAGGAGGGGCTCTGCCCGGTTTCCACCAGCAGCGGGATGTCCTGGACCAGGATGGCGCCCTCGCCTGCCGCGGCTACCCGCGCCGCCGCGCTGGCGCGGACCAGCGGATGCACGATCGCATTCAGTCGCTCGCGTTGCGCGGGATCGTTGAAGACCACGGCACCGAGCGCCGGTCGGTCAAGCCTGCCGTCAGCGGTGAGGATCCCGGGGCCGAACGCGTCGACGACGGCGCGCAAGCCGTCGGTGCCGGGCTCTACCACTTCCCGAGCGATGGCGTCGGCGTCGATCAGGGTGGCGCCGAGCTCGGCCAGCCGCCGGGCAGCCAGCGATTTTCCGGCGGCGATGCCACCGGTGAGTCCGATTCTGAGCACGGCCTCAGTCTAGCCAGCGCGCGGGCCGTCACCGCGCCACAGCGTGTCCCGCGTCAACCGCGCCGGACCGGACCGGACCCGCGCCACGCGTGCCCAACATCGGCCGCGGCCGGCCGCGCCGTGCCGCCGTCGTGCTGCCTCCGGCGGTCAGGTGTGGCCTGGACCCGCTACTCGTCGTGCCCTTGGTCTGCGCTCATCTGGTCTTCGGCCGGCGGAGTTTCTCCGGGCGGGACGCCACCGCCGGGTTCCAGTCCGGTGATGTTCTGGCTTTCGGGATCCGGGTTGGCCGAGTCGCCCTGGTCGGCCGATACCCGGCCTTCGTCGCCGCCGCCGGGCGTGGCCTCGCCGTGGCCCTTTCCGCCCTGGACGCGCGGGTCGAATTCCGGTTGGTTCTTCGCCATGGTTCCGCCGTTCGTTGCGTTCTCCGGCCGCCGAAGCAGGCGCGGCCCTGTGCCACCCAGACTAGGCACGTCCGGGGCCGCCGGACAAGGGACCCGGGCGGCCCGTGCTGACCTGCATATCCGCGGGAGCCGGCCACCACGGGCGGGCGCACTAGGCTGGATCCTATGGTTTCCCCGTCCCCCAGCAGCAGCTACACCACCGTCGCCGGCGAGCACCGGCATGAGATCGAGATCAAACGCTCGCGGTTCATCACGGTGCTGCGACGGTCGGAGACGGAGGAAGAGGCCCGCGGCCTTGTCGCGGAGCTGCGCCGCGAATTCCACGACGCCCGACACCACTGCAGTGCCTTCCTGCTGGGCCCGGACCGGGGCGTCCAGCGCTCGAACGACGACGGCGAGCCCGCCGGTACTGCCGGGGTCCCCATGCTGGAGGCCCTGCTCAAACGCGAGACGGTGCCCGGGGTGACAGACCTCAGCGACGTCGCGGCCGTCGTCGTACGCTATTTCGGGGGAATCCTGCTGGGAGCCGGAGGACTGGTGCGGGCTTATTCGGAGTCGGTGTCGCAGGCCGTGGCGACCGCGCCGCTGGTCCGGCGGCGCCGGATGCGCCTGTTCGCGGTGCCGGCCGCGCATGCCGACGCCGGACGCCTGGAAAATGAGCTGCGAGCCGCGGGCACCGTGGTGCTTGGCAGTGAGTACGGAGCCGACGGCGTCCGGATCAACCTGGCAATGGACGACCAGCCGGCAGTCATCTCGCGCTTTGGGGAGCAGCTCGCCGCGCTGACGTCGGGTGGCCCGGGCGCGGAACCGCTCGGCACGGAATGGGTGGACCTTGACTGAGCATCACGAAAGTGCGCCCAAAGCGCCGAACGCAGCGGGCTCCGGGCGGGAGGCGCCGCCCCCCGGTCCGCAGCGGCCCGAGTTCGACTTTTCCGCGCTCCGGCGCTGGCCGGATGTGGAGGCGGACAACCTCTTCGCCTACGACGCGGCGGACAGGTTGTTGCTGGACACCGCCGCGCCGCTGCTGGACGGCGTGGACGGCAGCCACATCACGGTGGTCAACGACCACTACGGGGCGCTGACGCTGCCCCTCGCGGCAGCCGGCAAGCACGGCATGCGCGTGGTCCAGGACCCGCTCAGTTCCGAGCGGGCCCTGGCCAACAATGCCTCGCGGATGGGACTGACCGGCTACCGGAATTTCCTGCTGGAACCGGCGGCGTTCGACGGCGCACGGCTCGTGTTGCTCCAGCTGCCCCGCGCGCTCGATGCGCTGGAGGAGGTTGCCGGCTGCATCGCGGCGGCCGCCTCGCCGGGTGTCACGGTGCTGGCCGGCGGCCGCGTGAAGCACATGACCACGGCGATGAACTCCGTGCTCGGCGCCTCCTTCTCCTCCGTGACTGCGGGGCTGGCGCGGCAGAAAGCGCGCGTGCTCACGGCCACCGGTCCGCGGCCGGCGTCGGGCGGGCGCTTTCCCCTGGCGGAAGAGCACGACGTCGGCCTGCCCGTTCCATTGCGGCTGCTTGCCTTCGGCGGCACCTTCGGCGGGCCCAAGCTGGATCCCGGGACCAGGTTCCTGCTGCCCTTGTTGGCGGGCGCCCGGCAGTCGGACCGCGCCGTCGACCTCGGCTGCGGCAACGGTTCCATCGCCGCCTATCTGGCCCTTGCACGCCCGGGGATGCAGGTACTGGCAACCGACCAGTCGGCCTCCGCCGTCGCGTCGGCACGTGCCACGGCGGACGCCAACGGCGTAGCGGACCGCGTGCAGGTCCGCCGGGACGATGGGTTGTCCTCGCTGCCGGCGGCATCCGAGCAGCTGGTGGTGCTCAACCCGCCGTTCCACATCGGCAACGCGGTGCACGCGGGCATCGCGTTGAAGCTCTTCGCCGACGCCGGGCGGGTGCTGGGACCGGCCGGGGAGCTGTGGACGGTCTGGAACAGCCACCTGGCCTACAAGCCGGCGCTGAACCGGCTGGTGGGTCCCACCCGGCAGGTGGCGAGGAACTCCAAGTTCACGGTCACCGTCAGTACCCTGCCCTGAGGAGCAGCTCACGGGCGTCAGCACCCTGCCCTAAGGAGCAGTTCAAGGGTGGCAGGCCTCCGCTGCCGTGTCCCGGGCAAGGGCGGCTCTAGGTGCCGTAGTACCTGCGCAACTCGGCCTCTTCCTCCGGAGTGAGGCTGTCGGACGCTTCCGGCGAGGGCGAGTCCTTAATGGTGTCGTGGCTGTAGGCGACGTAGACGTCGCGCGAATTGATGCGGGCTCCGGCAATCGGCACGAACTTCTCGCGGCTGTCGGCCAGGCCCAGGCCTACGGTGAGCCAGGTGATGGTTCCGGTAACCGGATCCTGATGGACCTGCCCCACGGCGCCCAGTTTTTGCTGCTCGTTGTCCCACACTGTGGATTGCTGCAAGGCGTGAATGTCGACTTGATCTGCCATGTTCTCTCCGTTCCGGCCAACGGCCTGCGTGGGTGTGCGTACGTTCCTCACCCTAAATCCCGCGCCTGCGCCCGGCAAGGACCGCAGCGGCCCCGGACCGGGCGTCGGCCGCGCAGCGACGGGCGTTCCGGCGATCCGGCGATCCGGAAACGCGCCGGACACAGCGGAACCCCCGCACCCTAACGGTGCGGGGGTTCCTCAGTCAGTGATGCCGGGTTGCCCCGGCGCTGAATGCCGTTGTTACTGGCCGGTCAGCTTCTCGCGCAGTGCAGCCAGGGCTTCGTCGGAAGCCAAGGTGCCGCCGCTGGAGGCCGGAGCCGCCGGGGCGTCGGAGGAGTAGCTGGTCGGTGCGGCCTCGGACTCGCTCGGAGCCTCGGCTTCCTCTGCCATGGAAGCAGCAACCTGCTTCTTGTGGGCTTCCCAGCGCGACTGGGCATCGGCGTACTGCTGCTCCCACGCGGCGCGCTGCGCCTCGTAGCCTTCGAGCCACTCGTTGGTCTCCGGATCGAAGCCCTCGGGGTACTTGTAGTTGCCCTGCTCGTCGTACTCGGCAGCCATGCCGTACAGGGCCGGGTCGAACTCGGAGCCCTCAGGATCGACGCCCTCGTTGGCCTGCTTCAGGGACAGCGAGATGCGGCGGCGCTCCAGGTCGATGTCGATGACCTTGACGAAGACCTCGTCGTTGACGGAGACAACCTGCTCGGCCAGCTCCACGTGGCGCACGGCCAGCTCGGAGATGTGGACCAGGCCCTCGATGCCGTCTTCGACGCGGACGAACGCACCGAACGGAACCAGCTTGGTGACCTTGCCCGGGACGATCTGGCCCAGGGCATGGGTGCGGGCGAAGGTCTGCCACGGGTCTTCCTGGGTGGCCTTCAGGGACAGGGACACGCGCTCGCGGTCCAGGTCCACCTCGAGTACCTCGACGGTGACTTCCTGGCCAACCTCGACAACCTCGGACGGGTGGTCGATGTGCTTCCAGGACAGCTCGGAGACGTGCACCAGGCCGTCGACGCCGCCCAGGTCCACGAAGGCACCGAAGTTGACGATCGAGGAGACGACGCCCGGACGGACCTGGCCCTTCTCCAGCTTGTTGAGGAAGGTGGAGCGGACCTCGGACTGGGTCTGCTCAAGCCATGCACGGCGGGACAGCACAACGTTGTTGCGGTTCTTGTCCAGCTCGATGATCTTCGCTTCGATCTGCTGGCCGATGTACGGAGCCAGGTCGCGCACACGGCGCATCTCGACGAGGGAGGCGGGCAGGAAGCCGCGCAGGCCGATGTCGAGGATCAGGCCACCCTTAACAACCTCGATGACGGTGCCGGTAACAACGCCGTCCTCTTCCTTGACCTTCTCGATGTCGCCCCAGGCGCGCTCGTACTGAGCACGCTTCTTGGACAGGATCAGGCGGCCTTCCTTGTCTTCCTTGGTCAGCACCAGGGCTTCGACCTCGTCACCAACGGCGACAACGTCGCCCGGGTCGACGTCGTGCTTGATGGAAAGCTCGCGGGAGGGGATGACACCTTCGGTCTTGTAACCGATGTCGAGCAGGACTTCGTCGCGGTCAACCTTGACGACAGTGCCTTCGACCAGATCGCCATCATTGAAGTACTTGATGGTCGCGTCGACGGCTGCGAGGAAGTCTTCAGCGGTACCGATGTCGTTGATGGCGACCTGCGGGGTACCGGGCTTCTCGGTGGAGGTGATGGTCATGTAGTAGGGGCTCCGATGTGGATAGTTTTCTGAGTTCCGCTGCTGCCCTGCTTCCCGAGGCACAGCAGCATGGAACCGCTGCTGCACAAGGGATGCATTGCCGTTTACGGAAACGGACTGATGTGTTTTGGTGAAGCTCATGAAGCCTGCCCTTCGCCGAAGGGCTCTCCATACGCATTACGCGCCCAATAAGTCTAACTGGTCGCGCCAATCCCGGCAAAGCGACCCGCCTTGTCGAGGCGCAGGGTTACGGCGAAGCGGCGCCTCGACGGCGCTCCCCCGGTAGGGTCAGAAATGCGTGATGCAGTACGGCGGGGTGTCCGATGCGAACAGGCGGTCCATGCCGGCGACTGCTTCCGCTGAGGCACCGGAGAAGTGGCCGCCCGCGGCCAGGGTCCGTGCCTGGACTCCGCCCAGATAGAGCGAACCGAGCGAATCCACGGGCACTACGGCGTCGACGTCGGCATCCTCCGGCAGCACGTCAACCGCTCCCCGGCCGTCCTCGACGGTCAGCCGGTAGACGCCGCCGCAGATATCCAGCGGATCGGTGATCCGCAGGGTGCACGAGCCGTCGTGCAGGTACGGCCTGGCTTGGAGGGCCGCCACCGGGTCCAGCACGCGCAGCCACAACACATCTTCGACCGCCGCCACCTCGTAGCCGCGGCTGTCCGCCAGTCCCCACGCCAGCGGATCCTCCACCGGCCCGAGCGGGAACTTGATCCGTTCAACCAGGTCCAGCGACCCCAGGTAACGCCACAACTCCAGGTACGCATCCTGCCCGGCGGCAACCAGGTCAACCACCTTCACGGTGTAGGGCTTGCTGTCCCAGCCGGCAAAGCGATAGCTGACATAGCCGTCCGGCCGGCCCTCGCCGTCGTAATGGACAGCCGCTCGCAGCGACTTGTCTTCGGACGCGTTGTCCTGGCTCCAGCGACCCGAGACGCGCAAGGCGTAACTGGCCTGGCGTCCGATCGAGCCCAGGGTCCGGGCGTGGAACCCGTTGAATATTTCCGGCGCCAAGTTCTGGAGCGAAGCCGGGTCGGCCAACTCCATGGTCCCGGTGGCCGCGGCACGCAGCCCGAACCGCTCGCGGGCATCAATTTCCACTTCGCGAATGAACGTTGCGGCGCCAAAACCGAAGCGGCCGTAGATGGTGGCCTCGGAAGCGGTGAGCGCCGCCATCGCGAGTCCGCGGCCGGCGGCCTGCTTCAGGTCGTCGGTGATCATCCGCCGCAGCAGCCCGCGGCGCCGGTGCGTCGCCCGGACCGTCACCGCGGTGATCAGGTGGGTGTCCAGCAGCCGCCCGCCGCCCACGTTGAGGGTGTTGACCATGGTGGCGTAGGTAGCGACGGGCACTTCGGAGTCCCACACGCCCGGGCGCTGCGTGTCGTCGTAGGCGCCCCAGAGAATCCGCTGGTCCGTGCCGTAGGTCCTGGTGTAGGCAGCGACGTCGGAGGCATCCGGCTTGCCGTCGTGGAACCCGAACTTGACCGCTTCGAACCAGCCGAGGGTCCTGGCGTCCGGCTTGTCGCCGTCGAGCCCGGCTGCAAACCGGTCGATGCGGATGTCTTGGCGGGTTTCCTGTGTGTGGGTGGTCACGGTCTTCGAGCCTAGCGGCACCTCCCCCGGTCCGCCAGAGGAAGCCGCAGGCAGCGCACAGAACCGTCACCGCCTCTGCGCGCCCGCGACGCCGCGGCCAGGCGACCGGACTAGTGTCCGGCTTCCTGCCAGTTGGCGCCCACCCCCACCGACACGTCCAGCGGCACGGTCAGTTCCGCGGCGCCGCCCATCTGGGCCCGCACCAGCCGCTCCACCTGTTCCCGCTCCCCCGCCGCTACTTCGAGCACGAGTTCGTCATGGACCTGCAGCAGCATCCGCGACTTCAGTCCCTGGTGGCGCAACTCCTCCGAGACACCGAGCATGGCCTTCTTGATGATGTCCGCGGCCGAACCCTGGATGGGCGCGTTGAGGGCCGCACGCTCCGACATCTCGCGCAGCTGGCGGTTATCGCTGGCCAGGTCCGGCAGGTAGCGGCGGCGGCCTTCAATCGTCGAGGTGAACCCGTCCACCCTGGCCTTGTCCACCACTCCGCGCAGGTAGTCGCGGACAGCACCGAACCGGGAGAAGTATTCCTTCATCAGCGTCCGGGCCTCATCCACGGAGATGTTCAACTGCTTGGACAGGCCGAAGGAGCTCAGCCCGTACACCAGGCCGTAGGACATGGCCTTGACCTTGGCGCGCATCTCGCTGGTGACATCCTCCGGGGCGACCCCGAAGATGTGCGAACCGACGAACCGGTGCAGGTCCTCGCCCGCCCGGAACGCCTGGATCAGGCCTTCGTCTCCGGACAGGTGTGCCATGATCCGCATTTCGATCTGTGAGTAGTCGGCGGTTAGCAGCAGCTCGTAGCCCTCGCCGACGACGAACGCCTCGCGGATGCGGCGGCCCGCCTCCGACCGGACGGGGATGTTCTGCAGGTTCGGGTTGATGGAGGAAAGCCGGCCGGTGGCGGCGACGGTCTGCGCGTAGGTGGTATGGATCCGTCCATCATCCGCCACGGTCTTGCGCAGGCCTTCCACCGTTTGCCGCAGCTTTGAAGCATCGCGATAGGCCAGCAGCTGGACCAAAAATTCGTTGCCCGTCTTGGCGAACAGGTCGTTGAGCGCATCGGCGTCGGTCGAATAACCGGTTTTGATCTTCTTGGTCTTCGGCAGCCCCAGCTCCTCGAACAGCACCGCCTGCAGCTGCTTCGGAGAGCCTAGGTTGATTTCCTTGCCGATGATGCCGAAGGCCGCCGAGCTGGCCGCGTCGATGGTCACCGTGAAGTCGTCCACCAGCCGGTCCAGCGCGCCGGCGTCCACGGCAATGCCGTCCAGTTCCATCCGCGCCAGTACCAGCGACAGGGGCAGGTCAAGCCCGCCCAGCAGCTGGTTGGCGCCACGATCCACCAGTTGTCCGGCGAAGTGTTCGCTCAGCTGCAGCGCGGCGAACGCCTGCACCACGGCCGGTCCGGCCTTGTCATCCTCGGACAGGCCGAGCTCCAGCTGCCCGTTCGCCGCGGCTTCGGGGGCCGCCACGGACATCTTCAAGTGGTACTGGGCCAGGTCCGCCAGTTCGTAGCTGCGCCGGTCAGGCTGGATGAGATAAGCCGAAATGGCGGTGTCGTCGACTACGCCCAGCAGCTCGAACCCGCGCCGCGAGAGTACCTTGTAGGCGTACTTGAAGTCGTGGACGATCTTCGGTGCGTCCAGGTCGGACAGCCAGTGTGCCAGCAGCTGCTCGGCGTCGGCGTCCAAGGCAGTCAGCGGCACGTAGGCCGCCTGTGCGTGGGCCACCAGGGCCAGCCCGACGGCGTCGTCCCCGCCTTCCGCCGTTTCGGCCACCAACTGCAGGGCGACGTTGTGCTGGTTGGTCTCCTCCAGCCATTCCTTCAGGGCAGCCGCATCGGTGACCACCGCGTGGGCGGGGGCATTGACCTCCGTCTCGCGGACGGCGTCCTCCTCACCGAAGAGGTCGAAGAGTCGCTTGCGCAGGGTGTTGAACTGCAGCGCATCGAAGAGTTCCTCGATGGCGGCCCGGTCGGGGTGCTGCAGCACCATGTGCTCCAGCTTTACCGGAAGGTCCAGATCCCGCAGCAGATGGTTCAGCCGGCGGTTGCGCTTGACTAAATCGACATTGGCCCGAAGCGCCTCGCCGACCTTTCCGCCGATCGAATCCAGGTTCTCCAAGATGCCCTCTACGCCGCCGTAGAGGTTGATCCACTTGGCAGCGGTCTTTGGGCCAACGCCCGGAACGCCGGGAAGGTTGTCCGCCGTTTCACCGACCAGCGCCGCGAGATCCGAATACCGTTCCGGCCGGACGAAATACTTGGCTTCCACCGCGTCGCCGTCCATGGGCGGGATGTCGCTGATGCCCTTCTTCGGGTACAGCACGGTGACTTTGTCCGTGATGAGCTGGAACGCGTCACGGTCTCCGGAGACCACAAGGACCTCCCAGCCGGCTTCCTCGGCCCGGGCACTGAGTGTGGCGATGACGTCGTCGGCCTCGTATCCGTCCAGGGTGACGGTGGGGATCTGCATCGCCTCCATCACCTTGACGATCAGGTCCACCTGGCCGTGGAATTCCTCGGGCGTCTTGTTACGGCCCCCCTTGTACTCGGAATACTCCACGGTGCGGAAGGTGGGGGTGTCCAGGTCAAACGCCACGGCGATATGGGTCGGTTCGCGCTGCTCGATCATCTTGATCAGCATGGAAGTGAAACCGTAAACAGCATTCGTGTGCTGGCCGGTATCCGTGGAAAAGTTCTCCACCGGCAGGGCGTAGAACGCGCGGAACGCCATCGAATGGCCATCGATCAGCAGCAGGCGCTTCGGCCCCGAAGCTTCGCTCTCCGGGCCGGCAACGGGGGCTCCCTCTGCCTCCACTATCGCGGTCACTGCTTCCGGTTTGTTAGTTTCACTCACACCTGCCAGCCTAGTTCCCATGAGCGACAAATTCACACCCGGCGACAGTGCTGCGGGACACTCGCAGGGCTCGCCCCCGGCCTCGGCCGCGGCCACGATCGCCGAACTGGTCGACGCCGGTGTCCCGGAACACTTGCACCGGTGGCTGATACACACCGGTGTGGGAGCGCTCGTGGTGAAGATGGGCATCGTTTTCAGCGAGATGACGCCGCAGCGCATGGTCGCAACCATGCCGGTGGACGGTAATACCCAAGTGGCGGGCATTCTGCATGGCGGCGCGCATGTGGTGCTGGCCGAAACGCTGGGTTCCTTCGCAGCGACTCTGCACGCGGGCGCCGGCCGCCACGCCGTCGGCATCGAAGTTGGCGCCAGTCATCACCGTTCGGTCTCCTCGGGACATGTCACCGGCACCGCGACGGCGATCCAGCTGGGCCGTTCGCTGACCGTGCACGAAGTCGTGATGACCGATGACGACGGGCGGCGCCTCTCCACGGCGCGGATCACCAATCTGATACGCGACAACGGGTAGGTAGTCTTCTAGGCCTCGGCCCGCAGTAAAGGTTAGCTCGGCGCACTGTACGGATCGGCCAAGTGCCGCTCGCCATGCGCTGTGTAGTGCCACGCCACTCCCCTTGCGCTAGTTAGTGCCACTGCCCCTTGTGCTGGAAATCTAGGCGGCGGACCGAGCGAGCTTGTTCCTCGGGACCCTTACTACTGCCCAACCGCCGGCAGTGCACGCGCCCAGCCGGGCGCCGTCGTCGGCGTCGCCATCACTGTTCGTTCTGCCAGCGGCCAAAGCGCGGCGAATGATGTCCGCGCTCGACAGGGTTGCCTCAACCGTCTCGAATGCCGGGATCCTTGTGGCTGCCGGCCCGGTCCTGGCCTTCTCCGACCCTAACGCCCCGGGCGGCGGCGTGCCTGGTAGCGGTGGTGGTGTGGAGGTGTAGGTGTGTCCGGTGGGGGTGGTGGTTTCGACCGTGTGGTGTGGTCCTTGGAGGGGGCGGCTGGACCAGCCTTCGGCTTCCTTCGATTGGTTGCATTGTTCGCAGAGTCCGTGGCCGTTGGCCATGGTGGTTTTGCCGTCTCTTGACCAGGGCACGATGTGGTCGATGTGCCGGATCGGGGCGTCGCACCAGGGCCTGCCGCAGACGGCGTCGCGGGCTTGGATCATCCGGCGCATTCCGTCGGGGAACTTTCGGGCGGCCGAGTCCATCCCCAGCAGCTGTCCGGTCCCGGGGGCGGTGTAGAGGCGGCGGACCCAGATGTCCTCCACGGTGCCTTGTTTCAGCACTTTGGTGCGTTGGGCCTGCTCGCGGGCGGTCTTCCAGCCCGGCTCGGTCCCGGCCGGCGGCGCTTTCTGCCCCATCCCGCCCGGCGGGCTGCAGGCGCCATAGGGCGGAGGGCTGCCACCGTTTGGTCCTGCCGCGGTGAGCCCGCTGTCCTCGCGACCCGCGCCGGCAGCGGTGCGGCCGGGCGGGCTGGCTTCGGTGTTGGCTTCGGGTGTGTGTGCCGTTGCCGGCGGTTGGTGCGGCAGGCCGGTGAGGTTGCGGGGGTAGTGGGCCGGGACGATGCCGTAGCCGGTCAGCCAGGCCGGTTCGGCCTCGCCCTGGAGCAGAGTGCGGTCGGTCATCACCAGCTGGATTTCCAGCCGGGCCGGGTCGGCGGTGCTGCGGCCGGTGACGCGTTCGAACACGGTGTCGGCCATCATCTGGCCGCGGGACCGGGGGTCGCCGTTGTTGCGCAGCCGGTCCGCTTCCCGGTGCAGGGCGGCCATGACCGCCACCCCCTGGACCACCGGCAGCAGGGTCCGGACCGAGACCATGGTGTCCGGCTCCGGCCGGGAGGAAACGTGCCGGTCCGCTTCGGCCTTCGCCGCCCGGTCCACCACCGAGCGGGGCTCCAGCCGGTAGGCGAGGCGTTTGGCTTCGGCCCGCAGTGCCCTGTTCCCGAGACCGTGCAGCCGGTCCCGGTTGCCGGCCAGTTCCCGGTCCACCCGGGCCCGGTGCTCCGGGGTCAGGCAACCGGTTTCCTGGGCCACGATCTCGGCCCGGTATTCGTTCAGGTGCCCCGCGGCCAGGGCGGCCAGGGTGTGCGGCATCTGCCCGACCAGGGTCCGGGACAGGGTCAGCAGGACCGCGGCCCGGTGCGGGGACTCGCGGCGGGCCAACCCGATCTGGGCGGCCACACCGGCGCCCTGCCGGTCTTTGGGGATCCCGGCGGCGGCACGGCGGGCACGCACGGATTTCTCCAGCGCGACCTGGACCCTGGCCTGCGCCGCCGCGGCGGCAGCCTTCAGGCCTTCCAACGCCGTGAGCTCTTCCACCAGTTCCGGGTCCGGCGCGTCCAGATCGATGCCCTCCAAGGCAGCGGCGGCGGCGCGAACGGCGGCAGACCCGACCGGACCCGCGGCCGGCCCGGCGTCCTGCCCCGAAGCGCTGCCGGCAGCCGGTGCTGCGGCGGGCAGCGCCGTGGCAGGCGACGCCACCGCGGGAGGTTCGGATACTGCCGGATCAAACATCTCAGCGTCTCAATCTTCAGCATGCGTACTGCATGGCCTCGACTACGAGCGGTCACGAACCCTGAACGGATCCGCGGACGCCACCGGCAAATCCACACCCGGCGGCCAACGTTGGTGCTGAACTGCTAGTGAAAACAGACTATGCGCCGCCACTGACAGTTTCGGAGGATGCAGCCACCACTTCGGAGGGCGCAGCAACCGCCACCGACTGCAGCACGACAGCCGGTGGAGTGGCCGTGTCCGAAGGCGGCCTGTAGTTTCCGCAGCAGGACCTTGTAAGCAAGACCACCACCAAGCGGACCATGCAGGAGGACGGTCTGCCGTGCCGCGCAAACAGCACCGCACAGAGGGGTCAGCGAAGCGGACACCACGGGCGGGGACGACCACCAAGCGGGCCATGCAGGAGGACCAGTCTCCCCCGGGCGCGCAAACAGTACTGCACGATTGGGCGCACCGGACCAGTCTGCCGGGCCATAAAAGCCGGACCGCGGTCACGCAGGAGGAGGATTGGTCCGGGGCCACGTAGTCCGACGGGTGCAGACGGGCCCACGCAGGAGGACGGCACGGGGTAACGCGTTGGCGTGAGGCTACACCAGCACCGGAGTGGCGTGAGGCTAGACCGGCACCGGCGTAAGGTCGTAATGCATCTCCACCAAGTCGCCCAAGGTGCGGCTGCCACGAAGCCGGGCAGGCGCCGTCGTGCTGGGAACCGGTAGCAGCGGTTGTCCGCCGCCCAGCACTACCGGCACCAACGTCAGGATGAGTTCGTCCAGCAGGCCGGCCGACGCGTACTGTGCTGCAAGTTGCCCGCCGCCGACCAGCCACACGTCTTTTTCGCCGGCGTCGGCGCAGATGTCATCGTGGAAGATACCCACATCGCCTCGCACAAACGTGATGTCCGCGCCGGGAATGCCTGGCAGTTCGTGATGCGTGAAGACCCAGGTGGGTGTTGAGCCGTAAGGCCATTCCTCCGGCGCCTCCTCCAGCACGAACTTGTACGTTTCGGAGCCCATGACGATGGACCCTATGCGCTGCATGAAGGTTCCGAAGCTGTCCTGGACGCCGGCGGCGTCATTGAACTGCGTGAGCCAGTCGAGTTTGTTGCTGCGGTCGGCAATATACCCATCCACCGAGCTGCCGACGTAGTAGATAGTCCGGGCCATGGGGCCCATGCTAGCCAGCGGGCCGGACCAGTGGAAGCTTGGCGCGCGTCCCGCGAGAAATGCGGGGGTTGTCGGTCCGCAGCTGCCGCAGTACATGCCGTGGCTGTGAGTCCGCAGCTGCCGCAGGACATGCGGGGGTTGTGAGTCCGCAGCTGCCGCAGGACATGCGGGGGTTGTCGGTCCGCAGCTGCCGCAGTACAACGGTGGGATGGATGCGCAGACTTCGGCGTGGATCACGGCCTACCGGCAGGCGTGGGAAACCAATGACCCGGATCAGATCGGAGCCTTGTTCACCGACGACGCCGAGTACCGGCCGGAGCCTTGGACGGAACCCTGGCGTGGCCGGGACAGCATTGTCCGGCAGTGGCTGGCCCGCAAGGATGAGCCCGGCGCCGCGACATTCGAGTGGCACGAAGTCGCGGTGACCGACCACGTCTCCGTGGTGGAGGGAACGACCGCCTACCGGGACGGACGCACATACAGCAACCTGTGGCTGATCCGGTTGAACGGCGAGGGCCGGGCAACCCACTTCACCGAGTGGTGGATGGACCATTCGGTCGCTTCCTGACCCCACGAGGGCACAGGATGCGCCGCTCCTGCATCAACCGTGCCCTGAGTCGTAAGCTCAGGGAATGGCGAGATACTTCGACGTCCACCCCCAGGATCCCCAGCCGCGATCGATCGGCCAGATTGTGGACCTTGTCCGGTCCGACGCGCTGATCGTGTACCCGACCGACTCTTGTTATGCCTTCGGTGCGCAACTGGGCAACAAGGACGCGTTGGAACGGATCCGGACCATTCGCCGGCTCGACAACAAGCACCACTTCACCCTGGTCTGCAAGGACTTTGCCCAGCTGGGCCAATTCGTGCACGTCGACAACAACGTCTTCCGCGCCATCAAGGCCGTGACGCCGGGAAGCTACACATTCATACTGCCGGCCACCGCGGAGGTTCCCCGCCGGCTGCTGCATCCGAAGAAAAAGACCGTGGGCGTTCGCATTCCGGCGAACAACGTCGCGCAGGCACTTCTTGCGGAGCTGGGCGAGCCGCTGCTCTCCAGCACACTGCTGTTGCCGGACGAGGAGGAGCCGCTGACCGAGGGCTGGGAGATCAAGGACCGGCTCGACCATGTGGTGGACGCCGTTGTGGATGGCGGCGACTGCGGGTCCGAGCCGTCCACCGTCGTCGACTTTTCAAGCGGCACGGCCGAGGTAGTCCGTTACGGGGCCGGCGACCCGTCCCGGTTCGAATAGGGCCAATCCGACCGGCGGACCCGCCTGGCCGGCGCCCATCCGGCTGCCGGCCCGCCCCGCCCGGGGCGGCGCCGAGGGCGGGACGCGCCCGGTTCCGCGCGGTCAGTCCTTCTTGCGTGCCCGGCTGGGCTGCACCCGCGGCGGCTCGCCCGGCATCTTCGGATAGTCGGGCGGGAAGGGCATCTCCCCCAGACCCGCCTCGAGGTCGCGTTCCCACCACTCGAGCAGGACGTCGATCTTGCCCGGCTCATCGTGCATGCGCGCCCACGGGTCGCCGGTCGTCTTCAACCTGTCCGGAACCGTGGCGATCGTGAAGTTCTTCGGGTCGGCCGTCTCGAGTTCGTCCCATTCGATCGGACAGGACACCGCCGCGTTAGGCAGGGCCCGCGGGCTGTAGGCACCCGCCATGGTCCGGTCGCGGTTGGCCTGGTTGAAGTCCACGAAGATCCGTTCCCCGCGCTCTTCCTTCCACCAGGAGGTCGTCACCTGTTGGGGCATCCGCCGCTCGATCTCCCGCGCCGCGGCGATGACGGCATGGCGTACGTCCAGGAATTCGTGCGTCGGCTCGATCGGCGCGAACATGTGCAGCCCGCGGTTTCCGGAGGTTTTGATGAACGCTTTGAGTCCGGCCTCGGCCAGCACCGACCTCAGTTCGATCGCCACCGGGATGGCGTCGTCGAACGAGGTCCCCGGCTGCGGATCCAAGTCGATGCGCAGCTGGTCCGGGTTGTCGGAGTTCCCCGCGCGCGAAGGCCACGGGTGAAACACCACGGTGTTCATCTGCACCGCCCACACCGCCGCGGCCGGCTCGTCGAGGACCAGTTGCGGGTGCGAACGGGCGCTCGGATAAACCACCATCACCGACCGCACGAAGTCGGGCGCGCCCTTGGGCGGATTCTTGGAGAAGAATTGCTCGCCGTCGATCCCGTTGGAGAACCGTTGCAGCGACACCGGCCGGTCGCCGTTGGCGCGGACGAACGCCTCGCCCACCTCCGCGATGTAACGCGCCAGATCCAGTTTGGTGATCCCCAGCTCGGGCCACATCACCCGGCTCGGACTGGAAATGCGTACCTCGCGCTCGCCGTGCGGTCCGTCGACCGTCAACGTTGTCTGTTCGCTGGCCATGGGAACACCTAAACACACCCACGTCGCTTCTGGCGAGGGCATGATGGGAGCATGCCTATCACCGAGACCCCCGTGACCATCGACGTCGGCGACACCACCGTCTCCGGTGTCTACGCCCGTCCCGGGTCCCCCTTCGCATCGCTGGTGGTGGCCCACGGGGCCGGCGCGGGCATGGACCACCCGTTCCTGTCGGGTTTCACCCGCGCTTTGAACGACGACGGCGTGGCCACCTTGCGCTTCAACTTCCCCTACCGGGAGGCCGGCAGGAAGTTTCCGGACCGCCCGCCGGCTGCCATTGTGGCGTGGCGTTCGGTCATGCGGGAGGCGGCAGCACGGTCCGAAGGTGAACCGCTGTGGGCGGCCGGCAAATCCTTCGGCGGCCGCATGGCGTCGATGGCCGTGGCGGAGGGAATGCCGGCCGCCGGCCTCGTGTACCTGGGCTATCCGCTGCACCCGCCGGGGAAGCCGGAAAAGCTGCGCGACGAGCACCTGTATGGCCTCACCCTGCCCATGCTGTTCCTGCAGGGCACCCGCGATACCTTCGCCACCCGGGAACTGCTCGAGTCCGTCGTCGAACGCACCGGCCCGAACGCCGTGCTCGCCTGGCAGGAAGGCGGCGACCATTCCTTCGACGTTAAGGGCCGGAAACGAGGGGCGGCGGAAATCGGGGCCTCGCTCGCCGGCCCTGCCGCCGAATTCCTCCACTCGAGGGTCGGCGGCGCTTGACCGCCGGGCCGGCTGCCGACCAGTGCCCGGCGATGGAGTCGATGGTCGGCGGCGCTTGATCCCCCGGCTGGCTGCCGGCTACTGCTCGACGATCGAGTCGATGGGCCGTGGGGAAGTGATGGGATCGGCGTGACGGTGGATGATCTTCCAGGTGCCGTCCTCCAGCCGGAATATCGTCGTGACGCGCAGCGAGATCGGGGAGGCCGCGTCGGACACGTTGACCTTCACCCGGGTCCGCTCTATTTCTACGATGTAGCCCAGGTCTGTCCCGACGTACGTGGAAATACGCTCAAACCGGATCGGCTCGCCCTCGCTGAAATGCGATACCGCGCGGTCCATGGCCGCCTCGACCTCCTCCCAGCCACGGGCGGGCGGGCCGAGCGGATTGGCAAGCGTGACCTCTTCCTGCCTCGAAAACAGTTCCTTCACCGAAGCGGGGTTTCCCTGGACGAACGCGTCCAGGGCGCTGTGATAACGCTCGGCAACAAGGTCAAGATCGGGCCCTGGCATGTTTCCTCCAGACGCTGCTCCCGCCGCAGCCGTACCGGCGGCCGGGGCGCGAATACAGCCATGCTCCCACCGGCATCCGGGGATGTCCACGACCGGTGTTGGCTCCGGTGCAGGGCCTCCTACCCGTGGGCCGGGCCGCGGGACTACGATGGCAGGCCAAGGGCCCGGACGCCCCCCAACTGGCGGGTCCGTGCCGGAAGGGGCTGCTTCCGATGAACGAGCGTCCTGGCGGTCTCGTGCTGGAGCTGGAGATGGTCCTGGCCGCGCCGTGCGAACTGGTGTTCCGGATGCTGACGGAGGCGGTCGAGTTGGCCAAATGGTGGGGCCCGGAAGGTTTCACAACACCCGAGGTCATGCTCGACGCAAGGTCAGGCGGCACCTACCGGCTGACCATGAAACCGCCCGACGGCCCGCCCTTCCACCTCGCCGGCGAGTATCTCGAGGTCGTCCCGCCGCGCCGCCTCGCCTACACCTTCCGGTGGGAGGAGCCCGTGCCCGATGACCGCGAAACCATCGTCACGCTGTCCCTTGAACCCATGAAAGGCCGCACACGGCTTGCCCTCTCCCAGGGCGCGTTCGCTACGGAGGAACGCCTCGGCCTTCACCGGGCCGGCTGGACGGACGCCTTGCGGAAACTCGCCCGCGTTCTCCACGCCGGCGGGTGACCCGGTCCGTCCCGGCCGGCAGCCTCGTTGCCCGACCCCGGTCGGCCGGTGACCCGGTCCGTCCCGACCGACATCCTCACCGTTGCCCCACCCCGGTCGACGCTGTCGAAGGCACCGGGTCGTGCCGCAGGTAGGCGCGCCGGAAGCGTCCGGTGCCGCCGGTCAGGGCACGCAGGTCGATGGCGTAGCGCAGCAATTCCTGATCCGGGACTTCGGCGCTGATCTCGGTGAGGTCCCCGCCGGCTGAATCCGATCCGGTCAGGCGTCCGCGCCGCGCGGACAGGTCGCTCATCACCGTTCCCACATAGTCGTCGGGAACTGTGATCGTCACGGCGGAGACCGGCTCGAGCAACTGGATGCGCGCCGCAGCAGCGGCTTCCCGCAAGGCCAGGGCACCTGCGGACTGGAAGGCCGCGTCGGAGGAATCGACGCTGTGGGTCTTGCCGCCGACCAGTGTCACGCGGATGTCGACGACGGGGAACCCGGCGGAGACGCCTTTCTCCATCTGCGCCCGGACACCTTTCTCGACGGACGCAATGTAAGGGCCCGGGATGACACCGCCGACGATCTTGTCCACGAATTCAAACCCGGCGCCGCGCGGGAGCGGTTCGACTTCGATCTCGCAGATGGCGAATTGGCCGTGCCCGCCGGACTGTTTGACGTAGCGTCCGCGTCCGGCGGCCGCTGCCGCGAACGTTTCGCGCAGGGGCGTGACGACGTCGACCGTCTGCACGTTCACGCCCTGCCCGCGTAGCCGGTCGAGCACCACCTCGGCGTGCGATTCGCCCATGCACCACAGGATGAGTTGGTGCGTCTCCGCATGCCGCTCCACCCGCAGGGTCGGGTCGCCCGCGGCCACCTTGGCCAGGCTCTTGGCCAAAGCGGCCTCATCGTTGCGCGTTGCGGCCTCCACCGCGACAGGCAACAGGGGTTCCGGCATCTCCCACGGTTGGATGAGCATCGGCTGCTCCCTCGACGACACCGTGTCGCCGGTCTCGGCGGTGCCGATCTTCGTCAGCGCGCAGATGTCGCCGGCGATGCAATAGGACACCGACCGCAAGGTCGAGGCGAGCGGGGCGTGCAGGTGCGTGACCCGTTCATCGCTGTCGTGGTCGGCATGGCCCCGGTCGGCAAGTCCGTGTCCGGACACGTGGATGGCGGAGTCATCCCGCAAGGTGCCCGAGAAAACCCGCACCAGGGAGACCCGGCCCAGGAACGGATCCGTGGTCGTGCGGATCACTTCGCCGGCGAGCGGTCCGTCGGGATCACAGCGCAGCGGGGTGCTCCGCGAGCCGTAGAGTCCCGCCGCCGCCGGCAACGGGCGCTCGCGTGGGGACGGGAATGCCCGCTTGATCATGTCCAGCAGCTCCGTGATGCCCAGCCCCGTTTCCGACGAGGTGGCCAGCACCGGGTAGAAGGATCCGCGCGCCACGGCGGTCTCCAGGTCGGAGAAAAGAACGTCGAGGCCGATGTCCTCGCCGCCGAGATAGCGGTCCATCAGGGACTCGTCCTCGCTCTCGGCAATGATGCCTTCGATCAGGGCGCTGCGCGCCTCCTCGGCACCCTCCAGTTCCCCGGCATCCGCGGGGCGGAAGGCGGGGTGGCGTTCCCCGCCGCTGTAGTCCGATACGGTGCCGGAGAGCAGTCCGTGTAACCCCGTCAGCTCCGCCCCGTTGCGCACCGGCAGGTACAGCGGCTGCACCGAATCGCCGAAGGCGCGGCGGCAGCCGGCCAGCGCCGCGTCGAAGTCGGCCCGCGGGTGGTCCAGCCGGCTGATGGTCACCGCCCTCGGCAGCCCGACGCTCTGGCATTCGCCCCACAGCGCGGTGGTGGCGGCATCGATCCCCTCCACGGCGGACACCACGAACAGGGCCGCATCGGCGGCGCGAAGACCGGCACGCAGTTCGCCCGTGAAGTCCGAATAGCCCGGCGTGTCCAGGAGGTTGATCTTGACGTCGTCGTACATAAAGGGAAGGACGGAGAGCACGACGGACCGCTGCTGGTGGATCTCCGAGGGATCCGAGTCGCTGACGGTGGTGCCGTCGACGATTGAACCCATCCGGTTCGTGGCTCCTGCCGCCGCCAGCATGGCCTCCGCGAGCATCGTCTTCCCGGCACCGGAGTGGCCCACCAGCACCACGTTGCGGATTTGCTCCGGCCGGGACGCCGTTGCCGCGGCAGAGACCTCCGCCCGCCGTAGATCGGCGCTCCGGCCAGAACCCTTCGCCAATCCATTGGCCGATTTCCCCGACATGAGCGCCTCCTGGCGTCGTAGGCATCGTCGTCCTGCGCACTCACCTGCTCTTAACAGATTCGACACCCGGAAGGGGCGCAGCGGCAAGGGCGTGGTCGTATCCCCGCAAACAAAAGCCCGCTTCCCCGCTCACCGCGCATCGCGGGCCAAACGTCCCCGCCGATTGGGCGCAGGCTGACTCCGCGCGTGCGGTCAGTCGGTTGGACACCGGCTGTCCGGCCACTGGAACACCGCGGCCACGGGGTCCATCTGTTCGCCGGGCCGATACTGCTCGTTGAACAGAACGGATCCCTCCGGCGTCAGCCGGGCCGGTGTCTCCGGCAGGAGGTGGCAGGCGCCGCCCGCAACAAGCCGTGCCGAGGGCAACTGCAGCAGCGGCACGCGATTGCTCAGGTCCGGCCAGTGCCGCACGTCCACGATGCTCATCACCGACGAGTCGTTGTCGAATTCAATCCACGGGTCGGCAATCAGGACGGAGAGCATGCCGTAGTGCCCGCGCAACTGAACCTGGCCCCGAAACCTGAGGACTCCCGACGTCGTCAGCGGACCGTACTCCCCGCCGTCGGGCTCGAAGCGGAAGAAGCTGCCGTCCACAATCGCTGCCCCGTCCCGGGCGGTGACTGATCCGTCCGGCAGACGGGAGATGTAGTTAATGAAACTGCGTTTGATGCCCCAGGTCAGGCCTGCGGGCGGGGAGTCCCCGCCCGCAGGCTGCTGTGCCGTGGGCTCCGGTGCGGAGTCCATAGGTCCCTTCCTACAGGGCCAGCTTGAGCGGGCAGCCGCCCTGGGAGCGCGAAACGCAGATGAACATGCTGTCGCAGCTGACCTTTTCTTCGTCGGTCAGGATGGAGTCCCTGTGGTCCACGGCTCCGGCTACCACCGGGGTTTCGCACGTGCCGCAGGTGCCTTCGTTGCAGGAGGACAGCGCCGGCAGGCCCGCTTCCTCGGCCACCTCGAGGATGGACTTGTCCGCCGGAATGGTCAGCGTGACGCCGCTGTCCACGAATTCGACTTCGAAGGCCACATCGCCACTGGAATCAATCTCCTTGGGCACAAACCGCTCCACGTGCAGGCTGCCCGAGGGCCAGTGCGCCGAGGCCCCCTCCACCACGTTGAGCAGCGGCTCCGGCCCGCAGCAGTAGATCAGGGTCTCCGGCTTGATGTCCTGCAGGTAGGCGGCGAAGTCCACCCGGCCGTCGGTATCCTCCGGGACAATGCGGACCCGGTTCCCGAACTGTTCGAGCTCGCCCAGGAACGCCATGGTGGCCCGTGACCGGCCGCCGTAGACCAGGGTCCAGTCCGCGCCCGCACGTTCGGCCTGGTTCACCATGGCCAGGATTGGTGTGATGCCGATGCCGCCGGCAATGAAGACGTATTTCTTGGAGGGCTGGAGCACAAAGTTGTTGCGCGGCTGGCTCACGGTCAGGGTGCCGCCGGCCCGCACGGTCTCGTGGATGGCCCGTGAGCCCCCGCGTCCGTTCGGCTCGTTCAGCACGCCGATGCGCCAGCTGTCCTGGCTGCCGCCGGGAGTGCACAGCGAGTATTGCCGGACGTAGTCCCCAACATGCACGTCGATGTGCGCGCCCGGGTGCCATTCCGGCAGCCGTGCTCCGGCCGGGTCCACGAGGGTCAGCGAAAGCACGCCGTCGGATTCCTGCCGGCACTCGCTGACCCGCAGCTCGAGGGTTGCGGTGGGATCTTCCGGGAGCTCGACAGCATGCCGCGGCGCATTGGCGGCAACATCCCACTCCACGTCGAGGCTGCGCCGGACCGGCAGCAGCGCCATGCGGATGAAGTCCAGGCCCCAGTCCTTCGCCGGGCGCAGGCTGGGCAGCCGCTCGAAGAGCACCTTCAGGCCGGTGGCTCCCTGCACCCGGGCCAACGGCTGGCCCAGGCAGGTGTGGCGGCCCTTGGTGAAGGCCAGATGGTCGCGCGGGTCTTCGCGGTGGATGTCGAACTCGAACGGCTTTTCGTAGTATTCGGGATCGGTGTTGGCGCTGGCCAGCGCCAGCCAGATCATGTCACCGGCCTTGATGTCCGCGCCGCCGATGGTCACATCCACGTTGGCGCGGCGCGACGCGAAGGTCGACGACGGGCGGCGGCGCACGGTCTCGTCGAAGACGGCCTGCCACAGGGCCGGATCGGCCTTGGCGTCGGCGAGGGCGGCCGGGGTGTCATTGAGGAAGATGACCGCATTGGCCATCGCCTGGGCGGTGGTGTCGGTACCGGCCGCAGAGAACTCGCCCAAGTGCAGTGCGATCTGCGCCTCGGAGAGCGAATAGTTGCCCTGGCGGTCCTTGTCGCGGGCCATCACGGAGATCAGGTCATCCGCTTCGCTCTCGCGGCGGTCGCGGACAATCCCGCGCAGCACCAGCTGGGCGGCAACGTAGCGGTCCCAGACCTCCGTGCGGCGCGGTTCCGGCAGCGGCTCCTGCGCGCTGGCGAGGACCTGGAAGAAGTCGTCGCGCAGCTGGCGCATCATGGGCTCCAGCGCGGCGGGCAGGTCCATCAGCGCCATCAGCGTCTGGGTCGTCAGCTCGAGGTTGTAGGCGTCCATCAGGTTCGCGGCGCCGTCCGCCTCGATCCGGTCGATGATCCGGTGCGCGCGCTCTTCGATCTGCGGCTGGAGCGCCTCCATCCGGGCCTGCAGGAAGCCCTTCTGCGCCACTCGGCGGGCGATCGTGTGGCCCTGCGGGTCGGAGCCGACCAGGATTCGGGAGATCAGCTCAGCCGGCATGGTCTCCGCGTGCTTCTCCGGCACCGTGATCAGTCCGGCGTTGCTGGCGCTGGAGAACTTCTGCCAGTCCGGCAGGATCATCTCAGCGTCAGCTCGGCGGGTGACCATCCAGGCGTTGAGGTAGGGGTAGAAGAAGGTGGGAGTGCCTTCGCGGACGTCGGCGAAGTGCCGCGCCGGATCGCGGTAGTAGTCGTCGCCCATCGCGTCGAACTCCGGGGCGAGCGGCCCGCGTTCCCGCAGGCGGGTGGTTTCTGTGCTCATTGGCGGATATTCCAATCAGAGGGCCGCGGAGGCGGCGATGGTGGAGAGTTTTTGGAAGCGCAGCACGTTGTCGCCTTCGTCCATGACGCCGGCGGTGAGGCAGACGAAGGTCATGTCCCGCTCAGGGTCGATCCAGAACAGCGTGGATCCGGCGCCGTAGTTGCCATGCGTGCGCGGGCTGGTGAAGGGACCGAAGAAGGAGGCATGGGTGCCGGTGCCGCTGAGCGAGAAGCCCAGGCCGAAGTTGCCCATGGGCTCTTCCCAGCCACGGGCGCGGGCGATCATCGCGTACAGGTCATTGGTCATCTCGCCGGTCTGCAAGGTGGTCGCAACATCCAACACCGCCGGGGCGATCAGCTGCCGCCCGGCGAACTCGCCCTTGCGGCGGATCATTTCCGCGAACGTGAAGACGTCGGCGGCGGTGCTGACGGAGCCCACCCACGGCATCTCCGCATCCTGGTCCACTGCCTCGTTGAGGATTTCCACGTCCCGCGCGGAAAGCCATCCGTCGTCCGGGATGTAGGCCTTGAGCGGGACAATGCGGTCCTTCCACTCATCCAGCGGGCCGAACCGTGTGTCCGTCAGGCCCAGCGGACCGAACAGGTTCTTCTCGGCCAGATCGCGGAACGAGTCCGCACCGTAGACCCGGCGGAGCATCTCGCCCATCAGCGCGTGGTTGATGGCCGGAGAGTAGGTCAGGTTGCTGCCAGGCTCGTGGATGACGTCCAGATTGCAAATCGCCTCGATGGTGTTGGCCAGATTGCCCAGCTGCTCGGTGGGCAGCGGCTCCGGGGTGGCCGGCAGGCCCGAGCGGTGCGTCAGCAGGTGTGAGAGGTTGACCTTGTCCTTGCGCAGCATGCGGAAGCGCGAGGGGCCGAAGAATTCCGGGATCACGTCGACAACGCGGGTGCTCAGCGCCAGCTTGCCCTCGCCGATGGCCTGGTAGACCAGCGCATTGGTAAACGCCTTGGTCAGGGACAGGACGCGGAAGATGCTGTCCGCTCTCATTTCGCGGTTAGCGGCCCGATCCGCCCAGCCGATGGTGGCGTCCAGGGCCACGTCGCCATGGCGTGCCAGAATAATGCGGGCGCCGTCATAGTCGCCGGCGCTGATGTCGTTGCGGATGGTGGACTCGAGCAGCTCAAGGGCTTCTGGATTCAGTCCGTGGGTCATGGTCAAACTCCTGCAGTTTGTTGGTTTTCTGCGGTGGCACAAAGGCCGGAAAGACAAAACCGGGGGACGACGGCGGCAGCCGTCCGCCGTCGTACGTTGCGGTAGTGCGGGGCTGCTACATGTGGAGGCCGCCGGACGGCGAGAGGGTCTGGCCGGTGTAGTAGGCGCCGGAGTCGCTGGCCAGGAAGAGCAGCGTTTCGGCGATCTCTTCCGGGGCCGCGGGCCGCTTGATGGGCTGCATCCCGATCAGCATGCCGGTGATTTCGGCGGGCTGCTGGCGGAACAACGGGGTGTCCACTGCGCCCGGCGCAATCGCGTTGACCCGGATGTTGAAAGGAGCCAGCTCGGCGGCGGCGCTGCGGGTCATGCCCAGCACGCCGGCCTTCGACGCCGGGTAGTACAGCGGCATGGGCACGCCCAGCAGGGCTGCGGAGCTGGAGACGTTCACGATGGCGCCGCCGCCGGTGCGCTTGAGCAGGGGCGCGCCGGCGCGGATCACGTAGAACGGGCCGAAGAGGTTGATTTCCAGCACGCGCCGGAAGTCCTCGTCACTGATGTCGCCCAGGAAATCCGGGAAGTATTCCTCACCGGACTGCGCGGCACGGAAGGAACGGACGTTGGATTCAACCAGTTTGTCGTTGGCGGCCTTGTTGGGAGCGTTCACTCCCGCGGCGTTGATCACGGCGTCCAGCCGGCCGAACTCGGCATCCAGCTTCGCAAAGGCAGCGTTGACGGCGGCGCTGTCCGTCACGTCCAGGGCAATGGCCAGTGAACCCGGGATCTTCGAGAACTCCCTGGCCAGCGCATCCTCGGACAGGTCCGCGCCCACCACGGATGCTCCTGCCGCCGCGAAGGCCCGCGCCGTAGCCAGGCCGATTCCCGATGCCGCTCCGGTAATGAACGCCACTTTGCCGTCAAGATTCATTGTTTTCCTGCCATCCTCCATCCCAGCGGGACGGTACGAACTGTGATCGAAGACACCCAGTCTCGCACGTTGTTAGACACGTGTCTAGCGAAATGTTGGATGGGAATATAGAAAATGTGCACGCGTCCTATTGCCAGACGCCTGTCTATCGGTATGCTGATCACCGTCAGTCTTTTATGAGGCGCGTCACATCGCTGTGCTGCCTCTTTCTTTGCCGGCAACTTCGGCTCGCCGATCGAGCCCTTCACGCCGGCCCCTTTCAGCGGGTCCCGATGGACCTCTCTTCAGAGGAGAAACATGTCTGCTCCACTAACTCGGACCTCCGCGGCCGGACTGCAGGACGCCCGGGGAACACTTCCTTGGAAACGCGCAGGAATGCTGATGGCCATCACCTTTTCCGGCCTCCAACTGCTTAATGAAGTGGGCGCCATGATGGCCATCCCGCTCTATCAGTCGATGAGTCTGGACCTCGGGCTGACCCCGGCCCAGGTCTCCTGGGCATTGCTGTCCACCCTGCTGATGGGCGCGGCTTCCATCCCGTTGCTGTCGAAGGCCGGCGATGTTTTCGGCCACCGCAAGGTGATGATCTTCTGCATCCTCGGGATCCTGGCCGGCTACGTTATCTCGGCCCTCGCCACCACGTTCGCCGTGCTGGTGATCGGCCGGGCGTTGACCGGCATCATGGCCGGCCAGGCGCTGGTAGTGGGCATCATGAATGACCGGCTGTCCAACTTCGACCGCAAGAAGGCCATCGGCATCATCGCCGGCGGCCAGGCCATCGGGGTCACGTTCGGCTTTGGCCTGGGCGGCCTAATGGTGGTTGCGGGCGCCACGTGGCGCACCACTTTCTGGATCGGCGCTGTATTGACCGTGCTCAGCCTGGTCGGCATGCTGCTCTGGGGATCCGATTCGGACGCCGTGCTGCGCAACCGAAGCGCGAAGCGGCGGATCGATGTCACCGGCGTCGTCCTGATGGGCCTGTCCCTTACGGCCCTGTGCATCGGCATCAGCCAAAGCACGGCATGGGGCTTCTTCACCGCTTCCACCCTGATCTGGGTCATCGGAGGGATCGCCGGCCTGGTCCTGGCGCTCCTGGCGGAGTCCCGGAGCAAGCAGCCGCTGGTCGATGTCAGCTTGCTGCTGAGCACCCGGCTGCTGCCGGCCTACCTTGTCTTTGTTGCCCTGGGCGCCGCCGGGATCATGATCTTCAACTTTGTGATGGGCTGGGCCCTGACTCCGACGGAGGTGGCAGGCTATGGCTTCGGCCTGAATCCGCTGATGGCAGGCTTCCTGTTCATCCCGATGACCGCCGCCGGCATTGTTGTTTCGCTCTACGTACCGCGGCTGCTCCACCGCATCCCGCCGCGCCGACCGCTCGCAGCCGGCGCCATCCTGCTGACGCTGTCCTTCATTTGGCTGTACTTCATGCACAACCAATTGTGGGCCGTTGTGGTCGGCATTCTCTTCTACGGCGTTGCCTACACCACCGTGCTCACCGTAGCCATCTCCGTCATCGCCGCCGAAGCACCGGAAGGCAGGGGCGCCGGTACGGCCTCGCTCTACGTTGCCATTGCCTTATCCTCGTCGTCCATTGGCACGGCCATCTATGCCGCGATCATCGCACTCAACACCACGCCGGCGGCACCCCTGCCATTGGCCGAGAACTACGGCATAGGCTTCATGGCAGCGGCCGGCATTTGCCTGGTTGCGGTCGCCGCCGCCTTCTCGTTGTCCAAGAGCGTGCGCCTCACGGAAATCTCCAGCCAGTAGCACTTGTAGATTCAAGGGTGCCGGGCCCGACAAGCATCGATGCAGGCAAGCCGGCCGGATCCAATCAGTGAGTGTCCCTCCCCGGCAGGGACACTCACTGAGTTGTTGTATCCCTGCGGAGGAAGGCAAGCCACTGGGCCGCGAGCACCTCTTTAAGACTGACCATATCCACCGGGCGCTGACGAATAACGGCAAAATACATCATGCGGTCCAGCGCCATCTGGAGGGTCAGAAGGTGCAGCCGCGCACGTTCGTGCTCGTCCGGATCGGTAAACCGGGAGAACGTCCTCGGCATGACCTTGTAGCTGTTCCCCAGGACTGAGATCCACGTATCCGTCACCACATCGTCATTCGCGAGTGCCTGCTCCATGGTGGCAAAGTCCCGGGCCTTCTCGCGCCACAGGGCAAAGGTCTCCCCGAGCCAGGACACGATGCTCTCCAGGTCCGGGTCCCTTATTTCGTCCAGCCGCCGGTACGCAGCCAGCACCTCTGGCGCGCCCTGCCGCATGATCTCGGCAACAACTTCAGCCTTGCTCCGGAAATAGACGTAGAAGGTTGCCCGGCTGGCGCCTGCTGCGCTGGCAATGTTTTCAGCCGTCGTTTCGTTGTAGCCCCGGTTCCGAAACTCCTCCGCGCCGGCCTCGATCAACCGCTCCCGCGTCAGCTGCTTCTGCAGTTCGCGCAAAGACTGACGCGGTGCCTTCTCCTGAGCACTGCTCCCACTTTCGACCGGGCCAGGTCTGCGCTCATTTTCAACGGTGCTCACCCTCCCCAAACTACCATCGGCGCGGGGCCCCGCCCCTGCCGCGACATCCACCTGCCGCTCCCCACCGGTTGGATCCGTATCAGCACTAGCTGTGCCCGAGGTGGGATTCGAACCCACACGGTTTTACCCGCCGCATTTTGAGTGCGGTGCGTCTGCCATTCCGCCACTCGGGCAATGCACCGGTTGCGAAGCCGGTCTCCAACTGTGAAAACCGTCATGCTCCCCGGTGCGCGAATCTACTCTACATGCCGATAGGCTATTTCACGGAACCGACGCCACATGAATGGCAACGCAACACCCTAGGAGCGCCAGTGTCTGAACAAACCGAGTCTGTCCCCGCTCGCCGCGTCGTCGTCGCGGAGGACGAGACACTGATCCGCCTGGATATCGTCGAAATCCTCAGGGGCGAGGGCTACGACGTCGTTGCCGAAGCCGACAACGGCGAAAAGGCAGTGGAACTCGCCCAGGAACTGAAGCCGGACCTGGTCCTCATGGATGTGAAGATGCCCGTGATGGACGGCATCTCGGCGGCGGAGCAGATCGTCAAGGCACGCATTGCCCCAGTGGTGCTGCTGACCGCGTTCAGCCAGAAAGAGCTGGTGGAGCGCGCCCGCGACGCCGGTGCCATGGCGTACGTGGTGAAGCCCTTCACGCCGGCGGACCTGATTCCGGCCATCGAGATCGCGCTCTCCCGCCACGAGGAGCTCGCCGCCCTGGAGTCCGAGGTATCCGACCTCCAGGAGCAGTTCGAGACCCGGAAGCTGGTGGAGCGGGCCAAGAGCCTGCTCATAACCAAAATGGGCCTGACCGAGCCGGAAGCGTTCCGCTGGATCCAGAAGACGTCGATGGACCGCCGGCTGAGCATGCGCGAAGTCGCCGAGACGATCATCAATCAGGTGAACTAAGGCGAACGGGAACGGCCTCCGGAATGATCCGGAGGCCGTTTCTTCTGTCCGTGGCCTGCACCGGCCCTTCGCCTACGACGACGGCCAGGGGCCGACCCGCTCGGGCCGCGGGTGCGACTGGCCGTCCAGCAGTTCGCCGGCATCCGCCAGGTCGCCCACCCGGTGCACCTTCAGGGAGTTGGTGGAACCGGCCTTGCCCGGAGGCGAACCGGCCGCGATGACGACCAGGTCATCGATGTCCACCAGCCCGCGCTCGTAGAGGATCCGGTCCACCTGGGCGGTCATGTGGTCGGTGTGCTCGACGAACTCGACGACGAGCGGCTGGATGCCCCAGGTCAGCGAGAGCACGTTGAGGGTGGACTGGAGCGGGGTGAACGCGAACACCGGCCGCCCCGGGCGCAGCCGGCTGAGCCGGCGGGCCGAGTCACCGGACTGGGTGAAGGTACAGATGTACTTGGCGTCGAGCTGGTCGGCGATCTGCACGGCCGCCCGGGTGATGGCGCCACCGCGGGTCTTCGGCTGGCTGCCCAGCGGCTGGATGCGGTCCAGCCCGTGCTGCTCGGTGGATTCGATAATCCGTGCCATGGTCCGGACCGTCTCCAGCGGGTACTTGCCCACGCTGGTTTCGCCCGAGAGCATGACCGCGTCCGCGCCGTCGAGCACGGCGTTGGCGCAGTCCGATGCTTCCGCCCGGGTGGGCCGCGGGTTGTCGATCATGGATTCGAGCACCTGGGTGGCAACGATCACCGGTTTCGCCCACCGGCGGGCGAGTTCGACGGCGCGCTTCTGCACCAGCGGCACGTCCTCCAGCGGCAGCTCCACGCCCAGATCGCCGCGGGCGATCATGATGGCATCAAACGCGTCGATGATCTCTTCGATGGCGTCCACGGCCTGCGGCTTTTCGATCTTGGCGATAACCGGGGCGCGGCGTCCCTCCTCGTCCATGATCTCGTGGACCCGCTGGACGTCGGCGGCGTTGCGCACGAAGGACAGTGCCACCATGTCGACGCCGGTCTTGAGCGCCCAGCGCAGATCCTCCTCGTCCTTCTCGCTCAGGGCCGGGACATTGACCGCCACGCCGGGCAGGTTGATGCCCTTGTTGTTGGACACCGCACCCGCCACCGTGACTTCCGTCACGACCTTGACGTCGTCGACCTCGATGGCCTTGAGCGCCACCTTGCCGTCGTCGATCAGCAGGGAGTCGCCCACGTTGACGTCGCCCGGCAAGCCCTTGTGCGTGGTCGAGCATTGCTCGGCGGTTCCCTCCACGTCCTCGGTGGTGATCGTGAAGCGGTCGCCCACCGCGAGGTGGTGGGGGCCGTTCACGAAGCGTCCCAGGCGGATTTTCGGGCCCTGCAGGTCGGCGAAGATGCCCACCGGCTTGGATAGTTCGGCCGAAGCCTTGCGGACGTTGTCGTAGGTCTGCTGATGCACGCCGTAGTCGCCGTGGCTCATGTTCATTCGGGCCACGTCCACGCCGGCCTTGAGGACAGCCAAGGTGCTCTCGTAACTGGCGATGGCAGGGCCGAAGGTTGCAACGATTTTTGCGCGTCTCATATCCCTACCCTAATCAGAATGCGGCCGTTGCGCAGGGCGTGCCACCGCTAGGGCAGCACCGCGATCGCACGGTCGTCCGGGGCCACCGGAGCCGGCAGCCGCGTACTTCCGGTCAACCACTGGTCGACGGCGGCCGCGCAGGCGCGCCCTTCGGCGATCGCCCACACTATCAAGGACTGTCCGCGCCCGGCGTCGCCGGCCACGAAGATGCCCTTCGCGCCGGTCATGTAGCCGCCGTCGCGGGCGACATTCCCGCGCTCGTCGAAGGCCGCGTTGACCTGCGCGCCGAGCCCGGCCTGCTCCGGACCGGTAAAGCCCAGGGACAGGAACACCAGGTCCGCCGGGATCTCCCGCTCGGTGCCGGGCTTGGGCACCCGCCGGCCGTCCACGAACTCGGTCTCGGCGACCTTCAGCGCCGTGAGCACGCCGTTCTCGCCCACGAACTCCACGGTGGAAGCGAGGTAGGTCCGCTCGCCGCCTTCCTCATGGGCGCTGGCCACTTCGAACAGGTTGGGGAACGTCGGCCAGGGCTGGTGCGCAGCACGCTGGGCCGGCGGCTGCTTGCCAATGGCCAGGGTGGTTACCGAGGCCGCCTGCTGCCGGTGCGCCGTGCCGAGGCAGTCCGCGCCGGTGTCGCCGCCGCCCAGGATCACCACGTGCTTGCCCCGGGCGTCGATCTGGTCCGGGACCGTCTCGCCGGCCACCACCCGGTTGGCCTGCACCAGGTAATCCATGGCGAAGTGCACGCCGGACAGCCCTCGCCCGGGGATCGGCAGGTCCCGTGGCACGGTGGCACCGGTCGCGATCACCACGGCGTCGTAGCGGCGGCGCAGCTGGTCCCAGCTGATGTCCTTGCCGGCCTCGATCCCGGTGCGGAACCGGGTGCCCTCGGCACGCATCTGCTCCAGCCGGCGGTCCAGATAGTGCTTCTCCATTTTGAAGTCGGGAATGCCGTAGCGCAGCAAGCCGCCCACCTTGTCGTCGCGCTCGTACACCGCGACCGTATGGCCGGCCCGCGTCAGCTGCTGCGCCGTCGCCAGCCCTGCGGGACCGGATCCGACGACGGCGATCGTGTGCCCGGTCAACCGCTCCGGCGCGTGCGGAGTCACCCAGCCCTGGTCGAAGGCTTCCTCGATGATGGAGACTTCCACCTGCTTGATGGTCACCGCCGGCTGGTTGATGCCCAGCACACAGGCAGCCTCGCACGGCGCCGGGCACAGCCGGCCGGTGAATTCCGGGAAGTTGTTGGTGGCGTGCAGCCGCTCAATCGCTTCCTGGTCCTTGCCGCGCCAGGTCAGGTCGTTCCACTCCGGGATCAGGTTGGCCAGCGGGCAGCCCTGGTGGCAGAACGGGATGCCGCAGTCCATGCAGCGGCCGGCCTGGCTGCGGAGCACGCCCTTCTCCTGCGCTTCGTAGACTTCCTTCCAGTCCATGATCCGCACGGGGACAGGACGGCGGGGCTGGGTCTGGCGCTCCCGCACCTTCATAAATCCGCGTGGGTCAGCCACCGGTTACCTCCAGGATTCGGGTCCAGACAACGTCGCCGTCGGGGTCCAGCCCTTCGGCTTCGGCGTTCGCCCGGGCTTGCAGCACCGCCGCGTAGTCGCGCGGCAGCACCTTAGTGATGCGGGTCAGGGTGTCTTCGAGGTCCTCGAGCAGGCGCGCGCCCAGCAGGGAGCCGGTTTCCTCCGCATGCTTCTTGAGCAGGGCCGCAATGATCCCTTCGTCCACCGGGTCCGGCCGCAGCAGTTGCAGTTCGCCGTTGTCGGTGCTCTGCGTGTTCAGCCGGCTCGGGTCCAGGTCCAGCACGTAGGCCACGCCGCCGGACATGCCGGCGCCGAAGTTGCGGCCGGTCCGGCCCAGGACCAGGGCCAGTCCCCCGGTCATGTACTCGCAGCCGTGGTCGCCGATTCCTTCGACGACGGCGGTGGCGCCCGAGTTGCGCACCAGGAACCGCTCGCCGACCTGGCCGCGCAGGAACATCTCCCCGCTGGTGGCGCCGTAACCAATGACGTTGCCCGCGATCACGTTGCGTTCGGACGCGAACGTGTTGGCCCGGTCCGGCCGGACGATGATCCGGCCGCCGGAGAGTCCCTTGCCGACATAGTCGTTCGAGTCGCCGAGCAGCCGCAGGGTGATGCCGGCCGGGAGGAAGGCGCCCAGCGACTGTCCGGCCTGGCCCGTCAGGGTCACGTCGATGGTGTCGTCCGCCAGGGTCTCGATGCCGAAACGCTTGGTCACTTCGTGGCCGAGCATCGTTCCCACGGACCGGTCGGTGTTGATCACGTCCAGGCTGATCCGCACCGGTTCGCGGTGGGTCAGCGCGTCGGAGCTCATGGCGATCAGCTGGTTGTCGAAGTGCTTGTCCAGTTCGTGGTTCTGCGTGGTCATGTTGCGCAGCGGGACGTCGGAGTCGGTGCCGTAGCCGCGCAGGATCGGTGCCAGGTCCAGGCCGTCGGCCTTCCAGTGGTCGACCGCTTCGCGGGTGTCCAGCAGCTCCGCGTGGCCGATGGCTTCTGCGAGGCTGCGATAGCCCAGTCCGGCCAGCAGCTCGCGCACTTCCTCCGCAATGAACTCGAAGAAGTTCACCACGAACTCGGGCTTGCCGGTGAAGCGGCGGCGGAGTTCCGGGTTCTGCGTGGCAACCCCCACCGGGCAGGTGTCCAGGTGGCAGACGCGCATCATGATGCAGCCGGAGACCACCAGCGGCGCGGTCGCGAAGCCGAATTCCTCGCCGCCCAGCAGCGCCGCGACCACCACGTCGCGGCCGCTCTTCAACTGCCCGTCCACCTGCACCACCACCCGGTCCCGCAGGCCGTTGAGGATCAGCGTCTGCTGCGTCTCGGCCAGCCCCAGTTCCCAAGGCGCGCCGGCATGCTTGAGCGAGTTCAGCGGGCTGGCCCCGGTGCCGCCATCGTGCCCCGAGACGAGGACGACGTCGGCCTTCGCCTTGGTCACGCCTGCCGCCACGGTGCCGATCCCGACTTCGGACACCAGCTTCACGTGCACGCGTGCCGAGGGGTTGGAACGCTTCAGGTCGTAGATCAGCTGCGCCAGGTCCTCGATCGAGTAGATGTCGTGGTGCGGCGGCGGCGAGATCAGGCCGACGCCCGGCGTGGAATGCCGGGTCCGGGCCACCCAGGGGTAGACCTTCTGGCTCATCAGCTGGCCGCCCTCGCCGGGCTTGGCTCCCTGGGCCATCTTGATCTGGAGGTCCTCGGCGTTGGTCAGGTACAGGCTGGTGACGCCGAACCGGCCGGACGCCACCTGCTTGATGGCCGACCGGCGCTCCGGATCCAGCAGCCGGTCGACGTCCTCGCCGCCCTCGCCGGTGTTCGATTTCCCGCCCAGCCGGTTCATGGCGATGGCCAGCGTCTCGTGCGCCTCCTGCGAGATGGAGCCGTAGCTCATGGCCCCCGTGGAGAAACGCTTGACGATGCTGGAGACCGGTTCGACCTCCTCCAGCGGCACGGGCGGGCGGGCGCCGGTCTTGAACTTCAACAGGCCGCGCAGCGTCATCAGGTCCTTGGCCTGGTCGTCCACGCCGCGGGTGTAGGCCTTGAACACGTCGTAGCGCCGTTCGCGGGTGGCATGCTGCAGCCGGAACACCGTCTCCGGGTTGAACAGATGCGGCGGTCCTTCACGGCGCCACTGATACTCGCCGCCGTTCTCGAGGGTCCGGTGGGGTTCTTCGATCCCGTCGGAGGGGTAGGCCTGGGCGTGCCGGGCCGCGGCTTCCGCGGCGATGACCTCCAGGCCGACGCCGCCGAGCTGCGACATGGTTCCGGCGAAGTACTGGTCCACCAGGGACTGGGCGAGTCCGATCGCTTCGAACGTCTGGGCGCCGCAGTAGGAGGCGACGGTGGAAATGCCCATCTTGGACATGATCTTCAGCACGCCCTTGCCCAGGCCCTTGATCAGGTTCTGCACGGCCTGGGCTTCGCTGACGCCCTGGATGTCGCCGTTGCGCACCAGTTCCTCGCAGCTTTCCATCGCCAGATACGGATTCACGGCGGAAGCGCCGTACCCGATGAGAACGGCGACGTGGTGAACCTCCCGCACGTCGCCGGCTTCCACCAGCAGCGAGATCTTGGTCCGGTTGGCGCTCTTGAGCAGGTGGTGGTGCACGGCGCTGGTCAGCAGCAGCGACGGGATCGGCGCCCACTGGGCGTTCGAGTCCCGGTCCGAGAGCACGATGAACTTCACGCCGCGGTTGACGGCGCCGGAAACCTTTTCGCAGATTTCCTGCAGCCGGGCAGCCAACTCGGCGGCGCCGCCGTCGGGCCGGTAGAGACCGCCCACCTTCAGCGTGAGGCGGTTGCCCTCCTCGTCTGCCATCGCGGCGATCTTGGCCAGTTCGTCGTTGTTGACCACGGGGAAGTTCAGCGCCACCTGGGTGGTGCGCACCTGGCCGGTGGCCAGGAGGTTGCCGTCGGGACCGATGGACGAGCGCAGCGACGTCACCAGTTCTTCGCGGATGGCATCCAGCGGAGGGTTGGTCACCTGCGCGAAGGACTGCACGAAGTAGTCGAACAGCAGCCGCGGGCGCTTGGACAACACGGCGATCGGGGTGTCGGTGCCCATGGCCCCCAGCGGTTCGGCGCCGGTGCGGGCCATCGGGCCCAGCAGGATCCGCAGTTCTTCCTGCGTGTAGCCGAAGGTCCGCTGGCGGAGGTTCACCGACGCGGCGGTGTGCACCACGTGCTCGCGCTCGGGCAGGTCCTCGAGCCGGATCATGTTTTCCTTGAGCCATTCGCCCCAGGGGTTGGCCGCCGCGACGTCGGCCTTGATCTCCTCGTCCTCGACCAGCCGGCCGGCCTCGGTGTCCACCAGGAACATCTTTCCCGGCGAGACCCGGCCCTTCCTGACCACCTTTGCCGGTTCGATGTTGACGACGCCGACCTCCGACGCCAGCACGACCAGCCCGTCCTCCGTGACCCAGTAGCGGGCCGGGCGCAGGCCGTTGCGGTCGAGCACGGCGCCAACGAGCGTGCCATCGGTGAAGGAAACGGCCGCGGGGCCGTCCCACGGCTCCATCAGCATGGAGTGGTACTGATAGAAAGCACGCCGCTCCGGATCCATCGTGGCGTGGTTCTCCCACGCCTCGGGAATCATCATCATGATCGCGTGCGTAATCGGGCGGCCGGAGAGCATCAGCAGTTCGGCGACTTCGTCAAAAGAGGCGGAGTCGGAGGCGCCGGGCGTGCAGATCGGGAAGAGCTCTTCGGGCGTGTCACCCAGCAGGGAGCCTTTCAGCTGCGACTGGCGGGCCCGCATCCAGTTGCGGTTGCCCTTGACGGTGTTGATCTCGCCGTTGTGCGCAATGGTGCGGAACGGCTGGGCCAGCGGCCACGAGGGGAAGGTGTTGGTGGAGAAGCGGGAGTGGACAATACCCAGTTTCGTCTTGAAGCGGGGGTCGGAGAGGTCCGGGTAGAAGGGTTCCAGCTGCGCGGTGGTCAGCATTCCCTTGTAGACGATGGTCTTCGACGACAGCGACGGGAAGTACACCCCGTACTTGTTTTGCGCGCGCTTGCGGACGCGGAAAACGCGGGCATCCACATCGCTGCTGCCGGCATCGGCCGGGTCGAGGCCCAGGAACACCTGGGCGAAGTGGGGCATGCAGGACCGCGCCATGGCGCCGACCAGTTCGGCGACCACCGGGACGTCGCGCCAGCCGAGGACCTGCAGGCCTTCGGAGGCGGCGATGGATTCCACGCCGTCCCGCGCCGCCGCCGCTTCAGACTCGTCGCTGGGCAGGAAAGCGGTCCCGGCGGCATACCGGCCGGGCGCCGGGAGTTCGAAGCCCACCACCGCCCGGAAGAATTCATCGGGGATCTGGGTGAGCAACCCGGCGCCGTCGCCGGTTCCTTCATCGGCGCCGACGGCGCCGCGGTGTTCCAGATTGCGCAGCGCCGTCAGCGCCGCGTCGACGATGTGGTGGCCCGGCTCGCCCCGCAGGGTGGCAATCACGGCGAGGCCGCAGGCGTCCTTTTCGTGGGCGGGATCGTACAGCCCGGTCTTTTCCGGGTAGGCGGCGAAACGACTGAACGGCGAGGGCACTGTGGTGTGCCGGCGCCCATGTCCGCCGCCGAGGCTGCGCGGGGTACCGGACCCCTTGAACGGAGGAGTCATCTGAACTTCCTTCTCCTGGATGTAGGTGAGAAGGGGACGGCGCTGGCCCCGCCCGGGCGGCTTGCTGGGAAGCCGGCCCGTGATGCACCGGGATTCTATGGCCAGCTCACCCCGCACAGCGTATTCGGTGTCCAAGGGGTCGGATGGGGGCCGCCAGGGTGAACTGTGCGGTCAATCGGCCACGGCCGCCGGGACCGCACTGGGTGGTGCGCCTTGTCCGGCGGAGAATCCACGTCAGTGTGGTCGGTACGCCGCATGCCTGCGCCCGGTCGGTGGTCCGGGAGGTGCGTACTGATCGTTCGGCCCGCCCATCAGGGTCGGACCGGCCGCGGAACGAGTCTGTTCTGCGGTAGAGCGACGATAGCACGGCAGGCACCTTGCAACACAGGCTTTTCGGGTTTTTTACCGACCGCTTTCCGGATTGTTATCGGCAGCCCGGAGCGCACGAAGCCGCCGGAACGTAGGGATGCGACGTTCCGGCGGCTGCGCGGGGAAACTAGTTCCGGGGGCGGTTGTTGTCCGCCGTGGGCGGGTCGTTCTCGGCGGCGGCATCGGCGGGCGCTGCAGGCTGCCCGGCTTCCTCGGCTGCCGGCGCATTGTCCGGGGTCGGCTCCGTGTCCTTTGACCCCGGCTCAACGTCCTTGCCGGCCGGCGCCGCGCCCTGTGGGGCACGTTCCCCGGCCTTCGGGTCCGGCGTCCCGCCCTTCGGGTCGGGCGTCCCGGCAGGGGTTTCCCCCTTCTCCCCCGCGATTACGGAAGATCCGGCTCCCGCGGCGCGCGGACCGCCGTCGTGCTTGGAGGCGTTCCCCTGCAGGACCGTTGCCTGCTCGGATTCCGCCGCCGCGACGCCGGACGGCTCCCGGCCCGGCAGGTACAGGGAGTCGGTTTCCGCGGTGCGAGGGCGGCGCGACAGCACAATGAAAATGACGACGGCGGCGACCAGGAGCAGCAGCGACGTCCAGACGTTCAGCCGCTGGGTGATGCCGAAGATGGTGACCATCTCGGCATCGTCGATGCGCAGCATTTCGATCCAGACCCGGCCGAGGGTGTAGAACGCGACGTACAGCCAGAACAGCATGCCGCGGCGGAACTTGAAGCGCCTGTCCAAAAGCAGCAGCAGGGCCACCCCGGCCAGGTTCCAGAGCGACTCGTAGAGGAAGGTGGGGTGGAACAAGGTGCCCGGTTCCGCGTCGGCCGGGAAGTTGGGGTTGTCGGCGTCGATCTCCAGCCCCCAGGGCAGCGTGGTGGGTGCGCCGAACAGCTCCTGGTTAAACCAGTTGCCCCAGCGCCCAATGGCTTGGGCGAGCAGCACCCCGGGGGCGGCGGCATCCATGAAGGCCGGCAGCTTGATGCCGGCCCGGCGGCACGCGATCCACGCGCCAACCAGGCCGAGTGCCACGGCACCCCAGATTCCCAGCCCGCCGCGCCAGATCTGCGGGATGAGGCTCAGGTCCCCGTTCGGTCCGAAGTAGGCGTCGGGCGATGAGAAGACGTGATACAGGCGGCCGCCAACAATGCCGAACGGGATGGCCCAGATGGCTGCATCCCAGATGAACTCCTCCGGCCCGCCGCGGGCCTTCCAACGGCGGTGGGTGAGCCAGATTGCCGCGACGATGCCCAGCAGGATGCACAGGGCATAGGCGTGGATGGTGAGCGGGCCGATGCTGAATCCGGACCAGCCGGGGCTGGGGATGGATGCCGGTACGGCCGTTGCAATAGTCGTGCTGTACACCAGGTGAGTCCTCTTGGCCGGAGTTTGCGGGGCGGGCGCGGGCAAGCGGCGGACCGCTGGCCACCGCTTATTCTGTCAGGCCCGGGCTGTGCCTTCGCTCAGCCGCGCCGCGAGCTTGCCGAGTGCCGGCACACCGGAGCTGCCGAGTTCGGCCACCAGCGCGGTGCCCACGATGGCGCCCTCGGCATAAGCGCCGATCTCGCGCACGTGCTCGGGACTGGAAACCCCCAGCCCAACGCAGACCCGTTCGGCTCCGGCCTCATGCGCCGAGCGGACCACACGCTCGGCGGCGTTGGACACACTCTCGCGGGCGCCGGTGACGCCCATGATCGATACCGCGTAGACAAAACCGCGGCTGGCCTTGACCGTCATCGCCATCCGCTCCGGAGAGGACGACGGTGCGACCAGGAACACGCGGTCCAGCCCGTACTTGTCCGAAGCCTCGAACCATTCGGCCGCCTCGTCCGGAATCAAGTCCGGCGTGATCAGCCCGGCGCCGCCGGCCTCGGCCAACCGGCGGGAGAACTCGTCGACGCCCATCCGCATGACCGGATTCCAGTACGTCATCACCAGGACGGCGGCATCGCAGCGCGCGGTGATCCCGGCGACGATGTCGAACACCTGGCTGACCCGGAAGCCGTTCTTCAGCGCCTGGACCGTGGCGGCCTGGATGACCGCGCCGTCCATCACCGGATCCGAGTACGGAATGCCGATTTCAATGACATCGGCACCATTCTCCGCCAGCGCGACGGCGGCGTCGATGGTGGTCTGGACGTCCGGGTATCCTGCGGGCAGATAGCCGACCAGTGCGGTCCGGCCGTCGGCCAGGGCCCTGTCGATGGCCGCGGCGGACTTGCTGGCGATGGCGGTGTTGTTCACAGCTGCTCTCCTTCGGAACCGATGCTTGCTTCGGGTGATTCCTCCGGAAGCAGGCCGAACCACTCGGCGGCGGTAGCGACGTCCTTGTCGCCGCGGCCCGAAAGGCTGACGACGATGATGACGTCCTGCGGATTGTCCCGGCCCTCGGTCAGGCGCTTGCCCACCCGCAGCGCTCCGGCCAGGGCGTGCGACGATTCGATCGCCGGGATGATGCCCTCGGTGCGGCACAGCAGCCGGAAAGCATCCATCGCTTCGCTGTCGGTGACCGGTTCGTAGCTGGCCCGGCCGATGTCCGACAGGTAGGAATGCTCCGGTCCGACGCCGGGGTAGTCCAGCCCTGCCGATATTGAATGCGACTCGATGGTCTGGCCGTCCTCATCCTGCATGAGGTAGGAGCGCGCCCCGTGCAGGACTCCCGGCCGGCCCAGCGTGATGGTGGCGGCATGGCGGCCGGTGTCGACGCCGTCGCCGCCGGCTTCAAAGCCGTACAGCGCGACGTTCCGGTCGTCCAGGAAGCCGTGGAAGATGCCGATGGCGTTCGAACCGCCCCCGATGCAGGCGCAGACGGCATCCGGCAGCCGGCCGGCCTGGTCCAGGATCTGGGCGCGGGCTTCCTCGCCGATGACTTCATGGAAGTAGCGGACGAGCGCCGGGAAGGGGTGAGCACCGGCAGCGGTTCCGAGCAGGTAGTGGGTGTTGTGCACATTGGCCACCCAGTCGCGCAGGGCTTCGTTGATGGCGTCCTTGAGCGTCTGCGACCCGGCGGTGACGGGCACGACGGTGGCTCCGAGCAGTTCCATCCGGGCCACGTTCAGGGCCTGCCGGCGGGTGTCTTCGGCGCCCATGTAGACCACGCATTCCATGCCGAGCAGCGCGGCGGCGGTGGCGCTGGCCACGCCGTGCTGGCCGGCACCGGTCTCCGCAATGATGCGGGTCTTGCCCATCCGCTGAGCGAGCAGGGCCTGGCCCAGCACGTTGTTGATCTTGTGTGAGCCGGTATGGTTCAGGTCCTCGCGCTTGAGGAAGATCCGGGCGCCGCCCGCATGCTGCGAGAAGCGCTTGGCTTCGGTCAGCAGCGAGGGCCGGCCCGAATAGTTCTTGTTCAGCTCGGCCACCTGGGCGGTGAATTCGGGATCCGCCTTGGCCTTTTCGAAGGTGTCTTCCAGTTCGTCCAGCGCAGCAATCAGGGATTCCGGCATCCAGCGCCCGCCGAAGGCACCGAAATAGGGACCGGGGGCATGGCGGAGGCTGTCTCCGGCCAGGAAGGCATCGGCGGCTTCCTGGGTGTTTCCGGGCTCCGCCGGGGTATCGGGGCTCTGCGTCATGGCCGTCCTGTCTGTTACTGGAGGCAGGACGCGGAGCCGCAGCTGGCCCCTGTCTGCCCCTCTAAGGATTCTTAAGTTGTCTGGCCGGCGGGCTCAGCGGCGCGCGGCGATGGCCTCGGCGCCCGCCGCGCCGAATTCGGCAACGGCCGCTTCCGGATCACCGGTGATGACCAGCGCTTCGCCCACCAGGACGGCGTTGGCGCCCTGGGTGGCGTAGTCACGCACATCGTCCGCTCCGCGGACTCCCGACTCGGCCACCACCACGGCACTGGAGGGAATCCGGCCTGCCAACCCGGCGAACACCGAACGGTCCACGTCCAGGGTCTTCAGGTTGCGGACGTTCACGCCGATGATGCGTGCGTCGACGGCGACGGCCCGGTCGATCTCCTCGGCGGTATGTGTCTCCACCAAGGCCTCCATGCCCAGTTCGTGGGTCAGCGCCAGCAAGGCCTTCAGCCTGTCGTCGTCCAAGGCGGCGACGATCAGCAGCACCAGGTCCGCGCCGTGGGCGCGTGCCTCGAAGATCTGGTATTCCTCGACGTTGAAGTCCTTGCGCAGCAGCGGCACGTCCACCGCGGCGCGCACGGCGTCGAAATCCGCCAGCGAGCCGTTGAACCGGCGCTGCTCCGTCAACACGCTGATGACCGCAGCGCCGCCGCGTTCGTAACCGGCCGCCAGTTGGGCCGGGTCGCTGATGGAAGCCAGATCGCCTTTGGAGGGGCTCTTGCGCTTGACCTCGGCGATCACCTTGAGCGCGGTCCTCGGCGAATCGTTTCCGCCGAGGGCTGCGTAGGCATCACGCGGAGCCGGCGCGCCGGCGGCCAGCCGCTGGATCTGCGCCAAGGGAACCTGGGCGCGCCGGGACTCGAGGTCTTCGCGGACTCCAACGATGATGTCGTCGAGAACGGTCACGCTCAGTGTCCGCTGCCCTGGATCTTGCTGCCGTCCACGCCGTAGCCGACCTTCTTCATGATCCCGCCGACGATCAGGCCGAGGAAGACGACTGCCATTCCGGCCCAGAAGACCACCGACGAGGCCATGGCGAAGCCGATGCCTGCCACGATGGAGCCCGCGATCATGATGAGCACGCAGGTCCAGGCGGCCGGGCTGTTCCCGTGGCCGATGACCTCGTCGTGGATGCTGCCTGCCGGGTCCGTCTTCATCGCGGTTTCGGTGGCGGTGGCCTGGTTGCCCATGGTGTATCTCCCTCTAAAAACGGTTCTGCTACTTCATTCTGCCATTGTTTGCGGGCTCGGCAGGCCAGTGTGACACGGCTGCCGGCTGCCCTCGTTCCCGGTGCGGGCCGCGGCCGGCGGTTCAGTCCGTCGGGTCCTTGCCCCGGCTGAGCTGGTCCCAGCTGTCGATTTCGTCGACGCTGCCGGCCCTGTCGGATGGCATTCCGTCGGCCTGCCGCTCGGTCGCCGGCACATACTTCTTCGACGCGGCCCAGGACCGTCCGGCCACCATCAGCCAGACGGCCGTCAGCAAGAGCAGGACGCCGGCCACGGCCCCCAGGTACGGGAAAACCGTGATGTCGACGGCGGCCTCTCCCCCGATCTGCCCGGTCGCCTCACCGATGGCCGCCGAAGCCGCCCCGGCCGGGTTGGCGACCACGGTAAAGCTGGCGGCGGAGATGCCGATGCCGGCCGCCGCCAGCAGCACGGCGATCACGATGCGGGCGATCCGCCCGGCGATGGAAGCGGCCAACGCGGCGGCCAGTGCCACCAGCGCCAGGGCTGTCACCGCGGTGGCGGCATCGCTGCCGGCCACGCTCACGTCGGGGGTCTGCACCCGGGTTCCCGGGAACCGGGCCGTGAGCCAGGTTTGCGTCGTGGTGCCAAAGGCGGCCAACGAGATCACGACGGCGGCAAGCACCACGGTGCCCTTGCGCTGCCAGCGCGCGGGGGCCGGCCGCCGCTCCGGTTCCGCGTCCCGCGCCGGGGAGGTGTTCTCGTCGCTCATTGCTGCCCCTTGACCGGTACGTGTGCGGGATTGGCCGGATGGAGCCGCGCCGCCAGGGTCACCGCCCGCAGCGGCGCCGCCGCCTTGTTCACGGTTTCCAACGCCTCGGCCTCCGGCTGCGAGTCGGCCACGATCCCGCCGCCGGACTGGACGTAGGCAACGCCGCCGCGCAGCAGCGCCGAGCGGATGGCGATGGCCATGTCCATGTCCCCGGCAAAGTCCAGGTAGCCCACAACGCCGCCGTAAATGCCCCGGCGGTGCGGTTCCAGTTCGTCCAACAGCCTCAGGGCGCGGGGCTTGGGCGCGCCGGACAGCGTACCTGCCGGGAACGTCGCGGCCAGCACGTCGTAGGCGGTCTTATCCGGGGACAGCCGGCCAACCACGGTGGAGACCAGATGCATGATGTGGCTGAACTTCTCCACCTCCATGAACTGCGTGACGTCGACGCTGCCTGGTTTGCAGACCTTGGAGATGTCGTTGCGGGCCAGGTCCACGAGCATCAGGTGCTCGGCGCGTTCCTTTTTGTCCGCCAGCAACTCCTCGGCCAGTTCCTTGTCATGCTCCACGCTGTGCCCGCGGGGCCTGGAACCGGCGATCGGGTGCGTAATGACCTCGTCGCCGGTCACGGTGACCAGCGCCTCCGGGGAGGATCCCACGATCGAGTAGCCCACGCCGTCGGAATCTTCCAGGCTGAACAGGTACATGTAGGGGCTGGGATTGAGGTTCCGCAGCACGCGGTAGACGTCGAGAGCCTCGGCTGAGCATTCGGTCTCGAACCGGCGCGAGATCACGACCTGGAACACTTCGCCGTCGACGATTGCTTCCTTGCCGCGATCCACGGCCGCCAGATACTTCTCCCGGGCCCAGCTGTGGGTGACGCTGTTCATCAGGTCCGCGGTTTCCAGCGCGGCGTCTTCCAGCACCGACACCTGCTGCGCCAGCGGTTCGGCGAGTTGGGCCAGCAGGTGCTTGGCCCGTTTGACCGCGTCCAGCCACGCCTCGTCCACGCGCTCGTCGCGGTTGTCGAAGTTGATGGCATTGGCGATCAACGTGACCGTGCCTTCGGCGTTGTCGTGCACGGCCAGGTCGGTGACCAGGTTCATGGCCAGCTCGGGCAGGTTCAGGTCGTCTTCGGGCGGGGACGTCAGCCTCTCCCAGTGCCGCACGGCCTCCCAGCCGACGAAGCCCACCAGCCCGGAAGTCAGCGGCGGCAGCGAATCGAACCGTTCGGTCCGCAGCGCCTCCACGGTCGCGCGCAACGCCTCCACCGGGTTGCCCGCGCGCGGCACGCCCACCGGCGGCTCCCCCAGCCAGTGCGCCTGTCCGTCCCTGGTCGTCAGCGTGGCCCGCGAGTTGGCACCAATGAAGGAATAGCGGGACCAGACGCCGCCGACGGCGGCCGACTCCAGCAGGAAGGTTCCCGGCCGGGAATCCGCCAACTTGCGGTAAATGGAAATGGGAGTCTGGTCATCGGCGAGCACCTTGATGGAGACCGGGATGACCCTGCGGTCGCGCGCAAGCGCACGGAATTCCTCCAGGCTGGGGCTGATGACGCCAAGGTCCTGCATGCGTTAACTGTCTTTCGCTTCAGTGGCTGATACTGCGGTGGTCGTGGGGCCCGTTCCGGTGCCGGACGCTCCGGCGCCGCCGCCCGGTTCGGCGCCGTCGCCGGCGACAACGTCGAGGCCGCGGCCGTCAAAGCAGGTGCGGGTGCCGGTGTGGCAGGCGGCGCCGACCTGGTCCACCCGGACCAGCAGGGCGTCGCCGTCGCAGTCCAGAGCCACGGACTTCACGTACTGCACGTGGCCGGAGGTGTCACCCTTGCGCCAGTATTCCCGGCGCGAGCGCGAATAGAAGGTCACGCGGCCGCTGGTCAAGGTGCGGTGCAGCGCCTCGTCGTCCATCCAGCCCAGCATCAGCACTTCACCGGAATCGAACTGCTGGACGACCGCGGCCACCAGGCCCGCGGAGTCGCGCTTGAGCCGCCCGGCGACGGCGGGGTCAAGGGCCGTTGCGCCGGCAGCGGACGGCATTGTATTCGGGGAATCAGACTCGGAAGGCATCGCTACAAGTCTAGTGCCAAGTCCCGAAGGCTTCCGCCCGCGCCAGGACGGCGTGCACGGACCCATTTACCGGCCCGCAGGCGCCTTCTTCGTGCTAGGTTCATGATGATGCATTTCGTAAATCCGTCCCGTGAAGTCCTGGCCGAGACCTTGCTGGCTGCCGGGCCGGATTCACCCACCCTGTGCGCGGGGTGGAGGACCGCAGAACTGGCCGCCCACCTGTACATCCGGGAGCACCGTGTGGGTGCCGCCCTCGGCCTGGCCTTCAAGCCCCTCGCCAGGGTCTCGGACGAGGCCACCCGGAAGGTGGCGGACAAAGCCCGGGAACCGGCCGGCTATGCCAGGCTGGTGGAAGCCTTCCGCGCCGGACCACCGGCCTTGTCCCCGTTCAGGGTGCCGGGAGTGGACCGGGTGGCCAATCTGGTGGAATTCTTCGTCCACACCGAAGACGTCCGGCGGGCTACCGACCGTTGGGCACCGCGGGCGCTGGACGAGGACTATTCGTTGGCGCTGTGGGACGAACTCATCAGGCGCGCGGCACTGCTGTACCGCGGCGTGGACCTGGGCATCGTGCTGGTGCGGCCGGACGGCCCGCGGCATGTGGCCAAACGGGCGCCGGTCTCGGTGGCAATCGTCGGAGAACCGGGCGAACTGCTGATGCATGCGTCCGGCCGGGCCAAGCATGCCCTGGTCACGTTTGAGGGCCAGGACGATGCCGTGGCGCTGCTGGACAGCGCCGAAATCGGCCTCTGAGCTTCCGCTTCCCCGGCTCCGGGCCTCAACGGACCGGGTAGCCCGCGTCCCGGATCGCCTGCTTGACCTGGGCGATGGCGTCGTCCGGCCCGAAGTGGAAGACCGATGCGGCCAGCACTGCGTCGGCCCCCGCGGCGACGGCCGGCGGGAAATGCGCGGGCTTGCCGGCGCCGCCGGAAGCAATCAGCGGGACCTTCACCGCGGCCCGTACCGCCCGGATCATCTCCAGGTCGAAACCGTCCTTGGTCCCGTCGGCGTCGATGGAGTTGAGCAGCAACTCCCCCACCCCGCGGTCGGCTGCCTCGCGTGCCCACTGCACCGCGTCGATCCCCGTACCCTTGCGGCCGCCGTGCGTGGTGACTTCGAATCCGGAAGCCACCGAGGGATCCCCGGTCCGGCGTGCGTCCAGCGAGAGCACCAGCACCTGGGAGCCAAAATGGCGGGTGATCTCGTCGATCACGTCGGGCCGGGCGACCGCGGCGGTATTGATGGCGGCTTTATCCGCCCCGTAGCGCAGCAGTTTGTCGACGTCGGCGACCTCGCGCACTCCGCCGCCCACGGTCAGCGGGATGAAGACTTCCTCGGCGGTGCGGGCCACGACGTCGAACGTCGTTTCCCGGTTGCCGGAGGAGGCGGTGACGTCCAGGAAGGTCAGCTCGTCGGCTCCGGCACGGTCGTACCGGTGCGCCAGTTCCACCGGGTCACCGGCGTCGCGCAGGCCTTCGAAATTAATCCCCTTGACCACGCGTCCGGCGTCGACGTCCAGGCAGGGGATCACACGGATGGCAACAGTCATGGCTTACTCCAGGGCGGTCAGATGCGGCAGGCGTGGATGGTGCTGACCAGGATGGCCCGGGCGCCGAGATCGTAGAGCTCGTCCATGATGCGGTTGGTCTGGTTGCGGCGGACCATCGAGCGCACGGCAACCCAGCCGGTATCGCGCAGCGGTGAGATGGTGGGTGACTCCAGCCCCGGGGTCAGCGCCGCGGCGGCGTCCACGAGGTCCTTGCGGATGTCGTAGTCCATCATGACGTACTCGCGGGCAACAATGACGCCGCGCAGCCGGCGCATCAGCACGTCCAGTCCGTTGGGCGCGGTCTCCCCGCGGCCGATCAGCACGGCTTCGGACTTCAGGATGGGGTCGCCGAAGATCTCCATCCCGGCGGCCCGGAGCGTGTTGCCGGTCTCCACGACGTCGGCGATCGCGTCGGCCACGCCGAGGCGCACGGAGGACTCGACCGCGCCGTCCAGCCGGACGACGGAGGCGTCGATGCCGTGCTCGGCCAGGTAGCTGCGCAGCAGCCCGTCATAGCTGGTGGCCAGGCGCTTGCCGCTCAGTTGCCCGGCGCTGCTGAACTCGCCGACCGGGCCGGCGAACCGGAACGTGGACGCCGCGAAGCCCAGGTTCATCAGCTCGACGGCTTCCACCTGTGCATCCAGGAACAGGTCACGGCCGGTGATGCCGACGTCCAGGGTGCCGGAGCCTACGTAGACGGCGATGTCGCGCGGACGCAGGAAGAAGAACTCAATATCGTTGTCCGCATCGGTCATGACCAGTTCGCGGCTGTCGCGGCGCTGGAGGTAGCCCGCCTCGCCCAGCATGGCGGAGGCGGCTTCGGACAGGGAACCTTTATTGGGAACAGCTACACGCAGCATGTGGAGTCTTTCTGGAATCGTCGCGGCCGCAGCAGGGCCGCGCAAGTGTGGAATCGGCCTGGGTCTGGGCGGGGCGCCGGCTCGGGCGGCGTCCCGCTACAGATGCTTGTAGACGTCTTCCAGCCGCAGGCCCTTGGCGATCATCAGGACCTGCAGGTGGTAGAGCAGCTGGGAGATCTCCTCTGCGGCGGCTTCGTCGGATTCGTGTTCGGCTGCCATCCAGACTTCGGCGGCCTCTTCGACGACCTTCTTCCCGATTCCGTGGATGCCGGAATCCAGCTCGGCTACCGTACGGGAGCCCTCCGGGCGCCGCTGCGCCTTTTCGCTCAGTTCCGCAAACAGGGATTCGAAGGATTTCACGCCCTTTAGACTACGTCAGGAGCGCATAAGGGCGGCAAACCGCCGTTCCCATTGTGACGAATGCCTCCGGGGCCGCGCGGCGGTCCGGCCTCAGGCGCGGGGCCGCGCGGCGGTCCGGCCTCAGACGCCGAGGCCCCGGAGCGTGGCCGCGGTCGCCAGGGCGGCGGTAACCGCTTCGTGGCCCTTGTCCTCGCTGGAGCCCGCCAGGCCGGCGCGGTCCAGGCCTTGCTGCTCCGTGTCGCAGGTGAGCACCCCGAAGCCCACCGGCTTGCCGGTCTGCACGCTGACGCTCGTCAGGCCCTCGGTGGCGGCCTGGCAGACGTACTCGAAGTGCGGCGTTCCGCCGCGGATCACGACGCCGAGCGCCACCACGGCGTCATAGTGCGGTGCCAGCCGGGCGGCGGCGACGGGCAGCTCGAAGGCCCCGGGCACCCGGACCAGGGCCGGTTCCCCGATCCCCGCCTCCGTTGCCGCCCGCAGCGCGCCGTCGACCAGCCCGTCCATGATCTCGGTGTGCCAACTGGCGGCGACTATCGCGAGCCTTAGCGCGCCGGTCTCCGCCTGCAGGCCGGTGATGTCGATGGTGGGTGCTCCGTGTCCGCTCATGTTCTTCCTTCGTGAAACTCTCGTCGGTGGTTAGTCGTGGATGCTGTGCCGGGCGCAGGCGTCAGCTCTGCTGCACCGGTGTTGTCTGCAGGACGGCCAGCCGGTGGTCCATGCGGTCCCGCTTGGTCTCCAGGTAGCGGCGGTTCTGCTCCCGGTAGGGGACTTCGGCGGCCACCATCTCGACCACGTCGATTCCCAGGGCTGCCAGCATGCTGCTCTTGGCCGGATTGTTGCTCAGCAGCCTGATGGCGCCGATGCCCATCGCCTGCAGGATGGCGGCCGCGGCGGAGTAATCCCGCGCGTCCACGGGCAGGCCCAGTTGCTCATTGGCCTCCACCGTATCCGCGCCGGCTTCCTGCAGCGCGTAGGCCCGCATCTTGTTGGCCAGCCCGATGCCGCGCCCCTCCTGCCCGCGCAGGTACAGGACCGTCCCGCCGTGCTCGCCGATCATGGCCAGCGCCTGTTCCAATTGCTCGCCGCAGTCGCAGCGGTAGGAGGCGAACACATCGCCGGTCAGGCATTCGGAGTGCAGCCGGACCAGCGGTGCGGCCGCCGGCCGGACCTGGGAGGTGATGCTCAGGTGCTCCACGCCGGTGGCGGCATCGGTCCAGGCCCGGGCCGTGAAGCTGCCGAAGGCGGTGGGCAGCTGGACCGCGGGCCCGCCCTCGACCGTGGCGGCCGGAGTCTTTTCGCGGATGTCCTTACCGTCCATGGTTTGCCGCCTTCGGCAGGCCGGCGGCGTCCGGGCGCCCGGCCAGGTGGTTCGCGAGGTCCTCGATCGACACCAGCGGGCAGCCGTGCTCGTCGGCAAATGCACGCAGCGCCGGCAAACGCATCATGTCCCCTTCATCGTGCACGAGTTCGGCGATCACGCCCACCGGGGCACGCCCGCCCAACCGGCACAGGTCCACGGCCGCTTCGGTATGTCCGCGCCGCGCGAGCACGCCGCCGTCGACCGCCCGCAGCGGGAAGACATGGCCGGGCCGGGTCAGGTCGGCGGCGGTGCTGTCCGCTGCCGCGAGCACCGCGGCGGTGCGGGCCCGGTCCGCGGAACTGATGCCGGTGGTCACGCCGTCGGCGGCGTCGCAGGACACCGTGTAGGCAGTCCCCTTGGCGTCCTGGTTGACCTCGACCATGGGCGGCAGCCCCAGTTCGTCGGCCCGTGCCGCCGGCAGGGGCACGCAGATGACGCCCGAGGTATAGCGGATGGTCCAGCCCATCAGTTCAGGGGTGGCGGCGTCGGCGGCGAAGATGATGTCGCCTTCGTTTTCCCGGTCCTCGTCATCAACGACGACGACGGGGCGGCCGGCGGCGACCGCCGCCACCGCGGCTTCGATCGTGTCGAGCGCGATCCGCGGCTCCACCGCGGCGCTCATGCCCCGGCTCCGGTGGTGAAGGCCAGGAGCCGCTCGGCGTACTTGGCGAGGACGTCCACTTCCAGGTTGACCCTGTCTCCGGGCTGCTTCGCCCCCAGCCCGGTGTCGGCCAGCGTGGTGGGAATCAGGCCGACTTCGAAGAACTGGGTCGCGGCACCGGCGTCGCTGACGTTCGTGACCGTCAGCGAGACGCCGTCGACGGCAATGGATCCCTTTTCCGCGATGTAACGGGCCAGCTCCACGGGAACGGTGAAACGCAGCCGCTCCCAGTCGCCCAGGTTCTCGCGTTCGGCCAGCGTGCCGACCCCGTCCACGTGCCCCTGGACCACGTGTCCGTCCAGCCGTCCGCCGGCCGGGACGCAGCGCTCCAGGTTGACTGTCTGCCCCGGCTGCAGCGATCCGGTGGTGGTGCGCGTGAGCGTCTCCCCCATCACGTCCACGCTGACCCGGCTGCCGTCCAGCGCGACTGCGGTCAGGCACACGCCGTTGACGGCGATCGAGCCGCCGAGTCCGAGGCCGGCGGCCGTTGCTGGTGCGGTGAAGGTCAGCACAGCACTGTCGGTGGCTGGACTCAGGTCCAGCGATTCAACGCGTCCTTGTTCCGCGATGATTCCGGTAAACATTCATTTGCCTTTCTGGATGCCGTGGGACGGCAGGGGTTCTAAGTGCAGGCGCAGATCCGCGCCCAAGGTTCGGGTGCTGCCGCCGGCCGTGTCCCAACGCCAGCGGCCGGCCTCGGCCAGTGTCCCGATGCCGAGGTCGGCTACGGCACGCGTGCCGGCGCCGAGCATCAGGGGTGCCAGGTAGAGCACGAGCTCGTCGACCAGGTCGGCGCGCAGGAAAGCCGAGGCGACGGTGGCTCCGCCCTCGATCATGGCGTGGCCGACGCCGCGCCGTGCCAGTTCGGCCAATACTTCGGCCGGGTCGTGGGTGGCCAGTTGCAGGAAGCGGCCATCGGTGCCGCGGACGGCGGCGTCTGCAGGGACCTTCCGGCGCCCCATCACCACGCGCAGCGGCTGGCCGGGGGTCTCGTGTCCGGCCTGGTCGCGGGCGGTGAGCCGCGGGTTGTCGGCGGCGATGGTTCCGTTGCCGGCGATGATGGCGTCTGCGCGGGAGCGGATGCCGTGGCTGTCCGCCCGGGCCTCCTCCCCCGTGATCCACTGGCTGGTGCCGTCCGCTGCGGCAATCAGCCCGTCCACCGTCTGCGCGACGTGCAGCGTGGTGAACGGCCGGGCTTCCCGCCGGGACTGGACCCAGCGATGGTTCAGGTCCAGTGCCTGCTCGCGCAACAGCCCCGTGCGCACGGCGACGCCGGCCTCGGCCAGCCGCTGCGCCCCGCCGGCGGCCACCTCGGTGGGGTCGGCCGTGGCGTAGACCAGCGAGCGGATGCCGGCGTCCAGGATGGCACCAGAGCAGGGGCCGGTGCGGCCGCGGTGGTTGCACGGTTCCAGGGTGACCAGCATGGTGCAGTCGGCCAGGTCCGCGGCGCGCTCCCGGGCCACGTTCGCCAGCGCATCGACTTCCGCGTGGGGTGTGCCGGCGCCCCGGTGGTACCCGATGCTGACCACTTCACCCCGCGGGTCGATGATGACGGCGCCCACGAGGGGATTCGCTCCGCGCACGCCCTGCCGCGCGGCGTCCAGCGCCAACTCCATGGCGCGCTGCTCCGGCGTCGAAAAACTGCGGGCCGTGCCAACCGCCGCCTGGCCCGTCACGCCTGTACCTGCTCGTCGGCCGGGCGGCCGATCCGCGGATCGGGATGCAAAGTTTCGACCCCGGGCTTGGCCTGTGCGTTGGCCCGCCACCAGACAAAGAAACCAACCAGCGTGAAGCCGCCGTAGAAGAGGTACATGAAGGCGCTGGCGTAGTAGCCGGCGCTGAACAGCAGCGGCACACCCACAATGTCCACCGCCACCCAGATCAGCCAGAACTCGACCCAGCCGCGCGCCATGCCGTAGGTGGCCAGCAATGAACCCACGAAGGTCCAGGCGTCCGCCCAGACCGGCTCGTAGGAGCCGAGCGCCGCGAACACCGGGGTCAGGGCGACGGTGCCCAGGAGCAAGGCGGCGATCAGGCCGAGGCGCGCCTTGCCGCTGGCCCACTGCGGCGTGATGGCGTGGCCCCCGCCGCTGCGTGCGGAACGCCAGCGCCTCCAGCCGTAAACGGCCACGGCGATGAACATGACCTGCCGGCCCGCCTGGCCCAGCAGGTTGGCGGTATTGGCGGAGCCGAAGAGCGACCCGAGGAAGACGGTCAGCAGCAGCACGTTGCCGATGATGCCGATGGGCCAGGCCCACACCTTCCGGCGCATACCGCCGAGCGCGCTGAGCAGGCCGAAGACGTTGCCCAGAACTTCGCGCAGCAGCAGGGCGCTGCCGGCTACGGGAATCTGGGCTTCAAAGAGCCACCGCAGAAAATCCATGCCGTTCCTTTCGAGCCGCGGCGGCTCCGGGGAACGACAGAGCGGAAGATCCGGGGCCTTCCGGGCCAACGGTCATCGACCGTACCCGGTGGCCCCATGGCTGCCACCTGTACGTGCTTCTCCCATCCAGACTTTAACTGTCGGTACCGGAATTCCACCGGTTCAACCGCTGCGTGAAGTTCCGGGTGGAACTCTCGGCAGCGGGTCGCGGACTATAACCGCCGGTTCGGACTTACACCGACCCCGGAGCACGTTGTGTTTGCGTAACTATGCTCTCACAACTGCCCCGTGACACGTTCCATTCCCGTCACAACCTGTAACACCGGTCACAGGAGCCTCAGGAGGTGGGTTGCCGGCTGGCCGCGGCCCGCAGCGAAGCGATGGCCTGCTCCGGATCGGCCTTGCCGTACACGGCGGACCCGGCGACGAAGACGGTGGCACCGGCCTCGGCGGCCCGCACGATGGTTTCTTCGGTGACGCCCCCGTCCACCTGGATCGCTACCGGCAGCCCGGAACCCGCCACCGCGTGGGCGGCCTTGCGGATCTTGGGCAGCGTGACGTCCAGGAAAGACTGCCCGCCGAAGCCCGGCTCGACCGTCATGATCAGCAGGAGGTCCATCTCCGGCAGCAAATCCAAATAGGGCTCGACGGCGGTGGCCGGCTTCAGCGCCATGCCCGCCTTGGCACCGCGGGACCTCAGCTCCCTGGCCAGCCGGACCGGAGCCGCCGCCGCTTCCACATGGAAAGTCACCGATTCAATCCCGGACTCAGCATAGGCCGGCGCCCAGCGGTCGGGATCGGCGATCATCAGGTGCGCGTCCAGGGGCAGGGGGCTGACTTCCCGGATCCGCTGCACCACCGGCAGCCCGATGGTCAGGTTCGGCACGAAATGGTTGTCCATCACGTCCACGTGCACGGCATCGGCGGTACTAATGCGCCGCAGTTCGGCTTCGAGGTTGACGAAATCGGCCGAGAGGATGCTGGGGTTGATGCAGCACTGTGCCATCGGATGCTTGCCTGCCTGTCTGTGTGTGTCGAGGAGTGTGGGAACCGGTGTTGACCTAGTTGGTTCGGCGCAGCAGCGCCATGAACATGGCATCGGTGCCGTGCCGGTGCGGCCACAGCTGCGCGGTCGTTCCGCCGGACCGGCCCACCGCGTCGCCGCCCGGCTGCCCTGCTTCCAGCTGCCCCGGGAGACTGACCCCGTCGAGGACGGAGGACGTATCCAGCAGCTCCAGCCCGGGGTTGCGGCGCAGCAGGTCGGCGACCACCGCCGTCGTCTCCGCCGGATGCGGGGAGCACGTGACGTAGGCGATCAGGCCGCCCGGCCTGGCGGCGGCAACGGCCGCGGCGAGCAGTTCGCGCTGCAGGGGACCCAACTGGGCCACGTCGGAAGGCTTCCGGCGCCACCGCGATTCCGGGCGGCGGCGCAGGGCTCCCAACCCGGTGCAGGGGGCGTCCACCATGATCCGGTCGAACTGCCCGGCATACAGATCACCCAGCTCGCGGCCGTCTCCGGTACGGATCTCCCACACGTCGGCCGGGATCGGGGCCAAGGCCTTTCGGACCAACTCGGCGCGGTGTTCGGCCACCTCATTGGCCAGCAGGGTGGCGCCCTGTTCGGCGGCCAGCGCGCCCAGCAGGGCGGCCTTGCCGCCGGGGCCGGCGCACAGATCCAGCCAGCGCTCGCCCGGCTTTACCGGCGCGGCGGCGGCCAGTGCCCGCGCCACGAGTTGGGAACCGGCGTCCTGGACGCGGGTGGTTCCCGCCCGGACGCTGGCCAGCCGGCCGAGATCGCCGCCGGCATACAGGGCGGAGCCTTCGACCAGTTCCCCCCGCTCGGCGCCGGCGTCGAACGCCTCGTCCAGCGTGCCCAGCCCCGGCAGCGCCACCAGGTTCACGACCGGCGCGGCGTTGTCGGCCGCCAGCAGGTCTTCCAGTTCGTCCACGCCGCGGCCGTGCCCGGCCAGGGACTGCCGCAGGGCCCGCACCACCCATTCCGGGTGGCTGTGTTTCAACGCCGCCGCCTTGACCGGGTCGGTCTCCCCGGCGGTCAGCTCGGCGGTCCAGCCCGGGAGGTCCCGGGCGGTGACCTTGCGCAGGACGGCGTTGATCAGCGAGCCGGGGCCCGCGCCAATCACCGCGCGCGCCAGGCTGACCGTCTGGTCCAGGGCGGCATGGGCCGGCACCCGCATGGCCAGCAGCTGGTGGGCGCCGAGGCGGAGCGCATCGAGGATGGCGGGGTCCAGCTGGTCCAGCGGCCGGTCCACGCAGCGGGCCAGGATGGCATCGTAGGTGCCCAGGCCGCGCAGGGCCCCGTAGGCCAGCTCGGTGGCGAAGCCGGCATCGCGCTTGTCCAGCCGGTGTTTGCGGATGCTCGCCGGCAGCACCAGGTTCGCATACGCGTCGTCCCGTTCCACCGCGCGCAGCACCTCAAAGGCCGCCAGCCGTGCCGGATCCGCCGTCCTCGTCCGCTGCGACGGAGCCGACCGGGAGTACTGCCTGGTGCCGCCGCGGTTGCGCTCCCGCCCCGCCGCATCACGACGGCCGGCCCCCTGGCCACCGCCGCCCTGGCGTCCGCTGTTCCGGTTGCCTTCATTCCGCCCGCTCATTCGAAGTGCACATCCTCACGCTGCCCAAGCCCGCGGGCCCAATCTGCTGCATCCATCATTTTCTTGCCCGCCGGCTGGACCCTGTCCAGCTCGACGGCGTGGGAACCGGTGCCCACAAGCGCCGACGCCGACGAGCCGCCCGCCAGCCTGACGGCCCCCGGCGGCAGATCGCGGTGCTCCGGCCGCAGGCGTACCGGGCCCAGCTTGAAGCGCTGCCCGTCGAGCATGGTCCAGGCGCCGGGCTCGGGGGTGACGCCGTTGATGCGGCGGCGGATGGCCAGCGCCGGCTGCCGCCAGTCGATGTGGCCGTCCTCCAGGGACAGCTTGGGCGCATGACTGACATCGCCGGACTGCGCCACCGCCGCAGCCGTGCCCGCGCCGACGGCTGCCAGCGTTTGGGACAGCAGCACAGCGCCGCTGCGCGAGAGCCGGTCCAGCACCTCGCCGCTGGTCTCCGCAGGGCCCAACGCCTCGGTCAGGGTGCCGTACACCGGGCCCGTATCCAGCCCCTTCTCCAGCTGGAAGGTGGAGGCGCCGACGACGTCGTCACCGTTGATGACGGCGTGCTGCACCGGGGCGGCGCCGCGCCAGGCGGGCAAGAGCGAGAAGTGCAGGTTGATCCAGCCATGTTCGGGTATGCTGAGCGCCGCTTCGGGGACGAGGCCGCCGTAGGCCACGATGGCCGCCACATCCGGAGCGGCTGCCCGGATGGCATCGGCCGCTTGCTGCCCGATCCGGTTGGCCCGGATCACCGGCACGCCCAGTTCCGTGGCGCGGGCCGCCACCGGCGAGGCGGTCAGGACGCGTTTGCGCCCTACCGGCGCGTCTTCCCGGGTGAGCACAGCCACGATCTCGAAGCCATCCTCGACGAGCCGGTCGAGGGACGGCACTGCCACGCCGGGAGTGCCGGCGAATAGGACCCGCAAGCGCCTGCCGCCGTCAGTCATGCCAGCGGTGCCCGAAGGAACCGGCGCCCGCCGCGGCCGGTCCCCGGCTGAAGCCGGAGACGACGTGGGCGGCGCGCTGGGCCTGCGTCTCGCCGGCCACGCCGTTGTAACCGGCGTTGCGGATGGACCGCAGCGCGTTCTTCCGGTCCTCGCCGGTGAGGTGGTCGATGTAGAGGATGCCGTCCAAGTGGTCGGCCTCATGCTGGAAACAGCGGGCCAGCATGCCTTCGCCCTCGTACTCCACGGGTTTGCCGTGCACGTCCTGGCCGGTCACCCGCGTCCAGCGGCGGCGGCGCACCGGATAGCCCAGCGCGGGGATGGACAGGCATCCTTCGGCGACGTCGTCCTGGAAGTCGTCGCTGAGCTCGAGCACCGGGTTGACCACGTGGCCGCGCTTGCCGTCGACGCGGAAGGTAAAGACGCGCAGGCTCACGCCAACCTGCGGGGCCGCCAGCCCGGCGCCGTCGACGTCCTCCATGGTTTCGTCCATGTCCGCCACCAGCTTGGCCAGCTCCGGCCCGAACCCGGTGACCGTTTCCGCCTTGGTTCGCAGCACGGGGTCGCCGATAATCCGGATGCTCAGGATCGCCATGTAGTTCTTGTCCTCACTGTTGCCGCTTCGGGTACTGCCGTTGGTTCCGGTCCAGTTTAGTGGGCCTGCTGGGCCGCCTGCTGGGCCGCCTGCGGGCCAGCTGCGGGGGGCGGCGCGATCGGCAGCAGCGCCCGGCCCGCCTCGGCTACCTGCAGATGCGTCTCCCACGCTCGTCGCAGCGAGCAGAAGCGGTACCAGTGCCATCGAAGCACTTCGGGATTGGCGCGCATGGGCCGGACTTCCGTCTCACCGATCGCCACGCCCAGCAGCAGCGGATCGTCACCGTGCGCCCACGGCTCCCAGCTTCCCGTCGCGGCGTCGACCAAGGACTCCTGGGCCTTCATCCCGGCCACCAACTGCATGACCACCTTGTCATTGAGCGACTTGACCTGGCCGTTGCGGTCCGTGCCCTTGGTCTTGAAGTCGATCAGGCAGGTCCGCCCCCCGATCCTGGCCACGAGGTCCAGCGTGCCGGCGTATCCCACCTCCTGGTTCCAGACGGTGATCTCCGGGGCGATCGGTTCCACGCCATAGAGTTGCCACCATTCGTCGAACCTGGCGGCGAAAGCTTCTTCGCCGTTGGCCTTGAGCGCCTCCCGGGCACCCGCAACGTCGTGCTCCCTGTCCAGCGCCCGGAGTGCCACCTGTTCGCAGTAGCCGTGGACGCGGTCCCCGCGCAGCGCGGCAGCGTCCCGGTAGCGGTCCGCGGCCAGGGTCGCTTCCTTCGCCAGCGACCGCAGCCGGCCCGGGTCCCCGGCGGCTTCGGCCAGCCTGGCATCGGAGGCCAAGGAGGTGGCTGCCATGTGGGCGAACCAGCCGTCCAGCGTGGTCGGCTCCTGCGCGATCACGGTGGTGATGGAAGGAACCGACGGCGGCTCCGAGGTGGAGCGCGCGTACATCCGGCCGTTGGCGGTGGCATGCGCTAGGAGTGGTGCAGTCATAAGGAAATCTTCTCAGGTTCCACTGACCGTTCCGGTCCGCCAGCCACAGGGGCCTGTTCGAAGGCGGCCGGCCCGGGCCCCGTAAACGAAAATATCCCGGCCAGGCACCGCTGCCTGGCCGGGATATTTACCGTGGTGGGCGATACTGGGTTCGAACCAGTGACCTCTTCGGTGTGAACGAAGCGCGCTACCACTGCGCCAATCGCCCGGGTTTGCTGCGGATGCGCCCGGCGTTTCCTGCAACGTCTAGAAATGCTAGCCCACAGACCCGCTGAAACAAAAATCGCACGGGGACGAGGCTGTGGCAGTTGTCGTTTCACCCCGCCACCGGGCCGATTGGACGAAGCGGGAATCGTCCTATAGAGTTTTTACTCGTTGGAAATCACAGCGACGCCGCGGGCCGTTCGATGAACGGATCGCGGAAAAGTGATGGACAACTTCTGCGGACGTAGCTCAGCTGGCTAGAGCACCACCTTGCCAAGGTGGATGTCGCGGGTTCGAATCCCGTCGTCCGCTCGCAAGTCACTGTTACGAGCCAGCGTCGCTGGCCGGTCCTGGCGCAACTGCGGATAGGCACGGTGGGGTGGCCGAGAGGCGAGGCAGCGGCCTGCAAAGCCGTATACGCGGGTTCGAATCCCGTCCCCACCTCGTTTGTGATGAGCAAACAACTCGTGAGAGATCACGGGCGATTGGCGCAGCGGTAGCGCGCTTCCCTGACACGGAAGAGGTCACTGGTTCGATCCCAGTATCGCCCACTGGAACGCAGTCCGGAGTGATCCGGAACCGTTTCGCGCGGACGTAGCTCAGCTGGCTAGAGCACCACCTTGCCAAGGTGGATGTCGCGGGTTCGAATCCCGTCGTCCGCTCTCTTTAAAGAGTTTCTCCAGCGGCCCGCCTCGGGCACACCGGGGCGATTGGCGCAGCGGTAGCGCGCTTCCCTGACACGGAAGAGGTCACTGGTTCGATCCCAGTATCGCCCACCATTCCAAGGCTCCCCCGGCGGGAGCCTTTCTTGTTTAAGCCGTTGAGCGCTCGCGGCGCGGTGCCTACGATGGACGTGCAGGGGCGAAAGGCCCCCCGTCGGAAAGGAGGTGACCGTGTCTGTATTTGACGAGCTCAAGGGCAAGGCCGGAGGACTCAAGGACAAGGCAGCCGGTCTCGTGGGAGAACACTCTGGCAAGATCAAGGGTGCCGTCGGCAGCGCCGGTGACTACATCGACGCCAAGACCGGCGGTAAGTATTCCAAGCAGGTAGGCGGCCTGCAGGCCAAGGCATCCGGTTTCGTCGACACGTTCGGCGACAGGGATGGCCAGGCACCGTCCGACGGGAACACCTCGTCCGCCTAGTCCTGGGCACGCCAAGGAGGGTGCCGGACCGCCGGGAGGCGGGCCGGCGCCCTTTGGTGAGGCCGCTTATTCGCCGCGCGCGCCTTGCAATCTGCCGGATCCGTCAGGGTCCGCTGTAGGCGCTGGCACTCCTTCGAGTCTGGGGATTGCTCGACCCAGTGAAACACCCTGCCGCAAGGCTCGACATCGGAACCGGCTCTAATCCGGTAAGGGGCCGGGGCCTTCCTCCACCGTCCCTCTATGCTGGGGGAACCGCAGCGGGCGGTACACGAGATCAATGGGGGTTGAACCGTGGACGACATTTCATTTCTCGGCACTATTGCCGCCGCTCTTTCCTGGATTGTCACCCTTGCGCCCCTTGCAGTGGCGATCCTCGCGGCCATCGCAGTGCGTACCTTGTTCCTGTTGAACGCCATGCTCAGGCTCCGGGTTGATCAACTCCGCTTCGAAAACCTGCGCCAGGATATCGCCGACGACGTAGCGCAATAGCCATTGGTTCGGACAGAGAAGGACGGGCCTCAGCCCGTCCCATTCCTGCGCCGCCTGCTCGGCAAACGATAGCTAACCGGGTGGGAGCCTGGAGGCCAAGGCGCGAGTGTAGCTCTCGGGATCGTTATGGGTCTGCGCCGAGACGACGAGATGCCTTGGGCTGATGCGCTTGGCGTAGTCCCCCTGATAAGGCATGACCAGGACGGTGTCCAAGCCTGTTTTCCAAGCGGCAACAAGAGCCGGCAGACAGCGGCGTTCGGGGTGTAGTTCAAGAGGGAGCATGTGGTTGGGCTGCAGCTGGATTTGCCAGTGGTTGAAGGCGTCGATGTCCACGCCATCCCAGCCGTATTCGGTTGGCCAGCCCGGAGGGAAGGCCACGTGCATCTCCTGATCGGCGCGGATTTCCGGCGTTGGATGCTGGTTCTTCTGGTCCCCCGTGTCGTACCAGGCCCAAGCTCGTTCCCAAGCCTGCTGCCAACGGGCGCCCCACTCAGTCCTGTCTGCAGTGGCAGGCGGTCGCGAGGCACCGGGCTTCGGTGCCGGGTTTAACTCCGGAATGTTGACATCCGGGGCAATGTTCCAAGCGCTACGGATGAAGAGCAGGAGCGATAAGTGGTTCGGCGCGTCTTTCACAGAGATGACCATGTCCTGCGGCCAGGGGTTATCTGGCAGGGGCTGATTGGATCTCATGAATTCCCTTTCGAGATTTTGATTCCTCGTCCGCTCCAGCTCGGGTCAGGTTAGTGTCCCACGATAGGACCGGCACAGAACCGCACAGAGCCTCCTGCACCTACTTCTCACCAAGCTCCAGATACGGAGAAGGACGGGCGTCAGCCCGTCCCGTTCCTGCGCCGGCTGTTGAGAAGCCGGCCCTAGTCTTGGTTGGCAACCGCCGGCGGCTCCACATCCTCTGTCCGCAAGAAATCCACTGCCTTGTTCCTGAGTCCGAACGCGACGGGCACAAGGGCGAGAGAGGCAAGAACCCCGAATAGCATGGCAGGCCCGCCGACGGCTGCGAAGGACCCGGCGTGTACGCAGACACCCGCGAAGATCACTCCCATGAAGATTAGGGAAAGTGCCATGACGTTGGCCCAGCCATTTGACCGAGCGGCCACAGCCCCTCCCCGCGCCGCGGCCGAAAGTAGTTGCCATGCTGCCAGCAAAGCCACCTCGAATCCGCCGATTGCAACCACGATCGCCGTGACATACGGGGGCGCCAGATACGCAACTTCGGGGTAGGCATCGGCATACTCAGCCGCGACCCGTGGAACAACCACAAGTTGAGCCAGCAGGGCGCCAAGAGCAAGCGCTCCGAGGAGAATGCGGAGGGGTGTAGCTTGCTGTGTGATCACAGCGCGATCATCGCCTTGCCTATCGTGACTGTCAACCATCCCGATGAGCTGTGTCTTGGAGGGCACGCCGCAGCGTGACCGACTCCAGCACAGCCTTGACGGTGGATGCGTGCCACGCCCTGCCCGTAGCAGTCGGGATTCCTTCCGCCGTCAGAGCTTCCGCGATCTTCCGGAGGGATAGACCGCGCTCGCGGTCGGCGTGGATCCGCAGCATGACCTCGACCGGCAGGCCGGCAGCCCTGCCCATGTGTTCCCCCTGGGCGGCTTTCTCCTGCATCGCCGCAGCCGTCCGCGCACCGATGAACTTCCGTTCGATCTCTGCAAAGTTGAGCGCCATGTTGTACATGCCAGCCCCCATGATGGTGGCTGTGTCGACTCCGAGGTCGAGACAGATGATGCGCCAACCCTGACGCTGCGAGTCGGCCAGCAGCCGGGTGCCGTCCTCCATGTTCCTGGAGAGACGATCAAGCTTGGAGACCATGAGCCCCTGGTACTTGCCTGCCTTCAGCTCTGCCAGCAGTGCCAGCATCTTCGGGCGCTTGCTGATGGTGGCCGCGCTCGCGGCCAGCTCCTCGACCAGCTCCAGTTCGTACCCCATGCGGCTGGCTTCGCGTATCAGCTCTGCACGCTGTACGCCGGGGCTGATGTCCTGCTTGTCCGTGGAGACGCGGATGTACCCAACGACGCGGATTGCCTGGTCGGCGTGGATCACTTTGGGAACCGAAGAGGTGGTGGTCATCTTCGGGGTCTCCACCCTCGGAGTATGTCAGAACGGGTGGGAGGTGCCCCCGTGCGGCGGTTGGCTTCGCCCGCCCGTACATAGCGGCCACGGAAGCGTACGGGTACTGCATCCGATGGAACGAAAGACGTGGCTCTTGGTTCGTGGTTCCTTGATCCATACAGCTTCGACAGGGGACTGCATGAATCACCGGCCCGTTTCGGCACGAGTGCTTCAGGGCGTGGCATTCGCGCTCACGGTCGCTGTTGGCCTGGTTGTCCTGCTCGTTCCCATCTACACCGTGGAGTCATTTTCGCAAGGGTCGGAGGCTCCGGATAGCCCGGTCGTGACCGAACAGCTGACCGTGCTTGCAGTCAACGGGCCGTTAATCTTCGTGCCGCTACTGATCCCGGTGATCCTGACCGGGCTTCCCCTCCTAATTCCTGGGAAGCCGTGGAGGGGTCTTTCCATCGCGGCAACCGTTCTTCTGGCAGCCTTTACCTGGATCGGTTCAGCATCCATAGGCTGGTTCTACGTGCCGGCCCTGCTCGCCTCAGTCGGCGCCCTCCTAGTCCGGCCAGCGGAAGACATACTGCGGCTTCTTGAGGCATGCCGAGCCAGCGATCCCCGGCGACAGGGGTGGGGGCGTGTACTCCGGCCCCGCTCTCTAAATTGGCGTCTTCAGATCCGTTAGTGCCGTCAAGAAGATGATGGCGAACGCAAGTATGCACAGACCTCCGGTTAGGCACAGGGCGAGCATCATCTTTCGCTGCGGCCCGAACGGTTCCCCTTCTCGTCGGGGATGCGCAATGGCATAGACGGATGAGAGCCCAACCAGTACCAAGCCGATGATGAAAAGGATCAGCGCTTCCGGATGCATGCCCCATCCTTGCATCCCGACAGGGGGTAGCCCCCGTATCGCGGCACCCCGCGCCCACCCGTACATGGCGATCACGGAAGCGTACGGGTATTTACCGCTATAGGCGGCAGGTCCAAAGCGTAATCTCTTGCTATGACTGGCTCATGCCTATTCGAGGAGCGGGTGGAGCGGCTTCCCGCGCTACTGCCTCGCGCTTGCCTGGCGGCTGTGGCGCTGGGGGTATGCCTTAGTCTCGCTTCATGTGCCCAAGTCCAGGGCGGGGGTCTAACTACGACATCCAGCCCATCGAACGACACGCACCTCATCGTCACTAGTTGGACGAACGGAGATGACGCCATGCTTGCCCTCCTAAACGGCGTCCTCATCGTGCAGTCTGACGGTTGCGTCGGGCTGCGAACCAGCGACCCAAAGTCGAAACCAAATCTTTTGCGCTGGCCCGCCGGGACTCGCCTGTCTGAAGACGGGGAGGCAGTTGTCGGCCTATCCGGCCAGCGCTTTGACTTTGACACGCTGGTCGCGGTTGGCGGCGGCTTTGGCCTTGCCCCCGTTCCTGCCGAGTGCGATTCGGAGTTGTGGGCCGGTGTCTTTGAGGTACAGCAACCGCTGTAGGGTCGTGGTGGTTTCGGCCCGCGATCAAAGCCCGGGGGGTGGACCCTTCGGGCATCACCTGACCAAGCACCTTGGCGGGGATGCTGACCTGCCGTCGTGGTCCCCTGTCTGGGGTACTGCCCGTAGGGGTTTGTCTGTCTCTCCGTGGGTGCCTGGGCTTAGAAACGCTCCTGCAGAACCGGACACCGCAGAGGGAGCAGAGGGGCGAGGGAGGGCAGGATTCTGCCTCATTAGCTCCCCGGGGTGGGGGAACGTATCAGGCAGATGATGGTGTTGAACACCGCGTCGGTCGCGTCGGTTGCTCGGTCGTATCGTCATCAGGCGCAGGGCATTACTCCTGCACAGTGGCGGCATGTGCGCGCCCGGCTGCGGGAGCTAGACCGCTGGTTCGCCGGCCTGGCCCTCGCGGGCCAGCGCGGTCAGGCGGGACACCGCGCGGAAGTACTTCTTCATGTAGCCGCCGGACATCATCTCCGGAGTGAACAGCTCATCGAACGGCACACCGCTGGCGATGATCGGCACGTCCTTGTCATAGAGGCGGTCGGCCAGCACCACGAACCGCAGGGCCACCGCCTGTTCGGAGATGGTGTGCACGTTATGCCAGGCGACCGCATCCACGCCGTCGAGAATCTGCTTGTACCGGCTGGGGTGCACCCCGGCCAGGTGGTTGACGAGATCCGAGAATTCGTCGGCCGCCACCACCTTGCCATCGAAATCATGCAGCCGCCGCTTGAGTTCGTGGTCGCTGAGCGGCTGGGGAGCTGCCGGCAGCCCGCGGTGCCGGTAGTCCTCGCCGTCCACCCGGATGACCTCGAACTGGTCGGACAGCACCTGGATCTCGCGTTGGAAATCGACGGCGGCAAAGCGTCCCTCCCCCAGCGAGCCCGGCAGGGTGTTGGAGGTTGCGGCAAGCCTGACTCCGGCGTCGGCCAGCTCGCGCATCAGCCGCGACATCAGCACGGTGTCGCCGGGATCATCCAGTTCAAACTCGTCGATGCACACCAGGCGGTAACTGCTCAGCGCTTCAACGGTTTTCCGGAACGACAGCGCGCCTACCAGGTTGGTGTACTCCACAAAGGTGCCGAAGGCCTTCGGGCCATCCACAGCGTGCCACAGCGAAGCGAGCAGGTGGGTCTTGCCGACACCGAACCCGCCGTCCAGGTAGATGCCGGAGTGGCCCTCCGGCTTGCCGCCGCCGAACAGCTTCTTCAAGCCCTTCGGCTTGGGCCGGTCGACCACGGCGGCAAAACGCTGCAGCGCCCTCACGGCCTCGCTCTGGGACGGCTGGGCCGGGTCCGGGCGGTAGCTGGCGAAGGACACTTCGCCAAAACGCGGCGACGGGTGCAGGCCCGCCAGCAGTTCGTCCACGGACACCTTGGGCGTCCGGCGTGAAAGCTGTTCAATCTGGGGCACGTAAGCTAACCGCTGCCTTCCTGACATGGGCTTGGAGTATGCACGGCGGCCGGAATGCCGCCAGCAAAACGATACGCTACCCCGCCCGCCGGCGGCAGTCGGTGTAAGCCCCGCCACAGTCCGTCCAGGCGGGCCGTGGCGCTCCCGTCATCCCGCGACGCGTGGGGTGACGCCCGGAAGCTTTTGCCCGCTCCGGTGGTTAGGCTAAACAGAAGTCCTCCGGCCGTTTTGCACGGCTCCCCGCACGCTATGGAAAAGCTGCACCTCAAGGAAAGGTTTGCCATGCCCATTGCCCCCGAACACAACGAGAAGTTTGCCGCCTACGCCAACCCCGACCGACTGGTCTCCACGCAGTGGCTGGCTGACAACCTGGGCGCCGACGGGCTGGTGGTCGTGGAGTCCGACGAAGACATCCTGCTGTACGAAACCGGGCACATTCCGGGTGCCGTAAAGATCGACTGGCACACCGACCTGAATGATCCGGACACCCGCGACTACGTGGACGGCGAACGCTTCGCCGCGCTGCTGGGTTCCAAGGGCATCAGCCGGGACACCACCGTGGTGCTCTACGGCGACAAGAGCAATTGGTGGGCCGCCTACGCCCTCTGGGTCTTCACCCTGTTTGGCCACGAAGACGTGCGGTTGTTGGACGGCGGCCGCGACAAGTGGATCGCGGAAGGCCGGGAAATGACCACCGACGCGCCGCGGCCCGCCGCGGTGACCTACCCCGTCGTCGAGCGCAATGACGCACCCATCCGCGCCTTCCTCAACGACGTGCTGGACCACTTCGGCAAGCCGCTGGTGGACGTCCGTTCCCCGGAGGAATACACCGGCGTGCGCACCACCATGCCGGCCTACCCCGAGGAAGGCGCGCTGCGCGGAGGCCACATCCCGACGGCGGCGTCCGTCCCGTGGGCGCGGGCAGCGGCCGACGACGGGACGTTCCGTTCCCGCGAAGAACTCGAAGCCATCTACCTGGACGACGCCGGGCTGAAGCCGGGTGACGATGTGGTGGCTTACTGCCGGATCGGCGAGCGGTCCAGCCACACCTGGTTCGTGCTCAAGTACCTGCTGGGCTTCGACACGGTCCGCAACTACGACGGCTCGTGGACCGAATGGGGCAATGCCGTGCGCGTGCCGATCGTCCGGGGCGCCGAGCCCGGCGGGATTCCCGCCTCGGCCCGCTAAGGAATAGCCGGCTGGCACACGACGTTAACGTTGGCGAGCCCTAAACCGCAAGAGAGAGCGCAAGTATGACCGTGACCGAGCAGACGATTCCCGAACCGCTGGCAGAAATCATCGACGACTTCCAGGCGGTCACCGAGGCCGAGCGGCTCCAGCTGCTGCTGGAGTTCTCCCGGGAGCTTCCCGAGCTGCCCGAACGCTTCGCCGGCCATCCGGAACTGCTGGAGCAGGTGGTGGAATGCCAGTCGCCGCTCTTCCTGACGCTGGAACTGGGCGATGACCCGGACCAGGACGTGCAGATCTACTTCTCGGCCCCGCCGGAAGCTCCCACCACGCGCGGCTTCGCCTCCGTGCTGCACGAGGGGCTCAACGGGCTGCCGGCAGAGCAGATCCTGGCCGTTCCCGATGATATCGCCGAGCACCTGGGCCTGACCCGCGCCATCACCCCGCTGCGGATCCGCGGCATGTCCGCCATGCTGTACCGCATCAAGCGCCTGGTCACCGAGGCACGGCACCTGCGCGCTGCCTCGGCCTGACGGTGGCCAAGCACAAGCCATCCGCCGGAACCCCCGCCACCACGCTGCTGCAGCGGGCGGGGGTTCCGCATGTGCTGCACACTTATGCCCACGACCCCTCGGCGCCCAGCTTCGGCCGCGAGGCGGCGGAGGCGTTGGGGATGGATCCCGAGCGCGTGTTCAAAACCCTGATGGCAGTCGTGGACGAAGCGCTGGCGGTCGCCGTCGTGCCGGTCAGTTCCAGCCTTGACCTGAAGAAACTGGCCGCGGCCCTGCGCGGGAAGCGCGCAGCCATGGCAGACCCGCAGCTCGCCCGGCGGCGCACCGGGTATGTGCTGGGCGGGATTTCGCCGCTGGGACAGAAACACGCCAGCCCCACCGTGCTGGATTCCACCGCCCGGGACTTCGGCGCTATCCTGGTCTCCGGCGGCCGCCGCGGACTGGATATCGAAATCGCGCCGGCGGACCTGGCCGCCCTGACCGGCGCGTCCTTCGCCCCGCTCAAGGCAGATTAGCTTTCACCCCACGGGACGGAGCACCCGGCTCAACCAGGACGTGACGACGCGCTCCCAGCGTTCCGGGTCCACGTTCCATTCACGGGTATGTCCCGCCCCGCTGAAACGCTCGAACGTGACCAGCGGGTTCTTTTCGGCCAGCGCCGCCGACGGGCCGTGCGGCACGAAGTCGTCGTCCTCGCTGTGCACAATCAGCGTCGGCACGCGCAGCTCGTCGGCCCGGGCCACCCAGTTCATCATCTTCAGGTCCAGCGGGGCGGCCAGGCCGGTCAGCAGCCGTCCGGCCTTGTTCGAAATCAGCCACTGCGAGAACTGCCCCACGGCATCCGGAATCCGGTTCAGCTTCGCCTGGTGGGCCAGCACATCCGTCCAGTCAATCACCGGGGCGTCCAGCACCAGCGCACGGATCCGGCTCCGGTAGCGGGACTGGTCGGCGGCCTGCAGGCTGATTGCCCCACCCATCGACCAGCCGAACAGCACCACATCCTCTGCCCCGTTCGCCAGGGCAAACCCGATCGCCGCCTCGACGTCGCGCCATTCGGTCATGCCCAGCCCATAGCGGCGGTCCGGGGCGGAGGGGGCTTCGCCGTCGTTCCGGTAGGAGATCAGCAGCGAAGAGATGCCCAGGCCGCGGACCGACCGGACGGCGCGGATCCCCTCGGCCCGGGACGCTCCGCGGCCGTGCACCATGATGGCCCAGGTTTTCGCGTCCGCCTCGGCGCGGACCAGCCAGGCCGGCGCGGTGCCGCCTTCCACCTCGATCTCCACTTCCTCATTGGCCAGCCCGACGGCGGCCGGGTCCGGGTAGGCCGCACCGCCCCACCAGCCGCGCGTGGCGGCGGCGAGGTCGCCGGCATACACCCGCTCCACCCTCCGCTGGACCGTGCCTTCCCGCGGCGAGTAGGACGTCACCTCACCCACCCGCGCCACCGAGCGTCCGCCGTCGAAATAGACGCTGTAGACGCCCGGCGCGGTGGTGTCCAGGGTCGCCGGCAGGATGATTTCCTGCTCCACGCCGGATCCGACGACGGCCAGGATTTCCAGATCCTGTACATGCTCGCGGACGGGCGTGAGCACCTGGCGGGCGAAATAGGAGGCCAGCCCCGACGTCGCTCCCGCCAGCACGGATCCGGCCCCCGCCCCCGCCAAGGCACCGAGCAGCAGCCAGCGGGCTCGGGGCAGCTGGCCGTCGCCGGCAGAAGTGTTCCGGCCGGACAGGTATGAACGTTCGAACACAGCCATGGCTCCATTCTTGCCGGTGCCGCTGCCCACCGCTAACCGGCGCGGCCGTCGGCGTGCCGCGTTGTTGTCCCCGGCTTGCGCTGCTGATTAGGCTGGGCGCATGACCGAAACCATCGTCGTGCTGACCGAGGAACCGCTCAATGACGCCGACCTGCAGAACTTCGGTTGGCTGGCCGGCGAGCAGACCTCCGGCGAGCAGACCACCTTCCGGGTGCTGATTCCCGAGGACACCAAGCGGAACCTGCTGCTGGATTTCGTCGAGCGGCTGAGCATGTTGGAGGTCGGCACCGCGTTCCGCGAGCTGGCGCACGGCCAGCCGAGTCCGGAGGAGGCCCGGCACGAGGCCGACGAGGCCAGGCGCATCTCCGCCAGGCTGCTGGCGGAAGCGGGCTTCAACGCCACGGTGGACATCGTTGAGGACGACGGAGTGTCCGCCCTGGTCAAGTATGTCGGGGAACATCCGGCAGACCGGGCGGTGGTGATCACCCGGCCGCATTCCATTTCCGATACCTTCCATACCGACTGGGCCAACCGGGCGCAGGACAAGCTGGGCATTCCCGTCCTGCACCTGTACTCGGGCTCGGGATACATTGGCGACTCGTGAGCGTTGGAGAGAGTATGAGCAACACAGAGGCCGGGCAGTTCCCGGTGACCAAGACCGACGATGAATGGCGGCAGGAGCTGAGCCCGGAGGAATACCATGTGCTCCGCGAGGCCGGCACGGAGCGGCCGTACACCGGCGAATACTGGGATACCCATACCGAGGGTGTCTACAGCTGCCGCGCCTGCGGGGCCGAGTTGTTTACCAGCAAGGAGAAGTTCGACTCGCACTGCGGCTGGCCGTCCTTCTGGGCGCCGCTGGCCGAAGGCGCCGTGCGCTACGTGCGGGATTCTGCCCTGGGCATGGAGCGGATCGAGGTCCGCTGCGCCAGCTGCGACTCGCACCTTGGGCACGTGTTCGAGAGCGAGGGCTACGGGACCCCCACCGACCAGCGCTACTGCATCAACTCGGTGTCCCTGACCCTGAAGGACACGCAGTAGCTTTTTCGTACCCGCCACCCGCAGCGCTTGAGGCGCTTCCACGTTTCAGCATGATTGAGCCCGGCCAGCACGAGCCGGGCTTGCTCATTTTCGGCCGCCGCGGCACCGAGCATTACAGTTGCTTACCTGTTGCCGGTTTTGAAATAAGTATGACTGTTGCCTTGCTACGCTCGCTACATATTCCACTCGAGGCGCCGGGACCCGCCGGCACGACGGAAAGGCGAGGCGACGATGACTATCACCCCCACCCGCAGCAACTCCAGCGCTGCCGTGCACGGCAACCCGGCGCAGCACCCGGCCTGGCTGCGTTTGAAGGAGGCAGCCACCGCGCTGCGCGCACTCCAGGTCCACGACGGCTCCGTTCCGGAGGACGGCAACAAACCCGCTGCCGCCCGGCACACCGACGTGATCATCGACGCCATCGGCCAACTGGCCCCGCTGTTCGAACACGACGCCGACTACCTGGACAAACTGGCCGCGGATTTCCGCCGCTGGCGCGAGGGCGGATTCGGCGTCCCGGACTTCCTGGACTCGCTCTTGGCGTTCCAGCCGCAGCAGCACCGGGTCAACGGCCTGCGGCACCTGGTGGTCTTCCCCATGTACACGCAAAACGGCAGCAGCGACCGGTTGGTCGAAGCCGTGCTGATCGAAGTCATTTGGCCGGACTTCATCGGCGAACTGGAATCGGGCTCCTACTCGAACAAGCTGTTCGTGCCCATCCGGTTCCTGGACTTCACGGCCGGCTACGACACCAACTCGGCCGTGCTCTTCCCGGAGACCGTGGCGGTGCGCGAAACCCCTGCCTTTACCTGGGGCGCCATCTTCGCCGACCGGGAGGCCGCCCGGTTCCGCAAAGTGGTCCGCGCAGCGGCCGAGATCACCTCGTTGGAACTGCCGGAAGAGGCTGCGGCCCTGCTCGACGACCAGCAGCTGACGCAGGAAACCTTTGTCATGTGGGACCTGATCCACGACCGCACGCACATGCGCGGCGACCTGCCCTTCGATCCGTTCATGATCAAGCAGCGGATGCCCTACTTCCTGTACTCGCTGGAGGAACTGCGCTGCGACCTGACCGCATTCCGCGAGTCGGTGCGCCTGGCCCAGGACGCCACCGCGTCCGATCAGGTCCGCAAGCACGCCCGGCTGGTGCAGTACGCGGTGATCTTCGACCGGATCTTCCGCTTCGCCATCACCGGCAACCGGGTGCGCAACTACGACGGCCTCGGCGGCCAGCTGCTGTTCGCCTGGCTGCACCAGCACCGGGTGCTGCACTGGACGGACGGCAAGCTCTCCATCGACTGGGACAACGTCGCGGACGCCGTCGTCGCCCTGGGCGGGGAAATCGAGGACCTGTACTGGCGCTCCATCGACCGGCCCAAGGTGGCCCACTGGCTGGCCGCCTACGAGATGCTGACCAGGACACTGACCCCGCACCCGGCCTCGGTCTGGGCCAAGGGCCCCGATGCCCTGCCGCTGACCGGGCTGCCGCGCGAGGTCACCGACCAGGTCATGGACGACGAGTTCCCGCTGTCGATGTTCTACGAGGCCCTCTCGCGGAAGATGAAGCCGGTGATCGAATCCACGTCGGGGATCACCGGAGAGTCGGCCTGACATGGCCGCCGCCGAACACCAGGGCACCGGCGACGGGCCCCCCGATGCCGAACGGCTGCTGGCGGCAGCGCCCGGCCCCGGCCGGCTGGCCGGCCTGACAGTAGTCATCGCCGGCGCATCCGGCGCCTCCGGCCAAGCCGTCACCGCGGCCCTGACCGCCGCGGGCGCCACGGTGCTGGCGGTCGGCAGCAGCAAGGACCGGCTCGACGCCGCCTATGCGGAGAACGACGCCGTGGCCTGCTTCCAGTGCGACCTCGCCGACCCCCGGGCCGTGGGAGAACTGGCCGGCACCGTTGCCGCGGAGCACGGCGGGGCCGACGGCCTGATCCACCTGGTGGGCGGCTGGCGCGGGGGCCAGAGCCTGGCGGGGCAGTCGGACGAAGACTGGGACTTCCTGCACCGGCAGCTGATCAGCACGCTGCGGAACACCACCCGCGCGTTCTACTCCCAGCTGGAGGCCTCCCCGTCCGGCCGGGTGGCCATCGTCTCGACCACGGCAACGGATGCTCCCACCGCCTCCGGCGCCAACTACGCCGCCGCCAAAGCCGCCGCGGAAAGCTGGATGTTCTCGATAGCCGACGCCTTCCGCCGGGCCCAGTCCGGACGCAAGGAGGATCCCGCGCCCCAGCGCTCCGCCGCCGTCGTCCTGGCCGTAAAGGCCCTGCTGGACGACGCCATGCGCCGGGCAGACCCGGAGAAGGCCTTTGCCGGCTTTACCGACGTGGCAGACCTGGGCCGCGCCGCCGCCGCCCTGTTCACGCTTGACGCCGCCCGCCTCAACGGGGCACGCATCCGGCTGGCCTGACCCCGGCCCGGCTGTGACGGCACCCACTGATTAAGGAATACTGAAACACGTGACTGACTCCCCCCTGCTTTCCGGTTCCCTGCACGACACCGACCTGCGCGGCTTCGCCTCGGACAATTACTCCGGCGTTCACCCGGAGGTGTTGACCGCGTTGGCCCATGCCAACACCGGGCACCAGGTCGCCTACGGCGAGGACGCCTACACCGCGCGGTTGCAACAGGTGATCGCCGGACACTTCGGCGACGCCGCCCAGGCTTTCCCGGTGTTCAACGGGACCGGCGCCAACGTGCTGTCGCTTCAGTCGCTGTTGCCGCGGTGGGGCGCCGTCATCTGCACCTCCACCGCGCACATCAACGTGGACGAAAACGGTGCGCCCGAACGCGTGGGCGGGATTAAACTCTTGGCGGTGCCGGCCGACGACGGCAAGCTCACCCCGGAGCTGATCGACCGCGAGGCGTGGGGCTGGGGCGACGAACACCGCGCGCAGCCGCTGGCCGTGTCCATCACCCAAAGCACCGAGCTGGGCACGCTGTACAGCATCGAGGAAATCCGCGCCATCGCCGACCACGTGCACGAACGCGGCATGAAGCTGCACATGGACGGGGCCCGGCTGTCCAACGCGGCCGCCTCCCTGGGCACCGACCTGCGCAGCTTTACCACCGACGCCGGGGTGGACATTCTGTCGCTCGGCGGCACCAAGAACGGCCTGCTCTATGGCGAATGCGTGGTGGTGCTGAACCCGGATGCGGCCCACGGGCTGCTGTACCTGCGCAAGATGAACATGCAGCTGGCCTCGAAGATGCGGTTCATCTCCGCCCAGCTCATCGCCCTGTACGACGGCGACCTGTGGCTGCGCTCCGCTTCCCACGCCAACGCGATGGCCGCCCGGCTGCGCGCCGCCGTCGAGGGCGTCGAGGGGCTGTCCCTGACCCAGCCGACCCAGTCCAACGCCGTGTTCGCCGCGCTGCCGCCCGGGGTGGCGGACCGGCTGCGGCAGAAATTCCGCTTCTACGACTGGGATTCGTCGCGTGGGGAGGTCCGCTGGATGTGCTCCTTCGACACCACCGAAGACGACATCGACGCCTTCGCCGCGGCCATCCGCAGCGAACTCTCCTAATCCCGCGCCAGGATCACCGCGGCTCCCCGGCGCGCCTGCCTGTCGTCCTGCGGCGTCAGGGCCTAATCTGGCTGTGTGAGTGCGATTGATCTCTCAGCAGTGCCGCCTGAGTTCATGCGCGCGCTGTCGGCCTTGCGCCAGGCGCAGTGCCGGAATGAACTGCGGCTGGAGGAAATTCCCGCGCCCTCCCGGCTGGCCCCCTTCGCCGTAGCCCTCGGCGCGGAAGTCATCGCCGAACCCGGCCCCCGGCCGCTCCACGGCCCGGTGGTCACGGCGCTGCAGACCGCCGACGGTCCGGAACTGGCCACCGGCCGCTTCATCCTGCTGCATGATCCCGAAGGTTCGGCGGTCTGGGACGGAACCTTCCGGATCGTTACCTACATCCGCGCCCAGCTCGACGCCGACATGGGCAACGACACCATGCTCGGCTCCGTCGCTTGGGACTGGCTGGTGGAGGCCCTCGAGAACCACGGCGCCGCGTACCGCAACGCCGGGGGCACCGCCACGCGCATCCTGTCCGAAAGCTACGGCACGCTGAGCGGGCGGCAGGACTCGATCGACATCGAGCTTCGTGCCTCCTGGACGCCTGCTTCCGCCGACATCCGCTCCCACCTGGAGGCGTGGAGCGACATGGTGTGCACCTACGCCGGGCTGCCGCCGCTGCCGGAAGGCGTTGCCGCCCTGCCAAACCGCCGCCGCAACTGACCAACCACCGCCTGCCTGCAGGGCTCCCTGCGCCGGCGCGTCCTGCCATTCGGCCGGGCGCATAATGCTGGCCTAAACTGAACGGATCATGAGCTCCTTGACTTCGGACACGTCCGGGCACAACAGCCCTGACCAGAGCACCTCCACTGACGCCGCAGAACCCCGGGAGCAGACCCCCCAGCTGATCCACCTCGACGCGCCCCGCGACGGCGTTCCGCTGGTCATCGCCAGCGAAGCGGGGCTGCAGCGGGCCGCCGACGCGCTGGCGGCCGGCACCGGACCCGTCGCCATCGATGCCGAGCGGGCCTCGGGCTTCCGCTATGGGCAGCGGGCCTTCCTGGTCCAGTTGCGGCGCGAGGGTGCCGGGACCTGGCTGATCGACCCCGAGCCGTTTGAGGACCTGAAGCTGCTCAATAACTCCCTGCGCGGCGTCGAGTGGATCCTGCACGCCGCCAGCCAGGATTTGCCCTGCCTGTCCGAGCTGGGCATGTGGCCGGACAAACTGTTCGACACCGAACTGGCCGCCCGGCTGGCCGGCCTGCCCCGGGTGGGGCTGGCCGCTGTCATCGAATCCCTGCTCGGCTTCACGCTGGCCAAGGAGCACTCCGCGGCGGACTGGTCCACGCGCCCCCTGCCCGAGCCGTGGCTGCGCTATGCAGCGCTGGACGTCGAGGTGCTCATCGAGCTCCGCGAGGCCCTGATCGAGAAGCTGCGCGACGCCGGCAAGCTGGATTACGCGCTGGAGGAATTCGAGGCCGTGCGCGCCGCCCCGCCGTCGCCGCCGCGCGTCGACCCCTGGCGCCGCACCTCCGGACTGCACCAGATCCGCGACCGCCGGCAGCTGGCCGCCGTGCGCGAACTCTGGAACGAACGCGAAGCGCTGGCCGCCAAGCGCGATGTTGCACCGGGCCGGCTGATCCCGGACTCGGCCATCGTCGCCGCGGCCAAGGCCATGCCCGCCACCGTCCCGCAATTGCTGGAGACGCACGGGTTCCATGGGCGGGCGGCACAGCGTGAAGCACCGCGCTGGCTGCGTTGCGTTGCCACGGCCAGGGGCGAGACCGAGCTGCCTCCCCTGCACCTGCCCACCAACGCTCCCCCGCCGCCGCGCTCCTGGGCCGACAAGGACCCGGCCGCCGCGGCCCGGCTGCAGACCGCCCGGCCCCGGCTGGCATCGCTCGCCGAGCGGTTGGACATGCCGGTGGAGAACCTGCTGACCCCCGACTACCTGCGCCGCACCGCATGGCGTCCGCCGGAGCCCGTCACGGAACAGTCGGTGGACGCCGCCTTGGCAGAGCTCGGCGCCCGCCCCTGGCAACGCAAACTGACGGCCGGGCTGCTCGCCGAAGCCTACGCCCTCCCGGAGCCGCTGGCACTCAAGGAGAACTCGGAGCGGTCGGAGCCCGCGACCGGCGACGGTGCTGCGGGCATCCCCGCGCGCCGGCGGACTTCCACGGGAACCATTGCCGGGCCCGCCGATTCCTCAGCGGGGGCGGTGTCCGGCTCCATCCGGCGGCGCCGGCGTGAACGGCATTCCCCCGCCTGACCGCCTCTGCTGCGCCGGCGCGGGAGCGGCCTGCCGACCGGTCGAGGACGGCGACTGACCGCTGCCCACGGACGCACCCCGGCGGCGGCCGGGTACAGTCAGGACGGCGAGGCCGGCGACGACCAGGGCGACGCCCAACCAGCCGGCCGGCGACAGCCGCTCGCCCACCACCAGCACGGCCAGCACGGCGGCCACGACAGGCTCCGCCAGCGAAAGCGTTGTGGCGGTGCTGGCGCGGACCCGCGCGAGGCCGAGGCCGAACAACACGTAGCCGGCGAACATCGGGACCAGTGCCATGTAGGCCCCCACGGCCGCGTTGCCCCACGAGGCCAGCAGCGGAGCGCCCGTGGCCAGCAGCACCGGCATCAGCAACAGTCCGCCCAGCCCGAACATGGCGCCCATGGCGGCGGGTGCGGGAACACCGCCGCCAATGATCCGATGCGCGGCCCAGGAGTAGAGGGCGTAGGTCAGTCCCGCCAACAGGCCCAGGGCAATGCCGGCAATCGTGCCGCCCGCACCCCCGGCACCGTCTCCGCCGCCTCCAGCGGCCGCGAAGCACAGCAAGGCGGTTCCGGAGAGCCCCAGCACGGCGGCCCCTGCCCAGCGGGCGCCCAGGATGTGACGGTCGACAGCCCGTTCGAGGAGCGCAGACGCCAAGGGGGCGGAGCCGATGCTCACCACCGTGCCGACGGCAACGCCGGCCAAATGCATGGAACTGTAGAACGCCAACGGATACACGGCGACGGCAACCGCCCCCGGAAGCACCAGCTTCCACTGCACCCGCAGTCGCCGCCGGGCACGACCCAGCGGCCGCAGCGCAGTCAACGCTTGAAACAGCCCGCCCACCCCCATGGCCACCGCGCCGATGGCAAGCGGACCGACGTCGGGCGCGAAGGTGGCAGCCGTTCCGGTAGTCCCCCACAGCACTGACGCCGCCAGCACCAGGAAGGCACCGGGATAGCCCACCGCCGGCCGGTACCGCTGTTCTGCTTCCATGTCTCCTCGCCGGTTGCCTGCCGCCCAGCCTAGCCGCTGCACCGTACCCGCAGCATGCGTTCCACCGGGCCACCGGCTTGCGCTTGCTGGCTAAGTTACCGGCGGGTAACATTCTGCCTAGCACTGTGTCCCGCATCTCATGGAGGTATCAGGTGAGCCCTACGTCCCCGTCCCGCGCCCTGCGCGATGTCGTCTTCGTCGACGGCGTGCGCACCCCGTTCGGCAAGGCGGGTGAGAAGGGGATCCACGCCGGCACCCGGGCCGACGACCTGGTGGTCAAGTGCATCCGGGAACTCTTGCGCCGCAATCCGTCGCTGCCGCCCGAACGCATCGACGACGTGGCCATCGCCGCCACCACGCAGGCCGGCGACCAGGGCCTGACCATCGGCCGCACCGCCGCGCTTCTTGCCGGGCTGCCCCGCTCGGTCCCCGGCTTCGCCATTGACCGGATGTGCGCCGGCGCCATGACCGCCGTGACGACGACGGCCGGGGGCATCGCCTTCGGCGCGTACGACGTGGTGGTGGCCGGCGGCGTGGAACACATGGGCAACCACCCAATGGGCCAGGGGGCGGATCCGAATCCGCGGTTCGCCAGCGAGCGCCTGGTGGACCCGGCGGCGCTGAACATGGGCAACACCGCCGAAAACCTGCATGACCGCTTCCCCGCGATCACGAGGGAACGGGCCGATGCCTACGCCGCGGCCAGCCAGGCCAAGCTCGCCGCTGCCTACCGGAACGGCAGCATCCAGCCCGACCTGGTGCCGGTGGCCGGCCGCAAACCGGGCGAAGGCTGGTCGTTGCACAGCGCGGACGAACCCCCGCGGCCGGACACCACCGTGGAAGATCTGGCCGGGCTGCGGACGCCGTTCCGCCCGCACGGCCGGGTCACCGCCGGCAACGCCGCCGGCCTCAACGACGGCGCCACGGTCTCCCTGCTGGCCTCTGCGGAGGCCGCCGCGGAGCTCGGCCTGCCGGTGAAGATGCGCCTGGTCTCCTACGCCTTCGCCGGCGTCGAGCCCGAAGTGATGGGCATCGGCCCCGTCCCCGCCACCGAGAAGGCCCTGAAGATGGCCGGCCTGGACATCGCGGACATCGGCTTGTTCGAGATCAACGAGGCTTTCGCCGTACAAGTGCTGTCCTTCCTGGATCACTACGGGATGGCCGACGACGATCCCCGCGTCAACCGCTACGGCGGGGCCATCGCCGTCGGCCATCCCCTGGCCGCCTCCGGCGTGCGCCTCATGACCCAGCTGGCCCGCCAGTTCGAAGAGGACCCGTCGGTCCGCTACGGACTGACCACGATGTGCATTGGGCTGGGCATGGGGGGAACGGTGATCTGGGAGAACCCGCACCATGCGGATTATTCGGGCAGCACCGTTGATACAGCCGCCGAAACTGTCGGAACCGCCGCCCCCGCATCAGCACCGGCACGAGAGGACCACGCATGAACCCCGCCCAGTACACGGCCCTGGCCGCGAAGTTTCCGGACGAGACCGTCACCCATCCCTACGTGCAGGATGTGGCGCTGCCCGGTGCCGGCACCCTGGCGCTGCTGACCCTGGACAATGACCTGGACCACCGCAAGCCGACCACGCTCGGCCCCAATACCCTGGTGGAACTGGGCGCGGCGCTCGAGGGGCTCAGGGCACGGGCCGCGGCGGGCAAGATCTGCGCCGTCGCCATCACCGGCAAGCCCTACTACCTGGTGGCCGGGGCGGACTTGAGCGCCGTGGGCAAGCTCGCCGATCCCGAAGACGGGCGGGCGATGGCCCGGCTGGGCCACGATGTTTACGCCACGCTCGCCTCCATGGGCGTGCCGACCTTCGCCTTCATTAACGGAGCGGCGATGGGCGGCGGGCTGGAGATCGCGCTCGCTGCCGACTACCGCACCATCTCCACCGGCGCCAGCGCCATCTCCCTGCCGGAAGCCTTCTTGGGCCTGATCCCCGGCTGGGGCGGGGTCTACCGGCTGCCGCGGCTGATTGGCCCGGCCAACGCCGTCAAGATCATGGTCGAGAATCCGTTGAGCAACAACAAGGCGCTGGACGGCGCGGCCGCCTACCGGCTGGGCATCGCCGACGTCCTGTTCGAACCGGCCGATTTCCTGGAGCAGTCGCTGGCCTGGGCCACGCGGATCCTCACCGACGACGGCGCCCGCCGGCTGGTCGCGGATCGGCGCGCTGGAACCTCGGCGGCCTCGGAGGCGGACTGGGACAAGGCCATCGCGGCCGGTCGGAAGTTCGTGGAGGCCAAGACGTCCAACGCCGCGCCGGCACCGGCCAAGGTGCTGGATGTCCTGGAGGCCGGCCGGGGCAAGAGCCAGCAGGAATCCGCCGACCTCGAAGTCGAAGCGCTGGCTGAATTGATGCAGACCCCGCATTTCCGCGACACGGTCTACGCCTTCCTGGAGCTGGTGCAGAAGCGTTCCAAGCGGCCGGCCGGCGCACCGGATCCCAAGCTCGCCCGGCCGGTCACCAAGGTGGGCGTGGTCGGGGCCGGCCTGATGGCCAGCCAACTGGCGTTGCTGTTCGCCCGCCAGCTGAGGGTTCCGGTGGTGATGACGGACATCGACCAGGCCCGGGTGGACAAGGGCGTGGGGTACGTCCACGCCGAAGTGGACAAACTGCTGGCCAAGAAGCGGCTCTCGGCCGACGCAGCCAACCGCACCAAGGCCCTGGTCACCGGCTCGGTCTCCAAGGAAGCGTTCGCGGATGCCGACTTCGTGATCGAGGCGGTGTTCGAGGAACTGTCCGTCAAGAAGCAGGTCTTCGCCGAGGTCGAGGCAGTGGTCTCCCAGGACTGCATCCTCGCGACCAACACCTCATCGCTGTCGGTTACGGAGATGGCGGCGGACCTGCTGCATCCGGAACGTGTGGTCGGCTTTCACTTCTTCAACCCGGTGGCCGTCATGCCCCTGCTGGAAATCGTCCGGGCGCCGAAGACCAGTGACGAAGTCCTCTCCACCGCCTTCGTTTTGGGCAAGGCACTCAAGAAGACCACGGTACTGGTCCAGGACGCTGCCGCCTTTGTGGTGAACCGCGTGCTGCTGCGGCTGATGGGGGAAGTGGCCAACGCCTTCGACGAAGGCACGCCCGCCGACATTGCCGACAACGCGCTCAGGCCCATGGGTCTGCCGATGACCCCGTTCACCCTGTTGGCCATGGTCGGCATCCCGGTGGCCCAGCATGTCACCGAGTCGCTGAATGCGGCCTTCGGTGACCGCTTCCGGGTCTCCGCCAACCAGCAGCGGCTCATCGACAACGGCATCACGTCCCTCTGGATCACCGACGACGACGGCCGGCAGGTGATTCCCGAGTCGACTCTGGCGCTGCTGGAGTTCGGGGACTCCCCCAGCAGCGCCGAGCAACTGCTGCGGCGCACCCAGGACGCACTGGCCGAGGAGATCGGGCTCATGCTGGAAGAGGGCGTGGTGGCCGCGGCGGAAGACATCGACCTGTGCATGGTCATGGGTGCCGGTTGGCCGCTGCATTTGGGCGGCATCACCCCCTACCTGGACCGGGTGGGCGCCTCCGAACGGGTCAACGGCCGAAAGTTCCACCCGGAGCGGTAACCGCAGCACCCAACCCGGGCACCGCCGTCGTACCGGTCCTCCAGGACGACGGCGGTGCGTGGCCGCCGGCGGAACCGGCGTGGTTACCCGGCCGCCCGGGAATGCAGGCCCGGGGCGTAACAACTGTCCCCGCGCCACGATTCGCGGCCTTCGTTGATCGCCACCGCGGCGATCACGAGCGCGGCGAGCGGATCGGCCCACGACCAGCCCAGGGTGCTGTTCAGGAGCAGGCCCACGAGCAGAACCCCGGACAGGTAGGTACAGAGCAGGGTCTGCTTCGAATCGGCCACGGCGGAACGAGATCCCAGCTCGCGGCCGGCGCGCCGCTGCGCCCAGGACAACCACGGCATGACGACCAGGCTGGCGGCCGCCAGCACGATGCCGGCCGTGGAGGGGTCCGCTTCGCGTCCGCCCAGGAGCGAACGGAGCGCATCGGTGATAACGAAGGCCGCCAGGGCGAAGAAGGAGAAGGCGATAAACCTCAGCGCTTTCTTCTCACGCTTCCCGGGGTCGAAACCGGCGAACTGCCATGCCAAGGCAGCGGCCGAGGACACCTCGACAACGGAATCCAGGCCAAATCCGATCAAGGCGCTGGACGACGCGACTGAACCGGCGGCAAGCGCCACGATCGCTTCCAAGACGTTGTAGGCGATGGTGGCCGTGACGAGCAGGCGAATCCGCCGCGACAGGACCGCCCTTCGCTCCGCCGCGGCTGCGGTGGTCCGGTGGTGCCCAAGGGTCACCATCAAAGTGTATTCAGCGTTTGCTTATTCGGTCGATGCCGGGCGGCTGAACCAACGCAGAAACCCGGACGTCTATCTCTTACGAACACGCATACTGCCCAACGGGGAAGGTCAGCGCATGAATCCCGATGCCGGTCCCGCGCGGCGCTCAGTCCTGGCAGCCTCCGCAACAGCTTGCTCGGCGTGTGTACTGGCTGCCTGTGCGCCGGCGGGGACCGGTGGCGGCCAGGCCGGCGGAAAATCCGGCCCTGCTACGTCCGGCGGCGCGGCCGTCCAGGTCCTGAAGCTCGCCGACGTTCCGGTTGGCGGCAGCGCCAATGGTAAAGCCGGCGGGCAGGAAATCCTCATCCACCGCCCGGATGAAACCACCGTCCTGGCCTACAGCGCAATCTGTACTCACCAGGGATGCACCGTGGCGCCGGCGGACGCGGAGTTCCGTTGTCCCTGCCACGGCTCTGTCTTCAGCGCTGCCGACGGCACGGTGCTCGACGGGCCGGCCTCGGCACCGCTGCAGCGCTTTGCCGCCGCCATTGACGGCGAGTGGATCACCGTGGTGGCCTGAACCGCACACTGCGCCCTGCGCACCATCAGCAGTCCGTTTGGAAATTAACCGGGACCGTCGGGGAGAATAGCGGACATGAGTTCGCCCCTGCCTTCGCGTCGCGCCATTCTGACCGCTACTACCGCCGTCGGTGCGGTGGGCGCACTGACCGCGTGTTCCCCGCTCCAGGACTACACAGGGGCACAAGGCGGCTCTCCCTCCCCGGTTGCCAGCGATGGCACGCCGGTTCGAGTCGGCAAGCTCAGCGATGTGCCGGTAGGCGGCAGTGCCAGCGGTGAAGCAGACGGGCAGAAGATCCTCATCCACCGCCCCGACGAGACAACCGTCCTGGCCTACAGCGCCGTGTGCACGCACCAAGGATGCGGCGTGACTCCGGCGAAGGCCGAGTTCGTGTGCCCGTGCCACAACTCGACATTCGCGCTCGCCGACGGCACGGTAACCGGCGGTCCGGCACAGGCTCCGCTACCGCGTTTCGCGGCCGCCATCGACGGCGAATGGATCACCGTCACCGTCTGACACCGGTGGCCGGGAAGCCCCCGGAGCAGGCGTTCTAGTCGGCCGGAGCCGCCGGGGCACCGTATCCGGTATCCAGGAAGTCAATCAACGGCCCGTCGAGGCCCGCGGTTGCAGTCGCCCGATCCGGTGCCCGGAAGGACTCGGCTCCGCGCCAGTCGCTCTTGACCACACGGCCGCCGGCTGCCCAATGAACGCCGATCAGCTCCGCGCCGGCGTCCGACCCATAGTCCTGCGGTGTGGGAAAGCCGCCGTCGGGGGCCGCCGGTCGCCCGCTCCGGACAACTTCGTAGCGGTCGCACGAGTGCCGGCGGCCATCCGGCAACACGACCGTCTCGGTGCCGGCCAGCGACATCTTCGTCCATGCCCCGCCGTCGGGCTCGGCCGGGCCTGCGTCGTCCAACCGGAAAAACTCCACGGCGTGGGCGCCGGATCCGAGCATGTCCGCCAACAGGAGGTACTCCGCGTAGCTGGGCAGGCTCGTCCCGGGCAGCCCGAAATCCTCGCGGCGGGCCGATGCCTCGGTGCGGCCCGGCCCCTGCCGGTAGGAGGAGGACTCCCACCGCCGTGTCCCGGGCTCGAACCGGATGACGGATTCCGCGCGGTACCCGTCCGGCCCGCTCCCGAAGGCGATCCGCGTGGTGAGGACGTGATCCGCCCACCGTCGGTAGAGGCAGCCCTGCTTGGCGCCCCCAAAGTAGAAGCCTTCCCAGCGTTCCATTGGCTCCTCCCGCGGCCTCCTCGAGGATGTCAAAACAGGGCCACTTTCGGGACCGCGGGGAAGATGCCTTCCAGCTCGGCCAAGTCCTCGCCAGTCGGCTGCCAGCCGGCGGATTGGGCGTTCTGCCGAATCTGTTCCGGCTTCGTGGCTCCGGCGATGACCGATGCGACCGCGGGACGCGTGGCAAGCCAGGAGAATGCCACCTCGATTTCCTTGAGTCCGCGGTCGGCGGCGAAGCGGGAGAAGGCTCCCAGCTGCTCCCAGTCGGCGTCCTTGAGCATGTTGGTGCGCGAGTGGGTCAGCCGGCTGCCTTCCGGTGCCTTGCCGTCCTTGTACTTGCCGGTGAGCAGGCCGTTGGCCAGCGGGAAATACGGCAGCAGGCCCAGCCCGTAGGCCTCGGCAGCAGGGGTGACTTCCAGCTCCGCCCGACGGTCCAGCAGGTTGTAATGGTTTTGGCTGGAGATGAACGGGGTGTAGCCGCGCATCCGCGCGGTGAATTCCGCCTCGGCGATCTGCCAGCCGGACCGGTTGGAGTGGCCGATGTAGCGGACCTTGCCGGCGCGGACCAGGTCGTCCAGGGCGGACAGGGTCTCCTCGACCGGAGTCAGCGGGTCAGGCGTGTGGAACTGGTAGAGGTCAATCCAGTCGGTGCCCAGCCGGCGCAACGACGCCTCGGCGGCCTTGACGATGTAGCGCCGCGAGCCGCGGGCACCGAAGTCTTCGCCGTTCGCCCCGCGCATGTCCATGCCAAACTTCGTGGCAACCACGACGTCATCGCGCCGCGTTCCGAGTGCCTTGCCCAGGAACTCCTCACTCAGCCCCGGAGTCTTCCCGTAGGTGTCGGCCACGTCGAAAAAGGTCACCCCGGCATCCAGCGCGGCATTGACCACCGCGTCCGTGCCTTCCTGCGTTTCCGTCGGGGTATTGGACCGGCCCAGGTTGTTGCAGCCGAGCCCCACCGTCGAGACGGTGAGGCCGGATTTGCCAAGACGCCGGTATTCCATCGCTACATCCTTGTCATGTCGCTGGGGGATTTGCCGTTCGTTTCGCATCCTATCCCGGCTCCAACCCCCGCACCGGAGGCGGGCGTGAGTTCCCGCACGTCACGTAGGCAGCCGCGGCGTTGCCGCTTCTGTCTTTGGGTGCCGCTGCACATATGATCGAAACCATGGCCAAAGTTCTGACTTCCCTTCCCGTCGGCGAACGCGTCGGCATCGCCTTCTCCGGTGGACTTGATACGTCCGTTGCCGTTGCGTGGATGCGCGACGGCGGAGCCGTGCCCTGCACGTACACGGCCGACCTCGGCCAGTACGACGAGCCGGACATTGACGCGGTGCCCGGCCGCGCCACCGAGTACGGCGCCGACATCTCCCGCCTGGTCGACTGCAAGCCCGCACTCGTGGAGGAAGGCCTGGCCGCGCTGGCCTGCGGCGCCTTCCATATCCGCAGCGGCGGCCGTTCCTACTTCAACACCACCCCGTTGGGCCGCGCCGTGACCGGCACCTTGCTGGTGCGCGCCATGCGGGAAGACGGCGTGGACATCTGGGGCGACGGTTCCACCTACAAGGGCAACGACATCGAGCGTTTCTACCGCTACGGACTGCTGGCCCACCCGCGGCTGCGCATCTACAAGCCGTGGCTCGATCCGCGCTTCGTCTCCGAGCTCGGCGGCCGCCAGGAGATGTCCGAATGGCTGACCGCGCACAACTTCCCCTACCGCGACTCCGCCGAGAAGGCGTACAGCACCGACGCCAACATTTGGGGTGCCACCCATGAGGCCAAGACGCTGGAGCACCTGGGCACCAGCCTGGAGGCCGTCGAGCCGATCATGGGCGTGGCCTTCTGGCGTGACGACGTGGACATTCCCACGGAGGACGTGTCGGTGCGCTTCGAGGCGGGCCGCCCGGTGGCGATCAACGGCACCGAGTTTGCCGACGCCGTCGCCCTGGTCCAGGAAGCCAATGCCATTGGCGGCCGCCACGGGCTGGGCATGTCCGACCAGATCGAGAACCGCATCATCGAGGCCAAGTCGCGCGGCATCTATGAGGCCCCGGGCATGGCCCTGCTGCACATCGCCTACGAGCGGCTGCTCAACGCCATCCATAACGAAGACACCGTGGCCAGCTACCACGCCGAGGGCCGCCGCTTGGGCCGGCTGATGTACGAAGGCCGCTGGCTGGACCCGCAGGCGCTCATGCTGCGCGAATCGCTGCAGAAGTGGGTTGGCTCCGCGGTGACCGGTGAGGTCACGCTGCGACTTCGCCGCGGCGAGGACTACACCATCCTGGACACCTCCGGGCCTGCGCTGAGCTATCACCCGGACAAGTTGTCCATGGAGCGAGTGGGCGACGCTGCCTTCGGGCCGCTGGACCGCATCGGCCAGCTGACCATGCGCAACCTGGACATCGCCGACTCCCGCGCCCGCCTGGAGCAGTACGCCGCGCAGGGCCTGGTGGGCGGTCCGACCGCCGAGCTCGTGGGCGCCCTGGAAGCCGGCGGCGCGAGCGAAATCGCTGACACCGCCGAGCTCGACCCGGCCGACCGCGCAGCCGACGAGGCGCTGGACCGCGCAGCGTTCGACGCCGGCACCGACTGATCCGCCGGTCCCGCCTGCGCGGGCCGCGGCACGGGCACGGCGCCCCCTTCACGGGGCGCCGTGCCTTCGTCTTTCCGGGGCCGGCGCCGTGTTCGCGGCGGGACTGCAAGCCGTGTGAAAGAGTGGTTTTGTGCCCTTTACCCGTGCTGAACTGCTCGCTTATCGGGACGCGTTGGTCCCCGATCTCCTGGGCCCGGGCTTGCGCCTGCTGTTCGTCGGCATCAATCCCGGTCTCTGGTCCGCTGCCGCCGGCTCGCACTTCGCCCGGCCCGGCAACCGGTTCTATCCGGCATTGGCCGCCGCCGGCATCACCGGCCATCTGATCCGCGCCGGGGACGGCATGGCAGCGGCCGATCGCGACCACCTGATTTCCCGCGGTGTCGGCATTACCAACATCGTTCCGCGGGCTACCGCCCGGGCGGACGAGCTGGGTGCCGAGGAACTCCGGACCGGAGCCCGGCTGCTGGCCCTCCGGGTCGAAGCCCTGGGGGCCCGGGTGGTGGCAGTCGCCGGGGTGACCGCCTACCGGGTGGGCTTTGACCGGCCGAAGGCGCAGCTTGGCCGTCAGCCGGAGACGCTCGGCGGGGCTGAACTCTGGGTGGTGCCGAATCCCAGCGGCCTCAACGCCCACCACAGCGTGGCCACGCTGGCGGCCGCCTACCGGGAGGCGGCGCGGGCCGCGGGCCTGGAGCTGCCGGAGGGCAGCTAGCTGTACTGACCGGAGAGGTTGATTGAGTGACTCACTCGCCCCGACCGTGCACCGGTCTCGCGTTCGCTGGGGGTTTTCCTACCTCGTGGATGGTATGGCCGCCGCAAGCCGTCTTGGTTACGTTGGCTCGCTCGATGCGCGACACGGTGAACCAACGCATTGCGTTGCGCAGTCGGCACCACCCAACCAGGTACCACTGGCCGTTCGTGGAGGCGAACAGCACTGGCTCAACGTCGCGGGTGGTCGTGGTCTCGTCTCTCGATGTGTAGCGAATGCGGATCACTCGCTGCTCGGCCATCGCCTCCTCCAGTGCCGACTTGATTGCGCGCGAAGAGGAGGGAAGCGCGTTGACCCAGACGCGGTGGGCCAGCTCGTCGGCTCGTGCTCGGGTTTTGGGATCGAGGACGTCCAGGATCTTCTGGATACCTGCTGCTGCCAGATCGGCGTAGGGGGCATCGGGTGCAGCGGACACGGCTGCCATGAGCGCCACGGCCTGCGCTGGGGACAGGCTGACAGGCGGCAGGGACGCGCCTGTAGCCAATCCGTAGCCACCGCCCGGACCTGGGCGAGACCATATAGGCGCACCGCTGTTCTCCAACGCATCGAGGTCTCTCTTAATGGTGCGCACGGATACCTCGAACTCTCTCGCCAACCGTTCGGCGGAAACCCCCCGCGCGCCGCTGCGGCGCAACATCTCGGACAGAGCATGGAGCCGTTCGACTCGCTTCACAGTTCAGACCCCGACAAATTCATGACATAAATAGTGACATACCCTTGTCCGTAGTGCCTGCGAGGGTAGTGACATGACAACTACTACAAGCAGTCCGATCATTCTCATCGCCGGCCACTGGCTGGGCGCTTGGGCGTGGGATGAAGTCCTTGAACACCTGACAACCGACCACTCTCGTGCAATCGCGATGACACTGCCCGGTCTCGACGGGGACGATCCCGAGCGTGCGGCGAAGACTCTCGACGATCAAGCCGCAGCGGTCCTAGACGTCATCACTCAACTCGGGGCTTCCGAGGATCAGCCCGCAACTCTCGTCGCTCACAGTGGGGCGAATGCCCCCGTCAGCCTCGTCCTTGACCGACACCCTGAGCTTGTCCACCGAGTGGTGTGGGTCGACTCCGGCCCTCTGGCGACGGGAAGCGCCTTCGCTCCAGACATCCCGGAGGAGTTGGAGGAGCTTCCGCTGCCGTCCCTCGACGTCCTCGCACAGCAGGCGAGCCTCGAAGGCCTGAGCGCAGAGGTCCTCGAGCGTTTTCGGGCCCGCGCCGTCCCTGAGCCCGGCCCCGTGCTTCGTCAGGCCGTCGAGCTCACGAACGATGCCCGCCGCAAGGTCCGGACCACCTTGGTGTGCTGCTCGATTCCGAGCGCGCAGGTGCTGGAGCTGGCCCGCGCAGGCCATGCCATGTTTGCCGAAGTCGCGAACATCGAGCACCTCGACGTCCTTGACCTCCCGACGGGGCATTGGCCTATGTGGAGCCGTCCCCGCGACCTCGCCGACGCCATTCAGTCAGCGGCTTCTCGAACCAACTGAACTGCACGTTCAACCTGCGGCATCACCGTCGAGCGGGTTCTGTCTGACAACGGGGGGCGCCTACCGCTCACACTGGTGGCGGGACACATGCGCCGAACTTGAAATCAAGCACAAGCGCACCCGCCCGTATCGCCCACAGACGAACGGCAAGATCGAGCGCTTCCACCGCACCCTGGCCGACGGCTGGGCCTACGCCCGCTGCTATACCTCCGAGGCTGAGCGTCGTGGGGAGCTACATGGCTAACTGCACCACTACAACCATCACCGACCCCACACCGCATGCGGCAGCCCCGCCGCCCTTCTCACGATTGATCAACGTGTCCGGTCAGGGCAGCTAGCGCCGCCCCCGCAGCCGGCCGGACCTAGAGGCTGAACGCCGTCTTGGCCGGCAGCGGATGCTTTTGCTTCACCGCGGCAAGGTTCCCGTGGGGCGCGACGCCGATGCTCAGCTTGGTGAAGTCCAGTTTGGCTTCGCGGAGGCAGACCTTCAGGCCCGCCACCGCCTTGGCCGCATCCGGCGCCAGGACATAGATGTTGAGCTTGTGCGGCACGAACTCGGTCTTCTCCACGGTTCCGAGCCCGCGCCAGGCAAAGTACTCGGTGATGGTGCGTTTGGCCTTGTCCTCCAGGTAGCGGTCGCGGTCGCTGCCGGCCGCCGTCTTCAACGCATACTGGGCAATCACCCAGTGCTGCTCCCCCGGCGTGAGCTCGGAGTAGCCGTCCTCGGCGCACTGGGCGGCGAACGCACCCATCAGCGACTCTGCGGCCTCGGGGTCGACGTCCCGGCTGTCCTGGGTGGTGCTCTGGTGGCCCACCGTCCCGTGGTTGACCACGAACTGGCCGTAGTCTTCGTCGAACCACGCCTCGCGGAACACCAGCCCGCCGTCGTCATTCTTCTTGTACACGCGCAGGAAACTCATGTCCGTCCTTTGTTCAACCACGTCAGGGCCGTCCCGTTGAACGGCGCGGCCTCTGCCGCCACTTGCTCATAAAGCGCCAGGCAGCTGGCTTGGATCCGTTCGGCCAGCGCCGGCGGATAGTGCATGCTGACCCGGTGTTCGGCGAATTCGTCCTCGTCGTCTACGTACACGCCGCCGCTGGCGGTGCGGACCACATCCAGGTCCATGTCCGTGAGCTGGACTTCCCAGCCGGCCGGAAGCAGCGGGTCCACCCGGATGCCGGTGGCCAGGTCGATGTAGATCCGGAAGTCGCCGGGGTAGGTGTCGTCGTAGAACGTCGCCACGTAGTCGCCTTCCTGGGGCAGTAACTGCACGGCGTCGGAGGTGGCGAAGAAGGCGATGCCGGGCCGGGCGACCAGGGAGCCGGCCGGCTGGAAGATCCAGTCGCCGAAGCCGTCGGCGCCCAGGTAGGTGCCGGGCACCAGCCAGTGGGCACCGCCGTCGTACTTCCAGTTGCGGAACACCACCATGTCGCCGGGCTGGGCCTCGGCGGGCATGCGGCCGGTCACTGGATCTTGGGAATCTGGCCGGTCGGCAGTTCCTGGCCGGGCAGCGGGCGCGCGAAGGGGACCTTGGTACCGAGCACCTGCGCGACCGTGTCCTGCGCCACCTGCTGCGCCGTGAGGCCCACGCGCTCCAGGACCTCGGCGCGGGTGCCGTGGACCAGGAACTCGACGGGCAGGCCGACCTCGTTCAGCGCGGTGTCCACGCCGGCGGCACGCATCTCCTGGCGGATCCGGGATCCGACGCCGCCGGCGCGGACGCCGTCTTCGATCACGACGACGATCCGGTGCCGGGCCGCAAGGCCGATGATCGAGCGGGGCACCGGCAGCACCCAGCGCGGGTCGACGACGGTGGAGCTGATGCCTTGCGCGCCGAGGCGGTTCGAGACATCCAGCGCCAGTTCGCTCATGGCGCCCACGCTGACGATCAGCACGTCGTTTTCGGTGGAGCCGGACGGCCGGCGCGCCAGGACGTCAACGCCGTCCTTGAGCCGCTCGAGCGCCTCAACCTCGGGCCCCACCGACCCCTTGGAGAAACGGACCACGGTGGGGGCGTCGTCGACGGACACCGCCTCGCGCAGCTCTTCCCTCAAGCGGGTGGCGTCGCGCGGGGCGGCCAGGTGCAGCCCCGGCACGATCTGCAGCAGCGACATGTCCCACATGCCGTGGTGGCTGGGGCCGTCCGGGCCGGTGACCCCGGCACGGTCCAGCACCACGGTGACGCCTGCCTTGTGCAGGGCGACGTCCATCAGCAGCTGGTCGAAGGCGCGGTTCAGGAAGGTTGCGTAGAGGGCCACCACCGGGTGGAGTCCGCCGTAGGCCATGCCGGCGGCGCTGGCCAGCGCGTGCTGCTCGGCAATGCCGACGTCAAAGACGCGGTCCGGGTGCTTGCTGGCGAATTTCTGCAGGCCCACCGGGATCAGCATGGCTCCGGTGATGCCGACGATGTCCTGGCGTTCGTCGGCGATCTCGGCGATCTCGTCGGCGAACACCGAGGTCCAGGACTGCCGGCCGCCGGACTCGACGGGTTCGCCGGTCTCGGGGTCGATGACGCCCACGGCGTGGAACTGGTCCGCCTCGTGGGCGCGGGCGGGGGCGTAGCCGCGGCCCTTTTCGGTCATGGTGTGGACTATCACCGGGCCCCGGTAGTTCTTGGCCTGCGTCAGTGCGGCTTCCACGGCCTCCAGGTCGTGCCCGTCGATCGGCCCGATGTACTTCATGCCGAGGTCCTCGAACAGGCCCTGCGGCGCCCACCAGTCCTTGATGCCCTTCTTGGTGGCGTGCAGGCTCCGGTAGGCGAACTGGCCCAGCGGTCCGCCCGACTGCAACTTTTTCTTCCACCAGTCCAGGGTGCCTTCGTAGGCCTGGTGGGTGCGGACCTTGTCGATGGTGGTCCGGCGCAGCGCGGCCAGCTGGTCGGCCAGCCCGCCGATCGTCGGCGCGTAGGAGCGCCCGTTGTCGTTGACCACGATCACCACGCGCCGCCCGCGGTCCGCGGCGATGTTGTTCACGGCTTCCCAGGCCATGCCGCCGGTGAGGGCGCCGTCGCCCACGACCGCGACGACGTAGCGGTCGCCTTCGCCGGTCAGCCGGCGGGCACGGGAGATACCGTCTGCCCAGGACAACGACGACGACGCGTGCGAGCTTTCGACGATGTCGTGCACCGATTCGCCGCGGTCCGGGTAGCCGGCCAGCCCGCCCTGCTGCCGCAGCGTCCCGAAGTCCTGCCGGCCGGTGACCAGTTTGTGCACGTAGGACTGGTGGCCGGTGTCAAAGACGATGCTGTCCTGCGGGGAATCGAACACGCGGTGGATGCCGAGGGTCAGCTCGACGACTCCAAGGTTCGGGCCGAGGTGTCCGCCGGTCTGTGCGACGTTCGTGATCAGGAACTGGCGGATCTCCCGGGCCAGGTCCTGCAACTGGACCATGTCGATCCGGCGCAGGTCGCGCGGCTCGCGGATGGTCTCGAGCAATCCCACAGAGCAGGTCCTTTCCTTCACAAAGCGTCGGTTAATCCTACCGCCATCCATCCGCCACTCTGCGTTCCGCCGATGCGAGGGTGCACACAACGCGGTCGACGCGTGATCAGGGACTGAGCCGGGAAGCGGGCTGGTGCGGGGCGCAGACGCCGCAGGGCGGACGTCCATCGGACGCCCGCCCTGCGTTGGGCCGCTGTGCGGTGTGTGCCGGACCCGGAGGCTAGTTCACCGAGATTTGGCGCAGCACGTACTGCAGGATGCCGCCGTTGCGGTAGTAGTCGGCTTCACCCGGGGTGTCGATCCGCACCACGGCGTCGAAGCTCTTGGTGCCGCCGTCCTCGCCGGTGGCGGTGACCTTCAGCGTCTTCGGGGTGGTGCCCTCGTTCAGCGCGGTCACGCCCTCGATGGAGAACGTCTCCGTGCCTGACAGCCCCAGCGACGCGGCGGACTCGCCGGCCGGGAACTGCAGCGGCAGCACGCCCATGCCGATCAGGTTCGAACGGTGGATGCGCTCGAAGCTCTCGGCGATGACGGCCTTGACGCCCAGCAGGGCCGTGCCCTTCGCGGCCCAGTCGCGGGACGAGCCGGAACCGTACTCCTTGCCGGCCAGCACCACCAGCGGGGTGCCGGCGGCCTGGTAGTTCATGGCGGCGTCGTAGATGTACGCCTGCGGGCCGCCGGTCTGGGTGAAGTCGCGGGTGAAGCCGCCCTCCACGTTGTCCAGCAGCTGGTTCCGCAGCCGGATGTTGGCGAAGGTGCCGCGGATCATCACTTCGTGGTTGCCGCGGCGGGAACCGTAGGAGTTGAAGTCCTTGCGCTCCACGCCGTTTTCCAGCAGGTAACGGCCTGCGGGGCTGTCCGACTTGAACGAACCGGCCGGGGAGATGTGGTCGGTGGTGACCGAGTCGCCCAGCTTGGCCAGCACGCGCGCGCCGCTGATGTCCTGCACCGGCTCCGGCTTGGCGCTCATGCCTTCGAAGTACGGGGGCTTCCGCACGTACGTGGAGTTGGGATCCCAGGCGAAGGTATCGCCTGCCGGGGTCTCCAGCGCCTTCCAGCGGTCGTCGCCCTCGAACACGCCCTCGTAGCCCTTGGCGAACATCTCCTTGTTGATCGAGGAGTCGATCACCTGCTGGACCTCGACCGGGTTCGGCCAGATGTCCTTCAGGAACACGTCGTTGCCGTCCGGGTCCTGGCCCAGCGGCTGCTTCTCGAAGTCGAAGTCCATGGTGCCGGCCAGGGCGTAGGCGACGACCAGCGGCGGGGACGCCAGGTAGTTCATCTTGACGTCCGGGTTGATGCGGCCTTCGAAGTTGCGGTTACCCGACAGCACCGAGGTGATCGACAGGTCGTTGTCCTGGACGGCCTGCGAGATCTCCGGCTCCAGCGGTCCGGAGTTACCGATGCACGTGGCGCAGCCATAGCCGACCACGAAGAAGCCAAGCTTCTCCAGGTACGGGATCAGGCCGGACTCTTCGTAGTAATCGGTGACGACCTTGGAGCCCGGTGCGATGGAGGTCTTGACCCACGGCTTGGACGCCAGGCCCTTCTCCACCGCGTTGCGCGCCAGCACGGCCGCCGCCAGCATGACCGACGGGTTGGAGGTGTTGGTGCAGGAGGTGATCGACGCGATGGAAACCGCACCGTGGTCCAGTTCGAACTCGCGCCCATCTTCCATGGTGACGTGGACACGCTTGGAGGCACGGCCGTCGCTGGGCAGGGCGACGTGGCGTCCCTGGCTGGCCGAACCGCCGGAGGGACGGTCGTTGGCCTGCGCACCGCCGGCCTGCGCGGCAGCGGCAGCGTGACGGACCGTGGAGGTCATGGCCGGGACGTCCGACGCCGGGAAGGACTCTTCGAGCGCCTCGTCCAGGGCGTCCTCGTTGCCGGTGCCGACGTAGCCCTGCAGGTCCTTGCGGAACTGATTCTTGGCGGAGGTCAGGGCGATGCGGTCCTGCGGCCGCTTGGGACCGGCAATGGACGGAACCACGGTGGACAGGTCCAGCTCAATGTATTCGGAGAACTTCAGTTCGTGCGACGGATCGTGCCAGAGGCCCTGTTCCTTGGTGTACGCCTCGACGAGGGCGATGTTCTCCTCGGAGCGGCCGGTCAGGCGCAGGTAGTCGAGGGTCACGTCGTCGATCGGGAACATGGCGGCGGTCGAGCCGAACTCCGGGCTCATGTTGCCGATGGTGGCGCGGTTCGCCAGCGGCACCGCGGCCACGCCTTCGCCGTAGAACTCCACGAACTTGCCCACCACGCCGTGCTTGCGCAGCATTTCAGTGATGGTCAGCACGACGTCGGTGGCGGTGGCGCCGGCGGGGATGGAGCCGGTGAGCTTGAAGCCGACAACGCGCGGAATCAGCATCGAGACAGGCTGGCCGAGCATGGCGGCCTCGGCCTCGATGCCGCCGACGCCCCAGCCGAGCACGCCCAGGCCGTTGACCATGGTGGTGTGCGAGTCGGTGCCGACCAGGGTGTCCGGGTAGGCGCGCAGCTTGCCGTCAACCTCGCGGGTCATCACGGTGCGGGCCAGGTATTCGATGTTGACCTGGTGCACGATGCCGGTTCCCGGCGGGACGACCTTGAAGTCTTCGAATGCGGTCTGGCCCCAGCGCAGGAACTGGTAGCGCTCACCGTTGCGCTGGTACTCGATCTCCATGTTGCGCTCGAGCGCGCCGGCGTTGCCGAAGACATCGATTTGGACCGAGTGGTCGATCACCAGTTCGGCCGGGGCCAGCGGGTTCACGCGCTTCGGGTCGCCGCCGAGCTCCTTGACGGCCTCGCGCATGGTGGCCAGGTCGACGACACACGGAACACCGGTGAAGTCCTGCATGATGACGCGGGCGGGGGTGAACTGGATTTCGGTGTCCGGCTGCGCGTCGGGGTTCCAACCGGCCAGGGCGCGGACGTGGTCCGCCGTGATGTTCGCACCATCTTCGGTGCGGAGCAGGTTCTCCAGCAGGACCTTGAGGCTGAACGGAAGGCTCTCGGCACCTTCAACGGCACTCAGCCGGAAAATTTCATACTCGGCCCCGGCGACGTTCAAGACGCCTTTGGAACCGAAGCTGTCCACATTACTCATGACAGGACTCCTCTCGCCACACTTTATCTTTGTCCGGGCGGCAACCACCCGCTAGTTAGGCATCCCTAAGTGTGAAGGGACAGCTGTGGGCTCGGCCTCTGGCCTCTTTGCACGCCGAAGCCCGCAGAATTTACAAACCAGAGACTCTATGCTTCGTCCGGGACCGCTGCCTCCATCCTATCGGGTAGCCGGTTGGCAGGAACCGGAGCGCCGCCTGTGGCCTGCCTCACAGCCACAATCGCGCTGCAGCGGTCGCGGATGGTGAGGGAGAGTTGCGAGCGGCGCGGGGGAGGGCCGGGCGGGCACGCGCTCCCCGCTCAGCGGTGGCCCGGAGTCAGCACGGCGAAGGATTCCATGTGGTGGGTATGCGGGTACAGGTCGAAGACGCGCAGCGAGTCGAGGTTCCAGCCCAGCTGCAGGAAGTAGCCCAGGTCCCGGGCGAAGGAGGCCGGATCACAGGACACGTAGCCGACCACCCGGGGGTTCCGGGCGGCCACCGCCTGCACCACGGCCTTTCCGGCGCCGGTGCGGGGCGGATCAAGGACGACGGCGTCCATCGTGTCTGGCTGCGAACGCAGCACCCGCTCCACCTTGCCTTGGACGATCTCGACCTGCCCGAAGCCGTGCAGGTTCTTGCGGGCGTCCTTGCTGGCGGCCGGCGAGCCCTCGATGGAGAGCACGTTGCCCGTGACCCCGACGGCGTCCGCCAACGGCGCCGTGAAAAGCCCGGCGCCCGCATACAGATCGGCCACCTGCTCCCCCGCCCCGGGCGCAACGCCGTCCAGGACCGCGGCCGTCAACGTGGCCGGCGCCAGCCGGTGGATCTGCCAGAAGCCGTCTCCCGTCACCCGGTACTGGTGCCGCCCGCGGGTCTCGGCGACCCACGTGCGTCCCCGCAACCGGGTGAGCCGCCCTGGCTTGGGCTCCCAGGCGGCAACCGAAACGCCGGGTTCGATCCGTTCGGCGATCTTGGCCAGCCGTTTGGCCGCTGTCCCGGCCCCCGGCACCAGCAGCACCAGCGGAGTGCTCCCGTCGGCGGGCGCGGCCACCTCCACCCGCTCCAGCCCCGACAGATCAAGCTCCCACAGCCGCAGGTCGTTGACGCCATCCGCGGCCAGCGGCATCTCCTGGATCGGTATCAGTTCGTCGGACCGGTGCGCGTGCATGGCCAGGCGCCCGTCGGACCCCACGCCGAAGGCGGCGCGCGTGCGCCAGCCGAGTCCGTCGTCGTACTCCCCCGCCGGGGCTTCCACGGTGACCTGCCGTTCCAGCTTGGCCAGCCGTTGCAGCTGTTCGGCGAAGATCCGGCCCTTCAGCCGGCGCTGGGCGTCCAGCCCGATGTGGCCGAATTCGGCGCCGCCCACGGCCGGCCGGCCGGCTTCCGCAGCGGCCAGCGCGTCCGCCGGCGCCCAGGGATGCTGCACCCGGTCGGCGGATGCCTCCAGCACCTCAACGGTGTCCGCCCGCCAGAAGCCCGCGTCCGGTCCGCCTTCGGTGACCCGTGCCAGCACCCGCTCCCCCGGCAGCGCGTGCCGGACGAACACCACCCGTCCGTCGTGCCGCGCGACGAAGTGGCCTCCGTGCGCCGGGGCGCCGATGGTCAGTTCGATCAGTTGCGGTGCGGGGTCGGTCATGAAAGCTCCTGGTAGCGGCGAACGGAATCGGAGGAGGCCAGCTGCCACGGCACGCTGGCCACCATGACGCCGGGCTCGAAGTGAAGGCGGGTCTTGATGCGCAGCGCGGTCTGGTTGTGGACCAGCTGTTCCCACCAGCGTCCCACGACGTATTCGGGGATGTAGACCACCACCAGTTCGCGGGGTGAGTCCCGGCGGATGCTCTTGATGTAGTCGATGATCGGTGTGGTGGTTTCGCGGTACGGGGAGGCGAGCACCGTGATCGGGACGGGGATGTTGAGCTTCTCCCAGTCGCGCAGGGTCTGCTCGGTCTGTTCGCGGTCGAGGTCCACCACCACCGCGTCGAGCCGGGACGGGCGCGAGGCCCGGGCGAAGGCAAGCGCCCGGAGCGTCGGCTTGCGCACGTGCGAGACCAGGATGACTGCGTGCACCCGTGACGGCAGCGCGGTGGTGGGCTGGTCCGGATCGATCGCGAGCTCACGGGCCACCTGGACGTAATGGCGGTTGATGCTGAGCATGACCAGCCCGAGCAGGACGATGCCGAGTACGGCCAGCCAGGCCCCGAAAACGAACTTGCTCACCAGGACCACCACCAGCACGGTGACGGTCAGGATGAAGCCGACCATGTTGATGAACCGCGAGCGCAGCATCCGGCGGCGCACCGGACGGTGCGGGGTGGCCCGGATTTCGCGCGACCAGTGCCGGATCATGCCCAGCTGGCTGCAGGTGAAGGAAACGATCACGCCGATCACGTAGAGCGGGATCAGCCGGGTGACGTCCGCGTTGAAAACCAGCACCAGCACCACGGCCGCGGCCGCCAGGGCCAGCACCCCGTTGCTGTAGCTGAGCCGGTCTCCCCGGGTGCGCAGCTGGCGCGGCAGGAAGCCGTCGGTGGCGAGGATCGATGCCAGCTGCGGGAAGGCGTTGAACGCCGAGTGGCTGGCCAGCACCAGGATCGCCGCGGTGGCCGCGACCGTCAGGTAGAAGAGCGGGGCGCCGTCGCCGAAGACCGTCTCCGCCAACTGGCTGAGCACCGGGGACTGGAAGTAGCCGGCCGGCAGCTGCCCGCCGTCCAGCCGCAGTTGGTCGGCGGGGACCTGCACCACCCGCACGTCGGTGGCCCGGGCAAGGTACATCACCGCCATGGTGATCACGGTTGCGGAGATGCCCAGCATCAGCAGCGCAAAGCCGGCGTTCTTGGCGCGCGGTTTCTCGAAGGCCGGCACGTTGCTGGCCGGTGTCTCCAGGCCGGTGAGTGCCGCTGCGCCCGTGGAGAAGGCCCGCAGTACCAGCAGCGCGCCGGCCAAGCCGGTCAGGCCGGCCTCCAAACCGGGTTCCGGCACGACGTCGAACGCCGCACTGGGGGCCTCGCCAAGACTGCCGCTGAGGTCAAGGACGAACCCGGCCAGGCACATCAGCAGCACGGTGCCCACAAAGATATAGGTGGCGATCGCCACGGTGAGGCGGCCACGTCCCAGCCCCCGCAGATGGAGCAGGGCGAGGATCGCGATGCCGGCTACGGCCGCTCCGGGCTGCCAGCCCTTCAGCGCCGGGACGGCGGACACCAGATAGTGCGCCGCGGAGGACATGGACACCGCAACCGTGAGCACGTAGTCCAGCATCAGCGCCGAACCCACCGTAATGCCCGCCGGCTTGCCCAGGTTCTTGGTGGCGATCTCGTAGTCGCCGCCGGACGGATACGCATGGATGCTCTGCCGGTAGGACGCCACCAGGACCAGCAGCACCGCCATGACCGCCAGTCCGACCCAGGGCGACAGTGCGATCGCCGCAACCCCCGCCAGGGCCAGCGTGAGCAGGATCTCGTCCGGGGCGTAGGCCACCGAGGAGAGCGCGTTGGCGGAGAAGACCGGAACTGCCAGCCGCCGCGGCAGGGCGTCCTGCTTCAGCCGCTCGCTGCGGAACGGCTTGCCCACCAAGACGCGCTTGAGGGCATCGAGAAATGTCAGCACGTTTCGCTCGGCGACACAGGCAGCGAATGGGTCCGGATCTTCACGGCTTAGAGTCTAGACCGCCGGCCGGAAAACTTCGGGGCATCAGGAACCCCGGTCGACGATTTCATAGCCGCGGCACCACAGAGCGGGTTAGCATATGCGTGTGTGAATGTGCGCAGCATCACATTCACAATGCTGGGCCGATTGACCCAGTGACTGCTCGCTAAGGAGTCTTAGATGGGCAATGCCGCCGCCGTGATGACCGGCCTTAACAGCATCGAGATTCAGGAGCGCCCGATACCCGAGCCTGGTCGGGGCCAGGCCGTGATCCGGGTGGAAGCCGTGGGCGTCTGCGGCTCCGACGTCGCCTATTACCGCTACGGGAAGATCGGCCCGTTCGTCGTTGACGGCCCGTTCATCCTGGGCCACGAGGTTTCCGGCGAGGTGGTCGCCGTCGGCGAAGGGGTCGGCAACGTCCGAGTCGGTGACCGGGTGGCCGTCGAGCCGGGCACGCCCGACCGCAGCTGCGAAGAGTGCCGGGCGGGGCGCTACCACCTCTGCCCGAACCTGGAGTTCCTGGCCACCCCGCCCTACGACGGCGCACTGCTGCAGTACCTGGCCATGGACGCCCGCTGCTACTTCCCGATCCCGGATTCGATGAGCTACGAGGACGGCGCGCTGCTCGAGCCGCTGTCCGTGGGTTTGTGGGGCTGCCGGCGGGCGAACCTCCAGGCCGGCGACGACGTGCTGATCACCGGCGCCGGGCCGGTGGGCCTGCTTGCCGCCGAGGCGGCGCGGGCCCTCGGCGCCGGAAGCGTCACGCTGACGGACGTCTCCGACTACCGGCTCGGCGTGGCCCGCGACCACGGGTTCGCGGTGGAGAAAAGCGATGCGGTCACGGCGCGGGCCTATGACGTGCTGCTGGAATGCTCGGGCGCCAACGGCGTCCTCGCCTCCGGGCTCGGCCGGTTGCGCGAGGCCGGGCGGGCGGCCGTCATCGGCCTGGCCAAGACCGAGGAGGTGCCGCTGCCCCTGTCCACACTCAATTGGAAGGAGATCACGATCTCGATGGTGAACCGGTACAACAACACCTGGCCGCTGGGCATCGACCTGGTGTCCTCCGGCCGGATCAACCTGGAGGGACTGGTCACGCACAGCTTTTCACTGCCGCAGACCGCGGCCGCACTGGACAACACCTCCACCGAACCCAAATCGCTCAAGGCGATGATCTACCCCCAGCGGCTCTGACCGCGGGTGCCGGAACGCACGAACGGCAACGCGGCACGCCACCAGTAAGAGGAGTTCCGATGAAGAAGAACACACGGGGAATCATGGGCCTCACCACGGCCCTGTTTCTCGCAGCCGGCATGACTGCCTGCGGTGGCGGCGGCGGCGGCGAAGGCGGCGGCGGCGGCGGGACCGCAGGCGGTGGCGGCGGCCAGGCCGAGGGCAAGATCGCGTTCCTGATGCCGGACCGGGCCTCGACCCGCTACGAGCAGCAGGACAGCCCGCTGTTCAAGGCCAAGGTCGAAGAGCTGTGCGGCGGCTGCGAGGTGCTGTACCAGAACGCCGACGGCGACGCGAACAAGCAGCAGCAGCAGGCCAACGCCATGATCACCCAGGGCGTCGAGGTCCTGGTCCTGGACCCGGTGGACAGCACCGCTGCCGCCTCGCTGGTCAACACCGCGAAGGGCCAGGGCATCAAGGTTGTCACCTATGACCGGCCGGTCCCGGACACGCCGGCGGACTTCTACGTCTCCTTCGACAACAAGAAGATCGGCAGCCTCATCGCCGAGGACCTGGTGAACAAGCTGGACGCCGACGGCAAAGAGACCGGAGGGGTGCTGATGGTCAATGGCTCCCCCACGGACCGGGCCGCGCAGCTGATCAAGGAAGGCGCGCAGGAAGCCGTCGAGGCCAGCGAGCATGAAATCCTGGCCTCTTATGACACCCCGGAGTGGCAGCCGTCGAAGGCGCAGGACTGGGTGGCCGGCCAGATCACTCAGTTCGGTGAGGACATCACCGGTATCGTGGCCGCCAACGACGGCACGGCCGGCGGCTCCATCGCCGCTCTGAAGGCCGCCGGCGTCTCGCCGTTCCCGCCGGTCACCGGCAACGACGCGGAGGTCGCCGCGATCCAGCGGATCATCAAGGGCGACCAGTACAACACGATCTCCAAGCCCATCAAGATCGTCGCTGAAAAGTCGGCCGAAGTGGCGGTCCAGCTGCTCAATGGCGAGACCCCCGAACCCGACGCGACGCTCTTCAATACCCCGTCAGCGTTGTTCGTGCCGACAGTTGTCACCAAGGAGAACGTCAAGGAAGTGATTTTCGACGGCGGCATCTACGAGGCTTCGGAAATCTGCACCGGTGAGTACAAGGCGGGCTGCGACGAACTCGGCATCACGTAGCGCAGCCGCGGCCGGCGGTGCCGCGCCCACCGCGGCACCGCCGTCGTAAGGGAAGGGGAAGCAGTGTCCACTGTGTCAGCAGAACGGCCGGAGACAACCGCTCCGGTGCTGTCCATGCGGGGCGTGAGCAAGCACTTCGGTGCCGTTGCCGCCTTGACCGGCATTGACTTGGACGTCCACGCCGGCGAAGTCGTCGCCTTGGTCGGTGACAACGGCGCCGGGAAGTCGACCCTGGTCAAGATCCTCGCGGGCGTGCATCCGCAGGACGCCGGAACCGTGAACTTCGACGGCAGGGACGTGACCATCCACACGCCGGTGGATTCCATTCAGCTGGGCATCGCCACGGTGTTCCAGGACCTCGCGCTCTGCGACAACCTCAGCGTGGTCGACAACCTCTTCCTCGGCCGGGAGCTGGGCGCGTGGCGGTTGAACGAAGTGGAGATGGAGGTCCAGTCCTGGAAGCTGCTGCGCCAGCTCTCGGCGAAAATCCCTTCGGTCCGCATCGCCGTAGCCTCCCTCTCCGGCGGCCAGCGCCAGACCGTCGCCATCGCCCGGTCGCTGCTCGGCAGCCCCAAGCTCATCATCCTCGACGAGCCCACGGCAGCCCTCGGCGTGGCGCAGACGGCCGAGGTGCTGAACCTGGTGGAGCGGCTGCGTGAAAACGGCCTCGCGGTGATCATGATCAGCCACAGCATGCAGGACGTCAAAGCCGTCTCCGACCGCGTTGCGGTGCTGCGGCTGGGGAAGAACAACGGCACGTTCCGGATGAAGGACGTGTCGACCGACGACCTGATCGCCGCGATCACCGGCGCCACCGACAACGTCGTGACCCAGCGCGCCGCCCAGACCGGGGCAGCAGCAGCCGCGGCCGGCGAGGCAGGAACCGACACCGGGGCCGAGGGGGCCGGGCTGGGCGGACCGGGCGGAGGCTCGCTGCCACCCGGCCAAGCCGCAGGAAGCGCGGGCAAACAGGGGTCCGGGGCAGCAGCACCGGAAGAAGGGACCGTACCATGACAACGAATCCAGCCGCCCCGGTCATCCCCGTGGCCACGGACCTGCAGGATGAACGGCTGATCCGGACCGAGGGCTTCAAGGGCGCCGTCAAGGTCGGGATCAACCGGGTCCGCGGCGGCGATCTGGGCGTGCTGCCCATCGTCGTCGGGCTGCTGGTCATCTGGTCCATCTTCCAGGTGCTCAACCCGTTCTTCCTCTCCAGCGCCAATCTGGTCAACCTGCTGCTGGAAAGCGCCGCCGTCGGAGTCATCGCGCTGGGCATCGTCTGCGTCCTGCTGGTCGGCGAAATCGATTTGTCCGTCGGCTCCGTCAGCGGCCTGTCGGCCGCGATCGTCGGCGTCACCTTCATCAAGCAGGACTGGCCGATCGGGCTGGCGGTCCTGACCGCGATGGCGGTCGGCGCCGCGATCGGACTGGTCTATTCGCTGGTGTACACCAAGTTCGGGGTGCCGTCCTTCGTGATCACGCTGGCCGGCCTGCTCGGTTTCCTCGGCCTGCAACTGTTCGTGCTCGGCGTCGAGGGCACCATCAACCTGCCGTTCGATTCCTTCCTTGTCTGGTTCGGCCAGCAGGCCTTCGTGCCGGGGTGGCTGTCGTACGTGCTGGCGGTCGTCGGCGTGGCCGGCTTCTTCCTCAGCCAGCTCACGCTCTCCCGCCAGCGGGTCAAGGCGGGCCTGTCCGGGCGGCCGATGAAGCTGGTCGTGATGCAGACAATCCTGCTGGCCGTGATCCTGCTGTTCGCGGTGTGGTACCTGAACCAGGCCCGCGGCGTCGGCTGGATGTTCGTCTTCTTCGCCGCCCTGGTGCTGGCGATGCACTACGCGTTCACCCGGACCCAGTGGGGCCGCTCCGTCTACGCCGTCGGCGGCAACCGGGAAGCGGCGCGGCGGGCCGGCATCGCCGTCAACCGCATCTACGTGTCCATCTTCGTCCTGTGCTCGACGTTCGCGGCCGTCGGCGGCATGCTGGCCGCCGGCCGGCTGGCCGCCTCGGCACAGAGCAGCGGCACCGGGGACGTGAACCTGAATGCCATCGCCGCCGCGGTGATCGGCGGGACCAGCCTGTTCGGCGGCCGGGGCTCGGCGTTCTCCGCCCTCTTGGGCATCCTGGTCATCCAGTCCATCTCCAGCGGCCTCACCCTGCTTAACCTTGAGTCCTCGTTCCGTTACATGATCACCGGCCTGGTGCTGCTGCTGGCCGTGATCCTCGACGCCGTATCCCGCAAGTCCCGCACGTCGCACGGCCGCGCCTAGTGGCCGGCCGCCGGAGCGCCATGTTCCTGGGCATCGACATCGGCACGGGCAGCAGCAAGGCGGTGCTCGCGGACGCCGGGGGCAGGGTACTGGACAGCGCGACGGCCGCGCACGACGTCGCCTACCCGCGGCCGGGTTGGGCGGAGTTCGACGCCGAGGGCGGGGCGTGGGCGGAGGTGGTGCGGCTGTGCCGGGAGCTCTTCTCCCGGAACGACGCCGGGGCCGTCGCCGGCGTCTGTGTCAGCGCGATGGGTCCCAGCCTGGTCGTCACGGACGAAAACCTGACCCCGCTGCGCCCGTCGATCCTGTACGGAATCGATGCGCGCGCCGTCGTCGAAATCCGCGAGCTTACGGAGGAGTTCGGCGCGGAGGCGATCTTTCGCGATGCGGGCAAGGTCCTGTCGTCCCAGGCCGTGGGACCGAAGCTCCGCTGGCTGCGCAACCGGGAACCGGAGGTCTTCGCCCGTGCCCGGAACTGGCACAGCCTGAACTCCTTCATCCTGGCCAGGCTGACCGGCGAGCTGGTGTTGGACCATCACACCGCCAGCCAGTGCGATCCGCTCTACGACGTTCGCGGGAACCGGTGGCATGCGGAGCGGTACGACGCCGTCGCCGGCCACCTGCCGAAGCCCCGGCTGGCGTGGCCGGCCGAAGTAGGCGGCCGCGTCCACCGCCGGGCGGCCCAAGCGACGGGGCTGCCCGAGGGAGTGCCGGTCTGCGCGGGCACCGTCGATGCCTGGGCCGAGGCGTTCAGCGCCGGCGTCCGACAGCCCGGCGACCTCATGCTGATGTACGGCTCCACCATGTTCTTCGTCCTTGTCCTCGGGGAGTTCCGCGCCGAACCCAAGCTCTGGACCACGGCCGGCGTGGACCCGGGGTCCCTCACGCTGGCCGCGGGGATGTCCACGTCCGGGAGCCTGACCACCTGGCTGCAGCGGCTGTTCGGCGACGTCCCCTTCGAGCAGCTCGTCACGGAGGCCGCCGCGGTGCCGCCGGGATCAGACGGACTGCTGCTGCTGCCCTACTTTGCCGGCGAACGGACACCCGTCTTCGACCCCGACGCCCGCGGCCTGATCACCGGCCTGTCGCTGCGCCACGGACGCGGCCATCTGTTCCGTGCAGCGTATGAGGGCATCGGCTTCGGCATCCGGCAGATCCTGGAGTCCCTCGAGAACGCCGGCGAACCGATCAGGCGCGTCGTGGCCGTCGGCGGCGGCACCAAGGCCAGGCTCTGGACGGAAATCGTCAGCAACATCAGCGGGCGCGAACAGCTGGTCCCGGAACAGGCCATCGGTGCCAGCTACGGGGACGCGCTGCTCGCCGCCATCGGCACCGGGGCCGTGCCCGCCGGGACCGACTGGGCACGCACGGCGGCGACGGTGAAGCCCGATCCGGCGACCGCCCCGCTCTACGAAAAGCTCTACGCCACCTACCGGCTCCTCTACCCATCGAACCGTGAGCACATGCACGTGCTCGCCGCCCTGCAGGAGCCCGCGGCCGGGTAGGCGGCCCGGGCTGCCCCGCAGCCGCCGGCCCTGTTTCGACCCCCTGCCCTGTCATGACATCGACGGACCGGTTCAGCGTTATGGTTGCAGTACATTTGATTCCCGCTGTTGCGGCGGGTGCCGGAAGGACGTGGATGGCGCACTTTGTGATCATGGGCTGCGGGCGCGTGGGCGTGACGCTGGCCCACACCCTGGAAGACTCCGGGCACAGCGTGGCCATCATCGACCAGGACGACCGGGCGTTCCGCCGGCTGCGCTCGGGATTCACCGGCCGCAAGGTCACCGGCGTCGGATTTGACCGGGACACCCTGCGGCACGCGGACATCGAGAACGCCTACGCCTTCGCTGCCGTTTCCAGCGGCGATAATTCCAATATCCTCGCCACCCGGGTGGCCCGCGAGACCTTCCACGTGCCGCATGTAGTGGCACGCATTTACGATCCCGGCCGCGCCGAGATCTACCAGCGGCTCGGCATACCCACGGTGGCCGCGGTGCGCTGGAGCGCCGATCAGGTGCTCCGGCGGATCCTGCCCGAACAGGGCATCAAGGGCGATTTCCGTGAGGCCTCGGGCCGCCTGATCCTGGGTGAGGTGGAGCTGGACGACGGCTGGGTGGGCCGGGAACTGGCCGAGATCGAAGCCGCCTCCGGCGCCCGGGTGGCCTACCTGACCCGCTTCGGTGAGGGAATCCTGCCCGCCCGCGGCACCCGCTACCAGAAGGGCGACATAGTGCACGCCATGATGGCAGTGGATTCGACGTTCGAGATCGACAGGATCTTGTCCAAACCCCCGGTGGAGGAGTCCGAATGAGAGTGGTCATTGCCGGAGCCGGCAGCGTTGGATCGTCGATCGCGCGCGAGCTGCTCTCCAACAACCACGACATCCTGCTGATCGATCCGAAGCCCGAGGTGATCGGCCGCAGCGGGCTGAAGGGTGCCCGCTGGCTGGTCGGCGACGCCTGCGAGATCACCACCCTGCGTGAAGCCCGGCTGGAAGAAGCCGACGTGGTGGTCTCGGCTACCGGCGACGACAAGGTGAACCTGGTGGTCTCGCTGCTGGCCAAGAGCGAGTTCGGCGTCGGCCGCACGGTCGGACGCGTGAACAACCCCAAAAACGACTGGATGTTTGACGATTCCTGGGGCGTGGATGTTGCCGTGAACACCCCGCGCCTGATGACGGCCCTGGTAGAGGAAGCGGTGGAGATCGGCGACCTGGTGCGCCTGCTGACTTTGCAGAGCGGCGTCGCATCCATGGTCGAGTTCACGGTTCCCGCCGACTCGGCGTTAATCGGTCAGCGGCTGGGCTCCATCGCCTGGCCGCAGGATGCGACGGTGGTGGCGATCCTGCGCGACGACGCACCGATCACGCCGAGCCCTGACGACGTGGTGGAGGGCAGCGACGAGCTTTTCTTCATCACCACCATCGCGGCCGAGGACGACCTGCGGGCGGTCCTGACGGGCCGGCCCGCAACGGCGGCGGCCGACTAGTTCACTCGGCCCGGCCCGCCTCCACGGAGGACGGGCGGGAGACCAGCCAGGCCAGCCACAGCCCCAGCGCGTACAGCGGGACGCCCATGAGCAAGCGGGTGGTGCCCAGCGCCACCAGTCCGTCCTCGCCCATCAGGTAGAGGGGAAGCTGCACCGCAAGCCGCAGCAAGAGCACCGCCATCACGATCCAGGTGGCAATGGTGTACGCCTTCAGCCGCTTCGGCTCCTTCCGCCATGCCGTGCCCTCGCTGCGGATCAACCCGAAGATCAGGCCGAGCACCGGCCACCTGACGGCCACCGACACCAGCATGACCAGGATGTAGGCGGCATTCGTGATGAAGCCCCAGACGTAGAAGTCCTCGGCCCGGCCCGTGGAGTTGGCGACGAAGGCGCAGATGGCAACCCCCACGAGGCCGGAGAAGGCCTGCGTCACGGTGCCTCGCTGCACCAGGCGGAGCACGGTGAAGCCGGCGGCGGCCGCAAGCGCCCCGATCAGTGCGGGGCCGAGCTCCCGGCCGATGGTGAAGACCACCAGGAAGATCACGCCCGGCAGGATGCTCTCGGCCAGGCCGCGGACGCCGCCAACGGTCTTCAGCACATCGATCTGTCCGTCGTCGGTACGGTGGACTGCGGCGCTTGCGGCATAGGCGCCGGCGAGTGCTTCGGCCCTGTCCGGGCGCCTGGTGCCTGGTTCCCCCGCGGGTTCCGGACGGGCGCCCGGTGGCTGCCCGGCGCCGGCCGGCGGCACGATGTGCTCCGGACCGGAGTCCGGCTGCTGGTCTGTCATGGGTCAATTCTCCAACGGACTGAGGATCTCGTAGCGCGGGTTGTAGATGGTGGCGGTTCCTTCCACCCTAAACAGCATGCCCTCGAAGGCCAGCCGGATACCCGCCGCGATGCCGGGGACGCGGCGCTGCCCCAGCCAGACCAGCCGGACCCGCGGGTGCCCGCCGTCGCGGGGCTTGCCGGGCTCCTGCTGGCCCGCGTCGGTGACGACGGCGACAAACCGCGGCGGTTGCCCGGGCGGCGCGATGGTGATCGCCTCGACCAACCCCGTGCCGGCCACCTGGCCGCGCTCCGGCAGCCGCGCGATGGCGCTGTCCGCGGCGCCGCGATGGACGCGGGAGCGGTCAGCCAATCTCGGTGATCTCCGGACCCCGCTCCGGCGCGGTCAGTCCGGGGTTGTGCGGCGCGGCGGCCGGCGGCTGTCCCGGGACGCCCTTGGGCATCTTGAGCTGCAGCAGGTCCTTGGGCGGCAGCGGCTGCGTGCCCCGGACCACCACGGTGGAGCGGAAGAGTTCTTCGAGGTCGGCGGCCTTGGCCCGGTCCAGCGCGGCGGGGCCGCCGATCACGCCGCGCAGGAACCAGCGCGGCCCGTCGACGCCGAGAAAGCGGGCCACCCGGAAGCCCTTCTTCCCATCAGGGGTCTGTGCCGGCAGCTTGGCCACCACCTCGGTCCCCATCGGTCCGTCGATCTCTTGGACGGTGCCGCCCTGCGAGCCCACGGAACTCGCGATCTGGGTGCGGATTTCCTTCCACAGCCCCTCGGATTTCGGTGCGGCAAATGCCTGGAGCTGCAAGTTGGAACCGGCCAGGTCCAAGGTCACCGCAACAACCCGCTTGGACTTCTCCTCGACCTCCAGCCGCAGCTGCAGGCCCTCCCGGGGGCGGACCTTCAGCGCACCCAGGTCCAGGTAGCCGTTCCCGGTGTCCTGCTCGGAGTCGTCGTAGGGACCGTTGCGGCGGGGCCCGCTGTCCGGCGCCGGCCGGGTGGCTTCCTCGCCGGGTGCGGCCGCGCCGGCTTCCGGCTCTTCGCCGTCGTTCTGGTTCTTCTTCTTGGAACGCCCAAATGCCATAACGTGAGATTCCTCTTCCTCCGGTGCTGCACCGGGTTGCTCAATGTCTGCGCTGAGGGGATGCTGCCTGCGCGGCCAGGCATGCACGTGCCCGGGCACGCCGCCGCGCGGCACTAGCCGGCGCCGAACCCTCCGGTGGATCCGAACCCGCCGGCCCCCCGCACGGAGTCCGGGAGCTCGGCGACGCGTTCGAATGCGGCGGTCTCCACCTTCTGGATGACCAGTTGCGCGATCCGGTCCCCCCGCTTGAAGATGAGCGTTTCACTGGCATCGGTATTCAGCAGCGTAACCGCTATTTCGCCCCGGTAACCGGCGTCCACCGTGCCCGGGGCGTTGACGATGGTCAGCCCGTGCTTGGCGGCCAGCCCGGAACGCGGATGGACCAGGGCAACATACCCGTGCGGCAGCGCCAGCGCCACGCCCGTCGGCACCAGGACGCGCTCGCCCGGAGCGATCCGGAAATCGATCCGGCTCCGCAGGTCGGCCCCGGCGTCCCCCGGGTGGGCGTAGGCAGGCGGTTCCAGCCCGTCGTCGAGCATTTTCAGCTGGACCGTCAGCGTTTCAGTTGTCTGCTGCACTCGTGATCGTTTGTCCTTGCGATTGCGGATGTGGCGGGAAAATGGCGGCCGCCGAGGGCCTGGCCCGCTGAGATATTCCGCACATCACTCTAGCGCCTTTTCAACCGTGGCGCCCGCGGGCGGGCAGGCTTCCGGGGCCCCGCCGGGAGCAAGATGAAATGCCTGTCAAAAGGTGAAAAGCTGAGTCCATGACACAACCCGCGACCCCTGCAGGCGGCTCCGGTCCCGCCGGCGGTCCTTCATCCGTGACCCACTTCGATGAGCGGCTCTGGCCGAACTTCTGGGTCTGGCTCATCGCTGCCGGCACCGCCGCTGCGGTCATCGTGATGCTGGCCCCGATCAGCATCACCGCGGGCATCATTGGCGCCGTCGTCGCCGCCGTCCTGCTGGCGGTCCTGCTGATCGCTTCCACGCCGCGGATCCTGGTCACCGATACGATGCTGCAGGTTGGCCGCGCCCAGATTGAGCGCCGCTACGTGGGGCGGGTGGAAGCCTTCACCGGCGAGGCGGCCACCGAGCAGCGTGGCACCAAGCTGAACGGCACCGCCTACATGTGCCTGCGCGGCTGGATCGACCCGGTGGTCACCATCGAAATCACCGACGAATCCGACCTGACCCCTTACTGGATTACCTCCACGCGCCGGCCGCAGCAACTCGCCGCGGCGCTGAACCGTCCCGCGCCGGACGCCGCCTAGCCGCACGCTGAGGGCAGCCTCCGCCGGCCGGCACGCGGCGCCCGAAGCGCAGCGCGCAGCTACCCCTCGCAGTCCCGGCAATAGAGCAGCCCGTCTTTCTCCTTCGCCACCTGCGACCGGTGGCGGACCAGGAAGCAGGAAGCACAGGTGAACTCGTCCTGCTGGGCCGGGAGGACGCGGACCAGCAGCTCCTCGCCGGACAGGTCGGCGCCGGGCAGCTCGAACCCCTCGGCCGCCTCGGCCTCGTCCTCGTCGACGACGGCCGACTGGGTGTCGGTCCGCCGGTGCGACTTCAGCTCTTCAATGGACTCCTCGTGGGTCTCTTCGTCCGGCTTCCGCGGGGCGTCGTAGTCAGTGGCCATTGTTGTTTGCTCCCACTCCGGTGGTCGAGTCCAGTTTCACGTCAGACCCCCGGTTCCGGGACACCTGCCCCACGCCTGACGATCTGTGCACAGGCTCAACGCATTCGCCGTCTGATTTGTGCCCGTGACGCGAAGATTCTTGCCGATTTCCGTGCGCCTGCCAAACCGCGGGGTTCGAAGGGCGTTCACGGCGGGCTGCGGAAATGGCGCCCGGTGAGGGCGACCTTGGCCACAAACACCGCGCCACACCTGCGAAAACAATAGGAAAAGCCCGGTATGGGTGGCAGAGTTTCAGGCATAAAGTGTCGTCTGGTGGAGGGTTTTCATGCAGGATCTACGGCTGGTGGGTGTCCATGAGGATGGCGAACATCTGCTGTTGAGCGCAGGTGGGGACGACTACCGTCTGGCCATAGACGAAGCCCTGCGCACAGCGGTCTTCCGACCGACAACCACCCGCGCTCCCGGTGCCGGCGAACCATCGGACGCCGGTTTGTCCCCCCGGGAGATCCAGGCGCGCATTCGTGCAGGCGCCACTGCCGAGGAGGTCGCGGCCGAATCCGGCCTCGACCTTGCACGGATTCGGCGCTATGAAAGCCCGGTGCTGGCGGAGCGCCACTACATCGTCGAGCAGGCCCGCAAGGTGGAGGTCGCCGGTCCGCTGCCCGGCCACGATGGTTACCGTTCGGCCTTCGGCGATGAGCCTGCCACCCTGGGTGAAATGGTGGACCACCGGATCCACGCCTTCGGCATCGATCCCGACTCGATGGTCTGGGACTCCTGGCGTCGCAGCGACGGCAGCTGGGAAATTGTGGCCTCCTTCACCGCCCCGGCCGCCCCCGCCACCGACTCCATCGGGGAAGAACCGCCCGCCCGCTGGGTCTTCCACGCGGCCCGCCGCACCATCCAGAATGCCAACCGGTGGGCGCAGCAGCTGAGCGAACTCGAAACCGTGGACGGCCCGGTACCCGCACGCCGGCTGAAGGCCGTCACCGACCACGTCTTCGACTTCGAAGCCGACACCGGGACGGACCCGGACCTCGAACCCGCCGGGCAGCAGGACGGCGGGCAGGACGGCGGGCAGTCCTCCGAGTCGGACGAACTGCTGGAGGTGCTGCGCTCCCGCCGGGGCCAGCGGCTGGGCGTCGACGAAGATGCCGACGACGCGCTGGCCCTGATGCTCACCCACGGTCCGATTCCGGCGGCCCACCCGCGCGAATCGTTCGGGGAAGCGGACGATTCCGACGACGATGCCCCCGGCGCACGGCCGCGGGCCGGCTTCCCGTTGACCTTGGCTCCGGCCTACGACGACGGCGCGGCCTCGTCGCTGGAATTGGGGCACGGGATCAGCACCCACACGCACGAAATCACGCTCTCCGGCGCGCCCGGATTCCTGCGGGAACCGCAGGCCACGGAAACCGGCGGCGACGGTCGGGAGGCGGGCGGAGACTTTACCGGCGAAGCCAGCGAAGCCGGCGACGCGGGCCTCGAGACCGGCGGCGGCGCGCAGGAAGCAGGTGCGGCCGACGACCGGATCGAGTTTGTGCGTCCTCCCACCGCACCCCTGAACACCGTGGAGAAAGGCAAAGCAGCGGCCGCGGACCAGGCCGGGACTGCGGAGGCCGGGGCGAAGAGCGCCGCGGACCCCGAAACCGAAACCACAGGCGCCCGGCAGGCCGATCCGGCACCGCAACCGCCCAAGCGCGCCATCAAGCCGAAGCGCTCCAGCGTTCCCAGTTGGGACGAGATCGTCTTCGGCACCAAGCACGACTGACCTGCCGCCGGCGGCAGCCGGACCCGGCGGGGTGCGCGTTCCGGCGGCCTCCCGTTATCGGCGGGCGCGGAGTCCTAGCGCCGTTTGCCCGGAGCCGCCAGCGTCAGCAGGGGCACTTCCCGCTCCGCCTTGGTCAGCGAGCCGTGCTGGCCGACCACGGACAGTGCCGTCTCCGGAACGCGCCGGGTGTCGTAGAACGCGACGGGTTCGCGGGCGGCCACCATCAGGTCTCCGATGCGCGGCAGCACCCGCGGGTCGACTTGGCCGAAGAACCCGCGGCTGACCGCTTCTTCGCGGGTGAAGACCCAGGCCTGCTTCCCGTATTCCTGCAGCCAGGCACGGGCCACCTGTTCGCGCTGCCCGTCCGTGGCGTCCGGTTCAAAATAGAGATGCACCAGCCGCGGTTCGCCGCCGGTGTGCCGGACCCCTGCCACCAGGGCCGGGTCCGCCGAGTAGTCGAAACGAAATTCCTCCGCCACGTCCAGCATGCCGTGGTCCGCGGTCAGCAGCAGCAGCGTATCGGCCGGAAGCTGCCGGGCCAGGCGGCGCATGTCCGAATCAAGTTCCTCCAGCGCGTTCCCCCATTGGGCCGACGCCGCACCGAACCGGTGGCCCGCCTTGTCCAGTTCGTTGAAGTAGAGGTACACCAACGCCCGGTCCGTGGCCGCCAGCGCTTCGGCCGCGGCCTGGGTCCGGGCGTGGCCGGTGGCGCCGGGCACGAACGTGCTGCCGCGCAGCGCCGCCCGGGTCATGCCCGATTCCGCGAACCGGGGCAGGCTGACGGTGGTGACCGGAAGCTGCGCCGCTACCCGTTCAAACACCGTCGGATACGGTTGCCACACCTGCGGATCCACCCCGGGGTCCCAGCCTCCGAGCTGGTTCACCACCTTGTCCTGCCCGGGATCGAGGACGTCGTAGCCGACCATGCCGTGTTGCCCGGGTGCCAGCCCGGTCCCCAAACTGGCGAGGGACGCCGCCGTCGTCGATGGGAGGGCGCTGCCGAGGGTGCGCGAGTTGTCCATGGCCTGGCGCAGGAAGGGTGCATGTCCGCCGCGCTGCTTCAGCAGCGCCTTGCCCAGCCCGTCCACCATGACCACGCACACGCGCCGCGCCGGCGGCAGCTGCAGCTCATTGTCGAAGCCCTCGGCGCCCAGCGCGGCCGCGGCGCTGGTCATGACCTCGCCGAGGGAGTTGCGGCCGTAGCCGGGGGCAGCCGGAAGCGGTTCCTGTGTCAGGGTCACGCAGTCAGTCCCGCGGGTCAGCGGCCGTGGTGGCCGCGGACCAGGCGGTTGCCGATGCGCGGGCGCTGCTGCACCGGGCCCGGCGCGGCGGCGGGTTCCGGGTGGCTGGTGCTGACCTTGCGCAGGGCGCGGGCAAAGTCCTTGGCGTTTTGGACCGCCTGCAGCCCGTCGGCCTCCGCGCTGACCCGCAGCACGATGTCTTCCTGGACGATGTTGCCGGTGTAGCCGTGGTCGGCGTCGCACTGCGGATCGCCGCAGCCGGCCGGGCCCATGTCCAGCCGCTGGCCGCCGGACCAGGCGATGGCCAGGGTCAATTCGCGGGCCTGGTCGGCGGAGGTGTAGTTCTGCGGCTGGGCGTAGACGTAGCTGAGCACCACGGAGCGGATCTGGCTGACCGGGACCGACTCGGTGGAAATCTGCGCCACCATCTGCTCGCCCTCCTCGTCCAGCTGCTGGTCGTCCACGTGGGTGATCACCAGCATGTCCTCGGTGAGCACCAGCACGGTGATGTGCCGGTGCACCTCGTTGCGGTCGAAGTGTGTCTCCAGGTGCACCAGGTGGGACAGCGGCTCGCGCTCGTCCAAAGCGTCGTGGACCACGTCGGAAACCAGCAGCGGGTAAAAGCCTGCCCGGTTGAGGGCGTCATCGAGACTGCGGCGTTCGGCCGTCGAAAGGGGGCTCATGTGTTCCATAATCCCCTACCCTGCTGCCAGATGGCCAACCCGGACGGTTTAGTCACGCATGGCGCGCCGCGCGCTGTCGGTGCGGTGCGCGTGGTTTCCGAGCCGGATTTCGGCGTTCAGCACGGCCAGGCCCCGGTCGGAGAGCTGTACCGGGTTGAGTTCCAGCAACGCAACCTCGGGATGCTCGTCCTTGAGCTGCGCCACACGGGCGATCAGGTCTTCCAGCGCCGGAACGTCCACCGCCGGCAGGCCCTGGTAGCCGAAGAGCTTCTCGGCCGCGCGGGGTCCGCGGACCAGGTCCGCCACATCCACGGTGGTCAGCGGGGGAATCCGGTGGGACCAGTCCCCCAGCAGGTTGACGGCGTCGCCGGCCAGCCCGAAAGACACCACCGGGCCCAGGAGCGGATCCTCGATCGAGCGGATGGTGCAGGCCTGGCCCGCGGGCACCATCGACTGGACTTCCAGCGGGATGTCGCCGAACGGGGCCAGGCTGGCCCGCATGTGCGCGATGTTGGCGCGCAGGGTCGCCTCGTCGGTGATGTTCAGCCTGACCCCGCCGAGGTCCAGCCGTTGCCGCAGCCGCGCATCGGTGGTTTTGACGGCTACGGGCCAGCCGAGCCGTTCGGCAGCGGCCACGGCCTCGTCGTCGTGCGTGAAGCCGGCCGACTCCTGCACCGTGATGCCGTAGCAGCCCAGCAGCCGGGCGGTCTGCGCGGGGGTAGGCGTCAGCAGGTCGGTCCCCGTGACCCCGGCGAGCAGGGCGTCGATCTGCCGTTGGGCCTCGGCCGGGTCGGTTCCCGCCGGTTCGGCGAAGTCGCCCTGGTCGCGGGCCTTCCATTCGGCGTAGCGGACCACTGCCGCCAGCGCGTTCACGGCGCTGCCGGGGCTGGCAAAGCTGGGCAGGCCGCGCTGCAACCCGCCCTCGGCAACGCGGCCTCCGGTGGCGAGCAAGCCGTCGGTCCGTTCGGCCAGATCGAGCACGCCGGTGAAGGAGGCGACCACCGGCTTGCCGGCTTCTTCGGCGCAGTCCCGCAGCACCTCCGCCAGCAGGGAGGTCTGGATTCCGGTGGCGGGAAGGAGGGTGACGACGGCGGCGTGCACCTCGGGTGCGGACAGTGCCTGCCGCACCTGCCGGCGAAGCATCGGCAGCGCGTTGGACTGGCCGGTATTCAGGTTTAGCGCCACCTCCCGCCGGACCACGTCCAGCTGGTGCGCCTTGGCGGCGTCGGCCACCACGTTGCCCAGCGCCATGGAGTTGCTGAACACGGCCAGGTTGGCTCCGGCCGGAAGCGGCTGGCTGACCAGGACCTGCGCCACGTCCATCAGCTCTTCGTTGGTCTCTACGCGGATCACGCCGGACTGGCGGAACATCGCGTCGAGGGCGCCCAGCGGGGCCTGGGTTGTGCGCACCGCGTGGCCGGGCGGCAGTTGCAGTCCCATCACGTCGGACTTGGCTACGATCACCGGCTTGCTGCGCGAGAGCCGGCGCGCAATCCGGGAGAACTTTCGAGGGTTGCCGATGGATTCCAGGTAGAGCCCCACCGCCTTGGTGGCCGGGTCGTCTTCCCAATACTGCATCACATCGTTGCCGGAGACGTCGGCCCGGTTCCCCGCCGACACGGTGGACGACAGGCCCAGCCCGCGCCGGCTGGCGGCGGTGTAGAGCAGGACGCCGATCGCTGCGGACTGGCTGAACAGCCCGAGCGGCCCGCGCGGCGGCATGGCGGGCGCCATCGAGGCGTTCAGCGACACGGCCGGGTCGGTGTTCAGGAGTCCGAGCGAACCGGGGCCGATCACCCGCATGCCGTGGGCGCGGGCCTGGCGCACCAGCTCGCGCTGTCGTTGCAACCCTTCGTTCCCGGCTTGGGAGAAGCCGTCGCTGGCCACCAGGATTCCCTTGACCCCGGCGGCAGCGCATTCGCGGGCCACCTTGGGCACTTCCTCGTAAGGGACGGCGACGACGGCGAGTTCCACGGGGTGCGGGACGTCGGCGATGGCCGCGTGGGAGATCATGCCGTTCAGTTCGAAGGCCTGCGGGTTGATGGCGTAGACGGGGCCGGTGAAGCCGGCTTCGATGATGTTCTCCAGCAGCGAGTAGCCCACGCTGCCCCAGTCCCGGCTGGCGCCGATCACGGCCACGGATCCGGGCGCCAGCAGGGCAGCCACGCTCTTGGCCTCGGCCCGGTGTTCCCGCGCGGCCATCACGGCACGGGAGCGATCGGTCGGGTCGATGTCGAACTCGAGGGCGACCACTCCGTCGTCGAAATGGCGCCGCACCTCGTAGCCCGCGTCGTTGAAGACGGTGATCATCTTCCGGTTCTCCGGCAGCACTTCGGCGGAAAACTTGCTGATGCCGTTTTCCCGGGCGGCGGCGGCCAGATGCTCCAGCAGGATGGATCCCAGCCCCCTGCCCTGGTGGGCATCCGAAATGTTGAAGGCGACCTCGGCTTCGGCGGGATCGTCCAGCCTGTCATAGCGGCCAATCCCGATGATTTCGTCGCCGATGGTGATCACGAAGGCCACCCGGTTGACGTAATCGACGTTGGTGAAGCGGGCCAGTTCGCGGGCGCTGAGCTTGGACTTGAAGGTGAAAAAGCGCAGGTAGATGGAGCTCTCGGACTGCCCCACGTGGAAGGCCTGCAGGGCCTCGGCATCGGCCGGGACGATCGGGCGCAGGTGCGCCGTCCCGCCGTCGCGCAGCACGACATCCGCTTCCCAATAATCCGGATAATCGGGGGAATCAGCCTCTTGCGCCATAAACTCACTGTATCCGCAACTTTTAGCTAAGGACCGAAGCTCTACCCATGCCCCGACGCCAGACTCCCGCCCCCGAAGAGGACTACACGGAGAACATCGTCGATATCGACGTGACCTCCGAGATGGAAGGCTCCTTCCTCGAATACGCCTATTCGGTGATCTATTCGCGCGCACTGCCCGATGCCCGCGACGGGTTGAAGCCGGTGCAGCGCCGCATTCTCTACATGATGTCCCAGATGGGGCTGCGGCCGGACAAGGGGCATGTGAAGTCCGCCCGCGTGGTCGGCGAGGTGATGGGCAAGCTGCACCCGCACGGCGACGCCGCCATTTACGACGCGATGGTGCGGATGGCGCAGTCCTTCTCGCTGCGCATGCCGCTGATCGACGGCCACGGCAACTTCGGATCGCTCGACGACGGTCCCGCGGCACCGCGCTACACCGAGGCCCGCCTCGCGCCGCCGGCCCTGGCGCTGACCGACCACCTGGACGAAGACGTTGTGGACTTCGTTCCGAACTACGACAACCAGCTGATGCAGCCGGCGGTACTCCCGGCCGCTTTCCCCAACCTGCTGGTCAACGGTTCCTCCGGCATCGCCGTGGGCATGGCCACCAACATGGCGCCGCACAACCTCGGCGAGGTGATCGCCGCGGCCCAGCACCTGATCGCCAACCCGGACGCCACCCTCGAGGACATCATGCGGTTCGTCCCCGGACCCGATCTGCCCTCCGGCGGCAAGATCGTGGGCCTGGACGGCATCCGCGATGCGTATGCCACCGGCCGCGGCTCCTTCAAGACCCGCGCCAAGGTGGAGGTGGAGAAGCTCACAGCCCGCCGCACCGGCCTGGTGGTCACCGAACTGCCCTACGGCGTGGGCCCGGAGAAGGTGATCGAAAAGATCAAGGACGCCGTCACGTCCAAGAAGCTGCAGGGCATCAGCGACATCGTGGACCTCACCGACCGGCAGCACGGCCTGCGCCTGGTCATCGAGCTGAAGAACGGCTTCAATCCCAACGCCGTGTTGGCGCAGCTGTACCGCTATTCGCCCATGGAGGACTCCTTCGGCATCAACAATGTGACGCTGGTCGACGGGCAGCCGCGCACGCTGGGCCTGATGGAACTGCTGCAGGTCTACCTCAGCCACCGCATCGGCGTCGTGCGCCGGCGCACCGCGTTCCGGTTGGGCAAGAAGAAGGACCGGCTGCATCTGGTCGAAGGCCTGCTGATTGCCATCGTGGACATCGACGAGGTCATCCAGATCATCCGCTCCTCGGACGAGGCCGCCGCCGCCCGCGAACGGTTGATGGCCATCTACGACCTGTCCGAAATCCAGGCCAATCACATCCTCGAACTGCGGCTGCGCCAGCTGACCAAATACTCGCGGATCGAGCTCGAGAAGGAACAGGACGAACTGCGCCGCGAAATCGCCGGGTTGGAGGAGATCCTGGCCAACGAGGCCATGCTGCGCCAGCTGGTCTCCGACGAACTGGGCGAGGTTTCCGCGCTCTACGCCACGCCGCGGCGGACCGTGCTGCTCGAATCGGAGGCGGCGGCCCCGCTCCGCGGCACCGCCCTGCCGGCTCCCGCGGCCGCCGGCAAGAACGCCAAGGCCGCCCTGCCGCTGCAGATCGCGGACGATCCGTGCTGGGTCCTGCTCTCCGCTTCCGGCCAGCTCGCCCGCACGGTGGACCAGGAGCCCCTGTCGGACGGCCAGCGGATCAGGCACGATGTCCTGGCGTCCGTCGTCAAGACCACGGCGCGGGCCGAAATCGGAGCCGTGACCTCGCTGGGCCGGATGCTGCGGCTCCCGGTCTTGGACATGCCGGTGCTCGCCGCCGCTGCCGGATCGCCCAACCTGGCCGGCGGCGTCCCGGTCAAGGAGTTCGTGACCCTGGCGAAGGGCGAATCCCTGGTGGCTTTGGCGCCGCTGGACAAGGTCCTGGCCCTAGGCACTGCGCAGGGCATCGTCAAGCGCGTGACCCCGGACTACCCGCTCAACCGGGACGACTGGGAGATCATCGCGCTCAAGCCCAAGGACTACATCGTGGGCCTGAGCGTCCCGGCCGACGACGACGAACTGGTCTTCATCACCCGCCAGGCGCAACTGCTTCACTTCCCGGCCTCGGCGGTGCGCGCCCAGGGCCGCACAGCCGGCGGTGTCGCGGGCATCAAGCTGAGCGCGGAAGACGCCGTGGCGTTCTTTGGTGCGGTCGCCGCGGGGGATGCCGACGCCGTCGTCGTCACCGTCGCCTCCACCCGGGAAGCCCTGCCGGGCACCTCCCCCGGCTCGGTCAAGGTCACCCCGTTCACCGAGTACCCGGCCAAGGGCCGCGCTACCGGCGGAGTGCGCGCGCACCGCTTCCTGAAGGGCGAGGACATACTCTCGCTGGCGTGGGCCGGGCACGGTCCGGCGAAGGCAAGCTCGTCCAACGGCGCCTCGCGGGCCCTGCCCACCGAACACGGCCGCCGCGACGGTTCCGGCATCCCGTTGTCCCAGCCGGTGGACGCCGTCGGTCCCTCCCTATCGCAGCAGGGGGCGGAAGACTCCTAAGCTGGCTGCATGGCGATCATCCCCGACACCAAGGACTGGACGTGGGTCACCGAGCGGCCCTGCCCGGAATGCGGCTTCGACCCGGCCGGCGTCACGCCGGACCGGATCGGACCGGCGGTGCTGGCCACGGTGCCCCGCTGGCAGGCGGCCCTGGCGGAGCCCGGCGTCCACGTCCGCCCCAACGACTCGACGTGGTCGGTGCTGGAGTACGCGGCGCACGTGCGTGATGTCTGCCGGGTGTTCGATGCCCGGCTGGAGCTGATGCTCAGCCAGGACAACCCGGAGTTTGCCGACTGGGACCAGAACGCCGCGGCCGTAAAGGGGCGTTACGGCAGCCAGGACCCGCTCGCCGTGGCCCAGGAACTGGCGGCGGCCGCGGCGGAGGTGGCCGCCGGCTTCAATGCGGTGACCCCGGCCGAATGGGACCGGCGCGGCAGGCGCAGCAACGGTTCGGCTTTCACGGTGACCACGCTCGGAAGCTACTTCCTGCACGACGTCATGCATCACCTGCACGACGTCGGGGCGTAGCCGTCGGCCGGCCGCCCTGCACGACGCCGGGGCGCAGGCCCCTGCCCGCGTCAGGTCAGCGGCAGTTCATAGTCCAGGTAGCGCTGGGTGGGCACGTAGCCCATCCGCGTGTAGAGTGCGAGTGCCCCGCTGGGATTGTGCGTGTCCACGCCCAGGCCGGCGTGTGCCATCCCGCCGGCCCGGAACCGGCGCATCGCTTCGGCCAACAGCGCCTGGGCCAGCCCGCGGCCGCGCCATGGCCTGCGGACGCCGAGGAGATTGGTGAACCCTTCGTCGTACCCTGACTGCAGCTTGTACTCGGGGTCGAAGCTGGCCACCTGGTAGGCCACCGTCTCGCCCGACGAGGCCTCCACCACCGACATGCTCCACTCCGGCTTGGTTTGCGGATGCCTCACCAGGGTGTTCCACCGGCGCTCGTCCCTGGGCTCGCTGCCCCAGTGGTCCGCAAAGGCCTCGTTGTGGGCGAGCCTCACGGCCTCGCTGTCCTCCGGGTCCAGGTCGACGAACGCGAACCCCTCGGCCAGCGGTGCTTCCGGAATCGTCTCCAGCGGCCGGGTCATCTCGGTGAAGTAGCGCACCACCGTGGCGCCCACGGCGGCCATCAGCGCGTTGTGCGCCGGGTCCCGTTCTTCGGTGCTGGTCCGCAGGACACCGCCGGCGATGCCGGCCGCGCTGAACCGGCGACGCTGGCACTCGGCCTGCCAGTCGTAGAGCGCCCTGCCAATGCCGCGGCGGCGCCATTCCGGGTCGACGCCGCCCCAGGTGTGGGCCGCCGCGGAGCCGGCGTTCGCGTAGACCCGCCCCACGGCACGGACCGTTCCGTCGGCGTCCACGCCGATGGCCGTGGTCTGCGCCGGGTCGTTGGCGGGGTCGTCGAACGCCTCCGCCAGGTCCGCCGTCGTCTCGACCCAGACCGGCTGGTCCACGGCGGCCATGCGGCGGATCAACTGGTGCCAGCCCTCGATGTCCGAGGCGGACATGGGGCGCCAGCGCAGGACTCCGCCGGGAAGGTCCGGCAGGTCGGGATCGGTCATTGCCTCAGCTTAGGGCAGCGGCGTAGCCGGTAGCCAGACGCAGCCGGTGCTCGCACCAGGCGGCTTGCCGCTCGTCATGGGTCACCATGACCACTGCTTTGCCGGCGAGCCCGCGGCGCAGGTCGGCCAGCAACGCGTCCGCCGCCTCGCGGTCCAAGTGCGCGGTCGGTTCATCCAGCAGCACCACGTCCGAGTCGGCCAGCAGCGCCCGGGCCACGGCGAGCCGCTGGCGCTGGCCGCCGGAGAGGAAGTGCCCGCCCGGGCCGATCCGAGTGCCCAGCCCGTGCGGCAGCCCGGCCAGGAATCCGCCCAGCCCCACGGCGGTGAGCGCCGAGCACATCTCCTCTTCGGTCGGCGCGTCCGTGGCCGGGCGCGCCAGCAGGAGATTGGCCCGGAGCGTTGAGTTGAACAGGTGCGCCTCCTGCGGCATCCACGCGATGGCGGACCGCGGCGCCCCGCCGGCCATTCCGTTGACCAGGTAGTGGCCGGATGCCGGCGGCAGGAAGCCCAGCAGCACACCGAGCAGCGTGGACTTCCCGCTGCCCGAAGGGCCGGTGACCGCCAGCCATTGTCCGCGCTCCACCCGCAGGTCCACTCCGGTGAAGGCGTCGTGGCCGGCGCCCGGGTACCGGTAGGAAACGTTGCGCAGTTCCAACGTTTCGACCGGGGCTTCCCGCCGCGTTTCGCCCGTCGGACCCGCGCCGCTGGTGCCCAGCTCCGGCATGACGCGCGCACCGGCCTCGCGCCAGGCGCCCCATTGCTGCACGGCGGTGTTCACCGCCATGAACGGTTCCGCCAGCGCCAACTGCATCAGGACGACGACGGCGGCCGCCCCCGGCACTGTTCCACCGGCGGAACCGATCATCACCACCGCGGACAGGGAACAGGTCAGCACGGTCAGGGCGTGTCCCAGGCCCTGCGCCCAGGCGCTGCGCTGCACGGCGGCGGTGGCTTCCCGGTCCAGGCGGCGGGCCCGCTGCAGCAGCGGCCCGGCCGCCGTGTTTGCGGCCAGGTCCGGCGCTGCCGCCAGCAGCCGAGTGAAAGCGTTCAGCGACCTGCCCTTGACCCGCACGTTCGTCGCCTGGGCGTGGCGGTCGGCCCCGCGCGTCACGGCGGGGGCACCCACCACGCAGATCCCCGAGAGCAGCAGCTGCCACCCCAGGGCCGCGGGCATCAGCAGGGCCGTGGCCACGCAGGACGCGGCGGCCACCAGCAGGCCCATCAGCGGGGCGAAGACGGCGCGGGGCGCGATGTCCCGCAGTTCGTCCACATCTCCGACCAGCCGTTCCAGGGCGCCGCCGCCGCGGGCCAGCCGCCGCCACGCCGCCGGCCGCTGCAGCAGCCCGTTCCACAGCCGGATCCGCAGCCGGTCGGTGCTTTCGAAGACGGCGTCGTGCAGCTTCAGCCGCTCCTGATAGCGCAGGACCGAGCGTCCGATCCCGAAGAACCGGACGCCGACGATGGAGGTCATCAGGTACAGGATGGGCGGTTGCTCGCTGGCATAAACAATCAGCCAGCCGGACAGGCCCGCCAACGCGACGGCGAAGAGCGCTGCGCCGAGGCCAAAGCACAACGCCGCCAGGAAGCGGGGGCTCCACGGCCGCAGCAGCGCCGCCTGCCGCCAGAGGCCGGGCCCGGCGCCGGCGGCGCCCTCCCCCGGCGTTTCCGTTCGGGAGCCTGCCGTGGATTCGGGCGCGGGCCCGCCGCGTTCGGCCTCCGGTGCCGCGGGCCGCGGACCGCCGGTACGCGCCGGGGCGGCAGGAACTCCCCCGGGCGCCGGCATCACCGGCACCACGTGGTCGGCGAGCGCCGCCGTGTCCGGGTCGTGTGCCACCAGCACCGTGGTCACCCGGCCGCGGAGCCCGTGCAGCGCGGCCTGAATCGCGCGGGCGCTGCGCTCATCCACGTGTGCGGTGGGTTCATCGGCCAGCAGCACGTCCACACCGGGGACATGTTCGATCCGGGCCAAGGCCCGTGCCACGGCCACGCGGCGCAGCTCTCCCGGGCTGAGGTCGCCGGTGTCCGCGTCCGCCAAACCGGCGGCATTGACCCGCGCCAGCGCTTCCTCCGCCGCCGCACGCCCGGCCGGTCCTGCCAGCCCCGCATACAGGGCCACCTCTTCGGCCGCGGTGGCTTCGGAGGGAACCGGGTGCTGCGGGATCCACGCGATCCGGCCGCGGTCGACGCCGGACACCTGGCCGGCCAGGTGGATGCCGGCCCCGTCCCGGCGCAGGCCGGCCAGGATCTCCAGCACCGTGGTCTTGCCGCCCCCGCTTGGTCCGGACAGGGCGGTGATGCGGCCGGCCGGTGCCGTGAAATCCAGCCCTTCCAGCACCTGGCCGCGGCCCGGGTAGCCGGCAGCCAGCCCCGCGACCCGCAGCTGGGGCGCTTCCCTGCCGGCGGCCCCGGACCGATGCCCGGCGTCCGAAGCGGGGACCAGCGGCCGGCCGGGCGGCGCGTCCAGCACGGCCTTGCTGCGTTCGAGGGCTTCCAGGCCGTCTTCGCTCGCGTGATGCGCTGAGCCGAGGTCGCGCAGCGGCTGGAAACACTCCGGAGCCAGGATCAGGGCCAGCAGTCCGGCTTCCAGGTCCATTTCGCCGTAGACGAGCCGGATGCCCACGAACACCGCCACCACGGCCACGGAGATGGTGGCGATCAGTTCCAGTGCCAGTGAGGACAGGAAGGCGACCCGCAGGGTGGCCAGGGTCCGCTCCCGGTAGGCGCGGGCGACATCGCCCAGGGCCCTGGTCTGTGCGGCAGCCCGGCCCAGCCCGACCAGGACCGGGAGTCCGCGGGCCAGTTCCAGCAGGTGGTCGGACAGGCGGTCCAAAGCCGCGGCGGCCTGTTTGGTCCGGTCTTCGGTGTGCTTGCCGATCAGGATCATGAAGACCGGCACCAGCGGCAGCGTGAGCACCACGATCAGCGCGCTCACCCAGTCAGCGGCCAGGATCCGCAGCCCCACCAGCAGGGGCACCGTGGCGCAGGTCACCAGCGCCGGCAGGTACTTGGCGTAATAGTCGTCCAGGTTGTCCAGTCCCCGGGTGGCCAGCACGCTCAGGGCGCCCTCACCCAGGGCGGAGCGGTCGCCCCCGGCCGGGGAGCCGCCGCCGTCGTGCAGGATCCGCGCAGCGAGCCGGGCCCGCAGGTCCTCCTTGACCCCGGCCGCCGCCCGCTGCGCCGCGACATCCTGGCCCCACGCCGCGGCCGCGCGCAGTACGGCGCCGAGCGCGCCGGGCAGGAGCACCGCATCCCAGCTGAAAGTCCCGGCCGCCACGCCCGCCACCCCGGCGGCCACCGCCGAAGCGAGCATCACCAAGCCGCCGGCCTTGACGGCCGCGGCCAGCCCCAGCAGGTAGAGCGCACGTTTGCCGGCGGCGCCCGCCGGAAGCATCGGCTTCACTGTGCGGTGACGGCGTGTGCTGCGGGGATGGCGGATGCGCTCACGCGCTTGCGGAACACCCAGTAGGTGTAGCCCTGGTAGACCAGCACCGCCGGGATGCCGAACAACGCCACCACGCTCATCACGCCCAGCGTGTAGTCCGAGGACGACGCCGAACCCACCGTCAGGCTGAATGCCTCGTCGACGGTCGAGGGCAGCACGGTGGGGAACACCGCGGTGAAGATGGTTGCCGTCCCGGCGACCACGAAAATGCCCAGCCCGGCGAAGGAGAGTCCGTCCCGCCCGGCCTTGGCCAGCAGCCAGGCCGCCGCCGCACCGAGGGCGGCGACCAGCAGCGTCGCCACCGTCAGCGCCTTGCCGTGGCGCAGCACCAACACGGCCGCCCAGGCGGCCATCGGCAGCAGCGCCACCGGCAGCCAGCGCAGGACCAGCGCCTTGGCCCGCAACCGGATCCCGCCGTCGGTCTTCAGCGCCAGGAACGCCGCCGCGTGCACCAGGCTGAAGCCGACCACTGCCAGCCCGCCGAGCACTGCATAGCCGTTGAACCAGGCGAACGGTCCGCCCACGCGGTCGCCGTTGGCGTTGAGCGGCAGGCCGGTGGTGGTCAGGGCGAGCATGGCGCCGACGCCGAAGGCCGCGACCAAGGAGCCCAGCGCGATCGCCCAGTCCCAGCGGGCCCGCCACCGATCGGTGTCCACCTTGCCGCGGTATTCGATGCCGACGGCGCGGAAGATCAGGGCCAGCAGCACCAGCACCAGCGGGAGGTACAGGCCGGAGAACAGGGCGGCGTACCACTCGGGGAAAGCCGCAAACGTGGCAGCCCCCGCGGTGACCAGCCAGACTTCGTTGCCGTCCCAGACCGGGCCGATGGTGTTGAGCAGCACGCGGCGCTCCGTGTTGTTCCGGGCGAAGCCGCGCATCATCATGCCGACGCCGAGGTCGAATCCCTCCAGGAACAGGTACCCGGTCCAGAAGAAGGCGATGACAATGAACCAGATGGTGGGCAGGGTTTCCATGTAGCCGTCCTTATCGATCCGTAGGAGCCGGTTCAGTACGCGAAGGCGAGCACATCATCGGTGTCTTTGCCGTCGCCGTTGTTTCCGTCTCCGTCCTTGCCGCGGCCGCCGGTGCCGTCGCCGCCGTCGTCCTTGCCCGGGCCATCCGCGGACGTTGCGTGCAGCAGTTCGGGCATCGCCGCGGGCACACCGCCGCGGCAGTAGGCCGCGAGCAGCTTCACTTCCACCACCAGCAGTGAGCCGTAGACCAGGGTGAAGGCGCTCAGCGAGAAAATCAGCTCCCCCAGCGAGACGCCCGGCGACACGGCCGCGGCCGTGAACATGAAGACGTTGTCGATGCCGTCGGGGTCCGGGTTGGGTGCGACGACGAACGGTTGGCGGCCCATCTCCGTGAAGATCCAGCCGGCCGAGTTGGCGCCGAACGGGGCGAGGATTCCGAGCACGGCCAGCCGCATCAGCCACTTCGATTCGGGCACGGTGCCCTTGCGCACCACCCACAGGGCGACGGCGGCGGCCGCGGCTGCCAACATGCCGAAGGTGATCATCATCCGGAAGCCCCAGTACGTGACTTCCATGACCGGCACGTAGTCGATTTCGCTGCCGGCGCGCTCGCCGTAGATCGGGTTGTCGGGCAGGTGCGTCCCGAAGCGCTCCTGGTACTCCGGCAGCAGGCTGTTGATGCCCCGGATCTCGGTGTCGAAGTCGCCGTTGGCCATGAAGGAGAGCAGTCCGGGCAACTCCACCACGGCGACCATGTCGTCGCAGTCGTTGGAGCCGAGGTCGCCGACCGTCAGGATGGAGAAGCCGGTCCCGTCGTGGCAGGCGGCCTCCGCCGCCGCCATCTTCATGGGCTGTTGCTGGAACATCAGTTTGGCCTGCAGGTCCCCGGTGAGGGACACGCCGGCGAAGGAGACGACGGCGACGACGGCGCCGATCCGCAGCGAGCGGAGCCAGACCTTGTGGTCGGCCGCATCCCTGCCGCGTGCCGGATCCGATCCCACGACCACCGTGCCGTCCGGGCCTACGGTGTCGATGCCGTCGCGGCGGCGCTTCCACAGGTGGTACCAGCTGATGCCCAGCAGGAAACCGCCGGCGACCGAGGTGGCGCCGAAGATTGTGTGCGGGAAAGCCACCAGCAGGGTGTTGTTGGTCAGCACCGCCCAGACGTCCACCATCACCGGCCGCCCGTCGACCATTTCAACGCCGACCGGATGCTGCATCCAGGAGTTCGCGGCCAGGATGAAGTAGGCCGAACAGACGGTGGCCAGCGAGGCGCCCCAAATGCTGAGCAGGTGCACCGCTTTGGGCAGCCGGCCCCAGCCGAAAATCCACAACCCCAGGAAGATGGACTCCACGAAGAACGCGAGCAGCGCCTCCATGGCCAGCGGCGCGCCGAAGACGTCGCCGACGAAACGGCTGTACTCGCTCCAGGCCATGCCAAACTGGAACTCCTGGACCAGGCCGGTGGCCACACCCATGATGAAGTTGATCAGGAACAATTTGCCCCAGAACTTGGTCATCCTCAGGTACTGGTCCTTGCCGGTGCGGTACCAGGCCGTGTGCATGATCGCGACGAGCAGCCCGAGGCCAATGGTCAGCGGCACCATGAGGAAGTGGTAGACAGTCGTGATACCGAACTGCCACCGCGCGATTTCCAGTGCTTCCATTGCCATTGCCTCCCCGGACTGAACTGGGTATCCGGACAGCTCCGGAAACCTTTTCTACAAGCCGTAGAACTTAATCTTCTACGAACTGTAGAACATTTGGGCGAAAGACGGTAAATTAGAGACCAAGAGCACGGTCGCGGAAAGGTTCTGCGCGCCGTCGATGCGACGTTAAAGAGACGAAAAGGAACCAGATGGCTACTCTCGGAGATTTGGAACGGGCGGTCATGGACGTGCTGTGGTCCCAGAACGCCGCCGATCCTGCTGAAGCCGGCCTGACGGCCAATGAGCTGCGCGACACTTTGGCACAGGTCTCCGCGGACGGAGCGGATGGCAAGGAGTTGGCCGTCACGACGGTGCTGACGGTCCTGTCCCGGCTTGAGAAGAAGGGACTGGTCCAGCGCGGCCGCGACATCCGCCCCCACCGCTACCGGGCAGTAACGAGCCGTGAAGAGCACACCGTGGAGCTGATGCACGAAGTCTTGGGCTCGGCCCCGGACCGCGAGGCCGTCCTGGCCCGGTTTATCGGCACGGTCAGCGACGAGGAAGCCGAAACCCTGCGCAAGATCCTCTCTTCCGACTGAGCTGAATGTTCCTGGCCTCCTATCTGCTGGCCGCCATGGCGGTCATTTTGGCGTGGCCGGCTCCCATCCTGCTCTCTCGGGCACGCTGGACAGCCCGCAGTCCCGGGACGGCGCTGGTGCTTTGGCAAGCCATCGCCTTGGCCGGCGGCCTGTCCATGATCGGGGCGATGCTGACGTGGGGCCTGGAACCACTGGGCGAACACCTGCTGGCGGGCCTTCGTGGACTGACCGGCCTTTTGCTTGACGACAGCGCGGACACGGGCCTTGACCTGGTGCACGTGTTCGCGCTCAGCGCCGCCCTGCTGCTCTCCGTCCATTTGGTCTTCACGCTGCTGCTGACCTACTACAAGATCCGCAAGCAGCGCGGCCGGCACCGCGACCTGCTGAACCTGCTCAGCTCCCCGTCCGAGGACTCCCCGCGCACCTTGGTGATCAACCATCCGGCGCCGGTGGCCTACTGCCTGCCGGGCGGCGGCGGCTCGGTCACGGTGCTCTCGAACGGTCTGCTCGAGTTGCTCTCGCCGGACGAACTGCACGCCGTCATGACGCATGAAAAGGCGCATCTGGAACAGCGCCACGACCTGCTGCTGTGGGCCTTCGCCGCCTGGCGGGCGGCCCTGCCCTGGCTCCCCACGTCGAAGCTGGCCAGGACGGCCGTGAACGAGCTGATCGAGATGCTCGCAGACGACCATGCCCTGAAGACGTCGGACCGCGGGACACTGGTGCGTGCTATCGCCGTCGTCGCCGCCGGTGAGCGGCCGGCGGCCACGGCGGGCCCCGCCGCCGGCATCGGCGACCCCGCGAAGGCTTTGCTCGGCGCCGCCGAGGCGGAAACCCTTGTCACCGCACACCGGCTCCGGCGGCTGCTCTCCCCTGTTCCGGCCCTCAGCGGGGCAGCCCGGGCCGCGGTGCTGCTGGCCGCGGCATTGCTGCTGGCGGTGCCGACCGCCCTGCTGGTGGCACCCGGGCTGGCGGCCTAGGCGTCGATCCGTTCCCGGTCCAGCATCGAGGCGCCGGCCACGATGAACTCCTTGCGCGGGGCCACGTCGGAACCCATCAGCAGGTCGAAGGCGCGCTCGGCGGCTTCGGCGTCCTCGATCCGCACCCTGCGCAAGGTTCGGTGGCGAGGCTCCATGGTGGTCTCGGCCAGCTGGTCGGCGTCCATTTCGCCCAGGCCCTTGTAGCGCTGGATCGGCTCCTTGTACTTCCTGCCGTCCTGCTCCAGCGTGGCGAGCAGTTTGTGGAGTTCGTTCTCCGAGTAGGTGTACACCACCTCGTTGGCCTTGGCGCCATGATTGATGATCTCCACGCGGTGCAGCGGCGGCACGGCGGCGAAGACGCGTCCGGCGTCGACCAGGGGGCGCATGTAGCGGAAGAAGAGCGTCAGCAGCAGCGTGCGGATGTGCGCGCCGTCGACGTCGGCATCCGTCATGAGCACGACCTTGCCGTAGCGGGCGGCGTCCAGTTGGAAGCTGCGTCCCGACCCGGCCCCGACCACCTGGATGATGGCCGCGCATTCGGCGTTGGAGAGCATGTCGCCCACCGAGGCCTTCTGCACGTTGAGGATCTTGCCGCGGATGGGCAGCAGCGCCTGATGGTCCGAAGAGCGGGCCAGCCGCGCCGTGCCCAAAGCGCTGTCGCCCTCGACGATGAACAGCTCGGTGCGTTCGACTTCGTTGGTGCGGCAGTCGATCAGCTTTGCCGGCATGGATGAGGTCTCCAGCGCATTCTTGCGCCGCTGCGTCTCCTTGTGGACGCGGGCCGAAATGCGGGATTTCATCTCGCTGACGACCTTTTCCAGCAGCAGCGCGGATTGGGCCTTGTCCCCGCGGTTCGAGGACGCCAGCTTGGCGGACAGCTCCTTCTCCACCACCCGGGACACGATGGCGCGTACGGCGGAGGTGCCCAGGATCTCCTTGGTCTGGCCTTCGAACTGCGGCTCGGCCAGGCGGACGGTGAGCACCGCGGTCAGGCCGGCGAAGACGTCGTCCTTTTCGATCTTGTCGCTGCCGGCCTTGAGCTTGCGCGCGTTGGCCTCGATCACCTTGCGGAAGGTCTTCAGGAGCGCCTGTTCGAAGCCGGTCTGGTGCGTGCCGCCCTTGGGAGTGGCAATGATGTTTACGTAGGAACGGACCGTGGTGTCGTAGCCGATGCCCCAGCGCAAGGCCACGTCCACCTCGCAGTCGCGGTCGACCTCGGCAATCTTGCTGTGACCGTTTTCGTCGAGTACCGGAACGGTTTCCTTGAACTTGCCGGAGCCGTGGAAGCGCCAGACATCCGTGACGGCGCTGTCGTTGGCCAGGTACTCGACGAACTCGGCAATGCCGCCGTCGTGGTGGAACACTTCCTCGATCGGGCCGTCCCCGCCGGGGGTGCCGGCCATTTTGCGCGCGTCGCGCAGCGTGATCTTCAGCCCCGGCACCAGGAACGAGGTCTGCCGGGCCCGGTTCTGCAGCTCTTCGTAGGAGAATTTGGCGTCCGGGGTAAAGATCTGCCTGTCGCCCCAGTACCTGATGCGCGTGCCGGTGACGCCGCGCTTGGCGGTACCGACCACTTCCAGCTTGGAGCCGGTGACGAACGGCTCGAACGTGGACTCCGGGCCCGGCCCCCGGGCCGTGTCGATGAACTTGCCCGGCTCGCCGCGGCGGAAGGACATTTGGTATGTCTTGCCGCCGCGGTCCACCTGGACATCCAGGCGGGACGACAGGGCGTTGACCACGCTGGCGCCGACGCCGTGCAGGCCGCCGGAGGCGGTATACGAGCCGCCGCCGAATTTGCCGCCGGCGTGCAGCTTGGTGAACACCACTTCGACGCCGCTCAAGCCGGTTTTTGGTTCGATGTCCACCGGGATGCCGCGACCGTCGTCGTGGATCTCCACCGATCCGTCCGGGTGCAGCGTGATTTTGATGCTCTGCCCGTAGCCGGCCAGCGCCTCGTCGACGGAGTTGTCGATGATTTCCCAGAGGCAGTGCATCAACCCGCGGGAATCGGTGGACCCGATGTACATGCCCGGCCTTTTGCGGACGGCTTCCAGCCCTTCCAGGACGGAAAGATGGCGTGCTGTGTACTCAGACTTCGTTGGCGCCACGTGTACGAGTGCTCCTTGGCAGACAGAACTGCGGTCCTTGGCCGCGGCCCGCCGCGAATAACGGACCGTTACTAGGCTAATCCCCTTTGCGGGCGGGCTTGTGCACCGCGCCGGGGCGCACGGTGGCATGTGACGCAGCTCCCGGCTGTTACCGACACGTGATACGCGGTGAGCGAAAGTTGCCCCATCTTGCGAAGATTTACGCGCTTCGGATGGTTCTATGGATAGACGCACTCGTAAGGAGGTCATCATGACAACAGCAGTAGCCCCCCGTGAACTGACCGCATTGGACCGATGCGACCGGTGTGGCGCCCAAGCCTATGTACGGGCTGTCCTGGCCTCCTCCGGCGGCGAACTCCTCTTCTGCGGGCACCATGCCCGGCAGCATGAGCCGCAGCTTCGCTCCAAGGCCTCGGAATGGCAGGACGAGACCGGCCGGCTGACCGAAAAGGCCGGCGCCGCCGCCGAATAGGTTCTCCGGGAACAGCTGCAGCCGCAGCCCGTCCCCGGTGCGGTCCGACAGGTCCGCGCGGTACCCCGATCAAAGGGCGCCGTTCCCCGCAAGGGGAACGGCGCCCTTGGCGTTTCCGAAGGCGTTTCCGCCGGCGCATACGGGCCTGGATACGGCGCGGGCTCTCTCCCCTTCCCGTGCCCCCCGGTTAACGCAGCAGGGCCGGCCCCTGCGGGTGCCGGCCCTGCTGCGCAGTCGGATATCAGTCCAGGTAGTCGCGCAGTACCTGCGACCGCGACGGGTGCCGCAGCTTGGACATGGTCTTGGATTCGATCTGGCGGATGCGTTCACGGGTGACGCCGTAGACCTTGCCGATTTCGTCTAAAGTCTTCGGCTGGCCGTCGGTCAGCCCGAAGCGCATGGCCACCACGCCGGCTTCGCGCTCGGACAGTGTGTCCAGCACCGAGTGGAGCTGCTCCTGCAGCAAGGTGAAGCTGACCGCGTCGGCGGGAACCACGGCTTCGGAGTCTTCGATCAGGTCGCCGAACTCCGAGTCGCCGTCTTCGCCCAGCGGCGTGTGCAGCGAGATCGGCTCGCGCCCATACTTCTGGACCTCGACGACCTTTTCCGGCGTCATGTCCAGTTCCTTGGCCAGCTCTTCGGGAGTCGGCTCGCGGCCCAGGTCCTGGAGCATTTGGCGCTGCACGCGGGCCAGCTTGTTGATGACTTCCACCATGTGCACCGGGATGCGGATCGTGCGGGCCTGGTCCGCCATGGCGCGGGTGATGGCCTGCCGGATCCACCAGGTTGCGTAGGTGGAAAACTTGAAGCCCTTGGTGTAGTCGAACTTCTCGACGGCGCGGATCAGGCCCAGGTTGCCTTCCTGGATCAGATCCAAGAACAGCATGCCGCGGCCGGTGTAGCGCTTGGCCAGCGAGACCACCAGGCGCAGGTTGGCTTCCAGCAGGTGGTTCTTGGCGCGCTTGCCGTCGTGGACAATTTGCTCCAGGTCGCGTCGCAGGCGCGTCTCCATGGTGCCGTCGTCCTTGGCCAGCTTCTCTTCGGCGAAGAGACCGGCCTCGATCCGCAGGGCGAGGTCGACTTCCTGCTCGGCGTTCAGCAGGGCGACCTTGCCGATCTGCTTCAGGTAGTCCTTGACCGGGTCTGCGGTGGCGCCGGCGGAGACTACCTGCTGGGCGGGGGCGTCGTCGTCGTCGGCGTCCGAGTAAACAAACCCGGAACCGGTCTCGCCTTCCTTGCCCTTCTTGGCGCCGGTTTCCTCGGCGGCTTCTACATCTTCCTCCGTGGGCTCCGGCTCAGCTTCGGGATCCTCGTCGACTTCTTCCGTAGCCAGCCCGGCGGTGTTCGCCTCATCCTTTTTGGCAGCGGCACCGGGCTTGCGGCCGCGCCGTTTGGGAGCAGCTTCCGCCGCTGCCGCTGACTGGGCGCCCGCGCGCTTGGTCGTCGCGGACTTTTTCGGAGCGGAGGCAGCAGTCTCCTCATCGGGAGCTGCAGCAGTCTTCTTGTCCGGTGACACAGAGAACCTTTCGTACGGCGGTCTGTGACGCTACCTGCGGGTAACACCACTATGACCCTGTCAAGTCCGTGAATGACTTCAAACCAAACCACGGACGCAGGGTCTGCAAGGCATAACCTGTTCCGCGGCGACGGTATTCCCGCAGGAACTACCGCTGTTTGAAACACGAACCCAACCGGGTCTCGGTTCCCATTGTCTCACGATTCAGACCGCCGGATGAACTGGTTTTCGACCATCGCGGACGCCGCGGTCATGCCGCCAGGTGCCTCCGGCCCGGCCAGGCCGTCTCCCGCCGGCGCGCCCACACCGGCAGCATTCCGCTGCCCGCCAGTTCCTGCACCAGTTCCGCAAGCCGGTAGCCAGGCAATTCGCGCAGGCAGGCTTCCGCCCGTTGATGCGCATGCGAACCGCGCCCCCGTGCCCATTCGATCCAGGCATGCAGCGTGCCGGCGGCGGCGCGGGAGCGCCCCGTTCCGACGGCGTGCAGGTGTTGGAGCAGGTGGGCCGTGGCATCCACGCGATCCCAGTCCGGAGCGTGGGGCGAGTCGCCGATCAAGATCCTTGACCAGCCCCGGGCCGCCGCAGGATCGCCGGATCCGGGCAATGGCTCCGTGGGCGGCACCGCGTCGGTCGCCCCGTCCGTGTCCTGGAGGAGGCCGGACGCATCCGCCCACCGGTACGCGGTCTCGGGGCTGCTGCAGGCGAAGATGGCAACGCCATCCCGGACCGCGTTGTCGGTCAGGCTTGCGAGCAGGAATGCCTGTGCTTCCGCCGTGACGGTTCCGGCCCGGTGCGCGGCCAGGGAATGCTCCCAGCGGCAGAGGGTATGGAAGTAGAAGGCCGGATGGGTCCACCCTCCCGCGCGTCCCTCGGCGAGCCGATCCGCCTCCTGCTGTATACCGGCCGCCGCAGCGGGCGCCGCGGACGTTGCCGGTGACGGTGCTTCGGCGGCCTCTGCCGCGGATGCCGCATAGGTGCTGCCGCTGTAGACAAGTTCGGCGTTCAACGCACTGTCCCGGATCTGTGACACCGGCCGCCCGGGCATCGGGCAGCATCCGATGTCGCCGCAGTAAAGCTCGCGCCAGTGCTGCGGGCCCACCGTCCAGCCCCCGCGCACCGGCAGTCCGGCGGCGGACAAGGAACGGCCGAGGGAGGCTACGAGTCGGGCGTGAGGCGGCCGGTCCGGCGAACGCCAGGGGTGGTCCGTGTAGAGAATCAGCAGCGCGGAGTCGGCGTCCTCATCGGAGCGCAGATAGTCCGCCGCTGTGTCGGTAAACAGCTCGAGGTGGCAGCTGTCCTCGCTGGTGGGGAGGTCCAGGCGGAGCGTCGCGCCCAGGCGGCCCCGGGAAAGGGCCAGCAGCACCACGCTGTCGGCGGGAAGGAATCCCAGCGCATGCGGCACGAAACCCAGGACGTCGACGGGCTGGCGGGCGGTGAACTTCTTCTTCTCCATGACAGGAGCCTTCCGCTGCGGCCGGCCCGGCCGCTAGCCGACGGGTCGCCGCTGTGGACGGTGGCCCTGGCGAAGGCCTTGTGGAGGGAGGGTGCTCAACCGCCCCGGGTTCCGCCGTTCCCCCTGCGTTCCCGGATCCGTTCGCGCCGCCGGCGGCGCTCCCGTGCCAGCGCGTCACGCAGCGGCGGCACGGTGATCCCTCCGTGCGACATCCGGGTACGCACTCGTTTGCGCACGGCCAGCATCGCCAGCGTGCCCGCGATCAGGAACAGGAACTGGAGGCTGAAGGCCAGCTTGAATGAGTCCAGCGCGTACAGGTCTCCCTGGGAGAACCCGCTGGCCAGCAGGGCGTCAAGGACGACGCCCATGCCGAGCATTACCAGCAGCGCCGAGATAAAGCCGCCGACGTTGACGATCCCGGTTGCCGTTCCGGCGCGGCTGAGCGGATTGAAGGTCCTGGCGAAGTCGAAGCCGATCATGGACCCCGGTCCCCCGACGGACACGGCCATGACCAGCAGCAGAAGCAGCCAATACGGGGCAGGGCCGGGGTAAACCAGCACGCACAGCCAGGCCGCCGACATTGCCGCAACGATCAGCAGAACCATGGTGGAGCGCCTCAGGGGATGCCGGCCGACCCAGCGTCCCAGCAACGGGCCGGCGACGAAGGAGGTAAGGACCGCGGCCGTCATCAGCACCGAGGCTTCCGTCGGCGTCAGGCCCTGGGCCGAGACCAGGAACGGGTAGCCCCACATGAGCATGAATACGTTCGCGGGGAACTGGAGCGTGAAATGAGTCCACAGTCCCAGTCTCGTACCCGGTTCCCGCCACGCCTCGGCCAACGACGCCCCGGTCTGGCGCAAGCTCGGCTGCGGGGCCTTCCGCTGTTGGCCCGGCTCGTTGCGGACCACCGCGAGGGCAAGGACGAAGGCCACCGCCGAGAGCGCGGCAACGGAGAGGAACGCCGGCGTCCAACCCGCAAGGTTGAGGATGGCCACGAAAGGGATGACGCTGATCAGCTGGCCGATCTGACCCAGCTGGCCGGTCAACTGGGTCAGCAGCGGTATCCGCTTCCCGCTGAACCAACTGGGCAGCAACCGCAGCACGGACACGAAGGTCATGGCATCGCCGGCACCGACCAGGACGCGTCCGGCCAGCCCTTCGGGAACCGAGGACGCGAAAGCCAATGCGGTTTGCCCGGCCAGCATCAGCACGGCTCCTCCGGCCACCATCATCCGCGGCCCGTACTTGTCCACCATCAGGCCCACGGGTATCTGCAACCCCGCGTAAACCACCAGTTGAAGCACGGTGAACGTCGACAACGCGGCGGCGGTGGCATCAAAGCGCTCAGTGGCCTGCAGGCCTGCTACGCCAAAGGTTGTCCGCTGGGTGATCGCCACCAAGTAGGCGAATATCCCGCTCCCCCACACCCACCAAGCCCGCCGCGAATCCATTGCTCCATCTTGCCCACGGCCCGGGGCAAGGTACTAATCGGCGTCGCCGGACCCTGCGGAGGCTCCTTCGCCCCCGCCGTCGTCCGTGGCAGGCCGGGTGGCCAGGAAGGCCTCCACGGCCGCGCCGATTTCGTCGGCGTCGGGAAGCTCTTCGTTGTCCTTGACCAGCAGCGAGCGGCGCTCTTCGTGCCCCGCGTACTCGTCATACCGCTCTTCCAACCGGCCGACGACCCGCTGGACGTCGGCAGAATCCTGTACCTGCCGGTCGATCTGGCTTTCGACCTCGCGTCCGGTCTCGCGCAGCCGATCTGTCGGCAACGTCAGCGAGGTGGCGGCGCCGACGTACTCCAGTGCCGCGACGGCGGCCGGTGGGTACTGGGCGTCCGACAGGTAGTGGGGCACATGGATGGAATAGCCGACGACGTCGCGCCCGGCCTCGGCCAGGCGCATTTCCAGCAGCGGGCCGATGCCGGCCTGCAGCTCCGCCTGGGGCTTCCAACTGGTGATCCCGTCGATCAGGTCCTGCCGCGAGCCGTGGACGGTGACGCCGATCGGGCGGGTGTGCGGCACCGGCATCGGAAGCGACTGGACCCACGCGACCAGCCGGGTCTGGAGCCGGTTCGCCAGCCAGACGACCGCCCGGGAGAACCGCTCCCACTGGTAGTCGGGTTCGGGACCGGTCAACAGCAGGAACGGCGTGCCGAGCCCGTCGACCAGCCGGTAGAGCTCGATGGCGGGGGCTTCGTAGTCGGTGAAACGGTCGCCCGCGAAGGTGATGCGGGGCCGCCTGCTGCGGTAGTCCACCAGTTGGTCGACGTCGAAGGAGGCGACCAGCTGTGCATCGAGCTCGTCGAGCAATTCGTCGCCGATCTGCTCCACCACATGACCGGCTTCGGCTGCACCGGTAAATCCCATGACGAGATCAAGCCCGCGCAGCGCAGGCGAGTCGAACAACTCCGCGTTGGTCGACATCAGCGACTGTGGATCCAGCAATGTGCCCTCCGTTCCGGCATCGTCTTTCCCTGCCGTGCATGGCTCTCTAGCAATGTTCAGCGCCCGGGCGGGCGGAAAAATTCCTGCACTGCTGGCCGTGACAGCGCGTGCGCGGCACCGGATCCGGTGCCGGAGAGACTACGATCGACAGGTGCAGGCCCTGTTCCGGCCAACCTCTAAAGGCTCATTCCTGCTGGAACTACTGTAAACACAACGGTAAGCAACCGGTGAGCGGCGGCGGGCACCACCCGTCCGGCGCCGGCCGGCTGAAGGAGAAGTTAGGACAGATCTGCGTGATCCCCACGACCGAGCTCAAGCTCAGCGCCATTGCCAAAGATGTCAAAAAGGCCAAGTCCAACGCCCTCGTCATTGCGGTCGGACAGGACGGCGATGGTCCGGTCCTGCTGGAGAATCCGTTGCCGGCCAAGGCGTCGAAGACGCTGCAGGAGTCCCTCCCGCTGCTCGGTGTAACCGGGGCCGCCGACGAGGTGCACCGCCTGCCGGGGCTGCCCGAATCCGGGGCGGATGTGGTGGTGCTGGCGGGCGTCGGGAAATTGCTGCCCGGGCAGGCGCTGACGGAAGAAACCCTGCGCCGCACCGCCGGCTCGGCCGTGCGGCAACTCGCCGGGGTCCGGTCGGTGGCCCTCGGCCTGCCGGCCGGAACGGTCGCCGAAGCCGCGGCTGTTGCCGAAGGCGCGGCCCTGGGGGCCTATGACTTCAGCGATCACCGCACCCGCGGGGCCGGGGTCCGCGGCCCGGTGGCGGAAGCCACCGTCATCACGCCGGTCGCCGGCGATAAGGAACTGGCGAAGGCGCTCAAGCGGGCCTCGGTGCTGGGACGGGCGGTCAATGCGACGCGCTCCCTGGTCAACCAGCCGCCGAGCCACCTGTACCCGGAGTCGTTCGCCGAGGCGGCCACGCAGATGGCCAGGAACCTGCCGGTCAAGGTCACCGTCCTGGACGAGAACCGGCTGGCCAAGGACGGCTACGGCGGCTTGACCGGCGTCGGCAAGGGATCCAGCCGCCCGCCCCGCCTGGTCAAGGTGGAATACGCGCCGGTCCGGGCCAAGGCGAAGCTCGCCTTCGTGGGCAAGGGCATCACCTTCGACTCCGGCGGCCTCTCGCTCAAGCCGGCCACGGGCATGATGACCATGAAGTGCGACATGGCGGGCGCGGCCGTGGTGCTGAACGCCGTCCTGGCCATCGCCGAGCTGGGACTGCCGGTGAAGGCCACCGCGTGGCTATGCCTGGCGGAAAACATGCCCTCCGGCACCGCCTCCCGTCCCTCCGACGTATTAACCATGTACGGCGGCAAGACGGTGGAAGTGCTGAACACGGACGCCGAAGGCCGGCTGGTCATGGCCGACGGACTCGCTGCCGCCAGCGAGGAACATCCCGACGTCCTGCTGGACGTCGCCACCTTGACGGGCGCGCAGATGGTCGCGCTGGGCAGCCGGGTGGCCGCGGTCATGGGCGAAGAACCGGTACGTGATGCCGTCAAGGCCGCCGCTGACAGGGCGGGGGAACTGTTCTGGCCGATGCCGCTGCCGGAAGAACTTCGTCCCAGCCTGGACTCGCAGGTGGCAGACCTGTCCAACATGGGCGACAAGTACGGCGGCATGCTGACCGCCGCGATCTTCCTGCGCGAGTTCGTGGGCGAATCCGGCGGCGTGCGCATCCCGTGGGCCCACCTGGACATCGCCGGTCCGGCCTTCAACGAAGGCTCTCCGCACGGCTACACCCCGAAGGAGGGCACCGGCGTCGCCGTCCGCACGCTGGTTGCCTATGCCGAGGATGTGGTGGCCCGCAGCTCCTGAGCCTGCATCCCTCGCCACTTCCCGCGTGAATCCGCACACAATCCGGCCTGTTGGGGCCGTCACCAACTAGATGATGGTATGCGGGAGGGCTAAGGTGAAACCCAACCAACTTCGTTCGTCAACCCCAATCAACTCATCGACGTGTCACCACACGTTGCGAACACGCGAGGGAGCGTTCACGTGGCCGATTCGGCAACAGCGCAAGAATTCGACATCCTGATCCTCGGCGGCGGCAGCGGCGGTTATGCCGCTGCCCTGCGCGCCGTGCAGCTGGGCTTCAGCGTCGGCCTGGTGGAAAAGGGCAAGCTCGGCGGCACCTGCCTGCACAACGGCTGCATCCCCACCAAGGCGCTGTTGCATTCGGCCGAGCTGGCCGACCATGCCAAGGACGCCGCGAAATACGGCGTGAACGTTAGCCTCGATTCCATCGATATGGCTGCCGTCAATGCCTACAAGGACGGGGTCATCGCCGGGAAGTTCAAGGGCCTGACCGGCCTGGTCAAGTCCAAGGGCATCACCGTCATCGAAGGTGAAGGCAAGCTCGTCGGCACGGACACCATCGAGGTCGGCGGCACCGCCTACAAGGGCAAGAACATCGTCCTGGCCACCGGTTCCTACTCCAAGACCCTCCCCGGCCTGGAAATCGGCGGCAAGGTCATCACCTCCGACCACGCCCTGAAGATGGACACCCTGCCCAAGAGCGCCGTGGTGCTCGGCGGCGGCGTCATCGGCGTCGAGTTCGCCTCGGTCTGGAACTCGTTCGGCGTTGACGTCACCATCGTCGAGGGCCTGCCCTCGCTGGTGCCCAACGAGGACCCGGCCATCATCAAGCAGCTGGAGCGCGCGTTCAAGAAGCGCGGCATCAAGTTCAACACCGGCGTTTTCTTCGACAAGGTGGAACAGAACGACGACGGCGTGGTGGTCACCCTCGCCGACGGCAAAACGTTCCAGGCCGACCTGATGCTGGTCGCCGTCGGGCGCGGGCCGAGCACCGCAGGACTGGGCTTCGAGGAAGCCGGCCTCACGGTTGACCGCGGCTTCGTGATCACCAATGAGCGGCTGCACACCGGCGTCGGCAACATCTACGCCGTCGGCGACATCGTCCCGGGCGTCCAGCTGGCCCACCGCGGATTCCAGCAGGGCATCTTCGTGGCCGAGGAGATCGCCGGCAACAAGCCGGCCCTCATCGAAGACATCAACATCCCGAAGGTCACCTACTGCGACCCGGAGATTGCCTCCGTCGGCCTCAACCAGCCGCAGGCCGAGGAGAAGTTCGGCAAGGACAACGTGGAAACCGTCGAGTACAACCTGGCCGGCAACGGCAAGAGCTCGATCCTGGGCACCAACGGCATGATCAAGATGGTCCGCGAAAAGGACGGCCCCATTGTGGGCATGCACATGATCGGCGGCCGCATCGGCGAGCAGATCGGCGAGGCGCAGCTGATCGTCAGCTGGGAAGCCTACCCGGAGGACGTCGCGGCGCTCATCCACGCGCACCCCACGCAGAACGAGGCCCTCGGCGAAGCCGCCATGGCGCTGGCCGGCCGCCCGCTGCACGGGTAACAAGCCCTCCGCTGGTGCACCCGTCCCCGCCGGACGGGTGCACTAGGCTCAAGACAAGACTCGATGTACCGGCCAGGCCGGAAAAATAGACTCAAAGGAGAACGGGCACCACATGTCTGAAACCGTGAACTTGCCCGCCCTCGGTGAAAGCGTCACCGAAGGCACTGTGACCCGCTGGCTGAAACAGGTCGGCGACCGGGTCGAAGTCGACGAACCCCTGCTCGAGGTGTCCACCGACAAGGTCGACACCGAGATCCCCTCTCCGGTAGCCGGTGTGATCGAAGAGATCCTGGTGGCTGAGGACGAAACCGCCGACGTCGGAGCCCCGCTGGTGCGCATTGGCGACGGTTCCGGCTCAGGCGAGGCCGCCGAAGCAGCGCCGGCGGCGCAAGAAGAGGCGGAAGCCCCCCAGCAGGAGGCCCCCCAGCAGGAGGCCCCCCAGCAGGAGGCCCCCCAGCAGGAAGAGCCCCAGCAGGAGGCTCCGAAGCAGGAGGAGCCGCGGCAGGAAGCCCCTGCCGAGGAAGCTCCGGCCGCCGGTTCCGGCGAGGGCACCGAAGTCACGCTCCCGGCCCTGGGCGAAAGCGTTACCGAAGGAACGGTCACCCGCTGGTTGAAGCAGGTGGGCGACACGGTCGAGGTCGATGAGCCGCTGCTCGAGGTCTCCACCGACAAGGTCGACACGGAGATCCCGTCCCCGGTGGCCGGCACGTTGCAGGAAATCAAGGTCGCCGAGGATGAGACCGCCGAGGTCGGTTCAGTGCTCGCCATCATTGGCACCGGTGCCGGCCCCGCCAAGGCGGAGCCGAAGGAAGCGGAGCCGGTGGCCGCCGCGCCCGCCGAGGACCGCGAGGCCCCGGTGGCGGAACCGGCCGCCGAAGCTCCGAAGGCCGAGGCGCCCAAGGCGGAGGCTCCGGAGGCAGCAGCCCCCCAGGCTGCACCTGCCCCGGCCGCCGCCGAGTCCGCCGCCGGCCCGGACGCCGGCTACGTCACCCCGCTCGTGCGCAAGCTGGCCAACCAACACGGCGTGGACCTGTCCACCGTCAAGGGCACCGGCGTTGGCGGACGCATCCGCAAGCAGGACGTTATGGAGGCAGCCGAAGCCGCCAAGCCGGCCGCAGCTCCCGCAGCTCCCGCAGCCGCCGCCGCCGCAAAGGCTCCGGCGGAGGCGGCGGCCTCGGCGAAGCGCGGCACCGTCGAGAAGGCGCCGCGGATCCGCCAGGTGATCGCCCGCCGGATGCGCGAATCGCTGGACGCTTCCACCCAGCTCACCCAGGTCCACGAGGTCGACATGACCAAGGTGGCCAAGCTGCGCGAGCGCGCCAAGAAGTCCTTCCAGGAGCAGAACGGCGTCAAGCTGACCTACCTGCCCTTCATCGCCAAGGCCGTCGCGGAGGCGCTAAAGCAGCATCCGAAGCTGAACGCCGGGTACGACGAGGAAAAGCAGGAGATCACCTACCACGACGCCGAGCACCTGGCCATTGCGGTGGATACCGACAAGGGCCTGCTGGTCCCGGTGATCAATGACGCCGGCAGCCTGAACCTGGCCGGCCTGGCGGGCAAGATCGCCGATGTTGCCGCACGTACCCGCAGCAACAAGATCGCTCCCGACGAGCTCTCCGGCGGCACCTTCTCGATCACCAACATCGGCAGCGTCGGGGCCCTCTTCGACACGCCGATCATTAACCAGCCGCAGGTGGGAATCCTCGGTACCGGCGCCATCGTCAAGCGGCCCATGGTGGTCCAGGATGAGAACGGCGACGATTCTATCGCCATCCGTTCGATGATGTACCTGTCCCTGACCTACGACCACCGTTTGGTCGACGGCGCAGATGCCGGCCGTTTCCTGCAGACGCTGCGGGCGCGCCTGGAAGCCGGACAGTTCGAGGCGGACCTGGGCCTCTAGCCCGGACTGCCCCGCGCGACGCACGAATCAGCGGCGGGCTGCGTTCCCCAGTGGACGCAGCCCGCCGCTGTGCTCTGCCGCCCTCGGCCCCCCAGCCGTACTACGCAAGGTAGAAAAACCCCGTGCCGGCCCGGCATGGCGCGGATCTGGGCGCTTCCCCGGCCGATAAGCTGGGCCCATGGACATCCTTTACAACATTTTCGTCTTCCTGCATATCGTCGGTGCTGCCATGATCGTCGGCATTTGGATCGGCAACATGAAGAAGCCCACCGTCCACCCCCGCCAGTTCGACGGCGCCGCCCTGCAGCTCATTACCGGCATCATCATGATGGGCCTGATCCCGGCCTTGGCCATGGACGCCGACTACGTAAAGCTGACCATCAAGCTTGTCATCGGGCTCGTCGTGGGCGTCCTCGCGTTCATCGGCCGCCGCAAGTACAAGGCCGGCGAGCCGATTTCGGCCGGTCTGGCCCACTCCGTGGGCGGCCTGGCGCTGCTGAACGTCGCCATCGCCACCCTCTGGAACTGACCTTACGAATTCCCGCGCTGCGGCCGGCCCCGACCCGGGGCCGGTCGCAGTGGCTTTAACGGTGCCGCCGGACAGCCCGGCGCAACTCCCCTAGGATGAGGATGACGGCACCGGCCGACTCTGGCCGGGACCGGCGGAAAACGCATCCTGTACATCGACCAAGGAGGACACATGGCTACAACACGTTCTGCCAGCACCGAGTGGAACGGCGACCTGTTTAGCGGCGCCGGCCAGACTACGTTCGAAACGTCCGGGATCGGCACCTACGATGTCACCTGGAAGGCACGTGCGGACCAGTCCGAAGGAATGACCAGCCCCGAAGAACTGCTGGCCGCGGCCCACGCCACCTGCTACTCAATGCAGTTCAGCAACATGCTCAAGGAAAACGGAACCACCGCGGAGAGCATTAAGACCTCGGCGGCCGTGGATTTCGTGCCGGGCACCGGCATCACCGAGATTCGCCTGACCGTGAACGCGACCGTGCCCGGGATCAGCGAGGACGACTTCCAGCGCCTGGCCTCCGGCGCCAAGGACACCTGTCCTGTTTCCGGCGCCCTGGCCTCCGTCCCGAGCATCACGATTGATGCCACCCTGGCCGGCTAGCGCACAAATCTTTCGTTGAAGAACCCCGGGCACCTTCGGTGTGCCCGGGGTTCTTTAGTGTTCAACCCGGCGCTCAGCCGGCCTCCTGCGGACGCGGCGGCAGCGGTCCGGGGCGCAGCACGGGATAACCGGCCCGCGCCGGCGGCTGGTCGGTCGGCAGTTCGCCCAGCATCTCCTTGAGGATGCCGACGCTGTGCTCCAGCTGCGGGTCCTCCCCCGCCCCGTACGCATGGGGCGGGAACGGCACCTCGATGTCCGGGTCCACCCCGTAGTTTTCCACGCCCCAGCCCACGCCCTGGGTGAACCAGAACGCGTACCGTGGCTGCGTGACACCGGTGCCGTCGGCCAGGGAGAATTTCGCGTCGATGCCAACCACCCCGCCCCACGTCCGCGTCCCGACCACGGGACCGATTCCGCGCAGCTTGCTCACCTGGGTGATGATGTCGCCGTCGGACCCGGCGTATTCATCGGTGAGGACGACGACGGGGCCCCGCGGCGCATGTGCCGGGTACGTGCCCGGCTGCTCGCCGCGCGCGAGGTTCCATGCCGTGACCTTGCGACCGATCAACTCGGCCACCAGCTGCGAGGTATGGCCGCCCCGGTTGCGCCGTACGTCGATGACGAGCGCGTCCTTGGCGGTCTCCACATCCAGGTCGCGGTGCAGTTGTGCCCAGCCGCGCGCCACCATGTCCGGAATGTGAAGGTACCCGAAGCGTCCGTTCGATGCCTCGCGGACGTTGCGGCGGTTCCCGGACACCCAGTTCTGGTACCGGAGCCGCTCCTCGTCGCGGATGGGGACCACCGCGATCCGCCGCTGCAGGCCGGCTTCCGGGCTGCCCGCCCCGTTAACGATGGTCAGTTCAACGGTCTTGCCGGCCGCGCCGACCAGCAGCGGCGCCGGGCCTGCCAGCGGATCCACGGGGATGCCGTCCACCGCCGCGATCACGTCACCCGGGTCGACGGCTGCGCCCGGAGCAGTCAGCGGGGACAGCGCCAGCGGATCCGATGATTCTCCGGCGAGGATCTTCTGCACGGTCCAGCCCGCCTCGGTCCGCGTCAGGTCGGCGCCGAGCCGTCCCTGTTTCCCGGAGCCAGGTTCCGCGACCGGCGGGGGCGAAACGTACGCATGCGAGGTGCCGAGTTCGCCGTGCAGCTCCCAGAGCAGGTCCACCAAGTCGTCATGCGACCCAAGTCGTTCCACCAGGGGCCGGTAACGGTCGTAGACGCCTTGCCAGTCCAGCCCGGCCATGTCCTCGGCCCAGTAGAAGTCGCGCTGCAGCCGCCAGGCCTCGTCGAACGCCTGTCCCCAGACCCTGAGCGGTTCGAGCGTGACCCGGATCCGGCTCAGGTCGACCTGCACGCTCTCGGGCGAGTCGTCGTCGACCTTCCCGGCGGCCGGCACGGCCTTCACCTGCGCCTTGTGCACGTACACGATCCGTTTGCGGTCCTGGGACACCTCATAGGCGTCCACGGCCGGCACCAGCACGGAAACCTCCCGGCGGGAGAGGTCGAACCGCTCCAGCCGCTGGGACTGCTCCGGTTCCTCCGCCGACGCGCGTCCCTCTCCGGTGACACCGGCGGGATCACTGGCCAGCCACAGCAGGGCTCCTTCGACCGCGCTGAGGTCCGTGTAGCGGCCTTGCTGGACCGGGACCGGGATGATCCGCTCGGCCAGCCGTTCGGCGTCCACAACCACCTCAGCGACGGCGGACGGGGTTTGGTCCTCCCCGTTCGGGGAACCGTTTGGCTCCTTCCCAGCCGCCGGCGGTGCGTCCGGCAGCGTGCCGTGCACCGACGGGCCGAACGGCGAAGACGTGGCAGCGGCCAGGGCCACGAGGAACGGCTTGGTCGATTCGGGGAAACCCAGATCGAAGCTGTGGGTGGAATAGACCGGATCGAAGCTCCGTTCGGAGAGGAACGCGGCGAACTTGCCGTCCGGCGTGAAGGCCGGCCCATGGTCGCGGAAACGTCCGTCGGTCACGTCGACGATGCCGCCGGTGCCGTCGGCCCGGGCGAGCCGCAGGCGGGTGCGGGTACCCTCCGCGGTCACCGGCTCGGCCCACAGGATCCAGCGGGAATCCGGTGAAAAGACCAGCTCGCTAACGGCCCCGTGGTCGGTGCCGGAGAGGCGCCGCAGCTCCCCGTTTCCGGCGTCCAGGACCAGTACCTGCCCGTATTCGGTGGCCACTGCCGCCAGCGACCCGTCCGGACTGGCGGCAAGCGCGCTCACCCGGTCCGGTCCGGGCAGCTCCACGCGGCGCAATTGCTGCGGCTCCAGCGCTTCGGCGGAACGCGCGTCCGGTTCCCGGCTCTCCGTGCCGACGCCTTGCTTTCCGACGGAACGCACCTCCACGATGGGCTGGGATTGGGTCGGATGGACGACGGCGGAGGCGGACACCGGGCGGGGCAAGCCGTCGGGCTCCGGTTCGGCCGGGGCCGGCGCGGGTGCGGCGGGAGCAGGCTGGTCGCCGCGGGGAAGTTGTTCGAAGACCTGGCGGATGTAGAGGGCTTCCTCGCCGTCGTGGTCGGCGACGTAGACCACGCGCGTGTCACCGAGGGGCCGCGCCAGCCGGGCGCGGACGCCGGCCGTCGATTCCACCGCGCGCGAAGGCCCGTCCCGGTGGGTCAGCCAGTGCACGGTGCCGTGCGTTTCGATGACGGACGCGGTTCCCTTTGGATTCGGGACGGCGGACGCCAGGTGCTGTGCCACGTTGAGTGGGCGGCCGCGGCGGCTCGTGGATGCCGAGCCCAGCGTGATCTGGAGCCGGCGCGGTGCCGCGTCCAGGGAATCGAGGAGCCAGAGTTCACCGGCGGATTCGAAGACCGCCCGGTTGCCGTCCGTCGCGGCATGGCGGACATAGAAACCGTCGTGGTCTGTGTGCCGGCGGAGGTCTGTTCCGTCCGGCCGCACCGAATACAGATTGCCGTAGCCTTCGTGGTCGCTCAGGAACGCGATCCGGTTGCCGATCCACATCGGGTCCGCCAGGTTGCCGTCGAGTTCTGCCGCCAAGCGCTCGAACTCGCCGCCTCCGTCCCGGTCGATCCACAGCTTGCCGGCCGTACCGCCGCGGTAACGCTTCCACCAAGCCGGTTCGCGCGAGAGCACGCTCCCGACCACCAGCGGACGCTCGTCGCCGAGTTCCGGCCCGAACGCGATCGAGTCGACGGGCCCGAAGGGCAGGACCCGGGCGTCGGAGCCGTCCAGCGGCACAGCATAGGCCCAGGTATGACGCGACTCTTCGCGTTCGAAGGAACTCGTCACCAGGGCGTCGCCCGAAGGCGTGAATCCTTTTACCCTGGTGGAGGCATGCCCCCAGTACGTCAGTTGGCGGAACCCTCCGCCGTCGACCGATGCCGTGACGGCCTCGGGCGCGCTGGCCTGCACCACACCCCAGGCCAGGTGCTGTCCGTCCGGCGAGAACCTGGGGTTCCTGGCCGGCAGTTGCAGCGACGAGACACGCCACGCCCGGCCGCCGGCAATGGGTGCAACCCACACGTCGTCCTCTGCGACGAACGTGACAAGATCGCCGTGCACGTGCGGGTAGCGGAAGTAGCTCGATGAAGTCATGCCTCGATCTTAGTCACGGCCCGCGCCCGCTCTGGGGTCATCGGAGCGGCGGGGCGCCTCATGGACGGCCTGGATCAGCCAGCCGGCGTCCTGCCTCACCATCTCCAGTTGGACCCGTTGCACGCTGGGTTCGGCGCGCCGTCCCACCACGCTGCCGTCGGCGGTCACCTGCCGGAACGCCGACGTGGTGACCGTCGCGGCCACCGTTTCCTTTCCTCCGCCTTGCGCCGCCGGATCAGCGGTTGCGTCCTCCACCGTGGTTTCCAGGCCCTCGAGCCAACTCCCCGAGCCTTCCAGTGCCGCGATGATCTCCCGGTCCGTGTCCATGACGGCCGTTCCGGGGACATTCACCCGGTCGAGGAGCATTGCATCGCGCGTCCTGACCGCTTCGGTGCGCAACCAAGCCAGGGCAGGCACGGCCGCGGCCGCATCGTCGCCCCGCAGCGCCTGTGCCAGGGCCGCCGGCAGGACCCGGGCCTCGGGGGGAGAAGGCGGCTGTCCTTCGTGCTGCGCCGTGGACACCTGTTGCACGGACTTGCCGCGGCCAGGCGACCGCGCGGCGTCTGGGTCGTTGGGCGGAGCAGGCGCCAAGGCGCCCGCCAGGGCGGACAGCAGTCCCGCTGCCGCCGCCGCCGAGGTGATCGCCAGTACTGCCTTGGCCCACCGGCCGGCGGCCGGCCGGGCATCGCCCCGGGACAGGGGCCGGGCATCGCGCCGGGACAGGGGCCGGGCATCGCGCCGGGACAGGGGCCGGGGAAACGGTGGCAGCGGTCCCCAGTCCCGGCGGCCCGCCGCCTTTCCCGCCGCCGGCCGCCGGGTCAACAATTGACTGGCAACGGTAGGATGCGCCGACGCCGTCAAATCCAGCGCGTCCGGCTTTGCGGCCCGAATCGCCCGGCGGGCGAACTCCGCCGCCGAGGGGCGCTCCCCTACACGCTCGGCCAGTCCGTCTTCCAGGAGGGCCACCAGATCATCCGGCACCTGGGGCACCAACGCCGCCAGCGGCGGCCGCTGTGCGGTGGCACCGGGCACCCGGCCGGTGAGCGCGAACCACCCGAGGGCTGCCAGCGCATAGATGTCCGTTTCGGGATCCAGGCAACCTCCGCCGGACCCGCTCCTCGGTGCCCCGAACCCCGGCGTGCCCGCCGCCGGCGGGCGGTCGCTGCCCAGCGCACGGGCGACACCCAGGTCGGCCAGCAGCGGCTTGCCCACGGCGGTGAACAGCACATTGCCGGGCGAGACGTCTCCGTGCACGGTCCCGATCCCGTGCAGGTAATCCAGAACCTGGGCGATTGGGGTCAGAATCGTCACCACCTCGCCCACGGCCAGCGGTCCGCGGGCGGCGACGAGTGCCGCGAGCGAGCCGCCGGCAGCATACTCCAGCAGCAGCCCGGGCCCGCGATCAGTTTCCACGTGGCCATGGACGGGCAGCAGGTGCTCATGCCGCGCGCCCGCCAGCAGCAACAGTTCATGGTCGGCGGCGGCAGCAGCCGCGGTCCCCTGCTGCCCCTCCGCGGCAATCGCCCAGGGCGCTGGCTCGCCCTCCCCGGCGGCGGATCCGTGCCGGGCCGCGCGGCGCACCGGCGGCGGGCCGCCGGCGTCGTCGGTGGAGGGAGCAGGCGGCGCGGACAGCACCTTCAGTGCATACTCCGTTCCGGTCGCCGTCTCGCGGACAAGCCAGACCGAGGCTGATGCGCCACTGCCCAGCCATCGCTGCACGTGCAACCCCGCCGCCGCGGGACGCGGCGGTTCCGGCTCGACGGAGGCTGCGCCAAGTGTCTGCCCATCTTCCATGGACCACTTCTACTCCGTTCGGCTGTGGGCTGCAGGAGTTATCCACAGCAATTGGGGCGCTACACAAATAGCAGTGCCCGGCCCTCGAAGCGTAGTCTTGCTGAATGGCTCTTGAGTTTTCACGACTGGGCTTCGCCCCTGACTACGTCGACTATGAAGAAGGCTGGGCGCTGCAGCGCAAGCTGCACGCTGAAGTCGTGGCTGGCACGGCGCCCAGCACCGTGCTGTTGCTCGAGCACAGTGCCGTCTACACCGCCGGCAAGCGGACCGAAGACCATGAGCGGCCGCTGGATGGCACCCCCGTGGTCAGCGTGGACCGTGGCGGCAAGCTGACCTGGCACGGCCCCGGCCAGTTGGTGGGTTATCCCATCGTGGCCCTTCCCGATCCAACCCGGGTGGCCGATTACGTCGACATCCTCGAGCAGGTCCTGATCAACGTGCTCGCCGGTTACGGCGTGGCCGGCACCAGGATGGAGGGCCGCTCCGGCGTCTGGATCGAGGCCGACGAGCGCGGCCCCGCCCGCAAGATCGCCGCCATCGGCATCCGCGTCAACCGCCGGGTAACCATGCACGGCTTCGCGCTCAATTGCCGGAATGACCTGGCACCCTACAGCCAGATCATTGCCTGCGGCATTACCGACGCCGGCACCACCACCATCCAGGCCGAGACCGGGCTGGACGTGGCCCCGGCCGACATCGCAGACCGGGTGGAGGCAGAACTCCGCTCGTTCGAAACATCCCTGGTCAAGACGGGCACCCCCGGACCCGCGGCCACCGACACCGACACTGGCCACCGCCAGACCGAAGGAGCCCTGTTGTGACGCTCGCCCCTGAAGGACGCCGCCTGTTGCGCGTCGAGGCCCGCAATGCCGCCACCCCCGTGGAGCGCAAGCCGGACTGGATCAAGGCAAAGGTCAATATGGGCCCCGAGTACGTGGGCATGAAGAACCTGGTCAAGAAGGAGGGGCTGCACACCGTCTGCGAAGAGGCAGGCTGCCCCAATATCTTTGAATGCTGGGAAGACCGCGAGGCAACCTTCCTGATCGGCGGATCCGAGTGCACGCGCCGCTGCGATTTTTGCCAGATTCACACGGGAAAGCCTTCACCCGTCGACATCCTGGAACCCACCAAGGTCGCCCAGTCGGTCCAGCAGATGAACCTGCGCTACGCCACCGTCACCGGCGTCGCCCGCGATGACCTGGCCGACGAGGGCGTGTGGCTCTACGCCGAGACCATCCGGAAGATCCACGAACTCAACCCCGGCACCGGCGTCGAAATCCTGATTCCGGACTTCTCCGGAAAGCCCGAACACATCGCGGCCATCTGCGAAGCCCAACCGGAGGTGTTCGCGCACAACGTGGAAACCGTGCCCCGGATCTTCAAGCGCATCCGGCCGGCCTTCCGCTATGAGCGTTCGCTGGACGTCATCACCCAGGGCCGCGACCACGGCATGGTGACCAAGTCCAACCTGATCCTGGGCATGGGCGAGACGCGCGAAGAGATTTCCGAGGCGCTGCGCGATCTCCACGCCGCCGGCTGCGACCTGGTGACCATCACCCAGTACCTGCGCCCGACCGAGCGCCACCACCCGGTAGAGCGCTGGGTGAAGCCGGAGGAGTTCGTGGAACTGAGCCAGGAGGCCGAGGAAATCGGCTTCCTGGGTGTGATGAGCGGACCGCTGGTGCGCTCGTCCTACCGTGCCAGCCGTCTCTGGGCCACCGCCATGCGCAAGAAGGGCCTGGAGCTTCCGCCCCAGCTCGCGCACATCGGCGAGTCCGGCAGCACCCGCCAGGAAGCCGCCACGCTGATGGCTGCCCGGTAACCGAACCGCCGGAACCGCGGTCCGGGAGCCTGCCGGCTGCCGGACCGTTGCCGTGTCCGCATCCGGCACGAGAGCCTCCTCCGTCACGATAGAATTGGACATTATGGCCCATAGCACCGATTCCGACGCCCCGAAGCGGGGTCTCTTCTCACGCAAGCCCAAGGCTGGGAAACCGTCCAAAGCCAACAAGCAGCCCGGCCGGCTGAAGCAGATCGGCCAGGTCTTCCGGATGACCCGGCGCAACGACCCGAATGTTGTCTGGTTCATGCTGCTGGCGTTCCTCGGCATCGTCGCCGTCGGCCTGGTCATTGGCCTGCTGATCAACAACTGGGTCACGCTGCTGATCATCTCCGTCCCGCTGGGCCTGCTGGCCGCCACCTTCATCCTGTCGCGGCGCGCCGAACGTGCGGCGTTTTCGCAGATCGAGGGCCAGCCCGGTGCTTCCGGGGCGGCGCTCAGCGTGCTGCGCCGCGGCTGGATCCTGCAGGACCAGCCGGTGGCCGTGAACCCGCGCACCCAGGACGCCGTATTCCGCGCCGTGGGCCGCCCCGGCATTGTGCTGGTCACCGAGGGCCCCTCGCACCGGGTGCGGCAGCTGGTCGAGTCGGAGCGGCGCCGGATGCGCCGCATCCTGCCCAACGTCACGATCCATGTGATCGAGACGGGCCGCGGCGAAGGCCAGGTGGAGCTGAGCAAGGTGGCCAAGACCGTGCAGAAGCTCAAGAAGGAACTGACCAAGCAGGAAGTCAGCGCCGTGGACAAGCGGCTGTCGGCCCTGGGCAGCAACAAGCTCCCCATCCCGAAGGGCGTGGACCCGTTCAAAGCCCGCCCGGATCGCAAGGCCATGCGCGGACGCTGATCCTCCCGCCTGACACACCGAGAGGCTGCCGGTTCTCACCGGCAGCCTCTCGGGTTTAACGGGTTGGCGTTGATCGGGGTTGAAGCACCCTTGGGCGCTGCCTCAGCGGCGCACCAGGACGGTGCCCATGGCACGATCGTGGAACCCGCGCTGGTCGGGGTCGAAAATGACCGCCGGAATCACCAGGCACAGGAGGGCGGTACGCACGACGGCGGCCAGCAACCCGGGCGCGGAGCCGTCGAGTTTGCGCACGTGGATGCCGAGCAGGCGGTGGCCGAAACTGTAGCCGAGCGTCCCCACCAGCAGCAACTGCTCGACGGCGAACACTGCCAGGATAGCGAGTTGGTTGCCGCCCAGGAAGGCGTTCGCGATCGCATAGCACAGGAGCCAGTCAATGAGCAGCGCCACCATCCGGCGCCCCGGACGCGCAATCGAGCCGGAGCCGGACTGCGGGAGCCCGAGCCGCTGCCCGGGCCATTTCTGGATGTTGGACTGCGGGGGGCCTTCGAGCCAGGAACCAAGATCGCGTCTGCTTACCACCCCTCAAGTTTACCGGTCACGCCTGCCGCCGGCTTCCCCGGGGTTCAGGCCCCGGATTGGCTGCCGGTAAAGCGAGAGGACCACTGGCGGTAAACTTGCTGTGCACATCGATTTCGTAACCTGCCCGAAACAATTGCGACACTGTCGGGAAATTCCCTGCTCCTATTGTTGTAACTGTTGCCGGCCCCGTTCAGCGGAGGCAGGTTCCCCCAGAATGCGTAAGGAGCATGACCCCGATGTTCAAGAATGCGGACGAGGTCCTCAAGTACATCGCCGACGAAGACGTGAAGTTCGTCGATATCCGTTTCACCGATCTGCCCGGCGTCCAGCAGCACTTCAACGTGCCGGCCAAGACCGTTGACGCGGACTTCTTCGTGAACGGCCAACTCTTCGACGGCTCCTCGATCCGCGGCTTCCAAGGCATCGCCGAGTCCGACATGCAGCTGATTCCGGATGTTTCCACCGCCTTCATCGACCCGTTCCGCGTCGAGAAGACGCTGGCGCTGAACTTCTCCATCGTGAACCCGCGCACCGGCGATCCCTACCACCGCGACCCCCGCGGCGTGGCCGAGCGCGCCGAAGCGTATCTTGCCTCCACCGGAATCGCCGACACCGCGTTCTTCGCCCCGGAAGCCGAATTCTTTATTTTCGACGACGTCCGCTACCAGTCCAGCCCCGAGCATTCCTTCTACAGGGTGGACTCGGTCGAGGCGTACTGGAACTCCGGCAAGAGGGAAGAAGGCGGGAACCAGGGGTACAAGACCCCGGTCAAGGGCGGCTACTTCCCCGTGGCCCCCACCGACAAGCAGGCGGACCTGCGCGACGCGATCTGCGTGGAACTGGACGCCGTGGGCCTCGAGGTCGAGCGCTCCCACCACGAGGTCGGTGCCGCCGGCCAGGCCGAGATCAACTACAGGTTCAGCACCCTGACGCACGCCGCCGACGATCTGCTGAAGTTCAAGTACATCGTCAAGAACGTTGCCGACGCCTGGGGCAAGTCCGCCACGTTCATGCCCAAGCCGGTCTTCGGCGACAACGGCTCCGGCATGCACTGCCACCAGTCGCTCTGGACCGGCGGGCAGCCGCTGTTCTACGACGAGAAGGGCTACGCCGGCCTCTCCGACACCGCCCGCTGGTACATCGGCGGCCTGCTCAAGCACGCTTCCGCGGTGCTGGCGTTCACCAACCCGACGGTGAACTCCTACCGCCGGCTGGTCAAGGGCTTCGAGGCCCCGGTAAACATGGTCTACTCGCAGGGCAACCGGTCGGCCGGCATCCGCATCCCGATCACCGGCTCCAACCCCAAGGCCAAGCGCATCGAGTTCCGCGCTCCGGACCCCAGCTCCAACCCCTACCTGGCCTTCGCCGCCCAACTGATGGCAGGCCTGGACGGCATCAAGAACCGCATCGAGCCGGCCGACCCGATCGACAAGGACCTGTACGAGCTGCCCGCCGAGGAAGCCAAGGACATCCAGAAGGCTCCGGGTTCGCTGGAGGAAGCGCTCGAGGCACTGGAGGCGGACAACGAGTTCCTGCAGGCGGGCGGTGTCTTCACCCAGGACCTGATCGACACCTGGATCGCCTACAAGCGCGAAGAGGAAATCGCGCCGCTGGCCGCCCGCCCGAACCCGTACGAGTTCGAGCTCTACTACGGCTGCTAGCGGGTTTCCGCGGCTAAACGGGGTTTAGTCCGCAGGGAGTCCGCACGAGCCGCCAGCACTTCGGTGACGGCGGCCCGTGCGGACTCTTTTTTGTCCGGAAAGGGCGCTGAACAAGCTCGAGAGCATGTCTCGTCTAACCGGGTCAGGATGGCAGACTAACGCGCGGCGCCTGCTCCAATTTGCCCCGGAGGCCCCCCAAGTAACCGGTGCGGCGAATAAAGGCACCCAGCGAGAGGAACAGCCCCACAGTCCCCTTTTCCGCGGAGCTGTTCTCTCATCCTCTGAGCATCTCCCCTATCCCCATGTAGGGCCCCGCCGGGAGCACAACGTTATACCTCTGCCACCTCGCCGGATAGACCTTCTCCCCCAAGATTTTCGCAGAAGTGGCGGCGCTCAAGGCTCGATTCCGATTGCTAGACGGGGCCTATCAGTAAGGCGGCAAGCGTTGCTGCTGTTCGACCTAGGGACGTTGAGATTCTTTGCCTATCTGGTGACAAGCTCTAACGGCATCAATAGTGTCAGGGCATGAGCCAGGGCATACATGAGTGGAACCGGAAACAACAGCGGCTCATGCTGGTGGCTTTATTCAGCACGCTCATCGTTTCCTGGCTCAACATGGGTCTGTCCTTCGTTGGCTCATCGGAATCGAGAGTGTAGATAGCGTTGGCGCGTCGGTGTCCGGATAGAGGTCGAGGTCTTCCGATGATGGAAGTTCCTACACTGTCCATC
>NZ_JBNHHX010000004.1:0-481116 GCF_059092685.1 Arthrobacter sp. Y3221048 | reverse complement strand
CCCTCGGATTCCGCAACCTCACCAATTACATCGCGCGGTCATTGCTCGAAACCGGAGGATTCAGACCTCAATTACACTCTCGATTCCGATGAGCCGCTTTCGGTCCTAAGTAGTTTGTGGTAAGCGTACGCAACGGTGTTGAGCCACATCTCCATACGCACTTGCTCTGATTGGTTCTTGCCTATGTCATGAAGAAGTACGTAGAGGTGACCATGCATACGCCGATTTTCCCAAGCTGGGCAACTACTTCCTGTTTCGCTGCTTTTGCTGCCTGAATTGAAACATGCGCTGGGCGAACCTTTGATTGGAACTTTAATTGATCGCCGCTTCGGTAGCCGTGTTTAGTGCGTATAGCAGTGACGGCGTCATGAACTTTTAATACTTGTTCGTCGGTGAATGCGAGCGTGCCGACAATGAAGAACTGTCCTGATGCAAAGTTCTTGGTCCGACGCTGGCGAGCTGTTTGATAGGAACCAGCTCAAGGCTCGCACCGAAGGCCGGTTCTCCGTCTCGGTGTTCCAGCCGCTCGGCGTCGTTGCCGTTACCCTGCCTGCCGGCGCGTAGCCGGCATTCTCCGGCGTCAACCTCACCCGGTCCGGAGTCGAGCTTGCTCCGGGCCGGGATGGATGGGAACGGAGCCGGCTCCTTACGGTGGTGAGGTTCCCAGCGCCAGAGCGGCCGGTCCGGCACTTGTCCGGACCGGCCGCCGTCTCGTGGAGAACCAAGTAGAGGAACCGTCTATTGTTGGGCCGGGCCTGCCCTTTCGGCCTTCCTCGAGGACTCAGCCTCCTGCTTTGCCTCCCACTTTTCGTAGTCCTCCGCGTATTCCTCCATCAGTTCCGAATACTGTTCCCAAGCCTCTTGGTACTCCTTCTCGTGAGGCATAGGCGGGATTGGCTCATCGGAGTCTTTGACGTGCTTCTCGAGAACGCGGTCCATCCAAGTCGTTACTTCGACCGCTCGACCGTAATAGCTCTGCCGTCCGGGGATAAACAACTCGAACTCGTGGTTGCCTTCCAAATACTTGATGACTTTGCGTAGTTCGTTCGCAAGGTTCTGATCCTTTATCCAAGCGAGTTGAAGCAGCACCTGATCGACGTTGTCTGCCACTGCTTTCTGGACCTCGTCGTCCAAATACGGATATCCCATTTCCTTGTCATAGGGCCAGTTCCAAGTTGCGCGGCGGATCCGCTGGTTGAGCTGATGAATCGCTTTAGCAGCTTGGTGGGAATGCTCAGAAAGCGCAAGGGCCTTCGCAGCGCTCTGCGCGACGACTTCACGGGCCTCCGTTGCCTTTCTATCCAGCACCCAAAACACAAATGCCGCCAGCACAGCAACCATGCCTCCCAGAGCGGTGCCAAGCGCGGAACTCCAGAAAGCCACTTGAGAATCGGTGGCGTTGGCGTAAACCACACCGATTACAACCAGCAGGAGACTCACGCCAATGAGAACCGCAAAGCCACCAACGCTCGTCCGTTCGATCTTCTTCTTTTTCTCCACGGTGAACGAGCCTACAGGGGTAGGGGGGGGCGAACTCTCCAAGGCGCTTGTGTGGGACCCGAGTCGGCCGGCAGTGGTCATCTCCCCCCGGCGCAGAAGGAGGGGGGGGCGCGCGCGCGTGCGCGAGGCGCTTAGTGCGTCTCATTTGGTTAGACGATCCACTACATTAGAGCGATGGCGACTACAACGTGCGGATGGTGCAAGACAGTTTCACATCTAACCCTAAAAACTGGCCCCTATTCTCGTGTGGTTCCAGGTTCCAACCGATATGTGGCAGATGCAGCTTATGCATGCGATGCCTGTCATCGATTAAGTGTTGTTACTTGGGTTACGGAGGCTCAACTCCCGTCCGAGCCCGACGACATCCATGACCCGAAGTGGTCACCGGCACCGGGCGATACTCGAGCATTTCCGGATGTTCCTTCTCCTATCGACTCTGCCGCGGCCGAGGCCTGGCGCTGCCATTCGGTCGCAGCCTATCGAGGAGCTCTTGCCGTTGCGCGGGCGGTGGTTGAAGCATCCGCCAAGTACAAGGGGGCGAAAGGCCGGGACCTGTACGCAAGAATCGAAGCCTTGGCCAAGATGGGGCTGATACGTGACGGCATCAAGGAAGCGGCGCACGAAGTTCGGCATTGGGGCAACGACGCGGCGCACGGCGACTTCAATATGCCTGATGCTCCGGACGGACAGGAGACGGATGAACAAGCGGCGGGCGAGATTGCCGCCGTCGTATCCCGAGAAGAAGCCGAGGAGGTCCTGGTACTGATGGACGACCTCCTTTCTGAGTTGTTCCAAGGACCAGCACGTACTGCTAGGGCTCGCGCTGCGCGCGAGGCGAGGAAGAACAAGGGTGCCGGGAGTTGAATCTCGTGGCCGAGATGAGCCCGGAGGCTTGGATTGCCGGCGGTGCTGCACTTATCGCGTTGGTTGCGCTGTATTTCACTGGCATTGCCGCCAAAGCGGCCAAGGATCAGACAAAGATTCAGCGGCAGCTGCGCATTGATGCGGCCCAGCCATACGTCTGGATCGACATCCGCGAGAACCGAAAAGGTGGGTCCGCTCTGATGTTAGTGATTGGGAACAGCGGGCCAACCGTGGCCACCAACGTTCGAGCTGAGGTGAGCTCTCCGCTTCCGACGGATGACCGCAACGTGGACAGGATCGGCAACGTGCAGCGCCGGCTTGCGGCAGGATTCCAGTCGCTTACGCCGGGAAGGGAGATCAGCTGGCATCTGGGCCAAGGCTATGACCTTCTGGGGCAGGCGGGGGACCAAGCCTATACATTCACGATCAACGCCGACGGCCCATTCGGACCTTTGGAAACGTTGGCCTATACAGTGGACATGGCCGATTGGCGCGATATGCGCGACGATCCGGACGGCAGTCTCCACCTTGTAAGGAAGTCAGTGGACAATGTGGCGGCCCGCTTGGACAAGCTGACTGGGACGGTCAAAGAGTTACAGCCCGCAGAAGCTGACGACCAGCTCCCTTAGAAGGCCTTAGTCCGCCCCGTCCTCTGAGCGGGACGGGCTGGCCGGCTCCTCCGGCTGCGCGGCGACGTATGCGTCGCGATGGCTTAGCTCGGCCATCTCGGTGCGGATCATCTGGACGGTGTGTCGGGACAACCGGCCACGTTTCTTTCCATGGCCTGAGTCGACAACGGCTTTGACCCGGGAAGGGTCTGCATCGCGGTCGTTCATCGCTCGGGCAATCTGTCTGACGCCGAACAGGAAACGGAACGATTCGCCGGGCTCGATTCGTCGCGGCAGTCACGGCGGCCGGGTCCGGGCTTTCGAGCTGGTGCATTGTTTCGCCGGTCGGTAATTCCAGAGTTATTGAGTTAACGACGGTTGAATGGCTGCGACCGGCGTTTCTGACCTCCACAGACACAAACCACATATTGAACGGACCTAAGAAGGTCGTGGGTATGGCGCGAACCTTTAAGTTGGCAGAGTCGCGGCGCTTGTCCCATATGGTCCAAATCAGGGTGCCTATCGAGAGGACGATGGCCACGATTGGCAGTGGATCGGCCCACCACTGGCTGACGAGCTGGACCTGGACAACGTCGGTTCGCATGCCAACAGCGTATCCACGCGTGGCAGTAACGACCGAAGGCCAGAGCTACCCAGAGTGGTGTCGCAGGGGGCACTTGAGGCTTAGATTGCTGGCGCGTGAGCGGACTCCCTGCGGAAGCTGGTTCTTTCCCGGAAGTCCCCATCCCCAAAATTCCCGCCGCCCCCGCCCTCTCTCTGCTGCATTTGACGACAATTGGGCCCGGTCCATTTCTGGCCGTGCCTGCTTATCGCTTAGGTGCAGTAGCTAGCTGCTGCCTCGCTCGCGCGGTTGCAAGCGTTCAGGAGGGTGTCACCGCCCGGTCGCTGGTTATGGCGTAGGTCCGTAAAGAAAAACCGCCTGCGGCAATCGCAGACGGTGGAGAAGTGGAGGCGGCAGCCGGTATGCTGTCTCTGCAATCAAACCGCATATTTGATTGCCACGCCTCGGAGGGTTCCCGCCCTGCCGGGGCACTACTTTTACGTAGTGCCTTCAAGGTAATCGCGTCCGCCTTCGTGGTTCTGACTGTGGCATCGTGCATCGACCTCGTGGTCCATTGCGTCTGCCGGCCAGACGGCAGGAGGCAGGTCGCGGAGATCGTTTCGCTGGGCCGGCGGGTGCAGAACGGGATCATCGAAACGTCCACGCTGTTCAGCCGCCAGGGCGGTCAGCTTGAGGTGAGTCCTTCTGCCAGCCCCGCGGGGAGTAGTTCGCGCGCGCAGGATATGAAGTCATGCAGTTGCTGGAACCGGCGCCATGACGACGGCGGCGGGACTCCTTGGCGGCGTGGGGCTCTTTTTGATTTGGTGGTCCTGCTGGGAAAAACCGCCCACCCAACAGGTACGGCGGAAGTGGCCGGGCAGGCTCCAGCAGTTCTGTGTAGACAAAACGTCTGTCGAAAGGGGAATCTTTCCTTGAAATAGCGGTCAATACGGGGCACATTGCACAAAGCGTCCTAACTCTTCCCTAGACTAGTCCCGAACCACTCGAACCTGTTGGGGGAATAAATTAATGAATACAAAGCGACTTCTGGTTAGCGTCGTTCTAAGTAGCGTGCTCCTTGGCGGCTGCGGAACACCTGAAGCCGAGCCCGCGCCAACCGTTTCAGTTGCTCCAGCTGCAACGCCCGGTCCCACACCGACACCGACGCCGACACGGAACATCAACTCCCGTGGCCAGGTGATCAAGAAGGCTGGGGAGGTCGCATGGACCCAGCTTGAGGACGACACGAAAGACCTGAAGCTCAAGGTCACTTCCCTCAAGCGGATCACATGCGATGCACCCTACGCTGCCAAGCCGAACGGCTACCCGTTAGCCGTAACGATGGAAATCGAGACTTCGCCCGAGTTCGAGGGACTTTTGTCGGTCAACGGCCAGCCCGGCATGATCGGCTTCACCCCGCACTACTGGAAGGGGTATGCAGCCAACGGGACGCGCATGAATACGGTGGAGTCAGACATCACTCACAACTGCCTGGCGGACGAAACCCGCAAACTGCCGGACTACCTAGGCAAGGGGGAGAAGGTCGAAGGTGTGGTGATCCTGGATGTTGCGACTAAGAAGGGCTCTGTTGCATTCGACCCGTATGGAGAAAGCGGCTGGATCTGGGAGTACCCTTCCAAATAGCTGCGCAACCTGCGCTAGCAAGGACTGAGTATTCAACATCACGAGAGCGGTGGCACCGGTCCGCCGGAGCCACCGCTCTCGTTCGTCCTGTGGGCCGACATATCAGGGTCGCCGTACTGCGAGGACGCTCACGTCCAACACGGACTGCCCATGGAATCCGGGTCAACTTACACCGCGAAGGTGGCAACGCGATGTCGAAAAAACGTGTTCAGGCCAATTCTGGTGCAGGACGAAGATTGTCCGGATCGAGTCAACAGTCGACGCTTTAGGAACCGATGATGCTCCAATCATGTCGTTCGTGTATCGATCGAAAGGGGCGCAGTGCCGAGCTGTGACGGGTATGAATCCTGCCGTGAGAATGATTCCATCCATCAGCGGGTTCCGGTGCATACGTACGGCCAGGCGGCCGTTTCATCTTGCCGGACGATGACTCTCTCGGTATGAAAGCCGAATTCGTCTTCCTTGGCACGCTGCTTTTGGTTCCGGTGGTCTATTTCGTCATCGCGGTCTCACAGGTGCAGCCGGCGTCGTTCCCCGTCGTGAATGCCGCGGACCAAGCGGCGAAAGTGTATGCGGGGTCGGACGAGGCCGCAGCTGCTGGTCAGGCCGCCCAGCTGGCGGCGCTCTTGGCCGCCGAGGACTTCGGTTTTGGCCCGGAGAGTATGGATATCAGGATTAGCTGCGGCAATGGTGCGTGCTTGGAAGCGGGCTCTTCGGTCACCACCGAAGTCGCAATTCCGATCCCGCTGCCGTTGCTGGATGGCACGGGCCTCACCATGGCGACCGTGAACTCTTCGGCGACCCAAATAGTGGAACGCTACCGATGATGCCCGGAAGACCTTCAGGTGCCCGCACTGCCCGTTGCATCAACGGCGCAGGAAGCCGAAGGGACAGCAACGATGATCAGGGTCAGGTGCTGGTGCTGCTCATCGGCTTCGTGTTGTTGAGTCTGTTGATCCTGACCGTGGTGATGGGTGCCTCCGCCGTGTATGTCGAACGGAAGAAGCTGCTGTCCGTTGCGGACGGGGCCGCGTTGGCTGCCGCGGACACGTTCGCCTTGGCCGACGTCGAATCGAATTCCGGGACACCCGTGCCGACGCTGGATGACGAGTCCGTGAAGGGATCCGTCTCACGGTATTTATCCGACACGGGTGCGTACGGGAGGTTTGACCAGCTGACCGTAGGCGGCGACACCGGCTCCCCGGAGCAGCGCACGGCGCACGTGGTCCTGAGTACGGTCGTCCGGCCGCCGGTGGTCAATTTCCTGGTTCCGGCGGGTATTCCTGTGACCGTTTCCAGCGACGCACGCTCGGAACTCAGACGCTGACCGGGACGGGGAAAGCGCGGTCGGCCAGGGTGATTACCTTGAGGGCGTGTGTCACTGCCTCCGGCCGGGAGCCCATCAGCACGTAAATGCATGGGCACCCTTCGCCGCGGCGGTCAGGGAACTGAGGCGGCGTAAACGACAGCGGAAGCTGCAGGAACCGCCACGATTTGCCTCTTTGGATCCTGAGCACGGGCCGATGTCTTCCCGCCGCTGATGCGACCTGCTAGCCTCACGGGCAAGGGAGCAGGGGACCACTTAAGTTGGGGCAGTAGTGCGGACTGTGCTTGTCAACAGAGAATCCTTGAAGTCGTCGGCTGGACGCTTCGGCCATGCCCACACGTGTGCTTCCTTTTTCCTAATCCTCCTCGGCATCCTCACGGCGGTGGCGCTGACGGCGGCAAGCAGCCCCGCCCCGTCCCCGTCAGGCAGGCTGCACAGCGGCATGGAGGGTGCCAAGGCTGCGCTTGTGCGGATCGAGCTTCGAGCGGTCGCCGAGATTGCGCACATCGACCACACCACCGGGGAGGTGGAGGTCAAGCGCGGCCGGTCCACCGTGCCCCTCGGGTCCGCCACCGGCGTTCTGGTTTCTGCGGACGGGATCGTGGCCACCACTTGGGAGAACCTCGCCGTCGACCGGGACGCAGTGGCCGTTTATGCCGCGAACGAACTGTTCGCCAACGAGATTGGTGTGCCGGTCCGCAACGGCGGCAACCCCGCCCGGCGGGGAACCACACCAAACCGCTATTGGGCCCCGCACTTGCACCACTGCTATGACCAAGTGACGCACTGTGTCCTTTTTCGCGTCCCGCAATACCATGTGCGCACCTACACCTCTGAGCCCGGCGGCGTCATGGCCGAGTTGCTCAATGCCCCGTCCAAGCCCCATGACGTTGCGCTGCTTCGTATTAGTGGCGGCGGTGCCACACCTACAGCATCGCTATCCCCGGCGGACACGGCGCCCGGCGCGGCCAGCGTCCTGCTCGGCTTCACCAAGCGGCCGGCGCCCGCGGCTGGGCCGGCCGAGATTCCGGTGAAGGTGGACGCGGCGGCCGGCCGGATTAGCTCTCCGGAGAACCTTGCAGCGCCGCTGGACGCCGGTGTCTCCGGCGGACCCGTGCTCGACACGGCGACCGGTCAGGTCCTCGGCCTCGCCGGGCCGCGTCAACGGGACGGACGGGCCACGCTCGTGCCCTCCGCCGCCATTGAGGCGGCCTTGGCGAAGGCGGGACTGGCGGTGACGCCGTCGAAGTTCGACGCCGTGTTCCGCCGGGGCGTCGACCACCTCGCGTCCGGAAACCGGGGTGGATCGGCGGAGAGCGCGCTCGAGGAGTCCTTGACGTACTACGACTCCGCCTTGGCGGCGAGCCATCTCGAGGAGGCTCGTACCATGAGGGACGGACAGTCCGACGGCGAACCAGCGGCAGAGGCGGAAATGGACACGGGGGACTCGTTGCCGCCCGAACTCCTGCCGATCCTCACCGGGCTCCTGCTCCTGGCGGGCGTCATCGGAGCCATCGCTCTGCGCCGGCGTAGCCGGTCCGTGACCACTCAAGCGGGTGGCGGCGCCACTACAGCGGGCGCCGGCCGCCCGTCTCCAGCTCCCGGGGCAACGGCGCCGGCGAACCGTTCCAAAACCGCCGACGAGCTACCCACTCGGGCTGGGTCGACGACGGCAGCATGGCTCGACCGGGAGCAAGCAGGCCGCGGACGGACTGGTTCAGGCCGGACCGAAGCCGCAGAGCACCAGACCCCCGCCCCGCGGCATCCTCCCGCGCCCGGCAGGTCAGCTGCTGAAGCGGCACCGCCGGTTCCGGACGCGAATCCACGTCCGGCGGCCGCAGACCACACCCGCACAGCGGTTCCCCTGGCTCCCCACGACTCCAACACACAAGCCGTGGCGTTCTGCCCCCAGTGCGGCCGGCAGGTTCTGCCGGGAGCGCGGTTCTGTGTCCGCTGCGGTCATCGGGTCGGCTGAGCCGTGGCGCATCTGGGAAGTTATCTCAATCCCGGGACCGAGATCGCAGGCTACCGCATCCAGTCACTGATCGCCCGGGGCGGCATGGGCGTCGTTTACCGGGCGCTCGACGTCCAGCTCAGCCGCTCCGTCGCACTCAAGCTCCTCGCCCCTGAACTCTCGGCCAACGAAAAGTTTCGCCAGCGGTTCGCCCGTGAGTCCCGGCTTGCAGCCTCCGTGGACCACCCCAACATCCTGCCCGTCTACGGCGCCGGTGAGTGGTCTGGGCAGTTGTACATCGTCATGCGCTACGTGCGCGGCACCGACCTCAAGGCCGAGCTCGACTCACGCGGCCGGCTCCCGCTGGGCGAAGTGCTTCGAATCCTCTCTGACACCGCCGCCGCGCTCGACGCCGCACACGCGGCCGGACTTGTACATCGGGACGTCAAACCCGGCAACATTCTGCTCTCCGACGACCGGGCGGACGGCCACCGGCACATCTACCTCACCGATTTCGGCCTCACCAAGCGAGCCACGTCTGCGACCGGAATCACGACGGCGGGCCACTTCCTCGGAACCCTGGATTATGTCGCGCCCGAGCAGATCCGCGGCGAAGACGTCGACGGTCGGGCCGACGTGTATGCGCTGGCGTGCGTCGCGTATGCGTTGCTCGCCGGCCACCCGCCGTTCGACTACGACGACGACTCGGCCCAGCTCTGGGCCCACATGACGGAGGAGCCGCCACGCCTTTCCGAGGAACAACCGGAACTCCCTTCCACTGTCGGGCTCGCCATCCTGGACGGCATGGCGAAACGACCGGAGGACCGGCCTGCCTCCTGTGGTGCGCTGGTCGCCATGATGTCCGGCGGCGCCCCCGATGGCGATGCGCCGGCCCTGCCCCCCGAAGATGCGACCGCCGACACCCGGCCTGCGGGGACCGCGCCTGACAAGGAAGGCGATGACGACCTCACCAAAGCAGGAAGCCCAGCCGGCCTCGCCCCCCAGGATGGCCGGCGCGGCGGGTCGCTGCGCGTGCGGGGCGCGCCGCGGCGGGCACGCGTCGGGTTGCTGGCGGCGCTGGGCGCTGTGCTCGTCCTGCTTCTCGCTGTTGGCTTGCTCCCTCGGATGCTCTCCGCGGAGGAGCGTGTGACCTTCCGTGCCGACGGCATCCCGTACACGCTTGAGGTCCCCGAGAGTTGGACCCCCCGCACCCACGAGGCGGGTGACAGCACCGTTAGTGTGCTGTCCGACGCTGATCTCACTGCGCTCTTCGCCGACGAGCCGGACGCTCCGGCGGCCGCAGCCCGGACCGCCACCGATGACCCGGACCGCGTCGTCGGGCTCACCATTTACCACCGGCCCGCTGGGCTGGGCGGTCAATCTCCGGATGCCCGGGTCGGCACCGCCGAGGCTCTTTTGCCCGGCCGGGACGCGCACCTGGTGGATCGCGGCGTGACCACCGTCGGGGAGGTCGAGGGCCAGGCCATGGACGGCACGGTGCCCCTCTCGTCCGCTGTCACGCTGCAGGTCCGCGCCCTCGTCGTGGAGACCGACCCGGTTCAACTCCTGGTGTTCTTTGCCCCCTCGTCGCTGTTTGAGGAGCGCACCGAGGTCTTTGACGAAGTCGCCGGATCCCTGCGCCGGAGGGAGTGAGAGGTACCCAATGCCCGAACATCTGCCGCCGTCCCCGAACGAAACGGTGCTATACGTGCACGTGGACGGGCGCGGCTGGAGCTTCCCGCCTGCACACGCGATCCGGGTGGGTCGGGGCCCGCGCGCGGACATCCGCCTCGACGACGAGCGAGTCAGCCGCGAGCATGTCCGCCTCTGGCACCGCGACGGTGCGTGGTGGGTCGCCGACCAGGCCAGCCGCAACGGCACCTGGATCGCCGGGACGGACCAAGCGATCGACGGGCCGGTACCGCTCCAATCAGGCAGCCTCCGCCTCCGTCTTGGCGGCCTGGACGGACCTGAACTGCTCCTCAGCACCGAACCGCGCCGGCAGCCAGCGACACAGCGTGTGCTCACGATTGGGCGCTCGCGGTCATGCGACGTCGTCGTAAACGATCCGCTCGCCTCCCGGCACCATGCTACCGCCGAGATCGGCGAACAACACGCCGTCCTGCGTGACACCAGCAGCTTCAACGGCACCTTTGTCAATGGTGAACGCATCCATGGCGACGTGTCTCTCCGCCCGGGTGACCTCATCGGGATCGGCTCCACTACCCTGACATGGGACGGTATCCACCTGTCACTGCGAGCACCGCAGCGTCCCGTGTTCAGTGCCCGGCACCTTGAGGTCACCACCAAAACCGGCGTGCACTTGATGGACGACGTGTCGCTTACCGTTCCGGCCGGCACGCTCGTGGGGGTTATCGGGCCGTCCGGCGCGGGGAAGTCGACGCTCCTCGGCGCGCTTACCGGGTTGCGCCCGGCCACCCGCGGGCACGTCACCTGGAACGGGCGGGACCTCTACGCCGAGTACGCCCAGCTCCGGTTCTTGGTGGGACTCGTGCCGCAGGAGGACATCCTCCACCGGCAGCTCACCGTCCGGCGTGCGCTCCAGTTCGCCGCCCGGCTGCGCCTGCCGCCGGACACGAGCGCCGCCGAACGGGACGAGCGGGTGAACCAGGTCCTCGCAGAGGTCGAGCTGACGAAGCAGATCGACCAGCGGATCGACTCGCTTTCCGGCGGGCAGCGCAAGCGAACCTCGATCGCCTTGGAACTGCTCACCGCACCCCAGCTGCTGTTCCTGGACGAGCCCACTTCCGGGCTCGACCCTGGGTTGGACAAGCAGGTCATGGGGAGCCTGCGCGCGCTCGCAGATGCCGGCCGTGTCGTGCTGGTAGTCACTCACAGTGTCCTTGCCCTTGACGAGTGCGACCGCGTGCTTGTCCTGGCCCCAGGCGGACGGGTGGCGTTCTTCGGACCGCCGGCGGACGTGCTCCCCTTCTTCGGGGTGGACAATTACCCGGCCGCGTTTGCCGCGCTCGAGGACCAGACATGGGTGGGCCGGTACGCCCGCTCGCCCGCCCGCGACGCCTACGTTGGACGGACAGCGTCCGCCCAAGTACCGGTCCCGGCGGCTGACGCGCCTCCGCCGCCGCGCGCGGCTCCGGTGCGACAGCTGTGGACGTTGATCCAGCGCAACGTCGCCGTCGTCGCCGCGGACCGGCTCTTCGTTGTCCTCCTCGTCGGCATGCCCATGCTGCTCGCGCTGATGGCACACGCCTTTCCCGGAAGGGCGGGGTTGTCACTGAGGGAAGCTGAAGGTGATCTCCATCAGGTCCAGCAGCGGCTGGTCGTCCTCGTGGTCGGTGCCGCGCTCATGGGCACTGCCCTCTCCGTGCGTGAGCTGGTTGTGGAACGGCCGATCTACCGGAGGGAACGGGCCGTCGGCCTTTCCCCGGGGGCGTACCTGCTGAGCAAGGTGGCGGTGCTCGGCGTGCTGGTTGCCGGCCAGTGCGTGCTGTTCACCATGCTCGCGCTCCTTGGCCTTCCGGGGCCGGACGAGGCCCGGGTACTGGGCGACGGACGTGTGGAGGTGGCGGTGGCGGTGGCGGCAGTCGGAGTCACCATGACTGTCGCCGCGCTCGTGATCTCGGCCGCGGCGACGTCGACGGAGCAAACCATGCCCGCGCTCGTCGCCTTGGTAATGGCCCAGCTCATCCTGTGCGGCGGGCTGTTCGAGATCGCAGGGCGCGCCGGTCTCGAACAGGCGTCCTGGCTGCTTCCCGCCCGCTTCGGCTACGCCGCAACAGCGGTCACCGTGGGACTCCAGCAACCTCCGGCACCGGACGTCGACCCGCTCTATGACCCGACCGCCGAGCAGTGGCTCGTCGACCTTGGGCTGCTCGGTGTCCAGGCCCTGGTGTTCCTCGCGCTTGCGGCGTGGGCGCTGCACCGCTCCGTGACTCGGCAGCCGTGGAGGTGAGATGTCCAAGTCGGCCGGCTGCCAATCACCCGGCCGGCCCGCACGTGCTGTTATGCGCTGGAGCTAATCGCTGGAGCGTGGGCCGGGTCAGAGGAGGGAATATCGAGTTGGAGCGGTCCTGATCAGCTTGCCCAGTCCATGGGATGTGTGTGAACACCAGGACTTCCCGGAGTAAACGACGGCCGGAGTCTTCACATGCGATCGGAGGTCTCTTGTCGGGTCAGTGAGTTTCCTGAGACCAGACAGCCACCCAGCGACCGTCCCTCTGCTCGTAAACATCCGTATGCCAGGCACGAAATTCTTGCTCGTCGTCAACACCCACGCTGAGTACTATTTGGGCGATGTATCGAAGAATGACCAGCGTCCCGGACGATAGGAGAGAAATCTCCGACTCGCGTGGAATACAAGGTATTCGAGGCGTTTCGACGCCACGTCGGCGAGGTAATTGGTCTTGCTGAGAGTTCCGCCATTGGGTGTACGAGCTGGTAGTCGACAGCGTGAAGTCTTTCTGCGACTGGCATGTCACGGTGAACAAGTGAATGAAGGCGCCGTCTTTCGGTGTTTACGACGGTCTCTGGATCGAAGCTCATCCCTCTGTCTTTCAGAAAGCGTGGCCTAGGTTGAGGGCCAGTCGCGGCAGCTGCCAGGCTGGAGAGGCTGAGACCCTGCTGCGCCTAAATCGGGGTGCGCCAGCGAACTCATTCTGAATGGTCCCTCACAGTTGTTCGGCCTGCCACGTTTGAACATGACAAGGCTATTCCGATGGCTGCCGGAGGCGCCTCGTGCTTGTCGGAAGAGGTTACGGTGCGAGCAACGCGCCTTAGGCCCCGGGCGTCCAGTTTGTCGGGACGACGCCGTATCTACGCCGGAAGGCGCGCGTGAATGTTGACGGGTCGGTATAGCCGCACTCGGCGGCAATGGAGCCGACCGTCCTCCGGCCCGACCCAGGATTGGAGAGCAGGGATGCCGCTTTCTTTAGCCGTGCATTTCTGACGAAGGCGGCCGGCGGTTCGCCGGTGGGTGCGAAAGCGTCGTATACGGCGCGGACCGAGACGTGGTGCTGTTCGGCCAGAGTCTCTACGGACAGGCCGGGTGAGTGCAGGTTGTCGCGTACGAATAATTTCAGGGCGGCCAGCAGGTTCTCGTTGTTGCGCAGCGGACTGCCGGCCCCTTCCCGCAGCAGCGCGGCAAGCAGGTCCACTGCGATCTCGGACATTTCTTGGCGGGCACCGGGACCTAGCCGTTCCGACTCCTCGAAGAGGGAGGTGAGGTAGGAGGAAAAAATGCGGAGCCGCGGTTCGGCGCCGCCGATCAGCCGTCCGCAGGCCTCCGAAACGGAGTCTGCCGGCAGGCGAAGTGCCGCCCTCTTCACCCTGGCAATGAGCTGATGCTGGCCGGGCAGGCGGTGGTCGATTTCGTAGGGGCGGTTTGTCTCGTAAAGAACGGCCGTCCCCGGGGTCATGATGGCGTCTCGGCCGTGCTGGGAAATCCGCCCGGACGAAGCCATTTGGATGGACAGCAGCAGATCGTCGCTCTCGCTCCGGGTCGCCAGCGCGGAGGTTCTCCTGACATTCACGCTGCCGGACTTGACCTCGGACAGGGACAGCGCCGGGCTTAGGTGCCGCACATCGACCGTTGCGGAGAACGAATCGGAAACTCCTCGGCAGCGCAGCGGCACGAAGCTGCTGCTGGCGATGTCCTGCCAGTCCCGGACATCGGACGCCGAAATAACTGCCACAAGCCCATCCTCACGCAACCGTGTTTCCGGATCTTTACCGGAACGTAAGACCATGACTCAGACCACAATGTTACGGGAAACTGTGCAGAAAATGCCTATCTTTCCGCAGATTATGCCGTATGGAGGTGCCCAAGTGCGGCCTACCGTTGAATCAACTTGCAGGCCATCCACCCCAGGAGATTCCCGTGCCAAAGAACGTCCGTGTAGCCGCCGTCCAGGCTGAGCCCGTCTGGCTGGACATCGACGGCACCACAAAGAAAACCGTCGACCTGATCAGCGAGGCCGCAACCGGTGGCGCGGACTTGGTCGCCTTTCCTGAGACCTGGATTCCCGGTTACCCGGTGTTCCTTTGGAGCTACCCGGTCTATCAGCAGATGGAGTTTGTCGCCCGCTACCATGCCAACTCGGTGACCATCGACGGCGAGGCCATGACCCGAATCCGCGAGGCTGCGCGGGAGAATTCGATCACCGTTGTCCTCGGATTCAGTGAAAAGGACGCAGGCTCGCTTTACATGTCCCAGGCCATCATTGGCCCGGACGGCGAAATCCTGCTGCACCGCCGCAAACTCAAGCCTACCCACGCCGAACGCACCCTCTTCGGGGAAAGCGACGGCTCCGGCATCAAGGTTATCGACACCCCGCTGGGCAGGCTGGGCGCTCTGAACTGCTTCGAACACATTCAGCCGCTGACCAAGTACGCCATGTATTCCCAGAATGAGCAGATCCACGTCGCCGGCTGGCCCTGCTTGGGCATCTTGGGCAACGTGGCCGCCCTGAGCCCCGAAACCCTCATGGCGGCCACACAGACTTATGCGCTGGAAGGCGGCGCCTTCGTCATCACTGCGACCCAGATCATGAGCGATGAAGGAGCCCGAGTCTTCCCTGACGCAGAGGGCGGCCCAACCCCTGTCTACACCGGCGGCGGCGGATTTGCCCGGATCTATGGCCCCGACTCGCGCCTGCTCACCGAACCGCTGGACCCGACCCAGGAAGGCTTGGTCTACGCGGACCTGGATCTGTCCCTCATCGACCTAGCCAAGAACTCCGTCGATCCGTCCGGCCACTATGCCCGCCCCGACGTTACACGCTTGGTCTTCGACAACCGTCCCAAGACGCCCGTCCTGACGCCGGGCGAACTCAGCGGCGAACTCTTCGCCCCGCTCCCGGAATCCCTGCCGGAAGGGCAGCGCACGCCGGACGCCTGACCCGAGCCCGGCGACCCGACCCTAAGGGGGACCGGACGTGTAGCGGACGGGGTACGGGAAGTTTCGGGGAAAGGAACCGCGGTCAGGAATAATACTGATGCCCCTGCATGCCAGGGGCATCAGTATTCCCCCAAAGGCACACTCCGTCGGTCGTTGGGCGCATGCCCAGCGCCGCGGAGCGTCGTCCTCGCACTGTGTCTGAATATTTACCGGGCTTGCCTGGGATGTGCACGGTCCATGCCAACAGCGCCCACGACGCCATCCCCAAAATTTGCACCCTGCCACTGCTGGCTGGGCAGAATATCTCGTACTCGAACTAGCTCTACAAACACAACTGACAAACCGCAGTTGGTACACAACTAGTAAAAGTTGGAACCCCAACATTTGGACGGCTTTTCGATACACCTGTCCTCGATGCGGGACTGACGAATTGGCTGGTTGTCCCTAGAAGGGTATGACGGTGGTCAGGTATCCGTAGTACCGGCCCGGGACCGGTCGCAGGGGGTCACCGATGAACCCATACTGGGGATTCTCGTGGTTGTACTCCGCGACCACTGCGCGGAATTGCTCTATCACGGCCGGCCCGCCGCCTTGGCAGACCTTGCTCTCCAGGCATCGGGCCACCGAGCCGGCGACGATCGGACTGGAGAAGCTGGTGCCGTGTGCGGTGGCGTACCGGTCGCCCGGGACCGTGGAGGTCATGCACACTCCGGGGGCCGCGACGGTGTGCTCCTGGTCGGCAGGCTGGGTGGCGAAATTGGAGAAGGAGGCGAACTCGTCGTCGGGGGTGGGAAAAGACGCTCCGCTGCAGCTTGCTGTTCCCTTGCCACCGGGGCGGCCGTCGTAGTCAGCCATGGCCGTGGCGGTGAGGACCTCGTCATAAGCGGCCGGAACAGTGTTCGAGAAGTCCGCGGTTGCATTGCCGGCGGCGACCGTCCAGACGACCCCCTCCTCGGCACCCTGGCAAATCATCTTGTGCAGGGGATCGACCCCGTTGCCGCAGGTTCCCTGCTCTTGGCCGGGGCCGCCGAGGCTGATGTTGGCGACCCTGATGTCGTTGTCCGGGTCCTCGTCCGTGTGAGTGGAGACCACCCAATCGGCGCCGCAGAGAATGGCGGCTTCTGTGATGGTGCCGTCGTCTGCAATAACGCGGACGGACCACAGCGGGGCGCCGCTCGCAGTGCCGATGATCCCTTTGTTGTTATTCTTCGCGCCAAGGATTCCGGCGACCATGGTTCCGTGCCCGAACAGGTCGACGGGAGCTACCTCGACCGGAGTGCCTGACGAGCAGTCCACCCCGCCGCGCACGTTCAGGTCCGGATGGGTGCCGTCGATGCCGGTGTCGATCACGGCGGAGTTGACCGTGATCTGCCCGTCGTCCTCGGCTGCCTCCTCGGGCGTGCCGCCGACCCGCAGCCACCCGGGAGGGAGGAATTCGGTGCCGCTGGTTCCGTTATTGTCGCCGGTCACGTTTTCCGGCAGCGCGAATTGCCGCTCGGGCGCAATGAATTCTACGGCCGGGTCGGCGGCGAGTTGCTTCGCCTCCGAGACCGTCATGGTGCCGGAGTATCCCTTCAGCGCGTGTTCGTAGGTGTTTGACCGGGTAAACCCGTACTTCTCCCCGTGTGCCGTGGCGGTGGAATCGACATTTCCGATGCTGTCCTTGAGGACGACCGTATAGCCGTGTTCTTCTCCCGCAGCGGCGGCCCCGCCAGCGGCGGCTCCCGCGGCGGCAGGTCCCGCGGCGGCGGGGCCGGAAGCGGCGACGACGGTTGCTGCGGCCAGCACGAGCGCGCCGAAAGCCCCAAGGAATCTTCGCGCTTTTGGTGATTGCGGCGGGCCGTCGTGCCGGCTTTCGGGCTTCTGCCTCTTCCGCAGGCTCCGAACGGATCCGTGACTTTGACTGGGCATCGCAGCCTCCCCCAATAATTGGATTTAGATCAGGCCCCAGCCCCATACGCGGCACCTGCACCCCGCACTCTCCAAAGGTTATTGCACGTGCCCGCGCTTCAGCTAGGGGCTGTCAGGCGCCGTCTTCGCGGGATAGAGGATTCCCCGCCATGGCGTAGGCTGGGAGAACCATGGCTGAGATCGACTTTCCCGCTGAAATCCGCGCTTTGCGCGCCACGTATGAATCCATTGAAGCCGTCTCCGACGCGGAGGCGATCCGCAAGGATATTGCCCAGCTGAGCGAGCAGGCGGGCGTACCGGATCTGTGGGACGACCCGGCCGCGGCGCAAAAAATCACTTCCAGGCTTTCGCACCGGCAGAGCGAACTGGAACGGCTGGAAAAGCTCACGGCACGGATAGACGATCTGGAAGTCCTGGTCGAACTGGGCCAGGAGGACGCCGGCGACGAGGACTCCATGGCCGAGGCGGCCAGCGAACTCACCTCGCTCAAAAAGGCGCTCTCCGAACTCGAAGTCGTCACACTGCTCTCCGGTGAGTACGACGAGCGCGAAGCCGTGGTGACCATCCGCTCCGGCGCGGGCGGCGTGGATGCCGCCGACTTTGCCGAGATGCTGATGCGGATGTACCTGCGCTGGGCGGAACGCCATGGCTATCCGACCCAGGTGCTGGACACCTCCTACGCCGAAGAGGCCGGGCTGAAGTCCGCCACGTTCGAGGTCAAGGCACCCTATGCCTTCGGCACACTCTCCGTGGAGGCCGGCACCCACCGCCTGGTGCGAATCAGCCCCTTCGACAACCAGGGCCGGCGCCAGACCTCGTTCGCCGCCGTCGAGGTCATCCCGCTCATTGAGCAGACCGACTCGATCGACATCCCGGACAACGAGATCAAGGTGGACGTGTTCCGCTCGTCCGGTCCGGGCGGGCAGTCGGTGAACACCACCGACTCCGCCGTCCGGCTGACCCACATCCCCACCGGGATCGTAGTCTCGATGCAGAACGAGAAGTCGCAGATCCAGAACCGCGCCGCCGCGCTGCGCGTGCTGCAGTCCCGGCTGCTGCTGCTGAAGAAGGAGCAGCAAGACGCCGAGAAGAAGGCGCTCGCCGGCGACGTCAAGGCGTCATGGGGCGACCAGATGCGCTCCTACGTGCTGAATCCGTACCAGATGGTCAAGGATCTTCGCACCGAACACGAGGTCGGCAATACCAGCGCAGTGTTCGACGGCGAAATCGACGACTTTATCGACGCCGGCATCCGCTGGCGCGCCAACAACCGCAACGCGGAAAACTAGCCACCAGCTGATTCACGAAGCCCGGCCGCTCCACCAGGAGCGGCCGGGCTTCGTCGTCTAGGCGTGTGCCCGCCCCGGAGTTTCCGCCCCCTGCAACCGAATCGTAACCTTCCGACCCGGTGCGACTGTTGACACCTCTGTGAGCCACGCCATAGATTTGCCGTAATCTGAATCACCTTTCAGGTTGGTCGACCTGACCATCAGGTTCAGACAGTTCCAGAGTTACTCCTTGACAGATTTTTCAACGAAAGGCACCGGAGTGAAGGCAACGAAGAAGTTCCTGATGGCCGCGGCGCTGGTCACCGGACTGGCCGTGAGCGCGTGCGCGCCGACCGCCGGCGGCGACACCGCCGGCGCGGTCGGCGAGGAAGGCAATGCCCCCGAGAGCATCAACGTGGGCATCGTCTATTCCGAGTCCGGCCCGCTGGCCGCCTACGGCGCGGCCTACTACCAGGGTCTGCAGGCCGGCATCGACTACGCCACCGAGGGTACCGGTGAGGTCAACGGCACCAAGCTCAACCTGACTTACCACGACGACGGCGGCGACCCCGACAAGGCGGTCAACGTCGCCAAGGACCTGATCGGCAAGGACTACAAGATCCTGGCCGGCACAGTGGTGTCCGGCATCGCGCTGAAGCTCGCCGAACAGGCCGCGCAGAACAAGGTGCTCTACATCTCTGGCCCGGCCGCCACCGACGCGCTGCAGGGCATCAACGACTACACCTTCCGCTCCGGCCGCCAGAGCCTGCAGGACGTCGCAACGGCCGGCACGTTCGTCGACGACCTCAAGGGCAAGAAGGTCGTGGTGTTCGGCCAGGACAACGCGTTCGGCCAGGGCAACCTCGCTGCCGTTGAAGCCGTCCTCGGCGAGCAGGGCGCCGAAGTCGATGACGTGCTGGTACCCGAAGACGCCACCGAGTTCACGCCGTTCGCCCGCCAGCTCATCGATGCCAAGCCCGATCTGGTCTTCGTGGCCTGGGCCGGCGCCACGTCGGGATCCATGTGGCAGGCATTGAGCCAGCAGGGCGCGTTCGACGCCGCCCCGATCGTGACCGGCCTGGGCGACGCCGCGACCTTCGGCGCCTACGGCAAGGCCTCGGACAAGATCAGCTTCCTGAACCACTACTTCCCGGGAGCAGCCGGCAACGACGTGGAGAAGGCCATGATCGAAAGCGTTGAAGCCGAAGGCAAGAAGGCCGACCTCTTCACTCCGGACGGCTTCGTCGCCGGCCAGATGATCGTGCAGGCGGTCAACGAGGGCGGCAACGACGTCGACGCCATGGTCGAGGCGCTGGAGGGCTACAGCTTTGAAGGGCCCAAGGGCGAGACGACCATCCGTGCCTCCGATCATGCGCTGCTGCAGGAGATGTACCAGGCCAAGCTGGTGGAGAAGGACGGCGAGTGGGTGCCTGAGCTGATCAAGGCGATTCCGGCCGACGCGGTGGCTCCGCCGGAAGCCAAGTAGCAGCAGCAACCACAGGCAGGCCCGCACTGCTGCAGTTCCGGGGCGCCGCCGACCTACCCGGCGGCGCCCCGAACCGCGGACAGGGTCCTCGACCGGACAGAAAGTGACATGATGACCTCCCCAGATCAGCCCGCGCTCACGGTGCATGGCCTCGGCCTGCAGATCGGCGGCGCCCGCATCCTCGAGGATGTCGGATTCTCCGTCGCGACCGGAGAAATGGTCGGCGTGATCGGACCGAACGGTGCCGGCAAGACCACCTTGTTCAACCTCATCTCCGGAGTCCTGAAGCCGACGGCCGGTTCCATCACGCTCGACGGCAAGGACGTCACGTCGGCCTCGATCCACAGCCGCGCCCGCGCCGGCTTGGGCCGGACATTCCAGACGTCCAGCCTGTTCCCGCGGCTCAGCGTGCTGGAAAACGTCCGGCTCGCGGCCCAGGCAGCCCTCGGCGGAAGCGTCACGGTGTTCCGGTTCCCCTCGCGGACGGACTCCGCGACCGCCGCCGCGAAGCAGAACGTCGCCGAGGTCGGGCTGGAGGACAAGCTGAACACCGCCGCCGGAGACCTCGCCCACGGCGACAAGCGCAAGGTGGAGATCGCCATGCTCCTGGCCGGCAACCCCTCGGTCATCCTGCTCGACGAGCCGATGGCCGGGGTGGCCTCCGGCGACGTGCCGGGGCTGAGCGCGATCATCCGCCGGATGCACCGCGACCGCGGCTGCACCGTGATGATGGTCGAGCACCACATGGAAGTGGTCCTCGGACTGGTGGACCGCGTGGCGGTCATGCACCACGGCAAGCTGCTGGCCATCGACACCCCGGACGCGGTGATGGCCAATCCAACCGTCCAGAGCGCCTACCTGGGAGAACCCGTATGAGCCAGCAACCGGAACGCGGCGCGGCCGCGCCCACCGCGACGACCACGGCCACCTCGCCGGCCGCGGCACGGCCGGCCGGCCACGCCCGCCCGGTGCTGGAGGTCGCGGGACTCAGCGCACACATCGCCGGCCAGCAGGTGGTGGAGAACGTCAGCTTCTCCGTTCCGGCCACCGGCATCACCGCCCTGCTGGGCCGCAACGGTGTCGGCAAGACCAGCACCATCAAGGCCATCATCGGCCTGATCTCCCGCAGCGGCAGCGTGATGCTGGACGGTACGCGGATCGACAAGGAAGCGACCTACAAGATCATCCGCCGCGGCGTGGGCTACGTACCGGAGGACCGGGAAGTCTTCTCCAAGCTGACCGTGGCGGAGAACCTGCGGCTGGCCGAACGGGACGCCTCCCCGCGCCGGCAGCTGGTGGAGGAACTCTTTCCCGACCTGCTCAAGCGCGCCTCGCAGATGGCCGGGACGCTCTCCGGCGGGCAGCAGCAGATGGTCTCGCTGGCGCGTGCGCTGCTGAATGAGAACAAGCTGCTGCTGATCGACGAGCCGACCAAGGGCCTGGCTCCCAAGATCGTGCAGGAAGTCTCCGAGACGCTGGAGCGGGCCGCCGAAACGGTGCCGATCCTGCTGGTGGAGCAGAACCTGCAGGTGGTCCGCCAGTTGGCCGCCGGCGCGGTGGTGCTGTCCGGCGGGAGGGTGGTCCACACAACCGACAGCGCGCTGGATTTCCTGGACAACGAAGACCTGACCCAGCGGCTGCTGGGCGTCCACGCCGAAGGCGGGCACGGCGACGAGGTCGCCCCCGCCGCCGGCGGACACCGCGGCGATGCCGACGGCGGCGCCCGGCACGGCCGGGACGCGGCCCCCGCCGCCGCCTCCCGCGCCGAGACCGGCACCGACCCGAACGGGGTGCACAAGTGAGTACCATCGTCCTGCTGACCGTCACCGGCCTGGGTTTGGGCGCGCTCTACTTCCTGGTGGCCTCCGGGCTGAGCCTGATCTACGGGCTGATGGGCGTGCTGAACTTCGCGCACGGCTCCTTCCTGACGCTGGGCGCGTTCGCCGGCTGGGAAGTGGCCCGCCGCGCCGGCGCCGACAACTGGTGGACCTTCCTCGGCTCCCTCCTGGTGGGCGCCGTCGTGGGGGCCCTGTTCGCCGCCTTCACCGAGTTCGTGCTGATCCGCAAGCTGTACGAGCGGCACATCGAACAGGTCCTGGTCACCGTCGGCCTCTCGCTGGCGTCGGTCGCGCTGTTCGACGGGATCTGGGGCACCGACCCGGTCTATATCTCCGGACCCGAATGGTTCAGCCAGACCACCAGAATCCTCGGCGCCGACATCGCGAACGACCGCTTCGTGGCCATCATCGCGGCGGTGTTCGTGCTGCTGGGCCTGGTGTTCTTCCTCAAGCGCACCCGCTACGGCATGATCATCCGCGCCGGCGTGGAAAGCCGCTCCATGGTCACCGCGCTGGGCATCGACGTCCGCAAGGCGTTCACGCTGGTCTTCGCCATCGGCGGCGCCGCGGCCGGCCTGGGCGGGGTGCTGGCCAGCCACTACTTCGGCTACGTCTCGCCGCTGCTGGGCGGGTCGCTGCTGATTTTCGCCTTCATCGTCACCGTGATCGGCGGCCTGGGGTCGCTCACCGGCGCGGCCATCGCGTCAGTGGTGGTGGCGCTGCTGCAGCAGTTCGCGAACTTCTACCTCAACGGCACCGGGGATTTTGTCGTCGTCGTGGCCCTGGCCCTTGTCCTGCTCTTCCGGCCCTCCGGCCTGCTCGGGAGGAAATCATGACCACCAGCAAGACCGACCCGCAGTCGGACGCGCAGCCGAATCCGGGCCCCGCAACTGCCGGGCACACCGAGACCCCGGGCGCCACCGGCGCTAGGACGCTGCGGCGCGGGCAGAACGGCAAGGACGACGGCGGCGCTGCCGCCGGCGGAGTCCGCGGGCTGCTCAAATGGGCCGCCGGGGGAGCGGCCGTGGTACTGCTGGCCCTGCTGCCGCTGCTGAACCTCTCCCTGCCCGGCGTGCTGCCCGGGCCCACCTACACCCCGGGGTCGCTGCAGCTGATCGCCATGTGCATGCTGATGGCCGCCGCGGCGCTCAGCTACCACCTGCTGCTCGGCGTCACAGGCCTGCTGTCCTTCGGCCACGCGCTGTACTTCGGCGCCGGGGTCTACGGCCTCGGCGTCATCCTGGACACGTTCGACCTCCCGCTGTTGCCGGCCATGGGCCTGACGCTGCTGCTGGTCATCGTGCTGGCCCACGTGGTCGGTGCGGTCGGCCTGCGCGTGACGGGCATCCCGTTCGCCATGGTCACCCTGGCCTTCGCGGAGGCCGGCCACCTGCTGGTGGGCCGCAACCCTGGCCAGGCCACCGGCGGTGAAGAGGGCCTGACCCTGGCCACGGAGAACCTGCCCGAGGCCCTGCTGGGCGTGGCCAACACCCGCAACCTGTACTGGCTGGCGCTGATCGTGCTGCTGGTGGTCTTCGCCGTCGTCAGCTGGGTGCAGTTCAGCCGGGCCGGCCATGTGGCCGCGGCGGTCCGGGAGAACGAGCTGCGCGTGCGGGTCATCGGGCTGCAGCCCTATCTGGTCAAGCTGCTGGTGTTCGTGGTCGGCGGCGTGCTGGCTTCGGCGGTGGGCATGGTCTACCTGTTGCTGCAGTCCGGTGCCGTCCCGCGCAGCCTCTCGGCCGACTTCACCATCACCCTGCTGGTCATGGTGGTGCTCGGCGGCGTGGGCTCGCGCTGGGGAGCGGTCATCGGCGGCGTCTTCTACACGCTGCTGGACCAGCGGCTGACCGCGCTGGCGCAGTCGGAGGCCATTGCCAACCTGCCGGACATCCTGCGGATCCCGCTCTCGGAGCCGCTGTTCATCCTCGGTACACTGTTCATCCTGGTGGTCCTGTTCCTGCCCGGCGGCATCACCGGCGCGGTGCAGAGGGCCACCCTCAGCCGCGGCCAGCGCCGCCAGGCAGCCGCCCGGCAGCGCGAAATCCTGGAGAAAGCCGAGTGAACCTGCACCCCCATCCGCCAGCCGGCGGTCTCCATACCCTCGGCCGCTGGACCGCCGACCGTGCGGTGTCCACCCCCGACCGGGTGGCGATTGACGACCGTGGGGTCAGCCTGCGCTACCGCGACCTCGATGCCCGGGCCGTCGCCCTCGCCGCGAAGCTGCGCGCCGCGGGCTACGGCGTGGGGGACCGGATCGCCACCCTGACCGGCAACTCCGCGGACCACGTGGTGCTGTTCTTCGCCTGCGCCAAGGCCGGCCTCGTGCTGGTCCCGCTGTCCTGGCGGCTGTCTCCAGGGGAGATCGCCGAGCAGCTGCAGCTGGCCGACCCGGCGCTGCTGCTGGTGGAGGATGAATTCGATGCGCTGGCCGCGGCGGCCGCCACGATGCTCCCGCTGCCGCCGCGCACGGCGGCGTTGGGGCCCTCGGGAGTGGAGCGGCACGTGCCCTGCCCTACCCGGCGGCTGGCCAGCGCCGTTGCACCCGTGCAGCGGGAAGTGCGCGACGACGATGCCCTGCTGATGATTTTCACCTCCGGTACCGAGGGGCCGAGCAAGGCGGCCATCCTGACCCACGCCAATTGCTTCTGGACCAACCTCTCGCTGTCGCGGACCATGGAGCTCTCCAGTTCCGACGTGGTGCTGGCCGCATTGCCGCAGTTCCATGTGGGCGGCTGGAACATCCAGCCGCTGCTGGGCTGGTGGACCGGCGCCACGGTGGTGCTGGAGCGAACGTTCGACGCGGGCCGGATGCTGCAGCTGATCGCCGAGCGCAGGGTCACCACCATGATGGGCGTCCCCACCCAGTACGCCATGCTGGCCGAGCACCCCGGTTTCGCGTCCGCCGACCTGTCCAGCCTGCAGCACGCCATCGTGGGCGGGGCGTCCATGCCCGCGCCGCTGCTGCGGATCTGGCACAAGCGGGGGGTGGCCCTGAGCCAGGGCTACGGCCTGACCGAAGCCTCGCCCAACGTGCTCTGCCTGCCCAACGAAGACGCGGCCTCCATGATCGGCTACGCGGGCAAGCCCTACCCGCACGTCAGCGTGGCCGTGGCGGACCCGGTCACCGGCCAGATCCTCGACGGCGCGGCCACCGGTGAGCTGCTGGTCTCGGGACCGGGCGTGTTCGCCGGCTACTTCCGGAACCCGGAGGCCACCGCGGCGGCGCTCGCCGGCGGCTGGCTGCGCACCGGCGACCTGGTGGAACGCACGGCGGACGGCTTTTTCCGCATCGTGGACCGGATCAAGGACCTCTACATCTCCGGCGGCGAGAACGTGGCCCCGGCCCAGGTGGAGCAGGTCCTGCTCTCGCACCCGGCAGTGGCCGAGGCCGCCGTCGTCGGGGTTCCCGACGAACGCTGGGGCGAGACCGGGCTGGCCTACGTGGTGGTCCGGCCGGGCCGGATCACCGATGCCGAGGAGCTGGCCGAACACTGCAGGGCGCAGCTGGCCGCCTTCAAGGTCCCCGGCCGTTTCGCCTTTGTTCCCGCGCTGCCGCGCACGGCATTGAACAAGGTGGTCCGGGGGAGGCTGCGGGAGGCCGCCGGCCGCCCCGGCCGCCACCCGCTGACTGCAGGATCGGAGCAGGAATCATGAGCGCTGCACCACGCACCGCCCGGGGTACCCGGACGCGGGCCAAGCTGCTGGAGGCGGCGGAAGCGGTGTTTGCGTCGGTGGGCTACCACGACGCCTCGATCGTCAAGATCACCGAGCAGGCCGACGTCGGGCTGGGCACCTTCTACCTCTACTTCCAGGGCAAGCAGGCCATCTTCGACGAGGTCGTCGAGGACCTCAACCGGCGGGTGCGCCATGCGATGACCGAGGCGGCCAAGTCGGCGGAGAACCGGCTGGAGGCCGAGCGGGCCGGGTTCAAGGCGTTCTTCCGCTTCACCGCCGAACACCCCGCGCTCTATCGGATCATCCGGCAGGCGGAGTTCGTGTCGCCCGGCGCCCTGCGGATGCACTACACGCGCATCGTCAACGGCTACATTGAGGGACTGAAGGCGGCGCAGGCCACCGGCGAGGTCCGTCCGATGGACCCGGACGTCGCGGCGTGGGCGCTGATGGGCATCGGCGAACTGATCGGCATGCGCTGGGTGCTCTGGGAGGACGACGCCGGTGCGCAGCCGGTCCCGCGGGAAGTGCCCGACCACGTATTCGAAGAAATGATGCAGTTCATTGAGCGGGCGCTGGCGCCCGGACAGCAGACGACGGAAGGACCCACCCATGGCTGACAAGACTCTGACGGGCCGCAGCGCCATGGTGACCGGCGGGGCCAGCGGCATCGGCGAGGCCTGCGCGCGGGCCCTGGCCGACCGCGGCGCGAAGGTCACCGTCGCCGACCTGGACGGCGCGTCCGCCGAACGGGTGGCGCAGGAGATCGGCGGCGTCCCGTGGCAGGTGGACCTCAGCGACACCCGGGCGCTGGAAACGGCCGCGGTGGACACCGACATCCTGGTCAACAATGCCGGGATCCAGCGGATCAACCCGATCGAGGAGTTCGATCCGGAGGCCTTCCGGCTGATGCTCCGGTTGATGCTCGAATCCCCGTTCCTGCTGATCCGCGCGGCGCTGCCGGGCATGTACCAGCGCGGTTTCGGCCGGATCATCAACGTCTCCTCGGTGCACGGGCTGCGGGCCTCCGCTTACAAATCCGCGTACGTCTCCGCCAAACACGGCCTGGAAGGCCTCTCGAAGGTCACCGCGCTGGAGGGCGGCGCGCACGGCGTGACCAGCAACTGCATCAATCCCGGTTACGTCAAGACGCCGCTGGTCGAGAAGCAGATTGCAGACCAGGCCCGGATGCACCAACTGCCGGCGGAAGAAGTGGTCGCCAAGGTGATGCTCACCGAGAGCGCCGTCAAGCGCCTGGTCGAGCCGCACGAAGTGGCCTCGCTGGTGTGCTGGCTCGCCGGCCCCGACGCCGGCATGGTCACCGGCGCGTCCTACACGATGGACGGCGGATGGTCCAGCCGATGAGCGCCGAACCGGCGGCCCTGCCTTACGCCGCACTGGACGTCCCCGTCCGCGGCGGCAGCCTGCGCACCGGCGTGTGGGGACCCCGGGACGCGCAGGCACCGGCCATCCTGGCCGTGCACGGGGTGACGGCCTCGCACCGCACGTGGGGCCTGCTGGCGCAGGAGCTCGACGGCGTGCGGGTGATCGCCCCGGACCTGCGCGGACGCGGGCGCAGCAATGGGCTGCCCGGCCCGTTCGGGATGGCCGCGCATGCCGACGACCTCGCGGAGGTGCTCGCGGCGCACGGCGTGGGCCGCGCCGTCGTCGTCGGCCATTCCATGGGGGCCTTCGCCTCCGTGGTGCTGGCCCGGCGCCACCCGCGGTTGGTGGAGTCCCTGGTGCTCGTGGACGGCGGGCTGCCGCTGCAGGTGCCGGCCGGGCTCAGCGACGAGGAGGTCATCCAGTCGGTGCTGGGCCCGGCGGCCGAACGGCTGGCCGCGACGTTCCCCAGCCGGGAAGCCTATCGGGACTTCTGGCGGGTGCACCCGGCCTTCGCCGAGCATTGGAACGCGCTGGTGGAGGACTACGTGGACTACGACCTCGCCGGCGAGCCGCCGCTGTTGCGGCCGGCGACGAATTACGAGGCGATGGCTCGCGACACCGCCGACCTGAACAGCGGCGCCGTCCTGATGGACGCGCTGGAATCACTCGATGTCCCGGCGGTGCTGATGCGGGCCCCGCGCGGACTGCTGAACGAAGACGCGGGCCTCTACACCCCCGGATACGTGGACGGCTGGGCGCGGCGGCTGCCCGCCCTGCGGGTCCGCGAGGTGGCCGAAACCAACCACTACACCATCGTCATGGACCGCCCCGGAGCGGCGGCGGTGGCGGAGGCCGTCCGCGACGCCCTGGCCGGCCGGGCGGCCAACCAAGCGGCCGGACAGGCTGCCAACCAAGCGGCCGGACAGGTGAAACGACACACCGGCGGAGCTGCAGGATAAACTCAAGACTGCGTGCCTATAGTCGAAAGGCTGAGGTTTCTTCCCCCAAGCACAAGCCCTCGTCCTCGGCCTGAGGCACAAAGTAGTCATGATTCGATTCGATAACGTCACCAAGATCTACGACCAGAACTCTCGTCCGGCCCTGGACAAGATCAGTCTGGAAATCGACCGCGGCGACTTCGCGTTCTTGGTCGGCTCGTCCGGGTCCGGGAAATCCACGTTCATCCGCCTGGTCCTGAAAGAAGACCGCGCCACCCGTGGCTCGGTCTACGTCGCCGGCCAGAATGTAGCCAACATTCCCAGCTGGCGCGTGCCCAAGCTGCGCCGCGGCATCGGCGTCGTGTTCCAGGATTTCCGGCTGCTGCCCAACAAGACTGTCTTCGCCAACGTGGCGTTCGCCATGCAGGTGATCGGACGCAGCCGGGCGGTCATCCGCGAGACGGTGCCCGAGGTGCTCAAGACCGTGGGCCTGGAAGGCAAAGACCACCGCATGCCGCACGAGCTTTCCGGCGGCGAGCAGCAGCGCGTCGCCATCGCACGCGCCGTCGTGAACAAGCCCGGGATCCTGCTGGCCGACGAACCCACCGGCAACCTGGATCCGACCACCTCGTTGGGGATCATGAAGGTGCTGGACCGGATCAACCAGAACGGCACCACCGTGGTGATGGCCACGCACGACAACGTGATCGTGAACGAAATGCGCAAGCGCGTGATCGAGCTGCGCGACGGCGTCCTGGTCCGCGACCAGTCCGAAGGCATCTACCTGGGCGAACCGGAGGAGGCCAAATGAGACTGGCTTTTATCCTCGGCGAAATCGGTTCCGGCCTGCGCCGCAACCTGTCCATGGTGGTCTCCGTGGTGCTGGTGACCTTCATTTCGCTCAGCTTCGTGGGCGCGGCCGGCATGCTGCAGATGCAGATCAACCAGATGAAGGGCTACTGGTACGACAAGGTCCAGGTGGCCATCTTCCTGTGCGTTGACACCTCGACGACGGCAAGCTGCGCGGCCGGCCCCGTGACCGACGAGCAGCGTGCGGAAATCGAGGCCACGCTGACCAGTCCGGCCGTGGAACAGTACGTGGACACCTACCTGTACGAGTCGCAGGACGATGCGCTGGGCCACTTCCGCGACCAGTTCGCGAACTCCCCGATCGTGGACTCGGTGACGGCCGACCAGCTGCCGGAGTCCTTCCGCGTCTCGCTGGTGGATCCGCAGAAGTACGAGGTCATCAACGAGATCTTCTCCTCGCTGCCCGGCGTCGAAGTAGTGGTGGACCAGCGCGAGATCCTGGAAAAGGTCTTCAGCGTCATGAACATCGCCTCGCTCGTGGCGGTGGGCATCGCCGTCGTGATGATCGTCTGCGCCATCCTGCTGATCGCCACCACCATCAGGCTTTCCGCCTTCAGCCGTCGCCGGGAAACCGGCATCATGCGGCTGGTCGGCGCCTCCAAGGCCGTGATCCAGCTGCCCTTTGTGCTGGAAGGGGTGATCGCCGCCGTGCTCGGGGCACTGCTGGCCTCGGTCACCCTGTGGGCCGTGGCGCACTTCTTCATCGGCGACTGGCTGGCCAGCCAGTACCCCGACACGGCCTTCATTTCCTCCAGCACCATGCTGGTGATCGGTCCCGCGCTGGTGCTGCTGGGCGCCGTCCTGGCCGGAATATCGTCCCTTTTGACCCTGCGCCGCTACCTTAAGGTCTAGACTCATGACACGTGCACAGAACTTGACATTGGGGAGCCAGGCTGTGAGCCGTACTAAGCCGCGGAAGAGATGTCTTCCGCAAGGGATTTTGAGCGCCGCCATGGCCGCCCTGCTCGCGTTCTCGCTGGGCTCCGCCGGCCCCGCCCAGGCAGACGACCTCGACGACCGCAAGGCCGCCCTCGACCAGGAAATCCAGCAGATCGAATCGTCGCTGGAGTTCCTCAACGCCGACATCATCGAGGCGGTCAAGGAACTGAAGCAGCACCAGAGCCGGCTGCCGGCGGCCCAGCAGAAGCTCGCCGAGGCAGAGGGCCGGGTGGACGCCGCCGCCAACAAGGTCGCCGCACTGGCCCAGCGCGTGGACCTTGCGCTGCAAACCAAGGACAAGATCAACCAGCAACTGGCCAGCGACGCCGCGGAGCTGAAAGAAACCAAGAAGGTCATCGGCCAGATCGCCACCCAGGCCTACAAGCAGGGCGGGGTGCCGTCCAACCTGTCGCTGTTCTTCGGTTCCGACGGCGACGCCGGCCTGGCCAGCACCATCGACTTGGCGGACCAGGCGCTGCGCAGCCAAAACGCGGCACTGGACAAGCTGGCCCAGCAGAACGCCACGAATGTGAACTCCCAGGCGCGGCTGGAAGCCGTGGAGGAGGAGATCCGGGACCTGAAGGCGCAAGCCGAGGAGGCGCTGGCGGCCGAGCAGGTCGCCCGCGACGAGGCGGCCGCCGAAAAGCAGAAGGTTGACCAACTGATCGCCGAGACCTCGGCGCTTTCGGACAGCCTGCAGGCCAAGAAGCCGCAGATCGAGCAGGAGCTGGCCAAGACCGAGCAGGCCCAGAACCAGGTGCTCTCGCAGATCAAGGAGCGGCAGGAACGGCTCCGCCGCGAGGCGGCGGAGAAGGCCAGGCGCGAGGCCGAGGAGCGGCGCAAGGCCCAGGAAGCCTGGGAGCGGGAACAGGCGCGGATCAAGGCAGCACAGCAGGCGGCGCGCAACAGCGGCCAGCCGGTGCCGCAGCTGGTCCCGAGGGTGCCGCCGCCCCCTCCGGCCAGCCAGGCGCCGTCGTCCTTTGGATTGATCTCCCCGGTGAACGGGCCGATCACCTCCGGCTACGGCTGGCGGCCCACTCCGGCGGGCACGATGGACTTCTACGGCACCGGAGGCTACATGCACAGCGGGATCGACTACGGTTCCGCCTGCGGCACGCCGGTCTACGCGCCGGCCGCCGGCACGGTGGCGCGCGCGGACAGCACGGTCTGGGGCGGCGGCAACAGCGTGACGATGAGCCACGGCGTGGTCGGCGGCAACGCGCTGGACACGAACTTCTACCACATGACCCGTTATGTGGTGTACGCCGGCCAGAGCGTCGGCCGGGGCCAGTTGATCGGCTACGTGGGCAGTACCGGCAACTCCACCGGTTGCCACCTGCACTTCGAAACCATCGTCAACGGCAGCTTCGTCAATCCGATGAACCTGCTCTAGGCGTCCGCCGCGGCACTTGGCGCGCTGCGGCGCACCCAAATGCCGCGGCGCCGCTATAATGGAACGTTCCGACGACGAAGGAGTACCCCGTGCCCAGAGAAAGTGGCCGAAAGGTAGTGGCCACCAATCGAAAGGCCCGGCACGACTACCACATCATGGATACCTACGAGGCTGGCATGGCCTTGATGGGCACCGAGGTGAAGTCTCTGCGCGAGGGCCGTGCGTCGCTGGTGGACGGCTTCGCCATCTTCTACAACGATGAGTTGTACCTGGAATCCGTGTACATCCCGGAATACCTCAACGGGAGCTGGACCAACCATGCCGCCCGCCGCCGGCGGAAGCTGCTGCTGCACCGGGCCGAGCTGGAGAAGATCGCCCGGCAGACCCGGGAATCGGGCTACACCATCGTGCCGCTGCAGCTGTACTTCAACGACGGCCTGGCCAAGGTGGAGATCGGCGTCGGCCGTGGCAAAAAGGACTACGACAAGCGCCAGACGCTGCGCGAGAAGCAGGACAACCGCGAGGCCCTGCGCGCCATGCGCGAAAAGAACCGCGGGGCCTGAGGCACTGCCGCTACACCGCTGTCCCACCCCATGCGGCGCAGGGGAAACCCGGTGCGTGGCATCAGTCCGCCGTCAGGGACCGGCGCACCAAATTCAGCCACCCCGGTAGGCCGCCGCTGGCCAGCGCCTTCCGCTGGCGCTGCGCACCGTTTCCCTCCAGCCGCAGCCGTGCGGCCTGCTCGCGGACCCAGCCGCGGTCCCCGTGTTGCTCCAACGCCTCATCGATGTGGCGCAGCAACAGCTCGAGGACATCGAACGCGGGCCAGAGGGTGGCCGAATCCAGATGCACCAGTTTCTCCGACAACCCGAACCGGGCCGCCTGCCAGAGCGCCACGTCCAGATGTTCCGGATAGAAGTTGGTGACGGGGCGACCGGCGACGACGGCGGCCTGCTCGGTGGCGACCAGCGCCCGGACCAGCCCGGCCAGCAGCACGCTGTCGGCCGCTGTGAGCTGGCTGTCGGCGGCCCGGATCTCGATGGTGGGGTAGTGGTCTGCCAGTCTGGCCAGCCAGGAGAGGTGCCCGGGATCGGGTACCACCCCGGAGGCGTACAGCTGCCGCACGCGGACGCCGTAGTCGTGCAGGTCCGCGAAGAACGGCGGGCAGCCCTGGACCTGCCAGCGGCGGTACAGGATGGTGCGCCAGCTGGCGAAGCCACTGTCCGCATGCCGCCAATACGGTGAGTTGGCGGCGACGGCGGTGAGCAGCGGGAGCCAGGGCCGCAGCCGGTTAAGGACCTGCAGCCGCACCTCCGGATCCGCCACTTCCACGTGGATGTGCATACCCGTCACGTACTGGTCGGCGATGAGGGCCGGGGCGCGCTCGGCAATGCTGCGGTACCTGGGGGTGTCGGTCACGGATGCCGGGCGCAGGTCGGCGTCGAAAATCACGCCGATGCCGGCCGCGGCCGACCCTGTTGCGGCGGCGCTGCGGGCCAGCTCGTGGCGGAAGTCCAGCAGGGCTTCTGCGGCCTCGGACAGCTGGCGGCACACCGGGGTCGAGGTTTCCACCTGGCAGTCGAGCAACTCGTAGCTGACCCATTCCGGGGCGGCTCCCAGGCGCAGGTTGGCCCGCACCGCCGGGCCGGTCGTCACCGGAAAGGCAGTGCGGGGGTCCATCAAGAGGAATTCTTCTTCGATGCCGAACGTTGCCGGGGTGAGCGCCGGCGTCGGTGGCGTGCCTTGGGCTCGGCCCACAACCATGGTTCGAGGGTAAATCCCGCGACCGCACGCTGGCTACGCCGGAGCGGCAGGAATACATCGGTGCCGGCATGGGTTACACTGGATGGTCCGGACAGGTAACTGCCCGGCACCAATGGTTATTTTGATAACTACATACGGGGATGACAGGTTTCGACGATGTTAGTCGCGCCAGGGGAAGCGGGCCGAGGATGCAGAGTTATCTCGGAAACGCTCTCTGCAAACCAATAAGTGCCGAATCTAAGCGCACTGACTTCGCTCTCGCTGCCTAAGTAGCATTGCAAGTCCGTCAGCCCGGGGTCGCTCTCGCCCCGGATGCTGGCGTCATTAAGAGGGCCACTGCTGAATACCTTCGCCGTTGGGGTATTCGGGACATTTAGACGGCTGGGCCCGGGTCAACCACCTGTTTGCGGGATGGTTGGGGCCAAGAAAACCCGAAGCAAACTGCGCCCGGAGAAGTCCTGGCAACACAACATCGGACGGGGGTTCAATTCCCCCCATCTCCACTGATTTGGCCCCGGTTCTCCGGGGCTTTTTCTTTGCCCGTTGACACGGGGCCGGTTTTCGTTGACACGGAGAAAGGGGCAGGAAAGGCATACTGCATCATCTGCTGCTCCTCCATGAAGGCCGGGTCGATGATGAGAGCCCAGGCTGCGAGGGCCTGGCTTGGTATTGCACCGCGCTCTGGCCCTGGTTCGGTATGCGCCCCGGGCAAAAGGTCTCGAATCACCGGGGAACCGTTCCCGATGCTCCGGTGGTCCCGGACGATCCATCGTCCACGAGCTGCCGGAAGTTTTTGGCGGCCGCAGCAACCGGTCTTTCCAAGGGGCCTTGTCCCAGCCACCGGCTCCAGATCAGGCCGAACGCCATGGCGACTGCAATATGGATGATGAACCACAGGACGGGTTCCTCGTAGTGCACCTTGAGGCTGAGCGCGAGCAGGTGCGCGGAGTAGAGGGTTAGGGTCATCGACCCCATCGCGGCGAGGGGTGTCAGCCAGCGTGCACCCGCCAGCTCGACCAGGAGGAACACACCAGTCACCATCAGGCCGATGCCGAGGCTGCTGGCGATCGCCAGCGGCGTGTTGGTGTGCGGTGTCGCAATGGCTAGCCACCACGAGGACGAATCCGGAATGGTCCCGAATCCCCACACGATCTCATGGTCCAGTTCTTCCCCCGACATCCCGCTGGCAGCCACCAACTGCTGAAAGCCTCCCATTGCATACAGCAGGAGTGCCGAGGCCACATTGGCCAGGATCGCCAGCCCGGCGCCGATCCCGGCGAGATAGCCTTGCACCTTGGGCTTTCGCAGATCCAGTCGTCCGATTCCCAGCCCGGTCAGGATGTAGCACATGTACATCAGTGCCGGATATGAGCCGGTCAGCAGTAGATCCGAGGCCACACCGGCCGGCTCGAAGAAAAGATGCTCCACCGAGGGGTTGAACGTCGACGATGTCGGAAGCATTGGATCCAGCTTCTGCAGCAGGATCGGTGAGACGATGCCGAAGGCCGCTGCACTGATGAACAATATTTTGGGCCGCAGATGGAGGAACGGAATGGCCAGCAGGAAGAACACGGAATAGTAGAGCAAAATGCCGTAGGCCGGGGGGTCCTCCTGCGGCATGAAAGCCCCGATCACCAGGGCTATGACTCCGATCAGGAGGGCCCGCACGAACAGTCCCAGGCGGTTCCCCACCATCCTTCGCCCCGGGTGCGGTTTGTGCCCGCCGGTGGACAGGGCCAGGCCCACTCCGGCCAGGAGGGCGAACAGCGCAGCGGAGTCGCCGGAGAACAGAAGCCACGACAGTGTCGGCTCGTGGGTTTCCTCGTCCGCCGCTGGCAAGATGTGAATGGCGATGAGCCCGATGAGGGCCAGGCCGCGGGCCGCGTCGACGCCGATCAGCCGCCGCCTGTTCTGCATCAACTTAGCGTCTGCAGGACCAACGTAGCGTCCCTGCCTGTCCGGAATAGAGCCCATCTTCGTCCTTCTCTCTTTCGGTGTGTCCACCGCGGGGTGCTCGTGTCTTCCGCTCTTCGCAAAACGGTCGCAGATGGCCTCGAACAGCTGTTCCAGGCGTTCCCCCGGCTGCCGGCGAACACCTCGGTCGCCGCGCAAGGACGAGGAAACCACCGTCCCGGTTCACCGGCCTGTCGGGAGACGTCGGGGACACGGGCTGCGGTGGCCGGCCTCTTAGAACCTCTTCGTCATTCGTTTCTCGTTCACTTCCTCGTGGGGTGGAGTGCGGCACCCTTCAGCGAGGCGCGCCTCCTGCGGGGTCCTACGGATCCAGTCCACCGTGGCGGGAGAGAAACACTCTGGCCCCGACCACCGGGATCCAGCCCCCGACCATCGGCACGACAGTGGCCTCGGTGCCGTTCACCGCTACCACCTCGGCCTCGACACGGGGCTCGAAGCAACCAGGCCGCCGGGGGCCGGGGACGGTTTCCCAGCCGGAGATAGCCACCACGTCCCCGACGATGACGTCGAGCCCCCGGATGATGGCGTGCCGCCCTTGGGAGGAGACGACGGTGCCGTGGGCGGCCGGGGCGGCCAGACCGTGGCCGGCCGGCGCGACAAGGCCGTGGGCGACCCGGGCGGCTAGATCGGCGGCGGCGTGGTCCTCGTGGATGCGACGCTCCGGCAGCAGGGAGCCGATACTGAACGCGGCCATCAGACGGCCCACCCGTCAGGATGGGGGGAGATTGAGGCCGCAGACTGGGCAGTGGCGTCGTCGATGTCCCGGCGCAGGAATCCCTCGATCTCGGCGCGCGCGGCGTTGACGCCCGCCGGAGGCAGACCGACGGCTAGGCCGCCGACGTTGCCCTGGGTGCGGGAGTCGGCGGCAGCGAGTCTTTCTCCGGCACCGACGATTGCGATAGTGGACATGCTCTGCGCTCCTTCTATGAGGGGTCTCACTGAGAGCCCGCATGCGGTCCTGGCTGTCACATTCGTGCGCACCGGTGCGCAGGGTGAAGGTCATTACTCGGGTGACCCACACAGTCCGAGTGGACGAGGCCGGCAGGTCCTGAACGGGACCCGCATCATCAGAATGGCAAAGGCACTTTGCGCTGGCGTTGCGTAATTCTCACAATGCTCTCAAGGATGACCGCGATGTAAGCAGTCATGGATCTGCCGCCCTGCTGGTCACGCTGATGTCTTATGGACACGCGCGAAGAGCCGGCCATGATCCCGCCTCAAGGCGGTGTTCACGGTGACGCTCTGGCGCATACGTCCGTGACGAGGGGCGCCAGACAGTGCTGATAGCGGACTCGCTCACGTGACGTGATGGCCGAGCACTACGCGTCCATCGAGGTGCTGAGCTTCTTCTCCGGACGCCGAGGAGCCCATGGGCCTCGGCCTAGGGGGCCGGATCGTCGAGGAGGTTGTGCTGGCTCAGGAACGCACGGAGCGGGGCAAGAGCAACTCGAAGCGCGCTCCACGGCCCACGCCTGCGCTGTTGGCCTGAAGTCTCCCGCCATGGGCCTCCACCAGTGCCCTGCTGATCGACAGACCCAGGCCCGATCCGGGACCGGATTCCCTCCCGGCACGGGCTCGATAGAACCGGTCGAAGACATGGGGCAGATGTTCAGGCGGAATCCCGTCCCCGGTGTCCGTCACGGCGATCGTTACCGCGTCCTGGGCGTAGTCGGTGTGCACCGTAATCCTCCCTTTAGCAGGGGTGTGGCGCAGTGCATTAACCAGCAAGTTACCCAGCACCTGGCCGATCCGCTCCCGGTCCATAAGCACTGGCCCTGTGTCCGGTCCGGACGTAGTGATGCTGAGCGTGATGTCCTTAGCCGCGGCTTCGTGCTGTACCGAGGCGACTGCCTCGGCGACCACCTCCGCCGGATACTGCGGAACCAATTGGAGATGGACGAGACCTTCTTCGGCCTGGGCCAGCAGTCGGATGTCCCCGGCCAATCGTTCGAGCCGGCCAGTTTGTGAGTACAGGATGCGGGTAGTCTCCTCATCCATCTCCAGCACCCCGTCCTCGATCGCCTCCACATGGGCCTTGATGCTGGCGAGCGGGGTGCGCATCTCATGAGCCAGATCGGCCAGCATCTGGCGCCGCGTGGTGTCCACCGCCGAAAGCCGGGCGGCCATGTCACTGAAAGAGGACGCCAGGGTATCGAACTCCGGGCCCAATCCTGGCGATGTGAGCTGGACCTGGTAGTCGCCCGAGGCCACCTGCTCGGCGGCAGAGCTGAACGCCGTCAGTGATCGGCCTATCGTCCGGTACAGGTAGACGCTGAGCCATACAGCGATAAAAAGGGCCGGAAGCCCCCCGACAATCACGGCACTGAGGCTGACCTTGCGGAAGGCGCCCTGCAGGATTTCCTCACCGACACGCGCCGCCTCCCGGGCATGGCCGGACACCGCCAGCTCATGGGAGAACATCGACGGGCCGAACCACAGGACCGTCAGCAGCGTAAGGACCAACCCCACCAGCAGCACCAAGGCCTGCGCCAGCATCAACCTCAGCGTCAGCGGTTGCCAGGAGGTCACAGTAGGCGTTGGTGCCCTCTTCATAGTCCATCTCCCATCCGGTACCCGACCCCGCGGGCCGTATGGATGAACCGGGGGGCGGCGGCGGGATCGCTGAGCTTCTTGCGGATCCGCCCGATGTGAACGTCCACGAGGTGCTCGTCCCCGTTCCACTCTGCGTTCCAGATCATGTCGACCAGCTGCCGACGGCTGAGCACCTGCCCGGGATGCTCCACCAAGGTGGTAAGCAGATCGAACTCGATCCGAGTGAACGGTACCGGTTCCCCGTCCACGTGGACCTGGCGTGCGGCACGGTCCACAACAAGATTCCCGATCGTCACGGTCCGATCGACCGACGTTGGCTCGGCTCTGGGTGCCGAGTCGAGTTGGTACATCCGGCGCAACCTCGCCTGCACCCGGGCCAGTAGTTCACGCTGGCTGAACGGTTTTGTCATATAGTCATCGGCCCCCACCGACAGCCCCATGACCTTATCCACCTCATCATCCCGGGCCGTGAGCATCAATACGTGGCAGTCGGAGAACATACGCACCCGTCGACAGACCTCGATACCGTCCAGCCCCGGTAGTCCCAAATCCAGTACCAGAACATCCGGTGCGAAAGCCCGAACCGCCTCCACCGCCTCCGCCCCGTCATGGCACACCGTCACCTCCAGCCCGAACTTGCGCAGGTACTTTTCCACTACACGGGCCAAAGTGACCTCATCATCGACCACCAGTACGCGGCCTGCTCGAACTACAGACATAAAAGACTCCTTAGCGTGCAGCAGGCCCAATAGCTGCTCAGGCGCAAGAACCGCTCGTTGCCGCTCCGCGTGTACGACCATTGTGCTGGAGAATCGAGGACCAAGACAGCAATGACCGAAACCGACCTGGCGGTGATTGATTTCCGACATTGACTGATACGCGACAGAGCCCATTACCTACACTGATTTAGTCCGGTTTGCCGGGGCTTTTCTTTGCCCGCATGGACCGGCACCTGCCGACGACGGTGAAGCCCGCCTGAGTAAGGTAAGCACGGGATGAACCGGTCCGGCCTGGGATTTCCGGAGCCGGATTGTTCCGCGTGGTGGCTGGTACATGCTTCCTGGCCTCGGCTGTCTCGCGCTATCGAAGGCGTGCGGTGGAGAGCGAGTACCTGTTGGCCGTGTTGTACCCGGTCTTGGATCCGGTGACCCGCACCTTGATCGTGTCGTACCGGTCCGTGGCGGTGAGCCGGTAGGTCTTGCCGGTGGCGGCGCGGATGGCCGTGCCGGAGCGGTACCACTGGTACTTCAGCGTGGTGCCCGCCGTCCAGGTGCCTGGATACGCGGTCAACGTGTAGCCGGGCCGCAGTGTGCCCTTGATTACCGGTGTGGACGTGCGCAGGGTGCCCTTTGCAATCACGGACGTTTTGGCCGAGTTACGGCTGAGGCTGGTGTAGCCGCTCTTGGATCCGGTCACACGGACGGCGATCTGCTTGCCGGCGTCGGCGCCGGTGAGCACATAGGTGCGTCCCGTAGCCCGTGAGATCGCCGTCGTACCGCGATACCACTGGTACCTCAGCGTGGTGCCCGAGGGCCATGTCCCGGCATTGGCGATCAAAATGTGGCCGACCTTCTTCGTGCCGGTAACAGTGGGGGTGGCCCCGGCGAGGGTGCCGTAGGCGATGGTCCCGCTGGGGTCGGAGGCCGTGGCGACCGGTGTGTAGCCCGGGGCGGTGCCGGTGACGCGGACGGTCAGGTATCTGCCGGCGTCGGCCGCGGTCAGGACATACCGGCTGGCGGTGGCCCCACTGATGGCTGCACCGGACCGGTACCACTGGTACGCAAAAGTTGTGCCGGCAGTCCAGTTGCCCGGGACTGCGGTCAATGCGTAGCCGACCTTGCGGGTTCCGCCGATCGCGGGCGGGGAGCTGGCCAGCAATCCCGAGGCGATCTTGGGCGTCGTGGCGGAGGTGTTGCTGCCGGCGGCGTAGCCGTCCTTGGTCACGTGGACCTTCAGGGTGAACGTGTGCCCGGCGTCGGCACCGGTCAGGGTGTACGTGCGGCCGGTGGCCCCGGGGACAAGGTTTCCGCTGCGGTACCACTGGTAGGCGACGCTGACCGGTTCCGGCCCCCAGTCTCCCTCAGTGCCGTACAGGACGTTGCCGACGCGCATGACTCCTGAGATTTTCGGGGGACTATAGGGGACGGGGCTGAAGTCGAGGGACGAGGTGGCGTCGACAAGCCCGGCTCCACATCCTTCGGCACACGTACCGGGAAGCGGGCGGGACTTTCTTTTGAGCTGTTCCTCGATCTGCGCCGACGTCCAATTCGGACGTGCGGCAAGGATCAGGGCCGCCACCCCGGCGACGTGCGGTGCGGCCATCGACGTGCCCTGAAGGTAGGAGTAGCCCTCGGCGCCCGGGGTGGTCGTGCCTTGGTTGTATGTGGAGGCGATACCGTTGCCCGCTCCGGTGCTCCTGTCGCCGCCGGGGGCGGTCACGTCGATCAGGGTCCCGAAGTTCGAATATGGGGCCCGATCGCCTTCGCGCCCGCTTGCGGCCACCGTAATGACGTTCTTGCAGTTCGCCGGGGTGGACAGGGACGCATCCTTGTTCTCGTTGCCGGACGCCACCACGACGGCGGAGCCGGCATTCACGGCGATGTTCACAGCTGACTGGAAGGTGGCGGAGCACAGTCCGGAGCCGCCGAGCGAGAGGTTGATGACGCGGGCCGGGTTGCCATTGAGCGCGAGGTCTGCGACTTTGCCACCTGCCGACCAGATCACGGCGTCGGCGATATCGGACATGTAACCGCCGCACGCTCCGAGCGCGCGGACTGGGAGAATTTTCGCACCGGGGGCGACACCGGCCACGCCCTGACCGTTGCCGGCGACGGCGGCGATGGTGCCGGCGACGTGGGTGCCGTGCCAGGAGGAGTCGGAGGAGTCGTTGTACCCGCAATCACCGGCGCCGTACCAGTCGCCTTCATCCCGGGGGTCCGGGTCCCGGCCGTTGCCATCGCGCGCAGAGGCCGGGTCGGAGATCATGTCGTAGCCGGGCAAGACGTTCGCGTTGAGGTCGCTGTGGTCGGTGATGCCCGTGTCGACGACGGCGACGGTGACGCCATCGCCGCGGCTGACGTCCCAAGCTCCCGGCACGCGCATCCCGGCCTTGTCCTCGAAGAAGCTCCACTGCAGGCCGTAGTGCTCGTCGTTTGGGGCCGCTGCCGGTTGCATGCGCTGATCCGGTTCGGCGAATTCAACGGCCGGGTCCGCCTCAAGCCCGGCGACCAGTTCCCTGGCCTCGGTGTCACTGAGGGCCTTGCCGGTGGTGATGACCCGGGCCCCGGTGGCCGTGGCGCGCAGTTCCTTCACACTGACGCCCAGTTCCTTGGCGGTACGCCCGTAGGCCTTCCCGCGGCTGGCGGAGCTGCTCCCGGCCCTGTCCCTGAACTTCACGACGAACCGGTCGGTTGGCATGTCGCGGGGGGGCAGGTACTTGGACGTGGAACCGGCCAGTTCCGATTCATTGGAGGCCGAGGCCGGCAGTGCGGAGAACGTTGCGCCGAGGACCGCGGCCGCGGTGAACGAGGCCAGTCCGGCGAGGAGGCGGCGGGGCAGGGGCGAAGGCATGGGTGTCATCCTTACGGGCTGGGTCCCGGGAAGTTGGTGCAGGACAGACGGGATGCGACGTTGCGCCCACGAGTAGTGTAACGATTATCCGAGGGTTTGCAGCGCCCCCTGCCAAGGGCTCATTGGTCACCACACGGTCGTGGCGGAGTGTGACGGACTCCCGAAAGCCTGTAAAGACCTCAGTCCGGTTTGGAGGCCAATAGGTGGTTATTCACCCCTTCCGCTTGCAGGCCCCTCCGCTCCCGATGTAACGATTGAGTTGCAACATCCCCAACGATTGGAGCAACACATGTCATCGTTTGCTAAGACCAAGGCCCGGCAGTTGGCCGCTGGAGTTTTCGTGGCAGGCGTGGTGACTGCCGGAGGCGCAGGAGCCGCTTCTGCTGACGAACCACAGGATTCGTTGGTTGCCATCACGGCCGAGGACGTAACCATCGTGCCGGCCCCGGTCGAGGAAGCTGAACCGGTCGTCGAGGACGGTCCCGCGGAGGAAACCCCGGCTGAGGAGCCGGCTGCCCCGGCACCGGTCGAGGACGAAGCCCCGACCCCGGACGAGGGTGAAGAGCCCGTCGAGCCTGTGCCCGGGGAAGACCCGGTAGAGGAACTTCCGGTTGAGGAACCGGCTCCGGTGGAGGAAGAGCCTGCACCGGCACCTGTTGAGGAGCCGGTTGTGGAAGAACCGGCACCCGCTCCGGTTGAGGAACCGACCCACGCCTGGAAGGCCGTCAAGGCCGAGACCGACGCCGCGTGGAAGTCGGCAAAGACCGAGGCTGACGCCGCGTGGAAGTCCGCAAAGGCGGAGGGAAGCGCGGACTGGAAGGCCGTCAAGGCCGAAGGAAAGGCCGACTGGAAGACAGCCAAGGCTGAAGGAAAGGCCGTGTGGAAGGCGGCCAAGGCCGCCGAGAAGGGCACCGGCGAGACCGAGTAAGCCCGCCCGGCTCCGCCATCCGGGGCGGCCTCCCTGCGGGGAGGCCGCCCCTTTGCGTGCCGGAAGGAATGCCGGCCGGGTTCGGCGCCGGTTCCGGTGGCGAAGCGCTTTTTCTTAGCCTCTCGGCCGGCCGATGGCCCGCCGTCAGGGGTCAGTCGCCGGGAAGCGCCACGTCGACGATCCCGATGAACCTGGTGCCGATGCCGTCATACTCGCTGCGGACCCATCCTGCCGGCGCCCCGGGGAGCTCCCCGGGATCATGGTGCCGACAGTAGACAAAGGTGAATTCCGGCCACCATTTCTTCGGCCGGACAGACTCGGTAAGGCCGCATATGGTGCACTGCAGCGCTGTCCAGACAGGCCGCCCGCCGGTGCGGTTGGCGCGCGACTGGGCCAGCCAAGCCGGTGGGTTAGCGTCAATCGCGGCGAGTTCCTCCTCGGTTATGCGCGACGGGATGCCGTGGCGTTTCGCCATCTCCGGTGGAATATCGAGGAACTGGGCTGCTTCACGTCTGGTAATCATCACCTACCACCATGGACCGGGAGCCCAGCTGCAGCAACTTCGTACCGTGCGCCGGCGCCCACCGCACCGGTCCGCGCCGCAGTATCACCGGGTCGCCGTAGTTGCCGGAAGCAGAACATGTTGCAGCCCGTTGACGGCTACCGGACTGCGCGCTCCTTCAGGGCCAAAGCTCATTCCGTTTCCAGAAAGGCCGTACTTGGTTGCGGCTGGAAGGCCTGGGCGGACCCCGCCTGCGCCAGCGTCTGCGTGGCGTGCGCAATGGCGTCTGACATCAAAATGAGGACGTCCTCGTCCACGTTCTCGACCGTGTCGCAACTGGCATGGTAGCACGGGTCATACGCTTCGCCGGACGTACCGCCATACAAGGCAGCTTCCTCCGCTGACTTGATGCCGACGTCGCCTGTGAACAGCCCGCCGACCGGGATGCCCTGTTCCATGAACGCCGCATAGTCGGACCCGCCATCGAACCGCGTGGGCGCGGCAGGCAACCCCTCGGCCGCAAAGTAATCCAAAAAGACGTCCTCGATTTGTGCTGAACCTTCTGGGCCCGCCTCCCCGAACTCCGAGCCGTCGCCGTCGTACACGAAGTTCGCGGCATTGGGCGAGGCGACCATGTCAAAGGTCAGGTTGGCGGCATGGTCGGCGATCTCGGCCGATGAAAGCTGTTCCACGTAGTAGTCGGAGCCCAGCAGACCTTCTTCCTCGCCGCCCCAGAACGCAAACCGCACACGGTTCAGCGGGGTGATTCCCGATTGCGCCAGCCGGACGGCGGCTTCGAGGAGGGCCGCAACGCCGCTGCCATTATCATTGATGCCTGGGCCCTCCATCACCGAGTCAAGGTGGGCACCGACGACGACGGTGCGGTCAGTTCGCCCTCCGGTATCGGCCAGGATGTTAAAAGTTTCCCCGCTGCTGTCGTCGAGGGAATCCTCAAGGGAGAATCTTTGCCGGACAGGATGGTACCCGGCAGCCTTCAGTTGCTCCTCAACGTATGCGGCGGACGCCTCATAGCCGGACGTGCCGGCCGCGCGGTTACCGTCGTTGGCGTCAGCGATCGTCTGCAGGGCCTTCAAATGTGTGATGACGTTCCGGGCGGTGACGGACTCGCGAAGGGCCTTGGTATCGGGGCCGCCGCTGCCCAGATCCAGGGGCGCGGAGCCGGAGCAGGCCGCCAGCAGCACGATGGCGGCAAGTTTCGTCGCGGCCGCGCCTGCTGCCCGGCGGCTATTGGTCCGGCGCGTCATGGTGGATTCCCGTGAGGGGCTTTTCACGCCCACGCGGCGCTTACCGCCAGGGACACCCTGCGGCAAACCACGTGCACGCTTCATCACCCTTGCGCCGCGCCCGTCATCCGCCTGTGCCTGGCGGTGCCCGTCGTGTCGCGGGCCGGGTTGCCGGCATAGATGGCGTTCTCCGGCACGTCTTCTCCTTTCATGAGCAACGAGTCGGCCTCGAGTGAGACGCCATCGCCCACCACGGCGCCGTAATTGACGAAGGACTCGACGCCAAAGGAACACCGGTTTCCCACCGTGATGTAGTCCGACTTGAACGTACCGTCTTCCATCGAGTGGCCTTGGAGGGCTGTGCCTTCGTTTAAGGCACAGTCGTCGCCGATTGAGACAAGTGTTTTCTCCGGGATGTTGCAGCCGGCATCGTAGAGACGCTTGCCCACCTTGACGCCGAGCATCCTCCAGACAATTGATTTGAAGGGCGTGCCGTTAAAGGGCGGAGTGGCGAGCATCTTCCACAGACGTTCGTGGTGCCAGAAGTACGGGTCGTAGATCGAACAGTACTGCGGTTTCAGCCTCCGGAAGCCCATCACCAAGCGCTCGACGAGCACGGTGAGCAGGACAAGGTATATAGCGAAGCTCAACGTTCCGACGGCGATCGCGAACGCGCCGAACTCATCGTAGATTGTTGCGGATGCTGCGGCGATCAGTGTTCCGGAGAAGAACACGAACCAGCGCACACCGAGGAAGATTCCCATGGACGCGATATTGTGCCGGTTCTTGGCCGGCAGGCGCTGGCTCTTCGCCTCTTCAATCTTCAGTTCATCGAACCGGCTGTCCCGCTGAACGGACCGCGGAATCTCGAACGGCGGCGATCCCAGCAGGCCGGTATTTGTCCGGACCGGGCCGTCGATCGGAATCATTACCTTCGTAGCCAACAGAACGTTCTCTCCAACCCGGGCCTCGATGGGGAAGGTGAGGTCGTTTCCCAGGAAGTTGCGGCCCTCGATCCTGACACGAGACAGCCGGAACGAGGTGCTGGAGTAATCGGCGTTCATCATATTCAGGCCGTCGGAGACCATGGTCCCGTATCCGATCGTATTCAGGTAGGGCGAATCGTGAGACACCTCGGGGCCGAAGTTCGAGCCTGTCTGCTCCACCTTCTTGCCGAGGTCGTAGCCCAGCGCCTTCAGAAAATGCACGATGTACGAACTGTCGCCGAAAACATCCTTGTACAGCTTGGCGTTTGTCATCCCGGCAACCATCCGCTGGAGCGTGAAATGCACGCCGTACAGCGGGTAGACCTTGTCCGGCTTGATGGCGAGGTTCAAGAGCCGGGGGACGGTCAGGACCGCGATGAGACCGCCGACGAAGGAGGCAAGGAACAAGGTAAGGGTGATGAGCAGGGTATCGACGTAGAAGGACGGGTTGTCCATTCTCAGGTGTTCGCTATCCAGATACGGCGGCAGCAGCGCTGACAAGGCGACGAGTCCGACCGGCATGACCAGGACCAACCGGTTGAAAAGCTGCAACAGGGTGAAAATGACCCTGCGGCGCGTGCTGCAGCGTACGGGTGGAACCCTGAGGTAGTTCGTTTCCGTAGGTACTGCAGGCGAGCCGTGCCAGCGCTGACCGTCCGGTATGGCCTGGCCCGTCTGCAGCGAGGATGCATGTCCCAGTTGAGCGCCGTCGCCCATGGACGTGTCGATGTCCAGCGTCGTCTTTTGCGACACAAGGACGTCGCGGCCCAGCGTTACCGTTCCCGTCTCGATGACGCCGCTGCGGGCGCGGTAGGCGAGGAAGAATGAATTCTTATGGATGACCGTGCCGTCGCCGATGGTGACGAGGTCGGTGCACACCGGCACCATGCGGGAGAAAATGGCGACGCCCTTGCCAATTCTGGCCCCCAGCGCCCGAAGGTAAAGCACGTAAAGAGGTGAGCCGGCGAACAAGACGAGCGGATTGCTCCGGTTGAGTGTCTTGACGACCCAGAACCGGACGTAGGTCCAGCTCCACAGGGGAATGTCCTGGCGCTTCCAGCGGCCAATGAGAATCCACTTCAGGACGATCGGGGTGATGGACAGTACGAAGAACATGGCGACACCGAATGCGACGGATCGCAGCCACATGTCGATCAAGGAGGTTCCTTCGGAAACCCACACGAAGGATATGACGAGCAAAGAGGCAGCGTAGGTCGTGTAGCCCAGGAAGAACGTCAGCTGCGCCACGCCGCACAAGATGTGCCGGCGCGTGCTCGGTGCCGGCGGCGCGGGCCGCAGGACCGGTTCCGTCTCGTCCGCCCCGGATCCTGACAGTTTGGCGGCAGCCTGTGCAGCGGCGAGGACGACGGCAAGCTGGCGGACAGTCGGATGCTGGTAGATATCCTGCATGGCCACCGGCGGCAGCGCGGCCCTGCGCCGGACGGCGGCCGAAAAGCTGGCCATGAGCAGCGAGTTCGCTCCCAGATCGTTGAAGAAGTGGGCCGTGGCGGAGACTTTCTCCACGCCCAGGACCCCCGCGAGGCAGCCGGCCAGAATTTCCTCTGCCTCCGTATCTGGTGCGCTGTACTCGTGAGTACCGCCGGTGAGCCGTGGTTTGCTGGGCAGCGGCAGTTTCTTCCGGTCGGCCTTGCCGCTGGGCATGACGGGTATTTCAGTGCAGCGTTCGAGGTAGGCCGGGACCATGTAGCCGGGCAGCGTCTCGCTCAGTTTCTCGGCGATGCTGGCCTCGTCGACTTCCGCGGTGTCCCGGCGCAGCGTGTAGTAGGCAACCAGTTCCACGAGTCCGGGGGTTGGCTCGTAGGTGCTCACTACCGCCTGGGCGATTCCCGGCACCTGCAGCAGGACGGACTCGATTTCAGCAAGTTCGATGCGGTAACCGCGGATTTTGACCTGGGTATCGATCCGGCCGTGGTACTCGATGGTTCTGCTCTCGCTGAACCGCCCCAGGTCACCAGAGCGGTAGATCCGGCCCGAGGGATTGTTGTCGATGCCGAGGAAGTCCTCGATGAAAACCCGCTCGGTCAGATCGTCACGGTTGACGTACCCGCGGGCCAGCCCGATCCCGGCGATCCCGATTTCGCCCAGTTCCCCCGGTGGCAAGGCGCGCGGCTCATCCGGATCAAGGATCACCGCCGAGTACGTCGGCAGCGGACTGCCCAGGGTCACCGGTTTGTCCGGATGGACCACATCCCAAGTCGCAGTGACGGTTGCCTCCGTTGGACCATAGACGTTCAAAAACCTGCGGCCCGGACGGTGCCATCGGGCAATGAGGTCACGCGGACAGGCCTCGCCGGAAACCAGTAGGAACCGCAGGTCGGGCAGGTCCTCGTCGAGGGTGGCCAGCAGCGTTGGAACACAGCACATGGCGCTCACCCGCTGGTCCCGCAGGAACTGGCCCAGTTCCATGCCAAGCAGGCTGGCGCCGGCGGGTTTGGGCACCAGCGTTGCACCCACCATCCACGGGACCCAGGTCTCCTCCACCGAGAAGTCGAAGGCGATCGTCATGCCTTGGTAGACGCGGTCCGTCGGCTGGTAGCCGTACACTTCGGCCGCCACGAGCACGAAGTTGCAGATGCTGGGGTGGTCGATGGCCACACCCTTGGGGCGGCCGGTCGAGCCGGACGTGTAGATGATGTAGGCCAGATCGCCTGCGGGACCCGCCTGTTCTCCCCGGGTCAAGCGCGAGGAATCCTGCGTGGCCACCAGCGGTTCCGCCTCGTCGAGGCCGAGGATGGTCGCAGCCGTTTCGGGCATCCGGTCACGCAGGTGGGAGAGCGACAGGACAAAATTCACGCCCGCATCCTCGACAATGTACGCGAGACGCTCGGAGGGGTATCCGGCGTCGAGGGGAACAAATGCCGCACCGGCCTTCAGAACTGCCAGGATGGCCGTGTAGGACCGGATTGGCTGGTCAAAGAGCAGCGCAATCCGGTCGCCCGGCCGCGCGCCACGCGAGATCAGGTACCGCGCCAGCTGGTTCGCCCGGGCGTCGAGCTGATCGTAGGTCAGCGACTGCCCGGCGCTGTCGACGGCGAGCCTTCCCCCCTCGCCGTCGCGCCGCAGCTCGTCGCAGCGGTCCTCGAAGAGCCGTTCGAGCCTGTCCCCGTCGTGCCAACGTGCCGCGCCGTTGCCGGGGGCGCCGGTGAGGATGGTGCTGGCGGCCCCGGCGGGGCCGGAGCGTTTCGGTGTGTGGTCTGTCTCCCGCTGCCGATGCCGGGCGCTGCGGTCTGCAGGAGCGCTCATGCCGCTTCCTGCTGCGCGCCGACCAACGCCTCCTTGGCAGGCGGCCCCAGCAGTTGTGGGGTCATGAACTCGAGTAAGTCCGAATATGCCGCCATGGCAGTCCTCCTAGCCTCAGGAACCGGCAGGGGCCTGACAGTAGTGTCGATCAATTCGCCGATGACGGGCCTCTAGACGACATTGGACGATGTCCGGTGTTACGCGGGCGTTATTGGACTGACTGCCATCGACCAAGGCCCCGGCTAGACACCAGCTTTCATCCGCAGGCCGAAGCCCGTCAGCGACCGGGCCGCTGTCACCGGGGCCAGGTCCCTTTTCAGATGCATCCTTTAGCCGCGTTGACAAGGCGGTACACGGTGGGAACCTAGAATCGGGGAGTCGTTCGGCAGTGGCTTGGGGGCCATTCAATGCCCTTGGGGGGCACGAAAATGAATGCAACAGAACGCATGTGGGAAGTTCAGTTACTGGGAGGGTGGCAGATTCGCCATGGAAAACTTCCCGTCAGGGTAACCATCCGACAGCAGCGCCTGATTGCCGTCCTGGCCCTTTTCGGCAGCGAGCCACGCGCTTTCCTGGCGGGGCTGCTCTGGCCGGACAGTTCGGAGAGGCAGGCAACGGGTAGCCTGCGGGAGACGATCTGGATGATTTCCCACCAGCTGCCTGGGCTGCTGGCGGAGCGCAGGGATCCGCTGGCACTCGCTCCGGAGGTGGCAGTGGACGTTCACGAAGTCCGCCGGCGACTCGCCGCCCTCGACGGGGACCGCGGGGTCCGCCTTCGGCCGGCCATGCTTGACCTGCTGCGCACGGCCGAACTGCTGCCCGGGTGGTACGAGGACTGGGTCACGGCCGAGCAGGAACGGTGGAGGCAGTTAAGGCTGACGGCCCTGGAACGTCTCGCCAGCCAGTATCTCGAACGCGGCGAGACCAGCCAGGCTACGGACGCAGCGAGATTAGCCATCGCCATTGAGCCGCTGCGCGAAAGCGCGCAGCGGCTGCTGCTGGAAACGCACATCGCCGATGGCAATTATGCGCAGGCGCTGCAGTCGTTCGAGGTCTTCAAGTCCCGGCTTTGGAAGGAATTTGGGGTGGAGCCTTCGGCCCAGATCATGAAGCTCATGGCACCCCTGCTCACGTAGCCGGCTGCCGCGGGCAGCAGGCCAAGCCGGGCAGCAGGCCAAGCCGGGCAGCTGGCCGCCGCCGACTACGGCTCGGCGGTCAGGGACGAGGCATACAGGTCCATCAGCGCCGGCAGCCCGCCGGATTCCATGGCCCTGCGCTGCCGGTCGGCGCCGGTTCCCGTGGCGAAGAGCCGTTCGATGCTGGCATCTACCCACGCCGAGTCGCCTTCCTCCTCGAGTGCCGGCCGAATGTAGCGCAGCAGCATGCCCACCACATCCCGTGCGGGCAGCAGGACGCCGGACTCCGGATCCACCAACCGGTCGGACAGGCCCTGGCGTCCCGCCTGCCAGACGGCAGCATCCAGAAGCTCCGGCTCGGGCTGCAAAAGGGACCGCGAGGAAGCTTCATCGGTCAGCACCGTGGATATCAGTCCCCGGACCACCGCAGCGATCAGCACGGAGTCCTGGGCCTCGAGCTGCACGTCGGCGGCACGGACTTCCAGGGTGGGGTAGCGGTCGGACAGCCGTGCCAGCCACGTGATGACGCCCCGGTCGATGACCACGCCGGAGTCGACCAGGCGCTGGATCCGGCGCTCGTAGTCGGCCGCGTCGCGGAAGACCGGCGCGCAGCCCTGGATCGGCCAGCGGCGGTAGTGGACGATCCGCCAGCTGCCGAACCCGCTGTCGCGGTCCAGCCAGTAGGGCGAGTTGGCACCCAGCGCCACCACGGCCGGCAGCCACGGCCTGATCCGGTTCAAGGCCTGCACCCCGGCTTCCTTGTCGGGGACGGACACGTGCACGTGTTGGCCGTTGACGAACTGGTCGGCCACAATGCCCTTCGCACTGGCCTTGAGCTCGTGGTAGCGCTGCTTGTCCGTGACCTCCGGATAGTCGTCCTGGATCCGTGGTGCCGTGCCGGTGGCCGCGGCCCGCACCCCGGCCTTCCGGGCGGCGGCATCCAGCTCGCGGCGGAAGTTGAGCAGCGACTCCTCGGCCTCGGTGAGCGTGGCGCAGACTGCGGTGGCAGTTTCGATCTGGCAAGTGAGCAGCTCCCGCTGGATGTCATCCCTGGCTACTTGCAGTGAGCCTTCCAGGTTTTCGGCGACCGTGTCCGCCACCGGGGCGGGTAAGCCGGTGGCCGGATCCAGCAGCAGGTATTCTTCCTCAATTCCCAGAGTTGCCATGGGGCACCTTTCTTCTGCCGACGCTCAGACAAGCCGAGCCTAACCGATCGGCAGGCGGTTATGCTCACGGCCGGGACCGCCCGCGCCCTGCCGGATCGACCTCTGGCGAGGCCTTCGGAGGCCTCAGGACAGCGGCACGGTCAGGCCGGCTGCCGCGAGTCCGAGCGCGGCGGCGGCGGTGCCCAGCAGCAGGTTCGCCGCAAGATTGACGACGGCGGCGCCCGCGCGGCGCTCTGCCCACAGCTTAACCGTGGCGACGGCGAAGGAACTGAAGGTCGTCAGTCCGCCGGCCAGGCCGCTGGCCACGGCCATGCGCCAGGGCTCCGGCATGCCCGGCTCCTGGCCAGCCACCCCGCCGGCGACGAACCCGAGGATGAGCGAGCCGGTGACATTGACCAGCAGGGTAGCCCAGGGCCAGTGCTGCTCCGGCCGCCGGCGGGCAGCCTGCAGGCGGGCCAGCCAGGTGTCGGCGGCGAAGCGCAGCAGGGCGCCGCCGGCGCCGAACAGCCCGACGAGCAGCGCCGTCACGCGGCAGCCCTCAGGGTAATCCGGCGTCCCAGCCTGCGGCCGGCGTACAGCCCGGCGACGGCGGCGGCCAGGCCCGCGGCCAAGCACAGGCCCAGATACAGCAGCCAGTCGGCGTGGCGGCCCTGCGCCGCCAACCGGTCGATGGCCAGCGCCACGGCCGAGAACGTGGTGAAGGACGCCAGCAGCCCCGGCCCCAGCGCTGCCCGGAGCCAAAACGCGGTGCCGGGGCGCTCGGTCCAGAGGGCCGTGAACATGCCCAGCAGCAGGCTGCCGGAAACGTTGATGGCCAGCGTGGTCCATGGAATGGAGCCGTCTTCAGGGAAGGCGATGCCCAGCAGGTAGCGTGCTTCGGCGCCCGCGAAGCCGCCCACCGCGACGGCGGCCCAGGCGCCCCAGCCGGGCAGCGCGGACGGCGCCGCCGCGATCCGAAGCCGCGCCCGCGGCGTCGTGCTCACGAAGCGAGCCGGCAGCCGGGATGCGGATCGCTGTGCACCCACAGGGCAGCGGCGGCCTGGTCGCCCAGGTCCAGCTCCCGGGCCGCCCCGTCCGGGCCGAACCGGACCACCAACGCACCGCCGAAGGGGCGCCGGCCGACGACTTCCACGCGGTCGTCGAGTCCGATCTGTTCGGCGCTGAAGAAGCGCAGGAGGTCGGCATTGGCGTCGCTGATCCGGGTGATCCGGCCGGTGTGTCCGCCGTCGAGCTCTTCAAGCTGCACGGCGCTGGGCACGTGGACGGTACCGTCCGCCGTCGGGATGGGGTCGCCGTGCGGATCGCGCTGCGGGTTGCCGAGCTTGGCCGCCATCCGGTCGATAAACATGTCGGAGACGGTGTGTTCGAGCAGTTCGGCTTCGTCGTGGACTTCGTCCCAGGCATAGCCGAGTTCCTGGACCAGGAAGGTCTCCAGGATCCGATGCCGGCGGACCATGGTCAGGGCGAGCCGGCGACCGGCGTCGGTCAGATCGATGGCGCTGTACGGGCGGTGGTCCACCAGCTGCAGCTCCACCAGCTTGCGCACCATCTCGGAGACCGACGAGTTGGCCACGCCGAGCCGGCCGGCCAGCTGCGAGGACGTGATGGGCTTGTCCTGCCACTCGGTGAAGGCATAGATGACCTTCACGTAGTCCTGCACGCTGGACGAGCCGCTGCTCAGCGCGGTCTTCCTGGCCGGGGGCATGCGTCTCACTCTCTCGTCGAACCTCTGCCAACAGGCAGGCTACCTGGTGGCGGCGCCGGTGCCGGGCTGCACGGCGGAGCCCTGCCCTGCGCGGCGCCGGGCCAGCTGCCAGATTACCCCGGTCCGCGGCGCGCCCAGGTAGACCACGAGGAAAACCAGGGCCTGGGCCAAAACCACCGCAGCGCCGGTGGCGACGTCCAGGTAGTAGCTGGCGTAGATGCCGGCGACCGAGGCGGCGGCCGTGAGGGAGGCGGCAATCGCCAGCATGGCATCGAACCGCCGGGTCAACAGGAACGCGGTGGCTCCCGGGGTGATCAGCATGGCCACCACCAGCACGATGCCGACCGCCTGCAGTCCGACGACGACGGTGAGCGCCAGCAGCCCGAGCAACAGCACCGACAGCCAGCGGGTGTTGAGCCCGATGGCGTGGGCGTGAATGCGGTCGAAGGCGAACAGCGTGAGGTCGCGGCGCTTGAACAGCAGCACGCACAGCGCCACGGCGCCGAGGATGAGCACCTGCAGCAGTTCGCCGTCGCTGACGCCCAACACGTTGCCGAACAGGATGTGCTGCAGGTCGGTCTGGCTCGGCGTCTTGGAGATGATGGCCAACCCTGCCGCGAAGAACGCGGTGAACACCACGCCGATCACGGTGTCGCCCTTCAGGCGGGTGGAGGACCGCACGCCGCCGATCAGCGCCACCGCCGCCGCGCCGAAGATGAAGGCGCCGAGCGAGAACGGCACCCCGACGATGTATGCCAGCGCGACACCGGGGAGCACGGCGTGGGAGACCGCATCGCCCATCAGCGACCAGCCCATCAGGATCAGCCAGCAGGACAGTACTGCCGACACCACGGAGGCGGCCAGCGTGACCACCAGGGCGCGGGTGAGGAACCCGTACTGCAGCGGTTCCAGCAGCCAGCTAAACAACTCCACTGCGTGTTCCTTCCCCTGGGCCGGCCAGCGCGGAGCCAAAGGCCAGGGCCAGGTTTTCGTTGGTGAGCACGTCTGCCGGCCGGCCGTGCGCCAGTATTTTCTGGTGGAGCAGGATGGCCTCGTCGCACAACTGCGGGATGCCGGCCAGATCATGGGTGGAGATCAGGATTGTCCGGCCCTCGTCGCGCAGTTCCTTCAGCAGGGCGATCAGGACCGCTTCGGAGGCCTTGTCCACTCCGGCGAATGGCTCGTCGAGCAGCAGCAGGCCGGCGTGCTGGGCTATGCCGCGGGCAACGAAGGCGCGCTTGCGCTGGCCGCCGGAGAGTTCGCCGATCTGCCGGTGCTGCAGGTGGCGCAGGCCGGTGCGTTCCAAGGCTGCGTCGACTGCCTCGCGGTCGGGGCGGCGGGGGCGACGCATGGGTCCGAGCCGGCCGTAACGGCCCATCATCACCACGTCGCGCACGGAGACCGGAAAAGTCCAGTCGACGTCTTCGGACTGCGGCACGTAACTGGCCAGGTTCAGCTTTCTCGCCTGCCGGGGCGACAGCCCAAACAGTTCCACCTTGCCCGACGCCGGGTGGACCAGTCCCATCAGCGACTTGAACAGCGTCGACTTGCCGGACCCGTTGACCCCGATCAACCCGCAGATGGTTCCCCGTGCCACCATGGCGGAAACGCGGTCCAGGGCGACGACGTCGTTGTAGGCCACGGTGAGGCCGAGCACCGAGATGGCGGCGGCGCCGGCCGGGATATCGGGTGTGCTCACGGCGCCAGTCCTTCCTTGATCAGGGAGATGTCGTGCCGGATCAGCTCCAGATGGGTGGGGACCGGGCCGTCCGGTCCCGAGAGGGAGTCCACATACAGCGGCGTGATGAGCCGGGCGCCGGTGGCGGCGGCGACCTGCTGCATCGATTCCGGGTTGACGGTCGATTCGCAGAACACCGACGGGATCCGGTGCTCGGCGACCTGTCCGATCACGTCCTTGATCTGCCGGGGCGTCCCCTCGGCGTCGGAGTTCACCGGCCAGAGGTAAGCCTCACGCAGCCCTGCGTCGCGGGCCAGATAGGAGAAGGCGCCTTCACAGCTGACCAGGGCAGGAACGGCCGACGGATTGGCGAAGGTCGACTCCAGGTCGGCCATCAGCACATCCAGTTCCCGTCGGTATTCCGCGCCGTTGCGGCGAAAATCGGCGGCGTGTGCCGGCAGCAAGCGGGTGAAGGCGTCCACGATGTTGTCCACGTAGACCTTCGCTGCCTTCGGAGACATCCACGCGTGCGGGTTCGGCTTGCCGGCATAATTCCCGGCGGTGATGCCCACCGGCTCCACGCCGTCGCTGAGGACCACATGCGGGGCCGGCACGGCATTCAGGAACCGTGCGAACCAGCGTTCGAGGCCCAGCCCGTTGTCCAGGATGAGGTCGGCGTCCTGCGCCCTCACCAAGTCCGACGGCGTGGGCTGGTAGCCGTGGATTTCCGCGCCGACTTTGGTGATGGAGGCGACCTCCACGTGGCCGCCGCCGATCGTGTCGGCCATGTCGGCCAGCACGGTGAACGTGGTCAGCACCAGGGGCCGCTCGGCCGTCGCGGCGGCGGAACCCGGCGGCGGGGCGCAGCCGGTCACCGCCAGCACGAAGGCAGCGGCCAGCACGAACCCCCTCGCGCAAAGTTTCGGCATGCCTAAATATTGCAGGACGGCCAGCCTCAAAACAAGCGCCCGAGGGGAATTGTCCGGGACCGGATCAGATTTTTCTCGCCCGCCAGCTGTGGGTCAGGTAGGGCAGGTCGATCAGGTCCCCGGGGGAGTGGCCCAGATGGTCGTGGAGGTACCAGTCGAGGTTGCCCAGGACTTTCGCCCGGGTGGCCTCGTTTGCGCGCAGGTAGTAGCTGCGGGTCTTGACCAGCTCCATCACGTCGCCGGTGCTGAGGGGGTCCCGCCACCGGGTTTCATGCCCTTCCAGCGTGCCGAACTCCGGGCCGACGCGGGGGCGGAAATCGGGCTTGAGCACGTCGCCGGCATGCATGATGCGCGAGAGGCGGTGCACCCACGGCACGCCGGTATCCAACTGGTTCCACACCAATCCCAAGGTCCCGCCGGGCTTGAGGATGCGGGCGGCTTCCGTGCTCGCCCGCAGCGGATCGGTCCAGTGCCAGGCCTGGGCCACGGTCACCACGTCCAGGCCTGCGTCGGGGAGGCCGGTTTCCTCGGCGGTCCCCACCACGGTGGTCACGCCCGGAAGGTTGCGCTCCAGCTGCGCGAGCATGTCCGCCGAGGGATCCACCGCAACCACCCGCAACCCGCGGGCGGCCAGGGCGGCGGTGTACTTTCCGGTGCCGGCTCCAACGTCGGCGGCGTCCCGGGCGCCGGCCGGCAGCAGCCAGTCGACGGCGTCGTCGGGGTAGCCGGGGCGGATGCGGTCGTAGTGTTCGCCGCCCTGCTGGAAGGTGCCGGCGTAGGCGCGCCGCTGCTCGTCGTCCATGCGGGGGCCGCTGTGTGCCACGTGGTGCTCCTCGTGCGGCGGCGCGCTACCGGCCCTCGCCGGCAGCTTCGACGCTGCCGGCCGCTTCGTCGCCGTACGCCGCCGCGGCCGACCCGGCGGGACGCTGTCCGCGCAGTTCGGGGTTCAGGCGGTGCAGGGCCTCCGCGTGGAGCAGGCCGTTGGTGGCCAGCGCGTTGCCGCCGAACGGGCCGTCTTCGCCCTCCAGCGAGCTGAACCGCCCGCCGGCTTCGGTCACGATCGGCACCAGGGCCGCCATGTCGTAGAGGTTCAGTTCCGGTTCGCAGGCGATGTCCACGGCGCCTTCGGCCACCAGGCAGTAGGACCAGAAGTCTCCGAAAGCGCGGGTGCGCCAGACGGATTCGGTCAGGCCAAGGAAGTCGTCCAGGTTCCCGCGTTCCTTCCAGCCGCCCAGGCTGGAGTAGGACAGCGACGCGTCCTCCAGCCGGTCCACGGCGGAAACCTGGAGCCGGGCCGCGGTGGCCAGCGAGCGTCCCGTGTAGGCGCCGGTTCCCTTGGCGGCCCACCAGCGCTTGCCCAGTGCCGGCGCGCTGACCAGGCCGACGACCGGCTGCCCCTCGTCCACCAACGCGATCAGCGTGGCCCAGACCGGCACGCCCCGGACAAAGTTCTTGGTGCCGTCAATCGGGTCGATGATCCAGCGGCGGGCGCCGTGGCCGCTGCTGCCGAATTCTTCGCCGAGCACGGCGTCGCGCGGCCGGGAGCGGGAGAGCTGCCCGCGGATTGCTTCTTCGGCCGCACGGTCGGCGTCCGTGACCGGAGTCAGGTCCGGTTTGGTCTCCACCTTCAGGTCGAGGGCCTTGAAGCGGGCCATGGTCTGCGCATCCACGGAGTCGGCCATCACGTGGGCCAGGCGCAGATCGTCGTTGTAGCTTTGCGAAGCGTGGGTCATAGGTTTCAACCTATCGGTAAGTGAAGTGCGGACGCGGGAGGCGGAGCCTCCAGCCGGGCAGGAGGCCTCAGACGGTGCCGAGTTCCTTGGCCTCGGGGCGCTCTTCGGCCCCCAGCAGGCGGCGCAGCGACGCGAGCCTCGCCGCCCCCGCGTCGCCGGCCCCGCCGTCCGCGACGTAGGGGCCCAGCCCGCAGCCGATGGCGGCCGCGTCGTGTTTGCAGCCGCGCGGACAGTCGGCGGTGCCCGGCTCCAGGTCCGGGAAGGCGGACAGGATCCGGTCGGGGTCCACGTAGGCAAGCCCAAAGGAACGGATGCCCGGGGTGTCGATGATCCAGGTGCCGGCCGGCGAGTCCTGGACCTTCAGTGCCAGGGCCGACGACGACGTGTGCCTGCCGCGCCCGGTGACGGCGTTGACTCCGCCGGTGGCGCGCTGAGCACCGGTGAGCGCGTTGACCATGGTGGACTTGCCGACGCCCGAGTGGCCGAGGGTGACGGTGACCTTGCCATCGAGATAACCGCGCAGCTGGGCCACGGCCTCGGTATCGAGCCGCGCCGACAGGCCCTCGTCGGAGGCGGTGTCCACGCCGTGAGCGTCGGCGGCCGCGGTGCGGCTGACGATGACCGGCAGCTCCAGGTGCTCGTAATTGGACAGCAGCTCGGCGGGATCCTTCAGGTCAGCCTTGGTGACGCACAACAGCGGGCGGATCCCGGCGTCGTACGCGGCCACCAGCGCCCGGTCGATGAACCCGGTGCGGGGTTCGGGGTTCGCCGCGGCCACCACGATGACCAGCTGGTCGGCATTGGCCACCACCGCGCGTTCAACCGGGTCGGTGTCGTCAGCGCTGCGGCGCAGCAGGGTGCGCCGTTCCTCCACCCGGACCAGCCGGGCGAGGCTGTCGGGTTCGCCGGAAACATCGCCGACCAGGGCCACGAAGTCTCCGGTGACCACCGGGGTGCGGCGCAGCTCGCGGGCCCGGGCGGCGACGACGATGCGCTCGCGGGGAGTGTCTTCATCGACGACGGCGGTGTAGCGGCCGCGGTCAACGGTAACAATCCGCCCGAGCTCTGCATCCTCGTGGGCCGGGCGGTCCTTGGTGCGCGGACGGGAGCCGCGCTTGTTCGGGCGGATGCGCACATCCGATTCGTCCCAGCTGCCGGTGCTGCGCGACACCGTCAGCCCTCGGTGGCCGAGGCGGCCGGAGCAACGGTGAACATGTCCTGCCACAGCTGCGGGAATTCGGGCATGGTCTTCGCCGTGGTTTCGATGTCCTCGACCTCCACGCCGCGCACGGCCAGGCCGAGGATCGCGCCCGCGGTAGCCATGCGGTGGTCCTCGTAGGAGTGGAACAGGCCGCCGTGCAGCGGCCTTGGCCGGATCAGCAAACCGTCGTCCGTCTCCTCGGCGTCACCGCCCAGCCGGTTGATTTCCGCCACCAAGGCGGCCAAACGGTCCGTCTCATGGCCACGCAGGTGGGCAATGCCGCTCAGGCGGGACTCGCCGTCGGCCAACGCACACAGCGCTGCCGCGGTCGGCGCCAGCTCGCTGGTGTCGGCGAGGTCGGCGCCGGTGATCGACGCGCCGCCGGTGACGGTCAAGGTGCCGCCCTGCAGCGTGACGGTGGCGCCGAGCCGCGGCAGGATGTCCCGCCAGGCGTCGCCCACTTGGGTGGTCGCGGTGGGCCAGTTGGGGATCCTGACCCGGCCGCGCGTGGCCAGGGCCGCGGCCAGGAACGGGCCGGCGTTGGAAAGATCCTGCTCGATCCGGGTGTCGAAGGCACGGATCGGGCCCGGGGAGACCACCCAGTGGTTGGGGGTGGAGTCGTCGACGCTCACGCCCAGGTCCCGCAGCAGCTGGACCGTCATCGAGATGTGGTCCAGGCTGGGCACGCGATCGCCGGTGTGCTCGAGGTGCAGTCCGTCGCGGAAACGGGGACCAACCAGCAGGAGGGCGGAGACGAATTGCGAGGAGGCGCTGGCATCGATCGCCAGGTGGCCTCCGGCCACTTCACCGCTGCCGGTGATGCGGAACGGCAGGCTGCCGTGTCCGCCATCATCCACCGCCACGCCCAGCTGGCGCAGTGCATCGATGGTGGGGGACATGGGCCGGCGCCGCGCCGCCGGGTCGCCGTCGAACTCCACTGCTCCGCTGCACAGCGCCGCCAGCGGCGGCACGAACCGCATGACCGTGCCGGCCAGTCCGCAGTCGATGGCGGCAGCGCCCAGCGGACGCGACGGGTCGATCGGGTCCACCAACAGATCCGGGCCGAACCTGCCATCGCCCTCGGTCTCGGTGATGCCGGCTCCCAAGGACCGCAGCGCCTCCACCATCAGAACGGTGTCCCGCGAGTGCAGCGGGGAGCGTAGCCGGGAGGGGCCGTCGGCCAGCGCGGCGAGAACCAGGTAACGGTTGGTGAGGGACTTGGAGGCCGGAACCTCTACTGTTGCATCGATCGGCCGCTCCGCGAAGGGGGCGGGCCAGTGGTTGGCAGCGTGGGGCATTACGTTCAGGATGCCACCACGTCCGTCGTGGCTTCGCGCACCGCGCGCTCGGCCTTCTTCAGCTGCTTCCGTGCGTCATGGCCGATCGAACCGGCATTGCGGCGGGCGTCTTTTCCGATGGAGCGGACGTTGCGCCGGGCGTCAGCGGCAAGATGCTCGGCCCGCCACACCAGGCCGGGCCGGCCATTGGTATCCACGGCGGCGAGCAGGACCGCCCCGATCAAGGACAGATTCTTCAACAGGTGGTTGCGGCGGGTGCGCCTGGCTTCCGGCGTTGCGGAATCGGCGGCGCGGTAATCCACCACGGTATTGAGGGCTGTGGTGCCGGCCAGTACGGCAGCCGCGAGCCGCGAGAACTTGCCCATGCCCAAGAGCACACCTGCTCCCACCTGGGCCGCGCCGATAGCGCGGGCCATCAGCTTCTCCTGCCCGGCCAGGGCGCCAGCCGCGGGAAGGACGGATTCCGTCTGCTGGACCAGCGGCCGCAGGGACACCGCCGTTTCGTCGGTGTGGCGCAGACGGTCTATGCCGGTGGCTACAAAGCTTGTGGCCAGCAGCGGGCGGGCGGCAAGGCGGACGATTGACATGGAAGCCTCCTGGCTGTCAGCGTGCGTCGAAGGATCTGCGCCTTTCCCGGAGCCAGGCCCCGGGAAGGTGGCACTGGACACTAGTCTGGCACTTTTGTTGCCACTGCACACCTTGCAGGGGCGTTTGTCGGGGTCGGCGGGGAATAGTTGCGGGGCATCGGCGGTTACCCATGGGAGGAAGGCCGGTGCATTGTCTCCGGCCGACGAGGTGTCGGAACGGAGGGAGATCCTGTGGCTACAGCGCTTGCCGAACGGGGCCCTGCAGGTCCGGTTGCGGGCGCAGCGTCCGCCCCGGCGTCTGTGCGGCTCAGCGTAGACTGGGAGCCAATGACGACTGAGAATTCGGACGCCACCCAGGACCGCGTTATCCCCGCCACAACGGGGGAGCCGGACGAGGTCGACGTCCAGACGGAAACCGCCGACCAGCGCCGTGCCCGGTTCGAACGCGACGCCATGCAGTATGTGGACCAGCTCTATTCGGCAGCGATGCGGATGGCACGCAATCCCAGCGACGCCGAGGACTTGGTGCAGGAGGCCTATACCAAGGCGTTTTCGGCCTTCCACCAGTACAAGCCGGGCACCAATTTGAAGGCCTGGCTGTACCGGATCCTGACCAATACGTACATCAACCTCTACCGGAAGCGGCAGCGCGAGCCGCAACAGTCCAACACGGACCAGGTAGAGGACTGGCAGATGTTCCAGGCTGCCGCGCACACGTCCTCCGGGCTCCGGTCGGCGGAAGCGGAGGCACTGGACCACCTGCCGGATTCGGACGTGAAGAACGCCCTCCAAGCTATCCCGGAGGAATTCCGGCTGGCCGTCTACTTTTCGGACGTGGAGGGCTTCGCGTACAAGGAAATATCGGAAATCATGAACACGCCCATCGGCACCGTGATGTCCCGCCTGCACCGGGGACGCAAGTTGCTGCGTGAACTGCTCGCAGATTATGCGCACGAACGTGGCATGTCAGGCACCAAGGACAAGAAAAACGCCGCGGCGGCGGTGGGGACACAACAGGAGAACGGTAAATGAGCGACTGCCACGGACTGGGCGACTGCGAAGACGACCGGATGCAGCGGATCTACGAGTACGTCGACGGCGCACTCTCCCGCGATGACCTAGCGGAAATCAAGGCGCATCTCGACAGTTGTCCCGAATGCGCCGAAGAACACAACCTGGAGTGCCTGATCCGCTCGGTGGTGAAGCGCTCCTGCCAGGAGCACGCGCCCCAGACGCTGAAGGAACGGATCCTGGACAGGATCAGCCACATCAGGGAAGCCGACACCGTGTAACGGGCCTGCCGGCGGCGCTCATCCTGCAGGGAACGTGCCGGGCACAACGAAAGAACCCCCGCGGCCCGATTGGGCGCGGGGGTTCTTCTTGCAGCAGCTTCAGCCGCGCGGGCTGTTGTCCGACTGCTTAGGTGTTGGGGCGCTTGCCGTGGTTTGCGCCGCCGCGCTTACGGTCACGGCGCTTGCGTGCTCGCTTGCTCATGGCTGCCTCCTTTGCTGGGTGAAAAAGAACTGCGCACCAGTCTGTCATATGCCCGCCCCACCTCCTAACCGGAGGAGGGCCCCGGCGAGGTCAGCGCAGGGCCGCGGTGATAGAGGCCCTGGCCTGCTCCAGCACGGTCCTGATGGTCTGCACGGCGACTTCGTCCACGGTGCCGGCCGCCATGCGCCGGCGCAGGTGCACCCTCACGTCGTCGCGGAAGTCGTTGAGCAGGTGTTCCAGTTCCTTGACCGTGCGCTGTCCGGCGGCCTCGGCTGCCCGCGGGGACTTCCTGGCGTTGGTGCGGGCGGCCTCGGCCGAGGCGGCGAGGTCGGCCCGCAGTCCTTTCATCGAACTGCGCAGTTCCTCCCGCAGTTCGTCCGCCAGGCGCCGCACCGATGCGGAGATGTCGGCTTCGACGCCGGCCAATTCTTCCCGGCGGGCAGCCAGTTCCGCCCGCCCGGCAGCGGTGATGCTGTATACCGTGCGCCGCCCATCGGACGAGGTGGCGACCAGCCCTTCGTCCTCGAGTTTGGCCAGCCTGGGATAGACGGTGCCCGCGCTGGGGGAGTAGGTGCCGCCGAACCGGTCGCTGAGGGCGCGGATGATGTCGTAACCATGCTTGTCGCCTTCCGCCACCAGCGCGAGCAGATAGAGCCGCAAGGCGCCGTGGGCGAAGACCGGGGCCATCAGCCGACCTGGCTTCCGGCATTGTCCCGGTGAAAGACCGCCAAGGTGCCCGAAACCGTGGTGGACCGGATGGTGAGCCCGCGGCCTTCGGGTCCTATCCGGGTTTTCACCTTCTCGGAGAGGCCGAAAAACTTCTGGTCGTTCACCGTGATGCTGCCGGTGGCCGACGAAGCAGCCACTTCCACGCCGCATTCGTCCGGGACGCGCACCGTGACGTCGCCGGAGACGGAATTGACGGCCAGGTCCTCCGGGGCGCCGTGCAAATCAAAACCCAGGTCCCCGCTGACCGTGCTGGCCCGGACGTGGTCCAGGAAGCCGGAGGCGGTGATTTCGCCGGAGACGCTCTTGGCCACCAGGTTCCCGCTGTGCCGGCGGACGATGATGTCGCCGCTGACCGTATTGACGGTGAGCATTCCGGCGGTGTCGTCCGCCATCATGGATCCGGAGACCGTGCTGACATCCGCCCCGGCCGCCGTACCGCACACCAGGCCGTCGCCACTGACAGTGGCGGCCTTGGCCGGCAGGTCCCGGGGAACGCCAATACTGATGACTGCTTCGTCCCGGGCTCCGGGAAGCACCAGGTTGACGTGCCGGGCGAGGAAACCCAGCGGACCGTCGCCGGCCCTGCCGTGGCTGATGTCCAGCGTGCCGTTGCGCAGGGTCATTTCCAGGGGCGTCCCGCTGACCTCGGAGACCTCCACGCGGACCGTCGGCTCGTCATGGACGATGATATCCAGGCGCCCCTTGACGATGGATGCCCTCAGGGAGCGGACATTGTCGACGTCGATCGTCCGGGGACCGTCGATGCTCCAGGTCTCGTTCATGGCCCTGTCCTGCCTGTGGCGATACACCGCCCCAAACGCGATATATCTCGTGTTGCAGGACACGATATATCGCGTATCTCGTGCCCGCAAGGGGGAGCACGCACGTCCTTAACTGCAACGGCGGAACCGGAGCATCCTCCGGTCCCGCCGTCGCGGTGTATCAGCCCTGTGCGGCACTCGCGTGCCCTTGCGCGCCGCTAGAAGGGTTCGGGCAGGTCCAGCCAGGGGTACCAACCGCGGTGCAGCACCAGCCAGGCCAGCAGCCCGTAGCCCGCTTGGCCGGGGCCTCCGCCGTTGCTGGCCAGGTCGGTGCGCCACTGCTCGTGGTTCAGCAACGGCGTGAAGGTGTCGACGAAGACGTGCTTGCGCCGCGTGGTGACATCGCCGAAGGCGGTCGACAGCTCGGCCAGCTGGATGTTGCGGTCGGGGTCCAGTCCCGGCGGCGGACCCACGACGAAAACCTTGACGCTCAGCTGCGCCGCGCCGTCGAGGATGTTCGCCAGGTTGAGCCGGCTGCGGGCTGTGGACAGTCCGAGCTCGAGGTCGCGGCCGGACAGCCCAATGACGAGCCGGTTTTCGAAGCCGTCATCGAAACGCCGGCCTGCTTCCTGCAGCCAGCGGCCGGCCAGTTCCTCGGTTCCTTCGTTGGGCGAGGCCAGCACGAAGGACTCCAGGGTGGCTGGATCCGGGTTGGTCCGGGCCAAGGTGCGGCCGAGCCAGCCGAGGGCGCGCGGGTCGCCCACACCGGCCAGCAGTTGATCACCCACGGCGGCGATCCTGATTCTGCGTTGCTCCACGGGTAGCTTTCTGGTTCGACGGATTGGAAGCGGGCTTAAACGAAAGTGGGCGGGGCGCCCTGCGGCACCCCGCCCACCATCTTACTTAGCGGCGTTCAAAGGCCTTCGTGACCAGAACATCCTGCTCCGCGGCGTGGCGCTTGGCCGAGCCGGTGGAGGTGGCAGCGGATGCCGGGCGGGACACCAGGCGCAGCGGACGGTCCAGGGCCTCGGGCAGGTACAGGCCCATGAAGGGCCACGGGCCCTGGTTGGCAGGTTCGTCCTGCGCCCAGACGATGTCCGCGTTCGGGTACTTGGCCAGTTCCGCCTTGATCTCTTCGACCGGCAGCGGGTAGAGCTGCTCCACGCGGATCAGCGCGGTCTTGGTGTCGGAGTTCTTCTGGCGCGCAGCCAGCAGGTCGTAGTAGAGCCGGCCGGAGACCAGCACCACCCGGTCGACGTCCTGGCCGTTCAGGTCCTGAACGTCCCCGATGACCGGCTGGAACGTGCCGCTGGTGAAGTCCTCCACCTTGGCCGCGGCGGCCTTCAGCCGCAGCAGTTGCTTCGGCGTGAAGATGATCAGCGGCTTGCGCGGCCGGCTGTAGGCCTGGCGGCGCAGCAGGTGGAAGTGCGAGGCCGGGGTGGTCGGATTGGCCACGATCATGTTGTCCTCGGCGCACATCTGCAGGAAGCGCTCGATCCGGGCCGACGAGTGGTCCGGGCCCTGGCCTTCGTAGCCGTGCGGCAGCAGCAGCACCAGCGACGACCGCTGGCCCCACTTCTGCTCGGCCGAGGAGAGGAACTCGTCGATCACGGTCTGGGCGCCGTTGACGAAGTCGCCGAACTGGGCCTCCCACAGCACCAGTGCGTCCGGGCGCTCGACCGAGTAGCCGTATTCGAAGCCCATGGCCGCGTACTCGGACAGCAGCGAATCGTAGATCCACAGCTTGGCCTGGTCGTCGGACAGGTGGCTCAGCGGGGCCCACTCTTGGCCCGTAACGCGGTCGTGGAAGACCGCATGGCGCTGCACAAAGGTGCCGCGGCGGGAGTCCTGACCGGCCAGGCGTACCGGCACCCCTTCCATCAGCAGCGAGCCGAAGGCCGCGAGTTCGCCGAAGCCCCAGTCGATGTTGCCCTCGCGGGACATCTGCTCGCGGCGCTCCAACAGCGCCTTAAGCTTCGGATGGACGGAGAAGCCTTCCGGTACTTCCACGTGCGCCTTGCCGATCCTCGCCATCACTTCGGCGGAGACGGCGGTGCCGGCCGGCACGTTGGCCCTGTCCTCGGTCTGCTGCGAGAGCGGGCGCTCCAGGTCGGACACAGCCTCGGAGTCCTTGGTGATCACCGGGATCGGCGACGTCTGCGCCGCATGGGTCTCGGCGAAGACGCGCTCCAGCCGTTCCTGGTAGTCGCGCAGGGCCTGGTCGGCTTCGTCCTGGGTGATGTCGCCACGGCCCACCAGGGCCTCCGTGTACAGCTTGCGGGTGGAACGCTTGGCCTCGATGAGGTTGTACATCATCGGCTGCGTCATCGAGGGATCGTCACCCTCGTTGTGGCCGCGACGGCGGTAGCAGACCATGTCGATGATGACGTCCTTGTGGAAGCGCTGGCGGTACTCGTAGGCCAACTGTCCCACGCGGACCACGGCCTCGGGGTCGTCGCCGTTCACATGGAAGACCGGGGCTTGGATCATCTTCGCCACGTCGGTGGAGTACACCGAGGACCGCGAGGCATGCGGCGAGGTGGTGAAACCGACCTGGTTGTTGACCACGATGTGCACGGTGCCGCCCGTGCGGTAGCCGCGCAGCTGCGACAGGTTCAGGGTTTCGGCCACCACGCCCTGGCCGGCGAAGGCGGCGTCGCCGTGGATCATGACCGGCAGCACCGGGAACTCGTCGCCCCTGTTCAGGCGGTCCTGCTTGGCGCGGGCGATGCCCTCGAGCACCGGGTCGACGGCCTCCAGATGGGAGGGGTTGGCGGCAAGGTAGACCTTGGTCTCGTTGCCGTTGTCGGAGGTGAATTTCCCTTCCGTGCCCAGGTGGTACTTCACGTCGCCGGAGCCTTGGACGCTGCGCGGGTCCTGGGTGCCCTCGAACTCGCGGAAGACCTGTGCGTAGGTCTTGCCGGCGATGTTGGTGAGCACGTTCAGCCGGCCGCGGTGTGCCATGCCGATGGCCACTTCGTCCAGGCCGTCGTCGGCGGCGTCGGAAATCACTGCATCCAGGAGCGGGATCAGGGATTCGCCGCCCTCCAGCGAGAAGCGCTTCTGGCCCACGAACTTGGTCTGCAGGAAGGTCTCGAACGCCTCGGCGGCGTTGAGCTTGCCCAGGATGCGCAGCTGCTCTTCGCGGCTGGGCTTGGCATAGGGGCGCTCCAGCTCGTTCTGGAACCATTCGCGCTCGGCCGGATCCTGGATGTGCATGTACTCGATGCCGGTGGTGCGGCAGTAGGCATCGCGCAGCACGCCCAGGATGTCGCGCAGCTTCAGGCGGTCCGCGCCGCCGAATCCGCCGGTAACCCACTCGCGGTCCAGGTCCCACAGCGTCAGCCCGTAGGTGTTGATGTCCAGGTCCGGGTGCTTGCGCTGGACGTACTCCAGCGGGTTGGTGTCCGCCATCAGGTGGCCGCGGACGCGGTAGGCGTGCACCAGTTGCTGGATGCGGGCCACCTTGTTGATCTGCAGGTCGACGTCCACCTGGTTGTCCGGCCGCCAGCGGACCGGCTCGTACGGGATGCGCAGTGCTTCGAAGATCTCATCGTAGAAGCCCTGTTCGCCCAGCAACAGCGATTCGATCAGGCGCAGGAACTCGCCCGAGCCGGCGCCCTGGATGACGCGGTGGTCGTAGGTGGAGGTAAGCGTGATGATCTTGCCGACGCCTTGCGCGGCGATCGTCCGTTCGCTGGCGCCGCGGAACTCGGCGGGGTACTCGAGGGCACCGACGCCCACAATGGTGGCCTGGCCCTTGGATAGGCGGGGGACGGAGTGGACCGTGCCGATGCCGCCCGGGTTGGTCAGCGAAGCCGTGGTGCCGGCGTAGTCGTCGGCGGTGAGCTTCCCGGCGCGGGCCCGCTTGATCAGGTCCTCGTAGGTGTGCCAGAACTCGGAGAAGTTCATGGTTTCGGCGCGCTTGATGTTCGGCACCACCAGCAGGCGGGTTCCATCCGGCTTGGGCATGTCGATCGCGATGCCGAAGTTCACGTGGGCCGGCTGGACAGCGGCGGGCTTGCCGTCGATCTCGTCGTAGTGGACGTTCTGGCTGGGGAACTGGCCCAGCGCCTTGACCACGGCGTAGCCGATGAGGTGGGTGAAGGAGACCTTGCCGCCGCGGGCGCGGGCCAGGTTCGAGTTGATCACCAGGCGGTTGTCGATCAGCAGCTTGGCGGGAACCGCGCGCACCGTCGTCGCGGTTGGCACGCTCAGGCTGGCGTCCATGTTGGTGGCGATGGCCTTGGCCGGGCCACGCAGCACGGAAACGGTGTCTTCTTCGGCCAGTGCGCTAGGCGCGGATTTGGGCAACTGGGCGGGGATCGGGGCAGGCTTCGCCTCCGCCTTTTCGGCCGGCTCAGCCTTTGCCGCCGGCTTGGCCGGGGCGGCGGTGCTGCTCGTGGAGGTGTTGGGAGCAGGCTCATTGTCGGCGGGAATCGGTGTGGGTCCTGCCTGCTCCGTGGCCGTGCTCTCGCCCGAGGCCTTGGGTGCGGCATTTGCCGTGGTGGGGCGGGACGGCGCGGCGGTGCCGGCCGAGGAAGCTGCAGTGTCGTTCGAGTTGCCGTCGCCGCCGTTGGCCGCCTCGAAGATGCTCCACCATTTCTTGTCCACGGAATTCTTGTCTTGGAGGTACTGCTCGTAGATTTCGTCAACGAGCCATTCGTTACCGCCGAATTCTTCGGGTAGACGAAGGTTGGGATGCTCTGGCACTTGTGATACGCCTCTTCCGTGAATTGCCGCTTGCCCTGCAGATCACACGCTTCCTTGGCTGCCTTCCGAACCTCCCGGCCAGCAGCGGAAATGCGAGTACGCATCTGCCGCGCACTAGATCTGGACCAGTAGCCAGTCTAATGACACTTTCGCAACGCAGGCTAATCTTTAGCGTTTAAGCGGGCGAACTTCGTGCCGATTCGTTCCGCGGCGCGGTGGCCCTAGACTCTCAGGGGAGCAGGAGATTTTCAGGCGGCCGGGCCGCCCTCCGCTGTGCAGCGCCGCCAGCGCACGGACAGAACGGATCCGGCCACCGACCCGCAGCCCCACCCACCTGACCGACCGCCGCGCCACCTGGCCGCCCCGGCCTGCACGGCGACGAGGAAAGAGAGCAGCCATGCGCCTGATCAACGAGCCGATGACCGACTTGACCTACTCGGACGTTTTCCTGGTGCCGTCGCGCTCGGATATCACGTCGAGGCTGGATGTTGACCTCTCGGCCGGCGACGGCACCGGGAGCACGATTCCCCTGGTCGTGGCGAACATGACCGCCGTGAGCGGCCGTCGCATGGCTGAGACGATGGCGCGGCGCGGCGGGTTGGCCGTGCTTCCGCAGGACGTCCCGCTGAACGTCCTGGCCGAGGTCACCGGTTGGATCAAGGACCGCCACGTCGTTTTCGACACGCCGTTGGAGCTTGCCGCGGGCAACACCGTGATCGATGCCGTGCACCTGATGGACAAACGCGCGCACGGTGCGGTTGCGGTGGTGGACGACGCCGGCAAGTGCGTGGGCGTGGTGCGCGCCGAGGACTGTGAGGGCGTGGACCGCTACGCGTCGCTGGAGTCGGTGATGGCTGCCCACCCGCTGCTGCTGGATGCCTCCATGTTCAACGCCGGGGCGGACACCGCGCTGCGGCAGGCCTTCGACCTGTTCGACTCGGCCTCGGCATCCTTTGCGCCGGTCGTGGACGACGACGGCGTGCTGGTCGGCGCGCTCACCCGCGCCGGCGCCTTGCGCTCGACCATCTACACCCCCGCGCTGGATCCGCAGGGCCGGCTGAAGGTCGCCGCCGCCGTCGGGATTAATGGCGACGTCCGCGCCAAGGCCGAGGCGCTGCTGCAGGCCGGCGTGGACGTCCTGGTGGTTGATACAGCCCATGGCCACCAGCGCAAGATGTTCGACGCCCTCGAAGCAGTACGCAGCCTGGATCCGCAGGTTCCGGTGGTCGCCGGCAACGTGGTCAGCGCCGACGGCGTGCGCGACCTGGTGGAAGCCGGCGCGGACATCGTCAAGGTCGGCGTGGGGCCGGGGGCCATGTGCACCACCCGCATGATGACGGCCGTGGGCCGGCCCCAGTTCTCCGCCGTGCAGGAATGCGCGGAGGCGGCCCGGGAGCTCGGTGCCCACGTATGGGCCGACGGAGGGGTCCGCTATCCGCGGGATGTCGCCCTGGCGCTGGCGGCCGGCGCCAGCCAGGTGATGATCGGCTCCTGGTTCGCCGGGACGCATGAGAGCCCCGGAGACCTGCTCACGGACAGCAACGGCCGCAAATACAAAGAGAGCTTCGGCATGGCGTCCGCCCGCGCCGTGCAGAACCGGACCCGGCGGGAGGACGCCTTTGAGCGGGCGCGCAAGGCGCTCTTCGAAGAAGGGATTTCGTCCTCGAAGATGTACCTCGACCCGCTGCGCCCCGGCGTCGAGGACCTCCTGGACGAGATCACCGCCGGCCTGCGCAGCTCGCTGACCTACGCCGGAGCACAGAACCTGGTGCAGTTCCGCGAACGTGCCATTGTGGGAGTGCAGTCGGCCGCCGGCTATGAGGAAGGCCGGCCTCTGCCGGAGAGCTGGTAGGGGTGCTTGCAGCCGGTGCCGCCTGCGCCCCGCCCGCACCGGCGGAAGAGGGTGGCTGTCGCGCGGCGCGCCGGTACGCCGGCGGCAGAACGGCCACCGGGGACTGCCCGCTGCGTAAGCCTGCCTGCTACGCTATAGCCCATAATGGACAGCTATTCTAGGAGCCGGTCCGTGACGCGCCCCGCAGGGCAGGCAGCATGCCAGACCGCGGGAGCACAGGCAGCCCAAGCGGGCGCCGCGTGCGAGGCGTCACCCAGCACCGGCAAATCCCGTGCACGTGCCCATCACACACTTGCCGCCCGCGCGGCCGGTCAGGAGCCTCCTAGTCCGGGCTCGGACGAACCCCCGCCAGGTCCATCGGACCGCCTGAAGTCCAGGGCGGTGGCGAGCTAGATGGAATGGATCCAAATCGCCGCCGGCATGCTGCTGATCCTCGGCACCGGCTTTTTTGTCGCCGTGGAATTCGCTTTGGTGGCCCTTGACCAGCCCACTGTGCAACGCGCCATCGACAAAGGCGACCGCGGCGCAGTGCCGCTGATGAAATGCCTGAAGTCCCTCTCCACGCAGCTCTCCAGCTGCCAACTCGGCATCACCCTCACCACGCTGCTGACCGGTTTCCTGATGGAACCGGCCATCAGTTCGCTGCTGCGTCCGTCGCTGACCGCGCTGGGACTGGCCGACGCCGTCATCCAGCCGGTCGGTGCGGTGATCGCCATGGTGATCGCCACCCTCCTCTCCATGCTGCTGGGCGAACTGGTGCCCAAGAATGCGTCCATTGCCCTGCCGATGGCAGTCGGCAAGCTGGTGGCCCGTCCGCAGCTGATCTTCACCGCGGTGTTCAAGCCTTTCGTGCTGATGCTCAACGGCTTCGCCAACAAGGTGCTGCACCTGTTCGGGCTGGAGGCCAAGGAAGAGCTTTCCGGTGCCCGCACGCCGTCCGAGCTGGCATCGCTGGTACGCCGCTCCGCGGAAATGGGCACCTTGGATGCCGGGACCGCGAACTTCCTCGCCAAGACCTTGTCGTTCTCCGGCAGAACCGCAGCCGACGTGATGACGCCGCGCATCCGGGTGGAGTTTATCGACGCGGACCAGACCGTGGCCGACCTCATCGCCGCTGCCCGCCGAACCGGCTACTCCCGGTTCCCGGTGCTCGGCGATTCCCCCGACGACGTCCGCGGCGTCGCGCACATCAAAAAGGCGATCGGCGTGCCGCGCAGGAAGCGTCCGCATCTGGCCGCGGCCACCATCATGACCGACGTGCTGCGCGTGCCCGAGACGGTGCATCTGGATTCGCTGCTCTCGGAGCTGCGGGCCGCAAACCTTCAGTTCGCCGTGGTGCTCGACGAGTACGGCGGCACCGCCGGGGTGGTGACGCTGGAAGACCTGGTGGAAGAGATTGTTGGCGAAGTCGCTGACGAGCACGACCGGGTGAAGCCGGGCGTGCTGCAGAGCGCGACCGGAAACTGGTACTTCCCGGGCCTGATGCGTCCGGACGAGGTCAGCGAGCAAATCCCGGAGCTGACCGTGCCCGACGGGGCCAGCTACGAAACGGTCGGCGGCTTCATCATGGCGCAGCTGGGCAGGATTGCGGTGGTTGGCGACACGGTGCCCGTGGACGGCGGCACGCTGGAAGTCGAGCGGTTGGACGGACGGCGGGTGGACCGCGTCCGTTTCATCCCCAGTCCGGCAACGGGTGCCGTGCTTCCTGAGACCGGCATCGCGGGAGGTGCGCTCTGATGGCCGCCATGGGTATTTTCTGGCTGGTAGTGCTGCTGCTCGCGAATGCGTTCTTCGTGGGCGCCGAATTCGCCGTCATGTCCGCCCGCCGCAGCCAGATCGAGCCGCTGGCCGACAGCGGATCCAAGCGCGCCAAGACCACGCTCTGGGCCATGGAGCACGTCTCCCTGATGCTGGCCTGCGCGCAGCTGGGCATTACCGTGTGTTCGTTGCTGATCCTGAACGTGGCCGAGCCGGCGATCAAGGAGCTGCTGCTGCTGCCGCTGGAGGGGTGGCTGGGCATTCCGCACGAGATTTCCTACGGCATCTCGTTTGCCGTGGCGCTGTTGCTGGTGACGTTCCTGCACGTGACCTTCGGCGAGATGGTCCCGAAGAACATGTCCGTGTCCATGGCCGACAAGGCCGCGCTGCTGCTGGCTCCGCCGCTGGTGGCGGTCTCCAAGGTGGTGCGGCCGGTGATCTCCACCCTGAACTGGACCGCGAACCACTTGCTGCGGGCCGTGCGGATCGAGCCGAAAGACGAGGTCTCTTCCACGTTCACGCTGGAGGAGGTCCAGTCCATTGTGCAGGAGTCCACCAGGCACGGACTGGTCGACGACGACGCCGGGCTGATCTCCAGTTCGCTGGAGTTTTCGGCAGTGACCGCTGCCGCCGTGATGGTGCCGCTTGACCAATTGGTCACCATCGGGGTCGACACCACGCCGGAGCAGTTCGAACGCGCGGTGGGACGGACCGGATTCTCCCGCTTTGCCGTGGCCGATGCCAACGACAACCTCACCGGGTACCTGCACCTCAAGGATGTGATGACCATCCCGGAGGACAGGCTCAACAAGACGATTCCGGTCACCAAGGTCCGCACCCTGGCCAATCTGGCGCTCGATGACGAAATCGAGGACGCGCTCGCCGTCATGCAGCGCACCGGATCGCACTTGGCCCGCGTGCTGGGATCCGACGGCAGTACGCACGGCGTGCTGTTCCTCGAGGACGTCCTGGAAGTGCTGGTGGGCGAGATCCGCGATGAAACGCAGGCCCAGGGACTGCGCCGGACCGGCGAATAGCCCCCGCGGGCGCGGGGCGGGAAGATTGCCCCGCGTCCGTGCCCGCGCCCGCGCCCTGCCGCGTGGAGCGGAAGGGTGGTGCTCGTGCCCGCGCCCGCGCCCGCGCCCTGCCGCGTGGAGCGGAAGGGTGGTGCTCGTGCCCGCGCCCGCGCCCTGCCGCGCGGAGCGAAAGGGTGTCCCGCGCCCGAGCCGAATGCGAACCGTTCGCAACTGCGCTAAGCTGAAAACCCTTATTGTTACTGATTCTCATTATGAGTAGAACCGAGGTTGCCCGTGAGGCACTCACGTACCGCTCCTGTATTGGCAGGACTGGCCGCCGCGGCGGTGCTGCTGTCCGGCTGCGCCGCTGCAGGGGGAGAGACCGAAGGTGACGGCAAGCTGAGCGTGGTCGCTTCCACCAATGTCTACGGCGACGTGGCCCAAACGATCGGCGGCGAGCACGTCGACGTCACATCGATCATCGATCGAATGGCCCAGGACCCGCACTCCTATGAAGCAACGGCTCGGGACAAGCTGGCGATCTCCCAGGCCGACCTGCTGCTGGAAAACGGCGGGGGCTACGACACCTTCATGCACACGCTGGCGGACGAGACCGGCGTCGACCACAACTACGTCATCACTGCGGTGGAGTTGTCGCCGCTGTCTGGAGCAGAGGGTGCCGAAGCAGGGCATGCCCACGGAGACGACGCGGACGCGGAGCGCACGAACGGCGGCGACGCGGGGCACGCGGAGGACGGCAGCCACGCGGACCACAGCCATGGCGGCTTCAATGAACACGTTTGGTACGACCTGCCCACCATGGCCGCCATTGCGGAGGCCATCGCGGAGAAGCTCTCGGCATTGGACCCGGAGCAGGCCGAAACCTTCCGGGCCAATGCCGAGCAGTTTCGTACCGGGATCGAGGGCCTCCAAAACGACATGGACGAACTTGCTTCCACGGCGGGCGGGGAAGCCGTAGCGGCCACAGATCCTGTGCCGCTGCACTTTTTCGATGCGCTGGGACTGGAGAACAAGACCCCGGCCGGCTTCATGGAGGCGGCCGAGGAAGGCAGCGATGCCGCCCCGGCAGCACTGAGGGAAGCCGAGGAGTTGATCACCGGCGGGTCGGTCCGGTTCGTCGCCTACAACGAACAGACCGAAGGCCCACAGACACAGCGCCTGCGCCAACTGGCGGAGAAGGCGGGCATCGACGTCCTAAACTTCACCGAGACCCTGCCCGCAGATCAGGACTACCTGGCCTGGATGGCGGAGAACCTGGAATCGGTGGACCAGGCGCTGCGCGCGTGACCGGCCAGGCCGCCGGGATGTGGTTAACTGAGGCAGTCCAAGCCGGATGCCTCAAGTGCCCCCGCGTCCCCTTTGCGCGCTGCGCAGCACGGAAGCTTCAAGGAACACTGCCATGACCCCCGCCGTCCGCTTGCAGGGTGCCTCGCTGTCCTTCGGCCAGCGCGTGCTGTGGCATGACCTCGACCTGACCATCAACCCGGGGGAGTTCTTCGCGGTGCTGGGCCCCAACGGCTCCGGCAAGACCAGCTTCCTGCGCGTATTGCTGGGCCTGCAGCCGCTGAGCCATGGCATGGCCGAGGTCAACGGCCGGCCGCTGGAACGCGGCAGCCGGGACATCGGCTACATTCCCCAACAAAAGACCTTCGCGCCGGAGACTCCGCTGCGGGCCCGCGACCTGGTGGGCCTGGGCCTGGACGGACACCGGTGGGGCATGCGGCTGAACGGCCGCAAGCATCGCCGGCGGGTGGACGAACTGCTGCAGATGGTGGGCGCCTCCGGTTACGCGGAAGCCCCGGTAGGACAGCTGTCCGGCGGCGAGCAACAGCGGCTGCGCGCGGCCCAGGCGCTGGCCTCCGATCCCCGGGTGCTGCTCTGCGACGAGCCCTTGCTCTCGCTGGACCTGCACCACCAGCAGGCCGTGAGCTCCATGATCAACAGGCAGTGCCATGAAAGGAACAGCGCGGTCGTCTTCGTCACGCACGAAATCAACCCGATCATCGACTATGTGGACCGGGTCCTCTACCTGGCCGGCGGCCAGTTCCGCGTTGGCACGCCGGAAGAAGTGATGACCACCGAGGTGCTGTCGAACATGTACAACAGCCATGTCGAAGTGATCCACAACCAGGGCCGGATCATCGTGGTGGGCCTTCCCGACGCCACCACCCACCGCCACGGCGAGGTGGTGTAGGCATGGATCCATCGGAGCTGCTGGATGCGGTCTTCAACTTCAACGACTACGGTGACCTGCTGCCGCTGGTGCGCAACTCGCTGATTGCCGGCGCCGTCCTGGGCCTGGTCGGCGGCCTGATCGGCGTGTTCGTGATGATGCGGGACCTCGCCTTTGCCGTGCACGGCATCGCCGAACTGTCCTTCGCCGGGGCGGCATTCGCATTGCTGATCGGCGCCAATGTGGTGTTCGGTTCGCTGGTGGGCTCGGTGATCGCGGCCGTGGTCCTGGGCATGCTGGGCATGCGGGCGCGGGACCGGAATTCGATCACAGGCGTGATCATGTCCTTCGGGCTGGGCTTGGGGATCCTGTTCCTCTCGCTCTATGAGGGCCGCTCGGCGAACAAGTTCGGCCTGCTGACCGGGCAGATCGTGTCCGTGGACACGGTGCAGCTGAACCTTCTCACCGCAGGTTCAGCCGTGGTCGTGCTGGGGCTTATGGCCATCTGGCGTCCGCTGACCTTCGCCAGTGCCGACCCGGACCTGGCCGAGGCCCGCGGAGTGCCGGTGGGTGCCCTGGCGATCGTGTTCATGTTCCTGCTGGGACTGGCCGTGGCGCTGTCCATCCAGGTAGTCGGTGCCCTGCTGGTGCTGTCCCTGGTCATCACGCCGGCGGCCGCGGCGCTCCGGGTGAGCAGTTCGCCGCGCGTGGTCGTGCTGTTGAGCGTGGCGTTCGCGGTGACCGCTGTGGTTGGCGGGATCCTGCTGGCCCTGGGCGGCAGCCTGCCCATCAGCCCCTACGTCACGACGATCTCGTTCCTGATCTACGTGGTCTGCCGGATGGCCGGGGCGCGGCGGCAACGGCGCGGCAAGGTGGGGCGGCGCGACGTGGCCGCGGTAAGGGTTACCGCCGGTTAAGCGCTGCCGGGGGCGGCGCTGCATTCCGGGCACAGCCCGTACATTTCCACGGTGTGGGCAACCTGGGTGAAGCCGTGCTCCGCCGCCATCCGGGCCGCCCATTGCTCCACCGCCGGAGCTTCAATTTCCACGGTCTTGCCGCAGGTCCGGCAGAGCAAGTGGTGATGGTGGTGCTCGACGGCGCAGCGCCGGTAAACGGCTTCGCCCTCGCCGCTGCGCATCACGTCCACTTGCCCGTCGTCGGCCATGGCCTGCAAAATCCGGTACGTGGTGGCCAGCGAGACCGAATCGCCGCGGTCCTGCAGCAACCGGTGCAGTTCCTGCGTGCTGACGAAGTCCTCCAGGCTGTCCAAGGCGGCGGCCACGGCCACGCGCTGGCGGGTTACCCGCTGTTCCGTACCGCGGCGCTGCGCCTGCGGTTTCGCTGAAGGAACGGACATGTCCGCTTCGGCTCCTCGCTGTTGATACTGGCACCCGTAGGCTGCATCCCAGCCTACCAGCAGGCCTGATTGCCGGGGCAGGCCGGACCGCCGGGACGCCGGCCGCCGCGCGCGGCTAGGGTGTGTTCCATGAAGCTGACAAAATTCACCCACGCGTGCGTCCGGCTTGAGCAGGACGGCCACGTCCTGGTGATCGATCCCGGCAACTTTTCGGAAGTGGAGCAGGCCCTCGAAGGGGCTACCGCCGTCCTGGTGACCCACGGGCATGCGGACCACATCGACCAGGACCGGGTTCCGGGCCTGCTGGCAGCGGCGGACGGTATGCAGTTGTATGCCCCGGACTCCGTGGCTGCCGACCTCCGGGCGCTCGCCCCGGGAGCATCCGGGCGGATCCATACCGCCGAACCGGAGACGGAGTTCGAGGTGCCCGGGTTCCGCATCCGCACCTTCGGCGGCCAGCACGCCCTGATTCATCCGCACATCCCGGTGGTCGCCAATATCGGCTACGTCATCAATGACAGCCTGTACCATCCGGGCGATTCCTTCATCGTCCCGCACGGGCTTGACGTCAGGATAGTCCTGGTGCCCGTGCACGCGCCCTGGTCGAAGACCGGCGAGGTGATCGACTTCGTGACCGCGATGCGGGCGGAGTATGCCTACCCAATCCATGACGCCGGGCTGAGCGACCGCGGCCTGCCGTTGGTGGAGAAGCACGTGGAGCGGATCGGCGGCCACTACGGCACCAGTTACCGGCACCTGTCGCCGGGGGACAGCGTGGAGCTGGACTGACCGCCGGGTGAAGGTTGGGCGGGGCCGCTTGGCCCAATACCTGCTGCTGTGATGGACTGTCGGGACACCGGCGGGCAACGACGCCCGCCAGCAGTCAGGAGGAGATCTCATGAGGACTCTGATGGACGTGCAGACACTGCGTGAACGGATGATCTCCGGACAGCGCACCGTACTGCTCGATGTGCGCTGGAAGCTCGGCGACGACGCCGGCCACAGCCACTACCGCCAGGCCCACATTCCCGGTGCCGTCTACGTGGACCTGCCCTCGCAGCTGGCGTCGGCGCCGACGCCGGCCGGCGGGCGCCATCCGCTGCCGGAGCCGGAGGCCTTCCGTGAGGCCGCACGCGATTGGGGCATCAACAACGACGACGTCGTCGTTGCGTACGACGACAACGGCGGCATGTCCGCGGCCCGCGTGTGGTGGCTGCTGCGCGACGGCGGCTTCGACTCCGTCTACCTGCTCGACGGCGGGCTCGCCGCCTGGCGCGGCAAAGGGTATGAACTGGACAGCGGCGACGAGCTGGCCTGCCTGGGCAACGTCGAACTGGGCAGCGGCAGGATGCCCAGGCTTGAACTGGACGACGTGCTGGATTTCGCGAGTACCTCGCTGCTGCTTGATGCCCGGGCAGCCGAGCGTTACCGCGGCGAGCTGGAGCCGGTGGACCCCCGGGCCGGCCACATCCCCGGCGCCGTCAGCGCACCGACCACGGCCAACCTGGCCCCGGACGGGCGCTTCCTGCCGCCCACGGAACTCGCGGCACGGTTCAGGGAACTGGGGGCGGAAGGACGGAAGGTGGCCGTCTACTGCGGCTCGGGCATCACCGCCGCCCATCAGGTTGCGGCTTTGGCCGAGGCTGGCATCGACGCAGCCCTTTTCCCGGGCTCCTGGTCCCAGTGGTGCGGACATCCGGAACTGCCGGTAGCTACCGGGAGCGTGCCGTAATCGGCCGCCGGATCAGCCGCGGCCAGGCGCCGTGCACCTACGCACCCGAAGCGTCACACTCGGTGTGCCGTGGTGGCATGGCGAAGCAGCAAACGGTAGCGTCAGGCCCATGACACTTGGCCGTCCGGCACCGCCGCCGCTGGGGAAACCGCTTTCACCTGAGCAGGAGCAGCAGGCCCTCGCGGCAGCAGACCTGCAGACACCGAGGAGCAGTATGAGGACGGCGGCGGCCTATGGAGTGACGGGGCCCGGTTCCGGAATGGTCGCGCTGCAGATTGAACGCCGCGCCGCCGGACCGCACGACGTGGAGATCGCCGTCGCCTTCTGCGGCCTCTGCCACTCGGATGTCCACACGGTCCGCGGCGAGTGGCGCGAGATCGAATACCCGCTTGTGCCCGGCCACGAGATCGTTGGGCGGGTCACGGCCATCGGCCAGGACGTCACCCTGCATGCCGTCGGCGATCTGGTGGGCGTGGGCTGTATGGTGGATTCCTGCCGCGACTGCTCCGCCTGCGGGGAAGGACTTGAACAGTACTGCGACAAGGGCGCGGTGGGCACGTACGGCGCCCGCGACCGGCGCCATGGCGGCGAGGTGACGCAGGGCGGGTACGCGACGTCCGTCGTCGTCGACGAAAACTTCGTGCTGCGCGTGCCCCCGGAACTCGACCCCGCCGCCGCAGCCCCCTTGCTCTGCGCCGGCATCACCACGTACTCACCCATGCGCTACTTCGGCGTCGAAGCCGGCGACTCCGTGGGCGTTGTGGGCCTGGGCGGGCTGGGTCACATGGCGGTCAAACTGGCGAAGGCCATGGGGGCGTCGGTGACCGTCTTCACCAGTTCGGCTAACAAGGCCGACTCGGCCCGCGCGCTCGGTGCCGACCACGTGGTGGTGACCGGCGACGCCGAGGCGCTCGCGGCAGCCCGGCGCAGCGTTGACTTGGTCATCGACACGGTGGCCGCAGCCCACGACCTGGCCCCGTACCTGCGGGCAATCCGCCGCGACGGCGCGCTGATCCAACTGGGCGTGCCGCCCGAGCCGATGCCGCCGGTGCCGGTCAACCTGCTGATGCGCGAGCGTGTTGCCTACGGCGCCTCGAAGATCGGCGGTATAGCCGAGACCCAGGAGATGCTGGACTTTTGTGCCGAACACGGGATCACGGCCGACATCGAACTGGTGGGCGCGCCGGACCTCGACCAAGCCTATGACCGCATGGTGGCCGGCGACGTTGCCTACCGGTTTGTCCTGGACATCGCCACGCTGAACCGCTGAATGATGCGCTGACCGTGATGGATCGACTGGCCGGGCCGTGACCGCACCGAGGCGCCGGGCCGACGGGAGCCTGACCGACTCCTACTGACCCCGAGTAACCCCAACCGACAAGGATTGCGTACATGAGCACCATCTTTACCAAGATCATCGACGGCGAGATTCCCGGCCGCTTCGTCTGGAAGGACGACGACGTGGTGGCGTTCCTGAGCATCGGCCCGCTCGCGGACGGGCACACGTTGGTGGTGCCGCGGCAGGAAGTGGACCGCTGGACCGACGCCCCGACCGACCTGCTGCAGAAACTCACCGCGGTCGCCCAGGCCATCGGCAAGGCCCAGGTGGATGCGTTCGGCGCCGCCCGTGCCGGCCTGATCATCGCCGGGTTCGAGGTGAACCACCTGCACCTGCACGTCTGGCCCTCCAACTCGGAGGCCGAGTTCGACTTCAAGCGGGCCCAGCGGGACCCGGCCCCGGACGTGATGGACGAATCAGCCAAACGCATCCGGGCGGCGCTGCGCGAGGCCGGCCACGGGGACGTCGTCCCCGCCGACTGACGCGGAACGCCGCTTCCTGCCGCGTGGGAGTCTGGGCGCGGCGGGGGACGGCGACGTTGCACGGGCGGGAACGAGCGCGCGGCGCGGGTGGCAACCCTTTGCGAGAGTGCCTCAGTTCACGAGGCCCGCCCTCGAAGTCCACCCCTGTCCTCGAGGACAGGGTCAATAACCCCTGTCTTGGCAGCCAGACCCTGTCCTGGTGCCCAGGTCAGGGTCAGCGGGCGATGACTTGGCGGCCGGCCCCTGTCCTCGCCGCGGTGACACGGACGGTGCCCTGCGTCAGCCGGCGAGGGCCTCGTTCAGGGCAGTTCGGACGCGCTTCTCGGACACCGAATATGCGGTGCCGAGTTCCTGCGCGAAGAAGCTGATCCGTAGTTCTTCCAGCATCCAGCGAACCCTGTCCAGCCCCGAGCCGTCCAGGTTGCCGGGCTTCAGCGCCGCCCGCGCGTCGTCGTACTCGTCTTCGAGCCGCTGCACGACGGCCATGTGCTGCACGTCCCGGCCCACGGCAGTCGGCAGTTTTTGCAGCCGGCGCTCGATCCCCTCCAGATAGCGCGGCAGCTGGCTGAGCTGCGCGTAGCCCGTAGCCGCCACGAATCCGGGGAAGACCAGCTGCTCCAGTTGGCTCTTGACGTCGGAGAGCGGGCTGATCAGGGCCAGGCTGGCGTTGGACTTCAGCTCCTTCTGGATCCGCCGGGTGCTGGAGAGGATCTTCTCCACGGTGGCGGTCACGGTGAAGACGGTGTCGATCAGTTCCGCGCGGACCTGCTCGTACAGTGCGTCGAAGCCGGCCCGGGTGAACGGCAGTTCGGCCGGCACCAGCTTATCCACCGCGGCCCGCGTGCAGTCGTCGATCAGCGACGCCACCGAACCGTGCGGGTTCTGCGTGAACGTCAGCTTCTCCGTATTGTTCAGGTGGTCCAGCACGTACCGCTGCGGCGAGGGCACCCGCAGCACCAGCAGCCGGATGATGCCCGAGCGCATGGCCGCCTGCTGGCCGGCCGGCGTCTGGTAGACGCGGACACCGACGGTGCTGCCTTCGTCCACCAGGGCCGGATACCCGGTCACGGTGTGCCCGGCCACCTCGCGCCTGACCTCGCGGGGCAGGTCGCCGTCCGGCCAAGCGGTCAGGCCGCTGCGTTCCTGCAGGCCCGTGACGGCCTGCCCAGAAGTGCCCGACGCCGGTGTCCCGGCAGCGGGGGCCGCACCGGTGCCGGCCGCGCCGGCGGCGGAGCCCTTGCCGCCGCCGCGCTTCTTGCCGGGGGCGCCGCGGCGCTCACCCGGCGACGGCTGGGCGGTCTTGGGCGTCGCGCCCAGCGACTCGGCGATGGCCCGCCGGTTGGCCGGCGCAAAATCCTGCTGCAGCCGGGCCAGGTCCTTGGCCTCGTCCAGCACCTTGCCGTTGCCGTCGAGCACGCGGAACGCCATGCGCAGGTGCGGCGGCACGGCGTCCCAGTTCCAGGAGCCGGGCGGGATGATGTGCCCCTTCAACCGGCGCAGCACCAGCTCCAGCGCGGGCTCCAGTTCATCTTCGGCGGGATCAAAGTCCGCCGCCAGGGCCGCCGCCGCGCTCCGGGCAACGTCGGGGGCCGGAACGAAGTTCTTGCGGACCTGTTTGGGCAGCGACTTGATCAGCGCGGTCACCAGCTCCACCCGCAGGCCCGGGATCTGCCAGCGGAACGGGGCTGCGTCCAGCTGGTTGAGGAACAGCACCGGCACGTGTACCGTCACGCCGTCGGACGGGTCCGGGGTTGCCCCCAATGCCACCGGCGAGAATTCGTAGCTCAACGGGAGTTCGAAGGTCCCCTGCTGCCAGGTCTTCGGGAACGCCGAGGTGTCCAGTTCCTCGGCGTCGGCGGCCAGCACGGCGTCCGGATCGAAATCCAGCAGCGCCGGATTTTCCGCCCGGGCGTCCTTCCACCACTTGTCGAAGTGGCGTTCGGAGACCACCTCGGGGCCGATCCGCTCGTCGTAGAACTCGAACAGCGTTTCGTCGTCCACGCGCAGGTCGCGGCGGCGCATCCGGGTCTCCAGTTCCTCGACCTCGGCCAGCAGCTTGCGGTTGCGGTGGAAGAACTTGTGGTGCGTGTGCCAGTCGCCCTCCACCAGGGCATGGCGGATGAACAGCTCGCGGCTGAGTTCCCGGTCGATCCTGCCGTACTGGATCCGGCGCTGCGGGACGATCGGCACCCCGTACAGGGTGACCTTCTCGTAGGCCATCACGGAGCCCATCTTCTTGGACCAGTGCGGCTCCGAATACGTGCGCTTGCACAACTGCGGGGCAATCTCTTCGGCCCAGGCGGGATCGAATTTAGCCGCCACTCTGGCCCACAGCCGGGAGGTTTCCACCAGCTCGGCGGCCATCACCCAGTCCGGCGACTTCTTGAACAGCGCCGAGCCGGGGAAGATGGCGAACCGGGTGCCGCGCGCGCCGGCGTATTCGCGCTTGCGCTCCTCGTAGACGCCAATGTGGCTGAGCAGGCCGGCGAGCAGGGACTTATGGATGTCGTCGTGCCTGCCCACGGGGTCGACATCCCCCGATTCGAGGGAGATGCCCAGCGGCTTGGCCAACTGGCGTAGCTGCGCGAACAGGTCCTGCCACTCCCGGACCCGCAGGTAGTTGATGAACTCGGTGCGGCACAGTTTGCGGAACTGGGTGGAGGAGAGCTCCTGCTGCCGCTCCTGCAGGTACCGCCACAGGTTCAGGATGCCGGTGAAGTCGGACTTCTCGTCCACGAAGCGCTTGTGCTTCTCGTTGGCCTGCTGCTGCTTGGCCGCATTGTCCCCATGGGAACGTTCCCGCGGGTCCTGGATGGTCAGCGCCGCCGCCAGGACCATCACCTCGCGCACGCAGCCGCGCTGGCCCGCTTCCACGATCATGCGGCCCAGCCGCGGGTCCACCGGCAGTTGCGCCAGTTTGCGTCCGACGGCGGTGAGCCCCGCCTTCGCCGCGGGCGCTCCCTTGGCGCCGGGCTCGGGCAAGGCACCGAGTTCGCGCAGGAGGGTGACGCCGTCGTTGATCGCGCGGGACTCGGGCGGCTCCACGAACGGGAACGCTTCGATGTCCTTGGGGCCGCGGGCCACGCCCATGGCGGTCATCTGCAGGATGACCGCGGCCAGGTTCGTGCGCAGGATCTCGGGGTCGGTGAACTCGGGCCGGGACTCGTAGTCCTCTTCGGAGTAGAGCCGGATGGCGATGCCGTCGCTCACCCGGCCGCAGCGGCCCGAGCGCTGGTTGGCCGAGGCCTGCGAGATGCGCTCAATCGGCAGCCGCTGGACCTTGGTCCGGTGCGAGTAGCGGGAGATGCGCGCCGTGCCGGTGTCGATCACGTACTTGATGCCCGGAACGGTCAGCGACGTCTCGGCCACGTTGGTGGCCAGCACGATCCTGCGCTGGCCGCCCGGGGAGAAGACACGATGCTGCTCGGCCAGCGACAGCCGGGCATACAGGGGCAGGATCTGGGTGCCGGCCAGCCTGCGGTTGGTCTTGATCCTGGCCGTGAGGGCGTCGGCGGCATCGCGGATTTCGCGCTCGCCGGAGAAGAAGACCAGGATGTCGCCCGGCGCCTCCAGGGACAGCTCGTCCACCGCATCACAGACGGCGTCGAGCGGGTCGCGGTCTTCTTCGAGCTCGTCCACGTCCGGGTTGTCGGGGTCGGTGGCCGCCGGCTGGTTCAACGGGCGGTAGCGGATTTCCACCGGGTAGGTCCGGCCGGAAACCTCGATCACCGGCGCCGGTTCGTCGCCGCTGCCGAAGTGCCGGGCAAAGCGGTCCGGATCGATCGTCGCGGAGGTGATGATGACCTTCAGGTCCGGACGCTTGGGCAGGATTTGCCTCAGATAGCCCAGGATGAAGTCGATGTTGAGGCTGCGTTCGTGGGCCTCGTCGATGATGATCGTGCTGTACTTCTTCAGGAGTTTGTCGTGCTGGATCTCGGCCAGCAGGATGCCGTCCGTCATCAGCTTGATCCGGGTTTCCCGGCCGACTTCGCCGGTGAAGCGGACCTGGAAGCCGACCTCCTGGCCGATCTTCACGTCCAGTTCCTCGGCGATGCGTTCGGCCACCGTCCGGGCCGCCAGCCGCCGGGGCTGGGTGTGGCCTATCAGCCCCTGCTCGCCCAGGCCCAGCTCCAGGCACATCTTCGGGATCTGCGTTGTCTTGCCGGAGCCGGTTTCGCCGGCGATGACGGTCACCTGGTTCGCGGCGATGGCCGCCATGATGTCCTCGCGCCGCTCTGAAACCGGCAGGGCCGCGGGGTACGTGATGTTCACAGCCATGATTGACCTCAGTCTAGTCGCTGGACCGGCCGCCCCGGACCGGCCGCAGGGGAAGCCCGGGGAGGCGCGTGCCCGTGGACGAAAATAACTATCCGGCGACAACCGGAGGCAATTTGTCCTGTGGACGAGACGTATCTCATATGGTTGTCCTGACCCCGCGGTTCTGATTAGACAATGTGACTCGGTTCACAGGTAAGATCTTCAGGACGCTCCCGCAGGGTTGCCTGCCATAACCGCCGGCGCCGATGACGACGCCGCGTGTGGCGGACCGCTTCAGCCGCGCCGGGGAGGGGCGGCGAGGCGGAAAAGTGCCGGACTATCCGGCACGTGATGGACATTCGAAAGGAACATTGTGAAGAAACGTTCGACCATGTTCGGCCTGGGGTCTGGCCTGCTGGCCACCGCCCTGCTTGTTTCCGCGTGCGGCAATGCGGGATCGACCGAGGGCAATGCCGCCGAAGGCAGCACCAAATCGGTGGAAATCGGCATCAGCCAGATTGTCTCGCACCCGTCCCTGGACGCGGCCCGCGAGGGGTTCAAGAAGGCGCTGGCCGACAACGGCTACGTCGAGGGCGAGACCGTGACCTACGACGAGCAGAACGCGCAGGGCGACCAGGGCACCGCTACCTCCATCGCCGGCAAGTTCGCCAGCGACCAGAAGGACCTCATCCTTGCCATCGCGACACCCACCGCCCAGGCGGCAGTGCAGGCCATCGTCGACACCCCGATCCTGTTCACCGCGGTCACCGATCCGGAGTCCGCTTCGCTGGTGGAAAGCATGGACGCTCCGGGATCGAACGTCAGCGGTACCTCGGACCGCAACCCGGTCGAAGAGCAGCTGGCCCTGGTCAAGGAGCTGAACCCGGACGCGAAGTCCGTGGGCATCGTCTACTCCTCGGGCGAGGTCAACTCCACCGTCCAGGTGGAATGGGCCAAGGAAGCGGCCAAGGAACTGGGCCTGGAGATCAAGGAAGCAGCAATCTCCAACTCCGGTGAAGTCCAGCAGGCCGCCGAGTCGCTCGACGTCGACGCGTTCTACGTACCGACCGACAACAACGTGGTGTCCGCCCTGGAGTCCCTGATCCAGGTGGCAGAGTCCAAGAAGATCCTGACGATTGCCGCCGAGGGCGACTCGGTGAAGCGCGGCACGGTGGCCACCTACGGCATCAACTACGAAAAGCTGGGCTACCAGACCGGCGAGATGGCAGTGAAGATCCTCAAGGGCGAGGCAGAACCGGCATCCATGCCGGTGGAGACTCAGTCCGAGCTGGAACTCTACGTCAACCCGGCTGCCGCTAAGCGCATGGGTGTGACCCTGCCGGACGGCTACGCCGACACGGCTGACCACGTCTTCGAGTAAGCCCGAACTTCCAGCTCGAGCCGAAGAAGTCCGCAGTCCATCCGGCGGCCGGCCAGCCCGGCCGCCGGATCGACGCCACGAGAGAACCAAGGTCCTTTACCTATGATTACCGCGGTTGAGCTTGGGCTGATCTACGCGATCATGGCCCTGGGGGTCTACCTGACCTTCCGCATCCTCGATTTTCCCGACCTGACGGTCGACGGCAGTTTCACCACCGGCGCCGGAGTCGCCGCCATCAGCATCATCAACGGGATGCCGCCGGTCACGGCCACCGTCCTGGCCTTCATCGCCGGCATGGCTGCCGGCACCGTCACCGGCCTGCTGCACACCAAGGGCAAGATCAACGGCCTGCTGGCCGGCATCCTGACGATGATCGCCCTCTACTCCATCAACCTGCGCATCATGGGCCGGGCCAACCTGCCGCTGTTGCGCGAAGACACCCTGATCACCCCGCTGCGCGAGTCGGGGATGCTCGGCGGCATCGGCGCCATCGCCATCTTCCTGCTGGTCGCGCTGGTCGTGAAGGTGATCATGGACTGGTTCCTGCACACCGACATCGGACTGGCCATGCAGGCGACCGGCGACAACGAACAAATGATCCGCAGCTTCGGCGTCAGCACGGACAACCAGAAGATTTTGGGCCTGGCCTTGTCCAACGGGCTCGTGGCGGTCTGCGGCGCGTTCATCGCCCAGTACCAGGGCTTCGCCGACATCGGCATGGGCATCGGCCTGATCCTGGCCGGCCTGGCCTCGGTGATCATCGGCCAGGCGATCTTCGGAACCCGCCTGATCTGGATCGCCACCTTGGCCGTGGTGCTCGGTTCCGTGCTGTACCGCGTGGTCATCCAGCTGGCCCTCCAGGCCGGCCTGCAGCCGAACGACATGAAGCTGGTCTCGGCCGTGCTGGTGGTCATCGCGCTGGTGCTGCCCCAGTGGAAGGTCTTTCGCCGTGTCGGCGGGCTCGGAAAAATGAAGAAGTCCCTGACGGGAGCGAAGGGCTGACATGCTGGATATCAAGAACGTTCACAAGACCTTCTTCGCGGGCACCGTCAACGAGCGGGTTGCCCTGCAGGAGATCAACCTGTCCCTGGCCGCGGGCGAATTCGTCACGGTGATCGGCAGCAACGGCGCCGGCAAATCAACCATCCTGAACATCACCTCCGGCAAGCTGCGCCCGGACGTCGGCACGGTGAGCATCGACGGCAAGGACGTCACCAGGCTGGCCGACCACCAGCGGGCCCGCTTCGTCGGACGCGTCTTCCAGGACCCGATGGCGGGAACGTCACCGGAGATGACCATCGAACAGAACCTGGCCATCGCCTACGAACGCGGCAAGCGCCGCGGACTGCGCCCCGGCGTGACCCGCAAGAAGCGCGAATTCTTCAAGGAAGAGCTGCGTTCGCTGGAGCTCGGGCTGGAGAACCGGCTCAAGGCCAAGGTGGGCCTGCTCTCGGGCGGCCAGCGGCAGGCACTGTCGCTGCTGATGGCCACGTTCAGCAGCCCGAAAATCCTGCTGCTGGATGAGCACACCGCGGCCCTCGATCCGCAGCGCGCGGAGCTGGTCAGCCGCCTGACCGCGGAAGTGGTCGACCGGCACCGCCTGACCACGCTGATGGTGACCCACAACATGGAGCAGGCGCTGCGGCTGGGCACCCGGCTGATCATGATGCATGAGGGCCGGATCATCCTGGATCTGGACCAGGAACAGAAGCAGAAGGCCACCGTGCCGGATCTGCTGCACGAGTTCGAGAAGATCAAGGGCGTGGTCGACGACCGCACCATGCTCCAGTAGCGTCCGCGCTCCCGGAGCCATCGGCCCGCGTCAACGTACGACGGCGGCTGTCCCACCTATGCGGTAGGGGGCGGCCGCCGTTCCCGTGCCGGCGGCAGCAGCCAGCCGGCCCGCGAGCTCCGCGGCGCGCTGCCGGAATTCCGCCGGCTCCAGGATTTCGAACGCAAGGCCGGTGGCGGCCAGCTCCACCAGTGGGTAGTCCAGCGAATCGTAACCCGCCCGCAGCAAGGTGGCGCCGCCGTCGTCGGACAGGACGGCGATGTTCGGCGGGATCCTCTCCGCGACTGCCTGCAGCGGAGCGTGGATCCGTACCACCACGTCGAACCTGTACGGGGACCTGGTGATCGATTGTTGGACGTAGGCGGCCAGGTCCGGCTGCGGCAGCTGCCGCGGGGCAAAGCGTTCACGGGCCGAGGGAACCGATTCGAACCGGTCCACCCGGAAGGTGCGCCAGTCCTGCCGGCCCGTATCGTAGGCCACGAGATACCAACGGCGGCCGGTGTCCACCAGCCGGTACGGTTCGGCCAAACGGCGGCCGGACTCGCCGTCTGCCTTGGCGTAGCGGAAGCCGATCACGCGCCGTTCGGCAATGGCGGTGGAGATCCCGGTCAGCACCTCGGGATCCACGGCGGCGGTGGGGCCGGCCAGGGTGACCACGGCGTTCTTCAGGGTGGAAAACTTGGGGCGGAGCCGCGCGGGCAGCACCTGCTCCAGTTTGGTCAGCGCCCGAAGCGAGGCCTCGCCGACGCCGGCCACCGGGCTCGCGGTCACCGCCCCTAGGCCCAGCGCGACGGCGAGCGCTTCGTCGTCGTCCAGCAGCAGCGGCGGAAGCTGCGCGCCCGCGCCCAGCTGGTAGCCGCCGGCGACGCCGGGGGACGCATTGATGGGATAACCGAGGTTGCGCAGCTTGCCGATGTCGCGGCGCACCGTGCGTTCGGTGACGCTCATGCGCTCGGCCAGGGCGGAGCCGGTCCACTCCCGGCGCATCTGTAGCAGGGAGAGCAGCTGCAACAGCCGCGCGGACGTTTCGAGCATGGCCCACCTGTCATCTGCAGCCGGAGCGTGCGGAATCATGCAGCACGCGCGGGTGCCGGTAGCTCCGGCAACAGGGCCACTCTAGTCCTGATTGAGGACAGGAGCTGTCCGGTATGCAAACCGGGGTGGCGCCGGGAAACTCTGCGCCGTGCCAGGGTCGTGGCCGGCTCTGGGCAAACGGCCGGCTGCCCGGCATGATGGACTCCCAGGCTCCGGAGCCGAGGAGCCGCCGTTGGGGAGGAGCCGGCATGCCTTTCAATGCAGCCGAGGAGTTGCTCGAGCAGCTGACCTGGCATTGGGACGCCCAGGCCCGGCCGCGGCTGGAGGGCCTCACTGACGAAGAATACTTCTGGGAGCCGGCCGAGGGATGCTGGAACGTGCGCCACCGCGGCACGAGTACGGCACCGATGGCGGTGGGCGCCGGTGATTTCACGATCGACTTCGCACTTTCGGAGCCGGTGCCGCCGCCGGTAACCACTGTCGCCTGGCGGCTGGGCCACATTCTGGTGGGCGTGCTGGGCAGCCGGAACGCCTCGCACTTCGGCGGTCCGCCGGTCTTGTACGAATCGTTCGACTATCCGGGCACGGCGTCAGCGGCGTTGGAGTTGCTGGACGAATACTATGCGCGCTGGATTGCGGGAGTCCGTGCACTCGGCGACGAGGGGCTGGCGCTGCCCTGCGGGCCCGCCGAGGGCCCCTATGCCGATCGCTCCATGGGGACGCTGGTGCTGCACATCAACCGGGAAATGATTCATCATTTGGCCGAGGTCGCACTGTTGCGCGACCTCTTCGCCCACCGCCAGTAGTCCCGGAACCGGGCGGACCCGAGGGGCCAAGCCCGGCCGGACGTGCCGGCCGGGGGGGGGCAGGCCCCGCAGGTCCCTCCCGGAGGGAGGCCGTCGGTGCGGACAGGGGGTGGGGTCAGGCCAGTCGGGCGAGGTCGGTGTAGGGGCGGCTCGGGGTGGAGCCGGCCGTCCAGTCGGCCTGCGAGCGTTCCGGCGGGGTGATTCCCCGTCCGTCACGGAGGATCAGCCGGAGGGTACCGGTGATAACGAGGAGTGCCAGGGCGGTGATCAGGAGGAGTTCCATGCCTCCATGGTGGTCCTGCCGCCGACCAAAAAAGAGTGGCAGAAACGACCATAAAGCATAAAAAACTGCCATACTGGGGACATGCTGAAAAAAGTGGCCTTGGTAGTGCTTCCGGGAGCTGCCCCGTTCGAATTCGGGGTGGTCTGCGAAGTCTTCGGCATCGACCGGTCCGACCGCGGGACCGGCGTTCCGGCGTTCGACTTCCGGATCTGCACTCCTGAGCCGGGGACCGTCGGCACCAAGCTGGGGTTCTCCCTGAATGTCCCGCTCGGACTGGAGGCCGCCGCCGACGCCGACCTGGTGGTGGTGGCACCGTACCAGCGCATGGACCAAGCCCCCGAAGCACTTCTGCAGGCCCTGCGTGCCGCCCATGCCCGCGGCGCCTGGGTGTTGTCCGTGTGCTCGGCGGCCTTCGTGCTGGCCGAAGCGGGCCTGCTGGACGGCCGCCGCGCCACCACGCACTGGCAGTACTCGCACCAACTGGCTGCCGAATATCCCCGGGTCGACGTCGACGAAAACGTGCTGTACGTGGAAGACGACCGCATCATCACCAGCGCCGGCACGGCCGCGGGAATCGACGCCTGCCTGCACCTGGTCCGGACCGAACTCGGGGCATCCGTGGCGACGGCCATCGCGAGGGACATGGTGGTGCCGCCGCACCGGGCCGGAGGCCAGGCGCAATATATTGACCGGCCCATGTCGCTGGCCGGCTGCCATACCCTCAAAGACCTGCTGGCGTGGCTCACCGAAAACCTGGCCCAAGAGGTAAGCGTTGCCCAGCTGGCCGCCCGGGTGCACATGTCCGAGCGCACCTTCGCCCGGCGGTTCCGGGCCGAGACCGGCGCGACGCCGGCGGCATGGATCAACGCTCAGCGGGTGCTGCGCGCGCAGGAACTGCTGGAGGAATCGGACCTGAACGTCGAAGAGATTGCCCGGATCACCGGGTTTGGCCAGGCGGTGCTGCTGCGCCACCATTTTGCCAAGGCCGTCGGCGTGAGCCCTGCCTCCTACCGCCGCACCTTCCGTGGCAGCGGCGCCACCGCCGGCGCGCGGCAGCCGGCAGGCAGTGCGGCCGGCTAGGGGCTGGTTCTCACCCCGGCAACCGGGGGAGTGGCCTTGTCCCGCGGCCGGTGTGCATGCACAATCATAAGTGTGCTTAGTAGTCCGTCGGGCGACGCGCGGCGGATGGTCACGGCGCATCGAGGCTTCGGGTGCGCGCACTCGAAGCGAATAAGGGAGAACCGGTAATGAGTTCAGCAGAAGGGGCCAGGAGCCCGAAGCAGCGGCGCAATGAAGTGGTAGCGGCGGAGAGGCGCCAATTCGGCGGCATCAAGTGGGGTTCGGCGTTCTTCGGCTGGCTCGCGGCTACCGGGATCGGGGTCATCCTGACGGCGCTCGTAGCCGCCATCGGCACGGCAGTGGGGATCGCCGAGAGCGCCGATCCTGCGCAGGTTGCCGATCAAGCGTCCCAAAACCTGGGGACGGTCGGAATAGTGGGCGGCATCATCTTGGCCGTCATCCTGTTCATCTCGTACTTCTGCGGCGGATACGTCGCGGGCCGGATGGCCCGCTTCGACGGGGTCAAGCAGGGGTTGGCCGTGTGGCTGTGGGCAATTGTGGTTGCGATTGTGCTGGCCATCCTGGGTCTGATCGCCGGCAGCCAGTTCAACGTCCTGAGCGCCTTGAACAGTTTCCCCCGCGTGCCCCTCGGCGAAGGGGAGTTGACGACCGGCGGCATCGTTTTTCTAGTCGTCGCGGCACTGGTCTCGCTCGCCGGTGCCATTCTCGGCGGCAGGTCCGGAATGCATTTCCACCGCAAAGTGGACCAGGTCGGCGTCGACCGCCAATTCGACGGGCCGCGGGACGGCGAGTGACGCGGGTCCGGCGCTGGCCGACTGTTGTTAACGAGAGAATCCCCGGCGGTTTCGCCGGGGATTCTCCCTTGTCCTGCACATCAGTGCCCTCGATAGGATTCGAACCTACGGCCTTCTGCTCCGGAGGCAGACGCTCTATCCCCTGAGCTACGAGGGCGCGGCACCGGCTGATAACCCGGTGCCCTGCGGGACCTATTGAGCTTATCAGTATCTGAGCCGCCAGAAGAAATGCGCCCGGACCGGGCCCGGCGGCGACGGGGCGGGGGAGCGGCCGGTCCGGTGCGCAGGTCCGTCCGGCCGGGCGGCTGCGAGCCCGGTCACAGCCAGGCCGCCGAAAGCCGGGCGGATCAAGGGATTGCCCTATGCTTGTGGGGTGACTCCTGAAGAACTTTCCGCTGCCATTGCCGCCTGTCTGCAGGCCGCCGTCGACGCCGGCGACTTCGCCGTCGAAATGCCCAGCGAGGTCCGCGTGGAGCGCCCGAAGAACCGCGAGCACGGGGACTGGGCCACCAACATCGCCATGCAGCTGGGCAAGAAGGCCGGCATGAGCCCGCGCCAGTTCGCCGAAATCCTCAGCGCGCGGTTGGAGAAAATCGACGGCGTAAGCCGGGTGGACATCGCGGGACCCGGATTCCTGAACATCACCGTGGACGCCGCCGCCGCGGGAACGCTGGCCCGCAGCATCGTGGAGGCCGGCAGCGCCTTCGGCACCGCCAGCGACCTGGCCGGCCAGCGGATCAACCTCGAATTCGTCTCCGCCAACCCGACCGGTCCCATCCACCTGGGCGGGACCCGCTGGGCGGCACTGGGCGATGCCCTGGCCCGCATTCTGGCCGCCCAGGGCGCCGACGTCACGCGCGAGTACTACTTCAACGACCACGGGTCGCAGATCGACCGCTTCGCCCGCTCGCTGCTGGCGAAGGCAAAGGGCGAACCCGCCCCCGAGGACGGCTACGGCGGGGACTACATCGGCGACATCGCCCAGGCGGTGCTGCGGCAGAACCCGGATGCACTGTCGGCGGCCGACCCGCAGGAAGAGTTCCGCAGCCGCGGCGTCGAACTGATGTTTGCCGGCATCAAGGAATCGCTGCACGAGTTCGGTGTGGACTTCGACGTCTACTTCCACGAAAACTCCCTGTTCGAGGACGGCGCGGTCGAAAAGCTGCTCCAGCAGCTCAAAACCTCCGGCAGCCTCTATTTCCAGGACGGCGCCTGGTGGTTGAGGTCCACCGACTTCGGTGACGACAAGGACCGCGTCGTCATCAAGTCCGACGGCAACGCCGCATATATTGCCGGCGACATCGCGTACTTCAAGAACAAGCGGGACCGCGGCTTTGACCTGTGCATCTACATGCTCGGCGCCGACCACCACGGCTACGTTGCCCGGCTGAAAGCCGCCGCGGCTGCCATCGGCGACGATGCCGACCGGGTGGAAGTGCTGATCGGTCAGATGGTCAACCTGGTCAAGGACGGCAAGCCCATGCGGATGTCGAAGCGGGCCGGCACGGTGGTGACCATGGAGGACCTCGTCGATGCCGTGGGCGTGGATGCCGCCCGCTATGCCCTCACCCGTTCGCACGCCGATTCCAACATCGATATCGATCTGGACCTGCTGGTCAAGCACAGCAACGACAACCCGGTCTTCTACGTGCAGTACGCCCATGCGCGCACCTGTGCCGTCGCGCGCAACGCGGCCTCTTCCGGCGTGGACCGCAGCGCGTTCAATGCATCGCTGCTGGACCACGCCACGGAGAACGAACTGCTGGCGGTGCTCGGCGCCTACCCGTCGGTGGTCGCCACGGCCGCGAAGCTGCGGGAACCGCACCGCATCGCCCGGCACCTGGAAGTCATCGCCGGCGCGTACCACCGCTGGTACGACGCCTGCCGGGTGACGCCGATCGGCGACGGCGAAGTCACCGACACGCACCGTACCCGTTTGTGGTTGAACGCCGCCGTGACCCAGGTCCTGGCCAACGGCCTTGGCCTGCTGGGCGTCAGCGCGCCGGAGAGGATGTAATGCCCGCAGCACACGAAACCGCCGCCGCCTCTCCGCTGGCTCCGGACTGGCTCACCTGCCCGCAGGACGTCAACCGGCTGGACGCCAAGCTCTGGGCCCGGGACGTGTCCCGCGGTGCGGAGGGCGAACTGGAAATCTCCGGCCTCGGCGTCACCCGGCTCAAGGAACAGTTCGGCACGCCGCTGTTCGTGGTGTCCGAGGACGACTTCCGGGCCCGGGCGCGCGAGTTCAAGCAAGCCTTCGACGAGGCTTTCAGCACGCTCTGCGGCGGCGTGGATGTGTACTACGCCGGCAAGGCGTTCCTCAGCGTGGAAATCGCCCGCTGGGTGGCGCAGGAGGGGCTGCGGCTGGACACCTGCAGCGGCGGGGAGCTGGCCGTCGCCGCCCGCGCGGGCATCCCGGGGGAGGACCTGGGCCTGCACGGCAACAACAAGTCGGACGCCGAGCTCCACCGCGCGCTGGACATGGGGCTGGGCCGCATCGTGGTGGACAGCCTGGACGAACTGGCACGCCTCGGAGCCATCGCCGCGGCCCGCGGCGAGATGGCCAACGTGATGCTGCGGCTGACCCCCGGCGTGCACGCGCACACCCACGAGTTCATTGCCACGGCGCACGAAGACCAGAAATTCGGTCTCTCGATGGCCAGCGCCGACGACGGCGCGGGGCACGACGCCGGTGGGCAGCCCCAGTCGGCCGGCTCCCCGGCCGCACAGGCCGTGGCGGCGGCGCTGGAGCACGAGTCCATTAACCTGCTGGGCCTGCACTGCCATATCGGATCGCAGATCTTCGAACCGGAAGGCTTCGCGCTGGCGGCCGAACGGCTGCTCACGTTCGTGGCCGAGGTCAAGCAGGTCCACGGCGTGGAGCTGCACGAACTGGACCTGGGCGGCGGTTACGGCATCGCCTACACCGAGGCCGACGCCCCCCGCCCGCCGGCAGAACTCGCCCAGGCGATGGCCGCCGTCGTGCGGTCCGTCACCGGGCGGCTGGGCATCCGGGTGCCGCGGATCTCGATCGAACCGGGCCGGGCAATCGCCGGGCCCAGCACGTTCACGCTGTACTCGGCCGGCACCCGCAAGACCGTCCAGGTGGACGTGGACGGCGGCGGCAGCAGCCCGCGGCGCTACGTGTCCGTGGACGGAGGCATGAGCGACAACGCCCGCCCCGTGCTCTATGACGCCGACTATTCGGCGGCGCTGGCCTCCCGTGTGACGGACGCGACCCCGATTATTTCCCGCGTGGTTGGTAAACATTGCGAGAGCGGTGACATTGTAGTCAGGAACGTTTACCTGCCCGAGGACATCGAGGCAGGGGACCTGCTGGCGGTGCCGGCGACCGGGGCCTATTGCTGGGCGCTCTCCAGCAACTACAACTACGTTGCCCGGCCACCTGTGGTTGCCGTGCGCGGCGGCGAGGCGCGGTTGATCATCCGAGGTGAAACCGAAGCCGACCTGCTGGCCCGCGACCTGGGCTGACCGCCGGTCGGGCAGCAGCCAATGCGAGTGAATAAAAGACTGAGAGTTTGGGCAGCATGAAAACGCTGAAGGTAGCACTGTTGGGATGCGGGAACGTCGGCGCCCAGGTGGCCCGCATCCTGATTGACGACGCCGATGTGCTCGCCGCACGGACCGGCGCGCGGCTGGAACTGACCGGCATCGCGGTGCGCAACGCCGCGGCCAAACGGGCCGTTGAACTGCCCGCCGAGCTGTTCACCACCGACGCCGCGACGCTGGTCAAGGACGCCGACATTGTGATCGAACTGCTGGGCGGCCTGGAACCGGCCCGGACGCTCATCCGCACCGCGATCGCCAACGGGGCCGCCGTCGTCACCGGCAACAAGGCCCTGCTGGCCGCCGACGGCCAGGAGCTGTACGCGCAGGCCGACGACGCCGGCGTCGAGCTCTCCTTTGAGGCGGCCGTGGCCGGGGCGATCCCGATCCTGCGGCCCATCCGCGAGTCGCTGGCGGGGGACCGCGTCACCAAGGTGATGGGCATCGTCAACGGAACCACCAACTACATCCTGGACCAGATGGATTCCACCGGCGCCCAGTTTGGCGAGGCGCTGGCCGCCGCGCAGGAGCTCGGCTACGCCGAAGCCGACCCCACCGCCGACATCGAAGGCCATGACGCCGCCGCCAAGGGCGCCATCCTGGCCGGGCTGGCCTTCCACACCGCGGTCGACCTGGCCGACGTCCAGTGCCAGGGCATCAGCTCCGTCTCCGCCGACGACATCGCCGCGGCCCGGGACGCCGGCTACGTGATCAAGCTGCTGGCGATCGCCGAGCGGCTGCGCGGCGCCGACGGCCGCGAGGGCGTGTCCGTGCGCGTCCACCCGACCCTGCTGCCGCGCCAACACCCGCTGGCCGCCGTGCACGGAGCGTTCAACGCCGTCTTCGTGGAGGCGGAAAACGCCGGCGAACTGATGTTCTACGGCCAGGGTGCCGGCGGTGCGCCGACCGCCTCGGCCGTGGTCGGCGACGTGGTCAGCGCCGCCCGGCGCATGGTCGGCGGCGGCCCGGGCCGGACCGAGACGGCGACGGTGGACCTGCCCGCCGTCGGGCTCGACTCGGTCAGGACCAGCTACTACATCGGCCTGGACGTGGCCGACCGGCCCGGTGTGCTGGCCCAGATTGCCGGCGTCTTCGCCGAGCACGGGGTCTCCATCGAAACCATGCGCCAGACCATCCACACCGAAGGCCCCCTGGATGCCGCCCACGACGGCGGCAAGGTGACCGCCGAGCTGCGCTTCGTCACCCACCGGGCCTCCGAGGCGTCGCTGGCCGCAACGGTCGAAGCCGTGCGCGGACTCGACATCGTCAACGCTGTTACCTCTGTCCTGCGAGTAGAAGGAATCTAAGTGGCCCACCAATGGCGCGGCGTCATCCGCGAATACGCGGACCGGCTGCCGGTATCGGAGCAGACCGAGATCATCACCCTCGGCGAAGGCGGCACCCCGCTGGTGCAGGCCAAGGCCCTCTCCGAACTGACCGGCTCCGAGGTCTACCTCAAGGTGGAGGGGATGAACCCCACCGGCTCCTTCAAGGACCGCGGCATGACCATGGCCATCACGGCGGCCGTGGAGGCCGGCGCCAAGGCGGTGGTCTGCGCGTCCACCGGCAACACCTCCGCCTCGGCTGCCGCCTATGCCACCCAGGCCGGGCTGAAGTGCGCGGTGCTGGTGCCGGCGGGCAAGATCGCCATGGGCAAGATGAGCCAGGCGATCGCGCACGGCGCCGAGATCATCCAGATCAACGGCAACTTCGACAACTGCCTGGAGGTGGCCCGCAAGCTCTCCGAGGCCTACCCGGTGTTCCTGGTCAACTCGGTGAACCCGGCACGCATCCAGGGCCAGAAGACGGCGGCCTTCGAGACCGTCGACTATCTGGGCGACGCCCCGGACATCCACGTGATGCCGGTGGGCAACGCGGGCAACATCACCGCGTACTGGAAGGGGTACCAGGAGTACGCGGCGCCGTACGAATCGGCCGTTGCCGGCATGCTCCCGCCGGTCGCCACCAAGACCCCCACGCTGTGGGGCTTCCAGGCCGCCGGCGCGGCGCCGCTGGTGCTGGGACACCCGGTGACCGAACCGGAAACCATCGCCACCGCCATCCGGATCGGCAATCCGGCCTCTTGGGACACCGCCGTCGCCGCACGCGACGAGTCCGGCGGGCTGATCGACTCGGTGACCGACGACGAGATCCTGGCCGCGCACCGCTGGCTCTCCTCCCGGGAAGGCGTCTTCGTGGAGCCGGGCTCTGCGGCGGGCGTTGCCGGCGTGCTCAAGAAGCACGCGGCCGGCGAGGTGCCCGCGGGCAAGACCATCGTGATCACGGTCACCGGCCACGGGCTGAAGGACCCGCAGTGGGCGCTGCAGACCCAGGACGGCAGCGAGGTGGCGCCGGTCAAGGTGGACTTCGACGTGGTCAGCGTGGCCAGCGCCCTTGGTCTTGAGTAGCAGCACCTTGCCGGGGGAGGGCACCGCGGTGGCCGGCCGCATCGCGCCCGGACAGCGCGTCACGGTGCGGGTGCCGGCCACCAGCGCCAACCTGGGTCCGGGCTTCGACAGCCTGGGCCTTGCCTTGGCGTACTTTGACACCGTCACGGTGGAATCGACCGACGACGGCGTCTTCCACGCGTCCGTGACCGGCGAAGGCGCGGCGGACCTGCCCTCCGATGAAAACCACCTGATTATCCGCACCTTGCGCAGCACGCTGCGTGAAGCGGGGTACGACGCCGGCGGGCTGCGACTTCAGGCCCGGAACCTCATTCCGCACGGCCGCGGCATGGGTTCCTCGGCCGCCGCCGTCGTGTCCGCCGTGCTGCTGGCCGACGCCCTGCTCCCGGAGCGGGAACGGCTGGGGGCGGCAAAAATCCTGCAGGTATGCTCGGCGCTGGAGGGCCACCCCGACAACGTGGCTCCGGCCCTGAGCGGACAGCTGGCCATCTCCTGGGAAGAAGACGGGGTGTTCTCCAGCACGTGCGTGCCGATCTGCCCGGACATCGTTCCGGTGCTGGCCATCCCGGCCCATGAGCTGTCCACGGAAACGGCGCGCAACCTGCTGCCCGAGTCCGTGCCGCATCACGTTGCCGCCGCCAATTCCGGCCGCGCCGCGCTGCTGGTCCACGCGCTGACCCGCGATCCGTCCCTGCTCAGGGCCGGCACCGAAGACTGGCTGCACCAGCGGCACCGGGCGCCGGCCATGGAACCGAGCGCCGCGCTCATCGCGGCGTTGCGCAGCCAGGGCCACGCCGCCGTCGTCTCCGGTGCGGGACCCACCGTGATGACCCTCGCCGCGGACGAGGCGGAAGCGGCGCAGGTCCAGCGGGCCATCGCCGCGCACCTCGAACACAGCGACATGCCGGGAGACTGGCGTGTGCTGAAACTGGCAGTGGACACAGATGGTGCTAAAGTGGAAGTGCACCCCCGGGATTAACCGGCGAGGACCTGCCGGATGCTCCGGATCAAGCAAGCCGAGTAGCCGTTTGGGCAGGATCCCCGTTCCAGGTGCAGCCTTTCAGGAGCCTTCCGCGGCACTCAACGGCGTTGCTGCCGGCCATCGGCCGGACAGGACCTCACTCGTTCCATCCGGACGGCTTGTTTCAAGGTTTTCATCTCTGATCACCCGGACTTGTTTCGGCATGACGCCGCAGGCAATACCGGACCCAGTCGGGCTTCTCATGCATCGGCCGGGTGGCAAACAACGCGGTGCGCTTCATATGCACACCGCCCGACGAGGGGGAAGGATCCTTCGTGACCGAAACCACTGACCTGACCGCAGGTGTGGAAACAATAGACTCTCCTGCACCGAAGAGTGCAGGCCTTGCCGGCCTGAAGCTGGCCCAACTGCAGGTGCTGGCGGGGCAGCTCGGCATCACCGGCGGCTCGCGGATGCGCAAGGGCGACCTGGTCGCCGCGATTTCCGACCACCAGCGTGGCTCTTCCGTAGCCGACCGCACGGCCAAGAAGGCCGACCAGCCGGTGCGCACCGAAGCGCCGGCGGCGGCCAAGGAAGAGACCGCCGGCCCGGCCGGCGACGGCGCAACCGGCGGCACGTCCGGTGGCGACCTGACCAAGGCGGCGGAGCGGGTCAGCCGCACCCGCAACCGCAACCGCCGCGCCAGCAGCGACGGCGCCGTGGCTTCCGCCGACGGGGAAGCAACGGCCGCCGCCACCGAAGCGCCTGCCGAAGCTCCGGCCGAGTCCCCGGCCCAGGCCCCCGCAGCGGACAACGCTCCGGCCGACGGTGAAGGACGCCAGGAGCGCCGCAGCCGCGGCCGCAACCGCCGTTCCGAATCCGGCCAGCAGGACACGCCCGAGACCAAGGCCGACGCCCCGCAGGAAGCCGCCGAGGGCAAGCCGGCCGAGGGCAGGCAGGACGAGAAGAAGGACAGCCAGGACGGCTCCGGCCAGCAGCAGCAGTCCGGCCGCGGCGACGGCCAGTCGGATCGCCGCAACCGCAGCCGCAACCGGAACGAAGCCGACCGCGACACCCGGGACAACCGCGACACCCGGGAGCGCGACACCCGGGACAACCGCGACACCCGGGAGCGCGACACCCGCGACACCCGCCAGGATGACGGCGACGACGGCGGCCGCGGCCGCAACCGCAACCGCCGCAACCGCCGCGACAACGACAGCAACAACACCCGCTACCGCGACCGCAACGAGCGGCGCCGCGGCCGCGACCGCGGCCCGGAGGTCGACGACACCGAGATTTCCGACGACGACGTGCTGCTGCCCGTCGCCGGCATCCTGGACGTGCTGGAGAACTACGCCTTCGTGCGCACCTCCGGCTACCTGCCCGGACCGAACGACGTGTACGTCTCGCTTGCCCAGGTCAAGAAGCACAACCTGCGCAAGGGCGACGCCGTCGTCGGTGCCATCCGCGCTCCGCGTGACGGCGATTCCGGCGGCCAGAGCAGCCGGCAGAAGTTCAACGCGCTGGTCAAGCTCACCTCGGTCAACGGCAAGCCGGTGGAGGACAACAAGGACCGCGTGGACTTCACCAAGCTGGTTCCGCTGTACCCGTCCGAGCGACTGCGCCTGGAGACCGAGCCGAAGAAGATCGGCCCCCGCGTCATCGACCTGGTGGCTCCGATCGGCAAGGGCCAGCGCGGCCTGATCGTCTCCCCGCCGAAGGCCGGCAAGACGTTGATCCTGCAGTCCATCGCCAACGCGATCACCACCAACAACCCCGAGGTCCACCTCATGATGGTGCTGGTCGATGAGCGGCCCGAAGAAGTCACCGACATGCAGCGCACGGTCAAGGGCGAGGTCATCGCCTCGACCTTCGACCGTCCCGCCGATGACCACACCACCGTGGCCGAACTGGCCATCGAGCGCGCCAAGCGACTGGTGGAGATGGGCATGGACGTGGTCGTCCTGCTGGACTCGATGACCCGCCTGGGCCGCGCCTACAACCTGGCCGCCCCGGCCTCGGGCCGCATCCTCTCCGGCGGCGTGGACTCGTCGGCGCTGTACCCGCCGAAGCGCTTCTTCGGCGCCGCCCGGAACATTGAAAACGGCGGCTCCCTGACCATCCTCGCCACCGCACTGGTGGAGACCGGGTCCAAGATGGACGAGGTCATCTTCGAGGAGTTCAAGGGCACCGGCAACATGGAACTGCGCCTGTCCCGCTCGCTGGCAGACAAGCGCATCTTCCCGGCCGTCGATGTCAACGCCTCGGGCACCCGGCGCGAGGAGAACCTGCTCTCGCCCGAAGAGGTCAAGATCATGTGGCGCCTGCGCCGCGTCCTCTCCGGACTGGACACCCAGCAGGCGCTGGAACTGCTCACCGGCAAGATCCGGGAGACGCAGTCCAACGTCGAGTTCCTGATGCAGGTCCAGAAGACGACGCTCGGCTCGAAGTCCGAAAACGACAAGTAGCTGCCTTAGCCGCCCACACGGGCCGGTCCCGCCTCTGCGCTCGGGCCGGCGTGTGCTGGGCGGCTTGTCGTTTAAGGGCGCATCGCCCGCACCACCGCCATTGCTATCTAGACTTGTTGTGAGTCGAAAGAGGTTTGAAGATGTTTGAGTCCGTTCAGGGGCTTCTTGACGAGCACGCCGAGCTCCAGAAGGAATTGAGCGACCCCGCCGTCTATGCCGACCAGGCGCGCGCGCGGAAGCTGGGGCGGCGGTCAGCGGAGCTGAACGGCATCGTCGAAGCGCACAAGCGCTGGTCACACCTGTCGGACGACCTCGAAGCGGCACGCGAGCTCGCCGACGAGGATCCCGAACTGGCGGCCGAGGTGCCCGGGCTCGAAGCCGAACTCGAAATCGCCCAGGAACGGCTCCGCCGCCTGCTGATCCCGCGCGATCCGGACGACGCCCGCAACGTGATCATCGAGGTCAAGGGCGGCGAAGGGGGCGACGAGGCCGCCCTGTTCGCCGGCGACCTGCTCCGGATGTACATGCGCTACGCCGAGTCCCGCGGCTGGAAGACCGAGATCATCTCCGCGACCGAGTCCGATCTGGGCGGCTACAAGGACGTGCAGATGGCCATCAAGGGCAGCTCCAACGATCCGGCCGAAGGCGTGTGGGCCCGGCTCAAGTTCGAGGGCGGCGTGCACCGCGTCCAGCGCGTCCCGGTGACCGAATCGCAGGGCCGCATCCACACCTCCGCCGCCGGCGTCCTGGTGCTTCCCGAAGTGGACGAGCCGGAAGAGATCGACCTCAGCCCCAACGACCTCAAGGTCGATGTCTACCGCTCCTCCGGGCCCGGCGGCCAGTCCGTGAACACCACCGACTCGGCGGTGCGCATCACCCACCTGCCCACCGGCATCGTGGTCGCCATGCAGAACGAGAAGTCCCAGCTGCAGAACCGCGAGGCCGCCCTGCGCGTGCTCCGGGCGCGGCTGCTGGCCCACCAGCAGGAGCAGATCGACGCCGCGAACTCCGAGACCCGCAAGTCGCAGATCCGCACCATGGACCGCTCCGAGCGCATCCGCACCTACAACTTCCCGGAAAACCGGATCGCGGACCACCGCACCGGCTACAAGGCCTACAACCTGGACGCGGTGATGAGCGGCGAGTTGGAACCGGTGATCCAGTCCGCCATCCAGATGGACGAGGAACACCGGCTGGCCGCCCTCGGCGAGGATAACTAGCCAGCAGTGCACCCCACGAACCTGGCCGAGGCCTTGTCCGCCGCCACCGCGCGGTTGGCCGAGGCCGGCGTCCCCTCGCCGCGGGTCGACGCCGAACTGCTTGCCGCCCACCTGCTGGGGGTTTCGCCGGGGCGTGTCCGCGCGCTGGCGCTGATGGGAGCGGATGCTCCACCCGGGCTCGAGGACCTGGTGGCCGAGCGCGCCACCCGCATCCCGCTGCAGCACATCACCGGCCGGGCCCATTTCCGGCATCTCGAACTGCAGGTGGGACCGGGCGTGTTCGTCCCGCGGCCGGAAACCGAAACCGTCGCCCAGCACGCGATCGACCGCGCCCGGGCTTTGCCCGCGGCCAAAGTGGTGGACCTGGGCACCGGCTCCGGCGCGATCGCCGCCGCCGTGGCCAGCGAAGTTCCCACGGCCACCGTCTACGCGGTGGAACTGAGCGCCCTGGCCCACGCCTGGGCCGAACGGAACCTGGCGCCGCTGGGCGTTACCCTCCTGCGGGAGGACCTGCGCACGGCGCTGTCCGCGCACGACGGAACCTTCGACGTCGTCGTCTCCAATCCGCCGTACATCCCCGCCGAAGCGGTCCCGCGCGAGCCCGAAGTGGCCGACCACGACCCGCAGATGGCGCTCTACGGCGGGGGAGCGGACGGCATGGAACTGCCGGCGGCCACGGCCGCCGCTGCCGCGCGGCTGCTGAAGCCGGGCGGCCATTTCATCATGGAGCATGCCGAAGTCCAGGCCGCCGCCGTGCTGTCCCTCCTGCGCTCGGCGGGATGCTGGCAGCAGGTGGCCACCCAGTACGATCTGACCGGGCGCGAGCGTGCCACGTCGGCTCAACGGTTATGAGAATGGAACAATGAGACTGTGAGCACTACGTATAACTGCGACGACGCCGCAGACCGCAGCGAGGGACTGGCGGCGGCACAGGCCGCCATCGCCGACCGGCAGTGTGTTGTCATGCCTACCGATACCGTCTACGGGATCGCCGCCGACGCGTTCTCGCCGCAGGCCGTGGCCACCCTGCTGGCCGCCAAGGGACGCGGGCGCAAAATGCCCCCGCCGGTGCTGGTGCCGCGGCCGCAGACCATGGACGGACTGGCCACCGACGTGAGTGATGAAGCCCGGGCCCTCGCCGACACCTTCTGGCCCGGCGGGCTGACCCTGATTTTCCGCGCGCAGCCGTCGCTGACCTGGGACCTGGGCGAAACCAAGGGTACGGTCGCCCTGCGCATGCCCAACGACGAACTGGCGCTGGAACTGCTGGCAGCCACCGGGCCGCTGGCCGTGTCCTCCGCGAACCGCACCGGCCAGCCGTCGGCGCAGACGGCCGCGCAGGCCCTGGAGCAGTTGGCCGAGTCCGTGGACGTCTACCTGGAAGACGGCTTTCGGCCGGTCGGGGGGACGACGGCGGTGCCCTCCACCATCGTCGACTGCACCTCCGCCACGCTGCGGGTGGTGCGCGAAGGCACCATCAGCCTGGAGACATTGCGGACCGTCGTACCGGGCATCCTGGGCCTGGGGGAGACGGCAGAGGCATGAGCCACGATTCCGCTCTGCCCCGCGGCAAGACCGCCAGCAGCGACCGTGCCCTCTGGCTCTGGTCGCAGATCCTGCTGGACTCCCTGGCCTGGGTCCTGGCCATCGTCCTGGCCGTCTTCCTGCGCTACGAGATGACGCTGAGCCTGACCAAGGTCCCGGGCATCATCCTGCTCTGTGCGGTGGCCATCGCGGCCCAAATAGCCGTCGGGTCCGCCTTCGCGCTCTATAAGGGGCGCTACAGTTTCGGCAGCTTCCACGAGGCCAAGCTGCTGGTGATGGTGACCATCTCGGTCTCGTTGATCCTGAGCGTCGGACTGCTGCTGTTCGGCATCTCGCTCGGGATCGCGCGCGGCACCGGCCTGATTGCCTTCCCCTTCGCCTGCCTGTTCATGGCCGCCGTCCGCTACCTGAAGCGCATGTATGTGGAAAGCAAGGCCAAGCCGGGCGACGAGGCCGAGCGGACGCTGATCTACGGCGCCGGTTTCGTCGGCAACAACATCGTGACCCGGATGAGCAACGACCCGGCCTCGCCGTGGCTGCCGGTGGGGCTGATCGACGACGATCCGGCCAAGAAGCACCTGCGCATCGCCTCCGTCCCGGTCCTGGGCCGGATGGAGGACCTGCCGGAGATCGCGCACCGCACCGGGGCGACCGTGCTGCTGGTGGCGATCGCGGACATCGACTCCGCGCGGATGCGACAGATCTCCGACAGCATCGCGGGCCGGAACATGCGGGTGCTGGTGGTACCGCCGCTGAAGGAGATGCTCACCGGACGGCAGGACTTCTCCTTCCGCGAGGTGGACATCGAGGACCTCATCGGGCGGCAGCCGGTGGACATCCACGTCGAAGAGATTGCCCACTACGTCACCGGCAAGCGCGTGCTCGTCACGGGCGCCGGCGGGTCGATCGGTTCCGAGCTGTGCCGCCAGATCCACGCGTTCCAGCCGGCCGAGCTGATCATGCTGGACCGCGACGAGACCGGGCTGCAGGGCACGCAGATCTCGATCACCGGCAAGGGCCTGCTCACGGGCAGGGACACCGTGCTGGCCGACATCCGCGACCCCGCCGCCCTCGAGGCCATCTTCCTGGACCGCAAGCCGGAAGTGGTGTTCCACGCTGCGGCGCTCAAGCACGTGTCGTTGCTGGAGCAGTATCCGGAGGAGGCCTGGAAGACCAACGTGCTCGGTTCGCTGAACGTGCTGCGCGCCGCCCGCGCCGCGCAGGTGGCGACCTTCGTCAACATTTCCACCGACAAGGCCGCCAACCCCACCACCGTGCTGGGCCATTCCAAGCGCGTGGCGGAAAAGCTGACGGCCTGGGTGGCGCAGGAAACCGGGCAGAAGTATGTCTCCGTCCGGTTCGGCAACGTGCTGGGCAGCCGCGGTTCGGTGCTGCCGCTGTTCAGCGAGCAGATCCGCAAGGGCGGTCCGGTCACGGTCACCGACGCCGCGGCCACCAGATTCTTCATGACGATTCCGGAAGCCTGCCAGCTGGTGATCCAGGCCGGCGCCATTGGCAGCGGCGGCGAAGTGCTGATCCTCGACATGGGCGAACCGGTGAAGATCCTGGACGTCGCCGAGCGGATGATCGCGATGTCGGGCAAGGACGTGGAAATTGTCTTCACCGGCCTGCGCCCCGGCGAGAAGCTGCACGAGGACTTGATCGGCGAGGGCGAAAGCGATTCCCGGCCGCTGCACCCCAAAATTTCGCACGCCTCCATCGAGGGGCTGGACCCGGACCGGATGAGCCTGGCCGAGTGGAAGAGCCGGCAGGACCTGGTCGCGGCCTCGACGGGCGCGATGGACGTGGTCCCGGCGGCAGCGGCCGCCGATGACGAACTCGAGGCCGGACTCAAGGCCGACGGGCGGGAGCGGGCGTCGTGACCGCAGCCGTGGTGGCCGTTGCCGCGGCCCTCCTGCTCAGCCTGTTGCTGCCGTTCGCGCTGATCCCGATGCTCAAGCGGCTCGGCGTACTCGACGTGCCGAACGAGCGGTCCTCGCACACCCGCGTCGTCGTCCGCGGCGTGGGCATCACCGTGGCGGCCGGGCTGCTGGCCGGGCTGCTGATCGCGGCGCTGGGGGGTGCCGCCGACGCGCCGCGGCTGCTGCTCGCGGTCGCCGGGGTGTCCGCCGCCGCCGCGCTGTTGGGCTGGATCGAAGACTTACGGGGACTGTCCATCCGCGGACGGGCCGCGCTGCAACTGGGCATCGGAGCCGGCGGCACCGCGCTGGCCATCGGACTCACCGGCCAGACCTGGTGGTGGCTGCCGCTGGGCGCACTGGCCCTGGCGGCCTACATCAACATCGCCAACTTCATGGACGGCATCAACGGGATATCCGGGTTGCACGGCCTGGCCGTCGGACTGATGTTCGCCGCTACCGGTGCCGTCACCGGCCACGGCTGGCTCGTGGTCGGCGGGACCGTGGTGGCGGCCGCGTTTGTGGCGTTCCTGCCGTGGAACCTGGGCCGTGGAAACGTCTTTCTGGGCGACGTCGGCAGCTACCTGCTCGGGGCGAGCCTGACCATGCTGGGCATCACCGCCTTTTTGGACGGCGTGCAGGCGGAGTACCTGCTGGGACCGGTGGCCATCTACCTGGCCGACACCCTCGCCACGCTGCTGCGCCGGATCAGCGCGGGGGAGCGGTGGTATGCGCCCCACCGCCAGCACGCCTACCAGCGGCTGACGGACGTGAGCTTCAGCCACCTGCAGTCGGCGCTGCTGGTCACCGGCTGTTCGTTGCTGACCGGCTTCTGCGGTTACCTGGCGGCCGAATCGGGCCTCGCGGGCAAGGCGGCAGCCATCGCCGCGTGCGCCGCCGTCGTCGTTTTTTATCTGCGCGCGCCGGTGCTCTTTAGCCGCCGCTCTTCAAACGCCGCAAGACCGCCGGCGTAACAGCCGGGCCCGACTCGTCGGCAAGTTCTATCTCATGTAGAATAAACCCGGCCGTTCCGGCCCCCACAGCGATCGAAAACGGACTTCCAATGCGCGCTTCCCGCCACGACGGCTACCCCGCCGCTGGCGCAGCTGTCGCTGCATCCGGTCCCACGCGGTCGCCGTGGCTGAAGATCCTGCGGTCCGCCCTGGTCGCCGGCGGCGCCACCGCCGTGCTGATCATCGTGATGTCGACGGTGGCCGCGGGTGCGGCCGGCGCGCTGAGTGCCCTGCTCGGCGCGGCGCTGGTGGTGCTGTTCTTCGCCATCAGCCTGCTGGTGGGCCATTTCGTGGGACGGTCGAATCCTTCCGGCGCCATCGGCGCCTTCATTGCCACCTACATCATCAAGGTGGTGGGTTTTGGGGCCGCGCTCTTCCTCATCGGGACCCCGATGTGGCTCGAGCGGACCTGGTTCTTCGTGGCGGCGGTGGCCACCGTGGTGGTCTGGCAGGCGGCTGAAGTTTTTGCCTTCTCGCGGACGCGCCACCAGCTGTACGCGGATCCCGAACCGGAGCCGGCAGACAGCCGGCAGCCCACGAAAGGGGAGACCGGACATGGCAGCTAAAGGCACTTCCGGCCCCGCGCGGAGCGGTTCCGGGGACGACTCCACCTACCAGGGCGGCAACACCGTCCTCACCTATATCCTTGGCGGGATCATCGCCTGGGGTTTGATAGGCTGGGGTTTGGACTATCTGTTGGATACCCGCTGGCTGATTTTCGCCGGTGCCGTTCTGGGCGCTGGAGGCGGATATTATCTGGCCCGCAAACACAACCTCACGCGCGGCGCCCGGCGCCGCCATGAGGACGGCGCGGGGGACCACACCTAAATGTCAGAAAACTTCATATGGTGGCCTGCCTCGATGGCGACCCACCCTGAAACGCCCAAAGATGGACACTGCAGAGAGGAAACGCGTTGATCGCGCTTGCGCTTCCGGCGGCCGCTGATGAAGGTGGCTTCGTCCCACCGACCCTCGAAGATATGCATCTACCGGAGGTTCTCCCGTGGATGGCCCCGTACGGTGAGGGCTTCGGCAAGCAGATGCTGCTGGTCCTGCTGTCCGTCGCACTGATTTCCTGGTTCTTTGTGGCGGCCTCCCGCCGCCGCCAGCTTGTCCCCGGCAAGCTGCAGCACCTGGGCGAAATGAGCTATAACTTCGTCCGCAACTCGGTGGGCAAGGACATCATCGGTGAGCGCGATTTCAAGCCGTTCGTCCCGCTGCTGCTGGCACTGTTCTTCTTCATCCTGGTGAACAACCTCTTCGGCTCCATCCCGCTGCTGCAGCTGCCGACCCCGTCGCACGTGGGCACGGCCTACGCACTGGCCGGCATCGTCTACATCACCTGGATTGCGCTGGGCATCAAGAAGCACGGCATCGGCTACTTCAAGCTCGCCGTCGTTCCGTCCGGTGTGCCGAAGGCGATCCTCCCGCTGGTCGTCCTCATCGAGATCATCTCCACGTTTTTGGTCCGCCCGGTCACGCACAGCCTCCGTCTGTTCGCCACCATGCTGGCCGGCCACCTGATCATCATGCTGGCCGCCGCCGGATCCGAATTCCTGATCATGGATGCCGACTTCTGGTTCAAGCCGCTGGGTATCCTGACCCTCGCCGGCGGCGTGGGCATGTACTTCTTCGAAATCCTGATCCAGGTCCTGCAGGCGTACGTGTTCGTCCTGCTGACCGCGATCTACATCCAAGGCTCCCTGGCCGAGGAACACTAAATTTCCCCGCTGGGGAAGAACCTGAACCAACAACCTGCCCGCGTGGGCATCTTGAAAGGAAAATAATGGAAGGCAATATCAACCTCGTCGGTTACGGTCTCTCCGCTATCGGCGGTGCCATCGGTGTGGGCCTCGTGTTCGCTGCTTACATCAACGGCGTTGCCCGTCAGCCGGAGGCACAGCGCGTGCTGCAGCCGATCGCATTCCTGGGTCTCGCGCTGACTGAAGCTTTGGCCATTCTTGGTCTGGTGTTCGCGTTCGTCCTCTAACCAGGGCAACGCGGACCATCCACACCGAGTAGATAGGACGGGTGAGATATGAATCAGGCAATGATCCTCGCCGCCGCGGAGGGTGCCAACCCTCTGATCCCTAACATCTGGGAAATCGTCGTCACGCTGATCGGCTTCGCGATTCTCATGTACATCGTCGCCAAGTTCGTCGTTCCGGCGTTCGAGAAGACGTATGCGGAGCGCACCGAAGCCATCGAGGGCGGGATCGCCAAGGCGGAGGCCGCCCAGGCTGAAGCCAGCGCTGCGTTGGACGAGTACAAGCAGCAGCTGATGGACGCCCGCGCGGAGGCCAACCGCATCCGCGAGGACGCCCGCGCCGAAGGCGCCCAGATCCTGGCGGAGCTGAAGGAAAAGGCCCAGGCAGAGGCTGCACGCATCAGCGAGCAGGCCCAGGTCCAGATTGACGCAGAGCGTCAGGCCGCCGTGACATCGCTTCGCAGCGAAGTCGGCACCCTGGCCACCGAACTGGCCGGCAGGATTGTCGGCGAGTCGCTGAACGACGACGCACGCGCTGCCCGCGTCGTGGACCGCTTCCTCGCCGACCTTGAGTCTCAGAGTGCAGGTGCTGCTAAATAATGGCCGGTGTATCGAGCGAGTCACTGAAAGCGGCACAGCAGGAACTGGAGGCTAAGCTTCCCACCGCTTCGCTGTCCCTGGCAGAGGAACTCTTTGGGATCCTGGGCCTGCTGGACAGCAATGCCGGTCTGCGCCGTGCCCTGACCGATCCGGCGCGCGACAGCACGGAGAAGGCCGACATGTTCGGCCGTCTCCTCGAGGGGAAGGTCTCGGCTGATGCCCGGGCCATCGCGACCTCGTTGGCTGCCGCGCGTTGGGCCTCTGCGCGCGACATCGGGGACGCCTTGGAGACCTTGGCGGCAACCACGGCTGTCGCCGTTGCAGAGGGCCAGGGTGTTGACGGACTCGAAGGTCTGGAGAGGGACCTGTTCGCGTTCAACCGCATTGTCGGGTCGGACCACGACCTGCAGCGTGCCCTGCTTGAACCCCAGGCTTCGGACGAAGCCAAATCGGCGCTGGCACTGAAGCTGGTGCCGGCCGCGGGTCCCGTAGCACAGCTGCTGATCCGGCAGGCGGTGACCGCCCCGCGCGGCATCAAGCCTACGGCCCTGGTAGAGCGGTTCATCCAGTTGGTGGCCAAGCGCCAGCAGCGTTGGATCGCGGAGGTCAGCGTTACCCGTCCGCTGACCAGCGAACAGATGAACCGCCTGCAGGCCGGGCTCAACCGGTTGTACGGCCGGGAGCTGCGGATCCACTTCAACGTTGATCCACGGCTGGTTGGCGGCGTGCGGGTCATGGTCGGGGATGAGGTCGTGGATGCGTCCGTGATCTCCCGCCTGGCCGAACTCCGCCGGAGTCTCGCGGTCTAGTCTCCTCACGGAGACTGGGCCGGAAGCCTCACACAGACTGAAAAACACACCGGTCGTCGCGCACCACGCGATGATCATAAACACAGGAGAGCAGGGACTGCAGATGGCCGAATTGACCATCAACGCCGACGACGTCCGCAATGCGCTGAACGAGTTCGCGGCGTCCTATGAACCCGGAAGCGCCGAGCGGGTCGAAGTCGGCCACGTGACCACCGCCAGCGATGGCATCGCCCGTGTCGAGGGTCTTCCCTCGGCCATGGCGAACGAACTGCTGCGTTTCGAGAACGGCGTCCTGGGCCTGGCCCAGAACCTCGACACCCGCGAAATCGGCGTGGTGATCCTCGGTGAATTCACCGGCATCGAAGAAGGCATGGAAGTTCACCGCACCGGTGAGATCCTGTCCGTACCGGTCGGCGACGCCTTCCTGGGCCGTGTCGTGGACCCGCTGGGCCTCCCGATCGACGACAAGGGCCCGATCGAATCGCACGAGCGCCGCGCACTGGAGCTGCAGGCCCCGGGCGTTACCCAGCGCAAGTCCGTGCACGAGCCGCTGCAGACCGGCATGAAGGCCATCGACGCGATGATCCCGATCGGTCGCGGACAGCGCCAGCTGATCATTGGCGACCGCCAGACCGGCAAGACCGCCATCGCCGTCGACGCCATCTTGAACCAGAAGGCCAACTGGGAGTCCGGCGACGTCAACCGGCAGGTCCGCTGCATCTACGTGGCGATCGGCCAAAAGGCATCGACCATCGCTGCCGTCCGCCAGACCCTGGAGGACAGGGGTGCGCTGGAGTACACCACCATCGTGGCGTCCCCGGCCTCCGATCCCGCCGGCTTCAAGTACCTGGCGCCCTACGCCGGTTCGGCCATCGGCCAGCACTGGATGTACTCCGGCAAGCACGTGCTGATCATCTTTGATGATCTCTCCAAGCAGGCCGAAGCCTACCGCGCCGTGTCGCTGCTGCTGCGCCGCCCGCCGGGACGCGAAGCCTACCCGGGCGATGTGTTCTACCTGCACTCCCGCCTGCTGGAGCGTTGTGCCAAGCTCTCCGACGAGCTGGGCGCGGGTTCGATGACCGGCCTGCCGATCATCGAGACCAAGGCGAACGACGTCTCGGCCTACATCCCGACCAACGTCATCTCCATCACGGACGGCCAGATCTTCCTGCAGTCCGACCTGTTCAACGCCAACCAGCGTCCCGCCGTGGACGTCGGCGTGTCCGTCTCCCGCGTGGGCGGTGCGGCCCAGGTCAAGGCCATGAAGAAGGTCTCCGGCACCCTGAAGCTGGACCTGGCCCAGTACCGGGACATGCAGGCGTTCGCGATGTTCGCCTCGGACCTCGATGCGGCGTCGCGCCAGCAGCTGACCCGCGGTGCCCGCCTCATGGAGCTGCTGAAGCAGGGCCAGTACACGCCTTACCCCGTGGAAAACCAGGTTGTGTCCATCTGGGCCGGCACCAACGGCTACCTGGACGATGTTCCGGTCGAGGACGTCACCCGTTTCGAGACCGAGTTCCTCTCGCACCTGCGGCACCGCAGCTCGGTGCTGACGACGATCGCCCAGACGAATCTGCTCGAGGATTCCACCGTGGACGAGTTGAAGTCGCAGATCGTGGACTTCAAGCAGGGCTTCTTCGGGGAGGGCGACAGCCGCTTGGTTGGCGCCGGCCACGAAGAGTACGACCCCCTGGCCGAAGACGAAGTCGCCCAGGAACAGATCGTCAAGCAGAAGCGCTAATTCATCTTCGTTGGCCGGGCGGAACCACTAACGGTTCCGTCCGGCCGCCGAGGACGAGGAAAGGAAGAGTATGGGAGCCCAGATTCGGGTCTACCGCCAGAAGATCGCATCGACTTCGTCGCTGCGGAAGATCTTCAAGGCGATGGAGCTGATCGCCGCCTCACGCATTGGCAAGGCCCGCAGCCGCGTCGCGGCCTCGTTGCCGTACGCCAATGCGATCACCCGTGCCGTTTCTGCCGTGGCCTCGCAGTCCGAGATCGACCATCCGCTGACCACCGAGCCGGAGCAGATCCGCAGGGCCGCCGTGCTCGTGCTGACCTCCGACCGCGGTCTGGCGGGATCGTACTCCGCGTCGGTGCTGAAGCAGGCCCAGTCCCTGACCGAGCTGCTTCATGGAGAGGGCAAGGAAGTCCGCCACTACCTGGTCGGCCGCAAGGCACAGGCCTACTTCGACTTCCGGAACATTCAGTACCAGGAGGTCTGGACCGGCGGAACAGACGCTCCGGAGTTCGCGACCGCCCGCGAGATCGGCGAGGCACTGCTCTCCGACTTCAACACGGCGTACGAGGACGGTGGCGTAGACGAGCTCCATATTGTCTACACCCGCTTCAAGTCCATGGTTGTCCAGGAGCCTGCGGTCATCCGACTGCTGCCGCTGGAAGTCGTGGAAGAAGAGGCCACCGCAGAGACCGATCTGCTGCCGCTGTACGAGTACGAGCCGGAGCCCGAGCAGGTTCTGGACGCACTGCTGCCGCGCTACATCGAGTCGCGCATCTTTGCCGCCCTGCTCCAGGCCGCTGCCAGCGAGCTGGCGGCACGCCAGCGCGCGATGAAGTCGGCCAGCGACAATGCCACGGACCTGATCGAGAAGTACACCCGTCTGCGCAACAACGCGCGCCAGGCAGAGATTACGCAGGAACTCACCGAGATTGTCGGTGGCGCGGACGCCCTGGCGGCGTCCTGATAAGTCCCTGCAGCAACAGCACACATAACCACGCCATCGAAACTGAGAAGTGAGAAAGATGACTGCCCAAACCATCGAGCACGGAACCGGTTCCGTCGCTACGGGCGCTACCGGCCGTATCGCCCGTGTCATCGGCCCGGTTGTCGACGTCGAATTTCCGGCGGACGCAATCCCCGCAATGTACAACGCCCTCACCGCTGAGGTGACCCTCAACGGCGAGACCCGCACCATTACCTTCGAGACCTCGCAGCACCTGGGCGACAACCTGGTCCGCGCGATCTCGCTGCAGGCCACCGACGGCCTGGTCCGCGGCACCACGGTCCAGGACCTTGGCTCCCCGATCACCGTGCCCGTGGGCGACGGCGTCAAGGGCCACATCTTCAACGTCCTGGGCGAGCCGCTGGACGTCGAAGCATCCCAGCTGGAAATCACCGAGCGCTGGCCGATCCACCGCAAGGCACCGAACTTCGCCGAGCTGGAAGGCTCCACCGAGATGCTGGAGACCGGCATCAAGGTGATCGACCTGCTGACCCCGTACATCAAGGGCGGCAAGATCGGCCTCTTCGGCGGCGCCGGCGTGGGCAAGACCGTGCTGATCCAGGAAATGATCACCCGTGTGGCCCGCAACTTCGGCGGTACTTCGGTGTTCGCCGGCGTTGGCGAGCGTACCCGCGAGGGCAACGACCTCTGGGTGGAAATGGAAGAAGCCGGCGTGCTCAAGGACACCGCCCTGGTGTTCGGCCAGATGGACGAGCCGCCGGGAACGCGACTGCGCGTGGCCCTGTCCGCCCTGACCATGGCGGAGTACTTCCGCGATGTGCAGAAGCAGGACGTGCTGCTGTTCATCGACAACATCTTCCGCTTCACGCAGGCCGGTTCCGAGGTTTCCACGCTGCTGGGCCGCATGCCCTCGGCCGTGGGCTACCAGCCGAACCTGGCCGACGAGATGGGCGTGCTGCAGGAACGCATCACCTCCACCAAGGGCCACTCGATCACCTCGATGCAGGCGATCTACGTCCCCGCGGATGACTACACCGACCCGGCTCCGGCGACGACCTTCGCCCACCTGGACGCGACTACGGAACTTTCCCGTGAAATCGCCTCCCGTGGCCTGTACCCGGCTGTGGATCCGCTGACCTCGACCTCGCGCATCCTGGATCCGCAGTACATCGGGCAGGACCACTACAACACCGCGGTCCGCGTGAAGCAGATCCTGCAGAAGAACAAGGAACTGCAGGACATCATTGCCATCCTCGGCATTGACGAACTGGGCGAAGAAGACAAGATCGTCGTCGCCCGCGCCCGCCGCATCCAGCAGTTCCTGTCGCAGAACACCTACACCGCCAAGCAGTTCACCGGCGTCGAGGGTTCCACGGTCTCCATCAAGGACACCGTGGAAGGCTTCAGGGCCATCTGCGACGGCGAGCTCGACCACATCGCCGAGCAGGCCTTCTTCAACGTGGGCGGCCTGGACGACGTGGAGCGCCAGTGGGCCAAGATCCAGGAACAGACCGGGAAGTAAGGCCTGTGGCTAACATTTCTGCTGAACTGGAAGTTGAAATTGTTGCCGCGGACCACTTCGTGTGGTCCGGCCCGGCAACAATGGTCAGGGCGCGGACCAGCGACGGCGAGATCGGGATCCTGCCCGGGCACAGCCCGGTGCTGGCAGTCCTGGCCGCCGGCGAGCTGGCCATCGAGCCGGTCTCCGGTGAGCGCATCAACGTGAATGTCGACGGCGGGTTCTTCTCCGTCGACAGCAACCGGGTTGTCATCGTCGCAGACAATGCGACGATTGGCGACGGGGCTACGGCGGGAATCCGCTAGCCGCCGGTGAACGGTCTCGACGTCACGTTCGCCATACTGGCCGCAGTCTTCCTGCTGCTGGTGTTGGCACTGGTCGCCTTCGGGGTGCGCCGCTACCAGCTGCGGCGCGCCCTGGGCACCTTCGACGCCTCCATCGCCATGCTGCCCGGCAGCTGGCAGATGGGGGTTTGTCGTTATACGGACACGCATCTGGAATGGCTGCGCCTGCTGTCGTTGAGTCCCAAGCCGCGCTACCGGTTCCGGCGCAGTTCGCTGGAACTGCAGGGCTGGCGGCAACCGACCGAAACCGAGCGGGCCAAGATCCAGCCCGGCGCGATCGTCGTGATGCTCACGCACGAAAAACAGGATCTGTCGATGGCAATGACCTTCGACGTCTACGCAGGTCTCTCGTCCTGGCTCGAAGCCGGACCGGTGATCGGCATCGGCACCTGGCGTTGAGACCAATGTGCGGCGCGGCTCTCTGGGGAGCCGCGCCGTCCGCCTTTTAACCAGCACAGTCGTGCCGCAACCCTAGGATGGTTTTCATGGAGAACGTGATTGTGGTGCACGGGCCCAGCTCGCTCAACGGGCGGGTGGAGGTTCCCGGCGCCAAGAACAGCGTCTTGAAGCTGATGGCCGCGGTGCTGCTGGCTGAGGGCCGTTCCACGATCACGAATGTGCCCGACATCCAGGACGTCTGGATCATGTCGGAACTGCTGCGCCGGCTCGGCTGCGCGGTGGATTACGACGTCGACGCCGCCAGTGTCCATATCGACGTCCCTGCCGCACCGGCCCACCAGGCCGACTACGACCTGGTCCGCGCCATGCGGGCATCCATTTCCGTGCTCGGACCGCTCGTGGCACGCTGCCGGCAGGCGGAAGTGGCGCTGCCCGGGGGAGATGCCATCGGCAGCCGCGGCCTGGATATGCACCGGGCCGGGCTGGAACAGATGGGCGCCAGCATCAGCATCGACCACGGCTACCTGGTGGCCAAGGCGCCGCAAGGGCTGCACGGCACCCACCACCGCCTGCCGTATCCGTCGGTCGGCGCCACCGAAAACCTGATGATGGCCGCGACCCTGGCCCGGGGAGTGACGGTGATCGACAACGCGGCGCGGGAACCGGAGATCACCGATATTGCCGACCTGCTGGTCTCGATGGGCGCCCGGATCGAAGGAATCGGCTCGCCCACGCTGGTCATCACCGGCGTGGAGAGCCTGCACCCCGTGCGCCACAGCACCGTGCCGGACCGGATCGTAGCCGGGACCTGGGCCTTCGCCGCTGCCATCACCGGGGGAACAGTGGACGTGGCCCGGTCAAATCCCGGCCATCTGGCCGTGGTTCTGGACAAGCTGGCGCAGGCCGGGTGCCGGATCACCAGCAGGGATGACGGCTTCACGGTGGAAGGACCGCAGCGGCCGCGGCCGATCAACGTCTCCACGCTGCCGTACCCCGGATTTCCCACGGACCTGCAGCCGTTCGTCGTCGCGCTGAATGCCGTTGCGGACGGGCACGGGATGGTGACGGAAAACGTGTTTGAGGCGCGCTGGGGTTTCACGTCCGAATTGGCCCGGCTGGGAGCGGTGGTGCGGCTGGACGGGCACCACGCGCTGATCAAGGGGGTACCGCAGCTCTCCGGCGCCCCCGTGGAGGCCAACGACATCCGCGCCGGTGCCGCGCTGGTCATCGCCGGGCTGGTGGCCGACGGCACCACCGAGGTCCACGGCGTGGAGCACATCGACCGGGGATATGAGCGGTTCGACGAGCGCCTGCGCGCCCTGGGCGGAGACGTGGTCCGGCTGGGACCGCCGAAGCTGCCCGCCTGACGCCGGAATGAGCAGAACCCCTCCGAAAGCATCGGAGGGGTCCTGCGTGCGGTGCGGTGGCGTGGACAGCCCCGCACCGCTAAGCGCAAGCGGCTAGATGATGGTGACGCCGGTGGCCTGCGGGCCCTTGGCTCCCTGGCCGATCTCGAAGCTCACGCGCTGGTTTTCGTCGAGGGTCTTGAATCCGCCCGACTGGATTTCAGAGTAGTGAACGAAGACGTCGCCGTCGGCCTCATCCGGTGTGATGAAGCCGAAGCCCTTTTCCGCGTTAAACCACTTAACGGTCCCCTGTGCCATTTAAATCTCCTCATCGTGGAACAAAAACAAGCCGGCACACCTCGTACCAACCCGGTTACTCCGTGGAAGATCCAAACGACACGGCCTGCGGGCCGGACGCCGTGGAGCTTCACACTCGCAACACGTCTTGCGAGCATGAAAACCACACCTACACAAAGACTGAGTTAAGCATCACATAAGCCCCATGGGCGGTCAACGGTACAAAGGATAATTCAATCTTTTATTAAGGAAGAGTTCGATCCGCGGTTATGTGCCGGTTCCTGGGCTCCGAGCCGGCGCCGGCCGCAGGAAGCGCGCGTTGTTTTACGAGTCCCGGGAATCAGAACAGGCGGGATTCGGCGTCGTCCACGCCGCGCATCTCGTCGTAGTCCAGGGTCAGGCAGTCGATGCCCCGGTCGGTGGCGAGCACCCGCGCCTGCGGCTTGATCTGCTGGGCCGCGAAAATCCCCTTGACCGGCGCCAGCAGGGGATCGCGGTTGAGCAGCTCCAGATAGCGGGTCAGCTGTTCCACGCCGTCGATGTCCCCGCGCCGCTTGAGCTCGACGGCCACGGTGCCCCCCTCGGCGTTGCGGGCCAGGATGTCCACGGGGCCGATCGCCGTCATGTATTCCCGCCGCACCAGCGTGTGGCCGGGGCCGAGGCGGTGGATCTGTTCGGCCAGCAGGCGCTGCAGGTCGGCCTCCACGCCGTCCTTGACCAGCCCCGGGTCGACGCCCAGATCGTGGCTGTATTCGTGCAGGTGCTCGTGGATGCTGATCACCAGGCGGTCGTCGCTCTTGGCGTGCTGGACGTGCCAGACCTCCTGGACGCCCGAGTCGGCGTCGTCGGCCTCCGGCTCCGCCACCCGGAGATTGGCCGGCGGGCTCATCCAGTTGAGCGGCTTGTAGGAACCGCCGTCGGAATGGATCAGGACGGAGCCGTCCGCCTTCACCATCAGCAGGCGGGTGGCCAGCGGCAGGTGGGCGCGGAGGCGGCCGATGTAATCAACGGAGCAACGGGCAATGACAAGACGCACAGTAGGCCACTTTACCGGTGCCCGGTGTGTGGTCGGTCCGGGCACCCGTGGACCGGCCGCCACCTGTGGACCGGCTCGGCACAAGTGGATCGTCCCGGCACAAGCGTGGTCCGGCGTGGTTCGGTCCGGGCCGCGCCGGTGGGGCAGAATGGTGGCATGCCCCGTTCCAACCGCCCGCGCCGCCGCTCAGGCACAGGCAGCAGCAAGTGGACGCGGGCCAACGAGCTGGACCTGGACCGCGCCCGCGCCGGCATACCGGAGCGTCAGAATGCGCCCGACGGCGAATGGAACGTGCGGCGGGTCACCCCGCCGAACGCCGCCAAGGAGTACACCTGCCCGGGCTGCAACCGGACGATCGGCCCGGGCATCGAGCACTTGGTCGCCTGGCAGGCCGACTCGTTGTTCGGTGGCGAGACGGCGCTGGCCGAGCGGCGGCACTGGCATCCGCGCTGCTGGCAGACCCGCAGTTTCCGCTACCGCTGACCGGAACCGTCAGTTCCGGTCCTGCCGGACGATGAAGACGTCCTTCAGCAGCAGCATCACCGATGCCGCGGCCGGAATCGCCATCAGCGCGCCCAGCACACCCATCAGCGAACCGCCGGCAATCACGGCAATCACCGCCACGGCCCCGGGTACGGCCACCGCGCGCTGCATGATGCGCGGCGACACGAAGTACGCCTCGATCTGCAGGTAGGCAAAGTAGATGATGGCGAACAGCACCGCCGGCTGCCAGCCCGCGGTCAGGGCAACCAGCGAGACGAATACGCCGGCAATCACGGCGCCGATCAGCGGGATGAAGGCAAGCAGGCCGACGACGAAGGTCAGCAGGGCGGTGAACGGCACCTGCGCAATGGTCATGGCGATGAATGCCACCGCGGCGTTGATCAGTGCCACGCAGGCCTGGCCGATCACATAGCTGCCCACGCTGCCGGTGATCTCTTCGGACAGGCGCTGCACCTGCCGCCGCTTGGAGCGCGGGGCCAGCCGGTAGGCCCATACCTTCAGCGCCGGAAGCGACGCCAGGAAGTACAGCGTGAGCACCAGCACGATCAGCGCCCCGAACGCGCCCTGGAGGACGGCGCTGCCGACGCCGAGGACGCCGCCGAAGATGCCGGTGACGTTCTCGGAACTGGCAAAGAACCTCTCCAGTTCGACGTCGATGCGCTCCCGGACCTGGAACTGCTCATCAATGGTCTGGAAAATGGCCGAGTTCAGGACGTCCTCGACATAGCGGGGAGCGTTGGCCACGATCTGCGTGGTCTGGTTGACGATGGTCGGGATCAGCGTGGAGATGAACGCCGCGATCAACCCGGCCAGGATCAGCACCACAATGATGACGCCGGCCGGACGCGGCAGCCCCTTGCTTTCCAGCCAGCGGACGATCGGGTCGAGCCCCAGGGCAATGAAGAGCGCCGCCGCGATCCACGCCAGCAGCTCACCGACGTTGGTCAGCACGAAGTAGAGCAGCAGCGCGAAACCGACGCCGACCGTTGCCATGAATCCGAAGTGGATCGGGTGCCGGGCGGGGGAGAAGTCGGTGCTGACGCGCCCGTCGCGGGCGGCGGCGGGCGAGTCGTCCTCGGGCGGCATCTGGAAGCGGACGCGCGGCCGGGCCCGGGGCATTGACGACCCGATGCGCCCGAGGGCACCCAGGACCGCGTGCCGGCGCGCCGCCATGACCGGCGCCGAAGCCGGTAACGCCGCTGTCGACGCGGCAGGATCCGGCACCGGCGCATGGACGTCGGCCGGCAGGCCCTCGGCTGGCGATCCGTTGCCGCCAGCGGGCGTGGGAGCATCCCGGTGTTCGCTCACGCAGCATCCTCTCTTCCGCCTGCAGCCGCTGAAGCAACGGGCGGGCGCACTCGTCGCGCGCTAAGCAACAACGGCGCAGGATAGGGGGCAATTCTGAGCGAAAGACTACCAGTCCGGTAGGGTGTGGCAGCGGGTGCCGACGGCAAAAGGGCAAAAGGTTGCCCGCGGCGGACTAAGTGTCCGGCCGCGCACGGGCGGCGGAGAGGGTTCGTTACCATAGGGTTATAAAGCATGACCGATGGCGGGCACCCTGCCGGCACCTCAAGGCTTGGGCGTCCCTGCGGCCCTTCCTTCCTGCAGCGATCGACGATTGGTATTTTTGTGCGTTTTAAGATTTCAGTGGCCCTGATGGTGATCGGCCTGCTGGCCATCGCGCTGGGCATCGCCCAGCGGACCGTCTGGGCACCGCCCGAACGCGCCTCGGCCACCTACACGGCAGCCGATGCAACCGCCCCCGTGACCGTCATTGAGCCCGAAGTCTTCGGGGTCCACGAAGAAGAAGTGGACGTTTCAGTGGAGGCCGACGGCGAGTTCCTGCTGGCCATCGGCCGCGCGGGCGACGTCGAGGCCTGGGTCGGAGAGGCAGCGCACACCTCCCTGACCGGCATCGAGGACGGGCAGCTGCAGGGGACCGTGACCGAGGGCGAGGCCAAAGTGCCGAACCCGGCGGGATCCGACCTCTGGGTGAGCCAGCAGCAGGCCGAGGGCAGCCTTGAGCACCGGTGGGTGGCCCCGGCCGACGGCGAGTGGTCCATCCTGCTGGCAGCGGACGGCACTGAGCCGGCGCCGACCACCGTGACCGTCACCTGGCCGAACGACACCTCCGTGCCGTGGTCGCTGGCCCTGATGATCATCGGCGCCCTGCTGCTGGTGCTTGGGGTGGCGATGGCCGTGGTGTCTCGCCGTCCGAACCGGCCCGTCCCCGGCGACGACTCCGACCCCCGGGGCGGAAGTGGCCGCCCGAACGCAGGCGGCCCGGAAACGGCGGCGCTGGTACAGCCGGGCCGCGGTGCCCCGGTCGATCGTTCCAGCCAGGCCGTGCCGCCAGGCGCCGGCCTGCAAAAGCCCGAAGAGGGCGACCGGTCGGCGGGCCGCCGTTCCCTGATGGTCCGCCCGAAGCTTAGCCTGCGCGCCGCAGCCGCGGCGGGTGCAGCCGTGGTCCTGGCGTCCGGCGCCGTGCTTCCCGCCCAGGCCGCGTCTCCGGCGGCCCCCTCCCAGGACGCCGGAGACGCCGCCGGCCACCCGGTGCTGCTGGAAGGCCAATTGACCCGGATCATGGATTCGGTGGCAGCGGCAGTCTTGGATGCCGACTCGGCGCAGGATTCCGGCAAGCTGAAGCCGCGGGTCGCCGGGGCCGCCCTGACCGTCCGCGAGGCCAACTACAAGGTGCGGGCTGAAAACGGCGAGGCGGCGGCTCCCGTTCCGGTGGCCGCCGGGCCGATCCTGACCTCGATGGTCAGCACGAGTGCCGACTGGCCGCGGACGGTCGTGACGGTCACGGAGGGCGAGGACAATCCGGTGCCGCAGGTGATCGTGCTGGTGCAGCAGGATCCGCGCTCGAACTATCGGATGGTGGGCGCGCTCCAGATGCTGCCGGGCACCACCTTCCCCCAGGTCTCCACCGAGAGCGGCGGGACACCGGCCGTGGCGCCGGACGCCGAGGAAGGCCTGTTGCACTCGCCGCAGGCGGCCGTGAAGATGGTCGCGGAGAATCTCGACGACGGCAAGCACAAGGACGCGATCGGAAAGAACACCTTCTCCGAGCAGATCCAGGCGTTCCAAAAAGACCAGGTCAAGTCCAACAAAAACGCCGACATCTCCTTCAGCCGCAGCGTCGACGACGGCTCGTTGCGGGCGCTGCGCACCGCCGACGGCGGCGCCGTGGTGTTCGGCCACATGGAGTCGGTGATGAGCAGCCTGCCGGCCGAAGCCGGTGCCACCGTGGAACTCTCGCCCGAGTTCGCGGCGCTGGCCGGGGAGGACTCCACCACGGAAGGCGTGGACGTGACCTACGGCGAGTCCGTCTTCCTGTACGTGCCGCCGGCAGGCTCCGACGACCGGCTCACGTTGGTGGGCGTTGCCCAGGGCCTGGTGGACGCCGAGCTGAAGTAGGTCCGGGTCCGACCGGGCCGCGCTCCCGGCCCGGTCGGGAAATTCCGGACGCCGACCAAGACGTATTAGTGTGATGTCATGACCACTCCAACTCCAGGACAGGGCCCCGCGCCGTCTTCCGTCAGCCTCCGCGGCGCCGTCGACCTGTCCGCGCTGAAAAAGCCGCAGCCGCCGGCAGGAGGCATGCCGGCCCCGGCCGCCGGGGCGCCGGCAGCGGGCGAAGGCGAAGCACCGGGCTACATCGTCGAGGTCAACGAGCAGAGCTTCCAGGCGCTCGTCCAGTTGTCCGCCCAGGTCCCCGTGATCGTGGAACTGACCGCGTCGTGGAGCGATATGGCGCAGCAGCTGGCCTCCGCCATGGCGGAGGTGGCGAACGAGTTCGCCGGCCGCTTTGTGCTGGCCCGGGTTGACGTCGATGCCAGTCCCGGCATCGCACAGGCCTTCCAGCTGCAGAGCGTGCCCGCCGCCGTCGCGCTCCTGAAGGGGCAGCCGATCCCGCTGTTCCAGGGTGCGGCCACGGCCGACGAGCTGCGGCAGTTCGTCAATGAGCTGCTCAAGGTGGCCCAGGCCAACGGCGTGACCGGCACGGCCCCCGGTGCCGGGGAAGCTCCGGCCGAGGAGGAGAAGCCGCTGCCGCCGCTGCACCAGGAAGCCTTCGATGCCATCGAGGCCGGCGACTTTGATCGCGCCGCCGCGGCGTACCAGAAGGCCCTGGCCGAACAGCCGGCAGACGACGAGGCCCGCACCGGCCTGTACCAGGTCCAGTTGCTGCAGCGGCTGCAGGGGGCCGATGCGGCCGCGCTGCGCGCCGCTGCCGCCGACCGGCCCGACGACCTGCAGGCCCAGCTGGCCGTCGCCGACCTGGACGTTTCGGGCGGCCATGTGGAGGACGCCTTCGCCCGCCTGGTGGGGTTCATCAGCCGCCATGCCGGGGATGAACGGGAGGCCGCCCGGGCACGCCTCGTGGAGCTCTTCGACGTGGTGGGAGCCACCGACCCGCGGGTTTCCAAGGCACGCCAGGCCTTGGCCAGGGCGCTCTTCTAAATGGCGGAGGCTGTGGCCGGCGGCCTCTTCGAGCCGCTGAGGCTGCGCGGGTTGCAGCTCAGGCACCGTGGGTGGGTGGCGCCGATGTGCCAGTACTCGGTGCGGCGCGAGGATGCACCCGGAACGCCGAACGACTGGCACCTGATGCATCTGGGCCAGTTCGCTGCCGGCGGGGCCGCGCTGATCCTCACCGAGGCGACCGCGGTCAACGCCGCCGGCCGGATCAGTCCCGAGGACACCGGCATCTGGACCGACGAGCAGGCCCAGGCGTGGGGCAGGATCACGGAGTTCGTGCACCGCTACGGCTCGGCGGACACCAAGATCGGGATCCAGCTGGCCCATGCCGGGCGCAAGGCGTCGACCTACGCGCCCTTCGCCCCGGAATCCGGATCCGTGCCGCCTGCTGCAGGCGGGTGGCGGACCGTGGGCCCCACGGCTGAGGCCTTTGGACGCTATGCGGCGCCGGACGCCCTGGACGAGGCCGGCATCCGGCAGGTCATCGCGGACTTCCGCGACGCGGCGGTCCGTGCCGTTTGGGCCGGCTTCGACACCATCGAGATCCACGCCGCCCACGGCTACCTGCTGCACCAGTTCCTCTCGCCGCTGGTGAATACCCGGACCGACGGCTGGGGCGGTACGGCGGCCAAGCGTGCCCGGCTGCTGCTGGAGGTGGTGGAGGCTGTCCGCGGCGTCATCCCGGACGCCATGCCCCTGCTGCTCCGCGTCTCCGCCTCCGACTGGTCGGACGGAGGGCTGGAGCCGGAGGCAGTGGCCGACGTGGTGGAACAGGCGGCAGCCCGCGGAGTGGACCTGGTCGATGTCTCCAGCGGCGGCGCGGTGCACGGGGCGAAAATCCCGCTGCAGCCGGGGTACCAGGTGCCCTTCGCGGCCGCCATCCGGCGCCAGGCCGGCATCCCGACCGGCGCCGTCGGACTCATCACCACGGCCGCGCAGGCCGACTCCATCATCACGGAGGGCTCGGCGGACGCGGTACTGCTCGCCCGGGCGGCGCTGCGGGACCCGCACTGGTGGCAGCGCGCCGCCGTCGAACTGGGCCACGACCTGGACTGGGCGCCGCAGTACGAGCGTGCCGCCGTGACGGAGAAATATTAGTCCTTGCGGATCAGGTGCCGGTGAACTCCCGGTTGTTAGCGTGGACACATGACTTCGCACCCATCACAACCTCCGGTCCAGCAGCCGGACGAGCAGAACAACGGCGCGGTACCGGTACCGGCCGGCGGCGCCCCGCACGGGGCCCCGCCCCATGGCGCCCCGGACCTGGCTGCCGCACCCGCCCAGGCGCCGGCTGCCGCACCCGCCCAGGCTCCCGTTCCCGCCCTGGCGGTGCGCGGCCTGGCCAAGCGGTTCGGCGACAAGATCGCCGTCAACGGCGTTAACCTGGACGTGCCCGCCGGGTCCTTTTACGGTTTGGTGGGGCCGAATGGGGCCGGCAAGACCACCTCGCTATCGATGGCCACCGGGCTGCTGCGGCCGGACTACGGCCAGGTGTGGGTACACGGCGTTGACGTCTGGGCCGAGCCGCTGAAGGCCAAGCGGCTGATGGGCGTGCTGCCCGACGGCGTCCGGCTGTTCGACCGGCTGACCGGCGAGCAGCTGGTCACCTATGCCGGGCTGTTGCGGGGCATGGACCGGGAGACCGTGGCCGCGCGCGTACCGGATCTGCTGCGGGCCATGGACCTGGCCGACGACGCGGGCACCCTGGTGGTGGACTATTCCGCCGGCATGACGAAGAAGGTCGCCCTGGCCACCGCCCTGATCCATGCGCCGAAGCTGCTGGTGCTGGACGAACCGTTCGAGGCAGTAGACCCGGTCTCCGCGGCGAACATCCGCGACATCCTGCACGACTACGTGGGCTCCGGGGGCACAGTGATCGTCTCCAGCCACGTCATGGACCTGGTCCAGCGCATGTGCGACCACGTGGCAGTGATCGCCGGCGGCAACGTGCTGGCCGCGGGCACCGTGGACGAAGTCCGCGCCGGTGCGAGCCTCGAAGAGCGCTTCGTGCAGCTGGTCGGCGGGCGGACCCAGGCGGAGGGGCTCGAGTGGTTGCGCACCTCGTAAGGCTGAAGCTGGCGCTGCTGCGCAACGGCTTCAAACGCAGCCCGTGGCAACTGGTAGGCGTGATCCTTGGCGGCCTGTACGCGATCGGCATGCTGAGCCTGCTGATTTCCGGGCTGTTCTTCCTCAGCCATACGGAGCCGGACATGGCGCGCATGGTGGTGGTGCTGGGCGGCTCCGCGGCCTTCCTGGGCTGGGCGCTGATCCCGATGATGGCCACCGGCGTGGACATGACGCTGGACCCGGCTCGGTTCGTGACCTACGCCGTGCCCATGCGCCAACTGCTGCTCGGGCTCGCCATCGGCGGTCTGGTCGGCATCCCGGGCGTGGTGACGCTGGTCGCCGCGCTCGGGCACGCGGCCGCGTGGTGGCAGCACCCGGCGGCGCTCGTGTCCGCCGTCCTGTGCGCCCTGGTCGCAACGCTGACGTGCGTGGTGCTCTCCCGCGTGACGACGTCGGCGTCCACGACGCTGGCCAGCTCGCGCCGGTTCAAGGACCTCAGCGGCGTCATCGGCATCATCCCGCTGGTGCTGCTGGGACCGATCATGGTCGGCATCGTTGAAGGTTTCCGCAGCTCACAGGACTTCCTGCCGGCGCTGACGGAGGGCCTGGCGTGGTCGCCGCTGGGCGCGGTCTGGGCCGTGCCCGGCGACCTGGCCCTGGGCAACTGGGGCGCGGCCGGGGCCCGGCTGCTCATCGCGGTAGCCTTCCTGGCCGTGCTGGCCTGGCTCTGGAAGCTCAGCCTGGCCCGTGCGCTGGTCACGCCGCCGTACAACGCCGTGTCCCGGAAAGCGGGCGGCCGGCTGGGCTGGTTCTCCCGGATGCCCGGCACCCCGGCCGGGGCCGTGGCGGCGCGCGCGCTCATCTACTGGTTCAAGGATCCCCGGTACGGGGCGTCGTTGGTGTCCATTCCGCTGATTCCGGTGGCGGTCTTCTTCGGCCTCGCGCAAACCGGCGACTTCACCTTCATGCTGTGGCTGGGCCCGATGATTGCCTTCCTGCTGTCCTTCGGCATCGCCGCGGACATCGCCTACGACAACACGGCGTTCGCGCTGCACGTCACCACCGGCGTGAGCGGGCGGGCGGACCGGATCGGCCGGGCCGCGGCCTGCGCGGTGATCGCGCTGCCGGCCACCGCCGTGCTGACCGTGCTGCCGTTCGTTTTCATCGGCGGGTGGCACCTGTTGCCGCCCGTATCCGGCGTCGCCCTCGGCGTGCTGCTGACCGGCCTGGGCCTGTCCAGCCTGGTCTCGGCCCGCTACACCTACAACGTGCCGCTGCCGGGCGAGAGCCCGTTCAAGACCCCGCCCGGGTCCACCGCCCGGATGATGGTGGTCCAGCTCGGCGGCCTCGGCGTGCTGGTGCTGCTCTCGCTGCCGGAGCTGGTGCTGGCGTTGATCGGTGTCTTCACCGGCGACGCGCTGTGGGGCTGGTTGGCGCTGGCTGTCGGCCTCGTGCTCGGCGCGGTCCTGCTGGTGGTCGGCATCGAGCTGGGCGGCCGCTGGTATGACCGCCGGACGCCGGAACTCCTCCAGGCCGTGGCCAAAAACAAATAGCACACAAACGCGGCCGCGGCGGCGGGCGACGACGACGGGGGAGCCGGGCTCCGCCGTCGTCGTTCCTGTTTCAGGGGTTAAGATGGGTGGCATGAGTCTTCCTCCGGATCCTTTCGAAAACGACCCCCGCGCGCCGCAGACCCCGGGCGGGTCCACCGCGACGATCGAGCGTGAAGAACTCCGCGAAGAGCTTGAGCCCGGTGACCGCGAACGCTTTGCGCACTACGTCCGCAAGGAAAAGATCATGGAGTCGGCGCTGTCCGGCGAACCGGTGATCGCCCTGTGCGGCAAGGTGTGGGTGCCCGGCCGCGACCCGAACAAGTTCCCGGTATGCCCGGACTGCAAGGCCATCTACGAGGGCCTGCGCCCCGGCGGCGACGATTCCGGTAAGAAGAAGTAGCAACCGTTCCCCCCTCCACACGCGCGGGCGCGTCCGGTGCCCGCCGCGCTGACCCCTGCCTGCAAAGAAAGCTAGCCCTGGTTCCTTGATGCCCGAATCCACTGCCGTCCGCGCGCCCGGCGCCATGTCGGCTGCCTACCGGCCGCTGACCATCGGCCTGCTGACGGTGATCACGCTGGCGGCGTTCGAGGCGGTGGCGGTGGCGACGGCGATGCCGGTGGTGGCGGCCGACCTGGAGGGCAAGTCCGCCTACGGGCTGGCATTCTCCATGTTCCTGACCGCTTCGCTGCTGGCCAGCGTGGTGGCAGGGGTCTGGTGCGACGCGAAGGGCCCGCGCCCGGCGCTCGCCGCAGGGCTGGTGCTGATGGTCGCCGGCCTCGTCCTGTCCGGGGTGGCCGGGCAATTCTGGATCTTCACCGCGGGCCGGGCCGTGGCCGGGCTGGGCGGCGGCTTCGCGATCGTGGCGGTCTACGTGATCATCGGGCAGGTCTATCCGCAGCGGCTGCAGCCGGTGGTCTTCGGCTGGCTGGCCGCGGCCTGGGTGGTGCCGTCGCTGGTGGGGCCGCTGGCCGCCGGCGTCGTCGCCCAGTACCTTTCCTGGCGCCTGGTGTTCTACGGCGTGGCGCCGATCTTCCTGCTGGCCGTGCTGGTCATCTGGCCGCAGACCGGCAGCGTGGGAGCCCCGGAGAACCCGACCACCGACAAGCGCGGCGGGCGGCTGCAGGCGATGCGGGGCCTGATGCTGGCCGGCGGCGTGTTCCTGGCCCAATGGGCCTTGTTCGAAGCGGTCGCCGGCGGGCCCGCCGGGAAGCTGGTGCTGTTGTACGTGCTGGCGGCCGGCGGTGTGGTGCTGGCGCTGGTGGCCCTGCCCAGGCTGATGCCGCCGGGCACCCTGCGGCTGCGCCGCGGGCTGCCCAGCGTTATCGCCACCCGCGGACTGATCAACCTGGCGTTTTTCGGCGCCGAGGCGTTCATCCCGCTGATGCTGGTGGCGGCGCACGGCGTCTCGCCGGCGACCGCGGGCCTGGCCCTGACGGCCGGTGCGGTCGGCTGGAGCATCGGCTCCTGGCTGCAGGCACGCGTTGAGGCCGCGCGGCACCGGCTGCTGGTGATCGGATCCGGCATCCTGACCGCCTGCATGGGGCTGATGGCACTGGTGTCCGCACCGTCGGTGCCGCTCGGGGCGCTCATCGTCGTCTGGGCGCTGGCCGGGTTCTCGATGGGCATGGCGTTGTCCACCACGTCGGTGATGGTGCTGAAGCTGTCCGCACCCCAGGAGCGCGGACGGAACTCCGCGTCGCTGCAGCTGGCCGATCAGCTGGGCGGCGTGGTGGGTACCGCCGGGGCGGGCGCATTGTTCGCGCTGCTGCGGGACCCGGACAACCCGGGCACGGTCGGCGTCTACGTGGTGATCTGGCTGGTGCTGGCCGTGGTGGCGGCGGGCGGGATCGCCACCGGCTGGCGCAGCGCGGAACGGACTGAAAACGGACAGGAACAACGGGAGGAGGCCAGCAAGTGAGCAACGACACACTATTCGGCGCCGGTCCGGTGCTGCCGCCGGCTTACCCGGAACGGGCCGCCTGGGGCACCGCCCCCAAACTGCGCCAGTGGCAGGCGGAGGCCCTGCAGAAGTACTTCGAGATGGCCCCGCAGGACTTCCTGGCCGTGGCTACCCCCGGCGCGGGCAAGACCACCTTCGCGCTGCGCGTGGCCACCGAACTGGTGGACCGGGGGATCGTCAACCGGATCACCGTCGTCGCCCCGACCGACCACCTCAAGCGCCAGTGGGCGGACGCCGCGGCGCGCGTGGGGCTGGCCATCGATCCGAACTTCAAGAACTCGGACGGTTCGCACGGCCGCGATTTCATCGGCGTCGCCGTCACCTACGCGCAGGTGGCCATGAAGCCGCTGTTGCACCGGGCCAAGACCGAGGCCGCCAAGACGCTGGTGATCCTCGACGAGATCCACCACGGTGGTGACGCCCTCAGCTGGGGCGACGGCATCCGCGAGGCCTTCGAACCCGCGGCCCGGCGCCTGGCGCTGACCGGCACCCCGTTCCGCTCGGACACGGCGGCGATCCCGTTCGTGGAGTACGCCGAGGACAGGGACGGCATCCGCCGCTCGCGGGCCGACTACACCTACGGCTACGGCAGCGCCCTGCGCGACCACGTGGTGCGCCCGGTCATGTTCATGGCGTACTCCGGGCAGATGCGCTGGCGCACCAGCTCGGGGGACGAGTACGCGGCGTCGCTCGGCGAGGCCGCCGTCACCAAGGACATCACGGCGCAGGCCTGGCGCACGGCGCTGAACCCGCAGGGGCAGTGGATCCCGTCGGTGCTGGCGGCGGCCGACAAGCGGCTGACCGAGGTCCGCCGGGCGGTGCCCGACGCCGGCGGGCTGGTGATCGCCACCGACCACGAGGACGCGCGGGCCTACGCCGGCCAGCTGAAGAAGATCACCGGGGAATCGCCCACCGTCATCCTTTCGGACGACGCCGGTGCCTCCGAAAAGATCGAGGCCTTTTCGGCCGGCGACAGCCGCTGGATGGTCGCCGTCCGCATGGTCTCCGAAGGCGTGGACGTGCCCCGGCTGTCGGTCGGCGTGTATGCCACCTCGACGGCCACCCCGCTGTTCTTCGCGCAGGCGGTGGGCCGCTTCGTGCGCGCCCGGAAGCGCGGCGAGACGGCGTCGGTGTTCCTTCCGTCGGTGCCGAACCTGATGGAACTGGCGAACCAGATGGAGCTGGAACGCGACCACGCGCTGGACCGGCCGGACAAGGACAACGACGAGGGCTTCATTCCCGAAGAGGCCCTGATGGAGCAGGCCAACCGGGAAGAGAAGGCCTCGGACGAGCTGACCAAGCAGAAGTTCGAAGCGCTGGACTCCCAGGCGTCCTTCGACCGGGTGCTGTTCGACGGCGCCGAGTTCGGTACCGGGGGAGAGCTCGGCAGCGAAGAGGAACTGGACTTTTTGGGCATCCCGGGGCTGCTGGACGCGGAGCAGGTGGGCATGCTGCTGCGCCAGCGCCAGCAGGAACAGCAGTCGCGCAAGCGCAAGCGTTCCGGCGGAGCCGCGGATCCCGAGCCGGCCCCGGCCGTGGTCGACCACCGGCAGCTGACCGAACTGCGCAACCAGCTGGCCAAGAACGTTTCCGCCTGGTCGGCGCGCTCCGGCATGCCGCACGGGGTGGTCCACTCCGAACTGCGCCGGGTCTGCGGCGGCCCGCCGGTGGCCCAGGCCAACGAGGAGCAGCTGAACAAGCGCCTGAAGAAGCTCCAGGACTGGTTCATCGGCCGGAAGTAGCCGGCTGCGGGCAGGCCTGGCCGCCGGTCGTGGTCGACGCGGGTTTCGGTCGGGGGCCCGCATGGCCGTGGGGCAGCCCGACGCCAGTGACGGCGCAGCGTCCCGCCCGGCCTGGAGCCGAGGTCGGGGGATGGCTGCGAAGTCAGGGCGTATAAACGGTGATCTCGCAGCCCGACCCTGACCTCGCGATGAGGTCAGGGGTGCGGACGGTGACCTCGCAGGGGGACTCCCGGCAGAATCCCGCGCGATCCGGCTACTCGATGACGTCGATGCCGTAGTCGCTGAACTCGGCCAGGGTCTTCTCGACGCGTCCGGCGTTGATTCCCGCCGACAGCGCCAGGTTCACGGCGGTGGCGTACCCGGCCTGGACGGCATCGAGGGCGGTCTGGCGGACGCAATAGTCGGTTGCCAGCCCGGCCACCACCACCTCGTCCACCCCGTGCTCCTGCAGCCAGTCGTCCAGGCTGGGCATCTCGGTGACTTCTTCCTCCTCGTCGCCCTCGCGTTCGCCGGTGGCCACCTCGTCCGCCGGTGCCAGCAGGCCGTCGAAGCCGGAGTAGCCGGCGTCGTACTGGCCCTTGCGGAAGTAGGCGTCGATCCGTTCGGTGTCCAGGTCCGGGTGCAGGTCGGCCCCGCGCGTCCCGGCGACGCAGTGCCGCGGCCAGCTGTCCACGAAGTCCGGCGCTTCGGAGAAATGGCCGCCCGGATCCACGTGCCAGTCCTGCGTCGCGACCACGACGTCGTATTCATCCGGCCGGGTCTCCAGGTGCTCGCTGATGTCGGCGGCGGTTTTCGCTCCGCCGTCGACGGCCAGGGCACCTCCCTCGCAGAAGTCGTTCTGGACGTCGACGATGATCAGTGCGCGTGTCATGGCTGCTCCTCGAATTCGGTGGGAATGGCGGCCTCGCCGCGCTGCAGCCGGTTCACGGCGCCGGGCAGCTCGGCCATGGAAGCGGTGTGGCGTTCAGCGGCGCGGCGGACGCCCTCGGCGCCGGTCCAGCCGTCCGCCAGCTTGCCGTTGGTGACGAACTGCTGCAGCAGCGGCCGGTCGTTGCCGTCGTCGAGGGGCCGGTGGCCGATGCCGACAACCTCGGCCGTCGCGGCCCCGTGCTCGTCCAGTCGGCGCAGCGCGTATTTGCGTCCGCCCACGGAAATCTTGTTCTTCGATGCCTTCGCCACCGACACCTGCTCGCCGTTGCTGCCCTCGCGGCTGACCAGTTTGTAGACCATGCTGGCGGTGGGCGCGCCGGAACCGGTGACCAGCGCGGTGCCGACGCCGTAGGAGTCCACCGGAGCCGAGGCCAGGGCGGCGATCGCGTATTCGTCCAGGTCCGAGGTGACGGTGATGCGGGTGTGGTGGTTGCCCAGGTCGTCCAGCAACTGGCGCACCCACTGGGCCTGGGCGATCAGGTCGCCGGAATCCAGCCGCACGCCACCCAGCTCCGGCCCCGCGAGGTCAACGGCAGTGCGGACTGCGGTTTCGACGTCGTACGTGTCCGCCAGCAGGGTGGTACCGACACCCAGCGACGCCAGCTGCGCCTCGAAGGCCTGCTGCTCGGTGTCATGCAGCAGGGTGAAGGAATGGGCGGCGGTTCCCACCGTCTTGACGCCGTATCGGTAGCCGGCTTCGAGGTTGGAGGTGCTGGAGAAGCCGCCGATCACCGCGGCCCGGGCGGCAGCCACGGCCGACTCCTCGTGCGTGCGCCGGGACCCCATCTCGATGCAGGGCCGGCTGCCGGCCGCGCCGGTCATCCGCGAGGCCGCCGAGGCGATGGCGCTGTCGTGGTTCAGCACGGACAAGACGAAGGTCTCCAGGACGCACGCTTCGGCAAAGCTCGACTCCACCACCAGGATCGGCGAATACGGGAAGTAGGCCTCGCCCTCGGCATAGCCGTAGATGTCGCCGGAGAAACGGAAATCGGCCAGCCAGTCGATGGTGCGCGCGTCCACCACGTTCGTGCGGGCCAGGAAATCCAGCTGGTCCTCGGAGAACGTGAAGTGTTCCAGGCCCTCCAAAATCCGGCCGGTTCCGGCCACCACGCCGTACCGGCGTCCTTCCGGCAGCCGCCGGGCGAACGCCTCGAAGACCGAACGCCGGTGGGCCGCGCCGGAATGCAGGGCGGCCTGGAGCATGGTCAGCTCGTAATGGTCGGTGTACAGGGAGGTGCTGGGATGCGTCCAGCCTGCTGCATTGTTCACATCCACGACTCTAATCCTGTTTCGCCGTCTGGGTAGATCCGCGCCGCCGTCGGGCTCTCTTGGCACGCCCTGCCTACAATGGAAGCCATGACCGTGAGCATCCTTCCCTCCTGCACAACCGTGCTGGACGCGGATATCGAGACGTCCCGCCGGACGGAATCCGCCGAACTTACGGCCAAGGACACCCCGTGGGTCGTCATCGTGTGGAACGATCCGGTCAACCTGATGAGCTACGTCAGCTATGTCTTCCAGAGCTACTTCGGCTATTCGGAAACCAAAGCCCGCAAGCTGATGCTCGAGGTGCACCAGCAGGGCAAGTCGGTGGTGGCGACGGGCAGCCGCGAGCAGGCCGAGCGGGACACCGTGGCGATGCATTCGTTTGGCCTGTGGGCCACGTACCAGAAGGCGGACCAGGCGTAGATGGCCAAGGCATTCAAGCACACGCGCAAGGGAATCACCGGGTACCTGGAGCCCGCCGAGCGGGACCTGATCCGGAAGCTGTTCGGGGACGTCATCGCCATGCTGGAGGTTGACCGGCAGGACGAGGATCCCCTGGCCGCGATGGTGGGCTTGGACATGGATGCAGCCAAACCCCGGGACCCTGCGCTGCTGCGGCTGCTGCCGGATGCGGTGGAGCACGACGACGGCGAGGCGCTGGAGTTCCGCAAACTCACCGAACGCACGCTGCGGGAGGACAAGCTCGGGGCGTTGCGCGCCAGCGCGCTGCTGCTCGAACAGACGCCGCTGCACCTGACCGACGAGCAGGCCCGGCTGTTCGCCCGTGCCGTCAACGACGTTCGCCTGGTGCTGGCCGAGCGGCTGGAGATCCGCACCGACGAGGACGCCCAGGCCCTGCATGAGATCGACGACTGGTCCCAGGCCGAGGACCTGGAAACCTACCTGGCGTTGGTCTACAACTTCATGACCTGGCTCCAGGAGACCCTGATGCAGGCCCTGCTGGACGGGCTGGGGCACCCGTCAGGCGGGCACCGCTGAGCTACGCCGCGGCGCGTCTCTAGCTGCCTGGACCCGAGGCGGGGCCCCGGCGGGGGACCCCGTGGACGGGCCGCGGGGTTTCCCTCGAACCCGAGGCGGGCACCCCGGCGGCGCCCGCTTCGGAGGGAGCCGCGGACTCCGCGGACCCAGGCCCTGCCGCAGCCTGGCGGAGGCCGCCGTCGTCGGGAATGCACTGTGAGATGGCTAACAGAAGCGGGGCTGAAGTTCGCCCAAGCACACGCCGACGCCTTATCCTCTAGAGAAATATGAGCCCGGAAGGCAGTGACATCCCGATGTTGATCCAACCCGCAGCTCCGATCGGCATCTTTGATTCCGGGGTGGGCGGGCTGACCGTGGCCCGCGCAGTGATAGACCAACTGCCCAACGAGTCCATCTTGTACGTTGGCGACACCGCCAACGGCCCCTACGGTCCGCTGCCGATTGCCGAGGTGCGGGCGAATGCGCTGGGCGTGATGGATGAACTGGTGGACGCCGGCGTGAAGCTCCTCGTGATCGCCTGCAACTCCGCTTCCGCCGCCGTCCTGCGCGACGCCCGGGAGCGATACACCGCCCGCTACGGCATTCCGGTGATCGAGGTGATCCAGCCGGCCGTCCGCCGCGCCGTCGCCTCCACGCGGAGCGGCAGGATCGGCGTGATCGGCACGTCGGCCACCGTCGGTTCCCGCGCCTACGAGGACACCTTCGCCGCCGCACCGCACCTCGACGTGACCTCCGTGGCCTGTCCCCGCTTCGTGGAATATGTGGAAGCCGGCGTCACCGCGGGCCAGGACTTGTTGGCCACCGCCGAGGAGTACCTGGACCCGCTCAGGCGTGCCGACGTGGACACGCTGGTGCTCGGCTGTACGCACTATCCGCTGCTGACCGGCGTGATCTCCTATGTCATGGGCGACGGCGTGACGCTGGTTTCGAGCGCGGAAGAGACGGCCAAGGACGTGTACCGGTCGCTGGTTTCCCACGATCTGCTGCGCCCGGAAGGGACGCCGGGCCAGCACCACTTTGTTGCCACCGGTGACGCCGCGTCCTTCGAGGTGCTGGCGCGACGGTTCCTGGGGCCGGAGGTCATCGCCGTGGAGCATGTGGACCACGTGGCCGCGCACTATCCCACCGGCAGCATGGCCAGGATCACCCCCGAGATGGTTGCCGCCGCACGCGCCGAGGGGCAGGCGGGCCCGAAAATTTCGCCGTTTGCCGGTGCGTCGGGGCAGTACAACCTGGGGGACCGGGCATGAACCTGACCATCGTCGGCTGCAGCGGCTCGTTTCCCGGGCCGCTGTCCCCGGCGTCGTGCTATCTGGTCAGTGCCGACGACGGCGAGCGGACCTGGCGCATCCTGCTGGACCTGGGCAACGGTGCCCTGGGCACCGCCCAGCGCTACATGGCGTTGGAGGACATTGACGCCGTCTTCCTGAGCCACCTGCACCCGGACCACTGCATGGACCTGTGCGGCCTGCACGTGGCGGTGCGCTGGAATCCCGACGGCTGGACCAAGGGGCGCATCCCCGTGTGGGGGCCGGCGGCCACGGCGGACCGCATGGCCACTGCCTACGGGCTGGAGCTGGATCCCGGCATGAAAGAGGAGTTCGATTTCCACCTCTGGGCGGAACGGGAGCCTGTGAAGCTGGGCCCGTTCACCATCACCCCCTATCCCGTGCGGCACCCGGTCGAGGAGGCCTACGCCATCCGGGTCGAGGCTACGGAGCCCACCCCCGAGGGGCCGGTCACGCGGGTGCTCGCCTACTCGGGTGACACCGACAGCTGTCCCGAACTGGTCGAGGCGGCCTTCGGCGCGGACATGTTCCTGTGCGAGGCCGCCTTCCACGAAGGCCGCGACGACGGCGTCGACGGCGTGCACCTCACCGGAAAGCGGGCCGGCGCCGCCGCCACCGAGGCCCAGGTCCGGCGGCTCCTGCTGACCCACCTGCCCGTCTGGAACGACTCGGTGCGGACCGTCAACGAGGCCCGCGAGACTTACGTCGGCGACCTGGCCGTGGCGGTAGCCGGTGTGAGCTACGTCGTGTGAGCGGCTGAGGCCGCCGTGAGCGGCTGCGGCCGCTGCGAGCCGATAGGGTGGACCCATGATTGACGTTGATCCCGGTTCCGCCATGCCCGCTGCCGCCGCCCGAGCCGACGGCCGGACACCCGAACAGTTGCGCCCGATCAGCATCACGCGCGGCTGGTCCAACCAGGCCGAAGGATCGGCGCTGATCGAGTTCGGCAACACCCGCGTGCTCTGCACCGCATCGGTGACGGCAGGCGTTCCGCGTTGGTTGAAGGGCGAAGGACGCGGCTGGGTCACGGCCGAATACGCGATGCTTCCCCGCGCCACCAACACCCGTTCCGACCGCGAATCCGTCAAAGGCAAGATCGGCGGCCGCACCCATGAAATTTCCCGGCTGATCGGCCGCTCGCTGCGCTCGGTGATCGACACCAAGGCGCTGGGGGAGAACACCATCGTCTTGGACTGCGACGTGCTCCAGGCCGACGGCGGCACGCGCACCGCGGCCATTACCGGGGCATTCGTTGCCCTTGCCGACGCGTTGCACTGGGCGAAAGAGCAGAAGCTGATCGCCCGTTCCGCCCGGCCGCTGACCGATACCGTCGCCGCCGTGAGTGTCGGCATCATCGACAGCGTGCCGATGCTGGACCTGCCCTACGTCGAGGACGTTCGCGCGGAAACGGACATGAACGTGGTGGTCACCGGATCCGGCCAGTTCGTGGAAGTCCAGGGCACCGCCGAGGGCGCGCCGTTCGACCGTGCGGAACTCGACGCGCTGCTGGACCTGGCGCTTGCCGGCACGGCCCAGCTGGCCCAGATCCAGCGGGACACACTGGCGGAGACGCTGGGAGAAGTCATCCGTGGCTGACACCGGGGCAGCAGGCACCGGGCTCGGCGGGGCGCCGGCCGCCGGGCCGGAGACCAAGCCCCGGCTGGTCCTGGCCACCCGCAACCAGGGAAAGTTGCGTGAATTGCGCGAACTGCTGCGCGGGCAGATACCGGGGCTGGACGTGGATACGCAGGTGATTGACGCGGCCACGGCCGGGGTCCCTGACGTACCCGAAACCGGATTGACCTTCGCCGAAAACTCCCTGTTGAAGGCACGCGCCGTCGCCGAGGCCACCGGACTGGTCGCGGTGGCCGACGACTCGGGCCTGGCGGTTGACGTACTCGGTGGGGCGCCCGGCATCTTCTCGGCCCGCTGGGCCGGAAAACATGGCGACGACGAAGCGAACCTGCGCCTGCTCTTGAACCAGTTGTCCGATATCGCGCCTGAGCATCGCGGCGCCGCGTTCGTCTGCGCAGCAAGCGTTGTGTCGCCGCGTCTCGAAGCCGTCGAGGAGGGCCGGCTGGAGGGCACCCTGCTGGCCGAACCGCGCGGCTCCGGCGGATTTGGCTACGATCCCATCCTTCAGCCAGCGGGGATGGACCGCAGCTGTGCCGAACTTCGGCCGGAGGAAAAGAACGCCGTCAGCCACCGCGGCCAGGCGTTCCGCGCCCTGCTGCCACACATAGTGGCGGCGCTCGGCCAGAAGCCCTGACCGCGCCGCTGGACCGGCGGCTTGTCGCCGACTCAATACCTGCGGCCTGATGCTTTCGGCGGCGCTGCTGCGTCCTCCGAAACTGTCAGTGGCGGCGCATAGTCTGTTTTTAGTAGGGGTTCAGCACCAACGTTGGCCGCCGGGTCGTGGGTTTGCCGGTGGCGTCCGCGGATCCGTTCAGGGTTCGTGACCGCTCGTAGTCGAGGCCATGCAGCTCGCATGCTGGAGATTGAGACGCTGAGATGTTTGATCCGGCAGTATCCGAACCTCCCGCCGCAGGACCGCCTGTGGCTGCAATGCCTGGCGCATCGTCTGCCGCAGCGTCGCCTGCCACAGGTCCGTCTGCTGCGGCATCGCCTGCCGGCAGCGGTTCGAGGCGGGACGCCGGACCGGCCGCGGGTCCGGTTGGTTCTGCCGCCGTTCACGCGGCGGCCGAAGCCCTTCAGGGCATCGGCCTGGATGCGCCGGACCGGGAGTTGGTGGAAGAGCTTACGGCGTTGGAGGGGCTGAAGGCTGCCGCCGCGGCGGCGCAGGCCAGGGTTCAGGTCGCGCTGGAGAAGTCCGTGCGTGCCCGCCGTGCCGCCGCCGGGATGCCCAAAGACCGGCAGGGCGCCGGGGTGGCGGCCCAGATCGGGTTGGCCCGGCGCGAGTCCCGGCACCGGGCCGCGGTCCTGCTGAACCTGTCCCGGACCCTGGTCGGGCAGATGCCGCACACCCTGGCCGCCCTGGCCGCGGGGCACCTGAACGAATACCGGGCCGAGATCCTGGCCCAGGAAACCGTTTGCCTGACCCCGGAGCACCGCGCCCGCGTGGACCGGGAGCTGGCCGGGAACCGGGACCGGCTGCACGGTCTCGGGAACCGGGCGCTGCGGGCCGAAGCCAAACGCCTCGCCTACCGGCTCGAACCCCGCTCGGTGGTGGACCGGGCGGCGAAGGCCGAAGCGGACCGGCACGTTTCCTCCCGGCCGGAGCCCGACACCATGGTCTCGGTCCGGACCCTGCTGCCGGTAATCCAGGGCGTGGCGGTCATGGCCGCCCTGCACCGGGAAGCGGACCGGCTGCGCAACAGCGGCGACCCCCGCTCCCGCGGCCAGATGATGGCCGACACCGTGTTCGAACGCGTCACCGGCCGCAGCACCGCCGACCCGGCCCGGCTGGAAATCCAGCTGGTGATGACCGACCGCGCCCTGCTCCAGGGCGAGGCCGAACCGGCCTGGCTGACCGGGTACGGCATCGTCCCGGCCCACTACGCCCGCCACCTCACCCGGTCGCCGCAACGACCGCCGGCAACGGCACACACACCCGAAGCCAACACCGAAGCCAGCCCGCCCGGCCGCACCGCTGCCGGCGCGGGTCGCGAGGACAGCGGGTTACCTGCGGCAGGACCAAACGGTTGCAGCCCTCCGCCCTTTGGCGCCTGCAGCCCGCCGGGCGGGATGGGGCAGAAGGCGCCGCCGGCCGGGACCGAGCCGGGGTGGAAGACAGCCCGCGAGCAGGCCCAACGCACCAAAGTCTTGAAGCAGGGCACCGTGGAGGACATCTGGGTCCGCCGCCTCTACACCGCCCCCGGGACCGGGCAGCTGCTGGGGATGGACTCGGCCGCGCGGAAGTTCCCCGACGGGATGCGCCGGATGATCCTCGCCCGCGACGCCGTCTGCGGCAGGCCCTGGTGCGACGCCCCGATCCGGCACATCGACCACATTGTGCCCTGGTCACAAGGCGGCAAAACGACCATGGCCAACGGCCAGGGACTCTGCGAACAATGCAACCAGTCAAAAGAAGCCGAAGGCTGGTCCACCCGCACCCTCCAAGGACCACACCACACGGTCGAAACCACCACCCCCACCGGACACACCTACACCTCCACCCCGCCACCACTACCAGGCACACTTGCTGTCAGTGGCGCCTCCAGGTCCGCGCCCCTCGTCAAAGCGGCTGCAGGGGAGTGGGCACGAGCGGGCACGGCGTTGTCGACGCCCCGGACTTATGTGTCGGCGCAGTTCGCCGCATCCAGCGCTGATGGCAATTGACTTATCGCTGCGGATCTTGGAAGCGATCTGCCCCTTGTCGGGTGCTTGACAGTCCAGACCCGACGCCCGGTTCGGTCTTGATGGACGCGGTAAGGCAGACTTGTACACGATGAGCATGCTGATCCCTTTCTTGATGTCCGGTCCCCGCCCTGCCCAGTCCGCAGACGATTCCTCTGCCCTCACCGGGGTGGCCGAGTGGGCCGTGGCGCTGATGGAAGGGATCGGGGCACCCGGCGCCGGCCTGGCCATTGCGCTGGAGAACCTTTTCCCGCCGCTGCCCAGTGAGGTGGTGCTCCCGCTGGCAGGCTTCACGGCCAGCCGCGGCAGCTTCAGCCTTGTCGAGGCGCTCGTTTGGACCACGCTCGGCTCGATTATCGGCGCGTGGGTGCTTTACGGGCTGGGCGCCTGGCTGGGCCGAAGGCGCATGCGCGCCATCGCCGACAAGCTTCCGTTGGTCGACCTGGAAGACGTGGACAAGGTGGAAGCCTGGTTCAACCGCCACGGTTACAAGGCCGTCTTCTTTGGTCGCATGATTCCGATCTTCCGCAGCCTGATCTCCATCCCGGCCGGCATCGAACGCATGCCCATGGGCAAGTTCCTCGCACTGACCGCAGCCGGGAGCCTGATCTGGAACAGCATCTTTGTGCTCGCCGGCTTCTATTTGGGGGAGAACTGGCACATCGTGGAGGAATACGCCGGCGTCTTCCAGAAGATCGTGATTGTCGTCGTCGTTGTTTCGGGTCTGTACTGGCTCACCACCAGGATCCGCAAGATCAGGAACCGGCGGGCGTAGCCGGTTTCCGGGTCGCCACCATCTGCAAGCGCTGGCGGGCGGCCGGGATGTTGGTCACATGGGCCGCGATCGCCGTGGTGGGTGATCTGACCCTCCGCCGGGCCACGCCCTGATCAAACTCAACCGGCCAGCAGGACGGGGGCTCCCGGCGCTCGTGTCGGGGCCGCCGCCGGCGCGTGTTGCAGGCGCAGAACCGTCCGTGCCGTCACTTAGGGTTGAACGCGTGGCAGTTGACTTCACGGCGATCGATTTCGAGACGGCAAACGGTTTTAGGGGCTCACCATGCTCAGTGGGCTTGAGCAAGGTCCGGGACGGCCGGATCGTCGAGGAAGCGTCCTGGCTGATGCGCCCGCCGGAGGGCTTCGACCACTTCGACCGGCGCAACGTCCAGATCCACGGCATCACCGCGGGCATGGTGGCGGGAAAGCCCCGGTTCGGCGAGATCTTCGCCGACCTGGCGGCCTTCATCGGCTCCGACGTGCTGGTGGCCCACAACGCCGCCTTCGACATGGGCGTGATCCGATCAGCACTGGAGGTCTCGGAACTCTCCGGGCCGGCCTACGACTACGCCTGCACCGTCATCCTGTCGCGGCGCAGCTATTCGCTGGTGTCCTATTCCCTGCCGTTCGTCGCCGAGGCCGCAGGCGTGCCGCTGCACAACCACCACGACGCCGTGGCGGACGCGCGCGCCTGCGCCGGCATCATGATCGACATCGCCGGCCGGAATTCGGCCGGCAGCATTCCCGACCTGCTGACCGCGATGCAGTTGCGCGCCTCGCGGCTGGAGGCCTACCTCCACGGCAGCGCAGCGGTATCCAAACCCACCAGGACCGCGCTGGGGCGGCAGGCGCTGGGTGCGGCCGGGGGAGCGGCGCCGTCGTCGGCCTGGACGTACTGGCCGGACGAGGGGGACAACCCCGAGCCCAACCACGACGCCGACGATTCCCACCCGCTGTACGGCCAGACCGTGGTCTTCACCGGCAATCTGGGCCTGTCCCGCCAGGAGGCGAAGAACCGCGCGGCGGAGCTGGGAGCACAGCCTGCCAGCAACGTCACCCGGAAAACCACTGTGCTCGTCGTCGGCGACGGTTTCGTCGCCTCCGACCTCAAGAGCGGCCGGGTCACCGCCAAGGCGCACAAGGTGCTGCAGCTGCACAGCAAGGGCCAGCAGATCGAGGTGCTGTCCGAAGGCGAGTTCCTGCAGATGATCGGCGGCCGCTGGCCTGCGCACAGCGCCTGACCATCTGGCCCCTGGCCCGGCGAACCGGAGTCAAAGCCGGAGACCTACCCCGGTGAGCTCCTCGGACAGGTCGATCAGCCGGGAGGCGGCGTTGCGCTCGCGGGCGTGCCGCTGCGGCGGGACGGCGGCGGGGCGTCCGGTCAGCTGTAACAGTCCGTCCGGCCCCCAGTAGTCGCCGTTGCGGACGTCCTCGCCGGCTGCGGCGTGCACCAGCGGCCGGGCTCCGGCGTCCTTGCCTTGCGCCACCAGCCCGAAAAGCACGCGTTGCCACCCGGCCGCCGGGCGGGAGAGCTTCAAACCCGGCCGGTCGGGCGTGAAGTACTTCCGCGCGTAACCGGGATGCGCCACCACGGAGGAGACCGGCGAGCCCACCGCGTCCAGCCGGTGCGCCAGCTCGAATCCGAAACTCATCACCGCCAGTTTGGACAACGCATAGGAGCGGTGGCTGGAGTACCGGGCCGGCACAGCCGCGCGGCGGAAGTCCGGCCTCACCCAGCGGTGGCTGATGCTGCCGACGTGCACCACGCGGCCCCGGCTGCGGCGGAGGGCGGGCATCAGCCTGGCCACGAGTGCGAAGTGGCCCAGGTGGTTGGTTCCGAACTGCAGCTCGACGCCGTCGGCAGTGAACTGCAGCTCCCGGGAACCGATCACCCCGGCGTTGGCCAGCAGGGCATCGATCCGCCCCAGCCCGGCCAGCTCCTCTGCCGCCTGCCGGACCGAGGCCAGGTTGGCAAGATCCAGCTCCTGCAAGTGCACGTCCGCGCCGGGCACCGTGCGGCGGACGGCTTCCATGGCTGCCCGGGCGCGTGCGGCATCACGGGCCGCCATGACCACCGTGGCTCCCGCCGCCGCCAGCTGTTCGCTGGCGAAGTAGCCGAGGCCGGCGCTGGCACCGGTCACGATGATCGTCTTTCCGTCCTGGCGTGGCAGCGCCGGGGCCGTACGGTCGTGGGTCACGGGCTCAACCCTGGGTTTGCGCCAGGAAGCGCTCCGCCATGCCGAGGATGACGTCGGCGGCCTCCAGCACGGCCAGCCATTCGGCGGGCAGCGCCGCTTCGCCGTAATGGGCGCCCAGCAGGTTCCCGGCGAGGCTGCCGGTCGAGTCGCTGTCGCCGTCGTGATTGATGGCCGCGGCGACGGCCCTGCGGAAGTGGTGCTCCGGCGTCGTGCTGTCCGCCGTGGCCAGGACTGCGTACAGGGCGATGGCCAGGGCCTCCTCGGCCACCCAGCCTTCGCCCAGCGTGGCGGTCAGCTCCGCCGGCGCCACGGGACCGCGGGCCGACAACTCGATGGCGGCCCGCAGCCGCCCGGCCAACTCCGCGGCACCCGGGTCCTGCTCGGTACGGGCCAGCATGGCCACGGCGACGCCCGGCAGGGTCGCCTGTTCATGCACCAGCAGCCGGATCAACGTGGCGAAGGCCGCCGCACTCTGGTGTGCCGTCGGATGGCCGTGGGTGAGGGCCGAGCCGTCCGTGGCCAGCCGCTGGACCGTCTGGTCGTCGACGAACGGCAGCAGCCCGAACGGAGCCGACCGCATCACCGTGCCGCAGCCCTTCGAGTCCGGGTTGACCGGGCGCGCACGGGTTCCCATCTCGCCGGTGGCCAGACCGGAGAGGCAGGCGGTGCCGGGGGCGCGGCGCGCGTGCAGCACTTCCTGTCCGTCGATCCAGCGCGGCTGGGGTTCCGGAGCGTTGTCGGGAAAGCGGCCTTCCTGGGTGGCGTACCAGCGCAGATAAGCCAGCCAGAGGCAGGCGGCTTCGTCCGCGGAGGTACCGGCATTGGCCCATTCCAGCGCTTCGGTCAGCCCGTCGAGGGTATAGAGCGTCATTTGCGTGTCGTCGGTGAAGTGGCCGGGCTCCGGCAACTGGGAGAAGTCCAGCAGCCCTTCGGCCCCGAAGCGCCCGGCGATCGAGTCAAAGGAGTCGAATTCCACGGCGGCCCCGAGCTGGTCCCCGAGGGCGCCTCCGAGCAGGCAGCCGCGCACCCGCGACGCGAAATCCGGCACCGCCTGGGCCGTCGTCTCCGGCTGGGTCGCGGGCGGCGGCTGGACGGTGCCGGGCGCGGGCTGGACGGTGCCGGGAGGGGGCGGCGCGCTGCCGGCGAAGTCCGGCGCGTCGGCGGAGGGGGAACCGGGGAGCTGGGCATCGTTAGTCACGACTACCAGCTTAGGCGCGGCACCGGACGTTTCGCCGGGCATCCTTCCCGGGAAGCACTCAGCGTTTTCACAGGCCCCAGTGCCAGAGTGGAGTAGTTTTGAGTGAATCGCCGGCGGCTAGCCGGCCCGGCAGAAGGACAGTATCAATGGCAGCAGTCCACCCGGCGTCACCGGCCCCGGCCGCCCCCGCCGCCCCGCCCCGGCTCGGCGAGGGGCGCAGCTACTCGGCGCGCATCGGCGCCGAAGTGGCCGGCTCGTTCCTGCTCTTTTTCGGTGCCTTGGGGATCGGCATGTTCAATCCGCAGGGCGGTTTCGGCGTTCCCTTCGGCTTCGGCCTGGCGGTAATTGCCGGCATGCTTGCCTTCGGCCATGTCTCCGGGGGCCACTTCAACCCGGCCATCACGCTGGGCAGCGCGCTCGCGGGCCGCACCTCCTGGAAGTCGGTCCTGCCCTACGTCGTGGCGCAACTGGCCGGCACCTCGCTGGCCGCCGTCGTGCTCTGGGTGATCATGGGCAGCCACCCGGTCAGCGCCCAGTCGGCCGGCGTGTTCACGTCCATCTCCAACGGCTACGCCGGCGGCGGCGAACTGGGCTTCTCGATGGCGGGTGTGTTCCTGGCCGAAACCGTCGCCACCGGACTGCTCGTGGCCGTCTACCTGGGCGCCACCTCGTCCCTGGACCGGCTCCGCAGCGCCCCGTACGCGGTAGGGCTTGCCTTTGGCGTGCTGACCGCTGTAATGCTCCCGATCTCCAACGCAGGGCTGAACCCGGCCCGCTCCACGGCCGCGGTGTATTTCGCGGACGGCAGCCCGCTGGGCGAACTGTGGCTGTTCTGGGCAGCCCCGCTGCTCGGTGCCGTGATCGCCGGACTGCTCTACCGCAGTGCCGAACTGGTGCCGGGGCCGCGCAAGGCTACCAACGACGGCGGTGCTCCGGCTGCGTCTTCCACCCAGCCTGTGGAGGGGAAGACTGCCGTCGGCGGCGGCGCCGTTTCCGCCGGCACGGGGGCCGCCGGCCCGGTGCCGGCCGGGTCCGCGAACGCCGGACGTGAGGTTCCCGACGTCGCGGTGGAGGACCAGCCGGACGAGCCTGCGCCAGCGGACGACCAGGGCGCCGCCGAAGCCCGCGACTTCTTTGACCGCAAGCCGAACCGCACACGCCCGGACAGCGAATAACCACAAGCTCCGCGCAACGGCACGTCCCGATTTCGGGACGTGCCGTTGCGCTTGTCCGAAACTGTCCCAGCCGCCGGATAGTTTGGAAATATGAGGTTACTGCACACGTCGGACTGGCATCTGGGCCGTTCTTTCCACGGCGTCGGGATGCTGCAGGCGCAGCACGCCTTCGTCGAGCAACTCCTGCAGACAGTCCGCGAGGAGAGCATCGACGTGGTGCTCATCGCCGGCGACGTGTACGACCGCGCCCTGCCCGGTGTGGATGTCGTCAACCTCTTTTCCGATGCCTTGTCGCGCATCCGCGCTGCCGGGGCAACGGTGATCCTGACCAGCGGCAACCACGATTCGGCCACCCGGCTGGGCTTCGGCTCCGGCATCCTGGCGCACGGCGGGGTCCATATCCGCGCCCGGCTCGACCAGCTTGCCGACCCGGTGGAACTGGACCTGGACGGTGCCACGCTTGCCGTGTACGGCATCCCCTACCTCGAGCCGCGGATGTGCGCGGAGGAACTGGGCGCAGAGGCTCCCAGCCACACCGCCGTCACGCGGGCGGCACTGGGCCGCATTCGTGCCGACCTTGAGCGGCGGAAGGCCGGCGGCACCGTGCATTCCCTGGTCATGGCGCACACCTTCGCCAGCGGCGGCATCACATCGGACAGCGAACGGGACCTGAGCATCGGGGGAGTTGGAGCGGTGCCGCTGGATTTGTTCGACGACCTTGACTACGTGGCGCTGGGGCACCTGCACGGGCGCCAGAGGTTGAGCGAAACCGTGCGCTATTCCGGGTCGCCCCTGCCCTATTCGTTCTCCGAGGCCGGACACGAGAAGGGCGGCATCATCCTCGAATTCACCGCGGCCGGACTCACATCGGTGGAAAACATCAGTTGGCCCTCACCGCGCAAGCTCGCCGTGCTCAAGGGGACCATGCAGGACCTGCTGGAATCGGCCGACCACACCTGGGCCCAGGAAGCCTACTGCCAGATCACGGTCACGGACGACGAGCGCCCGACGAAGGCGATGGAACGGCTGCGGGCACGTTTCCCCGACACCCTGGTGCTCAACTTCGAACCCGCCTCCGGACCGCGCCGGGACACCATGAGCTACAGCCAGCGCATCGCGAAGGCCCAGGACGATCTGGAGGTCTGCTGCGGATTCCTGGACCATGTCCGCTCCCGGCCGGCCGGCGAGGCCGAACGCGCACTGCTGGCGCGTGCGCTGGAGGCCGTGCAGGCAGCGGAGGCATCGGCATGAGGATCCACCGGCTTCAAATGCAGGCCTTCGGGCCTTTCGCTGCCCGGGAAACCATCGACTTCGACGAGCTGGGCGCGCAAGGGCTCTTCCTGCTCAACGGGCCGACCGGGGCCGGCAAGACCAGCATCCTGGACGCCATCTGTTTTGCGCTGTACGGGTCGGTTCCCGGCGCACGCCAACAGGGCAAACGGCTGCGCAGCGACCACGCCGAACCCGGGACCGAGCCGGAAGTCGTGTGTGAATTCTCCGCGCGCGGCAGGCGGTTCGAAGTGACCCGCAGCCCGCAGTGGGAACGCCCCTCGTCCCGGGCCCGGTCCGGGTCGGTGACGGAGCAGGCACGCACGCTGTTGCGCGAAAAGATCAACGGCGCCTGGGTCCAGAAAAGCGGCCGCAACGACGAGGCCGCGGCTGAACTGCTGGCCGTCCTGGGCATGAGCCTGGAGCAGTTCACCAAGGTAGTCCTGCTGCCCCAAGGCGACTTTGCGGCGTTCCTGCGCGCCGATGCCAAGGAACGCCGGCCGTTGCTGCAACGCCTGTTCGCGACCGACCGCTACGAGGCAGTCGAGCAGGTCCTGGCCGACGAAGCGGCCAAGGCCCGCTCGGACTACCAGACCGCAGTGGCAGGATCCGAGCAACTCCTCGCGCGGGCAACAGAGGAAGCAGCCCGGCATCTGGCGGCCGAGGACATGCCGGACCAGTCAATGCCTGCCGCGGACCTGCTCGCAACGCTGGAGTCCTCGATGGCGTCCGCGGCCGCCTCCGTCCGGGACTTGGCCGAGCGCGGACAAGCTAAGCTGGGCCGGCTGCGGGACACCATCGCCAGTCGTGAGCGGGCGTTGGCCGACCACGCGGAATTGGCGGCGCTGGAAAAACTCGCCGGGGAGCACCGCAACGGCGCCGACGGCCACGCCGCCCTGACCGAGACACTGGCATCGCACCGATCCGCGGAACTGCTGGCGTCGCCCATCCGGCACCGGGATCAGGCTGCACTCGCTTCGGAACGCGCCGGGAAAGAATTCCTGGACCGGATCGACGCGGCCGAAGCCCACCCGCTCTACCCATCGTTCGTTTCCCGCCGCCCCGACCCCGATGCCGCGGGACAGGCGTTGCTCGAGGAGGCGGTGGAACAGCTCTCCGCCGAGCTCGGACGAATCCGCGCCCTGCTGCCGGAGGAGCAGCGCCTGCAGGCGGCCGGTGCCGAGGCGCGGCGTTTGGAACAGCACGCGGGCCAGCTGGCGAGGGACATCGGTGCCGCGGAAAGCACCCGGGAACGGCTGGCCGGAATCGGCCGCGGGCTGCAGGAGGAACTGGCCGAGCTGGCGGCAGCCTCCGACGACGTCGGCCTGCTCACCGAGCGGTTGGAACAAGCCCGGCAGCTCCGCGACACCGTGGCCGAGTACGCCGCCTGCCTGGCCAAGACCGGCGAGGCCCGCCGGAACCGCGATGCGGCGCACGCCAGGCAGCTTCAGCTGAAGGAAGCCTGGTTGTCGCTGCTGGAACAGCGCCTCGATCAGGCCGCGGCGGAGCTCGCCGCCAACCTCGCTGAGGGAGACCCCTGTCCGGTGTGCGGCGGAACAGAACATCCGCAACCGGCCTCGGCCGGCGGCGGAGACCTGGTCACCCGCGAGCAGGAAACAGCAGCCCGGGAGGACCACGCGGCGGCGGAAGCCAAGTACTCCAAGGCCCGCGAGGCCTGCGCGGAACTGGAACAGCAACTTTCCGCCCTGGCCTCCCGCGGCGGGGCGACCGATGCCGCCGAAGCAGCCGACGCCGTCGCAACCGCACGTGCCCGCTTGGACGAGGCCGTCGCGGTGAGGGAGCGGCGGACGAGGCTGCAGGAACGGGCGGCCGCCACCACGCAGCAGCTCGACGAGAACGGCCGGCAGCTGTCGGCCCTGGCGGTAGCCAAGGCCTCTGCCGACTCCGAGCTCAAGGCCGGCGGGGAGCTCGTGCGTGAACTCGAGCAGAAGCTGCGCGAGGCACGGCCCGACGGAGGCAGCCTGCACGAACACGCGGCCTCACTGTCCCGCCTCGACCAGCTCCTGTCCGATGCCCTGGACGTCCTGGGACAGCACCGCCACTGCGGCAACGCGTTGGAGCAGTCGGAAGCCGATCTTGCCGCGGCGATCGGGCAATCCAGCTTCGTCTCGGAAGACGAGATCCGGGTGTCCCTGCTGGCGCCGGCACAACTGCAGGAACTCCAGCGGCGCCACACCGCCTACACCGAAGCAGGCCAGCGGCTGCAGGTGCTGGAGTCCTCCGAAGCCGTCGTCCGTGCCCGCACGGCGCTCGAAAAGGGCGAAACGCTGCCGGGGACCGCGGAACTGGACGCCGCACGCGAGGAAGCCGCGGTCTTGGACGGCGTGGTGCAGGAGCACCACGTGCGGCACGGAGTGCTGACAGCGTCGCTGCAACAACTCGCCAGCTACCGCCGGCGTTTCGACGAGGAACAAGTGCGCTTGGCACCGATCGCCGCACGGCACGAACTGTTGCAGTCTGTGGCGGACACGGTCAGGGGACTGGGCGAGAACGAACGCAAGATGACGCTCACCACCTACGTCTTGGCCGCGCGGTTGGAGCAGATTGCGGCCGCAGCTTCGGAGCGCCTGATTGCGATGACGGACGGGCGCTACACACTGGTCCACGACGACTCAAAGTCCGGCAACAAGAAGTCGGGCCTCGGATTGCACGTCAGCGACGAATGGACGGGGCAGCGGCGCGACACCTCCACCCTGTCCGGCGGCGAATCCTTCATGGCCTCGCTCGCGCTGGCGCTCGGTTTGGCCGACGTGGTCCAGGCAGAGGCAGGCGGCGTGGACATTGAGACGTTGTTCGTCGATGAGGGATTCGGCAGCCTGGATGAGCAGGCGTTGGAACAGGTCATGGATGCGTTGGAGGGACTCCGCGACGGGGGCCGGGTCATTGGCCTGGTCAGCCACGTGGCGGACATGAAGCAGCGCATCGGCGCCCAGCTCCAGGTCACGAAGGGGCGCCACGGCTCCTCCGTCCGGACCGTGCTCACCGGGGCCGCCTGACCGCCGGTATGATGGTTCTGTTATACGGGTTGTGCGCATCGGGAGGCGGGACGGTGCGCGGTTCGAACCAACGGAAAAACCGATGACTTCTTCTGATCCCGGCGCGCCCGCACAGCAACACATCCCCAGCGACGACACTCCCGGCCGGCGCAAGACCCGAAACCCCTTCGGCCGCTACGCGCGGCTGGCACGGATGGCCGGAATGTCCTTTCTGGCCATCGGATTCGTCGCCCGGCTGCCGCTGGCGATGCTGACGGTAGGAGCCCTGACCCTGGTCACCGTCAGCACCGGGTCCTACGCCTCGGGCGGTTTCGCCGCCGGCGCCGTCGGTATCGGCTCGGCCGCCGGTGCGCCGTTGTTCGGCTATCTTGCCGACCGGGTCGGTCAACGGCCCGTGCTGCTGGTCGCTGCTGCCGCACACACCTGCGCCATCGTCGTCCTGCTGACCTCCGTCTACATCGGAGGCAGTGGAGCCGGCCCCGTGGCCGTGCTTGCGGCCTCCTTCGCCGTGGGGGCCACCTGTCCGCAGGTCGGCCCGCTGGCGCGGGTGCGGTGGATGGCGATGACGCGCAACGACAAGCCGGTACTGGATACCGCGCTGTCCTATGAGAGCACCGCCGATGAACTGACGTTCGTGCTCGGACCGGCGCTGGTCGGGCTGCTCGCGGCGCTGATTGCACCGTGGCTGCCCTTCGTGTTGGCCGCTGCCCTGACCGTAACGATGGTTACTGCCTTCGCGGTCCACCCCACCTACCGCTCCGTCGTTCCGGTGACGCCGGGACTGGTCAAGGCGCATCCGGGAGCTGCTGCGGCGGCCTCGCCGGTGCGGATCAATTGGCCGCTGGTCGCCATCCCCGTGCTGGGCATGGTGGCCATGGGCGTGTTCTTTGGCGCAACCCAGAATGCCCTGAGTGCTTTCGGCGGCAGCTTTGGCGCGGCCGACACCGCCGGCCTGCTGTATGCACTGCTGGGCCTGACATCGGCCTTCGGTGCCCTGTCCGTCGCCTACTGGCCCGCTCGGTGGAAACATTCGAGCCGCTGGGTCGTGTGCGCGGCGGCGATGACGGCGTTCTCCTTCCTGCTGGTGCTGCCCGCCGAAGTGCTGCCGATGATTCTCGTGCTGCTGTTGGTCGGCGTGCCCGTTGGGCCCACGATGGTCACTATTTACGGCATCGGAAGCCTGGTTGCTCCGGACGAGCGGCTCGGTACGGTGATGACGCTGCTCGCCAGCGGGGTCGTCCTCGGCTCTGCCATCGGTTCGGCCGTAGCCGGTGCGCTGGCCGAGAACCTGGGCCACTCCGGTGCGTTCCTGGTTTCGATTGCCGCCTCAGCCATGCTGCTGGTGCTCGGCCTGATCGCTGCCGCCGTCGTCCGGCGTCGACAGGGCGCCTGACTGCCGCCCCGTCATCCGGCGCCGGCAGGGCTAGGCCCGGCTCAGTGCAGCTCCGCCTCGATGACGGCGGCGGAACGCTTTAATGCCTCCGCAATTTCCTCATCGGGCGTATCGGTCCGGATGTAGACCACGGCGACGGCCGCCGGGAGCTGGCCCGGGACGGTGACCGGCACAGCGACCGACGAGACGCCGGGGATCACCTCGTCATGGCTGATGGCATAACCGGCGTCCTTGGCGAGCCGGGCTTCCGGACGGATCGGCTGCCCCGGAGCATGCTGCTCCCACTGGTCCCGGGTCAGGGCCGATTGGATGGCGATGCCCGGGGCTCCTGCGGCGAAGGAATGCCGGGTGCCCGGACGCTGCACCAGCGCCGTCGTATGCCGCGGCTCCACGGTCAGCAGCGTGACGCAGTCGTGCTGGTCCCAGACCGCGATGAAGGCGGTCATCATCAGGTCGTTGGCCAGGGCTGTCAGCTCCGGCAGCGCCGCCGACTGCAGGTCCCGCGAGACACCCCGGGCCAGCGCGGCCAGGCCGGGCCCCGCCTGCACCCGGCCCGCCGAATCGCGCATCAGCAGCGAATGGTCCTCGAGCGTGCGCAGGATCCGGTAGGCGACCGAACGGTGCACCCCCAATGCCTCGGACAACTCGGCGATCGTCATCGGCGACTGCGCTTCCGCCAGGATTTCCAATGCCTTGATGCCGCGCGAAAGGGTCTGCGAGTGCGCCGGGGCGGGTTTGGTGGGGGTCTGGCTCATCGGTCCATCCTCTAAAGAATTCCTGGCAAGGGGGAACTGCTGCGGGAACCGGACACACGTCCTGTGTCGGTCCTCACAGGTCCCATTGTTCTATATCAGGACAAACCGTCCAACTATAGAACGCACCGCCGCCGCTTCCGGGCCGCCTGCCGATGGGGCGTTGCTCACGAGCGGGCGCCGGCCGCCCGGTGGCGAGGCGAAGGGCCGCGGCAAGGCCAGGCCGGCCGCCACCCGTCCTGCCTGCTGTCCTGGAACCGGGGGCGTCGGTCCCGCGCGAGGGGAGCGTTGTCAGGACGCGACCCCGCAGCTCGGGGGCGTTATGGAAATGATATGGCGGCACTATGTGTGGCCTGTCACTGTCCGGTAATATGGCTCCAGTCACATTACCGACCGTTCGGTAACCCGTTCTGTGAATACACGGAGAAAATATGTCAACGTCAGAAGAGCTGGCAGGCAATCTTAGCCCAGCAGCCCGCCGTGAAGAGCGCAAGGTGCTCGCCGGCACCTTGGTCGGGACCACGATCGAGTGGTACGACTTCTTCATCTACGCGCAAGCCGCCGGCCTGGTGCTGGCTACGTTGTACTTTGCCCCGCTGTCCCAGGAGAGCGCCGGCCTGGCGCAGATCGTCGCCTGGGCGTCGCTGGGCATTAGCTTCCTCTTCCGCCCGCTCGGCGCCATCGTCGCCGGACACCTCGGGGACCGGCTGGGGCGGAAGCTGATGCTGGTCTTTACGCTGATGCTGATGGGCGTGGCGACTGCGCTGATCGGTATGCTGCCGACCTACGACCAGATCGGCATCGCGGCTCCGATCCTGCTCGTGGTGCTCCGCATCCTGCAGGGCTTCTCGGCCGGCGGTGAATGGGGCGGCGCTGCCCTGATGTCCGTCGAGCACGCCCCGATCAACAAGCGCGGCTTCTTCGGCGCGTACCCGCAGATCGGTGTTCCCTGCGGCATGATCCTGGCCACCGGCGTGATGTGGTTGCTCACGACCGTGATGAGCGAGGACCAGTTCCTGGCCTGGGGCTGGCGTATTCCCTTCCTGTTCTCGATCGTGCTGATCGTGGTCGGCTACATCATCCGGCGCGCCGTGGACGAGTCCCCGGTGTTCAAGGAGATGCAGGAACGCAAGAAGGAATCCGCCGCTCCGCTGCGCCTGCTGTTCCGGCACAACTGGAAGCAGGTCATCCTCACCGCGCTGATCTTCATTGCCAATAACGCCGCCGGCTATCTGCTGATCGCATTCTTCGCCTCGTATGCCACCAAGGGTGTCGAGGCCGGCGGCCTGGGCATGCACCGCCCGTCCGTGCTCCTGGCGACGACGCTGGCGGCCTTCGGCTGGCTGGCCTTCACCATGTACGGCGGCATCCTTTCGGACAAGATCGGGCGGATCCGCACGTTCCAGATCGGCTACGTCTGGGTACTGCTCTGGCAGATTCCGATGTTCATGCTGATCGACACGGCGAGCATCGTGCTGATGGGCATCGCCATGTTTGTCCTGACCATCGGCCTGGGCCTGTCATACGGTCCCCAGTCAGCCCTGTACGCGGAGATGTTCCCGGCGAACGTGCGGTACTCCGGCGTCTCGATCGGCTACGCCATCGGCGCCATCCTCGGCGGCGCGTTCGCCCCGATGATCGCAGAGCTGCTGCTGGGCCAGACCGGAAGCACGATTCCGATCGGCATCTACATCATGGTGTTGTGCGTGATCTCGCTGGTCGCCGTTTCCATGGTCAAGGAAACCAAGGGCGCGAACCTTCGGGCGATCGACCCCGAGATCGAGCACCTTAAGCGGCACCCCGAGGCGCACTAGGTTCTGAACACACAGCAGAACCAGCTCAGGGCAGCGGACCGCCGCCGGGTGATTGCACCCGGCTGCGGTCCGCTGTTTTAAGGCTGCAGATGCAGCCGCTACCGGGGAAGCGCTGCCAGTACCTCGTCGTCGCTGACCTGGCCAAAGTACTGGTAGGCCTCGCCGACGGCCCTGAAGTTGCGCGGCCTGCGCAGGCAGAACACTGCGTCGGCCAGTTTCTCGAGCTCGGCGCAGGCCTGCGGCGGGCCCACCGGCACCGCGACGACGATCTCGCGGGGATCGCCTTGCCTGACGGCGATGATCGCGGCCTTCATGGTGGCACCGGTCGCCAATCCGTCATCGCAGAGAATGGTGGTTCGGCCGCGTACCTCTGCCGTCCTGCCATGGAGATACGCCTCCTGCCGGCGCTTCAATTCGGCACGTTCCCTGTCTTGGACCTCCTGCAGACGCTCGTCGCTGTAATTGCGGCGGCGCAGTTCCGCCAGTATCGGTTCCACCATGACGACGGCGGTGTGCCCGCCGTGGGCGGCCAAGGCGCCGAAGGCAACCTCCGGCTGGCCCGGAATGCCTAACTTGCGAACGATGAGGGCATCAAAGTCGGCGGCCAGTTCTTTCGCCAGCACCGCGGCCACCGGCACACCCCCGCGCGCCAGCCCCAGCACGGTGACGTCGTTGCGGCCGCGATATGCTCCCAGTTCGGCCGCCAGCTGTCGTGCCGCATCGGGCCGATCGGCGAAAGGGGCAGGTGCCCCGCTCAACAGTCCCACGGCTTTAGTATCCTCTTGCGTTCCCGAGGTCGCGAGGGGGAGCGAACGTCCCTGCGGTGGTGGCTGCACGCCAGGTGACGGAGAGCGTCCGCTACGGGGGCAGAACGTCAGGCGACGGAGAGCGCCAGCTACCTTAATAGCCCTGTTGAACCGCTTAACCCGCATGGGTAGTTCTCCCCATCGCGGGTTGACGGCACGCCGGATATGCTCGGAACAACGGTGGGGCTCGGAACGGGGGCCCGCATCGCGTCGGCCGGACTTGGGTCCGGGCGTGGAAGAGCCGGACCCGCAGGTTTCCCCCAACGCCTGCCGCTCCGGCTCTTTCGTTTAACCCACGTGTCGGCGGACAGGCACTCACGGTTTGGCAGCAGACCCATCCCGGCGTATGAATGGTAGGTGACTCAAGCCTCCGATTCCGTTCCAGAGAACCGCCCCGCGCCAGCACCGGCCGGCCCCGACGGCGTCGAGGCTGGCTTCGTCCCGGATCCGGGCCGCTGGCGGATCCTGGCCGTGCTGCTGGTGGCCATCTTCATGTCGCTGGTGAGCGTCAGCATCGTCAATGTGGTGCTGCCGTCCATCCAAATCGGGCTTGGCGCGACGGACTCGGACCTGCAGTGGGTGCTTTCCGGCTACGCGCTCACTTTTGGTGTGGTGCTGGTGGCCGCCGGCCGGGCGGGGGATATTCTGGGCCGCGGCCCGCTGTTCATTGCCGGCGTCGCGATTTTCACGCTCTCCTCGGTGGCCGCCGGACTCGCTCCCGACCCGCTCAGCCTGAACATCACGCGCTTTGTGCAGGGGCTGGGCTCGGGCCTGCTGAATCCGCAGGCCGTGGGCATGATCCAGCAGTATTTCCGCGGCGCGGAACGCGGCCGTGCCTACGGGGCGCTCGGCAGCGTGATCGGCGTTTCGGTGGCCATCGGACCCTTGCTGGGCGGGATGATCATTGAGTTCGCCGGGGTCCAGGACGGGTGGCGCTGGACCTTTCTGGTGAACGTACCGGTCGGGATCCTGGCCATCGTGCTGGCGCTGATGTGGTTCAAGCCCCGGCGCAGTGCTGACCGCCCCGGGGTTGAAGACCGCGAAGGCGCCGCCGGCGATCGTCGCACCGCCGCGCCCGAAAGCGCTGCAGCCAAAACCCCCGCGGCCGCAACCGCCGGGACCCGGGCAGCCAAAGCCGAGCGTGACCTCGATCCCGTCGGGGCTGTGCTGCTGGGCCTGGCCGTGCTGGCGCTGCTGCTGCCGTTCGTCGAACGCGGGACCGGTGCATGGATCTGGCTGCTGCTTCCCGGCGGCGCGGGACTGCTGGCGCTGTGGGCGTGGTGGGAACATTCCTACCGCCACCGCGGACGCAGCCCGATGGTCGACCTGCGGATCTTCCGCACCCGCAGCTTCTCCGCCGGCTCGCTGATCGCCGGCCTGTATTTCATGGGCGTGACGAGCGTCTGGGTGCTGGTGGCGCTCTATATCCAGCAGGGGCTGGGTGGCACCGCACTCGAGGCAGGGTTGATCGGGCTGCCTGCTGCGCTGTTCGGGGCCTATTCGTCACACTGGTCCGGCAAGCGGGTGCTGGAGCGGGGACGGCAGATGATCGTCGTCGGAATCCTCTGTGCGTTGCTGGGGCTGGCGCTGACCATCGCCGTCATCCAACTGGAGGCAGCAGGCGTGCTCAGCATCTGGTGGATGCTGCTGACGTTGTCGTTCATCGGCATGGCGCAGGGCCTGATTATCACCCCCAACCAGACGCTGACCCTGGCCGACGTGTCGTTGGAGTACGCGGGCAGCGCCGGGGGAGTGCTGCAGACGTCCCAGCGCATCGGCACCGCCGTGGGCATCGCGGTGATCACCGCCGTCGCCTTTTCCGTCGAGGCCCGGTCGGGCTGGACGGAGGCGATCACCGCCGGCCTGGCTGTCACCGCCGCGTCGGTCGTTGCCACGCTCGTCATTGCCGGATCCGACGCCCGCCGGGCCTCCCGTGGGCCCAGGGCGCGGTCTCCGCGGGGCTGATCCGGTCAACTCAGCCGGACCTCGACCTGCCCTTCGCGGACGCGTGTTTCGTAGGCCGGCTGCTCGGAGCTGGCGGGGCCCCTGACGATGCTGCCGTCCGCCAGGCGGAACTGGCTGCCATGCCAGGGGCAGGTGATGCACCCGTCGTCGACCTGTCCTTCTGCCAGCGGCCCGCCCATGTGGTTGCAGACGCTGTCCAGCGCCCGGACGGTGCCGTCGCTGCGATACAGGACCAGCGACACGTCTCCCGCGTGCGCCAGCTGCGGCCGGCCCTCGGCCAGCTCGTTCTCCGCCAGGACAGGGGTCCACTCGACGGGACCTTTTCGCCACGCGGTGTGATTGACGTTGACGCCGCGCGCGTAGCTCAGGTGACCGCCCAGGTAGCCGCCGGACATGACCAGCCCGAAGCCGCCCAGGGCGAGCACTTTGGCGAACCCCCGGCTGCCGCTGCGGCGGGCCAGGAAGGAAGCGGCGAAGCAAGCCAGCGCCGCCGAGTTGGAAGCGGCGTGCACGATGCCGAGCCGGCGGTCCTCGCCCTGGGTATACGACCAGTCATTGAGCCCGGCCCATGCCGTAGGTGCGGCCGTGAGGATTCCGGCAGCGACCAGGAGGTCGGCCGCGGGCTCGGCACGGCGGCCGCCCACCGTGTCGAGCAGCGTGGACATGGTCCAGGCGCCGATGGGAAAGTCGGTCATGAGCGGATGCAGCGGATGGCCCACGAAACTGCCGCTGAGAATGTTCCTGATCGGCCGGGGGCTGACCATCCTGCCCACCAGTCCGGCCACCGGCTCGGCAACCTTGTCCAAAGCCTCGGTTCGTTCGATCCGTGCAACGACGGTGCGCAGAATATTCACGCCGTTCCCCCCATCCCCTAGAACGGTCGGCAACCGGGGCGGGCCCGTCGGCCGAGCACCGGCACCGCATTTAGCTGCCAGTGTGGCATCCCGCGGCGGGGCGGGCAAGGCTACAGACGCCGCTGGGCGGCTTCCCTGCGGAAGCCGCCCAGCGGCGTCGTCATGTGGTCGATGACCGGGACTAGACCTGGTTGCCGATCTTAAAGCCCTTCGACGCCTGGCCGCGGAAGGTGCCGTCCTCGTCGTCTTCCCGGGTGAAGGAGAACCCGTCGGCGCCGATGGTCACCTCCATCTCGGAGTTGTCGGTGCGCTCGATGACTTCCTGCGGGTTGCCGTCGAGGTCCAGCACCAGGGACGCCTCGGTGTACCAGGACGGGACCACGGGGTTGCCCCACCAGTCGCGGCGCTGGTTGTCGTGGACGTCCCAGGTGATGACCGGGTTGTCCGGGTCGCCGGTGTAGTAGTCCTGGGTGTAGATCTCCACGCGGTGTCCGTCCGGATCCAGGATGTACAGGTAGAACGCGTTGGACACGCCGTGGCGGCCGGGGCCGCGTTCGATCCGGTCGGACATGCGCAGGGCGCCCATCTTGTCGCAGATCTGGATGATGTTGTGCTTCTCGTGAGTGGAGAAGGCCACGTGGTGCATGCGCGGGCCGTTGCCGCCGGTCAGGGCGGTGTCGTGCACGGTGCCCTTGCGGTGCATCCAGGCCGCGTAGGTCACGCCGTCGGAGTCCTTGATGTCCTCGGTGACGCGGAAGCCCAGGTCTTCCAGGTACTTGCGGCCGCGCGGCACGTCCGGGGTGACCTGGTTGAAGTGGTCCAGGCGCACCAGCTCGCCGGCCGAGTAGAGGTCGTAGCGCATGTGCAGGCGCTCCACGTGGTCCACCTCGTGGAAGAACTCGTACGGGAAGCCCAGCGGGTCCTCCACGCGGACCGAGTCGCCGATGCCCTTGACGAAGCCTTCCTTGCGGCGCTCGGTACGGCAGCCCAGCTCCTGGTAGTAGGCCTCGGCACGGTCCACGTCCTCCGGGGACCGCACGCGGTAGGCGAAAGCCGCCACCGCGGCGATCGGGCCCTTCCGCAGTACCAGGTTGTGGTGGATGAACTCTTCGAACGAGCGCAGGTAGATCGCCTCGTCGTCTTCGTAGCTCACGTGCAGGCCCAGCAGGTCGACGTAGAAGGCGCGCGACTTGGCCAGGTCGGTGACCACGATCTCCATGTAGGCGCAGCGCAGGATGTCCGGGGCCGGAACCGAGGGCTTGGGGATTTCGTTGCTCATAATTCTCTCCTTCGAGCGGTAGGGGTAAGTGTCAGGCGTCCGGGATGGCGGCGGCGTCCTCGGCCTTGCCGAAGACCGGGTTGTGCACCTCGCCGAGGTTGATGTGCACGGCCTGCTGGTCGGTGTAGAAGTCGATGGAGCGGTAGCCGCCCTCGTGGCCCAAGCCGGATGCCTTCACACCGCCGAACGGGGTGCGCAGGTCGCGGACATTGTTGGAGTTCAGCCACACCATCCCGGCCTCGACGTTCTGGGCGAAGTTGTGGGACCGCTTCAGGTCGTTCGTCCAGATGTAGGCGGCCAGTCCGTACTTGGTGTTGTTGGCCAGTTCAAGGGCCTCCTCGTCCGTGTCGAACGGGGTGATGGCCACGACCGGCCCGAAGATCTCCTCCTGGAAAATCCGGGCGTCCGGGGCCACGTCGGCGAAGACGGTCGGCTGGATGAAGTTGCCCTCCGGGAACTCCTCCGGGCGGCCGCCGCCTGCCGTCAGGCGGGCCTCCTGCTTGCCGATCTCCACATAGGACATGACCTTGTCGAAGTGCTCCGGGTGGACCAGGGCACCGACCTCTGTTGTTTCCTCGTGGGGGAGGCCGACCTTGACCCGCTTTGCCTGGGCGGAGTAGCGCTCGACGAATTCGTCGTAGATGCTCCGCTGGACCAAAATGCGTGAGCCCGCGGTGCAGCGTTCGCCGTTGAGGGAGAAGACGCCGAAGATCGTAGCGTCGATGGCTGCCTCCAGATCGGCATCCTCGAAGACGACGGCGGGGGACTTGCCGCCCAGCTCCATGGACAGGCCCTTCAGGTAAGGAGCCGCGTTCGCGAAGATGATCTGGCCCGTGCGGGACTCGCCCGTGAAGGAGATCAGCGGGACGTCCGGGTGCTTGACCAGGGAGTCCCCGGCGAAGCCTTCCTCGCCGTAGCCGTGGACGATGTTGAAGACGCCCTCGGGCAGGCCGGCTTCTTCGAAGATTCCCGGCCACAGGGAGGCGGAGAGCGGGGTGAACTCGGCCGGCTTCAGGACCACGGTGTTGCCGGTCGCCAGCGCCGGACCCAGCTTCCAGGACTCCAGCATGAACGGGGTGTTCCACGGCGTGATCAGGCCGGCAACGCCGATCGGCTTGCGGTTGACGTAGTTGGCCTGGCGGCCGGGAACCTTGAAGGCGTCGTCGTGCTGGGCGACGATGAGGTCGGCGAAGAAGCGGAAGTTCTCCGCCGCGCGCTGGGCCTGCCCCAGGGCCTGCTTGATGGGCAGCCCGGTATCGAAGCACTCCATCTCGGCCAGTTCCTGGCCGCGGGACTCGACGATGTCCGCGACCTTGTGCAGCACGCGGGAGCGCTGGCGCGGAAGCATGGTGGGCCAGGGGCCGTTCTCGAAGGCGTCCTTGGCGGCGGCAACGGCCGCGGCGACGTCGGCGACCTTGCCGGAGGCGGCCTTGAGGTACGGCTTGTTGGTGACCGGGTCCAGCACGTCGAAGGTGTCGCCGTCGATGGAGTCGACAAGCTTGCCGCCGATGTAGTGCTGCAGGTGGGTGGGCAGGTTGTCCGGGACAAAGTGCTCGGCCATGATGGTCCTTTCCATTGGGGTTGAATGGTCGGTAGTCGGTGAGGTCTGGGCTGTAGAGGGTGCTTGGCCGCTGACGACGGCGGGTTGTCGCCTTCCGCAGCGGGCGCGGCCTACAGGGGCGAGGGCGGCAAGCCGTCCGCGGCCAGGTAGGCGTTGAGCGTGTTGGTCCGGTGTGCCCGGGCCGCCTTCTCCACCTCGCCGGTGCTGGCACCGGCGTCGATCAAATCCAGCAGTTGCTCGTGTTCCTCGACCGAGGAGCGGGCGCGGCCGGGGATGTGGCTGAAGCTGGAGGCCCGCATCGCGTTGAGCCGGTTCCAGCCCCGGTGTACCAGGTCCAGGATGTGCGGGTTCGGGCAGCGTTCGTACAACCCGGCGTGGAACCGGTCGTTGAGCTGGGTGAAGCGGCGCGGATCGAAGTCCTCCAGGCACCGGCGCAGCTCGGCGTTGACCGCGCGCGCCTCGGCCAGGTCCACGGCGGAGAGCAGCGGCGCGGCCAAGGCCGTTGCCGCGCCCTCGATCACGGCCAGCGTCTGCATGGTGTGCAGGTACAACTCGGCGTCAACGGCTGCCACCGTCGCGCCGATATTGCGCTCGAACGTCACCAGGCCCTCGGCCTCCAGCCGGCGGATCGCCTCGCGCACCGGGACGGTACTGCAGCCAAGCTCCGCGGCGATGGTCCCGAGGACCAGCCGGTAGCCGGGCACCAGCTCGCCCTTGGCGATCCGCTCGTGCAGCAGCTCGTAGGCCTGTTCCGACTTGCTGGGGGCCAGGGTGGTCACTTCGGTTGCTCCGCGACCCAGGCCTCGTAGCGTGCGCGCCATTCGGCGTTCATCGGGAACAGGCCCTCGATCTTGTGGCCCTCCTTGACCATCTCGAAGACGAAGCTGTCCTGGCGTTCCTGTTCGACGACCTCGCCCGCGATCTCGGCGGCGAGGGCCGGCGGTATCACCAGGATGCCGTTGTCGTCGGCGACGATGATGTCCCCGGGCTGGATGGTGGTGCCGCCGCAGGCAACCGTCACGTCGGTGTCCCAGGGCACGTGCTTGCGTCCCAGCACCGCCGGGTGGGCGCCGTTGTAGAACGTCGGGATGTCCAGCGCCGCCACCTCGGAAAGGTCGCGGACCCCGCCGTCGGTAATGATGGCTTCCGCACCGCGCACCTGGGAGCGCAGGGCGAGGATGTCCCCGAGGGTGCCGGAGCCCTTCTCGCCGCGGGCCTCCATGACCAGGATCTCGCCCGGGCCGAGGGCGTCGATGATGCGCTTCTGCGCGTTGTAGCCGCCGCCGTGGGACTTGAACAGGTCCTCGCGGTTGGGCACATACCGCAGCGTGCGGGCGGTGCCGATGACCTTCTGCCCGGGCTTGGTGGCCAGCAGGCCGTCGACGCTGACGTTGTTCAGCCCCCGCTTCCGCAACGCGCCGGAGATGGTGGCCGTGGCGACCGACAGCAGCTTGGCCTTGACGTCCTCGGTCAGCGCGGACTTGCCGGTAATTGCCGGGGCCAGGCCGGCCGCTTCCTCGCTGCCGAAGGCATCGATCCGGTCGGCGTCGGTGATCTTGGGAGTGTTGCCGAAGGACGCGAATTCCGCCTCGCCCTGGGTGACCGTGGTCGACAGGCGGCCGGTGCTCAGCCCGGCGGCTTCGTCGGAAACCTCGACCTCGACGACGTCGCCCGGCACGATCACGGAGGAGCCGGCCGGGGTTCCGGTGAGGATAATGTCTCCCGGGTGCAGTGTCATCAGCTGCGACAGGTCGGCGACAATGCGGGCGAAGGAGAAGATCAGGCCGGCGGTCGTGTCGTCCTGGACGACCTCGCCGTTGACCCAGGTGCGGATCCGGAGGGCGTCCGGGTTGACCGACGCGGCGGGCAGCAGGGCCGGGCCGATCGGCGTAAAGCCGTCGCCGGACTTGGAGCGGACGTTGGAGCCCTTGTCCGCGTACTTGATGTCGTAGACGCCCAGGTCGTTGCTGGCGGTCACATGGCCAACATGGTCCCAGGCCTCCTCTACGGTGACGCGGCGGGCAGGCTTGCCGATGAGGAGGGCGATTTCGCCCTCGAAGGCCAGCAGTTCGGTGCCCGCGGGGCGCTCCACAGTGCCGCCCGAGAGGGCCAGCGAGGAGGAAGCCTTCATGAAGTAGGAGGGGTTCGCCGGAACCCGTCCACGCTGTGCCGCCCGGGAGTTGTAGGACAGATGTACGGCCAGCACCTTGCCGGCGTCCTCCAGGATCTGGGAATCAACCGCCTGCAGCGTGCCCGCGGACTGGGTGACGTTGGCTTCGGACAAAGCATCCTCCTGTGAAGTACGAAATCGTATATGATCCATCATGGCCTGTGGCGGGGGCCACGTCAAGGCGGCTGAGAGGTTTTTCGACCGACTGGTGGGTGGGGATGGTGGGGGCTACGGTCGGCCTGGTGGGTGGGATGGTGGGGGCTACGGCCGGCCCGGTTGGTCGGCTACCGCGGGCCTTGGGACCCGCCGAAAGTGGCTACTGCGCAGGAAAGCGGCCTGACCCTTGGGCGATACAGCGTCGAAACCAGTCACCAGAACCGGCCGACCGGACAAGCGGAATCCGCATGGCAAGGTACGCCGATTACGCGACGGCCGCTCGAGCGTATTTCAAGGGGTCATCCACTACTCCTACACAATTACCCGTTCCGATGGCTATCGAATGTGTGTACGAATAAAATTGTGGTATGGCTCTTGCACCGTTGGACCGCACCGGGGAGATGGGAACATCCCTGGCCCAGGCGTTTGTCCTGCTGCAGGATGTCGCTGACTGCTTTCCCGCCGACTCGGCGTCCCTGTCCACCCGGGATCTGGTTAGTACCGTAGCGGCGGTGGAGGACGTTTCGAAGCTCGTGGAGTTCCTGCAGGCCGTCGGCGCCCAGGCCGTGGAACGGGCGGACATCGCCGCCAACGGGGAACACCCGGCGGCGCCCGGACCCGGAGCCGGCACAGGCGCCGAGGCCGGAGCCTGTGCCGGGGCGGGGGAGTCTGCCCCCGCCGGAGCTGCGGGGGCAGGGGCGGGTGCCGGTGCCGTCGCGTCCAGCCCGGCGGGGGCGGGGGAGTGGGCGGATCCGGCGGCGGCGATCAGCACAGGCGGCGTGGAGGCCGTCGAAGCGGACCTGTCCGGGTCCAAGCAGGCGCAGCGCCGCCGCAAGACGGAGTTTGCCAACACCGCGGAGTATCTGCGCTCAAGGCTGGGGATCGGTATCGTCGAGGCGCGGCGCAGGCTGCGGGTCGGCAAGGCGATCACCGCGCCGGTGCGGTTTGACGGGGAACCCGGGGTCCCCGCGCTGCCGGTCTTGGCGGAGGCCATGGCCGGCGGGGAGGTCAGCGGCCAAGCCGCGGCCGTGGTGGTGGATTCGCTGGACCGGGCCCGGCACGCCGGCACCCCGGAGGCATTGCAGGCGATGGAAGCGTCGCTGGTCCGGCAGGCCGTAGAGGCCGATGCCGACACCCTGGTGATGGTCGCCAGGACGTGGGAAACTGCGGTCGACCAGGACGGTGCCGAGCCGACGGAGGAGGAACTGCGGGCCCGGCAGGGCATGTTCTACCGGGGCCGGCGGCGGGGGCTGCACCAGTTCGTCATTAACACCACCGATGCCCAGTACGAAGCCCTCGCCACCGTGATGAACAGCGCCGCGAACCCGCGGATCCGCCCCGACGCCATCGAAACCGCCGCCAACGGCGGAAGTGGAGGTGGCACGGCAGGATCCGCCGGCCCCGGCACTGGCAGCGCGGGAAACACCGACGCACGCAGCACAGCGGCAGTCACGGATCATGCTGGTGCGGCCGGGACCGGCGTGGCAAACGCCGCAGCCGCCACATGCGCTGCCGACCCGGAAATGATTCCGGCTGTAGGGGCTGGGTCGGCAGGGGCTGATGGCCGTGGGGCAGTGGATCCGGCCGTGGTGGAGGCGATGGACGATGCCACCCGGGCGCAGAAGCTGCTGGCCGGCCTGGTCGGGGCCTGCCGGATCGCGTTGAACACCGGCAGGCTTCCGGACTCGGGCGGGCACCGGACACAGGTGATCGTTACCACCGGGTATGACCAGCTGGCCGGGCTGCTCTCGGGCGGCGGCAGCGCGGTCTTCACCGGCCCGGTCTCGGCCACCACGGTGCGCCGGATGGCGTGCGACGCGGAGATCATCCCGGCCGTCCTCGGGTCCGAGGGCGAAATCCTGGACCTGGGCAGGTCGCAACGGTTCTTCAACCGCGCCATCCGCCGGGCCCTGGTCGCCCGGGACAAGGGCTGTGCCTTCCCGGGGTGCAGCATGCCCGCGTTCTGGACCGAAGCACACCACATCATCCCGTGGTGGGCCGGCGGCCGCACCACCGTCGATAACGGGGTGTGCCTCTGCCTGCTCCACCACGACCTGATCGAGCAAGGCAACTGGCAGATCAACGTCGTCGACGGCATCCCCTGGTTCACCCCGCCGGACTACATCGACCCCCGCCGCAAACCGCTGCGCAACTCCTACTGGCAAACCCACGTCCCACCCCAACCACTCCACGCCGCACCATCACTGGCTTAGCCCTTTGGCGGCGCCAACCATCTACCCGCGCAGATCAGGCGGTGCCCGGGGATGCTCCCTAGGCGAATTTCGCCGCGATAGACCGCCGGAGCAATCGCCAAGCGTGCGAGCAGCCGCACTCCTAGGCGTGCGAGCAGCACCCCTAGGAGTGCGAGCGGCCCCGCACCCAGGCGCGGATGAAACAAGCGGGCGGCGGGCAGAGTTTGCAGAACGTCGGTTCAGCCCACGCTGGGAGCGCGGTTCGGCGGCGCGGGAATGGCCACGTTTCCGGTGATGTGCCCGCCGGTACGCTCTTCGATTGCCCCGGCCGTGTCCGATCCGGTCGTACCGTTCAACAACGCAGGGGATGACAACACGGGGGCCGTCGCTACGATCTGCTCGGGCAGCGGCGCTTCTGCCAGGTTCCGCAACCTCAAGGCCACTTCGTGGGCGGTCGGACGAGTCTGAGGGTCGCGGCGGGTCATCCAGGTCAGCAGGTCCGCCCATTCGGGATCCAGCGAATCGGGAAACTCCGGGTCCCGCAGTAGGCGTGCGACCGCTGCCTCCATAGGCGTACCCGGGAAGGCCTTGCGCTGGGTAAGGCACTCGAAGAGTACCAGGGCCAAGGAGTAAACATCGCTGGCACCGGTAACTTTCTCGCCGACGGCCTGTTCCGGGCTGAGGTAGTTCGCCGTTCCGATGGTCGCGCCCTGGGCCGTGGCCATGCTGGATTCGACCATCCGGGCGATGCCAAAGTCGGACAATTTGGGGTGGTGCCGGGTGTCGTTCGGGCTGCCGTTGGCCAGCAGGATATTGGCCGGCTTAACGTCGCGGTGAATGACACCCTGATCGTGGATGTAGTTGAGCGCATCGGCGAGGTCGGCCCCGATTTGGGCTGTGTCCACGGACGTGAGCGGGCCGCTCCGCAATCTGCGCCGGAGGTCGGCTCCTTCGATCAGTTCCATCACCAGGTAACTGGTGGTGGCGCCGTCGGCCGCCGTGTGCAGGCCGGCATCCAGCAAGGTCACCAAACCGGGGTGGTTCAGCGTGGCCAGCAGCAGGGTTTCGGTGTGTTGCCGCCGGTACTCGTCATCGTCCGGCGTCGTCGGTGCGAACATCTTGACCGCCACCTCGCGGCCCAAAGATTCGTCCACGGCCCGGTACACGGACGCTGCCCCGCCGGTGCCTATGAGCTCCCGTGTCCTGTAGCGCCCGCCCAGGAATACCTCCATCAAGCCTCCACGCCCCAGGAATTTAGTCTCATCGGTAATTGTACCGACCAAAAGCGCCCTACACGGCACCGAAAAAATGCGCGAACGGTCAACCAGCGAGGAATTCGATGGCGGCGGTCTTGAACGCCCGGGAGGTCACCGCGTTGGCGTGCGTGCGCGCGGGCAGCCACATCAGCTCCGCCGAGTCGGAGAGCGCAGCCAGCTCCGGTGCGGTGACGGCCAGGTCGTCCTTGTCGCCGGCCACCAGGAGCACCGGCATCCTCGGCACGGCCTCGGTCGGGACGAACGGTTCGGTCTTGACCGCCTCGATCATGGTCATCAGCGCGAAGATGTCGTTCGACGGCACCAGCTTGGCCATCCGCAGGAGCTCGGCGGTGTTGACGTCCTCGATGGGCGTCCCGTCCGCCAGGAAGCGCTGGGCAGCGCGCAGGTCGAAGTCCGCCAAGGGATCGCTGCTGCCGGGCCCGCCGAGCACCATCCGCCGGACCAGTTCGGGCTGGGTGGCCCCGAACTCCCACGCCAGCCTCGCTCCCAGGGAGTAGCCGATCAGGTCAACCCCGGTGTCGGGGTCGTTCTCTTTCAGCGGACGGACCTTCGCGTCCTGGACCAGCTGCAGCAGGTCGGCGCGGATCCGGCTGGGCGCATAGGCATCCATCTCTTCCGGCGCGGCGCTTTCGCCGTGGCCGGGAAGGTCCACCGTGACCACGCGCCGGCCGGCCTGGGTCAGCGCGGTGATCCAGCCGGCGTCCTCCCAGTTGAGCTTGCTGGAGGAGGCGAAACCGTGCAGCAGGATCACCGGACGGCGGGGGCCTTCGGTCCCTTCGGCGGCCTCGTGCACCTGAACGTGCAGGCGCGGGTCGAGGCCTTCAACGGTGTGCTGCGGGTTGTTTCCCATGCTCAGTCCTCGTCGTCGAGCGCCGCGGTCAGGCGGACGCGGCGCTTAGGCGCTTCTTCCTTCGGTACGGTGCCCACAATACCGGCGGTGTCGTCGGGAACCTCGAAGACGATCAGCGGTTCGCCCACCTTGATGGTGTCGCCGGGTTCACCATGGATTTTCACCACTTTGCCCGCCTGCGGGGAGGGGAGCTCGACGGCGGACTTGGTGGTCTCCACCTCGACCAGCGGATGGTTGCGCTCGATCTGCTCGCCCTCGGCGACCAGCCACTCCAGCACGGTTGCCTCGATCAGGCCCTCACCAAGATCCGGCAGGGGGAACGTAATTTCAGCCACGGCGATACTCCAATACTCGCTGGATCCCGAACAGGATGCGGTCAATGTTGGGTACGTACTCGTCTTCCAGGTCTCCCGAAGGGTACGGTACGTCGAATCCGGTCACCCGCTCAACAGGTGCCCGCAGGGTGTTGAAGCAGCGCTCGGTAATCAGTGCGGCCACTTCCGCACCGAGGCCGGAGGTCAGCGGTGCTTCATGCACGACGACGGCGCGGCGCGTCTTGGCCACGGATGCGGCCAGTCCTTCGGCGTCGATGGGCTTGAGCCAGCGCAGGTCCAGCACCTCGAGCTCGATGCCGTCTTCGGCGGCGAGCTCGGCGACCTGCAGGCAGCGGGCCACCATGGCGCCCCAGGCCACCAGGGTCAGGTGCCTGCCTTCGCGGACGATGCGCGAGCCTTCGGGGGAGTAGCCAGCCGGTTCGGCGCCGGTGTCCACCGGGCCCTTCTGCCAGTAGCGGGACTTCGGCTCCATGAAGATCACCGGGTCCGGCCGCGTGGCCGCGTGCTTGAGCAGGTGATAGGCCTCGTTCGGGCTGGACGGCGAAACCACCTTCAGGCCGGGCACGTGGGCGAACAGCGATTCCAGCGACTCGCCGTGGTGTTCGGGAGCGCGGATGCCGCCGAAGCTGGGCACGCGCAGGGTGATCGGCATCGGCATGGTGCCGCGGCTGCGGTAGTTCATCCGGCCCACCTGGCACACAATCTGGTTGATCGCCGGGTACGCGAACCCGTCGAACTGCACCTCGGGGATCGGGTGGTATCCCGCCATGGCCAGGCCCACGGACATGCCCAGGATGCCGGATTCGGCCAGCGGGGTGTCGAAAACCCGTGCCTCGCCGAACTGCTTCTGCAGGCCGTCGGTGATGCGGAAGACGCCGCCGAGCTGTCCGACGTCCTCGCCCAGGACCAAGGCCTTGGGGTTGTCCTGAAGCACCTCTGCCAGCGCGCGGTTCAGGGCCTGCTGCATGGAGAGGTTTTCGACGGCGGTGACGTGGCCCGGTTCCACCACGTCCACGGATTCCTGCTGGGCGCTGGTTTCTGTGGTGTTGTCGATGGCGGCTTCAAGGTCGCTCAGGGTCTTGTGCTCAGGCATGCTCGGACTCCTCCCGCCAGGCGCGTGCCTGGGCCTTCAACGCGTGTGTGGGTTCCTGGTAGACAAAATCGAACATCTCCGTGCCGGGACGGGAGCCCAATGCCGCCACTCCCTCCCGGATCTGTTCCTCTTCCGCCTTGGCGGCCTCGAGCACCTCGGCGAAGAAGTCCTCGCCGGCGACGCCGTCGGCTTCCAACCGGGTGCGCATGCGCAGCAGCGGATCCTCGCCGCCGTCGGCGCGTTCCTCGGCCAGGGTGCGGTAGCGGCCGGGGTCGTCGCTGGTGGAGTGCGGGCCCCGCCGGTACGTCATGGCTTCCACGACGGCCGGCCCATGGCCCGCGCGTGCATGGGCGAGGGCTGCGGCGGTCGCCTGGTGGACCGCCACGGCGTCGTTGCCATCCACCTGGAGGGACGGCATGGCGTAGCCGGCGGCACGGGCGGCTACGGAGCCCCCGGCCACCTGGCGTTCGGTCGGCACCGAGATGGCGAAGCCGTTGTTCTGGATGAAGAAGACCACCGGAGCCTTCATGACTGCGGCGAAGTTCATGGCTTCGTGGACGTCGCCCTGCGAGCTGGCGCCGTCGCCGAAGTAGGTGATGGCCACGCCGAGTTCTCCAGCCGGGGTGCCGGAAAGGGTCTGGCCGTGCGCCCAGCCGACGGCGTGCAGCACGGAGCCCGCCACCACCGCTTGGATCGGGGCAAAGCGGGTGGCCTGGGGATCGTAGAGGCCACCGTGCCAGCTGGCCTTATGGGTGGACATGTACTCGACCATGTCCACTCCCACCGTCCGGGCCACGCCCATTTCGCGGTAGGTCGGGAAGACGAAGTCGCGGGACATGTCCAGCGCGTACCCGCTGCCTACCTGTGCGGCTTCCTGTCCGAGTTCCGGTGCGTAGCCGGGAATCAGGCCCTGGCGCTGCCAACGGATGGCGGATTCGTCCAGGTGGCGCACCGACACCATCAGCCGGTAGAGCTCCTTGAGCTCCTCGGCGGACAGGTCAGGCTGGGCGGACGGGTCCAGGGAAAGAACGCTGCTCATGCCTGCTCCTCCACGTAGTTTTGGGGCCGCCGCGGTCCCCGCGGGGGAGGAGTACGACGGCGTCAGTTGCTTATGGTGACACTAGTCACCCTACGTGGAGTGTGCAATCTGTCACGAAAACACCGAACAGTGTGCACAGTTCGCCGGACGTATCAGCGATAACTGTAGGCAAACTGCTTACTGCTACCGGCGGGGTAAACTTCCGGCAGGTGTTCGGCGTGCGGCGAGTTTTGCCGCCGCGGCTATCGCGGCGATCAGCGCCAGGGTCGAGAGCAGCTGGATACCCGTTACCGGGGAGAAGAAGCCGAGCACCAGGATTGCGGCCAGCAAGGCAAGGCCCGCATACGTCATCGCCGGGAAGCCGCGCATCCGGAACGGCAGTTCGGTGCCGTCGCGGTCGGCCCGGCGGCGCAGCACCAGCTGGGACAGCAGGACCATCCCCCAGACCACCAGGCAGGTGGACCCAACGAAGTTCAGCAACACGGGCAGGACGCGCTCAGGGAACAACAGTTCAAGTACGGCCGCCACAAAACCAAACGCCACGGAGGCCAGCACGGCCCTGACCGGAACCCGGCGGGGGCTGAGCCTCCTGAGGGAAGCGGGGGCCTCGTTGCGTTCCGAGAGGGAAAAAATCATCCTGGATGCGCCGTACAGGTTGGCGTTGAGCGCCGAGAGCAGCGCAACGGCGGCGACCAGGGTGATGGCCACATCCGCGCCGGGGATCTGGGCGATCGAGAGTACCGCGGCAAAGGGTGATGCCAGTGCCTCCGAATCCCAGGGCACCGTCAGCGCGATCACGAGCACCGAGCCGAAGTAGAACACCAGGATGCGCCAGACAACGGTCCGGATGGCCTTCGCCACGCTGGCTCCCGGGTTTTCCGTTTCCGCGGCGGCAACGGCCACGATCTCGGTCCCGCCGAAGGCGAAGATCACCACCAGCAGCCCGGCGCCGATGCCGGCGATGCCGTTGGGCGCGAAGCCGTCGTCGCCGAAGATTACGCCCAACCCGGGCGACGGGACGTTGGGCAGCCAGCCGAAGAGCAAGGCGGCGCCGATGGCGAGGAAGGCCAGGATGGCGATGACCTTGAAGATGGCGAACCAGAACTCGAATTCACCGTAGTTGCGTACCCCGAACAGATTGACCACGGTGAAGACCACCATGAACACGAGCGCGAGCAGCCAGACAGGCAGCGCCGGCCACACCGTGGCCAGCAAGCCCGCGGCGCCCACTGCCTCGGCCGCTATCACCACTACCAACTGCAGCCACCAGAGCCAGCCGATGGTGGCGCCGGCGGTGCGGCCCAGCGCCTTCTCGGCGTATGTCGAGAAGGCACCGCTGCTGGGGTTGGCGGCGGCCATTTCACCCAGCGCCCACATCACGATGATCACCAACGTGCCCGCGAGCAAGTACGAAATCAACACCGCCGGGCCGGCGGCCTGGATGCCCGCTCCGGAGCCGAGGAAGAGCCCGGCGCCGATGGCGCTGCCGAGTCCCATCATGATCAGCTGGCGCTGCTTCATCCCGTGGCCCAGTCCGGCGGGCGGTGGGGCGCTCGGGTCGCGGTGGTGGGTGGCGGTAAAACGCGGCATCGACTGTCCTGTTGTTTGGCGAAACCAGCCCGTAAGCTGACAATTTGTCTAGCAGTGTCCCACAACTGGCGGCACCGAACCCGAAAGGACGCAGAGCGTCATGCAGATCGACTCTCTCGATGCCGACATCGTCACGCTATTCACGGAGGACCCGCGGATGTCCGTTTTGGAAGCCTCGCGGGTGCTGAAAGTAGCGCGTGCCACAGTACAGGCCCGGCTGGACAAGATGCAACGCGCCGGCGTGACGGTGGGCTGGGGGCCGCGGCTTTCGCCCGAGGCGCTGGGGTACGTGGTGCGTGCCTATTGTTCGTTCGTGATCCGGCAGGAGTCCGGGCACGACGCCGTGGCTGCCGCGCTCGCCGACATTCCCGAGGTGTTGGAACTGCACACCGTCTCCGGTGAAAGCGACCTGCTGGCTTGTGTCGTCGCCCGGTCGAACGCGGATCTGCAGCGCGTGCTCGATCAGGTCATGGCGACCAATACGGTGCTGCGTTCGTCGTCCGTGATTGTGCTCAACAGCCACTTCCGGGAGCGGGCCCTTCCGTTGGTCCAGGCTGCCGCCAATCCTCGCTGATCCCGGCTGGATGGTTCGTGCCGTCGTCGTAGACGTCGACGTCGGGGATCACCGCCGCGCGGCCGAGCCCGGCAGAGGTTCCGGCGATCACCGCGAAAACGGCCGGCAGCGCACCCGTGCCCGGAGCCAGCAGGGCGACGGTTCCCCACGTCAGTGCAGCCAGCCCTGCGGCAAATGCCAGCACGTGGACCCACTGCCGGCGAACCGGGCGCAGCGGCGTGCCCAGCAGGAGCGCGAACGGTGCGGCCAGTACGGCGGCGAAGAACAAGCCGAGCGTCAGCACCAGACCCCAGAAGCTCAGGGAAGAGGAGTGCGGCGACGCCAGCTGGTCGATGATGCTCAGGACCAGCGAGATAAAGAACCACGCGGCGACCGCGACCCGCCAGCCCTTGATGAAGGCGTGGCGGCCCAACACGACCCGGTGGTGCGCCGGCCGGGGCTTCGTGCCGTACCTGCGGCTCAGGATTTCGTTGTTGTCCGGCGGTGCGAGTCGCCGCCGCTGTCCCCGTGGGTGCCTGGCTGAAGCCTAACCTGGGGGGACCGGCGCCTTGCGGAGACGTAGAAATGGCCGCTGTGCATCCGTCCGTCGTGTCAGTCGGAGGTTGTCGGCTCCGGCTTTTCCAATCCGGCGAACGGTGCAAGGTCCCGCCGGAAGTTCTCGATGTCCCTTTCCGACAGCGCGGTGGCGCCGTAACCCAGCGTGATCGATCGAGCTGCCCACCCGTGCTCCGCGGCTTCTGCGGCTGCCTTGCCGGACGGGTCGCGGGACACATCCAGCAGAGTGATCGACAGCCACTGGGAATCCGCTTGTGCCGCTCCGCTCCACACCCAGTATCCGTCCGGATCATCGGTTCCGAAGCGCTCCCGCTGTTCCCGCTGCCAGGTTTCATCGTCGCCGTGCGGCGATGACTGGTGATCGAGAACCACCGCATCGAAACCATGGTCTGCGAGTCTCCCGTCGACGATGTCAATGATGCGCTGCCAGTCTCGAGGCGCCGGGGGAGCCGAGCCGCTGATGCGGTTGGCGGAGTTGTAGGTGGAATACGCGGACTCGCCGCCGTACCCGTTTCCTTCCTGCGGATACCAGCCCGCTTCCCCGTCGCGCTGCCAGCGCATCCCGTACTCTCTGCTGAGCGCGGATTCCACGTCGGACAAAAGGGCATCCGCCAGTGGTTCGGTCTGCTCTCGGGTAGGCGCAGAAAGTACTTCCTCGGCTGCAATGTGGGCGTGGCCCGGATAAGCACGCCAGTCCACAGTCGTTTCACGACCGCTCGTGTCGATGTAGGTGGTCGTGGGCGAGGGGGAACAACCAACGAGCAGGGCGACGACGAGAAGCCCAAGACCCATGCGCCCGGGCCGCGCGGGCCGTGCTGTCTGCATCCGAACCCTTCGAAAAGAAACCTGCCAATGACTTCCCACGGTAGTTGGGGAAATGGCAGTTGCGGGACGAACACGCGGGTCATCCGGAGAGACAAGGGTGGGGGGCCTGTCCGGTGCCGCCATGATCTCGGTGCCGTCACAATCCGCCGACATCGGGGTGCGATTGGGTCAATATGACCATAACCCGCTAGAATGAGTTCTAGTCAAAGTGACTTTTACTAATCTCCCGGGAGGAGGGAGCCATGCCGATCCACGCGGCCAACGTGTCGGAGCGTGCCCAGCAACCCCCTGAACTGGCCATCTCCACGGTCATCTTCGCCCTCCGCCCGGACCCGGAGACGGGTTCTCCCACCTTGTGGCTGCCGCTGGTCCGCCGTACCCGCCAGCCGTTCCGGGACCTGTGGGCCCTGCCCGGAGGTCCGTTAAGCCCCACCGAATCCCTCCAGGACGCCGCGGCACGGAACCTGGAGGAGACTACCGGGCTGCAGCCGAGCTACCTGGAGCAGCTGTACGCCTTTGGCGGCCTGGACCGGTCACCCGCGCAGCGGGTGGTCTCCATCGTCTACTGGGCGCTGGTGAAGCCGGACGAGGCAGCGCTGGCCCGCGAAACCGAGAACGTCCGCTGGGTGCGCGCCAATGAACTGGGCCAGCTGGCGTTCGACCACAACCAGATCGTGGACTACGCGCTGTGGCGGCTGCGCAACAAGGTGGAATACAGCTCCATCGCGTATGCCTTCCTGGGATCCACCTTCACGCTGGCCCAGGTCCGCGAAGTCTACGAGGCCGTGTTGGGCAAGCAGTTGGATCCCGCCAACTTCCGCCGCCAGCTGCGGGCGACGCCGGACATCGAACCGACCGACGAGTACCTGCAGGGCGGCCGGCACCGGCCGCCCCGGCTCTACCGCTACACCGGCAGCGCAGCGCAGCTCAGGGGCAGCCCGCCCGCCTAGCCGACTCCACGGCCGAACGCGCGGCAACCGCTCCCGCGGCACCGCCGCCGCACGCACCGTCCCAAGGCCCCGCCACCCGCCACGGATTTTTCCGACCTGACCCCCTGCCCAACAACGGAGAACACCATGTCATCGGTCAACAGCACCATCCAGCTGATCACCCGCGAGGAAGCCCTTGCCGGCTCCCGCGCGCCTGCCGCCTCCACCTGCACACCCGATTTGGCGCAGGGGCCGTGGGCCTTCGACACCGCCTCGGCGAGCGGTGCCTGGGCGCCCTCCTACGGGCCCGGCGCGTCGATGGCCGATCCGGCGCCGGCCGCGACCCCGCGGCAGGGCGAAATCCCGGCAGAATACCGGCTGGCCGGCGACGAGGAGCTCGAGGAGCGGATCCTGGCCGCCAAGGCAAAGCTGGGCGACAAGCTGGTCATCCTCGGCCACTTCTACCAGCGCGACGAAGTGGTCAAGTACGCCGATTTCGTGGGCGATTCGTTCCAGCTGGCTCGGGCCGCCAAGGAAAAGCCGGAGGCGGAAGTCATCGTTTTCTGCGGCGTGCACTTCATGGCGGAAACCGCCGACATGCTCTCCGGAAAAGACCAGGCCGTGATCCTGCCGAACCTGGCCGCGGGCTGCTCCATGGCGGACATGGCGGACATCGACTCGGTGCAAGCCTGCTGGGACCAGCTGGCGGGCGTGCTCGGCACCGGTCCGGACGCGGACGGCAAGGTCCCGGTCATCCCGGTCACGTACATGAACTCGTCGGCCGCGCTCAAGGGGTTCTGCGGAGAGAACGGCGGGATCGTCTGCACGTCGTCGAACGCCGAAACCGTGCTGGAGTGGGCCTTCGAGCGCGCCCACCGGGTGCTCTTCTTCCCCGACCAGCATCTGGGCCGCAACACCGCCAAGGCCATGGGCGTGCCGCTGGAGCAGATGCCCATGTGGAATCCGCGCCAGCCACTGGGCGGCAACGACGAGGCGGCGCTGCAGGAATCGCGCGTGATCCTCTGGCACGGCTTCTGCTCCGTGCACAAGCGCTTCACCGTGGACCAGATTGAGAAGGCACGCGCCGACTACCCGGGCGTCCGGGTGATCGTGCACCCCGAATGCCCCATGCCGGTCGTGGACGCCGCGGATGAGTCCGGTTCCACCGACTACATCCGCAAGGCCGTGGCCGCCGCCACCGAGCCGACGGTCTTCGCGATCGGCACCGAGATCAACATGGTCAACCGGCTGGCCGCTGAGTACCCGCAGCACACCATCTTCTGCCTCGACCCGGTGATCTGCCCGTGCTCGACGATGTACCGGATCCACCCGGGTTATCTGGCCTGGGTGCTGGAAGCCTACGCCGGCACCGGCCAACTGCCCGGCGGCGAAGTCCTCAACCGGATCACCGTGCCCGATTCGGTGGCCGTCCCCGCCCGCGTGGCGCTGGAACGGATGCTGGCAGCCAAGCCGTGAACCGCGAACCGGCCCGGCGCGTGGCGGTGGTGGGGTCCGGCATCGCCGGGCTCTACGCCGCCGCGCTCGCCGCGGAACGTCCGGACACGGCCGTCACCCTGATCACCAAGGGCAGGCTGGCCGAGTCCAACACCTGGCACGCCCAGGGCGGGATCACCGCGGTCACCGCGCAGGGCGTCGCGGCCGGGGATTCGGTGGCGGCCCACATCGCCGACACCCTCACCGCCGGTGCCTTCATGAACGACGACGGCGCCGTCCGCCTGCTGTGCTCAGGCGCCGCGGCGGACATCGCCACCCTGGAAGAGTGGGGCGTGGCCTTCGACCGGCACGGCGGTGAATTGTCGCTCGGGCTGGAAGGGGCCCACTCGGCGCCGCGGATCCTGCATGCCGGTGGGGACCGCACCGGGGCCGGCATCGCCGAAGTCCTGATCCGGGTGGTCCGCGGCCTGGCGGAGGCGGGCCGGCTGGAGATCCTCGAGCACACGATGGTGCGGCGGCTGCTCACGGCCGGCGCGCGCGTGGCGGGCGTGGAGTTGCTGCACGTGGAATCAGGTGCGGTGCCCGACCACCTGGACACCGACGTCGTTATCCTCGCGACCGGCGGTGCCGGGCAGCTGTACCCGGCCACCACCAACGCCGCCGCTGCCACCGGCGACGGTGCGGCGCTGGCTTGGGAAGCCGGCGCGGTCCTGGCCGACCTGGAGTTCATCCAGTTCCACCCCACCCTGCTGGACCCGGCGGCGACGGGAGGCAGGGCCTTCATGATCTCCGAGGCGGTGCGCGGCGAAGGCGCCGTGCTGGTGGACGCGGCGGGGGAGCGGTTCATGCCGGCGCTGCATCCGGACGCCGAGCTGGCACCCCGTGACGTGGTCGCGCGCTGCATCCACAACCAGCTCCGGCTGCAGGAGGGAAACGGACTCATGCCGCAGGTCTTCCTGGACGCCACCGGGATAGAGCGGGAAAAGGGCGCCGGTTTCCTGGCCGCGAGGTTCCCGATGATCGACGCCACGGTCCGGTCGCTGGGCTTCGACTGGACGCGGGAACCGCTGCCGGTCCTGCCGGCCTCGCACTACTGGATGGGGGGCGTGCGGACCGACCACGACGGCAGGACCTCGGTGCCCGGGCTGCTGGCAGTGGGCGAGGTCGCCTGCACCGGAGTGCACGGAGCCAACCGGCTGGCCTCGAACTCGCTGCTGGAAGGCCTGGTTTTCGCCCGCCGCGCCGTGCGGGGGCTGGACGGACCGGAGCGCGTGCCGGTGTTCGGGGCGGTCCCGTTGGACTTCGGTGCCCCGCCGGGCCGTCGGATGCCTGCCGAGGCCCGCGCCGGCCAGCCAGACGCGCCGGCCGGAACCACCGCGTGCACCCGGCAACAGATCCAGACGGTGATGGCGGCCGCCGCCGGCGTGGTCCGCGACGGCCCAACGCTGCGGGAGGCCGCCCGGCAGCTGGCGCGGTGGCATGTGCCGGTCACCGACGCCGCCTCGGCGGAGGATGCCGCACTGCTGACCGTGGCACGGCTGGTGGTGGCGGCCGCCGCGGCGCGGCGGGACAGCATCGGCGGCCACTACCGCAGCGACTACCCCCAGGCCCCGGCGCACCGCCGGCACCTGGGCTTCGTGAACGCTGCCGCGGCCGCCGCCGCCAACTTCTTCCCAACGTCCCAGCGAGTCCTGCAGGAGCAGCCATGAACCATATCCAGCCGATCGACCGGACAGCCATGGAGCGGATCGTCGCCGGGGCGCTCGCCGAGGACGCGCCGTGGGGCGACGTCACGTCCAGTGCGCTGATTCCGGCCGACGCCACGGCCACGGCGGAGCTGGCCGCCCGCGAGCCCGGCGTGCTCTCCGGCGGTCCGGTGCTGGCCGAGGTCTTCCGGCAGGTGGATCCGGGCGTGCGGGTGGAGCTGAAGACCGACGACGGCGCCGCCTTCGAGGCCGGGGAGGTGCTGGCCGTCCTGACCGGGAACGCCCGCTCCATCCTGCTGGGCGAACGGGTGGCCCTGAACCTGCTGCAGCGGCTGAGCGGCATCGCCACCCAGACCGCCGCCTTCGTCCGGGAAGTTGCCGGTACGGCGGCCCGGGTGGTGGATACCCGCAAGACCACGCCCGGCCTGCGGGCGCTGGAGCGCTATGCAGTGCGCTGCGGCGGCGGGCACAACCACCGCTATTCGCTCTCCGACGCCGTGATGGCCAAGGACAACCACCTGGCCGTGCTCACCGCCGACGGCAGCCGGGACCTGACCGAGGCGCTGCTGGAGGCGAAGGCCAGACTCCCGCACACCGTCCACTTCGAGGTGGAGGTGGACAGGGCTGAGCAGATCGAGCCGGTCCTGGCCGCCGGCGTGGACACCATCATGCTGGACAACTTCAGCGTGGACGAACTCAGCGCCGGCGTTGCCCAGGTGGCCGGTCGCGCCATCGTCGAGGCCAGCGGCAACGTGCGGTTGGACACCGTCGGCCGGATTGCCCGGACCGGGGTGGACGTCATCTCGTCCGGCGCGCTCACCCACAGTGTGCGGTCGCTGGACCTGGGCCTGGACATCCGCATCGCCGCGGGGCCGGCGGCCGAGGGGGCATCGTCGTCGTGATCTATCTGGACGCTGCGGCGACCGCCCCGGTGCGCCGCGAGGTGCTGGAGGCTATGTGGCCGGCGCTGACGCAGGACTTCGGCAACCCCTCGAGCCACCACACCGTGGGCGAGGCGGCGCTGCGGGCACTCGATTATGCCCGGGGGAAGGCCGCCGAGGTGCTGGGCTGCCGCCCGGGCGAGATCATCTTCACGTCCGGCGGGACCGAGTCCAACAACCTGGCGATCAAGGGCATTGCGCTCGCCTCCCCGCGGGGCAGGCATGTGGTCACCAGCGCCGTGGAACACCCCTCGGTGCTGGAGGCCGTCGACTATCTGGCCCGCTTCCATGGCTTCGAGGTCACCCGGGTGCCGGTGGATTCCGCGGGCATGGTCCGCGTGGACGAACTGGAAGCGGCGCTGCGCGATGACACCACGCTGTGCACGGTGATGTATGCGAACAACGAGGTGGGCACCATCCAGCCGGTCGGCCGCATCGGCAGGCTCTGCCGGGCGGCCGGGGTCCCGTTCCATACCGATGCCGTGCAGGCGGCCGGCTGGCTGGACCTGGACGTCGCGGCGCTCGGGGCGGAGGCACTCAGCGTGTCCGGCCACAAGCTGGGCGCGCCCAAGGGCTGCGGGCTGCTGTATGTGTCCGGCCGGGTTCCGCTGGAGCCGGTGCTGCACGGCGGCGGGCAGGAGCGCGGCAGGCGGTCCGGCACGGAGAACGTTGCCGGCGCGGTCGCCGTCGCCACCGCGTTGTCGCTGGCCGACGGCGACCGGGCGGCCGACGCAGAACGGCTCACGGGCTACCGCGATTACCTGATCGACACCGTCCTGCGGGAACTGCCCGGTACCGTGCTGACCGGTCACCGCACCGAACGGCTGCCCGCCAGCGCTTCCTTCTGCTTCCCGGGAACGTCCGGCGAGGCGGTGCTGTTGGAACTCGAACGCCGCGGGGTGGTCTGCTCCAGCGGGTCGGCCTGCGCCGCCGGCTCGGACGAGCCGTCGGCGGTGCTGCTGGCCATGGGACTCGACCCGGCCGTGGCGCAGACCGCGGTGCGGCTGACCTTCACGGCCGGCGTGAAGGAAGCCGAGGTCGCCCTGGCGGCGCGCTCCGTCGTCGCCGCCGTCAAAGAGGTCCAGGCGTTGCGGCGCTGAACCGGAGCGCCGCCCGGCGCTCCGGGACACGACGCGTGGTCCTATACCGGACCGATCCGCCCGCTGGGTACGGTGGAGTCCTCACGGACCTGAGGGGAGTGCAGCATGAACACGCGAACGATGCCGGGCCGGGGCGCCGCCGCGGCACTGTGCCTGGTGCTTGTTTCCGGCTGCGGCCTGCTGCCCGTCGGCGACGACGGCGCGTCGGCCGGCGCGAGTGCGTTGCCGTCGGGGGCGGCCGGCGGGGGTGCCGACGGACAACCCGCGCCGCCGCTCGGCAAAGACCCCGTGCGGGAAGCCACCATCGACGGCTGGAAGGTCTACACCGATCCGGACCGCGTGCTCAGTTTCGAAGTTCCCGGCGATTGGGTGGTGCAGCGGCAGGTCAAGCCCGGCCAGCCCTCGGACGACGGGCTGCATCTGGACATCCGGAACGCTTCGGGCAAGGTGGCCGCCGAACTGCATACCCGGCTCAAGCTGCCAAAGGCCAGCTGCGACGGCGGCGTCACCGAACTGCGGGTGCTGGTCAGCGAGCCGGCGAAGGTGCCTGCCGTGCCATCCGACGACACGGTCGACCCGCTGTTCGTCTACCGGACGCTGCTGGGCTACCAGTACTTCGGGTCGATGGGGCTGACCGACAAGACGGCCGGCGACGGCTTCCAGGCCTGCATGGTGGAAAACACCGTCAACGGTCCGGAACCGGTAGGCACCTACTCCTTCGGCACCGCCGTCCGCCACGGCACCCCGGCGCCCGGCGAGGACACCGGCCTGCTCGATGCCTACGGCCTCATCGCGGAGGCGGAGAGCTATGTCTCCACCAAGCACTTCAAGACGGTGCAGCAGGTCATCATGACCCTGCAGATCGCCGAAAAACCGCCGGCCTGAGCCCGCCTGGACCCGTCCGGACCCGGGAGGGGCGGCTTCCAGCCCGGGGTTGCGCAGGGGCGGCAAAAAGCCCGGAGGCCGGCGCAGATGCGGCGGCCTCCGGGCGTTTCAGCCGTTACTTCAGGCCGGCCCGCAGTTTGTCGGTCAGCTCCTGGAGTTGTCCGAATTCCTCCTCGGACAGCAGCGGGGCGAGCATGGAATGCAGGTGCTTCACGTGCTGCCGGCCGATCTCCTTCTGCAACGCGCGGCCTTCGTCGGTCAGCGAGATCTCGATGCCCCGCTGGTCGTTGCGGGCCGTGCGCCGGAGGACCAGGCCTTTCTTCTCCAAGCGGTCAACCATCCGGCTGAGGCTCGGCTGGCTGATCAACAGCGCCTCGTTCAGCTCGTTCAGCCGGCTCCAGCCGCCCGGGCACCGGCTCAGGTTGAACAGGACGTCGTACTCGCGCATCGCGAGCTTCTTGAACTCGGGCAGCTGCTGCAGCCGGCGCATCACCGCCACCTGGGTGCGGAACAGCGATTCCCAGGCCGCCGCCGTCGTCCTGATCTCAGAACCGCCTGAATCAGCCATGGGACACCGCCTCCCCGGCAGCTTCCTTGGCGTCGCGCGCGGCCTTGCGGCTGGCGTGGGTCGGGGCGTCCGGAACATGCGCCGGCTTGCGGGCGGCGAACTCCTTCTTCAGCACTGGCAGCACTTCTTCGCCGAACAGGTCCAGCTGCTCCAATACGGTCTTCAGCGGCAGGCCGGCGTGGTCGATCAGGAACAGCTGGCGCTGGTAGTCGCCGAAGTAATCCGCGAAGGCCAGGGTCTTCTCGATGACCTGCTCCGGGCTGCCGACGGTCAGCGGGGTCTGCGCGGTGAAGTCCTCCAGGGACGGTCCGTGGCCGTAGACGGGGGCGTTGTCGAAGTACGGGCGGAATTCGTTGACCGCGTCCTGGGAGTTCTTGCGCATGAAGAACTGCCCGCCCAGGCCCACGATTGCCTGGTCGGCGGTGCCGTGGCCGTAGTGCTCGTAGCGCTCGCGGTACAGGCCGATGAGCTGCATGTAGTGCTCCTTCGGCCAGAAGATGTTGTTGGCAAAGAAGCCGTCGCCGTAATAGGCCGCCAGTTCCGCGATCTGCGGCGTGCGGATCGAGCCGTGCCAGACGAAGGGCGCGACGCCGTCCAGGGGCTGGGGCGTGGAGGTGTAGTTGTGCAGCGGGGTGCGGTGCTTGCCCTGCCAGTTCACGACTTCCTCGTCCCAGAGCTTGCGCAGCAGGGCGTAGTTCTCCACCGTCAGCTCCAGCGAGTCCTGGATGTTCTTGCCGAACCAGGGGTAGACCGGGGCGGTGTTGCCGCGTCCCAGCACCAGGTCCACGCGGCCGTCCGCCAGCTGCTGGAGCATGGCGAAGTCCTCGGCGATCTTCACGGGATCGTTGGTGGTAATCAGCGTGGTGGCGGTGGAAAGTGTGATCCGCTCGGTCTGCGCGGCGATGTAGGCCAGCAGCGTGGTGGGGGAGCTGGAGAAGAACGGCGGGTTGTGGTGCTCGCCGATGGCGTAGACATCCATGCCGATGTCTTCGACCTTCTTGGCAATGGCGACCGAGGCCTTGATCCGCTCGCGCTCCGTGGGCATGCGGTTGGTGGTCGGGTCCAGGGTGACGTCGCTGACGCTGAATACGCCGAGTTCCATAATGTGCCTTTCGTGGTGCTTGTTCAGGAATCAGTTTACATGCATATGCATTCACTGTTCCAACGACGCACCGGTCCGATTGATTCCCCGCCACCTGCAAGCCCATCACCGCCGCGCGTCCGCCGCCCTGCCGCCAGGCGCTTCCGGGGCGGATTCGCTGGTAAAGGCCTTTCGCAACGCCGAGGAGGTTGCCCCGCCAGGCTAACGGGCCTGGCCGCCCGAGGGATCCTTCACATGCCGGCCAAGCGCGGCCAGTATGCGTTCCAGGCTGACCGCCACGGATCCTGCCGCCGCCGCGGGGGACTCTGAGGACACCGTGCCCGCGACGATTCCGGTGAGGCGGTGCTGCGCATCGCGCGCGGCCTCCAACTTCTCCGGCAGGTCCTCGGCGGTCATGCTTCTGATTGCCTCGGCCGTGGCTTCCAGGGCGTTGGCCATCGGGGCCAGCACGGGGTCGGGGAGATGCAGGGTCTCGTCCCAGATCACGGCGCTGAGCACCTCGGTCATGTCCTGGGTATGGAAGGCGGCGCGCTCCAGCGTGCGCAAATTCCGCCAATCGGTCTCCAGGTCCCGGTCGTGGAACCTGCGCCGCGGATTGGCCTTGCGGCTGCGGTCGGCGGTCTGGACGGCCTGCCGCACCTGGTTGCCCAGCCGCGTGATGCTCTCCCCGTTCGACGCCCAATCCTTGCGTTCCGGCGGCCAGTTCTCCCGGAGCGCCTCGGCCATGTCCTCCAGCTGCCGGGCGAGGTCGGATTGCAGCTGCTGCAGGCTGCGTCCCACCACGTTGAAGTTCAACGGCGGGAACAGCAGGAAGTTCACGGTGATGCCGACGAGCACTCCCACCGCCATCTGCACGGCATAGCCGAGCGAGTAGTCGCCGGCATTGGAACCGCCCACCAGCAGGACGAACAGCGCGGCCATGGGAACCCACTCCCGGCCGGCCCCGAGCCGCGGCAGCCCCGCGACCAGGACCCCGAGGAACACCAGCAGCCCCACCGTCACGACGTGCGGGCCGACCGTCAGCAGCAGGAGCATGGCCAGGCCGATGCCCAGCATCAGCCCGGCCAGTGTCTCCACGGAGGTCTTAACGGAGTCGGCGACGGTGGAATACATGCTGATCAGCGCGCCCAGCGGGGCGTAATAGGGGTATTGGTCCACTTCGCCGGGCAGCCGCAGGGCGATGAACCACGCGATGGCGCACGCCAACGCGGTCTTGAACGCCAGCTGGACCCGGCGCCACCCGCCCATCTGCTGGCCATATTTGCGCAGCGGGGCAGGGAGCCGGTCCGTGAGCCGGTCCAGGCGGCCCGGCCCGGCAGGCATGGTTTCCGGTTCTGGCATGTTCAGTACCTCCACGGTTCCGGGTACGCCGGTCAGCGTCCGGCCGGAACCAGTTCTGCCTCGAGTGTATGCCGCTCGTTCGCCCGGCGCTCGCGCCGGCCTTCGACCAGCCGGTACAGCACCGGCACCAGCACCAGCGTCAGCGCGGTGGAGGACACCAGACCGCCGATCACCACCACGGCCAGCGGCTGCGAGATGAAACCGCCCTCGCCGGTCAGTCCCAGTGCCATCGGCGTGAGCGCAAAGACGGTGGCGAGCGCCGTCATCAGGATGGGCCGCAGCCGGCGCCGCGCGCCGTGGGTGATCGCGTCCGCCACGGTCATGCCGGGCCGGCCGTCGTGCGGGCGCCGGTACTGGTTGATCAGGTCGATCAGCACGATCGCGTTCGTCACCACGATGCCCACCAGCATCAGCATGCCGATCAGCGACGGCAGCCCCAGCGGGATCCCCGTGACGACCAGCAACCCGATGGCCCCCGTGGCGGCGAACGGAATGGAGACCAGCAGGATCAGCGGCTGCACCAGGGACTTGAACGTGGCCACCATGATCACGTAGACAATGGCGACGGCGGCCAGCAGCGCCCAGCCCAGCTGTTCAAAGGACTCGGCCTGCTGCGTGGCCGCGCCGCCCAAATCCGCCGTGACCCCGGCCGGCAGCTCGGTGCTGTCCAGGGCAGCCGCCACCTCGCCGCTGAGGGCGCCCAGGTTCTCTCCCGCCGGGGTCACGGAGACCACGGCGGTGCGTTCGCCGCCGCTGGCGCTGATCGACGTCGGCACGTCGGTTTCCTCCACGGTGGCCAGGTCGGTCAGCGGCACCGGGCCGGCCGCCGTGGGCACCTCGACGCCGCGCAGTTCCTCGACGCTGGAGAAATCGCCGCCTTCACCGATCAGCACCGGGAAGTCGGTGGTGCCGATCCGCACGGTGCCGCCGGGCAGCGGGCTGATCGTGGACGCCAGCAGGCCCGCGACCTGCTCCTCGTCCAGCCCCGCAGCCACGGCCTTGGCCCGGTCCACGGACACCTGGACCACGGGCTCGGCCGCCGAGAGGTTGCTGGACACCTCCGCGGCCCCCGGCACCTCCCGCAGCAGCTCCACCAGCCGGTCGGAGGCGTCCCGCAGCTCCTCCGGCCCGCTCGCGGAGATTTCCACGTCCACGGTGCTGGACGTGCCGAAGCCGCCGCCCTGGGTGCCCAGCGTGAACGTTGCCTCGCCGGGCAGCCTTTCGACGGCGGAGCGCACCCGGTCGCGCAGCGCGGCCTGGTCGATGCCTTCCTCGGTGATGACGGTGTACTGGGCCACCGAAGCCCCCGCGGAGAGGAACGACCCCAGGCTGCCTCCGGCGTTGCCCATGGTGACCTGGACCGCCTCGATCCCTTCCATCCCGGCCAGCAGCTCCTCGACCGGGGCCGCCGCCTCGTCGGTGGTCGCCAGGCTGGTCCCGGCCGGCATCTCCTGGCGCAGGTTGAAGCTGTTCTGTCCGCTGTCGCCCAGCAGGTTGGTCTGCATCAGCGGCACCATGGCGCCGGTGCCGGCCAGCACCAGCAGGGCCGCCACGGTGGTGATCACCGGGTGCCGCTGCGTGCCGGCGAGCACCGGCAGGTAGCCGCGCTGCAGCAGCGAGCGGCGTTCCTTCTCGGAGGCCGCCGCACGCACCGCGGAGGCGTCGGAGTGTTGCTGTGTCGCGGGGGATTTCACGAACCAGTAGGCCAGCACCGGCACGATGGTCAGCGACACCGCCAGCGACGCGAGCAGAGCCAGCGCGGTGGTGATGGCGAACGGCCGGAACAGCTCGCCGGCCAAATCGCCCACGAACGCGATCGGCAGGAACACCGCAACGGTCGTCAGGGTGGAAGCGGTGATGGCCCCGGCGACCTCGCGGACCGCCGCCAGGATGGCGTCGCGCTTGGGTTCGCCATAGTTCAGGTGCCGTTTGATGTTCTCGACGACCACGATCGAGTCATCCACGACGCGCCCGATGGCGATCGTGAGCGCGCCGAGGGTGAGGATGTTCAGCGAGTAGCCGAGCGCATTCAGGCCGATGAACGTGGCCAGCAGCGACAGCGGGATGGAAATCGCCGTGATCAGCGTGGAGCGCACGGAGAGCAGGAACACCAGGATGATCAGCACCGCGAAGCCCAGTCCCAGCAGGCCCTCGGTGGTCAGGTCCTTGATGGACGTCTCGATAAACGGGGCCTGGTCAAACACCGTGGTGATCTGCGCGCGGTCGCCCAGTTCGGCCTCCAGCTCGGGCAGCATCTCCCCGATGGCGTGCGAGATGGCCACCGTATCGCCCTCCGGCGTTTTGGTGACGGCCAGGGCCAGCGTCAGCTCGCCGTTGGTCCGGGTGATCGAGGTCTGCTCGTCGTCGGCAATGCCGACGTCGGCCACCTCGCCGATGGTGGCCGGGTCGGCCGGCGCCGGGTCCGGCTGCTGGGCGGGCCGGTCCGGGGCGGGCACGGTGTCCGGCACGGGCACCAGGCCCTGGTCTGTGCCGCTGCCCGGCGGGGCCGGCTGGCCCTCGCCCGGGAACTGCCCGGGTGCCCGCCCCGCCTCCGGTGCGGAAGGCACGGAAGGCTGCTCCGCCGTCGTTGTTTCAGCGGGGGAGAGCGGCAGGTTTTCGATGGCCTCCAGGCTGTCCAGCGGGCTGCCGATCTGCACGGAGAGGCTCTGGCCGTCCTGCTGCACCGCGCCGGCGGGGACCAGGCCGCCGCTGTTCGCCAGGCTGTCCACGATGGCGGAAACGCCGACGCCGGCCTCCGCCATGGCGTCGTCGTCCGGCACGATGGCGATGTGCCGGCCGGGGCCGCCGGAGACTTCGGCCCCGCGCACGCCGGGGATGTTCTGCAGCCGGGGCACCGTCAGCCGGTTCAGCTCGGTGCTCAGCTCGCTCAGCGTCAGGTCGGAGGAGACCGCCATGAAGACGATGGGGAAGTCATCGATGCTGCCGGCCAGCGACAGCGGCGAGACGTCCTCGGGCAGCTGCTGGCGGACGTTGGAGATGGCGCGGTCCACCTGGCTGCGCGCCCGGTCCAGGTTGGTGCCGTAAACGAACGTGAGGTTGACGGTGGAGAACCCGGTACGCGAAACCGCCGAGGAGGACTCGAGGCCCTCGACGGCGGTGAGTGCACGTTCCAGCGGTTCGCTGACCTGCTTGTCCACGACTTCCGGCGACGCGCCGGGCATGGAACTGACGACGGTGATCCGCGGGAACTCGAGCGAGGGAATGAGTTCCTGCTTCAGGGAACCCATCGTGATCACGCCGAAGACGGCCACAAAGACCGTAATCAGCGCGATCAACGCACGATTCGCCAGGGACAGCGTTGCCAGCTTGTGCATGGCTTGAAGCTTAGTTCAGCGGCTTGCGGGATCGAACCGGGGTCAGGCCAGTTCGAGCACCCGGTCGGTGTCGGCGGTGATGTCGGCCAACAGCGAGGGGTTCTCGTTCAGGTTCACACCGTAGCCGGGGATCATGTCCTTCAGCTTGGGTTCCCAGCCCTTGAACTCCAGCGGGAAGCAGCGTTCCAGCAGGCTGATCATGATCGGCGCGGCGGTGGAAGCGCCGGGGGAGGCGCCGAGCAGGGCCGAGATGCTGCCGTCGGCCGAAGCGATGACCTCGGTGCCGAACTGCAGGGCGCCGCCCTTCTTCGGGTCCTTCTTGATCACCTGGACACGCTGGCCGGCGGTGATCAGCTCCCACTGGTCGCCGGCAACCTCCGGATGGAAGGCCTGCAGGGCCTCGTTCTTGCCTTCGCGGGTCTTGAGCACCTCGGTGACCAGGTACTTCACCAGGCCGAAGTTGTCCTTGGCCACGGCCAGCATGGGGATCAGGTTGGTCGGTCGAACGGACAGCGGCAGGTCCAGCAGCGAGCCGGTCTTGAGGAACTTCGGCGAGAAGCCGCCGTACGGGCCGAAGAGCAGGGAGCGCTTGCCGTTGACGAAGCGGGTGTCCAGGTGGGGCACCGACATGGGCGGGGCGCCCACGGAGGCCTGGCCGTAGACCTTGGCGTTGTGGGCGGCGATGACGGTTTCGTCCGTGCAGCGCAGGAACTGTCCGGACACCGGGAACCCGCCGTAGCCCTTGGACTCGGGGATGCCCGAGCGCTGCAGCAGGTGCAGGGCGCCGCCGCCGGCGCCGATGAACACGAAGCGGGCATTGACCTTGGTTTTCTCGCCGGTGGCGTTGTTCCTGATCTCCAGGGTCCAGCGGCCGTCGGTGTTGCGGGAGACGTCCAGCACGCGGTGGCCGTAGTTCAGCTCGACGCCGTTGGCGGTCAGGTAGCCGGCCAGCTTGCGGGTCAGGGAACCGAAGTCCACGTCGGTGCCGCCGGCGACGCGGGATGCGGCCACGCGCTGCTGCGGATCGCGGCCGCCCATGATCAGCGGCGCCCACTCGTTGATGGCGGCGTGGTCCTCGGAGAACTCGATCCGCTCGAACAGCGGTTCTTGCTTCAGTGCTTCATGCCGGCGCTTGAGGTAGTCCGCGTGGTCATCGCCCCAGACAAAGCTCATGTGCGGCAGCGGGTTGACGAATTCCCTGGGCGACGAGATGTGGCCCTCGCGGATCATGTGCGACCAGAACTGGCGCGAGACGTGGAACTTCTCGTTGATGCCCACGGCCTTGGCGGTGGGAACGGACCCGTCCGCCGAGGCGGGGGTGTAGTTCAGCTCGCAGAGCGCGGCGTGTCCGGTGCCCGCGTTGTTCCACGGGTCCGAGGCTTCCAGGCCGACCTCGTCGAGGTTCTCGAACAGGCTGATGCTCCAGTCCGGCTGCAGCTGCTTGATGAAGGAGCCGAGGGTGGTGCTCATGATGCCGCCGCCAATCAGCGCGACGTCGACGTTCTTGGATGATCCCGAGGGAATGTTTGCAGTCAACTCAATCTCCAATAGCAGCTGTGCCAGCAGTTGAAAGCCTAGCGCGCTGCGCCAGCGAGACTAAAATCTGCCGTCTTCGATGTGACCCAATAGACAGACGCGGCGGCAGCGGCAGCGTAAAATTGCGCACCGGCCGCGGCCCGTCACCCCACGCGGCGGCCGCACCGGCCGTGCCGGCACTGTGGCCGTGCCGGCACAGCGAAGCGTGCCGGCACTCGACGCGGCAGGTTCGCTGTTGCCGGCGCCGTTTCAGCCCCGACCCAGCTCGATCATGTTGTAGACCTCGTCGAGCATCGGGCTGGCCGGGTAGCTCGCCACCCGAGGCCCCATGGCCAGCGCGGAGATGGGGAACGCCAGCGGCACCGCGGGGACCGCGCGTGCCAGCTGCTCGTTGATGCTGTGGTAGGCCTGCACACGGTCTTCGCCCTCGGGCAGGGTCTTGGCGCGGGCTATCTTGCTGCGGATCTGCGCGCTGTCGTAGCCGAACTCCATCGATTTGCTGCCGAAGAGCGGGCCCACGAAGTTGTCCGGGTCGCGGTAGCTGCCGCTCATGCCGGCCAGGTGCAGGGCGTGGCCGGTGGAACCTTGGATCGTGGCCAGGTAGCCCTCGTCCCACGGGATCGGCACGGGCTTGATATTGATTCCGACGGCGGTGAGCTGGCGGCTCAGCTCCGCGTACACCTTTTCGGGGGTGGGCAGGTAGGCGCGCGTGACGCCCAGCGGATAGTAGAACGTCAGTTCCGCGCCGTCGTACCGGGCGTCGGCCAGCAGTTCGCGCGAGCGCTCCGGGTTGTACGCGTAGTAGGGGATGGTCTCATTGGTCACGCCCAGGCTGCGCGGGATGAACTGCATGGCCTCCTTGGTGCCCTGCAGGAAGAAGCTGTCGATCAGCGCCTGCCGGTCGATCGCATGGGCGATGGCCTGGCGCATGGTGATGTCGTCCAGCCCGTCGGCCGCCTGGTTCATGCCGAGGTAGACCACGGAGAAAGGGTCGCGCTGCAACACCTGCATGCCGGCGCGGACCAGGTCCGCGTACGTGGCCGGGGTGACCAGGTCGTAGCCGTCGATGTCCCCGGCTTCCAGGGCGCGCAGCCGTGTCGTCGGATGCGGGAGCGCCTTGAACACCACCGTGCGCACATCGCCGGCCGCACCCCAGTATCCCTGGTAGGCGGAGAGCACCACGCGGTCCTGCTCCCAGTTGGCGAAGGTGAACGGCCCGGTCCCCACCGGGGCCAGGCCGTAGCGGGATACCTTGTTGCCGCCGCGTTCCTCCGTTAGCCGGTCCGCCGCCCCCGCCTTCAGCGCCGCCGGCGAGGAGATGGCAAAGGCCGGCATGGCCAGCGACGCGACCAGGCCGGTGAACCGGCGCGTCAGGTTCAGTTGGACCTCCAGCGGGCCCAGCACCTCGCAGCTGTCGTAGAGCGATTCGTCCTCGTCCTCGGCGAACGCGCCGAAGACCGACCGGAACGCCAGCCCGCCTTCCACCGGCCGGGCGTCCCGGGGGAGCCGGTACCAGCGTTCGAAATTGGCGCGGACCGCTTCGGCATCGAACGCCGTGCCGTCATGGAAAGTGACACCCGGGCGCAGTCGGAAGCGGTAGGAGCGGCCCTCGTCCAATTCGGTCCATTCGGTTGCCAGCCGGGGCGCAGGGACACCGGTCGCCGCGTCCACCCCGATCAGGGTTTCCAGCACCTGCCGGGTCACCCGGTAGGACTCGGTATCCAGTGCCAGCGCCGGGTCGAGGGTCACCGGGGTGGCGGCAATGCCCATGGTGAAGGTGGTGTCCGCGGGCGAGGCGGTCGGCTGCTCGCTGGGTGAGACGGTGGACGGGACGGGCCTGCCCGGTTCCGAGGTGCAGCCGGTGAGCAACACAGCCGCTGCCGCTGCGCCTGCCTTCAACACGGTGCGGCGCGCGGGGGGCGGTGTCACGCTTCAGGCTCCTCGGGGCAGGCGGGATGATCCTCAAGTCTAATCGACTCCTGTACCGGAGCCCGCGCGGCGAATTCCCGATGAGAGATAGGCCACATCCGCACTTGTTTGGGGCAGGATGGAACCATGACCGAACATGCCGACGACGCCGCCCTGCTCGAGGTCCGGGACCTGGCCGTTGCCTTCCGCACCACCTACGGGCAGGTCTCAGCGGTGGAGGGCGCCTCGCTGCGCTTGGAACAGGGCAAGACGCTGGCGATTGTGGGCGAATCCGGTTCCGGGAAGTCCACCACGGCGATGGCCGTGATTGGACTGCTGCCGAGTAACGGCCGAGTGACCGCCGGGAGCATCCGCTTCGACGGCCAGGAGCTCGTGGGGCTGTCGGAGCATCGGATGCGGACCATCCGGGGCCGCCAGATCGGCCTGGTCCCGCAGGACCCGATGTCCAACCTGAACCCGGTCACCAGGATCGGCTCGCAGGTGGCGGAGACCCTGCTGGTGCACGGCATGGCGACCAGGCGGGACGTGGACCGGAAGGTCGTGGAGGTCCTGGAGGCCGCCGGACTGCCCAACGCCAAAGAACGCGCCAGGCAGTATCCCCATGAGTTCTCCGGCGGGATGCGCCAGCGCGCCTTGATAGCCATCGGCTTGGCCTGCCAGCCGCGGCTGCTGATCGCCGACGAGCCGACGTCGGCACTGGATGTGACAGTCCAGCGCACCATCCTGGACCAGATCGAGTCGATGACCCAGGAACTGGGGACGGCCGTGCTGCTCATTACCCACGACCTGGGCCTGGCCGCCGAGCGGGCGTCGGAACTGGTGGTGATGCACCGCGGCAAAGTGGTGGAGACCGGGCCGGCACGGCAGTTGCTGGAGGACCCGCAGCACCCCTACACCCGGGCGCTGGTGAAGGCAGCGCCCAGCGTCGCTGCCGTGCGCCTGATGCCGGGGGCGTTCACCGGCAACGCGGCTGTCCGCGCCGAACGGGCGGAGAAGGTCTTCCAGGAACACGCGGCCGAAGCTCCCGCGGCCGCCGAGGCGGGTGTAGCCGCCGAGCCGCAGAAGACGGACAACATCGTGGAACTGCGCGACCTGACCAAGGTGTACAAGATCCGCGGCCGGGCCGAGGACTTTTACGCGGCGAAGAACGTGACGCTCGATATCCCGCGCGGACAGACGGTCGCCATCGTCGGCGAATCGGGCTCCGGAAAGACCACCACCGCCCGCATGCTGCTGAAGCTGATCGAACCGACCAGCGGCACCATGACCTTCGACGGGATGGATGTGGCCAATCTGACCAAGGCGCAGCTGCGGGACTTCCGCCAGCGGGTGCAGCCGGTGTTCCAGGATCCGTACTCGTCCCTGAACCCTATGTTCACCATCGAGCGCATCGTCGAAGAGCCGCTGTCCACTTACAAGCGCGGCAGCGCGAGGGAGCGCTCGGTACGCGTGCGGGAGCTGATGGACGAAGTGGCGCTGCCGCAGGACATGCTGCGGCGCTACCCGTCCGAACTCTCCGGCGGCCAACGCCAGCGCGTGGCGATTGCCCGTGCCTTGGCCCTGAAGCCCGAACTGATCATCTGCGACGAGCCGGTCTCAGCACTGGATGTGCTGGTTCAGGCGCAGATCCTGAAGCTGCTGGGGGACCTGCAGGCGGAGCTGGGCCTGAGCTACCTCTTCATTTCCCATGACCTGGCCGTGGTGCGGCTGATTTCCGACTATGTCTGCGTGATGAAGGACGGCGAACTGGTGGAGGCAGCCAGCTCGGAGGAAGTGTTCACGAACCCGCGGCACCCTTACACCCGGCGCCTGCTTGGTTCCATCCCGGGCAACGAGCTGGAGATTCAGGCGGAGGATCCCGAGATTGCGTCCTGAGGGTGCCGGGCCCGGGTCCGTCCCGGAGCCTGAAGATCACCGGCCGGAAGGCTTCGGCTTCCGGACCGGTGTGCGCAGCGCCGCGGTAGCCATCGGCTTCGCCGTCTTCGTGCTGGTCATCGGCACCGTGATGCTGGCGGTCGGGGCCGTCATCTTTATCGGTGAGGGCAGGTGGGGCGCCCTCTGGTGGCTGGCGGCGCTGGAGGTGCTGTTCATTGCCGGCTTCGCCGCCATGATGCACATGGCGCGCCAGCGACGGCGGTATGACGGCGGGGGACCGCCGGCCACCCCGGCCGGCTGAAAGCGCGCTTTCTGCTACTTGGCCCGGGTCTTCGGATCCAGTGCTTCCCGCAGGGATTCGCCCAGCAGCGTGAAGCCCAACGCGGTCACGGCGATGCACAGGCCGGGCAGGAACGCCAGCTGCGGCGCGATGCCCAGTTCGGCCTGCGCATAGGTGAGCATGCGGCCCCATTCGGCGGTCTGCGGGCGCCCGCCGCCCAGGCCCAGGAAGGAGAGCGCCGCGGCGTCGATGACCGCGGTGGCCAGCGTCAGGGTGGCCTGGACGATGACCGGACCCACGCTGTTGGGCAGCTGGTGGTTCATGATGATGGTGCCCCGGCTCAAGCCCAGCGTCTGTGCTGCCAGCATGTAGTCCGCGCTGCGTTGCGAAATCATCGACGACCGCAGCAGCCGCGCGAAGATCGGCAGCTGGGCCACACCGATGGCGATCATCACCGCGTACGCTCCCTGCCCCAGGATGGCCGCGATGGACACCGCCAGCAGCAGGTTCGGCACGGAGAGCAGGATGTCGACCGCGCGCATGATCACGCTGTCGATCCAGCCGCCGAAGCCGCCGGCGAGGATGCCCAGCAACATGCCCCCGGCCAGTCCCATGGCGGTGGAAACGACGCCGATGAGCAGCGAGGCCTGCGCACCCCAGATGAGTTTGCTGAGCAGGTCCCCGCCGAACCGGTCGAGCCCCAGGGGGAAGCCTTCCACCTCGCCGAAGCCGGGAATGTGGGTGGGTGTGATGTAGGTGCGGCCGGGCAAATCCTGGCCGCCGTAGGGCGCAAGCACCGGCGCCAGGACGGCCGTCAGCACGAACAGGCCCACGATGGCGGCGCCGGAAATGGCCTGCGGATTCCTGCGTAGCCTGCGGAAGGCGTCTTTCCAGAGGCTGGTGCCCCCGGGGCCGCTGCTGGCGGGAGCGCCCGGTGCGCCGGGCGGCTCGGGGGTGGTCCGGATGTCGCCGCCGGACTGCGGCGGAAGTGTTGTGCTCATTTTTAGACACGCACCCTCGGGTCGATGATGCTGTAGGAGATGTCCACGACCAGGTTGATCAGCGAATACAGCACGGCGATGAAGATGATGAACCCCTGCAGGACGGGGTAGTCCAGATTGAAAATCGCGTCCCGCAGGAACCGTCCGATGCCGTTGAACGCGAACACGGTCTCGGTCAGCACGGCCCCGGAAATCAACAGCCCCAGCTGCAGGCCGATGGTGGTGGTGACCGGCAGCATCGCGTTTCGCAGGATGAACCGGTTGCGGATGGTTTTCTGCATCAGCCCCTTGGCTCGCGCGGTGCGCACATAGTCCGCGTTCTGGACCTCCAAGACGGAGGCCCGGGTGATGCGCACGATGATGGCCAACGGAATGGTGCCCAGCGCGATCCCGGGCAGCGCCAGGTGCAGCAGCGCATCCCACGCGGCATCCCATTCGCGGGTGAGCAGGCCGTCGAGCACATAGAAATCGGTGACGTGCGTGGCGTTGATCCTCGGATTTTGCCGGCCGTCGGTAGGGAACCAGGGCAGCTGGATGGCGAACAGCCACTTCAGGATGAAGGCCAGGAAGAAGACCGGGACGGTGATCCCCACCAGCGACAGCACGACGGAGGAGTGGTCGGGCCACTTGCCGTTATACCTGGCGGCTTGGTAGCCCAGCGGGATGCCTATTCCGACGGCGATGATCAGGGCAACGATCGTCAGCTCCACCGTCGCCGGGAAGCGGGTCGCGAACTCGGTCAGCACGGGCCGGCCGGTGAGGATCGAGGTGCCGAAGTCACCCTGCAGCAGCTTGCCCATGTAGACGAAGTACTGCTCGATCAAGGGCCGGTCGAAGCCGTAGAGCTCGTTGACCCGCGCCACGGCCTCTGGCGTGGCACGGTCGCCAAGCAACGCCGTGGCGGGCCCGCCGGGCAGACTCCGAACCCACAGGAACAGCAGCAGGGAAAGCCCGAAGAGCGTCGGGATGAGCAGCGCGATGCGCTTGACGATGACTCTGAGCACAGCGTCCTTCCGGATCCCGGTCCCGGCGTTGCGCCGGATGCGGTGGAAATTGCCTATTCGGCAGCAGGCCGGGCGCGGCCCGCTGGTTGATCGGGCCGCGCCTGCCTGCCAGGGTCCGCCGTGTGCGGACCCCGGCAGGACGGGCTACTCGCTGAGCTCGATGGCGTTGAACACCTCGTCATTCACCGGGCTGGCCGGATAGGAGGTCACCCGGGGTGCGAAGGCGAGCGACGGCGCCGGGTGCGCCAGCGGGATAGCCGGGAGGAACTGCGCGATGTCCTCATTGATCTCCTCGTACAGCGGCGTCGCCTCCTCGATACTGCTGGTCTCGCGGGCCTTGGACAGCTTGTCGAACAACTCCTTGTTATTGAAGCCGAACTCCGGCTTCTCCTGGCCGAAGAAAACCCCGACGAAGTTGTCTGTGTCGTTGTAGTCGCCGGTCCAGCCGAGCAGGTGGATGTCGTGGTCCGCGCTGGCCTGGATGCGGTCCAAATAGTCCGGGGACCACTTGTCCGGCTGTGCCTCAATGGTGATGCCGACCTCTTCGAGCTGGGCGCTCAGGTTGGTGAACACCTGTTCCGGCGTCGGCATGTACGGCCGGGAGACCCCCGTGGGGTAGTTGAACATCAGCTCAAGGCCGTCGCCGTAGCCGGCCTCTTCGAGCAGCGCCCGCGCCTTCTCCGGGTCGTACTCGTAGGTGGTGACGTCGTCCTTGTAGCCGTTGACGGTGTCCGGGACGAACTGCGTGGCGACTTTGGTGCCCTCGGGCAGGGTCTGGCGGACCAGCGCTTCCTTGTCGATCGCGTGGGCGATCGCCTGGCGGACCTTGATGTCCTTCAGCGCCTCCTCCTCCTGGTTCATGCCCAGGTACAGGATGGTGAACGGATCGCGCGCAATGACGTTGAAGCCGGCGTCGGCCAGTGACTGCGTATCGGCCGGCGCCACCAGGTCGTAGCCGTCAATGTCCCCGGCCTCCAGCGCCTGCCGGCGGGCATTGGGGTCCTCGATGATCCGGAAGATGATCTGCTGGACCTGGCCCTGTTCGCCCCAGTACCCGTCGAAGGCGGAAAGCTGCAGCGACTCGCCGACGGACCAGCTGTCGAACTTGAACGGGCCGGTGCCGACCGGGTGGCCCATGGCATATTCGCTCAGCTCCGGAGCCTCTTCCGAGCCGCCGACCTCCTCCGCGTTGAACTCCTGAAGGGCGGTGGGGCTCTGCATCGCGAACGCCGGCAGGGACAGCGCCGGGATGAAACCGGCGAACGGCTGGGCGAGGTTCACCGTCACCTCGGTGTCGCTGGCCGCCTCACAGGAGTCGTAGACGGCCGTCTCGGGAGAGTCCGAGTAGCCGCGGAACAGCGAACCGTAGTAGTAACTCATCGCCTGGGACTGCTGGATCCCCTCGAAGTTGTACCAGCGGTCAAAGTTGAAGCAGACGGCCTCGGCGTTGAAATCGGTGTCGTCGTGGAACTTCACGCCTTCCTTTAGTTGGAACGTGTAGGAGAGCCCGTCGTCGGACATCTCCCACGATTCAGCCAGCAGCGGTTCAGCGTCGGGGGTCCCTTCCTTGACGCCCACGAGGCCCTCGAAGATCTGGCGGCTGACGCGGAAGGACTCGCCGTCGCTGGCGAAGGCCGGGTCCAGCGACTTGGGATCCGACGACGCGGCGAACACGAACGTCGAATTAACCGCCTCCTCCGTCTCGCCTTGCGCTCCGCCGCCGCGCTCGCTCTCGGCACAGCCGGACAGGACGAGTGCGCCGGCGGCCAGGCAGGCAATGACGGCTCCGGTGTGCCGGCCGCGGCGCTGGCCTCCGGAAAAGATGTCAGCAAATGACATGGACTGCTCCTCGGGGACGTGAGGTGTGACGCCGACTTTGTGTACGGCATCCGGCAGAGGCGCGGTGACGCGTCCGCTTGATGAGAGCTTAGTCACATGTCCGATCGAAAGCATCGGTTTCAGGTTCGGTGGTTTGCCAAATCCATCACAATTTGGTGACAGCTGCCGAGCGGAATCGAGCGACGGCGGCGGCGGACGTGCCGTACGCCCGGCCGGAAACGGGGCGGTGAAGCGCCAAGAGCCCCGCAACGTGACGCTGCGGGGCTCTTGTTGATGGTGCGCAAGGCGGGACTTGAACCCGCACGTCCGAAGACACTGGAACCTAAATCCAGCGCGTCTACCAATTCCGCCACTCGCGCATTCGTTCCGGCACTTCGGAACAGCTATCAGTCTACCGGCATGGCGGCAGTCGTTTTGCGGGGGACTTATGCCTTGTGCGGCCGCCTAGTTGTCCAGACCGAGGTCGCGGCGCAGCTTGGCCACGTGGCCGGTGGCCCGGACGTTGTACTGGGCCAGCGCCACCTTGCCCTCGGGATCCACCACGATCGTGGAACGGACCAGGCCCTCGTAAACCTTGCCGTAGTTCTTCTTTTCGCCCCAGGCCGCATACGCCTCGGCTACGGCGTGGTCTTCGTCGGAGAGCAACGGGAAGTTCAGCTCTTCCTTATCCGCGAACTTCACCAGCTTCGGCAGCGGATCGGGGGAGACCCCCAGCACCGCGTATCCGGCGCCCTTCAGCGAGTCGAGACTGTCGCGGAAGTCGCAGGCCTGCTTCGTGCAGCCCGGTGTCGAAGCTGCAGGATAGAAGTAGACCACAACGTTTTGGCCACGATAATCGGCCAGGGAGACGGTGTTGCCCGCCGAGTCCTGCAGCGTGAATTCCGGCGCGATGTCGCCGGTGGACAGTCGTTCGGCCATGGGGCAGCTCCTTAGCGATCTGGGATTCCAGCACCAGCATAGCCAAGACGGCCCTCGGGCCGCCCGGACTACGTACGTATACTTGATTGCATGCCGGATTTGAAGAATTGGCCGATGCCACGGTTGCTCTCCACCGCCGCCCGGCTCGTCGAGCACGAATGGAACGACAAGCTGGCCGGCCTGGGCCTGACCCACGCGGGCGTCATTGCCCTCGAGGTGCTCGCCGCCGAGGGGGAAATGACGCAGGCGCAGCTGGCGACCCGTGTGCGCGTGCAGGCGCAGACCATGGGCAAGACCCTGGGCAGGCTGGAAGTCCATGGTCACATCATCCGTGCCCGCAGCGATGTGGACCGCCGGCGGCAAATCGTGCAGATCACCGATGAGGGCAAGCGGGCACTCAAGCATGCCGCCGAGCTGGAGCGGCTGCTCAGCAGCGGCAGCGGCGACCAGATGGATGAGCTCAAGGAACGGCTGACGGTCATCATCCGCAGGCTGGGCAACAGCCGCTTCGGCATTGGCTCGGTCGAAACCATCGACGTCGCCGAGATCGACGGCTACGAAGACGGCGACTGACCCGCTGGCTTCCCGGCCGCCGGAAGTCCGGCAATCCGGAACCCGCGCGCTTCCATGTCACCGTGATCGGCGATGAGCTACTACAGAGCCGGCGATTTCGTCCTCGAGAACGAGACGTCCCGAGCGATCTAAGCTCCCAACCCACAACGACGTCGATGCCCACTTTCCGGTGCACGCCCGGGCGGGGAGGCGGGTCCGGCACCCCGTGCCTACCCAGGTTTTCCGGCCGTGGATGTACCGGCCGCCGGTCCCGCCCCTTTCTGTGAAACCACCGGGGTTTAACCGCCGGCAGTTGCCTCTGCGGTTACAGAGCTTTCCCGCGTCGCCCGCGATGAGCGTTCGACGAGAGCCGCGAACTCATCGCTGGACATCACGTCCGCGTACTGGACCTGGATGTTGCGCAGGGATTCCCAGTACTGTCCGTAGCCCTCAGGGGTTTCCTGGTCGAACTCGGGGTTGCGGCCGTGGGTGTTGAGGGGAATGGCCGTGCCGGAATCGGCCACGACGATCACTTTGTATCCCCGGTCGAAACCGTCGCGCGCCGTGGTCGGTACGCAGTTGGCGGTCGAGGAGCCGACGATCACGAGGTACTCGGCGCCGTCCTGCTGGAGGTACTCGTTGAAGGCTGTTCCGTAGAAGCTGCTGTTGCGGTGCTTTTGGAAGACGGGTTCGCCCTTTTGCGGTTCGAATCCTTCGCAGAGGGCGCCGTTCCACGTCCCGTGGTTGAACGGCGAATCAGGCTCTTTCCACGACGGATACTTCAGCCCCCAAATGCCGATGTCATAACCTTCGGGGTGCATGCCCCACATGGACCAGATGACCTTGATTCCCTTTTCGCGGGCGAGTTCGATCATTCTCTTGGCCGGCCCGAGGGATTCCTGCCCGGAGGGAGCTCCGCCGACACTCTGAATGTAGTCCGCCCCGTCCGGGTCAAGGCAGAGATTCTGGATGTCGAGCGCGTGGACCACGGTCTTGCTCAGATCAATGGTCTCGGGGATGAAGCTGTTGGAACGGTCGACGTACTTGTTGAGCTTGTCTTCGTAGGCGGTCATTGTCTTTCCCTTTACTTGCTGGATTCCTCTGTACGGTCCGATGCCGAAGCCGTATCGCCTGCTTCGCTACGGGCGGGGTCTTCGGGGCCTTCTGTCACGTTGTCCTGGCCGTGTTTGAAGCCGGGGATCAGTTCCTCCCAGTCGTATTCCTGGATGAAGTACTTGGCCGTGCTGTAGGTGCCGTCCATGGTGTCGCGCAGGTTCTTTGGCCCGTCGAAGCCAAGCATCTTCCAGCCCATCTGGTCTTTGTTTCCGCCGTACACCGGGTCGGCGTAGAAACCTTGGCGGACGTGCAGACACAGGGTGTCGAAGAAACTTTTGTCTTCATCGGTGTTTCCCTGAAGCCGCGAGTAGTACACCTCCATGGAGGTCAGCGAGACCGGCACCGGTTTGGGAGCGCCGCTGACCTGCTCGAGCACCTGGTCCTGGACTTCTTCGGTCGCGGCCTTGAAGGACTCTGCCCGCAACTCGCGCGACCGGCGGTCGAGCTCACGGACCCCTTCGCGGTAGAGCCGTTGCAGGTCGGTGATGCGTGCCCTGGCAGACCGTGCTTCTTGGCCGGCCAGGGCCAGGAAGCCGGAGCCGTCGGCTGCCGCGAAAAGGTAGTCGACGCCTGAGAGGTAACGGTCGATGAAAACGATGACCCTCGCCTCGCGGGCCCCGGGATCATGGTCGGTGGGCATGACCCGCGCGGCGGCGGCTTCGATGGTTTCCCACTCGTGGTCGGTGAAGAACAGTTTTTCATCCGAGTCGGGGTCGATGTGGATCGGGACGATTTCCCAGTCGGCTTTCGAAACCATCTTGTCTTCCTTTCTACGATTTCCTGCCGGCCGACTATTAGCCGCCGGCAGGTTCAGCCGCTAGCTGCGGCCCTTGAGATAGGTGCCGGCGATGTAGTCTGCGCAGCGCCAGGAGTGGGCCATGATCGTGAGTGTGGGGTTCACGCCCATGGCGGTGGGGAAGGCTGCGCCGTCAAGCACGAAGACGTTGTCCACCGAGTGGGCCTGGCCCCATTCGTTCAGCACCGACTTGCCTGGGTCGGTTCCCATCCGGACAGTGCCCTGCTGGTGGCAGGCGTTGCCGGTGAATTCATCACCCAGGTAGACGGGGGTGGTTTTCGTTGCCCCGGCCGCCTGGAGGATTTCCACGTTTTTGTCGATCTGCCATTTGCTCATGGCGATGTCGTTGGCGTGGGGCTTGTTCGTGATCCGCGCTACCGGCAGCCCCCAGGCATCTTTGACGTTGGGGTCAAGGTCGACCCGGTTCGTCTCCTGGGGCATGTCCTGGAGGATGAATCCGACCTTCATCGAGTAGTCGAAGTAATTTCGGTCGGCGTCCTTCATGGCCTGGCCCCAGGTCGGCCGGCCGGGCATGATCGCGTTGATGGCCTGTCCGATCTGGGTGGTGGCGATGATGCCGCCGCCGATGTGGCCCCTGCTTTCGTCGGTCTCGTAGAAGTGCGTGGAACCGCCGCTTTGGTAGTTCCCCGTCCAGCCGCGCAGCGGCTCCTCGATGTCCTTGTCGAACAGTCCGACCGCGAAGATGTATTCGTGGAAGGTGGCGTTCTTGCCGACAAGGCCGGAATCGTTCGCGAGACCTTCGGGGAACCGGTTCGATTTGGACAGCAGCATGAGCCGCGCCGACTCGATCGCGCCAAGTGCAAGGACGACCACGGCTGCGTCCTGCTCGACCTCATGGCCTTCGGGGTCGATGTAGATGACGCCGGTGGCCCGGCCGTCCTTGCCCAGTTTGACTTCCCTGACGTAGCTGTCGGCCCTTACCTCCAGGTTGCCGGTGGCGAGGGCTTCGGGGATGTACGTCGTCGCCACGCTGGACCGGGTTTGGGTGGGGTCGCCGTACTGATTCCAAAAACTGGTCCGGTTCACCGCCGCCCTGCCCAGTGCGTTGCCTTCGGTCAGATGCGACATGGGCAGTGGGAAGGAATTGATGCCCAGCTTGTTGGAGCCTTCATAGAATTTCTTGCCGAACCTGGTCGGAGGCAACGGCCCGCTGGGGTACGGCTTGCTGCGGAAGCCTTCCCCCCGGTCGGCGCCGGTCAGGCCCGAGATGCCGTAGCTCCATTCAACCTTGGTCAGGTACGGTTCCAGGTCCTCGTAGTGGTACGGCCAGTCGGCCAGGCTTGCGCCTTCCAGATCCCCGTGGAGGGAGTGGAAGATGAAGTCCGACTCCCTCGGCCTGGGCATCCAGCCGGCCATGTGGCTCGTTCCGCCGCCGACGTTCGAGGGCACGGGGGAGAAATTGAAGATCCGCGCTTCGGAGTTTTCGTCCCTGCGCACCGTCCTGGGCATCAGCTTCACGTCCGGCCACAGGTAGCTGCGGTTCTGGAACTTCAACTCGTCGCCGGAGTAGTGTTCCTCCGGGCGAAGCCACGGGCCCTTGTCGAATCCGACAACTTTGTAGCCGGCTTCGCTGAGGACCTTGACGGCGGGTCCACCGCCCGCCCCGAGTCCGACGACGACGACGTCCACCGGGTCCATTTTTCGATTGCTGCTCACAGTAGAACCTCTCAGTTCGGTGGTGGTTGTGGGAAAGGTTTAGTAGCTTCCCTGGCCCTCCTGGCTTTCCTGCAGGACGGCCTGGTGCCACTCGACGTTCGACTTGTCGACGACATCGGTCGGGATGCGGACGAACTGGTTGACTTCCATGCCCAGGACTTCATGCGCGAAAAGGGTTTCGATCATGTTGTGCCCCATCTCGACGCTGTTCACGTCAACGGTTGCGGTGAGTTTGCCGGCCTTAATGGAGTCCATGCCCGAAATCAGGCCGTCGGCACCGATGGTGATGATGCCGTCCTGCCCGTCCCAATGCTTGAGGCCGCGTGCGTCGATGGCCTGGGAAGCGCCGAGCGCCATGTCTTCGTTTTCGCCGTAGATCGCGTTGACATCGGGGTTTTTGGTCAGCAGGTCCTGCGCTGCCCTAAGACCTTTGTCCCGGACGTAGCCGCCGTCGGCCTGTCCGACGATTTCGATGCCGGGGTACTCCGAGATGGCTTTCTTGAAGCCCTGCTGGCGCAGCTTGGTCCAGTCCGATCCGGAGGGCCCCATGATCTGGATGACCTTGCCTTCGCCCTTGAGCTGATCGCCGATGTATTTTCCGGCGATGTAGCCGGACTGCCAGCGGTCGTCATAGCCGATGTTCGAGACGGTATTGAGGCCACCGGTGGGGTCCTCGGCCTGGGAAGGATTGGCCAGCTCTTCAGTGGAGTTGAACTGGTAGAAGTCGACGCCTTCTTCCTGTCCGCGGCCGTACAGTTCCTGCATCGTGGCGGCGTTGGCGGCGGAACAGACGAAGACCGCGTCGAAGTCGCGGGCGATATACCCCTGGACGATGCCAAGGGTTTCAGTGCCTGAATGGGCGTCGTTGAGGGCGCCCTGCCGCTCCCAGGTCCAGTTCACACCGAACCGGTCCTCGTATTCCTTCATCTTGTTGAAGGCCGCTTTTTCGACCTGGGTATAGAACTCGGAGAGGATCGGGGGGGCAAAGCCGACTTTGATTTCACGGCCGTCCACCAATTCGCGGATGGCGGCATCGGCGGCCGAGTCCGGGTTGACTGCGGCACCGGCGCCTCCGCCCCCGCCTCCCCCCGTGCCGGTCGGCGTCTCGACCGTGGTGCAGCCGGTGAGGATGAGGGCTGCCGTGACTGCTCCGGAAGCGAGGGCGCTGCGGGTCCGGGCGTACCGACGGCGGCCTGCGGGCCGGGTGGTGTCAGTTGTGGACATTGTCTTGCCTTTCATTTTTTGGTGGTCCCCGCAGCAACGGGGAGATCGGGGAAGCTGGTTACGATTACACGGGGGCGACGTCGAGTACGACGGCCCGCCGTTGCCGGACTCGGGCGTTGATGATGGCGCTGATCCGGTTGGCCAGGACAGCGATGATCAGAATCGAGCCGATGACGATTTTCTGGTAGCTGGACGGAACGCCGGCGAGGTTGATGATGTTGATGGTCGCGGCCAGAGTGATGGCGCCGAGCACGGCTCCCAGGATGCGGCCCCTGCCGCCACTGAGTGCAGCACCGCCGATGACGGCGGCGGCGATGGCCTGGATCTCGTAACCGACACCGAGGTCGGCCGGGACGTTGGTATTTCGACCGGCGAGGATGACGCCGGCGATCGCGGCGCACAGCCCGCTGATGACGTAGGCGATGATCCGGACCCGGTCCACCCGCACGCCGGACTGTATGGCGCCGGTCCGGCTGCTGCCGACAGAGAAAAGGTGTGTCCCAAGGCGGGACGATCCCAAAATCCCGCCAAGGAGCAGCGCCACGATGAGGGATATGACCATGGGCAGGGTGAGGGCTCCGGCCAGCGGACTCAGGCCGCCGATGACATAGAACTCGGGGACCATGTAGCCGATGATGGGCACGCCCTGTGTCCAGATGTAGAGGATGCCGCCGGCGAAGCCGAGCATCGCGAGCGTGGCAATGAAGTCGGGCAGCCCGACCCGGGTGACGAGCAGGCCGTTGCCGACCCCGATCAAGGCGCCGGCAAACAGCGCAGCGAGGATCGCGACGAACAGCGGCATTCCCGATTTCATCGTCTGGGCCGCTACCCCCGCGCAGAGTGCCATGGCGGCGCCGATCGAGAGGTCGATGCCTCCCGCGATCAGGACGACGGTCATGCCCATGGCCAGGATCATGACCGTGATGCTGCTGTTAAGGATGTTGAACAGGTTTGACGGAGCCAGGAACACCGGCAACGTGAACGCCGCAATCAAACAGGCCAGTACGAGCATGGCGAGCACGCCGAGGGTGGGGTCCAGCAGGATCCGGTCAACGATGCGGCCGATCAGGCCGGTGTTGCGTCTGGGTGTTGAAGTGCTCATGGGGTCAGTCCTGCTGTTCGGTCACGAACGGACGGGGGCGGGCGGCGGGCTTCTGCGCCTGCTGCTGGGCCGCGGCCGGGGGAGTGTCGTGCCTGGGGGGCGTGTCGCGCCTGGAGCGTTTGCCCATATTGAGCGCGTATTGCTGGACGCGGCGGTCGAAGACCACCCCGGCGACGATGCAAAGGCCGGTGACGATGCTGAAGTAGACGGGGTCGACGCCGTTGAGGCGCAGGCCCTGCTGCAGGGTTGCCAGCAAAAGGCCGCCGACGACGGCGGCCCAGACGGAACCGCGGCCGCCGGCAAGGCTAACGCCTCCCAAAACGGCGCCGGCGATGGCAATGAATTCGTAGCCGCCGCCCAGGAAAGCCTGTACGGCGCCGAGGCGGGAGGCAATGAGGACGCCGGCGGCTCCTGCGAGCATGCCGGAGACGACGAAGGTGCCCATCCTGACGCGGAGGACGTTGACGCCGGCGACGTTCGCCGCGTCGGCGCCGATGCCGATGGCGTATATGCGCCGGCCGAACACCGTCTTGGCCAGGAAGAGCTGCATGATGACCAGGAGGATTGCGGCGATCCAGAAGGCGCTCGGAATGCCCAGGAAACGGCCGTAGACGATGTCCGAAAAGCCTGGCGTCGTCACGCCCTGGAGAGGTACCTGTTCCGTCAGGACGATGAGCAGCCCGCTGGCGATGTTCAGCGTGGCCAGCGTGACGATGAAGTCGTTGATGCCGAACTTCGTGATGAGCCATCCGTTGAACAGGCCGAATGCCGTGCCGGTGGCGACACCCACGAGGACGCCCACCAGGGTCGGCGCACCGCTGAGCAAAGCCCACATGGTCGTTCCGGCGCTCAGCCCGGCGACCGTGCCGACGGACAGGTCGATGCCGCCGGCCACGATGACGATTGCCACCCCGACGGTAATCAGCAGGACGGGTATGGCGTTGTTGATGTAATCGGTGAGGCTCTCCGGTTGCAGGAAGACAGGCGACATCAGCTGGAACACGATGACCAGGACGATCAGGGCGACCGCGATCGGCACGCCGCTGGTCGAAAGCGTGCGGGATACGGCCCGTTGGAGATTCATCATTCGCTCCTGCCGGCGGATAGGGCCAGGATTCTGTTCTTCACGCCCTCGAAGTTTCCGGCGGCCAGTTCCTGCTGCAGCGCGGTCACCGAACCCACCAGCCGGCCTTTTTTCATGACCAGCACACGGTGGCTGAGTTCCAGCAGCTCGGCGATTTCCGAGGCGATGACGATGGCGGCCCCGCCCGCGGCGACGAAATCACGGATGAGGTTGTGAACCTCCACCTTGGCCGAGACGTCGATACCCTGGGTCGGTTCGTCGAAGATCAGCAGCGAGGGCTTGGTGTTCAGGCAGCGGGCCACGATGGCCTTCTGCTGATTTCCGCCGCTCAGGTTTCGAATCTTTTCCCTGACGCTTGGGGCACGGATCGCCAAGCGCTGCCGGTAGCTTTCGGCCTGGTCCATCTCATCGCGGCTTTTGACCAGGAAACCCAGCTGCGTGACGCCGCCCAGGCTGGAGATGGAGATGTTTTCGGCAACCGAAAATTCCGGCAGAATGCCCAGCTGCTTGCGGTCTTCCGGGAGCATGGCCAGCCCGTGGCGGTATGCCGAGCTGGAATCGCGGATGCGGAGGGGTTGCCCGTTGAGGTGCATTGTTCCGCTGCTCATCTTGTCCAAGCCCATGATGAGCCTGGCCAACTCGGTCCGCCCGGCGCCGGCGAGTCCCGCTATGCCCAGGATCTCGCCCTTGCGGACCGACAGCGAAATGTCCTTCAGGACGTGGCTGCGGTGCACATTCTCCAGCCGCAGCACTTCCTCCTCGCCGGCGTCGGGCGCCGTGTGCGGCGGCGTTCCGCTGGCCGCTCCGAATTCGCCGGCCGCGATTCCAAACATCATGCCAAGCAGCTCATCGACGTTCGTTTCGGCGATGGCGGCAGTGCCGGCGTTGGCCCCGTCGCGGAAGACGGTGGCGGTGTCCGCCAGACCGAACAGTTCCTCGAGATGGTGGGTTACCCACAGCAGTGGTACGCCCCGCCCCCTGAGCTTGCGCATGTGTTCGAACAGGTGCCGCTTTTCTTCTTCCTCAAGCCCTGAGGTCGGCTCGTCCAGGATCAGCACGCGGGGGTCGAAGGCCAGTGCTTTGACGATTTCCACCACGCGCTTTTTCAACGCACCGAACTCCCCGACGGGAAGCTTCAAGTCCTCCCGGGTCAGCCCGAAGTCGGCGGCCAACTGCTGTACCCGCTCCTCCATGCCCTTGCGGTCAAGCCTGACCTTCAGGCCGAGAAAACGGGCATTCACCTCGCGGCCGAGGAAGATGTTGTCCAGTGCCGTGAGCGCCGGAACGAGCGAAAGCTCCTGATGGATGGTCGTGATGCCCGCATTGAGCGCATCACTGGGATGGCGGAAACGTACTTCTTCCCCGGCCAGGGTAACCGTGCCCGCATCCGGGGAGACCACGCCCGAGAGCACATTGATCAGCGTGGATTTGCCGGCGCCGTTGCCCCCCAGCAGGGCATGGATCTCGTCGGGGCGGATGTCCAGGCTCACCCCGCGCAGGGCGGTTACGCCTTGGTACTGCTTCACCACGCCTTCTACTTTCAGCAGCGGCGAATGATCGACCGGTTCGGTGGAATGCCCCATGGGATCGCTCCTGTTCTCCGCTGGAGGTTGAGGCGAGGGGTGAAGCTCCGTCTGTGAGCAACATCATGTGAAAACTCAATATAGTAAGCAGTCCCAACAAATGCAACACTTTCTTTTGCTGCAGTGGGGAAACCTCGGTACAGGCGGGTTGTCAGCACGGTTGTCTAGGGTGCCTTCGATCCTAGGCTCCGTTGTCTCGGCAGGAATAATAGCGGCCCAGACCGCCGGAAACCGTTGACTTCGGGCTGTGATGGCGAATAAGTTGTTGCTCACTACTATTGAATGATGATCGGAGACGGTAATGAGGCAGCCTAGCCGCGAAGACAAGTTCTCCTTCGGCTTGTGGACGGTGGGATACGCGGGAGTCGATCCCTTCGGCGGCCCTACCCGGTCGCACGTGGATGTCGTTGAGGTGGTCGAACGGCTTGCCGGTCTCGGTGCCTATGGATTGACGTTCCACGATGATGACCTCTTCGCCTTCGGCAGCAGCGAGGGGGAGCGGCAGAAGCAGATTGACCGCCTGAGAGGTGCACTCGAGGACACGGGCCTTGAGGTTCCGATGGTCACGACGAACCTCTTCAGCCCCCCGGTTTTCAAGGACGGCGGGTTCACCTCCAATGACAGGGCCGTCCGGCGGTTCGCGCTTCGGAAGGTCCTGCGGAACATTGAGCTGGCCGCAGAACTCGGCGCCAGGACTTTCGTCATGTGGGGAGGTCGCGAAGGCGCAGAGTACGACGCTGCCAAGGACGTCCGGGCAGCCCTTGAGCGGTACCGCGAGGCGCTCGACGTTTTGGGGGGCTTCGTGACCGATCGAGGGTACGACCTGCATTTCGCGATTGAACCCAAGCCCAACGAGCCCCGCGGCGACATTCTGCTGCCGACGGTCGGCCATGCGCTGGCTTTCATCGAAACCTTGGAACGGTCGGAACTCTTCGGCGTCAACCCTGAGGTCGGACATGAACAAATGGCGGGCCTGAATTTCACCGCCGGCGTTGCCCAGGCGCTGTACCACGGCAAGCTGTTCCATATTGATCTCAACGGCCAGCGGGGGGTCAAGTACGACCAGGATCTGGTCTTTGGCCATGGCGACCTGCAAAACGCCTTTTCCCTGGTGGACCTGTTGGAAAACGGCGGCCCGAACGGGGGCCCGGCTTACGACGGTCCGCGCCACTTCGACTACAAGCCGTCGCGAACCGAGGATGCCGGGGGAGTGTGGGATTCGGCTGCGGCGAACATGCGGATGTACCTGTTGCTGAAAGAACGGGCCGCCGCCTTCCGCTCGGACCCTGAGGTGCAGGAAGCGATGCGGGCTTCCCGCGTCACCGAACTGGCGCAACCGACCCTTGGCGAAGGAGAGTCCTACGCCGAGCTGCTTCAGGACCGTTCCTCATACGAGGATTTTTCCCCGGAGGGGTACTTTGACGGCTCCGGGTTCGGGTTCGTCCGGCTGCAGCAGTTGGCCATGGAACACCTGCTTGGCGCGCGCTGATCCGCAGGAACCGTTGAGGTTTTGGACCCGGCCGACGTAACGGGAGGCATCATGACGCTTGTTGCGGGTGTCGATTCTTCGACACAGAGCTGCAAAACGGTGTTCCGGGATGCCCGCTCGGGCCGGGTCGTTTCTGCGGGACGGGCAGCTCACCCGGCCGGCACCGAAGTTGACCCGGAGGCCTGGTGGAGCGCACTGCAGGCAGCGCTCGCCCAGGCGGGAGGTCTCGGCTCAGTCAGCTGCCTTTCCATAGCAGCACAGCAGCACGGGATGGTGGCCCTCGATAAGGAGGGCCGGGTGATCCGGCCGGCTTTGCTCTGGAACGACACTCGTAGCGCGGGCGCTGCCGCTGCCCTTGTGAGCGAAGTGGGCGCCGATGAATACGTGCAAAGGACGGGATTGCTTCCCGTAGCGTCGTTCACCGCGAGCAAACTGCGGTGGTTGCGTGACGCAGAACCCGGCAATGCCGCAAAGGTCGCCGCGGTCGCACTTCCCCATGACTGGCTCACCTGGCGGCTGCGAGGGTACGGGCCAGCTGCTTCAAGCCCGCTTGGGCCGGTCCTTGAAGAACTCACGACGGACCGGTCGGATGCCAGTGGCACCGGCTATTGGGATCCGGAGGCGAACCGGTACGACCTGGATCTGTTCACTTTGGCCCTCGGACATGCTGCCGTTCTTCCCGGGGTCCTTCGCCCCCATGAGCGGGCGGGCAAGACGCCTGGGGGAATCATTGTGGGCGCGGGAGCCGGAGATAATGCCGCCGCGGCGCTGGGCCTCAACGCTTCCCGCCAGGAAGCCATGGTTTCGATCGGCACCAGCGGAACGGTATTCGCCTCATCCGCCGAACTGCACCGGGACAGTACGGGATCCGTCGCAGGCTTTGCAGACGCTGCAGGCGCTTTCCTCCCGATTGCGACCACGCTCAATGCAGCACGCATCCTGACGTCCGTCGCCGAGGTGCTGGGCGTTGACAACGACGGGCTCTCGCGTCTCGCCCTGGAGGCTCCCCCTGGCGCCAGGGGAGCAGTCCTGATCCCCTGGTTCGAAGGGGAACGCACCCCAAACCTGCCCCATGCGACGGGCAGTCTTCACGGCCTGTCGCTGACCTCGATGACAAGGCCCAATCTTGCGCGCGCTGCGGTTGAGGGGATGCTGTGCAGTCTCGCCCGAGGGCTTGATGCTCTGCGTCGGGCCGGCGCACGTCCCGAACGGGTCCTCTTGATCGGCGGGGGCGCGCAGAACCGGGCGGTCCGGTCGGTTGCCGCGCAGGTCTTCGATATGCCGGTCTCGGTTCCGGCACCCGGCGAGTACGTGGCCGAAGGAGCCGCGGTGCAGGCCGCATGGGTCCTCAATGGAGCACGCCCTGACTGGCCGCCGCACTTCGACGCGGAACTGCGACCCGATCCGCGGCCTCTTATCCGGGATCAGTACGACAGCCATGCCGAACAGCAGGAGACGTGGTTCCGCGGTCACAGCGAAGGCTCGGCGTGAAGAAGCAGGCAGGCGCCAGCAGACCGGGCACGGGACTGGTCCTGGCCAATGCCCGCAGCACCCGCCTGACGCTCGACCCCTTCGGAGCCAGGATCGTCGAACTGCTCCTGCCGGACAGGGGCGGCAAGCACGAAAACGTGGTGCTTGGGTTCGACGCTGTTGACGACTATCGCCGCCACGCGAACTGCTACATCGGCGCAACGATCGGTCGGACAGCGGGCCGCATCCCGGGCGGCCGGTTCTCCTCAGCTGGGGTGACCTTTCCCGTTGCCGCGAACGAGGGGCGGAACCATCTTCATGGAGGACCAAGGCGAAGTTTTGACCGCGTCCTGTGGTCCAGATCGGACGCGTCCCCGGAACCGGCGCAGGACGACTTCGTCAGTTTTGAATACCGCAGCCCCGAAGGCGAAGAAGGCTATCCGGGAAACCTCTCGGCGCGGGTCCGGTACTCGCTGTCTGACGCCAATGAGCTATCGATTCTCTTCACGGCCAAGGCCGACGCGGACACCCCGGTCAATATGACCAATCACGCTTACTGGAATATGGACGGGGCCGGGGCGAGGCCCGTCATCGATCAGCAGCTAATGGTTGACGCGGATTACATCCTGGCCACGGATTGGGAACTCATTCCGACGGGCAGCCACCTGCCTGTCGCCGGGTCGGCTTTCGACTTCCGCAAGCTGAGGCGGATCGGAGCCTTCCTGCCCGAATCGGGCACCGAGCCATGGCCGGGCATCGATAATACGTTCCTGTTCAATCCCGACAAGGACAAGGACAAGGACAAGGACAAGGACAAGGACAAGCCGGCGGCGGTACTTTACTCTCCCCGGACCGGACGCATGATGGAGCTGTTTACCACCGAGTTCTGTCTTCAGGTTTATACAGCGAACCGGCTGCCTCCGCTGGCGGGCCGAGGGGGTGCCGTGTACGGGCCCGGCAGCGGCATATGCCTTGAACCCCAGAAGGTTACCGATTCCAGCCATTTCCCCGACTTTCCTTCCGTCGTCCTTCCGGCCGGAACGGAGTACCGGCACCTCAGCCGTTACCGGTTCTCGACGACGTGAAACTGATCAACCAGGCTTTAGGCGACGAACGCGTAGGCTGCGGGGTCGGCCAGAAGGTCGGCGAAAACCAGTTCAGCCGCGCCGACCATGAGAAGATCCGCGCCCAGCTGCGGCCGGGAAATGTGAACGCTCTGGCGCGAAACCGGCAGTGATTCGCGGGAAACGAGCCGCTCCAGCCGCTCCGGATCAGCGGCATGCAAGGAGCCCAAAAAGCCGCCCAAGATGATCAACTCCGGATTCAGTATGTTGATTGCATTGCCGAGGGCAATGGCGAGGTACTCCTGCTGCCGGTCCACGACCGCCCGAACTTCGGCAGAGGTGGACGAAAGCAGCGCCTCCTCCAGCTCGTCCACATCAGCGGATGCCAATCCCAGGGCGGCAAGCAGAGCGTCACGGGTCACTTCGGATTCCAGGGTGCCTCGGGCATGGGCAGTGTCAAGCCCGCCGCCGCTTCTGATCCGGGTGTGGCCCAGCTCCCCGGCATGGCCGGCGACGCCGGTCAGGGCTTGGCCTCCGCTGATGATCCCGCCGCCAATGCCGCTCGCTCCGCCGTTGAGGTAGATCATGTCGCTGACCCGTCGGGCGGACCCAAAGGTCCTTTCGGCAAGGGCACCAAGGCTCGCATCGTTGGCGGCTTTCACGGGATACCCCGTGGCAGTGGCCAGCATTTCGGCAATCGGTTCATCCGTCCACTCCAGATGCGGAGCCAACCGCACGAGCCCGTCCTGTGTCCGCACCAAGCCAGGTACCGCGACGCCGACACCTGCGATTCGGTTCCCGTTGGTCTTCATGCCTTCAATGATCGCCGCACTGATGTTGACTGCTTCGCGGACGCTGGGAGCCTTATCCGTCTCGTAGCGGATCCGTTTCTGCACAACCCCGCCCAGGCTGACGGCGCCGACGGTGACCGCGTCGATCTCCGGATTGACTGCGATTGCCACGGTCGCCGGGTTTGGGCGTACGACCGCACTCGGTCGCCCGACACCGTTGCTTGAGTCCGGGCTGGTTTCCAGGACCAGGCCGAGCTCGATCAGCTCGCCGACCAGGGCGCCGATTGTTGACCTGTTCAGCCCTGTTTTCCGCGTCAGCTCGGAGCGGGGGACGGGTCCTGCATGATGCACGAACTGAAGAATGGTGGAGAGGTTATGCCGGCGAATGCTGTCAAGGTTGTTCCCCGCCCGCTGGGCCGGCGGCAGCCGCCCGTGGCCGGTGCGCAGCGGCGCGTTTGATGTACTCAACCAAACCTCCCTGGATGGTGGACAAGGGAACGACTGCCTAACTAATCGTTCAACCGCAGGCTACTCCATCCCCGCGACCATCAAATGTTTATTCCTTGAACAAATTATGGCACAAGAGTAATCTTCCGGTATGTCGAACGCCGATGGCCCTCCGCGCCCTGTCCGCACCGGCTTGGTGGGCTATGGCCTGGCCGGCAAAGTATTTCACGGGCCCTTCCTTCGTGCCCTTCGGGAGTTCTCCTTGGACGCCATCGCGACGTCCCACCCGGAACGCAAGCTGCAGGCCGCCAAGGATCATCCCGAAGCGAAAATTGTTGCAGACGCCAACGAATTGCTGGAGGCAGGCCTGAATCTGGAGCTGGTGGTGCTTGCGGGGCCTCCCCATACCCATGTGGAGCAAGCACTGGCAGCGCTGGACGCAGGCTTGGCCGTGATCGTGGACAAGCCCTTCGTGCCAACGGTCGCCGACGGCGAACAACTGATCGAACGGGCGGAACGTGTCGGGAAGCCCCTGATTGTTTTCCAGAACCGGCGGTGGGACGGGGACTTCCGAACCGTGAGGAAGGTACTGGCCGACGGGCAGCTGGGCCGGGTCTATCAGTTTGAATCGAGCTTCGAGCACTGGGCGCCCAAAGTCGTTGACCGCTGGCAGGATGCAACGCCTCCGCGGCTGGCCGGCGGGATTACTTTTGATCTGGGAAGCCACCTCATAGACCAGGCCCTGGTACTGTTCGGGCCGGTTGACGAGATCCGCGCCGACGTGCGCACTGTCCGTGAAGGGGGCGGCAACGACGACGTCAGTCTCGTTGAGCTATTCCACTCGAACGGCGTGCATTCGCGGCTCTGGATGAGCCGGGTGGCGGCGCAAGCCGGACCCCGCTTCCGCGTTTTGGGGACTGAAAGCGCTTTTGTCAGCTACGGCCTGGACGGACAGGAGCCGGCCTTGGCAGCCGGTGCAGTCCCAACTGATCCAGGGTTCGGTGCCGAGCCCGAAAGCACATGGGGCACCATCGGCATCCAAGGGCCAGGCCATCCCGCACCCATTGCAGTGCCGACCGAAAGAGGCGACTACCTTGGGTTTTACAGGGTTGCGGCCCAGGCGATTCGGGGAAGCGGGCCTATCCCCGTCGATCCCAGGGATGCTTTGGAGGTCGTCCGCGTGATTGAACGAATTCATCAGCTCGGGAAGCCTGGCTAGGGGAGGCTTCGGGCGTCAGTTCTTCTCCAGGCCCGGCCCTGCTCCGTCCGAAGAACAAAAAACCCCGTCTGTCCAGGCTTGCGCACTGGCCAGACGGGGTTTCGCTTGTGCACCCCCCGGGACTCGAACCCGGAACCCATTGATTAAGAGTCAATTGCTCTGCCAGTTGAGCTAGAGGTGCAGCTGTCGGTGAGAGTCCCAGCGGCGGTTTCCCGGGCGCTTCTTCCCTCGCAACGACATGTAACTCTAGCAGGACCTTTCCACGAAAGTGAAATTGAAGCGGCGTTTGTCGCCTACTTCACAGAAACGGCCAGCATTCGGTCCTCGTCGGTACCGTTGGTGAGGACCCAGAGCCGGCCGTCCGGGGCCGCGGCCACGTCACGCAGCCGGCCGTATTCTCCTTCATAGAAGGCCTCGGGCTCTCCGGCCTCCGTGCCGTCAAGCTCTACCCGCCACAGCCGCTGGCCCCGCAGTGCAGCGATCCACGCAGTGCCGTCCACCAAGGCCATGCCGCTGGGGGAGGCCTCGGCCGTGGACGGCCAGACCACCTTGGCGTCGATGAACCGCTCGTCGCCGGGGGCTCCCGTAACGTCCGGCCAGCCGTAGTTGCCGCCGGGTTCGATCAGGTTCAGCTCGTCGTCCCGGTCAGGGCCGAACTCGGTAATCCAGAGCCTGCCGTCGGCGTCCCACGCCAGCCCCTGCACATTGCGGTGGCCGAAGCTGTAGACCGGGCTGTCGCCGAAGGGGTTGCCGGGGGCCGGGTCGCCGTCGGGCGTGACCCGCAGAATCTTGCCGCCCAGCGAGGACAAATCTTGGGAGCGGGAGGAATCGGAGGCGTCGCCGGTGGCGATGTACAGGTAGCCGTCCGGGCCGAACTTGAGCCGTCCGCCGTTGTGGATCCCGGCTTTGGGGATGCCGGTGACGATTTCCTGCGCGTCGCTGAGCCGGCCGTTGTCCCAGCGGTAGCTGAGAACCCTGTTGTCCTCCGGCGAGGTGAGGTAGACGTAGAGCCGGGCATCGGCGTCGAAATCCGGGCTGGGCTCCAGCCCCAGCAGGCCGGCCTCACCGGTGGTTTCCAGCGCAGATTCGACGGGCACGGCGGCGACCGTTTCGCCGTCGACCACGTGTTTGATGAGGCCGGTGTCGTTTTCCGAGATGAGTGCGCTGCCGTCGGGCAGGACCGCTATGGACCACGGTTCGGCCAGGCCGGAGGCTGCGGTGTCCACGTTTGGGCTGGTTCCGGCGCCGCCGCCACCGTCCGGCCGGGCATTGCCGCCGCCGCTGCAGCCGGCCAGGACGGTGGACAGCGCCACGGCCAGGGCCAAGGGAACAAACCGAAGCGGCAGGACGCGCCGATCCGCCTCGTCGTCCATCCGTCAGCCTCGTTTCCGGTTCGCTCCGTCTCCGTCCTCGGCCTGGACGGACGGTTCGATGACCGCCTCGCCCGCGTAACCGAGCCATTCGGTCTCATCGTAGAGCGGTTTATCCGTGACGGCCGCCTGCTCCGCTGCTGCGTCCTCGACATCGGCAGGCACGGGCTCCCCGGCGCCGGCACCTCCGGCGGTTGCCGTGCCGGTGGCGCCAGGGAACTCCGGCATTGTCTCCTCGACCACCAGGTCCTCGTCGGCGGCCGGAACCAGGCGGCCGGTCGTCTGGTTTCGGCCGGCGGTGTCGGAGGGCGCATGCGTCTGGTTTTGGCCGGCGGTGTCGGAGGGCGCGTCCGTCAGATTCGTCGGCGTGGAGGCCGGGGAGCTGGCCTCCGTGGAACGGGGCTTGCGGCTGAACAGCCGGCACAGCAGGGCGGTCACGATGGTGGCTGCGACGGCGATCCTGATTCCCCATCTCCGGTCCATGGCCTTCACCTTCGGTTGATGGTTGTGGTGCATCCGGTCCCGACGTTACGTGCGGGGCCGGGCAGTGTCCATAGGCCCCGGTGCCCGATCGGGGAGGCGGAGCCGGCAGGTTTGGGGAGATGCCCGCCGGGCCCGAGGCAGGCGGACCGCGGGCCGGAAGATCGGCCCGACACGGGGCTAGGCCCGGAAGATCAGCTCCGCCATGAAGCTGTGGAAGTCGGGCTGGTCTTCGGACTGGTCGATCGTGTGGCCCTCGGTCGGCAGCTTTCCTTCGGCCTGGACTCCGAACCGGAACGTCCTGCCGGTGCTGGTGCCCACTTCGTATTCCCCGCCGCCCAGCTGGACCGCATGGGACATGTTGGTCATGTTGATCGCGACGGGGGTGCCGCCGGGCGTCAGCGCGGAGCCGTCGAACGGGGCGATGACCAGCTCCTGCGGCCGCCAGCGGTAACCGATCACGTAAAAGTCTCCGGTCCCGCCCTGCGCTGCGTGCGCATTGTCCTGGCGGCTGCTGGCGAAGACGAGGTTGTAGTCCCCGTAGTTGGGAATCTGGGAGTCAAAGATGGCGCTGAGCGCGTCCTTGAGTTCGTCGCTGGTGGGCATGTCGCTGCTGGGCATGGTGGCTTTCGGATGTGATTGGGCTGTGGGGGAGCTGTCGCCTGCGGCGGCGGAAGCGGGGATCGCTGCCGGCCAGTTTAGTGAGCCGGACCCACAAAAAAGCGCCTGGCCCATGTGGTGCCCGGCGCTTGATTGAGGGGGGAGGATGTCAGACGGCGTCGACGGCTTTCACCGGCATGGCCGCATGGTCGGTCTCCCACGTGTGGCTGCGCGGCACCGGGCCGTGGTCGCGGCGGACAACGACGGCGAGGCGCGCCAGGACGGCGGCCATCCCCACTACGGTCAAGGCAACTGAGACTGTCATTCCACCATTGTCAACCGGGGCAACCGTCAAGTTCAAGCTAACGTTACTTACCTCACTATGTAGTATCGCTTTATGGACATGAGGCGCCTCCAAATACTGCGGGAACTGGGCGACCGCGGGTCCGTCGTCGCTACCGCCGCTGCGATGAAGATCACAGCCTCGGCCGTGTCGCAGCAGCTGAAGGCGCTGCAGCGGGAAGTGGGCGTCACGCTGGTGGAGAAAGCCGGCAGGGGAGTGCGCCTGACCGAGGCCGGGCTGGCCATGGCCGCGGCTGCCGCGGACGTCTCCGCGGCGATGGAGAGGGCGCAGGCCACCGTGGACGGCTACCGCAGCGGCTGGCAAAACCAAATCCGCGCGGCGTTCTTTCCCAGCGCCGCGGAAATGTTTCTGCCGGGCCTGATGTACCGGCTGCAGGACATCGAGGGGCTGCACTTCGACCCCTGCCTGGAAGATCCGTCCGTCGAGGGGTTCTTGCCGCTGGCGGCCGACTACGACCTGGTGCTGGCACACAGCCAGCAGGGCGTCGAGGCCTTCGCCCGCAGCGGCATCACCGTGCTGCCGTTGCTGGACGAGCCGCTGGATGTGGCCATGCCCGCCGGCCATCCGCTGGCAGAACTCGACGTCCTCAGGCCGGAGGATGTGGTGGACCACCCGTGGATCGGCGTCCCGCAGGGCTTTCCGTTCGAACAGGTGCTGCGCCAGATCGAAGCACGCACCGGCAGGCTGGCCAAGCGGACTACCCGCTACGCCGACCTCCGCGTGATGGAGGCCATGGTGGCCGCCGGGCACGGGCTCGCCGTGGTGCCGCGGTTTACCTCGCGGAAGGCGCAGTCCACCCGCGGCTTCGTGATGCGCCCGCTGGAGGGGATCCGTGCCAGCCGGACCATCGTGGTGCTGGCGCGCAGTGATGTGGCCGAACGCAGCAGCGTGCACCGGGTGATCGGGATGCTGCAGCAGGAAGCCGCGGCGATCGCCAGCCAGCAGGGCTGACGGCGGCCGCCCCAGGCGGCCCGGGTGGACGCGGTTGCCGACCCGGGTGGGCGCCAGGGCGGCCGCCCCGGCCAGCCCGGGCGTGCCGCGGTTGCCGGCCCACGTGGGCGCCGCCGTCGTAATATGGCCCTGCCATGGCCGCGCGGGTCATAGAATCGATGCCATGAGTGCGGACGCAACCCCAGACATCAAGCCCCGTAGCCGGGTAGTAACCGATGGCATCCACGCCGCTCCGGCGCGCGGCATGCTCCGAGCCGTAGGGATGGGCGACGAGGACTTCGCCAAGCCGCAGATCGGCATCGCGAGCTCCTGGAACGAAATCACCCCCTGCAACCTGTCGCTGAACCGGCTGGCCCAGGGCGCCAAGGAAGGTGTCCACGCCGGCGGCGGTTTCCCGATGCAGTTCGGCACCATCTCCGTCTCCGACGGCATTTCCATGGGGCACGAGGGCATGCACTTCTCGCTGGTCTCCCGCGAGGTCATCGCGGATTCGGTGGAAACGGTCATGATGGCCGAGCGCCTGGACGGTTCCGTGCTGCTGGCCGGCTGCGACAAGTCGTTGCCGGGCATGCTGATGGCCGCCGCCCGCCTGAACCTCTCCTCGGTGTTCCTCTACGCCGGCACGATCATGCCCGGCTTCGCGAAGATGGAGGACGGCTCGGAGAAGGAAGTAACCCTGATCGACGCCTTCGAGGCCGTGGGTGCCTGCGCCGCCGGCAAGATGAGCCGCAAGGACCTGGACTCGATCGAGCGCGCCATCTGCCCGGGCGAAGGCGCCTGCGGCGGCATGTATACGGCCAACACGATGGCCTCCATCGGCGAGGCCATGGGCATGTCCCTGCCGGGCTCCGCCGCGCCGCCCTCGGCGGACCGCCGGCGCGACAACTTCGCGCACAAGTCCGGCGAGGCCGTGGTGAACCTGCTGCGCAAGGGCATCCGCGCCCGCGACATCATGACCAAGAAGGCCTTCGAGAACGCCATCGCCGTGACCATGGCGTTCGGCGGCTCCACCAACGCCGTGCTGCACCTGCTGGCGATCGCCCGCGAGGCGGAGGTGGACCTGACCCTGGACGACTTCAACCGGATCGGCGACAAGGTCCCGCACCTGGCCGACATGAAGCCCTTCGGCCGCCACGTGATGTTCGACCTGGACAAGATCGGCGGCGTCCCGGTGGTCATGAAGGCGCTGCTGGATGCGGGCCTGCTGCACGGCGACTGCCTGACCGTGACCGGCAAGACCGTGGCCGAGAACCTGGCGGCCATCAACCCGCCGGACCCGGACGGCAAGATCCTGCGCGCCCTGGACAATCCCATCCACAAGACCGGCGGCGTGACCATCCTGCACGGTTCGCTGGCCCCCGAAGGCGCCGTGGTAAAGTCCGCGGGCTTCGACGCGGACGTCTTCGAGGGCACCGCCCGCGTGTTCGAACGCGAGCAGGGCGCCCTGGATGCGCTGGACAACGGGCAGATCAAGGCCGGCGACGTGGTGGTCATCCGCTACGAGGGCCCCAAGGGCGGCCCGGGCATGCGCGAGATGCTGGCCATCACGGGCGCCATCAAGGGCGCCGGGCTCGGCAAGGACGTGCTGCTGCTCACCGACGGCCGGTTCTCCGGCGGCACCACCGGCCTGTGCATCGGGCACGTGGCGCCGGAAGCGGTCGACGGCGGCCCGATCGCCTTCGTGCGCGACGGCGACCTGATCCGCGTGGACATCGCGGCCCGCAGCTTCGACCTGCTGGTCGACGAGGCCGAGCTGGAAGCCCGCAGGGTGGGCTGGGAGCCGCTGGCGCCGAAGTTCACCACCGGCGTGCTGGCCAAGTACGTCAAGCTGGTGAACTCCGCGTCCACCGGCGCCTACTGCAGCTGAACCACGACGGCGGGCGCCGCCCCTCCACGAGGCAAGCGCCCGCCGTCGTGCCCGCCACGGGCATCCGGGGAGTCCACGTTTTGGACTCAGATGCCCAAATAGTGAGACAGCGATGTCTCAGGTTGACACTGATATCTGCGTGGCACGAGACTGAAGCCATGCAAAGCGTATCCGTGGTCGTCCTTACCAAGCGCGTGGCGTAACCGCCCGTCTGGCACGACCACGTCACGCGCGAAACCCCATCGGAGCCAACCGGCTCGACGGGGTTTTTTTATTTGCAGAAGAGAACAGGGCCGTCCTCCTCGCGGAGGACGGCAAGCACATCAGAGAACGTAAAGATCCGCAAAGGAAATCCGATGACTAAGGGATCGCCAATCAGCCCCTCGCTGATGGCCAACAAGGCGCCGGCCTCGCCCGACGCTTTCAAAACCAAAGATGTAGCTGCCTCTGTCTCTTCCGTCGTGGACGGCCTCAGCCCGGTAGTCGGGCCGAACAACATCGTGCCGCCCACGGAAATGACCGGCTCACAAGCCGTTGTCCGTTCGCTGGAAGAACTGGGCGTCGATGACGTCTTCGGGTTGCCGGGCGGGGCCATCCTCCCCACCTACGACCCGCTCATGGATTCGGCCAAGATCAACCACGTCTTGGTCCGTCATGAACAGGGTGCAGGCCACGCCGCACAGGGTTATGCCATGGTCACCGGCCGCGCCGGTGTCTGCATTGTCACCTCCGGCCCGGGTGCCACCAACCTGGTCACCGCCATTGCCGACGCGCACATGGACTCGGTGCCGATGGTGGCGATCACCGGGCAGGTCTCCTCGGCCGTGATCGGCTCGGACGCGTTCCAGGAAGCGGACATCGTCGGCATCACCATGCCGGTCACCAAGCACTCCTACCTGGTCACCAAGGCGCAGGAGATTCCCCGCGTGCTGGCCGAGGCGTTCCACATCGCCACCACGGGCCGCCCCGGCCCGGTGCTGGTGGACATCACCAAGGACGCCCAGCAGTCCATGATGAGCTTCTCCTGGCCGCCGAAGATCGACATTCCCGGCTACCGCACGGTGGTGCGCGGGCACTCCAAGCAGGTGCGCGAGGCCGCCAAGCTGATCGCCGCGGCGGAGCGCCCGGCGTTCTACGTGGGCGGCGGCGTGATCAAGGCCCACGCGTCGCAGGAGCTGCGCGAGCTGGCCGAACTGGTGGGCGCCCCGGTGGCCACCACGCTGATGGCTCGCGGCGTGTTTCCGGATTCGCACCCGCAGCACGTGGGGATGCCGGGCATGCACGGCTCCGTCTCCGCGGTGACCGCGCTGCAGCAGGCCGACCTGCTGATCACGCTCGGCGCCCGCTTCGACGACCGCGTCACCGGCGTGCTGAGCACCTTCGCCCCGGGCGCCAAGGTGATCCACGCGGACATTGACCCCGCGGAGATCTCCAAGAACCGCACGGCCGACGTGCCGATCGTGGGTTCGGTCAAGGAGATCATTCCGGAACTGGCCGACGCCTGCCGCGAGCGGTTCGCCGCCGAAGGCACCCCGGACCTCTCCGCCTGGTGGGCCATGCTGAACCGGCTGCGCGAGACCTACCCGCTGGGCTTCGCCGAGCCCGACGACGGCCTGATGGCCCCGCAGCAGGTGATCCAGCGGATCGGCGAGCTGACCGGGCCGGAAGGCGTCTACGTTGCCGGCGTGGGCCAGCACCAAATGTGGAGCGCGCAGTTCATCAAGTACGAGCGCCCGCACGCCTGGCTGAACTCCGGCGGCCTGGGCACCATGGGCTACTCGGTGCCGGCCGCCATGGGCGCCAAGGTGGGCAACCCGGACCGCGTGGTCTGGGCCATCGACGGCGACGGCTGCTTCCAGATGACCAACCAGGAACTGGCCACCTGCCGGCTGAACAACATCCCCATCAAGGTCGCGGTGATCAACAACTCCTCGCTGGGCATGGTCCGCCAGTGGCAGACCCTGTTCTACGACGGCCGGTACTCCAACACCGACCTGAACACCGGCCACGACACCGTGCGCGTACCGGACTTCGTGAAGATGGCCGACGCCTACGACTGCGTGGGCCTGCGTTGCGAACGTCCGGAGGACATCGACGCCACGATCCAGCAGGCGCTGGCGATCAACGACCGCCCCGTGGTGATCGACTTCGTGGTCAGCCCCAACGCGATGGTGTGGCCGATGGTCCCCGCCGGCGTGAGCAACGACCTGATCCAGATTGCCCGCGACATGACCCCCGAGTGGGAAGAGGAGGACTAGGAATGTCCCGCCATACCCTTTCAGTGCTGGTGGAGGACGTTCCCGGCGTGCTGACCCGCGTCGCCAGCCTCTTCGCCCGCCGGGCGTTCAACATCCATTCTCTGGCCGTCGGCCCCACGGAAGCAGACGGGTTCTCCCGCATTACCGTGGTGGTCGAAGCCGAGGGCGACCTGCTGGAGCAGGTCACCAAACAACTGAACAAGCTCATCAACGTCATCAAGATTGTCGAGCTGGTTCCCGAAACTTCCGTGCAGCGCGACCACATCCTGGTCAAGGTCCGCGCGGATGCCGCAACACGGCTGCAGGTAACCCAGGCAGCAGACTTGTTCCGCGCCTCCGTGGTCGACGTGTCCACCGACTCGTTGGTCCTGGAGGCCACCGGCACCGCCGATAAGCTCGAGGCCCTGCTTGCAGTGCTGGAGCCGTTTGGCATCCGCGAAATAGTCCAATCCGGAACGCTGGCCATTGGCCGCGGCTCCCGCTCCATGAGCGACCGCGCGCTGCGTTCCGCCTGATTCCATTCCACGCAACCCCAACAGGAGAAACCTAAGTGACTGAGCTGTATTACGACGACGACGCCGACCTTTCGATCATCCAGGGCCGCAAGGTCGCTGTCATCGGTTACGGCAGCCAGGGCCATGCCCATGCCCTGAGCCTGCGCGATTCCGGCGTCGACGTCCGCGTCGGCCTGGCCGAGGGCTCCAAGTCCCGCGCCAAGGCCGAGGCCGAGGGCCTGAAGGTCCTCTCCGTCGCCGACGCCGCCGCCGAGGCCGACGTCATCATGATCCTCACCCCGGACCAGGTCCAGGCCAAGGTTTACGCCGAGTCCATCGCCGACAAGCTCGAAGAGGGCAACGCCCTGTTCTTCGGCCACGGCTTCAACATCCGCTACGGCTTCATCCAGCCGCCGGCCAACGTCGACGTCGCCCTGGTCGCCCCGAAGGGCCCGGGCCACATTGTGCGCCGCGAGTTCGAAGCCGGCCGCGGTGTCCCGGACCTGATCGCCATCGAGCAGGACTACACCGGCAACGCCAAGGCGCTGGCGCTCTCCTACGCCAAGGGCATCGGCGGCACCCGCGCCGGCGTCATTGAGACCACCTTCACCGAAGAGACCGAGACCGACCTGTTCGGCGAGCAGGCCGTGCTTTGCGGCGGCGCCTCGCAGCTTGTGCAGTACGGTTTCGAGACCCTGACCGAGGCCGGCTACAAGCCGGAGATCGCCTACTTCGAGGTGCTGCACGAGCTCAAGCTGATCGTCGACCTGATGGTCGAAGGCGGCATCGCCAAGCAGCGCTGGTCGGTCTCCGACACCGCCGAGTTCGGCGACTACGTCTCCGGCCCGCGCGTGATCACCCCGGAGGTGAAGGAGAACATGAAGGCCGTCCTGGCGGACATCCAGAACGGTTCCTTCGCCAAGCGCTTCATGGACGACCAGGCCAACGGCGCCAAGGAGTTCCTGGAGCTGCGCCAGAAGGGCGAGGACCACCCGATCGAGGCCACCGGCCGGGAACTGCGCAAGCTGTTCTCCTGGATCAAGTCCGACGACGACTACACCGAGGGCGTAGCAGCCCGCTAGGTCAGTCCAACGGCCGGCGCCCCTCGCGGGCGCCGGCCGTCACGTTTCCCCGAGGCACCCTCGTCGTCGTCGCGTTTCCGAGGCGCCGCCGTCGTCGTCACGTTTCCCCGAGGCGCCGCCGTCGTCGTCACGTTTCCCTTGACCGGCCGTTTCACCGGGCGAAGCCGGCCTGCCGGCACCGGTAACAACTGGGGGACAGGCCGCAGCCGTTCTAGACTGGACCTACCCCCATCTATATGCACGGCCATCACCATGCTTGCAGCGAAGGAACAACCCCTGTGGAAAAACCAGTAGTTCTCCTTGCGGAGGAACTCTCCCCAGCGACCATCGAAGCCCTCGGGCCCGACTTCGAAATCCGCCAGACCGATGGATCCGACAGGTCCCAGCTGCTGTCCGCGATTGCCGACGTCGACGCCATCCTGGTCCGCTCCGCCACCAAGGTGGACGCCGAAGCCATTGCCGCAGCCAAGAACCTGAAGGTTATCGCGCGCGCCGGCGTGGGTCTGGACAACGTGGACATCAAGGCCGCCACGCAGGCCGGTGTCATGGTCGTGAACGCCCCGACCTCCAACATCGTCTCCGCCGCTGAACTGACCGTCGGCCACATCCTGGCGCTGGCCCGCCACATCCCCGCCGCCAACGCCTCGCTCAAGGGCGGCGAGTGGAAGCGCTCCAAGTACACCGGCACCGAGATCTACGAGAAAAAGATCGGCATCATCGGCCTCGGCCGCATCGGCGCATTGATCGCCGCGCGCATGCAGGCGTTCGAGACCCAGATCCTCGCCTACGACCCCTACGTGACCAGCGCCCGCGCCGCACAGCTGGGCGTGCAGCTGGTCAGCCTGGACGAGCTGCTGGAGCAGTCGGACTTCATCACCATCCACATGCCGAAGACCCCGGAGACCGTGGGCATGATCGGTGCCGCCGCCTTCGAGAAGATGAAGCCCTCCGCCTGCGTGGTCAACGTGGCCCGCGGCGGCCTGATCGACGAAGCCGCGCTCTACGACGCGCTGAAGGAAGGCAAGATCGCCGGCGCCGCCATCGACGTCTTCGTCACCGAGCCGAGCACCGACCTGCCGTTCTTCGAACTGGAGAACGTGGTGGTCACCCCGCACCTCGGCGCCTCCACCGAGGAAGCCCAGGAGAAGGCCGGCATCTCGGTGGCCAGGTCCGTGCGCCTGGCGCTGGCCGGCGAGCTCGTGCCCGACGCCGTGAACGTGGCCGGCGGCGTGATCGCCCCGGAGGTCCGCCCCGGGATCCCGCTGATCGAAAAGCTTGGCCGGATCTTCACCGCGCTGACCCACGATTCGGTGACCCAGATCGACGTCGAGGTGGCCGGCGAAATCGCCGAGCTGGACGTCAAGGCGCTGGAACTGGCCGCACTCAAGGGCGTGTTCAGGGACGTCGTCTCCGAGCAGGTCTCCTACGTCAACGCCCCGGTGCTGGCCGAGCAGCGCGGCATCAACACCCGCCTGATCACCACCACGGAGTCCGAAGAGTACCGCAACGTGCTGACCATCCGCGGCGCCCTCTCGGACGGTTCGCAGATCTCCGTGGCCGGTACGCTGACCGGCCCCAAGCAGATCCAGAAGATCGTGGCCATCAACGGCTACGAGGTGGAAATGCCGATCAGCGAACACGTGATCGTGTTCCTCTACGAGGACCGTCCCGGCGTGATCGGCACCCTGGGCCGGCTGCTGGGCGAGCAGGACATCAACATCGCCGGCATGCAGGTGGCCCGCAACGACGCCAGCAAGCAGGCGCTGGCCGTGCTGACCGTGGACAGCGCCCTGCCGCAGGACCTGCTGGACCGGCTCAGTGCGGAGATCGGCGCCGTCGTGGCCCGCGAAGTCGACCTGCAGGACTGACTGGCGCTGCGCAGTAGAGCCCGCCCCGTCCTTGCTCCGTACCCGGGGCAGGGCGGGCTTTACGCATACACGCCGGTCGATTCCTCGACTACGCGCACCTCGTGAGAACCTTAATGCCGGGTCAATTCGACCTCTGGCCTTTTTGCTGCCGTATGGAGTGATTCTGTGGAAATCCGGTTCAACGCTGCGTCACGCTTCATGCGCAGCCGCTCGCTCGTGGTGACGGTCGCCGTCCTCATCGCGGCAATGGTCCTTTCCATTTTCGTCCAGGGCCGCGCGCAGGCATCGCTGACCCGGATAGTCGACGACAACACCCGCGGCGTGTACGACATCCTGGTCCTGCCCGACGGCACCGCGGGCGACGAACTGCGCCAGCCGGATTTCCTCACCGGCAACGGCGGTATTGCCTCCTCCGATCTCGAGCAGGTCCGGGGGATCGACGGCGTCTCCGTCGCCGCCCCGATTTCGCTCGTGTCCAAGGTGGTCCAGGACATCGAGTTCCCGCAGCTGAAGGCCACCGACTACGTCGGCTACAACCCGAACATTGAGCAGTACCTCAAGGCCCAGGGCATCAAGGACGCCGTGCCGAAGGCCGAGTGGCCGGCGCCGGATTCCGTGTTCAACGAAGAACCGACCAACTACCGGATCACCGCCAAGGCCGTCAGCTCCGACGGACTGAGCGACACCGTCCTCTTTGAAACAGCCGCCGAAGGTTCCCTGGGCCAGGCGAAGCTGGAGGAGCTGGACGTTCCCGGCGGCACCAGCCTGCGCACCGTGGCCCCCAAGGGCGAAACCGGCATCAAGTTCCCGGATCCGGCCGGTGGCAGCATGCACGGCGATTTCGACACCACCATCGCGCTGCCCATGCTGCCGCAGATCACCGAGACAGTGGTTGCCGTGGACCCGGCGGCCGAATCCGCGCTGCTCGGCGAGGCCGGCGACTTCCTGGCCCCGCTCAAGCAGGCACCGGAACCCACCGACCGCAACGCCCAGGAACTGGGCCAGCACTTCTCCTCGCAGTTCGGTATGGGCATGTTCTCCGAGGGCGGCGAAGGCGCCGCCATCGACGGGCACCCGTTTGAGTTCTGGAGCCCGTTCTTCGTCCAGTACCAGAACGCGGTGGAAGCCGGCACGCTGGACGAGGAATCCCAGGTCATCCCCATGGTGGTCCGTTCCGGCACCGACCTGGACCTGACCTACTCGGTCAAAATCGAACAACTGGACGACGCCGGCAACACCGTCTCGGAGGTCGGCACCGTCAGCAAGGAGCTGGGGGAGGGCTACCTGCCCTTCGCGTCCAGCAAGCCCTTCCAGCTGCGCTGGCCCGGCGGCGAGGACTACAACTACCTGCTCGGCTCCGGCGGCGTCCAGATGGTCGCCGGCCTGCACCAGCCGCCGGTGTGGACCACCGACTTCATGTCCAACCCGGAGTTCACCGCCGGGGACGCCGCCAGCGACGGCAGCGCGGAGCAGACCGCCATCCCGCAGGGCTGGATCCAGGTCAACAAGTTGCCGGAGAAGACCCTCCAGTGGCAGCTGGAACCGGACCAGAGCCAGCGGGAACCGGTGGAGGAGCAGTCCTACCGCAGCACCGTGGACTCCGGCGGCGAATCCGCTACTCCGCTGCCGTTCGTCTACGGCACCTTCGATGCTTCCGCCGTGCGCGAGGCCGCCGGCGACGTGAACTACCTGCCGTTGGGTGGGTATGACCCGACGCCGGTGACCATCACCGAGGACGCCGAGGGCAACAACGTCGACGACACCGTGATGAAGCCGGGCCTCAGCGGCGCCGGCCTGTCCGTGCAGTCCGCCGGTGCCATCACCGACTTCGCCGGACTGGCCGCCGTCCGCGGCACCGGCGCCGAGGAGCCGGTCATTGACGCCGTCCGCGTCCGCGTCGACGCCGCCGGTTCATGGGCCGACGCCGAAGACCAGATCAACGCCGTTGCCGCCGCGATCGAGGAGCTCGGCCTGCAGACCCAGGTCGTGGCCGGCTCAGCCCGCGAAGACGTGTCCATCTACGTGCCGGACTACTACAAGGACGCCTCCGGCACGGTCAGCGACCTCGGCACCGTGCAGCAGTCCTGGGTCCGCCAGGGCGCCGCCGGCGAGGTCCAGGGCGCCCTGAGCGCCTCCAGCGCTGCGCTGCTGGCCCTGACCGTGGGCGGCGCGGCGCTGCTGACGGCCGCCAGCGCGGTCGCCTTCACCCGCTCCCGCCGGACCGAAGCCGTGACGCTGCGGGCCATGGGCTGGAACCGGCGGCGCATCCGCTCCTGGTTCCTGAACGAACTGCTGGTCGGCGGCGCGGCCGTGCTGGTGGTGGCCATCGTTGCCAGTGCCATCAGCCGCAGCGCCGTGACCCTGTGGGTGTCGCTGATCGCGCTGGTGGTTTACGGTGCCGCGGCCTTCGTCTCCGCCGCCATGCTCAAGCCGCACCCGGCGAAGGACACCGAACCGTCCGGGGCAGCCGGCGTGCCGTCGGTGAAGACCCCGCTGCAGTTCGCCGCCCGGCAGCTGAGCACCAACCGGTTCAACACCGTGGCCATAGCGCTGGGCGTCGCGGTGCTCGGTGCCGCGGCCGGAGCCCTGGTGGCGGTGCTGGTGGACATCCCGCGGGCAGCCGGCAGCACGGCGCTCGGTTCGCTGGCCGCAACTCAGCTGAGCGGCCTGAACATCGCGCTGGCGCTGCTCGGCGTGGTCACGGCGCTGCTGCTGGCGCTGATGACCACCCGGTTTGAAGCGCGCCGCAAGCGCGAACAGTTCGCCATCCTCGGCGCCATGGGCTGGACGCCTACGCTGCTGCTGCAGGCCCGCCGCGGCGAGGCCGGCATCACCGCCGCCGTCGCCCTGCCGCTGGCGGTCATCGGCGCCGTCGTGACCGCCCTGTTTATTGCACCGCATACCGCGGTGTGGGCCGCTGCCGCTGGCATCGCGGCCGTGCTCCTCTGGTTTGTTTTGATGACAAGGACCCGGAAATGATTGAAGAACCCCTGACCCGCGCAGCCACCAAGGAGCGCACCGCCGACCATGCCATGCCGGTGGAGCTGCGGGGCATCACCATCCGGTACGACGGCGGTGCCGAGCCGCTCGTGATTGCCGAGGACTTCGACCTCGGCCTGGAAGCCGGCACCATGCACTGCCTGGCCGGCCGCAGCGGCTCCGGCAAGACCAGCATCCTCACCGTGGCCGCCGGGCTGCAGCAGCCCACCTCCGGCGAAGTGCTCTGGCAGGGCGATGCCCTCAGCGCCATGGACGACGACGAGATCTCCGACCGGCGCCGGGCACTGATCGGCTACGTGGACCAGGGCGGCGCCCTGATCGACGGCATGAGCGCGCTGGAGAACGTCCTGCTGCCGGCCGTGCCCGACGGCAAGGTCGAAGAGCGCACCGAGATGGCCAAGGACCTGCTGGACCTGGTCGGGCTGGGCCGCCGCATGCGCCACCGTCCCGGCCAGCTCTCCGGCGGCGAACGCCAGCGCGTGGCCATCGCCCGCGCGCTGATCCTGGGCACCAAGGTGCTGGTGGTGGACGAGCCCACCGCCAACCTGGACCGCGAACAGGCCAACAAGATCATCCACATCCTGAAGGACACCACCAAGGACGGCATTGCCGTGCTCGTGGCATCCCACGACCAGGAACTCATCAAGGCGGCGGACAGCAGCACCCGGATGAACTAGGCGTCGCGCAACATCCTGGCGGGCCCGGCGTCCCGCAGGCAGCACGCTGGCGGTCCCGGCGTCCGCCGGCAGCACGCTGGCGATCCGGCGTCGGCCGCAGCAGGCTGGCGGGTCCGGCGTCGGCCGCAGCAGGCTGGCGGGTCCGGCGTCGGCCGCAGCAGGCTGGCAGGCCGGACGAGGACAGCGGTGGCGTCCCAACCTGTGCCCGCGTCCCCGGACCCGGCACCAGGTCAGGGTATGGCGTCGAGATCACCGCTCACGGCCCCTGACCTCGCCACGAAGTCAGGGGTCAGCGTCCAGGTCACCGGTTATGGCCCCTGACCTGGCAGCTAAAGGGGGATCTGGTGGATGGCTGTCGCGAACAGGTGGCGGTAGCACCCTTGAGTTCGCCGCCGAGCAAACGATTCCACCAAGCACACCGCACGCTTCCTCCGCACCTGAGCCAGCCAGACATCAAGCAGGAAGCGTCATGCGGGCGGGCGGGGCGCCGCCTTCAATACGCGACCAAGCATCAGGCACCATGCAGGAAGCGCCACGCTCTAGGCCACGCCGTCAATACCGGCACCGCGTCGACTCACGCCGCGCGGCCGGAGGCGTTGTGAAACGCCTCGTTGTATTTCCGGACCAAACGCCGCTTGAGCGCGTCGTCGTCGTCGAGGTGACCCCACCGGACCCGGACGATCGTCCAGCCTTCTTCCATCAAACGTGTCTCCCGCTTCCGCTCGTCCAGAATCACCTGGTCCGTTGGGTGATAATCGCGGTACTTGCCGTCGCCGTCGAACTCGAAGATGAGCTTCAGTCCCGGCCAGGCGAAGTCAGCGCGATAAGTACCCTCGGCCGTCCTGATCTCGTGCTGGAGTACCGGCGGCGGGAAATTCCAACTGCGCAGTTTCAGCCGCAATCTTGTCTCACCAGCTGATTCGGATCGCCCGTCAACTGCGTCGAGCACTTGCCGGACGCGTGTCACGAAGCGTGACCTGGGAACGGCGGCCGCCAGTTCGTGCACCTTCTGCAAGCTCGCTCCTTGCTGGAGGGCCGAATCGGCGATGACCACGGCGGGTTCGAACGGCAGCACCCGCGCGCAGTCCAGTACCGTCCGCTCGCGGGATGTTACGCGTATGCCCCGGTCCAGGATCTTCACGTCCTGATCCGGGACCCGATGGGTGTGCCGCACCACCCCGGTGCCAGCCGACCTCTCGCCACGGCGGCCGGGCTGGATCACGTGGATCTCATCCGGCGCGTTCCAGACGTGCAGGCCCCATAGTCGTGCGGCGGACGTGTGGCTGTAGACAAGGTTGCCGTCGGAAGCGGCATGGTGGGCCTTGATCAGCAGTAAGTGCTGGTCCCACGGTTTCTGCGCCCGCCAGTATTCCTCCGAGATGTAGATGCCGCGCCTCAGGCGTCGCAGGATCTTCCCGCGCACAGCGGCAGTGATCTGGCGTTCCTCGAGCCCGTGCTCCCGCAGTTGCCGGTAGCTGACGATCCGGTCCATGCGGCTCTGTCCGAGGATGCCGAGGAGTTCGTCCATGGCACCAACGTGCCGCACCGCCCGCCTGGCGTCGATCCCGACGGTCCAGCTGTGGATAAAGCACGACGGCGGCGCACCCTCGACTAGCGCTGCCGCCGGTGCCAGACGACGGCGCCGTACCGCGCCTAGCGGTGCCGCCGGTGCCAGACGACGGCGCCGTACCGCGCCTAGCGGTGCTGCCGGTGCCAGCACGACGGCCGCGCTCCTCGCCGGGCGCGGCACTGCCCGTGGCAGGCCATAGACCGCGCTGCTTGCCTGCTTACGGCATCGCTCCAGTCCAATGCCGGCGGCGCTCGTCGCCCGATGCGGTGCTCCCTGCCTGCCGGCCGCGCCCCGCGCCCCACCCAGGGCTACCGGCCCCCACGCATCAACCGTGCGTGTGCAGCATTTCGACACCGCCGAACGCAGAGGGTAATTTCATAGGGTGACCGCATCCGAGCCCAAGCCCCCGTTCTACATCACCACGGCCATCACGTACCCCAACGGCGTGCCGCATATCGGCCATGCCTACGAGTACATTGCGACCGACGCGATGGCCCGTTTCAAGCGTTTGGACGGCTACGACGTGATGTTCCTGACGGGCACGGACGAGCACGGCATGAAGATTGCCCAGACCGCCGCCAAGGAGGGCATCACCCCCAAGGAATTGGTGGACCGGAACACGGCGGCCTACAAGTCGGCCCACCAGGTTCTGGAGATTTCCTACGACCGGTTCATCCGCACCACCGATGCCGACCACTACGCCGCTTCGCAGGCCATCTGGAAGAAGATGGAAGAGGCCGGGGACATCTACCTGGGCAAGTACGAGGGCTGGTACTCGGTTCGCGACGAGGCCTACTACGCCGAGGACGAGACCGAGCTCCGCGAAGACGGCAAGCGCTACTCCGTCCAGACCGACACCGAACTGACCTGGACCGAGGAGGAGAGCTACTTCTTCCGGCTCTCCAACTACCAGGACAAACTGCTCAAGCTCTACGAAGACCACCCCGATTTCGGTGCCCCGCGCAGCCGCTTCAACGAAGTCATCAGCTTCGTCAAGGGCGGCCTGGAGGACCTGTCGATCTCCCGGACCACCTTCGACTGGGGCGTCCCGGTCCCGGGCAACGACAAGCACGTCATGTACGTCTGGGTGGACGCGCTGACCAACTACCTCACCGGCGTCGGCTACCCGGACACGGAGTCGGAGTCGTTCAAGAAGTTCTGGCCAGCCGATGTCCACGTGATCGGCAAGGACATCTCCCGCTTCCATGCCGTCTATTGGCCCGCCTTCCTGATGTCGGCCGGGCTGGAACTGCCCAAGCGCGTCATGATCCACGGCTTCCTGAACAACAACGGCGTGAAGATGTCCAAGTCGCTGGGCAACGTGGTGGCTCCCGCCGAATGGGTGGCCCAGTACGGCCTGGACCAGGTGCGCTTCTTCCTGCTGCGCGAGGTCCCCTTCGGCGCCGACGGCTCGTACAACCATGACGCCGTGGTCGGCCGGATGAACGCGGATTTGGCCAACAACCTGGGCAACCTCGCCCAGCGGTCGCTGTCCATGGTGGCTAAGAACTGCGAGGGCAAGGTCCCGCAGCCCGCGACGCTCGCCCCCGAAGACCACGAACTGCTGGCCCGCACCGAGCGCCTCCTCGAGAAGTCCCGGGCGGCCTACGAGGTCCAGGACTTCCACGGGTCGCTCGAGGCCATCTGGACCGTGCTCGGCGACACCAACGCGTACTTCGCGGAGCAGGCTCCCTGGGTGCTGCGCAAGACCGACGTGGAGCGGATGAACACCGTGCTCTACGTGACGCTGGAGGTGCTGCGCATCGTCTCCATTCTGGTCCAGCCGGTCATGCCTACCGCGGCGGGCAAACTGCTGGACGTGCTGGGACAGGACGACGACGGCGCCCGCGACTTCGCTGCCATCGGCACGGCTTTGGTGCCGGGCACCCCGCTGCCGGCACCCACACCGATCTTCCCGAAGTACGAAGAACCGGCCGCGTAACGCCTACCCGCCCGGCAGGAAGCGCCGGGCCGCAGTCGCGGCCATGATGCGCTCCACCCGCTTCTGCTGGTCCACCGCCTTGGCTTCAAGTTCTTGGAAGCGGGTGGCGTCCAGCCGGTGGTCCCTGGGCGCCAGGACGGTCAGGACCTGCCACAGGCACTGCTTGCCGCGCAGGGCGGAGAGCAGCGACTCCAGCTCCAGCTGGGCGCCCACCCCGCCCGAAGCGCGCGTGGGGTTGAGCGGATTCACCTTGCTGGCGATGGCGCCGGCCATCGAGCCGAGCTGCTTGAGCTTGTTGCGCCGGTAACCGAGGCTGCGGTGCAGGGCCTTCAGTTCCTTGCGCTCTGCGGACACCTCGTCGCGCAGCTTCCGGAACTCGGCCTCCTCCGGTGTTCCCGCCCACGACTGGCGGACGGCGTCGAACAGCTGGACGCCGGCAGCCGAACCCACCAGGTGGTAGTCCAGATAGGCGGCGAGGTTCTTCTGGTCCAGTGTCCCTGTCCGGTGTTTTTTAGCGGCCATGGCCTTCCTTCCTGCTGGCTCTCATCACATCCGGGGCCGTTCTCATCAGGCCGCCGGCGTCGTCGTCACGCGGACGGCCTCCGCCGTCGTTGTTTCACTGTCCTTACCCAGCCAGGCCCCGGATCAATCGCCTGGGCGCCGTCAAATCGGCCGCTTCCGTCAAACGCTGGTGCAGCCCGGTTCCGTCAACCGCCCAGTTCCTCCGGGCTGCGGAACCTCGTCTTCCTGCCGTATGCGCCGCGGTTCCAGAGCCACGTGAGCAGCCACAGCAACAGGCCGAGGCCGATCAGCAGGCCGGCAATCTGGTATTCGACGGGATCCTGCGCCCACGGGCCCACCAGGAAGAGACAGGTGGCCATGCCGAAGTAGGGCAGCACGGTGGGGGTCCGGAAGTGTTTGCGGTCGACCGGTTTCCGGCGCAGGACCAGCACCGCCAGGTTCACGATCGTGAAGACACCCAGCAACAGCAGGGCGGTGGTGCCGCCCAGCGCGGCGACGGTGTCGGTGCCCATGAAGTTGGTGACCACGAAGATCAGGACGAACGCAATGAGCGTGGTGAAGATGATCGAGGCCCAGGGCGAGCGGCGGTTCGGGTGGACCTTGCCCAGGAAGCGCGGCAGCACGTCCTGGCGCGCCATGCCGTAGAGCAGGCGGCTGGCCATAAGCATGTTGATCAGCGCCGTATTGGCCACGGCGAACATGGACAGGAACGGGTAGATCACGTCCACCGGGAAGCCCGGCGCACCGACCGACACGACTTCGAGCAGCGGCGTCGGGCTTTCCGACAGCTGCCCGATCGGCACTATGGCCACCGCGGTGATGGACACCAGCACGTACACGACCACGGTGATGCCCAGGCCGGTCAGCATGACCTTGGGAAAGGTCGTGACGGGATCCTTGGTCTCTTCGGCCATGTTCACCGAATCCTCGAAGCCCACGAAGGAGAAGAACGCCAGCGAGGTGGCGGCGGTGATGGCCAGGAAAACGCCCTTGTCCTCCGAGGTCTCGAACACCATCACCCGGCTGAAGTCGACGTTGCCCTGGCTCATGGCCCAGAAGCCGATGAAGATCACGATCAGCAGGCCGGTGAACTCCACCACCGTCAGCACCACGTTGAACTTCACCGACTCGCTGACGCCGCGGAAGTTGATCCCCGCCAGGACGGCCATGAAGATGATCGCCACCCAGGTCACGCCGGTCTGGTTCCAGTCCAGGTTGAACCCGGCAATGAAGTTCTCGCCCAGGAACTTGGCGGCGGTGGAGGCGGAGGTGATGCCGGAACTGAGCACGGCGAACGTCACCAAAAAGGTGAGGAAATGGACGCCGAAGGCCTTGTGCGTGTACAGCGCGGCCCCGGCGGCCTGCGGGTACTTGGTGACCAGCTCCAGGTAGGAGAAGGCGGTGATGGTGGCCACCACGAACGCGAGCAGCAGCGGAGCCCAGGCCGCGCCGCCCACCTCGCCGGCCACCTGTCCGGTCAGCGCGTAGACACCCGTGCCCAGGATGTCACCCACAATGAACAGCAGCAGGAGTTTGGGTCCTATCGCCCGTTTCAGCTCCGGCTGCTTTTCGGTTGCGGTGGAACCGCTCATGACGACCTCCGTCCACGCGGCGCTCTGCGCTGGCCTGTCCGGCCAACGTAGCACCAGGCCTTGCCGATGTCTCCGCCGCGGTGTCCGGCGGGGGAGCGGGCCGCCGATTTGCTCTTCCCTAGGCCTGTGGGCACGCGGTCGGTAGAGTGTCCGCTACCCGCCGACCGGAAGGCCGCTCCGATGACCTACAAGGCCCTGTCCCTTGCCAGCCTGCGTCCCGCATCGGGAGCCGCCGTCTTCCATGGCAGCGAACACGGCGCCCACGCGTCCTTCTTCGTGAACTCGCGCGGTGCCGAACGCCACCGCCATCCCTACGAGGAAATCTTCGTACTGCTCGACGGCGAGATCGACTTCAGGATCGACGGCCAGTCAGGCCATGCGGGCGCGGAAACCGTGATCGTCATCCCGGCGTACGCCTGGCACGAGTTCACGGCCACCACCGCGGACGGCGTAAAGATGGTGAATATCCATCCCGTCGCCCAGATGCAGACCGAATGGGCCAAATAGGCGCCGGCCGGCGGATGCCGGAGGCCAAGGTGAGCCGGCCGACGCATGCCGGAGGAACGCTGCCGAATAGCAGTCAGCGGGTGCCCTCCCGCGGTGCTGCACCGCGGGAAGGGCACCCGCTGGACTCCCCGATGAGGGTACGACGGCGGCGTCCCGGTCAGACGGTCGCCTGACCTTCCACAGGGGGAGACGCGCCGTCCCGGCTAGACCGTCGCCAGGCCTTCCACGGGGGAGAGGCGGGCGGCCCGGCGGGCTGGCATCACGGAGGCGAGAAGCCCGGCCACCACGGCCACGGCCAGCACCCCGAGCAGCTGCAGCCACGGGACGTCCGGCACCACGGTGGCGAACGCCCCGAGCGACGACTGCGCCCCCAGCCAGCCGTAGACCGCGCCGAGTGCCGATCCGATCAGCGCGGCGACGCCGGCGATCAGCACGGCCTCGAGCGCCAGCATCCCGCGCAACTGCGATTTGGTCAGCCCGAGCGCGCGCAGCAGCGAGGATTCCTGCGTGCGCTCCAGCACGGAGAGCGAGAGCGTGTTGGCCACACCCACCAGCGCGATCAGCACCGCCACCGCCAGTAGCCCGGTGACGACCAGCAGCAGCACGTCGATCACCTGGTTGAACGCGGCACGCTCCACGGCGGCACCGGAAACCTGATACTCGTCCACGTCGAGCCCGGCGGCCAGCTCGGTCCGCAGTTCCAGGAGCGCCCCCGCGTCCAGGTCCCGGTCCACGGACACCCACAGCTGCGGCAGCGCGGAGTAGTAGTCCGGGGAGTCGGCGGCGGTCGGCTCGGGCACGCCGATCTCGGCGGCCACGGCGGCGGAGATCAACGGCGGCAGCGTGCGGCTGCCGGCCTCCATCACGGTCAGTTCCTTCGACCCACGGCTGCCGGTCACGGTCAACGTCTCCAGGCCCGAGCCCTGCGGCATCAGCACGGTGTTCCCGTCCAGCTCCAGCGAGCCGTCCTGCAGCAGGCCCATGTGCTCCGGCGCCAGCTGGTACACGCCCGTCCGCTGGCCGTGCACGTCGGCAAAACCGCCGTTCGTGACCAGGCCGGCGGCAGCAACGCCGTCGTAGGCGGCCGCGGTGGCCGCGGCGGAGGCGTCCAGCGGTTCCCCGCCGAGCGTGAGGTTTCCGACCGCCAGGTCCACCGGATACTCCGCGCCCAGCTGGGTGTCGAACGCGGTCCGGGCGGTCTGCGCCCCGGTCATCATCATCGCCACCAGCGTGACGCCGATCAGCAGCGCGGTGGCCGTGGCGGAGGTCCGCCCCGGGTTGCGCACCGCGTTCACAGCGGCCAGCTTGCCCGGCACTCCCGCCGGCCTCGCCAGCGCGCCGACGGCGGTGACCAGCGGCGGCACGAACAGGGTGGCGCACAGCAGCAGGCCGATGAAGGAGAGCATGCCGCCGGGCAGCGCGATCAGCAGGTTCGCGGTCATCGCTCCGAGGGCCAGCAGGGCGGCGCCGCCCACCGTGAGGGCGGCGCCGATCGCGAGCCGGACCTTGCCCTTGCGGTTGCCGGCGCGGGCCTCGTCGGCCGGACGCAGGGCGGCCAGCGGTGCCACCCGGGTGGCGGCACGGGCCGGAGCAAGGGCGGCCAGCACGGTCATCAGGATGCCCACCGCGAGGCCGACGGCGATGGCCGACGGCGGCACGGCCAGCGCGGCGAACTCGGTGTCAGGTTGCCCCTGCAGCACGGCGATGACGCCGGCCATCAGGGCCACCGCACCCAGCACGCCCAGCAGGGAGGCTCCGACGCCGACCAGCAGCGCCTCCGCCAGCACCGAGTTCCGGATCTGCCCGCGGTCGGCACCGATGCAGCGCAGCAGCGCCAGCTCGCGGGTCCGCTGGGCGATGAGGACCGAGAAGGTGTTGGCTACCACCAGCGCCGAAACCAGCAGGGCCACCAGCGCGAACGCCAACAGCACGATGGTCAGCTGGTCGCTGCCGCCGGTCAGTCCGGCCACCACGGCCTTGGTCTGCTCCGCGGCCGTGTTTACGGTGGCGTCGCCGAAGCCGGCCTCCGCCAGTGCCGCGGCGACGGAGTCCTGCACCGCGTCCGCCTCGGCGCCCGAGGCCAGATCCAGCTGGATGTTGTGCAGCTGCGGTCCGGCCTCGCCGGCCAGCTGCCGCACCAGGGGGCCACCGGCGAAGAACTGAGGCTGGCCCATCATGAACGGGTCCTTGGACGGCTTGACGATCCCGGAAACGATCAGGCCGGTGCCCGCAGCGGCGATGTCCTCGGCGGCGACCATCCCGGCGGCGGGCGCCAGCTCCAGGGTGTCGCCGACCGCCAGACCCTGCTTCTCGGCAGTCCCGGCGTCCACCGCGACCTCGCCGCCCGCCGGAAGGGCGCCTTCGAGCAGCTCCAGGTTGTCCAGTCCGTCGGGGGCAGTGTTCTGCGCTACCCCGTAGCCGGCGTCGGCCGGGGATCCGAACGCGACCGGCGCCATCCCCTGCGCGTACACCTCGCCGATGCCCTCGGTGGCGGCGACGGCCTCAACGGCCGCCGCATCAAGCGGCCGGTCCGGCGGGCCGGAGACCACCAGGTCGGCGTTCCGGAAACCGGCGCCGATGCTGTTGCCCAGCGAGGCTTCGGTGGACGCGTTGACCATCAGCGTGGCGGTCAGGAACCCCACCGCCATCACCACGGCCAGCCCGACGGCGATGAACCGCCGCGCGTGCTGCCGCACCTGTGCGAGCGCTACCTGCAGCATGGCTCAGGCCCCCAGCTTGGCCAGGGCGGCCAGGATCGCGTCGGTGTCGGGCCGGTCGAGTTCGCCCACCAGCGCACCGTCGTTCATCAGCACCACGCGGTCCGCGTAGGAGGCGGCCACCGGGTCGTGCGTGACCATGATGATGGACTGGCCCATCTCCTGGCAGGACCTGCGCAGCAGCGAGAGCACCTCCGCGCCCACCTTCGAGTCCAAGTTGCCGGTGGGCTCGTCGCCGAACACGACGTCGGGGCGCGTCAGGAGCGCCCGCGCCACGGCGACCCGCTGCTGCTGACCGCCGGAGAGCTCGTGCGGGCGATGGGCCAGCCGGTCCGTCAACCCGAGCGTTGAGGTGACATAGCCGAACCACTCCCGGTCCACCGAGCCGTTGGCCAGGGAGATCGGCAGCGTAATGTTCTGCTCCGCGGTCAGGGTGGGCACCAGGTTGAAGGCCTGGAACACAAAGCCCACGCGCTCGCGGCGCAGCTTGGTCAACTGGGAGTCGTTCAGGGAGGTGACCTCGGTCCCGCCGATCCAGATGTTGCCGGAATCGGCGGTGTCCAGCCCGGCCAGGCAGTGCATCAGCGTGGACTTGCCCGAGCCCGACGGACCCATGATCGCGGTGAACTTGCCGGCCTCGAAGCTGGCGTCCACGTCCTTGAGCGCGTGCACGCGGGTATCCCCGGTGCCGTAGGTCTTGTTCAGGCCGCGCGTCGCGGCGGCCGAGGTGGCGCCGCCCGGCGCGGCGCCGGCGAGTGATTGCTCAATACTGGTAGTCATACCCTTACGCTATGGAGGCCGCGCCTTCCGCGGATCGGCCGCAGGTCTGGTCTCCGCCGGCCGCCCGCTCATACCCAGGGTGGAGAGCGCCGGCCCGACGAGAAGGGCTGGGTTGGCTTGGACACGGTCGTCATGAGGTGAAACCTTTGCGCAGCAGCCGCGTAAGCGGGAACATAAAGCCATGAAACTCGCCCGCCTCGCCGCGCTCCCGCTCGTATCCCTGCTCCTCCTGACCGGCTGCGCGCCGAAGGACGAGGTGGCCCGCCCGCTGCATTCGGCAATTCCCAGCCCCAGCATGGTGGAGACGGGCGATATGCCCGAAGCCCTGGCCAAACTGGCGACGGCCATCTACGAGGGCGGCGACGTCGCAGCCAACAAGATGACGGCCGGTGCGCTCGCCGACCGGACCACGGTCGAAGCCAAGACCACTGTCAAGGCCGCGACCGGCGAATGGAACGGACAGGACATGGCCGTCCTGACCTCCGGCGACGACGTGACCCTCGCCGTCGCCAAGGAGGGAACCTGGACGGCGGTGGGTGGCTGGTGGCCGTCGCTCGACGTCGACAAAACCGTTTTGGGCGGCAAGCGCCACGTCCTGATCATCGGCTCCGACGCCCAGAAGAGTAAGGGCGAGAAGGTCCGGGAAGCGCGGGCCGATGCCCTTCAGGTGATCGGCGTGGACGGCAAGGGCGGAGGAGGCATCCTGGGCATTCCGCGTGACCTCTGGGTGGACATGCCGGGCGGCGGGCAGGCAAAGATCAACGCGGCCATGATGCGGGGCGGACCCAAGGCGCAGCAGAAGGTGGTGTCGGACGTGACCGGCCTGAAGCTGGAGGGCTACATCCTCACCGGATTCAAGGGCTTCGAGGGCCTGGTCGATGACATAGGCGGCGTCACCGTCAACGCCCCTATCCCGGTGCTTGACGTCAAGGCGGGGAAGAGCAAGCTCGACGGGGAGACCGCGCTGGACTATGCCCGGGAGCGGAAAACCCTGCGAAACGGCGACTTCGGGCGCTCCGCGCACCAGGGTGTGCTGCTGCTGGGATTCGCAGCCTTGGCCAAAATGAACGGCCCGGCCGGGCTGGTCGACCTGCTCTCCGCCGCGAATCCGCTGGTCGAGACCAACCTGAGCGCGGAGCAGGCGCTGACGCTGGGCGCCTGGGTCTACAAGACCGATCCGGCCAAGGTTGGGCGCGAAGTCCCCGAGCCCGGATTCGGCTACAGCGCCGACGGCCAGTACATGCTGCCGATGGATGCCAAGACCCGCAAGATCTTCGGTTCCTTCGCCGACGGCAAGTTGTAAGCACGCCGTCGGACGGACTGTTGCATCGGACGGGAACAGTTGCTATCTCCTGACCGGACAGCCCTGAGGCGATGAAAACGTCTCGCGTTCCCAGCGCTAAGGAACGGGGCTGCCGCAGGCAGGAGTGCTCCCTGCCCCGCCCGGGCGAGCGAAAGGCCGGGGCGGGAGTGCTCCCTGCCCCGGCCTTTCGCGTCGGCCAGCCCTGGGCTAGCGGCGACGGGTGTCGTTGTCGGTGCCGTCGGTCTCGATGTTTTCCTTACGGACCTCTTCGTCGACCCTGACCTCGTCGGTGACGGTGTCCTTCTCGAGCCGGACCCGTTCCACCGGGACGGTCTCCTTCTCCACAACCGGCCGTTCCTCGTGGAGCGTGACCTCGTGTTCCTCATCGCTCAGATCGGGGCCGGCCATGGCGTCACCGCGGTTGGCGTCGGTGATCGGTTCGCGTTCGATGCGGACTTCCTCGCGCTGGACCGGAACGGTCGTGGTGACATTTTCGGTGGTGACGTACTTGCGCAGCCTGGCCCGGCCGGTCGCCTGCCGCTCGGTGCCGACATGCAGCCGCTCCTCGGAGCGGGTCATGGCGTCATCGGTAGTGGGCCCGGAGGTGTCCCGGCCCACCGTGCCCGGTGCGTCCTCGGTGTACGTGCCCCGGGCATCGTCGGTGCCGTATTGTCCGGTGGTGCCGGTAGTGGTGCCGGTGCCGGTGGTGCTGTAGTCGGTGTCCCGGCCGCTCGTGGCGTCGGTGTAAGTCCGGCCGCCGCCCAGCTGGTAGTGCTCGTAGAGCCGGTCCTCCTCGGCGGGCTCAAGGTAGCCGTCCACGTCAACCCGCGGGGCGTCCTTGATCTGGTCCTTGGTGTAGGGGACCACGATGTCGTTACCTTCGATGCGCGCGGCTTCGAGCGGGACGAACGATTCCGAGGAGCCGAACAGGCCGGTCTTGGCCGTGACCCAGGTGGGCCGGCCGCTGTCGTCATCGGCATAGATCTGCCCGATGGAGCCTATTTTGTCCCCGTCGTTCGTGACGACGTTTCCGCCGCGGTTGAGCAGGCCATCTATTTGTTCTTGGGCGAGCATGGTGTCTCCTTAGGATTCGTCCGATGTCTCTGGAGGTTCCGGGTTGGAGGGTCCGGTGCCCGTGTTGGGGCATGATCCCCGCAGCCCTTAACGATTTAACCTAAGCATGCTTATTAATGGTTGGCAAGGCCCCGGGGAAGCGCAGCCGCACCAGGGGCAGATGCTTTTCGGCGCCGGCTTCTGCAGTGGGCCGCGGCCGGTTCCGCCGCACGGCCGGAAGGGAATCCAAGTCAAGCCGGCGGTCCTGTTCTTTCAACTCGGGAGTTGTCGTTCACCCGTTTGTGCCGCCCCAAACCCGCCGCCCGGCTCGAGCAGCCAACCGCCCCCGCCCCCCGCCCCCCCATCTAGGGGTGGGGCCGCGGGCTTGCATCCGCACATCCACGTGTACGACGTCGGCGCGCACCTTCGCGAGCGTGCTCACCGCTTCGCGCCTATCGCCTGCCTCGGCCACCGCTTTAAGGTCGAGTTGGGAGTTGGTCAGCGTCTTAAAGCCACCGCTGACCAGGTGCTGGTCGTCCATCAGGGCAAAGGATAGGGGAGTCGACCCCCGGGATACCTGCCCGCTATCCGTGCGAAGGCTACGCCGCAGCCGGAAGCTTCGGCGCGAGCTTGAGCGTTGCCTCGTTGAAAGCGGTACGTTGATTGCGCTGTTCCTGGGGAAGCCTCATGAACTTTGCATAGAGGTTGCGTGAGTCATAGCCAACTATGGAGGCATTGGCGAGATCAGCTTCCGCCATCGATATGGCACCCCAGGTTCCCATCCGGTGTTCCCAGTAGAAGATGTCGTTCGGATCGTAGGCGGTTACGGCAGGAGAATCCATGCCGGTAACGTCGATCATTTCTGCGAAGCACGAACGAGTCACCGTTGATCCAGCGTTAACATCGAACGCGTCAGACAGTTGGTAAGGATTGACCTTTGCGATGCGATTCCTAGTGTTCTGATAGAAGCCACGCATTATTTCGCCGCCGAAACCGCGGATGAATACAGACTTTCCGTAGTCGAACTCCATGCCGAGCAGGAGCCTGAGCCACGCCGACCCTACGCCCCGATAGTACGCGGTCGAACGCCGAAAGGCGTACGAAAATGCGTCAGCCGCTGCATTCAGCCCCAGCCTATTGGGGATGGGCCAAACGGCGGCGTCCAGTCCGTATGCATCTGCTATCGCTCGGGCGCCACGGACATCATCTGAGATAGTGGCTGTGCCATCGGCGCTGCGCACGAAAGTGAAGAGAAATGGATCGGCATTATGAGTCGCTGCAAATACCCCGCGGCTGTCCGTCCCAGCGGTCAATCCGACGACTGGTCTGCGTCCGGACTTCACTACATATGCGTTCAAGCCCTGGAGGTGTTGGACTAAGGCTGCGACGGCCTCGTCGTGGGTTGTTACGCCTTCGGGTTCAGCGATCGGCCAGTAGCGCTTGACCTCTCCGGTTTGCATCCGCAGCCGGGTGTTCGGCGAGAGGTGGCGGACATGCTCATAAGGCGTAGCCAACCCCGGGAGATACTTGACATCGCGCACCATGTAATTTCGCGAGGTGATGAAGGGAATAAAAAAGTCGGCAATGCCGGACCCGGCGTACTCGGCGACTATTTCCGCGTGCGATGCCACTACAGTCGCCCCACGTGTGGAGTAGAAGACGGAGCGTGCCCCCATCGCGTCGTGGTAGATATCGGTATTGGTTCCATCGGATAGCGCGACCACGAAGCGGCCGGCCAAACGGTTCAAGACCGCGCCGAAGGCTTCGTCCCTCCCGTAAGCATCCAGGAGCGATTTGAGTACCTGGTCTTCTTCGTAGACTTCTTCTTCTGGGTCGAAAGCCAGACCGATGAGCAGGCCCGTCATGCCGCCGGACACTTGCTTTGTGTACGCGGCGTCCGGATGGAGACGAACCCTGTAACTGCCAAGCGTCTCGGCTATCCACGTTCGAAAATCGTGAGAGTTGGAGTCAGCGGACGAGATCACGAAGCCGTTGCGATAAAGCAGCGCCGACGCTGCGGGGGGTACGTCTGAGGACGAAACGAACATTGAAATGAGTACCCTTCGAGTCTGGAAAATCTGACAATAGCTTCTGAGATAAACGTACGTGCCAAAGGTCTAGGGCTTGCGCTGGAAACGCGTAGAGAGCCGATAACCAGTGAGACGCTTAAGGAAGCGCGCAACCCGACTCGCTCTCCTGCGCAAGGCCGTGCCAAAATGCGGCAATTCTCTGCCCTGGGATTCCTCCACAAGCTGCGAAACTGGTGTTGCGTCCGCTGCTGGACCGCGAACAGCCGGCGGCTCGGTGGACGGTGCCCCAGCCTGGGATGGCACCGGGGCCGCAGGCTCGATCCCGAGGGTCGCTCCAAAGTACCGCTCGTGGGCGTTGACGATTTCTTCCTTGAACCGCTTTCGGGACGGCGGATGATGACCGGGTTGCAGCACTCTCAAGGCAAAGTACACATTGCCGTCGGCGTTCGGTCCCCCTACGGCTGAATCAACGCCCAATGCTTCCGCGAACGGTTTGTAGTGATTCGTTACATGCGATTCGTCGCGGCAGTTCTGAACGTAGTAGACATAGTTGGTTGTGCCGGACCGGTAGGCAGAGATTTGGCTGACGCGGCGTGGATATTTCCACTCGACAGCTTCCATGTTTTCGTAACCCGGGAAAGCTGCACGACGGAAGCGCTGCTGGTGTGCCACCCCATACTTTCGGATTCTGGTCTGCGGGGAGAACGGAACCGCAAGCGAGCCCGGAATCAGTCGCGAGATAGCCAATGACGCGTAGCCGCCTCCACTGGCGCCGGCAACGAGGATATGCTCGTAGCCGCCAGAGGCCGCAACTGACTGTACTACTTGCGCGATGTCTCTATGCAGATCGTGGGTCTCTGTCCCTACGTACCAGCCAAGCTCCATCTCGCCGTTCAACATGAGAGTGGTATCGGTGAAGAACAAAAGTCCCGCTTGGAATCCGCTCATGGTGCTGCGCCACTCGTATCTCGGGAGCTTGTACTTATAGCGGAGAAGCGCGCCGTGCATCACCACGATCAAGGTCTTGTGGGGTCTGGCCTCGTACAATCCGCGAATCGGCAACTTGTCGGCGCCCTGGTCAATAGTGAATTCAAAAGGCTCCGGCAATTGCTCAACACCGTCCAAGTCGAAGTAGAGGCGCTCTATGGACGTTGGCAGCACACCACTGCCTGAGTTTGGTAGATCACTCTGCAATGGAATGCACCTCAAGACTGTCTTCAGCGCGACGGGCAAAGGCTTCGACAAGCGTGGCGCTGAACGGGGCGCCTTGTTCCGAAAGCTCGACGGTAGCTATATCGCCCGGGGGCAGGTTCCGTGAAATCTGGTTTCGGACTTGACTGCTGCCCGGAATCCATATGGGCCGTACTCCAAACATGTCGTTTAGGCGTTCGGACACCGTAGCGACCTCGTACTTGTACGCGCCAAGCTCCGCGTCGATCGGTGCCGTGCGTGCAAACACGAACATATTCTCTGTGCGAAGGCCGGAGGGGAGTGCTGACGTGTACTGGAAGGCTGTCGGATCGTAAACGAAGACTGACTTTGCGGTAACTGCATCTGTAATCTCCAATCGGAGAAGCCGCCCCTGTTCGATGTCATCCAGCCAGCTTTCCTCGTAAGAGGTGCCCGGCCCCTGTGCGCTGAACAAATTCGGCATGTGTATCACACCAATGCGGTAATCGTCGGAGAGTGCTTGCACATGTTGCCGAAGGTCGATCTGTGTAGCCCCGGGAGCCGCGAAGTCGGCGATCAGGACAACATCTACATCGATGGAGCCGCTCCGAGCAGGAAGGAGGCCGGCTGGCGCCGGGAACAAACGCGATTTCTGCGGGAAAGGCATATAGGGCGTTGCATCGCCAGCCTGAATTTTGTCGTGCCAGTGCTCATAGGCCTGCCTGTAGCTCACGCGGTTGGGTGCCCGAAACCCCAGCCTGAAGTCTTCGATAGAGAGGTTATTGGCGTTGACGAGCGAGAGCGTCAGCGGGGCGTCACTAGCTATCAGTTCCTCTGCGTCTGAGACGAACTTTTTGTAGCGAAGCAGGAATTCCGTGTCTGCAGCCTTTCGGACAGAGTCCCAGTAGCCCAGTTTTTGCTTGATCGTTTCAACTGGGAAGAGCGCGGAAACATGGGCAGGCGTGATGTATGCACCGCGCCAACCACGGTATTGGAACACAAGGTCCTCGTTTACCCGGGCCCACAGGGCAGTAACCAAGGCCTGGCCATCTGATTCCTCTGCCGTTTCAACAAGGCGTTCAATTTTCTGCGGATGCTGCCAGTCATCCCCGTCAAACACCGTGAGGTACTTACCGCTGCTGGCCTCGTAGCCGATGTTTCTTGACGTGTATGCTCCGGAGTTCACTGGATTGCAAATCACCTTGATGCGAGGATCGAGGCTTTCCCACCTCTTCAGCCTCGGGTGGAACTCTTCACCCGATCCGTCATCAACGATGATGATTTCGATGGTCTTATAAGACTGGGCCACGGCAGAAGCGATAGCGGTATCGGTGGCTTCATCCGGGCGGAAGACGGGCATAACAATTGACACCAAGGGGCCTTGCTCTACCGGTGGTATGGCTGAAGTCGCCAGTCGCAGGAAAGCTGGCTCATCTCCGGGACGCAAATGTATCTCTGCGAGCCCCTCGCTGCGGAACACATCGTTAATCCGCTCCAGCCAAACATCCTCGGGGGATCCGTTCGCTGGGTGGTCCAGATTGGCGCGGAACAGGTGGGTATCGTTCTTCTGCTTCAAACCTGGCTCCGCCAGGTAAAGCGCCCGTCGCGCTTTGTCCCGTTGGCCCGTAGCCGTGAGGGCATCAACGAAGAACTCTGCCCGCTTCTTTCCGATGAACGCGCCTGCACCGGATTTGGTCAAGACGAACTCATAAAGAGTAGCGGCGTCGAGGAGGTCCAGCGGACGGAGATTCTGTCGGTAGCATACGTCGGCGAGTTGAGCCAGACGAGTCGGATCGGATTCCATGAAATGAGAGGAGATAGCATGTGCCGGGCGCCCACCATAGCGGAAGCTCTCAAGCCCCCTTTCCACATCGGACCAGGTCCAACGCCCGTGGGTTGCCATGCGGGCGAGAATATCCCGGCCATCGAGGGAGCGCATCTTGACCAGCCGGGCGGCCAAGTTCTGAGAATTTAGCGGACCGCTTGCGGCCCACCATTCCGTTGCGCCGAGGTGCAGTTGGCCAGAGGTGAGAATTGGTTTGCGTATTTGCTCCACGCCAGAAATGATTTTCGATACGTCCCGCTCCAGTCGCTGTGTGGCCAGGCGGGTCTGGCGGACGGTTCGAATCAAGCGCCGGTAGGCCATTGCTCCACCTACGGCGCCGATGAACGCGGTAAGGGCAGCTGACACAATGATTAGCGGGAGCCACGTATTGAGGAACCCTACGGCGAGTCCAGCAACTGACAGGACACCGACCAAGGCTGCACTGCAAACGAGTAGCGTTTGTCTTCTTACTGTGGCCACGTATTCCCCAATAGCGCTCATTGATTGGCTGAGACGGACGGGCCTGCTTATCCGTGCACTATGAGACCGCGTCCGCAGGTGGAACGATATCATCGTCTCCCGCCGGGTCCATTAAAACGTTTAAATGAAAGCACCCTCAGTGGCCCAGCCCGGGCCTGACTGGATTATGGCGCCACTACCCCGGTTTCGTAGGCGATCAGCACGGCCTGCACCCTGTCGCGGGCGTTCAGCTTGGCGAGGATGTGCCCCACGTGGGTCTTCACCGTGGCCTCCGATAGGAACAGTCCGGCGGCGATCTCCGGGTTGGACAGCCCCCGGGCGATCAGCGTGAACACCTCGCGTTCCCGGGCGGTGAGTGATTCGACGGCCTGGTGGTTGCGGCTGAGGGACGGACCGGGAGTGCGCAGCAGCGGTGCCACGTGGTCCAACAGCCGCCGCGTGGTCGACGGGGCTATGACGGCGTCCCCCCGGTAGACGGTGCGGATGGCTTCCAGCAGCTCCTCCGGCGGCGCGTCCTTGAGCAAAAATCCACTGGCCCCGGCCTGGATGGCGGCCAACGCGTATTCGTCCAGGTCGAACGTGGTCAGCACCACCACCTTCAGCTCCGCCCGGTCCGAACCGTTCGGCTGCGCTGCGGCGGTCTCGAGCAGCCTGGTGGTCGCCTCAATCCCGTCCATGCCCGGCATCCGTACATCCATGAGTGCGACGTCGGCGTGCACCTTCGCGAGCGCGCTCACCGCCTCGCGCCCATCGCCTGCCTCGGCCACCACGTCGAGGTCCGGTTGGGAGTTGATCAGCATTTTGAAGCCGCCGCGGACCAGCTTCTGGTCGTCCACCAGAGCAACGCGGATAGGGGAGTCGGTCATCGGGGTCTTTCTGGGTCGGCGGCCCGGCAAGCCGGCCTAAGACGGTTTCAGCGGGAGCGCGGTCGCTCGGCGGGCGTGCGAGGGCTCAGGTTTCGGTGTAGGGGATGAAGGCGCGGACGCGGAATCCGCCGCCGGTGCGCGGGCCGGCCTCCACGGTTCCATCGTAGAGCGCCAGCCGTTCGGCCATTCCCGTCAGGCCCTGCCGGCTGCAGGCGGTGGCAGGATCGGCGGCGGTTCCCCGGCCGTCGTCGTCAATTTGCAGCCTGAGCCCGCGGGCGGTCCAGTGCAGACGGACCTGTGCGGAGGCCTCCGGGCCGGCATGCTTGAGGACGTTGGTCAGGCCTTCCTGCACCACCCGGTAGGCGGTCAGCTCGGCGCCGGCCGGCATCGGGCGCCGCGGCCCGCCGGCCTGTTCCAGTTGCACGGTGAGCCCGGAGCGCCGGACGGTTTCCACGAGGGTCTCCACATCGGCCAACGTCGGCAGCGGCCGGGTCGACGCGACCTCATCCCCGCGCAGCACCCCCAGCAGCCGGCGCATGTCCCCCAGCGAGGTCCGGCCGGTGTCCGCAATGGTCGCCAGGGTTTCCGTGGCCACCGCCGGGTTCTGCGCGCTGGCGTACCGGGCGCCGTCGGCCTGCGTGATGATCACCGAGAGCGAGTGCGCCACAATATCGTGCATTTCGCGGGCAATGTGGCTCCGCTCGTCGGCGGCGGCCAGGTCCCGTTCCTGCTGCCGCTCCACCTCCAGCCGGCGGGCCCGGTCCTCGAGTGCCTGCACCGTGAGCCGGCGGTTCCGCACCAGGTCGCCGAAGGTCCAGCAGACCAGCACCACGGCATCGATCGCCACGAGCGCGAGCAGGTAGAACGGGGCGGTGCCTGCGGTGAGCGGAGAGGTGATCATGTACCGCACCACATACAGGGCACCGCCGAGCAGCGCCAGCACCAGTCCGCCCAGGCTCGCCCACCGCGGTCCGTAGGCTGCCAGCGAGTACACCGTCGCCAGGACAAAAATATGGGCCGGAACAGGCTCGGCCAGGAACGCGACGTTGAGCAGCGCGGCAACGGCCATGGCCACGCCCGATTGCCACGGACGGGTCCGCCGCCAGGCGAGGGGGATGATCAGGAGGGCGGAGAGGATGAACGGCGCCATGCTGCCCATGGCCACGTAGGACAGCGGCAGGACGGCGAACGCCGCCAGCATCAGGATCAGGTCGACCTTGCCGGTGTTGGCTTGGAGCCAGCGGTAGACGGTGTGGTGCATGCCCATGACGGAAAACTCTATGCTGCGGGCGAGGCGGCCCGCGTCATGCCCAGGTCTGAGGTTCCCGCGCGCTGTGTTCACATTTTGGGACGGTTTGCCCAGAATGTGGAACGGTTTCCTAAACTTGAAGCCATGAGCGCAGCAGCGAAGGCATTTTCCCTGGCAGTCATTCCCGGCGACGGCATCGGGCCGGAAGTCGTGGCGGAGGCGGTGAAGGTCCTCAAGGCGGCCACTGCCGACGGCGGGACCACCTTCGACCTGACCGAGTACCCGCTGGGCGCCGAGCACTGGCTGGCCACCGGCGAGACCCTGCCCGAGGAAACACTGCAGCGGCTCCGCAAGCATGACGCGATCCTGTTCGGCGCCGTCGGCGCTGCCCCCGGCGACACCCGGATCCCGTCCGGCGTCATCGAGCGGGAGATGCTGCTCAAGCTGCGCTTCTCCCTCGACCACTACGTGAACCTGCGCCCGGCCAAGCTGCTGCCCGGCGTCCCCAGCCCGCTGGCGAACCCGGGCGAGGTGGACTTCGTCGTCGTCCGCGAAGGAACCGAAGGGCCCTACGTGGGCAACGGCGGCGCCCTGCGCGTGGGCACACCGCACGAAATCGCCACCGAGGTCTCGGTCAACACCGCCCACGGCGTGGAGCGCGTGGTCCGGGACGCCTTCCGCCGCGCGTCGGCACGCCGCAAGAAACTCACCCTGGTACACAAGCACAACGTGCTGGTCCATGCCGGGCACCTGTGGCGGCGCACCGTGGAGGCGGTCGGCGCCGAGTTCCCGGACGTCGCCGTCGACTACCTGCACATCGACGCGGCCACCATCTTCATGGTCACGGACCCGGCCCGCTTCGACGTGATCGTCACCGACAACCTGTTCGGCGACATCATCACCGACCTGGCCGCCGCGATCACCGGCGGCATCGGCCTGGCGGCGTCGGGCAATATCAACATGGACCGCACCGCCCCGTCCATGTTCGAGCCGGTCCACGGCTCGGCCCCGGACATAGCCGGCCAGCAGAAGGCCGACCCCACGGCGGCCATCCTGTCCGTGGCCCTGCTGCTGGAGCACCTGGGCCTGGCGGTCGCGGCGGCCCGCGTGCAACAGGCGGTGGAGCGCGACGTCGCTGCCCGGGGGAGTGCCCCCCGCGCCACTGCCCAAATCGGCGATGCCATCACCGCCGCTTTGGCAGTAGGGTAGTTAACGGTTACTAACCAAAATCATTATTTGACGCACAAGGGCGTGCCCTCACCGCGGAGGAACCATGACTGAAACCCTCGAATTCACCCAGCAGCTCTCGGACCGTCCGAAGAGTGCCGAGGAGCGCGCCGCCATCTTGGCGAACCCGGGCTTCGGCAAGCACTTCACGGACCACACGGCCGTCGTCGACTACAAGGTCGGCGCCGACGGCAAGGGCAGCTGGTCGAATGCGCGGATTGAGCCGTACGGGCCCATCATGATGGATCCGGCCGCCGCGGTGCTGCACTACGGCCAGGAGATTTTCGAGGGCCTGAAGGCCTACAAGCACGAGGACGGATCCGTCTGGACCTTCCGGGCCGAGGCCAACGCCGCCCGCTTGAACACGTCGGCGCGCCGGCTGGCCCTTCCGGAGCTGCCGGAGGAAACCTTCATCGAGTCCCTGCGCCAGCTGGTCACCACCGACAAGGCGTGGGTTCCCTCCGGCGACGGCGAAGCACTGTACCTGCGCCCGTTCATGATCGCCACCGAGGCGTTTCTGGGCGTGCGCCCCGCCCACGAGGTCTCCTACCGCGTGATCGCCTCGCCGGCCGGCAACTACTTCGGCGGCGAGCTCAAGCCGGTGTCCATCTGGCTCTCCGACCGCTACTCCCGCGCCGGCGAAGGCGGTACCGGCGAGGCCAAGTGCGGCGGCAACTACGCCGCGTCCCTGGCCGCGCAGCTGGAAGCCGAAGCCAACGGCTGCCAGCAGGTGCTGTTCCTGGACAAGTTCAACGACAACGCCATCGAAGAGCTCGGCGGGATGAACGTGTTCTTCGTCTTCAAGGACGGCAGCCTGGTCACTCCGGAACTGAACGGCCACATCCTGCACGGCGTCACCCGTTCCTCGGTGATCGAGCTGGCCAAGGACCGCGGCCTGGACGTGCAGGAACGCAAGATCACCATCGATGAATGGCGCGACGGCGTGGCGGCGGGGGACATCACCGAGGCCTTCGCCTGCGGCACGGCAGCCGTGATCACCCCGATCGGCGAGCTGAAGGCCGACGGCTGGAGCATCGCCTCCCCGAGCGCCGGGTCCGGCGACGTGTCCATGTCCATCCGCCAGGAGCTGCTCGGCATCCAGACCGGCGCCGTGGAGGACTCGCGGGGCTGGCTCACCCGCCTGGCCTGACCACTTACCCGCCCCGGGTCTCCGCGCCCCGCCTGTGGCAGAGTGCGCTGGCCCAGTCGGTCCTGCCGCTGGTGGTCCTGCTCCTGTTGTTCCTTTGACGCAGGATGACGACGGCGGGCCCGCCTTTCCGGGGCCGCCCCGCCGCCGCTACCGCTTCCGGGCCGCTGCCTTGCGCTCGGCAGCCTTCCGGGCCTTCTTGGAGACCGGCTTCAGCGCCTTGCGCTCGGCCTCTTCGGCGGCAATCCGGTTCTTCCGGGCATCCACCAGATCGTTCCACAGAGCGGTGGCGAAGCTGCCGCCGTCGCGCGCGTAGACCTCGTAGGGGAAGGAAGCGAAGATCGCGGACGGCGACGCCGGCCCCGGGAGGCCCTTCCCGCTCTTCAGCGCGTACGCGTCGCCGAGCGCCCAGGTCTCCGACAGGAAGCGGGCCAGGTTCTCGCGAATGAACACGTTGGCGTCCGGGGCGTCCGCCGCCTGTTCCAGCAGGGTCTGCAGCCGCGAGGACGCCAGCGCCGATGCTGCGGCGGCATCTGCACCGCCCTCGGCGGCAGCCTCAAACTCCGCGGTGAACTCCTGGACGGCGGTTTCCCAGTCGGTGGTCTCGCGGTTTTTCTGCCAGGTGGGGAACCACACGATGTCCCCGTTGGCGTGGTTGTGGATGTGCTGCATCCCGCTGTTGCGCTCGGCCACCGCATGGTCGTGCTCGGCCACGTCGTATTCGGCCAGCAAGTCGGCCAGGGACGTGGTGTTCTTGGTATCCGCCATGGAGTTTTTCCTTTTCGTGCAGCTGCAATGGTTCCACCAAGGGCAACCCCACGACCGCTCGGACTTATTCCATCTGCACGGTGGCAGTGCGTCCGGCATGCGCCGCCAGCCACGCCCGCGCCTCAGCCTCGTCGTCGAAATAGCGGGCCGGGAAATCATCGTTGGCGAAGATGCGCACAAAGAAGCTGGCAAGCACCCGGTCCACCGCCCCGTTGCCGAGCACTGCCAAGGCGACGGCCGGCGTAAAGGTATCGGCGATCATTCGCGCCTCCGGGGTCACCCAGCGCACGCCGGCCATTTTTAACAGCACCGCCACTTCCCGGTCTCCGGCCACGTCGAAGAGGTGGTCGACAATGTGCTGCGCGAGCTCTGCACCGACGCTGAGGCCGCGTCGGATAGTCAGCACCAGGAGGCCATCCCCGCCCAGCTGCACGTCGTATGTCGAATCAACTTTTTCCAGCACCGATCCCCCCATCCGGCTGGAAGATGTGTGCATCGCCCAACCCTTGTCCGGCCGCCGTTGGCCGGACTGCAGGTGCCTAGCCTAGCGAACAACGTCAGACCACCGGTACGCGCGGGCAAATGTGAACGGATGCCTTCCTGCGTGGCGAAAAGGTCGGCGGCGGTGCCTGCCGCCACGCGCCGCCAACCTGCGGCTCCGGGCGGGGAGTGCGAGGATGAATCCTGTGACCGCTGAACAGAATCCCTCCTTTGTCCGCAGCAGTGAGCTGACCCGGTACCGGCTGGCCCCCAACCCGGGGCCGATGAGTTTGGACGGCACCCAGTCCTACATGATCGCCGCCCCGGGGAACAGGGGAGCGGTCGTTGTCGATCCCGGGCCGCTGGACGAGGAACATTTGGCCGAGCTGGCGGCGGCGGGAGAGGTGGAACTGGTCCTGATCACCCACCACCACATCGACCACACCGAAGCGAGCGAACGCTTCCATGAACTGACCGGCGCCCCGGTGCGTGCCCTGGACGAAGCACTTTGTCATGGCGGCGAACCGCTGCGGGACGGCGAGGTGATTCGGGCGGGCGGCGTCGAGATCCGTGTGCTGGCCACTCCGGGCCACACGGCGGATTCGGTGAGCTTCCATCTTCCCGACGACGGACCACACGGCTCGGTGCTCACCGGCGACACCATCCTGGGCCGCGGCACCACCATCATCGCCTACCCGGACGGCAGGCTCGGCCCGTACCTGGATTCGCTGGCCCGACTGGAACTCCTCGGTCCGACGAAGGTATTGCCGGCGCACGGCGGCACGCTCCCGGACCTGGCTGCCATCTGCCGCGAGTACGCCAGCCACCGCCACCTGCGCCTGGACCAGATCCGCGCCGCCCTGGAGCACCTCGGCGCCGACGCGTCCATCGATGCTGTCACCGACCACGTCTACGCCGACATCGACCCCGCCGTCCGCCTCGCCGCCGAATCCTCCGTCGCCGCCCAGCTCGACTACCTGCGCGGCTGAGCGGTGCAGGTGTGGACTAGTCCCGTTTGAAATCCACGGGCCGGAAACCAGTAGGCTAAACCCATGCGCATAGCCCGTTTTGTCCTTGAATCCGACCCCCAGTACGGCATCGTCGAAGGCGAGGAGGGGAGCGAGCAGGTCACCGTCATCGCCGGCGACCCGTTCTTCAACGGCATCCAGCCCACCGGTGCCCAACACAAGCTCGAGGACGTGCGGCTGCTCGCCCCGATCATTCCGCGCAGCAAGGTGATCGGCATCGGCCGGAACTATGCAGACCACATCCAGGAAATGGGCAACGAGACGCCGGCCGCCCCGCTGATGTTCCTCAAGCCCAACACCTCGGTCATCGGTCCCAACGAACCGCTCGTCCTGCCCGAATTCTCCGACGAAGTCTCCTACGAGGCCGAGCTCTGCGTGATCATCGGCCGGATCTGCAAGGACGTCCCGGTAGAGCGCGTGGACGAGGTCATCTTCGGCTACACCTGCGGCAACGACCTGACCGCCCGCGACGCGCAGCGCACCGACAACCAATGGGCACGCGCCAAGGGCTTCGACGGTTCCGCCCCGCTCGGCCCGTGGATCGAGACCGAACTGGACACCGAAAACCTGGCCATCCGCGGCCGGCTCGACGGCGAGCTGAAGCAGGACGGGAACACGTCGCAGATGATCTGGGGTGTCAAGGAACTGGTGTCGTACGCCTCCCAGGCGTTCACCCTGCTGCCGGGCGACGTCATCATGACCGGCACCCCCGCCGGCGTCGGCACCATCGAATCCGGCCAGCGCTTCGAGGTCGAGATCGAGGGCATCGGCACCCTCTCCAACACCACCCGCCGGTGAAAATCGTGTTGACTTCCCATCGGCAGGCAGAGTACGACGGCGGGCGACTGGCCTGAGGGGACAACATGCAGTCGGACGCGCGATTGGCGAAGCGATGAGATCTGCTGCCCGAAGAGGTAGCGGCAGATCTCATCGTCGTTCCTTCCTTGCCTTTGCACTCGGCTCCATTGCCACGTTCTCAGTGGCGGCACGGGTGACCCACCATTTGGGCGGTCCGCTGTGGCTGGCCGGCACGTTCCTAGCGATCGGCATCGTGCTGGCGCTTTATTACCTGTACCGTCACGCCAACCGATGGCGACGGGAAAAGGACCGTTCCTAGTACGACGAAAGCGGGGTCCGAAGCGCTGGCTCGGACCCCGCTCGACTACGCAGGTTACGGACGGCCGATGCCGCGGTAAGTCCAGCCTGCGGCGCGCCAGGCAACAGGATCGAGGACGTTGCGTCCGTCGAGGATGTTCTGCTCGTCCACCAAGCTGCCGGCTTCCACCGGATCCAGGTCCTTGTACTGCTCCCACTCGGTTAGCAGGACCAGCGCATGGGCATTGAAGACGGCCTTCTTCAGGTTAGGCTCGTAGCTCAGTTCCGGGAAGCGGTGCTTGGCGTTGTCCAGCGCTTCAGGGTCAGTGACGGTGACCGTGGCGCCCTGAAGCTGCAATTGGGCAGCGACGGAGAGGGCGGGGGAGTCGCGTACATCGTCGGAGTTCGGCTTGAAGGCCGCGCCAAGGACGGTGATGCGTTTGCCGATAAGTGACCCTCCGATGAGGTCCCGGGTCAGCTCCACAACGCGCGAGCGCCGACGCATATTGATGTCATCGACTTCACGTAGGAAGGTCAGTGCCTGGTCTGCGCCGAGTTCGCCGGCACGTGCCATGAACGCGCGGATGTCCTTGGGGAGGCAGCCGCCCCCGAAACCGACACCGGCGTTGAGGAATTTGCGGCCGATGCGGTCGTCCATGCCGATGGCGTCGGCGAGGGCCGTGACGTCGGCGCCCGTCGCCGCACAGATTTCCGCCATCGCGTTGATGAAGGAAATCTTCGTGGCGAGGAACGAGTTTGCAGCCGTCTTCACAAGCTCTGCCGTTGCATAGTCGACGACCAGCCGGGGCGTGTTGTCGGCCAGCGGAGTGGCATACACCTCGTCAAGGGCTGAGGTCGCGGCCTCGCCGGCGGCGCCCTCGGGGACGCCGTACACAAAACGGTCGGGAGTCAGCGTGTCCTTGACTGCGTGGCCCTCGCGTAGGAACTCAGGGTTCCATGCCAGGACGGCACCGGGGGCGCCGGCAGCAACGGTTTCAGCCAGCCGCGCTGCAGTTCCGACGGGGACGGTCGACTTGCCGACCGCGACGTCCCCATTACGCAAATAAGGGATGAGTTCGGTAAAGGCCGCGTCAACATAGGTGAGGTCTGCGGCATACTCGCCCTTGCGTTGGGGAGTGCCGACGCAGACAAAATGCACCTGCGCACCTTCGGCCGCGGCCATGTCGGTGCTGAAGGTCAAGCGGCCTGTCGCCTGAACTTCAGCAAGGAGTTCAGGCAGGCCCGGCTCGAAGAAGGGAGCCCTGCCGGCCTGCAGGTCAGCAACCTTCCGCTCATCGACGTCTATGCCAACAACATCGTGGCCCAACTTGGCCATGGAAGCTGCGTGCACGGCACCGAGATAACCGCAGCCGATGACAGAAATACGCATGGAAATCCTTTGAGATGGAAAATGCAAAGAGTAAAAGCTGTTGACAGTATCCCGGGTTCATTCTCGCGATGCCAAAACGTATAAACAACGGTGCAGCGCGCAGCAGACTAAACTGGAGCACATCATGACTACTGCAGCTGCCATCCCCTCTGTCGACGACGAAACTCCTGTCCGTGTGCGCTTCTGCCCGTCTCCCACGGGCACGCCGCACGTAGGACTGATCCGGACTGCCCTGTTCAACTGGGCCTACGCCCGGCACACCGGCGGCACCATGGTGTTCCGGATCGAGGACACGGATGCCGCCCGCGACAGCGAGGAAAGCTACCAGCAGCTGTTGGAAGCGCTGAAGTGGCTGGGCATTACCTGGGACGAGGGCGTGGAGGTCGGCGGACCGCATGAACCGTACCGCCAGTCCCAGCGCGGCGATATCTATCAGGACGTCATCGCGAAGCTGAAGGAAGCCGGCCACCTCTACGAGTCCTATTCCACCCCGGAAGAAGTCGAGGCCCGGCACAAGGCCGCCGGCCGCGACGTCAAGCTGGGCTACGACAACTTTGACCGGGAGCTGACGCGGGACCAGATCGCCGCGTTCAAGGCCGAAGGACGCGAACCAGTGCTGCGGGTCCGGATGCCGGACGAGGACATCACCTTCGCCGACCTCGTGCGCGGGGAGATCACCTTCAAGGCCGGCAGCGTGCCGGACTTCGCCGTCGTCCGCGCCAATGGCAAGCCGCTCTACACGCTGGTCAACCCGGTGGACGACGCGGTGATGGGCATCACCCACGTTCTCCGCGGCGAGGACCTGCTGTCCTCGACTCCCCGCCAGATCGCGCTCTACCGGGCTCTGGTGGACATCGGGGTGGCGCGCTACACGCCGCTGTTCGGCCATCTCCCGTACGTGATGGGCCAGGGAAACAAGAAGCTTTCGAAGCGCGACCCCGAGTCCAACCTGTTCCTGCACCGGGAACGCGGTTTCATCCGCGAGGGCCTGCTCAACTATCTCTCCCTGCTGGGCTGGTCGCTGTCCGCCGACGAGGACATCTTCACCATCGACCAGATGGTGGAAGCCTTCGACATCCACGACGTCCTGGCCAACCCGGCGCGCTTCGACCTGAAGAAGGCCGAGGCCATCAACGGGACCCATGTGCGCCTGCTTGAACCCGGCGACTTCAAGCTTCGGCTGGTCCCCTACCTGCAGCACGCCGGCCTGGTCGGGGAGTCGTTGACGGAACGCGAGCAGATGATCCTCGCCGACGCCGCACCGCTGATCCAAGAGCGCATCACCTTGTTGGGCGAGGCGCCGGAGATGATGGCGTTCCTTTTCAAGAACGACAACGAGATCGAGATCGCCGACGATGCGCGCAAGGGCCTGCCCGAGAACCTGACGGAAGCCCTGGACGCCGCCCTGGCCGCGCTCGAACCCCTCGAGGAGTGGACGGCAGAGAACATTCAGGCAGCCTTGCGGGCGGCCTTGGTCGAGGGCCTGGGGCTTAAGCCGCGGCTGGCCTTCGGGCCGGTGCGCACCGCCGTCTCCGGCCGTCGGATTTCGCCGCCGCTTTTCGAATCCATGGTGATCCTGGGCAAGGACTCCTCCCTGGCGCGTATCAAGGCCTTCCGCGGCTGAGCGCGGCCCGAGCCACGCACGGTCTGGCCGCCGCGCGTCGCTCGTTTTGCACTTTCGAGCAGGCATCCGGTAAAGTAATTACTCGTGCTGAGGCGCTAGGGAAAGGGCGAGAGCCCGTTTCCAACGGCTCCGAAAGTGCCATTGGGATATGGTGTAATTGGCAACACAACGGTTTCTGGTACCGTCATTCTAGGTTCGAGTCCTGGTATCCCAGCGCTACAGTCTCCGCTCCGGCGGAGACTGGATTGTGTGGAGCGAAAACTCCACGCAAACCTACGGCCCCATCGTATAGCGGCCTAGTACGCCGCCCTCTCACGGCGGTAACGCGGGTTCGAATCCCGCTGGGGTCACGGTCCGACAAGGACAAGGCAGTGCAGGCCTTCAACTGTGCAAGCTATGCGGCCCCATCGTATAGCGGCCTAGTACGCCGCCCTCTCACGGCGGTAACGCGGGTTCGAATCCCGCTGGGGTCACCAACAGCCGGTCCCGGACATCCCGTCCAGGACCGGCTTTTTGTATGCCCGGAGATTCGTCATGCCTACGGCCCGCCTTGGCGTAGGTGACGGCTCCTGCTGGCATGATAGGAAACGTGACGAGCAGGTTGCCCGAGGGCCAAGACAGGGGAGCGGCGGCCGCTGTCGTGCTCCTGGAACAAAGCCGCGACTCGCTTGAAGCGATGGAGTTGCCGCTGGACGTTCCCGGTGCCGCTGCAGCCCGCGACTCAATCGCGGCCGCCATTGCCCAATTGAACGACTACGTTCTGCCCCGCTACCGCACCCTGGAAGCGCCGCTGCTGGCAGTAGTTGGAGGATCCACCGGGGCCGGGAAATCAACGCTCGTGAACGCGGTGGCGGGTTTTCCGGCCACCCGTGCCGGAGCGATTCGGCCCACCACGCGCCAACCCGTCCTGCTGCACCATCCGAGCGACGCGGCATGGTTCACGGAACGGCGGATCCTGCCCGGCCTCAGCAGAATCACCGGAACACTGGCGACGGACGCTGCCGACAGGCAAGCCTACAATCCGGAACCCGCGGGCGAGCCCGCGGGAACCTCTCTGGTGTTGCTCGCCGACGGCAGCATCCCTGCCGGCATAGCGTTGCTCGATGCACCGGATATCGATTCGATCGCCGACGAGAACCGGCGACTGGCCGGACAACTGCTGGCCGCCGCGGACTTGTGGATTTTCGTCACCACCGCCAACCGGTACGCCGACGCCGTGCCGTGGGCGCTGCTCCTGGACGCCGCCCGCCGGGACATCGAAGTGGCCGTCGTCCTGGACCGGGTACCGGAAGAAGTTGAGCGTGAGGTCCGCGCCGACCTTGCCGGCCTGCTGCAGCGGCAGGGCCTCGCAGCGGCCCGGCTGTTTGTCATCCTCGAGTCCAGGCTGGACGACCAGGGCATGCTGCCGGCCGGTGCCGTCGATCCCCTCCGGGCGTGGCTCCAGGAACTCGCCGCTGACGCGTCCGGCCGCGCCGACATTGCCCGCCGCACCCTCGGCGGGGCGGTGCGCTCATTGGCCACAACGGTCGGGGCGGTCGCCGATGCCGCGGACGACCAGCATGCCGCCGGCCGGAGACTGCGCAAGGTCGTGGAAGACGCTTACGAGGCGGCGACCACGCGGGCTCTCGCGGCTACGGAGGACGGAACCCTCCTCAGGGGCGAGGTATTGGCGCGGTGGCAGGACTTTGTCGGCACCGGGGAATTCTTCCGGGGCATCGAGAGCGGGATAGGCCTGCTGCGGGACCGGATTGGCGCGTTCTTTTCCGGCAAGCCCGCTCCCTCCGTCGAAGTCGAGGAAGCCATCGAGTCCGGCCTGCAGGCCGTCGTCGTCGAGGCAGCGGCCGCCGGCGCCGAGGAGGCCGACACGCGCTGGCGGGCGGACCCGGCCGGACAGGGCCTGCTCGGACGGGAGGACCTCTCGACCCCCAGCGCGGGCTTTGCGGATGAAGTAGCGCGTGAAATCCGGGCGTGGCAGGCAGACCTGCTGGAATTGATCCGCAGCGAGGGCGAAAGCAAGCGCTTTACCGCACGGATGCTCTCCTTCGGAGTAAACGGCCTCGGGGTGGCCCTGATGGTGGTAATTTTCGCGGCCACCGGCGGGTTGACCGGTTTGGAAATCGGCGTGGCGGGCGGAACGGCCGTCGTGGGCCAGAAGCTGCTGGAAGCGGTCTTCGGCGAGGACGCCGTGCGCCGGCTGGCGCGCAAGGCCCGCGCCGAGCTGCGGGAGCGCACGCGCAGGCTCATGCACGCCGAAGCGGAGCGCTTCCTGTCCCGGATCCCGGACGTGCCGCAGGCAGGGCCCCTGCGCGGACTGGCACAGCAGCTGCAGGCCTTGGGAGCCCAGACGGACACGGGAGCGTCGGATTGAGCCGCCACCGGGGGCAGCCCGAAACGTCCCTGTTGCAGACACGGCTGGATGCCTTGAACACAGCAGGCGGGCTCGCCGCGGGCGTGCTGCCGGAAGCGGAACTCGCACCCATCAACGAAGTCCTGGAACGGGCCAGCACCCGCCGTTCCCTGTCCGCCGAGCACACCGTGGTCGGGTTTTTTGGTGCGACGGGCAGCGGAAAATCCTCCCTCTTCAACGCCGTATCCGGGACGCACTACGCCACTGTGGCGGCACGTCGTCCCACCACATCGGAAGCGTTGGCGGGAATTTGGGGAACCGCCGGCAGCGAACCGCTGCTGGACTGGCTGCAGGTGGCCAACCGGCACGTTTTGGACGACGGGTCGTTCGCCGGGCACGGCGGCCTGATCCTGCTGGACCTGCCGGACTTTGATTCCACCGCCGTCGAGCATCGCGCCATTGTGCAACGGTTCGTCGGCCAGGTCGACGTACTGGTCTGGGTGCTGGACCCGCAGAAGTACGCCGATGCAGCCGTGCACCATGGGTTCCTGCGGCCGCTGGCCTCCCACGATGCGGTGACGTTGGTGGTGCTGAACCAGGTGGACCGGCTGGCCGAGGGACAGCTGCAACCGGTCTTGGGTTCGCTGAGGGAGATTTTGCTGCGTGACGGTCTCGGCCGGGTGGATGTTTATCCCGTCTCCGCCACGACGGGGACCGGCCTTGAGGAGCTGACGGCAGCAATCACGGCCTTCGCCGACAAGCGGCAGGCCGCAGCGGAGCGGCTGCTCGCCGATGTCAGAAAGGCAGCCCAGGCGCTGGACGTTGAACCCGAGGCGGAGCCGGCCGGCGTCAGCAAGGCAGCCAGGAGCATCTTGGCCGAGCAGCTGGCCCAGGCGTCAGGGGTGGATGCGATTGGCGACGCCGTGGGGGCTTCGTACCGGCGGCGGGCGCATGCCAGGACCGGATGGCCGGTAGTCCGCTGGCTCGGAAAACTGCGCCGTGATCCGCTCAAGCGGCTTAACCTGGACCGCAAGGACGTCAATCCGCTGCTCAACCGCTCGTCGATGCCGGCGCCGGGCCCCGCCCAACGGGCGCAGGCCGACAAGGCTATCCGGCAGTTCGCCGACCGCGCCGGTGAAGGCGCCGGCGCCCCTTGGCGCGCAGCCATCCGGCGGGCAGCACGGTCCGCGGAGGAGACACTTCCGGACGACTTGGACCAGGCCTTGGTGGGCACAGACCTGCGCTCCGACCGTGCGTCGTGGTGGTGGCCCGTCTTTGGCCTGCTCCAGTGGCTCGCCCTCGCGGCCGCCTTGGCCGGAGCGCTCTGGCTCCTGGGCATCGCGGCCCTGGGGTACCTCCAGTTCGTGGTGCCTGAGACACCGCTGGTCGAAGGCTTCCCGGTGCCGACCTTGTTGCTGACCGCCGGGGTCCTCGCCGGGGTGGTGCTGGCGCTGGCATCCGGCCTGATCTCACGTTTCGTTGCCCGCGCCCGCGCCTCGAAGGCACGACGGCGGCTCCGGGACGCTGTTGCGCGGGTGGCGGAAGAGCGGGTGGTACGGCCTGTCGAAGAGGCAGTGGCCCGGCACCGGGAATTCAGGCAGGCAGTGCTGCAGGCGTCCGGGGAATGACATCCGCGGGGAGCCGCGGGGTCATGGAGCCGGCAACAGACGAGATACAAGGGAGAACGCAAAGATTGGCCGCTGAACTGACTGTTAACGATCTGGACGAAGGGGCGCTTCTGGACAGGATTTTCCCCCGGCTCGGCCCGGCCAACGTCCCGGTCGGCCCAGGCGATGACGCTGCCGTTATCGACGCACCCGATGCCCGGACCGTCATCTCGATCGACACGTTGGTCCAGGATCAGGACTTCCGGCTTGAATGGCCCTCCGGGTACCGGACCACGGGCTACGACGTCGGGTGGAAATCCGTGGCGCAAAACGTCTCGGACATCAATGCCATGGGAGCAGTGCCAACGTCCATGGTCATCAGCCTGACCCTGCCCGGTGAGACGCCGGTGGCGTGGGTCGAGAGCCTGGCCGACGGCGTGGCGGATGCCATGCGCAAACTGGGTGCGGACCGGTGCTCCGTCGTCGGCGGTGATCTTGGCCGCGGCGAGGCGCTCGTGGTCACGGCTGCCGTCACCGGGGACCTCGAAGGCCGCCGCCCCGTACTGCGCGGCGGTGCGCGTCCCGGCGATGTCGTCGCCGTGGCGGGGACGCTCGGGCGGGCGGCGGCTGGATTACGTCTGCTCGAAAGCACACATTTCAGCGAAAAGGCCCCGGCTTCCCTGCAGGCGCTGGCTGCGACCCAGTCCCGGCCCGTGCCTCCGCTTTGCGCCGGCCCGGCTGCGGCAGAATCCGGCGCCACCGCCATGATGGACATTTCGGATGGCCTGCTCCGCGATGCCTCTCGGTTGGCACGCGCCAGCCGTGTCGCGGTGGACCTGACGTCAGCACAGTTGCAGCACTTTTCCGCACCGCTGGACGAGGCAGCCGCTCTGTTGGGCGCGGACCCCATGGACTGGGTCCTCGGCGGCGGCGAAGACCATGGCCTGCTCGGTACCTTCCCCGCCGCACGAGCCCTGCCGGGGGGATTCGCCGCCATCGGCGTGGTCCGCGGCAGCGGATCGGCTCCTGTGACCCTCGACGGCATTTCCGCCCAGGTCCGGGGATGGGACCACTTCCGGGGCTGAAGCCTGCTAGTCGTTGGTCTTCTTCAAGGCTTCGGTCAGTTGCGCGGCCGCGTTGCAGACCACCTCGGCGTGGAGCCGGCCGGGTTGCCGCGTGAGCCGCTCGATCGGCCCGGAGATGGAAACTGCGGCAATGACCCGCCCGGACGGACCGCGGACCGGGGCCGAAACAGACGCCACGCCTGGTTCGCGTTCGCCGAGGCTCTGGCCCCAGCCGCGGCGGCGCACGCCGGCGAGGACCGTCGGGGTGAAACGCGCCCCATGAAGTCCTTCGAGCAGCCTTTCGTGGTCTTCCCACGCCAGCAGCACCTGGGCGGCGGAGCCGGCCTTCATCGAAAGCTGCGTCCCAACGGGAATGGTGTCCCGCAATCCGATCGGCCGCTCGGCCGAGGCGACGCATACCCGCGAATCGCCCTGCCGGCGGAAGACCTGGGCGCTTTCACCCGTGGCATCGCGGAGGTTCATGAGCACCGGGCCGGCAGCTGCTATGAGCCGGTCTTCGCCCGCGGCCGCGGCCAACTCGACCAGCCTGCTGCCCAGGACGAACCTGCCTTGCATGTCCCGGCTGACCAGCCGGTGGTGGACCAGCGCCAGGGCGAGCCGGTGGACGGTGGGCCGGGCCAGCCCGGTGGCGGCAACCAATTGCGCGAGGGAAGTGGGCCCGGCCTCCAGGGTGTCCAGCACCATGGCCGCCTTGTCGATGACGCCGACACCGCTTGGATTGTCCATAAGCTGATACTCCCATCTCAATATGTGAGATGCAAGTCCATTGACTGGCGGGAGAGCAGCCGCACTGGAAGAGTTAAAGCACACACTTAGTGCGGGCCTCCCGGCGGGAGGTAACCCTGCGTTGGTATTGATGGAGGAGATCTGGCCATGGCCGGTAACACTGCGGGCAAGACGCTCGCCGAAAAAGTCTGGGATGCACACGTCGTGCGCCGCGGCGAAGGTGAAGGCGCGGCGCGCCAGCCCGACCTCCTCTTCATCGACCTTCACCTGGTGCATGAGGTCACGTCGCCGCAGGCTTTCGAGGGGCTGCGCCTGGCGGGGCGCAAGCTGCGCCGGCCGGACCTGACCATCGCGACCGAGGACCACAACACCCCCACGCTGGATATCGACAAGCCCATCGCCGATCCCACCAGCCGCACCCAGATTGAAACACTTCGCACCAACTGCCGGGAATTCGGGGTGCGCCTGCACTCGCTCGGGGACGCCGAGCAGGGAATCGTGCACGTGGTGGGGCCCCAGCTGGGGCTCACCCAGCCGGGCATGACCGTGGTGTGCGGCGACTCGCATACCTCCACCCACGGCGCGTTCGGTGCGCTGGCTTTCGGCATCGGGACCTCCGAAGTAGAGCACGTGATGGCGACGCAGACGCTGTCGCTGAAGCCGTTCAAGACGATGGCCATCAATGTTGAGGGCACGCTGCGCCCCGGCGTCACCGCCAAGGACATCATCCTGGCGGTCATCGCCAAGATCGGAACCGGCGGCGGCCAGGGCTACGTGCTCGAGTACCGTGGCTCCGCCATCCGGGCACTGAGCATGGAAGCCCGGATGACCATCTGCAACATGTCCATCGAGGCGGGCGCCCGCGCCGGCATGGTCGCCCCGGACCAGACCACCTTCGACTACCTGAAGGGCCGTCCGCACGCCCCGGAGGGTGCCGACTGGGACGCCGCCGTCGAAAACTGGCAGACGCTGCGTACCGACGACGACGCCCCGTTCGACGCCGAGGTCTTCCTGGACGCCGACACGCTGGAGCCGTTCGTCACGTGGGGGACCAACCCTGGACAGGGCGTTTCCCTGTCGGAAGCCGTGCCGTCGCCCGACGACTTCGCCGACGAAAACGCCAAAGCCGCGGCGGAACGCGCGCTGACGTACATGGGTCTCGAAGCCGGCACCCGCATGAAGGACATCCCGGTCGACACCGTCTTCCTGGGCTCCTGCACCAACAGCCGGATCGAGGACCTGCGCATCGCGGCAGACATCATCCGCGGCCGGACCAAGGCGCCGAACGTGCGCATGATGGTGGTCCCCGGCTCCGCCCGCGTGCGACTGGAAGCAGAGGCTGAAGGCCTGGACAAGGTGTTCAAGGAGTTCGGTGCCGAGTGGCGGTTTGCCGGCTGCTCCATGTGCCTGGGCATGAACCCGGACCAGTTGGCACCGGGGGAGCGCTGCGCGTCCACGTCCAACCGAAACTTTGAAGGCCGGCAGGGCAAGGGCGGACGGACGCACCTGGTATCGCCGGTAGTGGCGGCGGCCACTGCAGTCCGGGGCACGCTGAGTTCCCCCTCGGACCTGGGCCCGGTCAACAACGACGCCGTATCGCGGCCTGCTGCTTAAGGAGCCTGAACAATCATGGAGAAGTTCACCACTCATACCGGCATCGGCGTCCCGCTGCGGCAGTCCAACGTGGATACCGACCAGATCATCCCGGCGGTGTACCTCAAACGGATCACCCGGACAGGCTTCGAAGATGCCCTCTTCGCGGCCTGGCGCAAGCACGAGGACTTCATTCTCAACCAGGAGCCGTTCAACCGCGGGTCCGTCCTCGTGGCCGGCCCGGATTTCGGTACCGGTTCCTCGCGTGAACACGCTGTCTGGGCGCTGAAGGACTACGGGTTCCGTGTTGTGCTCTCCTCCCGGTTCGCCGACATCTTCCGGGGAAACTCCGGCAAGCAGGGGTTGCTGGCTGCCGAGGTCGCCCAGGATGACATCGAGCTGATCTGGAAGGAACTGGAGAACCACCCGGGCACCGAAATCACGGTGGACCTGGAGTCGAAGACCGCCATCTGCGGAACCATCACCGCCCCGTTCGAGATCGACGACTACACCCGCTGGCGGTTGCTCGAAGGTCTGGACGATATCGGGTTGACCCTTAAGCATGAGGCGGAAATCACCACCTACGAAGCGACCCGGCCATCGTGGAAGCCGAAGACCCTCCCGGCCAAAGTCTGAGGACACGCGCTTTGCCCCGAATCGGCGCCGTCGAGGGAACCGTTCCGGCTCCGTCGGCGGCGCTGATTTGCACCTGAGACTGCATCATGCAAGGCACCGGCCGGCCGCAGGGAAAGCGCCGGGCTCGTACCCCGTTTATTTCAGAGTGGTCACGGATTGCCAATATGCTTAGCTGAGGCCTTGGCGCAGTTCGGCGCTAAACTAGCTTGAGGAAACAGGTATTCATGGCAAGTGTTTTGACCATTCGTGGTGGCGTTCCGTTGGCGGGGAAGGTGTCCGTCCGCGGTGCCAAGAACCTGGTTCCCAAAGCGATGGTCGCGTCCTTGCTCGGCGGAGACGCGTCGGTCCTGCGGAATGTGCCCGAAATCAGGGACGTGGAAATCGTCACCAGCCTGCTCCGGCTGCACGGCGTCGAGGTGTCCAAGGACGCGGTGACCGGTGACCTCACGCTTGACCCCACCAACGTCAAGACAGCCCACATGAAGGACATCGACGCCCACGCCGGTGATTCCCGTATTCCGATCCTCTTCTGCGGGCCCCTGATCCACGCGATCGGCGAAGCCTTCATCCCCGACCTGGGCGGCTGCCGAATCGGCGACCGGCCCATCGACTACCATCTCGACGTGCTGCGGCAGTTCGGCGCGATCGTGGACAAGCGGCCCGGTGGCATTGCCATCTCCGCACCCAGGGGATTGAAGGGCGCGAAGCTCACGCTGCCGTATCCCAGCGTGGGCGCCACCGAACAGGTTCTCCTGACCGCAACCCGCGCCGAAGGCATCACGGAACTAAGCGGCGCCGCCATCGAGCCGGAGATCATGGACCTGATCGCCGTGCTGCAGAAAATGGGCGCCATCATTTCGGTCCAGACCGACCGCGTCATCCGTATCGAGGGCGTCACCGAACTGGCCGGGTTCAACCATCGAGCGTTGCCCGACCGCAACGAGGCAGCGTCCTGGGCTTCCGCGGCCCTGGTGACGCAGGGAGACATTTACGTCGAAGGGGCCCATCAGGGCGATCTCACCGCCTTCCTGAACACCTACCGCAAGATCGGCGGGGCGTTCGACATCGACGACGACGGCATCCGCTTCTACCACCCGGGCGGGAGCTTGTCTCCGCTGGTGCTCGAGACCGACGTCCACCCCGGCTTCATGACGGACTGGCAGCAGCCCCTGGTCGTTGCCCTGACGCAAGCCGAAGGCGTCTCGATCGTGCACGAGACCGTCTACGAGAACCGGTTCGGATTTACCGAAGCCTTGATTCGAATGGGCGCGAACATCCAGGTGCACCGCGAATGCCTCGGCAGCATTCCGTGCCGCTTCGGGCAGCGGAATTTCCTCCATTCTGCCGTCATCTCGGGACCCACCCAGCTTTCCGGCGCAGAAATTGACATCCCCGACCTCCGCGGAGGATTCAGCCACCTGATCGCCGCCTTGGCGGCGGCAGGAACCTCCCGCGTCACCGGCATCGAACTCATCAACCGTGGATACGAACGCTTCCAGTCAAAGCTGGAGGGCCTCGGCGCGGATTTCGACGTCGAGTAGGCGGCCATGGGAGCAGACTCCAAAGAGCGGGTGGTCATCGGCGTCCTCGCCGGCGCAGTCCGGCCGTTCCTGAACCTGGCACTCCGGCGCAACTGGACGGGGACAGAGAATTTCCCCAAGGACCGGGGATTCATCGTCTGTCCGAACCACAACACGGAGATCGATCCACTGGTGGTCGGCCATTACGTCTACAACCAGGGCGCCCTTCCGCATTTCCTGGCGAAGGCCTCGCTGTTCAAGATTCCCGTGGTCGGGCAACTGTTGACGGCGGCCCGGCAGATACCGGTGGAGCGAAGCAGCTCGGGCGCAAACCGTTCCCTGGACGCCTCGCGCGAGGTGCTCGATGAAGGCGGTGCCGTGATCATCTACCCCGAGGGGACGCTGACCCGGGATCCGGATCTGTGGCCGATGCGCGGGCGCACCGGGGCGGCAAGGCTCGCCCTGCAGACCGGCGCTCCCGTCATTCCGGTTGCGCACTGGGGTGCCAACGAACTGTTGCCCCGCTATGCGAAGAAGCCGAGCCTTTTTCCGCGCAAAACGGCCCACGTCACGGCCGGACCTCCGGTGGACCTGAGCGAATTCAGCGGCTTGCCGATCACCAGGACCGTTCTCGAGGCTGCAACGAATAGGATTATGGACAGCATCACGGCGCTGCTCGCCGAAGTACGCGGCGAGGAAGCGCCTGCCGTCCGCTGGGATCCTTCTGCTCACGGTCAAAGCGCCATTGGCCGGGACTTTGGTTCCGGCGAGCCGGTGCATACAGAAGAGCTACCGCCCGAGGAGAAGTTGTGACCGCACGCCCCGACCTGCCTGCCAACATCGCAGTTCTCGGAGCAGGAAGCTGGGGCACCACCTTTGCCAAGGTAGTCGCGGACGCCCATCCCGAGGTCGAGGTCAGGCTTTGGGCCCGGCGTGCGGAAGTGGCTGCGGAAATCAATTCCACGCACCGGAATGCGAAGTACCTGCAGGACATCGTGCTGCCGGAGAACATCGTCGCTTCGGAGGACGTAGCCAAAGTCCTCCATGGTGCGCCGCTGGTGGTACTGGCGGTTCCCGCCCAGACTCTTCGGCCGCAGCTGGCTTCCTGGAAGCCGCTGCTCGATCCGGAGGCAGTGGTTGTCTCGCTCATGAAGGGACTGGAGCGGGGCACCGATGCCCGCATGAGCGAAGTCATCAAGGAGGAGCTAGGCCTGTCCGACGACCACGTAGCCGTCATTTCCGGCCCCAACCTGGCGCTTGAGATTGCGCGCAAGGAGCCGACCGCCTCCGTGGTGGCCTGCACGGACGACGACACCGCGCAGTGGATTGCGCGGCTGTGCACGGCCAGCTATTTCCGTCCCTACACGAACCCGGACGTGACGGGGGTGGAGATCGGCGGCATCGTCAAGAACATTATTGCCCTCTGCGTGGGAATTTGTGACGGCAAGGGCATGGGTGACAACACCAAGGCGACGGTCATCACCCGCGGACTGGCCGAGACCACCAGGCTCACCCTTGCCCTCGGTGGCGAGGTCCAGACGATGGCCGGTCTGGCGGGGCTAGGCGACCTGGTCGCCACCTGCGCGTCGCCGCTGTCGCGCAACCATACGGCCGGACGGCTCTTGGGCGAAGGCCTGACCCTCGACCAAGTGACGGAACGAATGACCCAGACAGCCGAAGGCATCAAGTCGGGCCGCGCCGTGCTGGATTTGGCCACCAAGGTGGGCGTGGACATGCCGATCACCGAGGCAGTGGTTGCCGTTTTGGAGGGGCAGGTTTCCGTTGAGGCGCTGGCGCCACGCTTGTTGACCCGTGAACTCAAATCCGAAGGTGAACTCCAATGAACGACGAAAGCGTGCCCACCGCGAACGCTCCGGCTCCGCGCCGCAAACCCCGCGTTGCCGTCCTTTTCGGCGGGCGGTCCAGCGAACATTCCGTGAGCTGCGTCACCGCGGCCGGGGTTCTCGGGGCCATCGACAAGGACAAGTACGACGTCGTTCCCATCGGCATTGCGCGCAACGGCCAGTGGGTCCAGGTCGCCGATGATCCGGCCAAGTGGTCGCTCGCCTCGGGGAAGATGCCGGAGATCAGTACGTCCGCCGAACCTGTCATGCTGGCCAGCCGGCGGGACACGCCGGAACTCATGGTTGCGCCGGCCGCGCAGGTTCCGCAGAGCCTGGGGAACGTGGACGTGGTGCTGCCGCTGCTGCACGGGCCGTTTGGCGAGGACGGAACGCTTCAGGGGTTGCTGGAAATGGCCGATGTCCGATACGTCGGCGCCGGCGTGCTGGCCTCTGCCGTCGGCATGGACAAGCACTATATGAAAGTGGTCTTCGAATCTGCCGGCCTCCACGTCGGCCCCTATCAAGTCATCACGGACCGTCAGTGGCAGCAGGACCCGGAAGCGGCGCTCGAACGTCTGGGCACGCTTCAGTTCCCGGTCTTCGTCAAGCCGGCCCGGGCGGGCTCTTCCATGGGCATCACCAGGGTCGCCGAGCCGGGCGGCCTCCGCGCCGCCGTGGAAGCTGCCCGGGAACACGATCCCAAGGTTGTTGTCGAAGCCGGCATCATCGGCCGCGAAATTGAGGTAGCGGTGCTGCAGGGCCGGGGAGTGGAACCCACCCGCACCAGCCTGCCCGGGGAAATCGCCGTCCAGCCCGGCGGGCATCAGTTTTACGATTTCGAGGCGAAATACCTGGACGGTACGGCGGCTGCGCTCAGCTGCCCGGCGGATCTGCCCGCTGACGCCACGGAGAAGGTACGCGAGCTCGCCGCGCAGGCGTTCGACGCGCTCGGGGGAGAGGGGCTCTCCCGGGTTGACTTCTTCTACACGCCGGACGGCGAGCTCATTATCAACGAGATCAACACCATGCCGGGGTTTACGCCCATCAGCATGTATCCGCAGATGTGGGCGAAATCCGGGCTGCCCTACACCGAGTTGATCGACGAACTGCTGTACCTGGCGCTCAACCGCAAGACGGGTCTCCGTTAAGCAGGCTGGCTACCGGACGTCGGAAATGCTCAGGCACTCCCGTTCCTGGGGGATTTCAGCCGCAGCCGCCGAGAGGTCCATCAACACGCTGCTCTCGGCTACGTCGTCGGGCCTGAAAATCAGTTCCGTGGCAGGGGTGCGCCCGTAGGTTGTGGCCGTCCAGTAGCCGTTCTCGCCTTCGCGCAGCACCCAGTCGACGTCGTCGACCGAGACGCATTGGTCCGTCGTAGGGCCCGGAACCTGCACCCCGCACCGCAGGATTACCTGGGAAGGGTCCCCCCAGGCGGCCGTAGCCTGGCTGCTCGTCTCCCGGCGTGGGAAATCGGCGACGTACTGCGGGAGGATGACCATCATCGGTGCGCATCCGGGGTTTGCCGCGTCCGGAGCCGCGTCGACATTAACAACCGGCGAGCAAGCAGACGTAAAGGCAACGGTTGCCGCTCCCAGCAATAATCCGAGGGAGAAGCGGCGTGGCGAAATCATGCGCGGCATAGGTCCAGTTTACGGTTGTCGTAGGCAATGAGGCTAAAATGAACAGGTTGCCTAAGTTGGGAAGGTCGATCCGTTGACTGAAGAATCGCATTATCCGGACTATGATTCCGGGCGCCGCCTGCGTCAGGGGCGGAAAAAGAATCGATCTGTCTTGATTACCATGGTGACCCTGTTGGGTCTCGTTTTGGTGGCAGCGATCGTAGCCGGTGGCTACCTCTTCAACTTGGCGAACACTTTTAATCACGAGACCCAAACCATCGATAGCGCCTTTCCAGAAGACGGGAACCGTCCGGAGAAGAACGATGACGGGTCGATGAACATCCTGTTGATGGGTTCCGACAGCCGCAACGCCAACGACGGGGAGAACCTGTCTGGAATTTCGGATGGCGGTCGCTCGGACACAATGATGCTCATGCACATCCCTGGCAACAAAGAGGCCGTCTACGTCATGTCCGTCATGCGCGACACCTGGACGGAAATCCCCGGTTACGGCGAGCATAAGATTAACGCCGCTGCAGCCTTCGGAGGAGTGCCGCTCACAGTTGAAACGTTTGAAAGACTCCTCGACACCCGCATCGACCATGTAGCCATCATCGACTTTGCCGGTTTCCAGGCTTTGACGGACGCCTTGGGCGGAGTCCAAATTAACAATCCCATGGCGTTCCAATCCAGCGGTTCAATGGGAGAGTTTTTTCCCCAAGGGGCACAAACCCTGGATGGTGAGTCGGCCCTGAAGTTCGTCCGGGAACGTAAGGCCTTCAGCGACGGCGATTATCAGCGTGTTAAAAACCAGCAGCTTTTCGTCAAAGCCATCATGTCGCGTTTCCTGACAGCGGATACCCTGACTAATCCCGGCCGAATTGCTGACGTAGTCTCCGACTTCTCGCCGTACATCAGCGTCGATTCAGGGTTCGACGCGGTTACCGCCGGTTCCCTGGGCTTCGGCCTCAGGAATATCCGCACGTCGGATGTCCACATGTTCACGTTGCCGACCTTGGGTACCGGAACGTCGGCGGACGGGCAATCAATCGTGGTCAAGGATGAAGCAGCAATCGCGGAGGTCACTAAAGCGTTGAAATCGGGCTCGATGGACGATTACTGGGCGACCTCCGAAGCCGCTGGATAGGATCCGATGTGAAACTCGCGAGGACATCGGCGACAGTATCGCTTGTCGCCCTCTTGCTGACCGGGGGAGCCGCATCGGCGGCCGTTGCATCGGAGTTCACCGTGAGGCCGCCCGTCGTCCTCATCCAACCGGAAACAAATGAGTCCGTCGTGCCCGAACCGGCAGCGCCTGGGATTCAAAATCCTGCAGCGCCGCCGAGTCCGGCGCCCGCACAGCCGGAGCCGGAACCGGCACCGGAACCCGGCAATCAAGAACAGGATCCAGTTGAACCTTCGCCGGCCGAACAAGGCGCCGATGCCGAACAGGAGGTAGATCCCGCGACCGGGCCCGCGGTCGATCCCGTTACAGGCTACTACTTGGATCCGGTGTACGGCCTGCCCATCCACCCCTCCACTGGATATTTGATGCACCCGGCCACCGGGCTGTTGTTCGTGCCCAACACGGATTACCTGATGGACCCCGTAACGGGGGATTACTTTGACCGGTACACCCTTCTCCCAGTGGAAGGTACAAAGACCGCCGAACCCAACCCTGAGAAATCTGAGCAGCGCAAAAAAGACAAGGAGTCTGACTCAGCTGCCAGCCCTGCGCCGACGTCGGAGCCAAGTCCGTCTTCCACGGCAGAAGCAGCGGCTTCCGGGGACGGACCGCCCTTGGCCGGACCGGAGGAAAGGGCCTCTAGCGTAGGTTCATCCCCCTTGCTGCGCGCGAGCGTGGCGGCGGGCCTGATCGCCATCGGCATTCTCTACTACCTGCGGTTGCGTGGCGGCCGCAAACCAACTCTGCAACACGGCGTCCATCCGGGCGCCTAGTCCCGCCACTGCGCACCAGTCTCAAGTTTTAGGGGGAGCTCTACGTGCGGATCATGCTCTTGACCCATTCATACACACCGGAAGTGAGCCCGCCGCAACGTCGTTGGTCCCAATTCATCACTCATTTCCGTCAGCGCGGCTGGGAGGTGGAGGTCGTGGCTCCCATCGCCCACCTTCCCGAAGGCCGCCGCACTCTTCCCAAGGACCAGGCAGGCCGGGCTTTCCGCCGGCATGCCGGTACCCACGGTGAACGAATCCGTAGAGTGCCCTACCTGCCGCATCGGACAACCCGTCTGGGCAGGCTTGCCAATCACGCGTTTTCGGCAGCGTGCACTATTCCTGCTGCCATGATGGGGCGTCGACCTGATGTGCTCATCGTGACCGTGCCGAGCTTGCCAATTCTCGGGGCGGGGTTCGTCGTCGCAAAATTACTCAAGGTCCCGCTGGTCGTGGATATGCGCGACGCCTGGCCGGACATCGCCCACGATGCCCGGCTGGTCCAGGGCGGGGCCAAGAGCTTGGCCGAGAAGGCGATCATTGCCATTCAAGACCGTGCGGATCTTGTAGTCACTGTTACTTATGGCTTCGCGGACACGTTGCGTGAACGCGGACTGAAGAACGTGGCCACGGTCACCAACGGCGTGGACCTGGACTTCATCGAGGAGCTGCCCCCGCGGCCTACCGACCCGTCCCGGCTGGAAGTGGTCTATCTTGGCAACCACGGGGAGAGCCAGATGCTGGAAGTCGTGGTCAAAGCGGCGGCTTTGGTGGGGGACAAGGTTCAACTCACCATGGTGGGCCACGGCGTCGAGCGCAACCACTTGATTAATCTAGCCACCGAGCTGGATGCCCCGGTGGAGTTCCATCCGCCAGCCAACCGGACTGCGGTGATGGAGTACTACCGCCGCGCGGACACTTGCGTAGTGTCTCTCCGCGATGACTGGAAGTCTTTTGAAACCACCATCCCCTCCAAGACCTTTGAAGTGTTGGCTCTCGGCCGCCACGTTACTGGTATCGTCCTCGGCGAGGCCAAGAAGATCCTTGAGGACTCCGGCACTGGCGACGTCGTTCCTGCGCAGCCGGAGGCCGTGGCGCAACTGTGGCGGGACCTGATCGACGACCGCTCCCGTTTGGCTACTGGTGGTTCTGGCCGGGAATGGTTGAGGAACAACGCCAATGTTCCGACGCTTGCCGCCTCCTACATGGAACTGCTCGAGAGCGTAGCCGCGCCAGCCGTGGGTACAACGACCACCACAGTGGCCGCCCAATGAGCTTTTGGCAGTTGCCGGGCAATGCCCGGTTGGCTGAGGCCACCCTCCGCCAGCATGTGGGTGACGACCCGATGGTCCTCGCACTTCAGGTTTCGCGGCGGCTGCCGGCCCGGCTGGTGCAGCCGCTGGCCCGACTGGCCGCCCGTACACGTGGCAGGGGCGTGCTTCAGCCACTGGGCGCCTATATCGCTGGTGACCTTGACCTTGCCCGCGAACTGCTCGAGTCGGCCGCCCAAGCCGGGGCGTCCGGCGGTCTGGCACGGCGGCTGGCGGACGTAGCCATCGCGGCCGCCATGCCGGAGGTAGCGGACAAGCTCCTGCAGAATGTGGCTTCCGGTACAGCCGGTCGCAGCGGTACCGTGGCCAGGCGCCGCTGGTACGACGGCGATATGGCCGGGGCGGTAGCCGTGCTGGGCGCCGGCACGCGCCGGGAGCGACGCCAGCGGCACCAGTTGGCCGGTGAGCTGAAGGTCTTCACCGGGTGGACACCCCGGTTGCCATCGGTGGATGGATACGTACCAGAATCCCAGACGGTGCTGCATCTGCTGACCAATTCCCTGCCGCATACGGGAAGCGGTTATGCACAGCGTTCGCATTCTCTGCTTAAAGCCCAGCGCGAGCTCGGGTGGAGGGTCCATGCCGTTACGCGAACGGGCTATCCAGTGCAGGTGGGGCGCCTTTTCGCGCAGGAAAAGGACGTGCTCGACGGCGTGGTCTACCACCGGGACTTGCCCGCCAATTTGGCGCGTGGTTTCGACGAGCGCCTCCAGCAGCAGGCGGAGCGCCTGCTGGCGCTCGCGTTGGAGATCCGGCCCGCCGTTCTTCACACGACCACCCACTTCGTCAACGGTTTGGTGGCAGCGGCAGTGGCGGGTGCGCTCGGAATCCCCTGGATTTACGAGGTCCGTGGACAATTGGCGGATACTTGGGCCTCCACCCGGGGGTCCGACGCCCGGAGCAGTCAGCGGTACAAACTGTTCCGTGAGCGCGAAACTGCTGTCATGCACCGGGCAAACGCAGTGGCCACCCTCGGGGTGACGATGAAAGGGGATATCCTAAGCGAAGGATTAAGCCCGGAAAAGGTGCTGCTTCTGCCCAACGCGGTCGGAGACGGCTTCCTCAACGAGCCTTACACGCCACGCGAAGCCAGGCGTCGACTGGGTCTACCCCAGGACGGGACGTTCATCGGGACAGTCAGCAGCCTCGTTGATTACGAAGGCCTGGATGATCTGCTCAGGGCCTTCGCCCTGCTGGCCGGTGAGCATCCAGATCTCAAGTGCCTGATTGTCGGGGATGGTGTCGCTGCGCCCAGGCTCAAGAACCTGGCCGCGGAGCTCGGCGTTTCGCCGCGGGTCCTGTTCCCGGGGCGGGTGCCCAGGACCGAAGCGCATGTGTACCACCAAGCATTGGATGTTTTTGTTGTGCCACGAAAGGATCTCAAGGTGACTCGTAGCGTCACTCCGCTCAAGCCGGTGGAGGCGATGGCCTCTGCCCGTCCGGTCGCTGCCAGCGATCTGCCGGCCCTGCGCGAGATCGTCCTGGAAGGCAGAACCGGACTACTGTTCAAGGCGGGCGACCCCGCGGACCAGGCTGGAGCGGTCGGGAAACTTGTGGCAGATGCGGAACTGCGCATGGAGCTGGGGAAGATGGGACGGACATCCGCTTTGGCAGAACGGACTTGGGCGGCGAATGCAGCGGCGCTGGCCCGGCTGTATACCGACGTTGAAGGTGATCGCTGATCGTGACTGAAACCCGGCCACAGGCAGCGAATCCCGCTCCGGTTCAGCAGACGGTGACGGTCCCGGTCAGCCTGAAAAAACTGCACAGGATCGGTGCACGCCCGGACTTTACGGATTATCTGGTCCAGCTCTGGGACCGGCGGCAGTTCATCATCTTCGATGCCCAAGCCCGCGTGCAGTCCGCTAATGACAAGGACAAGCTGGGCAGCCTGTGGCTGATCCTCACCCCGCTGTTCAACGGCCTGACGTACTACTTTATCTTCGGCATGCTGCTGGGGACGGGCCGGGGCATCGATAATTTCGTGGGGTATCTTGTGATCGGTATTTTCACCTTCCAGGTCTCCGCCGGTGCTCTGTTACAGGGCGCCCGCAGCCTGGTAGCCAATGAATCCGTCATCAAGGCGTTCACATTTCCCCGTGCTGCTTTGCCGATCGCGGTGAACCTGCGCGAGTTGCTCTCCTCGATTCCGTCCACCATCGTTATGCTGCTGATCGTTCTCATAGCTGCGCCAATTGAGGAGATAACATGGCGCTGGCTGCTGATCATCCCGGCCATTCTCCTCCAGCACCTTTTCAACCTCGGCATCGGCATGCTGCTGGCCCCGTTCCTGTACAAAGTCCACGACATTGGAAACCTACTGTCCTTCCTGACTCGTTTGTGGATGTACAGTTCAGCCGTCTTCTACAGTCTGGACCGCTTTAAGGACTACCCAACTTTGGTTAAGGTTCTTGAGGCGAACCCCTTGTATATAGTCATCGACATCATCCGGGACTCCGTCCTTTATGCCACCACGCCGAGCTGGCAGAGCTGGGCGGCCTTGACTGCGTGGGCCTTGGGGCTGTTGGCCGTTGGCTTCTTCGTTTTCTGGCGTCAGGAGGAATCTTATGGCCGTGTCAGCTAGCGGGGTCCGGTGGGACGCCGAGCCGTCGGTCGTTGTCGACCAAGTGGATGTTCAATACCGCACTAAACAGGATGCATCGCGGGACGGCGGCTCGGCCACGGGACTTTCAGGTGTCATCCGACGTCGGATCAACCCTTCGGGCAAGGCTGTCAAGCGCGCGTTGCACCAGGTCAGTTTCGTGGGGTACAAAGGCGATTCCATCGGAATCATCGGCCGCAACGGCTCCGGTAAGAGTACCTTGATGCGAGTCTTGGCCGGCTTGACGTTACCCACGGGTGGCGCCGTATATGCCCAAAGCCAGCCCGTCCTCTTGGGCGTGAACGCAGCGCTGATCTCCTCCCTCTCCGGTGCCCAGAACATCCGTCTCGGATGCTTGGCCATGGGCATGACTGACGATGAAGTGGACAGCAAGTTTGCGAGCATCGTTGAGATGTCGGGGCTCGAGGACGAGATCAATCATCCGATGAACACCTATTCCTCGGGCATGGGCGCTCGGCTCCGCTTTGCCATCGCCTGTGCAGTGGATCCGGAAATTCTGCTAATCGACGAAGCCCTGAATACCGGTGACGCCCAATTCAGGCAGCGGTCCAAGCAACGCATGGATATCATCCGCGATCAGGCGGGCACTGTATTCCTGGTCAGCCACAGCGCAGGCACGATCAAGGAGAACTGCAACCGCTGCATCTGGCTCGACAAAGGTGACTTCATCATGGATGGGACCCCGGACGAAGTCACTAAGCAATATCGAGACTTTGTCTGGCGCATGACTGAGGGCAACAAGGACCACGGTATGCGTATTCGCAATGAAATCATGTCCAGCCGTCCTCATCTGCAGGTCGAACTGCTCGAGAGCGGCTGGCGGAGCGCCAAGGCCGGCAGAAAATGACTGCTTTATTGGACGCCGCATCCTTTAGGCGCGCGCTATGGCATGTGCGCCACGGCGGAATGGCGGCTTTACGGGAGCATCTGCTGCGCCAAGACCCCGCGGGGGCCGGTCCTCGGCTTCTGCCCGTCTTCTCAAAGATCGCGCTTAGCCCGAGGCACCGGAATCGTCCCCGGATTGAACCCACGCAGCCCACGGCGGCCGTTCCAGTGAATGCCCGAGTGCACGCCGGTGTCATCTTGGACGAATTTTCGCTGGCGGGATTCGAGTGGGAATGGCGCTGCACGCCTTTGCGTCCCGGACTGAGCCAGGCCGAAGTAGCTGAACTTGGACTGGACCTGGTGCTGATCGAGTCGGCCTGGGCGGGAAACGACGGTGCGTGGCGCTACAAGCTGTTGGGTAGCACAGGACCGTCCCCGCAGATTCGGGAGCTGATTGCCCATGCAAAGGCTTTGCATCTCCCGGTCGTGCTCTGGAACAAGGAAGACCCACCGCATTACGAGGACTTCTTGCCGCTGGCCAAGCTCTGCGATTACGTTTTCACTACCGACGAGAACATGTTGGCGCTATACCGCAAGGATCTGGGGCACGCCAACGTGGCCTGTTTGCCGTTCGCCGCTCAGCCGAAGATCCACAACCCGGTGCGGCCGAAGCGCGGTTGGCAAGACAGGGACGTGGCCTTCGCCGGCATGTACTTTGCGCATAAGTACCCCGAACGGCGCAAGCAGATGGACATCATCCTCCCCGGTGCAGCCGAAGCCTGCAGCGGACGGGAATTTAAGTTCGAGATCTTCTCCCGCCAGCTTGGCAAGAAGTCCGAGTACCAGTTCCCGGAGCCGTTGGACAAGTTCGTCGTTGGATCCCTTTCCTACCGGCAGATGCTCACCGCCTACAAGGCGTACAAGATCTTCCTCAACGTGAATTCTGTGGTTGATTCAGCCACAATGTGCTCGCGGAGGATCTTCGAGATGACGGCCGCAGGCTCGACGGTAGTGACTACGCCAAGTCCGGCCGTGGACTACTTCTTTCCTGAGGGAGAGCTGCCGGTAGTCCAAAACCGTGTGGAGGCAGCCCACACCATTCGAGCGCTGCTAAAAAATCGGGAGTATGCAGAACGCCTGGTCCACCGAGCGCAGCGACGCATCTGGTCCGGACACACCTACCGCAACCGTGCGGAGCAGATTCTCCAAGCAGTTCGTCCGGAATTGGCGGCTGGTACGGACAAACCTGTAGTTTCCATCTTGGCTTCGAGCATTCGACCGGGGCAACTGGACCATGTGATCGACGGAGTCGCCGGCCAGCGCGGTGTCACCGTTCAATTGCTCTATGGTGCCCACGGTTTTTGTCTGGACAAGGATGAGTTCAAGCGGAAATGCCTTGCGGCGGGGATCACAGATGCCCTCGCACTGGAATTTCCGGCAGAGGTGACGTTGGGGGAGTGTTTGAATGCTCTCGTCGAGCAGGCGTCCGGGGAGTTCGCGGCCAAGTGGGACGATGATGATCTCTACGGACCCTGGTACTTGTTCGACCAAGTGCAGGCGCTTGCCTACGCAAGTGCCGCTGTCCTCGGAAAACGGGCGCACTACATGCACCTACAGGGACTGGATGTCACAGTGTTACGAAATTCCCAATTCGAACACCGATACTCCCACTTCGTCGCCGGGCCGACGCTTTTCGGGCGGCTTGCGATATTCCGTGAGAACCCCTTTCCTGCCGTCAGTCGGGGCGAGGATACTTCGTTCCTGAGAAGTGTTCTAGAATCGGGTGGGAAGATTTACGCCTCAGACCGTTTCAACTATTGTCAAGTGCGCGGCGCAGACCACACACAGCATACTTGGCAAGCAACGGCCCACGAGTTGCTTGCTACGTCTGCCATAAAGTTTTTCGGAAATCCCGTGGAACAGATCTTTATATAGGGAGTCGATTATGGAGAAGGTCAGGTATGACCTCGCCGTTATCGGTTTGGGGTACATCGGACTGCCGACGGCGGCGACTTTCGCCAGCCAGGGAAAGCACGTGGCCGGTGTCGATGTGAACCATGCCACTGTTGATGCCGTGAACCGGGGGGAGGTTCCGTTCGTTGAACCGGACCTGGGTGTGGTGGTATCCGGCGCGGTGAGCCTCGGCAACCTTAAAGCTTTCACCGAAGTGCCTCCGGCTGACGCTTTCATCGTCTGTGTTCCTACGCCGGTACGGGTCGACAAAGATGTGGACCTCTCATACTTGCGCAGCGCAGCGGAAAAGCTCGCGCCGGTGTTACGTGGAGGAGAACTGGTCATTCTGGAGTCCACCTCGCCGCCTGGTACCACCGAGCGCATTGGTGAGTTTCTGGTCAGCGCCCGGCCGGACCTGAGCCTCGCTCCGGAGCCCGGCAAACGGCAGATTTACTTGGCACACTCACCCGAACGTGTGCTGCCCGGCCGAATCATGGTTGAAATTGTTACCAATGATCGCGTAGTCGGCGGCCTGACACCGGAGGCATCCTCCATGGCAAGGGAACTGTACAGCGTGATTTGCCAGGGCGAAATCCACCTCACCGATGCCAAGACGGCCGAGATGACTAAGCTCGCGGAGAACTCGTTCCGCGATTTGAATATAGCCTTCGCCAACGAACTGGCCTTGATGTGCGGCAGCATGGGCGTGGACGTCTGGCGCTTGATAGAACTGGCCAATCGTCATCCGCGCGTCGATATCCTGAATCCGGGTCCCGGAGTCGGGGGCCATTGCATTGCTGTTGATCCGTGGTTCCTCGTCGGTGCTTTCCCGGAGCACTCGGGCCTGACGCGTGCGGCGCGCGACCTGAACGATTCCATGCCCCGCCATGTGGCGGAAAAGGCACTGGCAGCTGTCGCAGAGTTGGAGGAGCCGACGATCGTTGTCCTGGGCCTTGCCTTCAAGGCCAACGTCGACGACACTCGGGAATCTCCGGCCGTGGACGTAGTGCGTATGCTTTCCGCGGCAGCTCCTGCCGCCGATGTGATCGCTGTGGATCCGCATGTAACGACACTTCCACAGAGCCTCACCGGCCTGCGCAACCTGCGTTTGGAGGAGCTTGATGTAGCGCTGGATGTGGCCGACCTAGTGGTCCTGCTGGTTGATCATGATGAATTTAAGTACCTGGATCAGGAGCTGTTGATTGGTAAGCGTGTCATTGACACCCGCGGTGCCTGGCGGCAGCCCGATGCTTTGGAGGCAGAACTGGCCACCATGTCCGCGGCTGCCTTCGCCAAGTAGGACGTGTCGATGACACGCACCGGCATAGGCTCCAGCATCCACGAGCAGGTCTTGCAATGGCAGGCCGAGGCTGACGTACCAACCGCAGGCGTCCAGCAGCCCCGTCAAACCCCAATTGGTACTTTGACCATCATGGTGGACGCCCGAGCCGCGGATGCACGCACTACAGCGTTGACTATCTCTTCTATTTTCTCGGGCAGCGTGCAGCGCTCCTTCCTCCAGGTGCTGATGCCGGAATCTGCGGACTCGGCAAAACTGGAGCGGTGGTTGGCATCCGAAGTCGGCGTCCAGTTCATCCGCAGTGTGGAAGACGCAGTCGCGGGGGAGCAGTATTTGCTGGTTTGCCCAGCGGGCGTAATGCTCGGCACATATTCCATTGAGGCCGCCATTGAAGCGGCAGCGGAAACGGGCGCCGACCTGCTGCGGGTACTCGTAGACGGCGCCCCAGGCACAATGGAACTTTGGAAGACCGACAGGTTAGGCCCTCCCGCTGCAATGAACGGCGCAGAGCAAGCCATCCGGAATCAGGGCAGCGAGAGGTGGGTATCGGGGGCCAGTCTCGGCGCCCACGCTCTTGGCCGCCCCGCGCCCAAGCAATTCCTCCGCAAAGGCAGGGCCGGTAAGTTTGATCTGCACGTCGTCGTCAAGGACCTCAAGGATCCTGCGACGAGGCGGGATTATGAGCACCAAGTGCGCCGGCTCGAATTGGAACTGGCCCGCGCCAAGCGCCATCAGTGGCAGGACGCCGTGAGCAAAGCCTCTCCTCCCACGGCCTTACTGCCCTTCGGCGCCGCCCTTCGGAGGGGTCCGCGGTACATCGCCTCTCGAGCCGCTGCCCGCTTACGACGCCGCAACGCGGGGTTGAAATAGCGGTGGTCCTTGCCAATACCTTGGCCGGCAGTAGCAACATTTCGCTTCTGCGGTTGGCCAATGCACTCAATTTCGGACCGAAGGCCTTCGAATGGACGTTTGAGGATCTGAACGAGCCTCAAAGCATCGCGTCTGCCTCCAAAGCGCAGCAACGGTGGCATGACAACTTTGTGCTTGCCGTCCGGTCGGTGGCACAGGCACGGCAGTGGCTGCCCCTGCTGACGCTGTCCGGCAAGGCACACCGGGTCCACTTGGTGCTGCAGAACGACGGCGAAAAGCACCCGCCGCCGGCACGGCCCACGGTCGCGCAAATGCGCGCAGGGCTGATGATCTCGGCGTCGGCAGCGCCGGAAGGATATGCAGCCGTCACCGTTGCGGCGGGCAAGTGGGTAGATGTCCACCGCGCGATCGCCGCGGGGCTGATGCATCTGGAAATCGGCCGGCCCGGATCGGTGCTTGGTGGTTTGCGGGTGGGGATCACGGATCCCGCTCACGCGGCCTGGGCCGCAGGCGATCCATTGGCCCGGTCGCTTTGCCCGGACCTGCTAGAACCGGCCGACGAGGATATCTTCCCGGTGGACTTGGTAGTGGCGGACACCGAACCCGAAATCGCCTCGGTCCGGAGGCCTGCCGGTTTTGTCCGGCCCACTGATGGGCTGGCGGATAACAGCGGCTGGTCAATGGCCCTGCCGCCCGTGGATGTGCGCTGTGTGTCGCCGCGCGGCTTCAACCCCTACCCGGACCACGGCACCGTCCGCGCCAACTTCGCCCCCGGGGGCGGCCTGGTCTTCAGGGATGCCGAAGCTGCGGATGCTGACCAGCCGGTTGCTTCGCTGGCTCCAGGGGAGCCGCTCGGCGAGTACTGCATTGCCGCGCTGCGCTCCCGCAGTTATGTGGACGTTTCCACGTTGGTTGGCGCAGCCGACCACCGTGCCACCGCCGTTGTGCTTTCCGGCCTGGCCACGGCCGGCGTCCCGCTCTTGAGAGCGGGCGACACGGCTGCTGTGCGCATGCTCGGACCGGACCTTGCTGCCGCCATTTCGGCCTTCGACGCACAGGACACGGCGTTGCTGCGCGAATCCAAGTCCATTGACATGCGCCGGCTGGCCCTGGGTCTCTTCGAACCGGCCGCCCGCTGGAACCACTGGGCCGCCGGCGCCGGAATGACGCCCCTGGAACCGGAGGCGGTCAGCGTGGTGCTGGCCACCCGCCGTGCCGACAGGATCCGGGAAGCCGTCCGGCAAATCGAGCGGCAGGACTGGCCGGCCGTGGAAATCGTGCTGGTGCTGCACGGCATCGAAGTGCCCGATGCCGAGCTGGAGCAGCTGCGTGCAGATTGCTCGCGTGACCTAGTGGTTCGAAAAGCCGGACCTGAAAAGGTTTTGGGAGAGGTGTTGAACCTCGGCGTTCGAGCCGCCGGAGGCGGGCTCATTGCCAAGATGGACGACGACGACTGGTATGGGCGGCATCATCTGCGCGACTTGATCTACGCCCGCCGCTACTCCGGTGCGATGCTCACCGGAAGCCAAGTTGAATTTGTTTATCTGGAGGATCTGGACATCCTGACCAGGCGTCCCTCCGAGGGAGAGCGCTACTCGGACCATGTGGCTGGCGGCACCATGCTGATTTCTAAGTCGGACCTGGCGGACGTCGGCGGCTGGCGGCCGGTGCACCGCGCCGTGGACCGCTGCCTGTTGCAGGCAGTGGAGGCCGCGGGCGGCAGTATTTACCGCAATCACGGCCAGAACTACGTGATGCATCGGTACAATGACGCCCCGGGGCACGGTGGACACACCTGGGCGCCGGAGACGGAGACCTTCCTGCAGAATTCCCGAGAGCAGTGGGACGGGTTCGTCCTGCCGCCGCAGATCGACGCCGAGGATATCCGCTACTATCCGCCCGGTCGCCACGCCAGCCTGTCCAGCGTTTTCAGTAGGCTTGCGTCAGGCCCGCAGACCGCCGCTTCGGCAAGGGGAGAGCAGGAATGACCCGGCAACCAGTCATTTGGGTCTGTGGACAATGAAGCCCTCTTCAGTCGGCAGTAGCGGGGACGCCCAACCAAAGAGGTCTAAAACCTTTCGCCCAGTAACCAAATTCTGCCCAGCACACCTAGGGCCTTGAGTAGCTGCGACTAGTTTCGGAGAGGAAGCCGATTCAGCGCTTGGCCACGGGAGATGCCCGCTTCAGCGGCTGCTCCTCTGGACACCCCGGTCGCCATCGTCTTCAAGCCGGTGAACTCGGGGTGCGTATACCTCCCGAAACCTGTCCCCAGCCGGTTAATTCTTTGAGGTGATGGTCGCCTCCGAGCTTGATCGTGAACCTGGGTATCAGGGAGTCGGGAACGGGCCGCAACCACGCCTAACTCCATCCAGGTGTCCTCACGCTGTCCGCTGGACTCTCGTCTGGTGAAACCTTTATAATATAGTAGCCACACGGATTATTTATCGTGAGCCCTGATATTAGGAAACAAACTAACAGGCCCTTTTGGTTTTCAGCTCATCAGATGTCACATACAGTGCGATTATAACGGTTGTGCCAGATAATGACGGTAGGCATGCGGCTCCGTGAATAGGTGTGAGTGCGATTCTCAGCTACGGTACGGTGCTGGAAGATCAGTCCATGAACCGGAGAAAAAGAATGAAACTAGTCGTAATAGGACAGGGGTACGTTGGCCTCCCCTTGGCTCAGGGAGCCTCGGCATCGGGTGTCAAGGTAACCGGACTCGATCTGAACGAAGTTACCGTGCGCAATCTAAACGCCGGACGGTCGCACATAGACGATTTAAGCGACCAAGATGTCATGAAGATGATCGAGGAAGGATATGAAGCAACTACGGACGCCGCCGTGATCGCGGATGCCGACGTCGTAGTCGTTTGTGTCCCCACACCATTGGGGGAAGGAGGCAGCCCTGATCTTCGCGCCGTTGAAGGCGCAATGCGTTCGGTGTCGTCGCACATACGCGAGGGCACCCTCGTTATATTGGAATCAACAACATATCCAGGTACAACGAACGATCTTGTCCTGCCGATCCTTGAGAAGAGCGGCCTCATCCTCGATGAAGATTTTTTTCTTGCCTTCTCACCCGAACGAATTGATCCGGGGAACCCTATCTGGGGCTTGACAAATACACCGAAGGTAGTCGGGGGCGTCAGTCCCCGATCAACTGAACGCGCCCAATCGTTTTATGAACGGTTTATCGACGTCGTGGTGCCCGTGAAAGGTGCGAAAGAGGCGGAAACCGCCAAACTTCTCGAGAACACTTATCGACATATCAACATTGCGTTGGTCAACGAAATGGCCAAATTCTGCCATGAGTTAGACATCGATCTATGGGATGTCATCGACGCCGCGAAGACTAAACCATTCGGCTATGAGGCGTTCTATCCGGGACCTGGTGTTGGAGGACATTGCATTCCCATCGATCCCAATTATCTTAGCTTCCAGGTTCAACGTTCACTGGGATATCCCTTCCGCTTTGTTGAACTCGCGGAAGAGATCAATAATTCCATGCCCCGATACATTGTAGATCGTGTGCAGGACATGCTGAACCAAATTGGCAAGGCACTGAACGGGGCAAAAGTCCTGCTGCTTGGCGTGACCTATAAGGCAAATATTGCGGACCAGCGCGAATCTCCGGCCCTCCCGATAGCAGAGATATTGCTGGCTAAGGGCGCAGAGATTTCGTATCATGATCCGAGCGTCCCGGAATGGTACGTCAATGGCTTAGAGATTCCTTTTGCCATCGAACTGGACGACGCGATTTCCGATGCGGACATCGTGCTTTTACTCCAGAATCACTCTGCTTATGACCCGGACGCGATGAGTAAAAACTCACGCATCTTCTTCGATACTAGAGGAGCGACTACCACTTCATCGGCGAACCGTCTGTAACAGTAGCAAATCTAAGTTCAAGAGAGAGTAATTTCCCGATGCCTCCCCGCAGAATGGCCATAATCCTCGCGACTGCGGCGGTTGCTGCATGTACCGTCATTGCCGTATATGGAAACGCTGTCTTTGCAAGTGTGTCTATGGTTGGGATTATGGCGGCGACCGCCGCTTGGATCGTTGCAGATATCAGAACAAAAGTTATCCAAACTCGAAAAGCATCCGTCAAGCTGGCTGCAGATGTTGCACGCTTGGAAATCGAGATCCGGCAGACGCATGCCCATCAGTCGGAATTGTTGCGGATGATGAAAGAGGATCAGCAACAAATTGTTATCCTCAAAGGAAAGATTGACCGCGGACGCGATAAGACGATCGATCACATCAAAGCTCTCCGCGGCGAAGTCGTCAAGCTACTAGCGGACCAGGCGCATTTGATCGAAGCTGTGGAGACTATCCGTGGCGATTCCACCGAAGCTTTCAATCTGAGCAAGATAGGTCGCGTTGAAACGCGCATTTACTTGGAGGACTTGAAATCAGAACTTCTTGCAAAAGTGGAATCGGCACTGCACCCACGTGCGCACGTATCGGGGTCCGCCACCAGCTGCGAGACTCCCGCATCCGACTTGCGAGAATCTTACGTTTCGGAGACTGGTAGTGCCCATGACTAAGTTTGACTGTATGGGTAAGTCCAGCCGTGAATGCCAAGTTTATTACTCGCGTCAAGTCAGCGCATATGAAAGAGAAAACGTTCTCCACGCCGCCCTACGGATTCGATCTTCTGCTGCGCGAAACGTTTTGGCTCGCCTAGCATCGAATGAGCGTTTCGACTTTAACGAGATCCGGTCGTGGTTTATGTCAGGCGCCTCAACGGACATAACTATGTTTGATAGAGACTGGCTGTTGGGTTTGGCTGAATTCCTCATGCTTCAGAATGAGCGGATCGATACTCAGTTGGGAAGCCTCATCGTTGACACAGTTTTGGCTGAGGGCGGCGGGGCATCGTTCTCGCCGGCCTTAAGGAAGATTTCCGTCGATACGGCGCTTCGAGACAGGGACCTTGGCCGTGCATCCCGGTTGATACAGTGCTTTGACTGGCACCCAAGGAGGCGGGCATCGCTGTCTTTGAACATGTCAAATCCTTTCGTGTCCGCTGCGGAATCTGACAGTGAAGAACGATGGATCGAGTCGCTCAATGCCATGGTGGCGGCCCCTGGGCTCAGACGAGTTGCACTTCGAGATCAGGATGGAGGAATGCCGTTTGACCGCCTGACCACGGTGCCAACGGTCACCGAGACATCCTTAAAGCCCTCTGAAGAACCACTGGTCACAGCGGTTGTTACTACCTACAAACCCGACTTGGGTCTCCTGACGGCGGTACGTTCGCTTGTCGCACAAACCTGGCAAAATCTCGAGATTCTTGTTGTTGATGATGCGTCTGGTGCAGAATATGACGGTATCTTAGAGCAAGCCCTTCAACTCGATCCTCGCGTACGGCTAATCCGTCAGATACGTAACGGAGGGACCTATATAGCCCGCACGAAGGCAATGGTTCTTGCGCAGGGCGAATTCGTTACTTTTCAGGACTCTGACGACTGGTCGCGACCAGAGCGCATCACGACCCAGATGCAGCCCCTCTTGCAAGATGATCGCATCATGGCTAGTCATAGTCGCTGTATTCGTTTGGACGAGCAGTTGGTTTTCGATGATCCCGGGTATCAGAATCCTCTCAGGTTGAATAGCTCATCGTTACTTTTTAGGCTATGGCCAGTAATGAGAAGAATAGGCTACTTCGATACCGTCAGAAAAGGCGGCGACAGCGAATTCCAGGAGCGCATAGAGATAGCATTCAGACAACGCATTCCTGTTGTTGGGAACTTCCCCCTTGCGTTCGTACGTCTTAGTAAAGGTTCGTTGTCAAGAGCAGAGTTCCAACCACGTTGGAGACATCAGGCGCGTGTTTATTATCCATCGCTCTATAAAGCGTGGCACGAGAAGGCTGTCAAGGAAAACCGGAGCCTCTTTGTCGATCACGTGATCTCGGAGCGGAAATTTTCTGCCCCCAATCGTTTTTTGCAGTCAAAAGACAAGGAGACAGAATATGATGTGCTTATCTGTGCAGATTTGCGCTATTCCGAGACGGTTGGCGCACGCCTAATCAAAGTTACAGAGGCCCTCTCCTCCTGCAAATTGCGGGTTGGATTAATTGACATGCAACCTTTCCTTAGCATCGCTAGGTCGATTTCTAACACTAAGATACAGAATCGATTAGTGCGCAAAGACATATCGAATCTTGTTAACTCGGGAAAGGCTTCGCTCGTGGCGACGGACGACAATGTTACTGCGCGTCTCATTGTGGTGGATGATCCAATATTATTGCAATTCGTGGGAGATGAACCGTGGGCTGTCCAGGGCGCGAAGGGTTTGCTACTTGTCAATGAACCACCTTTGGATTCAGAGAGTAGACTACTAAAGTACAGCGTAGAAGATTGCATTGAAAACTCGCGGAATGTCCTTGGCCAAGACCTTGTGTGGGTGCCGTCGAGAAATGATGTTGCCGAAGAATTAGCTTCTGGAGTGCCGGCGGAGCTTTTGGCCAAACCTGTGCATTGGGACTTTTGGGAAGAACCACATGCATTAGCTGCTTGGATCAATGAGCAACTGAAACCGTCCTTCTGACCGCCGAACTATGTTATTTCGCCTTAACGTAAAGGATCGCTATATGTCCATACTGCGAGTTCTAGTCGCAGGGAGCGCGGCTGCGCGGCTTCCGTAATTCGGCCACTCAAATGTGCTTCGAGAGTGGAATGGTTAAGGGAGCTGGACTTGGCGTGTTGCTTTGCATGCTATGCCAGTCCGCATCCGGTAGCGGGTGGATAATAGGTTTGAGTCTTTACGCGCTGTAGGAAAGGTACAAGAATGAAGTGGTCTCTTGACGGGCCTAAGTTGGTATTCCATCACCAGGGCGGTGATATCTTCTGGGATATGCCTCACGGTTACGGTATGCCAAGTCGCGAGTTGTTGTCACTGGTCGAATACGTAATGCTCACGCCGCACGGTGAGAAAGTTGATGTGATTCCAAGAGACGTGGGGTTCGGCAATGCTCGGCACGGGCGCACTGCCGTTGCCTTTTCGGGCGGCGTGGATTCAGCGGCTGCACTCAGGTTAATTGAAAATCCAATACCGATATATACGCGCGTGGCGGTGCCGAGCAAATTGCACAAGCTGGAGAATGCGCTCTTAGCAGTCAAAGAAGTAGGTGGTATCTCCATAACCACAAACCAGGATTATCTAGCCAAAGCCTATGGCAAACCGCGTGGCTTTTACGGCGCGGCGGGATGGACAGTTACCAGCCTGTTGCTTGCAGAACATTTGAATATCACAACTTTTGCCGACGGTAACATAATCGAGTTTATTTACCTCCGGTCTCAGCATGGACATGGGACGAAATATGTTGAACCTCGGATCAGTGACTTGGAAACCGCATTCACAAAGCTGGGCTTCTACTACTTTTGTCCATGTGCTGGTCTGACAGAGGTGAGTACAACCAAGATCGCTAGAGGGTTCCAATACGCCATGGGATGCATGAGAGGTTCTAATGGGAGGCCGTGTCTGAACTGCATGAAGTGCTACCGAAAGTGTGCACTCATCGGCAACCCAATACCGTCGAATCCAGAGGTTGAAAAGGTACTAGCAAGAGCATGGGTGCCAGTACTAGGAACACTGCTCTGGGCAAGGGATATTTATGGACTCCGTCATGAAAGGATAAACGATCTCACTCGCGACATTTCTTGGGTAGACGCTTGGTATGGTGAGTCGATTCGTCATGTTCCCGTGCATCTAAGAGAATACTTCTTGGAGCAATTGGAGGCTTATGGAATCCGAGCTTTGAGCGACGATTCCAGCCTGAAGAGTTGGTCTTCGTACGTCGGCTAGCCAATTGCTGAGGATTTTTTGACCCACTTCAGGCTGGAGCGCATCATCATCAACACAGCGCGTGCGGCATGGTCCAGGCGGCGTCAGCCGCAAGAAACTGCTGGATAAGGCCCGCCCCAGGATGAGACGCATGTGCGTTTCATCGCAGGCCTCACAGTAGGGCACAGCACACCGAGGCCTAAAGGCCAGCAACCCAGATTCATGCTTATTCAGGACACTCCAAGTAAGTAGCGCATGCGGCATCTCATCCGTTGGCAATAACAGCAGGTGCTTCGCCGGGACGAATTCCATCGGTCAACCGCGCCTACCCCTGGTCTCCTTAGTCATTTGGTGGCGGATCAGCGTCCGTATGCTGGTCGCCATTTCCACTCATGGGAGTGGTACAACGCTGATAGCAGCTCGGGCGACCATACCCGCAGTACGTTCCTAATGGCGCCTAACGCCGCTGAGGGATTGCCTCCGCCATTTTCTACCCGAGAGAGGGCCGCCAGCGGCGGGCTGGGCATCGCCACGAGCGAGGGGGTCAGAGTGCAAGGGCGCGCCGCCAGTGGCACGTGAAGTAACCCCTAACGGGAGAACCCGGGATCACGACTACCGGTGGGGCGGCATTGGCGCGGCTGAGGCCATGGAAAACCTGCATGTGTTCTTCCTGGCGGAGGGCCAGTAGTCCCTACCCGGTGCGGTTCCTCGGCACTGGAGGACACGAATAATAGTTCGCGTACATTTCAGTACGGGGACGGGCGCCGACTGGGAGCGGGTGACCCTGCTCCTGGACATTCACGGGAGACATCATCCCGGCTCTGCCACCTACCACATTGCTTCGATCGCCGGCCTGCAGAGACGATGGCCCGAACCTGCAACAGCGTCCGGTCAGCGTTTGGTCACGGCGTTCAATTGCGGTTCGAAAACATCTGCCCGCGGAGTGATGTGACCATTACCAAGGTCGATTGGGACGATCTCAATTGTTCCGTCCTCACTCACTCCACCGCTCGTCGACAAGCCGAACAACTCAGCGAAAGCGGCGCAATGAACCCGCACATGGTGGTCGTCGCCCTGGTTCATCACATAGCGCACCTTGTTTTGCCGCGCCATGTTGGCGTAAGTGTGTACAGCCGAGAGTCGCTCGATGTACTTTTCGTGCGCCTCCTTGCCGCTCAGCCCTGGGAAGGCATGCTCCACGAGCCGGTTGTAGTGACCCGAATAGTATTTCGACACGTCAGTTTGCGGAGCGAAGACAATCGCAGTCGAGCCAGGCCACCGGATGGAGTGCTGAAGGGCAGCGAAACCGCCTGCCGATGATCCAGTGAACTGGACATCGTTTGACCCGCAGACGTCCGCAACCTTCCTAACTATTGCCAAGAACATATCTGTAGGATCGTCGTCGGCGGCACCGACGAACCAGCCGATCTTCATTTCTTCCGACAGTAGTAACGTCGGATCAGCGAACAAGATAAATGATTCCGGACTCCGCATCCGAGAGGTTAGACGCTCAAACAGCGGTAACCGCTGCTTGTCCACAGCTCCATGGTAACCAACGGTTAGGACCGGGTGGCTGCGGATCGCGGCAACGCATTCGATAACACCGCCTTCCCACTTAATGCGGTGGGTAGCTACTTCCTCCGTCGGAGTGAACTTTTCCACGCTGTCATGTTCGTAGATAGGGATTTTATAATATTCGTCCTGCACAAGAGTCAACTGTACTGGCCCGCTGCGTGATTTTACGAATTACTCAGCTGATCAGGCGTAGATGCAAACCTCTAGCCTCGCACCCTTGCTGCGGTCGGCACCAAGGGCATACCCAAGAAACTCGAGTGGAAGAATCCGGCTCACCTCACTGAGCCACCATCTGCACGCTCGTGGGCCACTGAACCGGCGACCCTCGTGGGCCCGAACGGATTCGGTCGCGAAGATGTAGGGGTCCACTGCTGGCTGCTTCTCATCAGTAACTGTCATGCTAACCAATGTTTCCAGCGTCAGGTAGACGTAACGCCCGCGGACGACAATCAGATCTATTCTGCCAGGTCGGGGGAAGCAGTTGAGACCTTATAGGTTGAGAAATATTTGGAAAAAGACTTCCCGTTGAACAAATCAATTAGCAGTCTTGCTTCTGCTTCCAGGAAAAGATGCCCGAACTCCTTATCGATATTATCGTATAGGCGGCCAGCATAAATTCCGCCCGGATGTGGAGTTATCTCTCCGAGGTAGCATTCCTTCGCCCCGCGAAGAAAATCGATTCTCAAAAAGGGAACAGGCGAAGCGAGAGATATACGTTTTGCGTGCTCAAGCAACCCGCTGGGGATCCCAGATCCCTCAAAACTCGATATGTTTTTCAAAAACTTAAAAGACTCACCGTTGGGTCGATAAGAGCAGTATAAATTCTGTCCATCTTCTCCACGGCCACGGGCAATTTCGAGCACGGCGCCAATGTGGCCATAGAATGAATAAAACTTCAGGTCGCTCGCCAATTCCCCTGCGGTATTGAGAACAGCTTCTTCGATAATCCAAGCATCCATAGAGACGCGAGATTCGTGCCCTCGGAGTTCAAGCAGGGCGCTGGGGAAGTCCTCGTATACCTTCTGTGTTCGAAGTGACTGTAAATGCAGATTTTGGTCGACAAAGAATACTCCTCGTGAAGAGTCTCCCCAAGTAGGCTTGATGACAGTAAGCGGACGCAGTTGTAGGGTGTCGAGTGACGCGTTTCTCGCGTATATATTTGGGATAGGCACGCCGAGAGTTTTTGCAAACTCTTGGTCAGCCTCTTTAGAGTTCAGACTGGGTGCAAGGGGGCATCCCATTTGCGCAAGTTTGGACTTGAATCGCATCATATTGGTAACGCATGAACGAAAGGATACGCCGATTCCATAAATGTCGCCATCGGTGACAAAGCTTTGCTTCATATCTTTCGTGCTCAATGGCGAATACAGTGCTGTCAGAAGCCTCTCACGGTCAGCCTGCGGCATGTCCTGCTGTCCTCGTACTCGGTTTATGGTTCTCCAAAGCTGCTGCAGCCCGTTTGCGTATTCATCAACGGCTCGAGTAACTTCCGCATCGTAGGTGCCCATTATAGCCTTTCGTAAAGTTGGAGAGATGGCTTCAAGCGTTCATTTAAGTCGCCAGGTAGATTCCATCGATCCATTTCAGGGATTCACTACTTTTAGTGGTAATTCGTGCTGGTCTGTATTTATTGCTGGCCCCTTGCACGGAGCGCGAGGAGTAATTGCCCTGATTGCTGGGCAGCTTGCGATGACGTAGGTTAAGGATCCATATACGCACTTGGGCCGCACGGTGAAGGTTGGGCGATGTGCAGCATAAATCGCTGTCTGTTGGGTGCTTCGACGCGCTTGAAAGCTGGGCGGCACATGGGGTAATTCCGTGATTTGATGTGCTGGCTGAGTTCAAAGGCGGTTACCGTTGGTGCGTCCATGTCCATCTGTCTGGCCTTCACTTGGAGGCCCCATAACGAGTTGGGGGCCAGACAAGGAGGTCTCGTTGGCGGCGCACGTTACCTTGTCCTGGGGGATGCAGTAGGTTTCATCGAGCTCATAATGGAATAGGTTGGAACCCATGAATCGCGCGTCGCCGGCCGCAGTAATTTGCGAAGTGACAATTATTGACTCCCGGCCTCGGTCCGTCAAAGATTTCAGTGGGAAGCACGGTTTAGCCCGCGAAGTCCGGCAGTCGCTCGCCTAGGCCAAGCAGGGCACGGACAGCAGCGACGGTCCGGGCGGCGGCTCTGCCGTCGCCATAAGGGTTCACCGCTGCTGCCATGGCGTCATAGTGGTCCCTGTCATCGACCAATTTGGTGACCTCCGCTACTATCCTGTCTTCATCGGTGCCGATGAGCATGACCGTGCCCGCGTCAACGGCCTCGGGCCGTTCGGTGTTTTCCCGCATGACCAACACTGGTTTCCCCAAGCTAGGGGCTTCCTCCTGAACACCGCCGGAGTCGGTTAGCACAATGTGGGCAAGCGACAGCAGGCGAGTGAATTCCGGGTAGTCCAAAGGTTCGGTGACCACGATGTTTGCAGCCCCATCTAGTGCGGGCAGCACTGCTTTGCGCACTACCGGGTTCTTATGGATGGGGAGGACAATTACAATGTCGGGATGCCTGGACGCAATGCGGGACAGGGCACGCCCTACCCCTCGCATTGCCTCTCCCTGGTTCTCCCGCCGATGGGTGGTCACCAACAGGACCCTTCGGTCTTCGGCGGTTAGTTGCTCCAGTCGCGGATCCGTGAAGGGCGTTTCGGTAGCGACAGCCCTCAATAGGGCGTCGATCACGGTGTTTCCGGTGACAACGATGTCGCGGTCAGTCACATTTTCAGCTATCAAGTTGGCTTTGCTGGCGACAGTTGGGGCCAAGTGAAGGCTGGCAATTTGGGAGGTGATCTTGCGGTTCGCTTCCTCTGGAAACGGAGAGAACACGTTGCCGCTGCGCAATCCGGCTTCGACGTGGATCACAGCAATGCCTCGGTTGAAGGCGGCTATAGCCGCGGCGGTCGACGTCGTGGTGTCGCCTTGGACTAGGACGGCCGCAGGCGTGACATTGGTAAACAGCGTGTCCAAACCTGAAACGGTACGCGTGAGGATTCCGTTTAGTGACTGGCCCGGCTGGATGATGTCCAGATCGTGGTCGGGGGTGATACCAAAAAAGGTATTGACCTGATCCAACATTTCGCGGTGCTGCCCAGTGACTGTGACCACGCACTGGAAGCGGGGGTCAGCCTCCAGCGCCTTAATGATTGGCGCCATCTTGATCGCCTCGGGGCGGGTGCCGTATATAGGCATGACGGTGTGCAAGGATCCCCCAGTGGTAGCGGTGATGCAGCCCTGAAACATGGGCAGAACTGGTTGTCAGGCTTCCCGCTCCCGTTACAGGAAACGTTGGGCCTCTTAGAGCATAATGAGTGCCGCGATCAAAAGAGGAATAGTGACTATGACAGCCACAGCCAGCAGCGCGGCAATCCGTCGTTTTCTACGATATGCGCGTTCTGAATTACGGGGGATAACGTTATTCTTGGCACGTGCATCCCCTGAACGCATGGTGTTGGAGCTCGCAGGGCTGCTCATATGACGGGCTGCCGGCAGCTCCGCAGGTGAGTAAGTCATGGAAGGGCCTCCGCGCGTATTAGTAAATCTTCCCTAACACTATAGATGGCCAGAATTCGTCCAAGCCTTGGCACGCCCGACCGGCAGTCCTAGCGGACCCTGAGTTCAGCGCAGTCTTGATCGTCCCGCCTTTGCGGAACTGCCACGCCCGGAGGGACAACTGCGGTAGGCTCGATTAACGCCGGAGAACTAAGGACGATCGTTGGCGGGCATCGCCGGCGCATGCAGATGGGAACAGTTTGCAGACGAAGATTGCTGCCAATGCCGAAGCGCTGCGCCGCTGGCTGTCCAAGGCCGAAGTCGTCCTCGGCAACCACAGCGACCGTCTGAATGCGATCAATATCTTCCCGGTCGCCGACGGAGACACGGGGACCAACCTTTATCTGACTATCCGGGCGGCGGCGAAGTCGGCCGCTGAAAACCGGACGGCGGACATCGGCGAACTCCTGGCCGGAGCCGGCCAGGCCGCGATGGAAGAAGCGCGCGGCAACTCGGGCACCTTGTTGTCCGTTTTCCTGGCGGCCCTGGCCGAACCTTTGCGGGGCACGACCCGGTTGACCGGGCCGCTGCTGGCCGCGGCCCTCCAGCGTGCCGAAATCCGGTGCTGGTCAGCGTTGAGCGAGCCCGTTGAGGGAACCATGCTCTCCGTCATCGCCGCAGTCTCCCGGGCGGCGTCGGCGGTACATGCGGCGAAGAACGGCGACGACAGCAACCACGGGCTTGCGGCAACGTTGGAATCGGTCGTGGAGGAGGCCGTCGTCGCGGTCGTCAGGACCGAGACGCAGCTCGGCGCACTGGAGTCGGCGCACATCGTCGACGCGGGCGCCGTCGGGTTCCTGCTGATCATGGACACCTTGCGTGCCAGCGCCCTGGGCGTGGAACTGCAGCCGGAACTGCTGGACGGCCTGCACGGATACAACGTGCAGGATCCCCACCTGCATCTGGACCACGTGGATGAAGGCGTCGAAGTGATGTGCACCGTCAACCTCAGCCCCCTGGACGCCGCAACGCTGCGCTTGAAGCTGGACGAGTTGGGCGACTCGGTCATCATGAGCGCGGTGACCGAAATTGAGGGCGGGTACCGTTGGCGCGTCCACGCCCACGTGCCGGACGGCGAAGCGGCCCTGGACGTCATCCGTGAGCTGGGTGAACCGATGAACGTCAGCATGACGGAGCTGGCCGGCCCGCCGGAGCAGTCCCATGGCGGCTGACCTGCCTGATGAGCTGAGCGTCCCGCTGGAGCGGCGGCTCGGCAAGCGCTCGGCCTCGGCACTCGAAAAACACCTGGGCATGACGGTGACCGGGGAACTGCTGAATTACTTCCCGCGGCGATACATGAAGCGCGGGGAGCTGACCATGATCGCCGAGCTGCCGATCGACCAGGACGCAACTCTGGTGGCCCGGGTGCTCAGCACCAGTTCCCGCAAAATGCGGGCCCGTCGCGGTTCGCTGACCGAGGTTGTCGTGACCGACAATTCCTCGGACATCAGCCTCACCTTCTTCAACGGTTATCAGGCCGAACGGGAGCTGCGGCCGGGAACCATCGCCATGTTCTCCGGCAAGGTGACCTCCTACCGCGGAAACCTGACCTTGACCAACCCCGACTACCAGTTGCTCGAAGACGCCTTCGAATTCGACGCAGAGGAGGCTCTGCGCCCGGTGCCCATGTATTCGGCTACGGCAAAGCTGGGCAGCTGGCGGATCAAGGCAGCCGTTGACCTTTTGCTCGATGCCGTGGACTTCAGCCGCCTGGGCGACCCCATCCCGACCGACATCGCAGTCCGGGATGGGATGCTCTCGCTGGCCGAGGCCTACGAACAGATCCACCGGCCCCCAACGATGGAGGCCGCCAACGCGGCCCGGGACCGTTTCCGGTATCAGGAAGCGCTGGTTTTGCAGGCGGCCCTCGGGCGGAAGCGGGCCATCGCCGCGGCGGAACAGGCGACTGCGCGCCCGGGACGGAAGGGCGGTATTGCCGACAAGTTTGACGCCCGCCTGCCGTTCGACCTGACCTCGGGGCAGCGCGAGGTCGGCGCAACCATCGCGGCCGAGCTGGCCGGCGATTCACCCATGAACCGGTTGCTGCAGGGCGAGGTCGGTTCGGGGAAGACCCTGGTTGCCCTTCGGGCCATGCTGCAGGTGGTCGACTCGGGCGGGCAGGCCGTCCTGCTCGCGCCGACCGAGGTCCTGGCGGGCCAGCATTTCGCCTCGATCACCCGGACGCTCGGACCCCTGGCGCAGGGCGGCATGTTGGGCGGCGACCCCGACGGCACCAAGGTTGTGCTGTTGACCGGGTCGATGACCGGAACGGCCAAGCGCAGGGCCTTGCTCGATGTGGCGACCGGAGAGGCGGGCATCGTCGTCGGCACCCATGCCCTGCTGTCCGACTCGGTGCAGTTCCTGGACCTTGGCCTCGTGGTGGTGGACGAACAGCACCGGTTTGGCGTGGAGCAGCGCGACCGCCTCCGGAGCCGTTCGGCCACGCCCCCGCACCTGCTGGTCATGACCGCCACTCCCATTCCCCGGACGGTGGCGATGACCGTCTTCGGGGACCTGGAGACGTCCGTGCTGACAGAGCTGCCCGCGGGCCGCGCGCCGATCAGCACCCACATGGTGGCTTTGCAGGAACACCCCGCCTGGGAGGGCCGGATCTGGGAACGTGCCCGCGAGGAGGTCGCCGCCGGCCGGCAGGTCTACGTTGTGTGTCCCAAGATCGGCGATGACGAGCTCGAAGAAGCCGATCCGCCGGACGAGCTGTCTGAGCAGCAGGAGCAGCAGCGGCCCATGGCGTCGGTGGCCGCTCTCGTCGAGCACCTGAACGGGCTGCCGGTCCTGGACGGGGTCCGGATCGGCATGCTGCACGGCCGGATGGACCCGGAGCAGAAAGCTTCCGCCATGGCGGCTTTCAACGACGCCACGCTGGACATCCTGGTGTCCACCACGGTCATCGAGGTTGGGGTCGACGTGCACAACGCCACCATGATGGTGATCCTGGACGCCGACCGCTTTGGCATTTCGCAGCTCCACCAGCTCCGCGGACGGGTGGGCCGGGGCGGTCTCCCGGGTACCTGCCTGTTGGTCACGCAGCTGGAGCCGGGGCACCCCAGCCGGGAGCGGCTGCAGGCGGTCGCCGCGACCACCGACGGGTTTGAACTCTCGCAGGCAGACCTCCAGTTGCGTCGCGAAGGTGACATCCTCGGGGCGTCCCAGTCCGGCGGCAAATCGACCCTGAGGCTGCTGCGCGTGATCAAGGACGAGGCGGTTATCGCCCAAGCCCGGGAAGACGCGACGGCGATCCTGCAGCGTGACTCCACCCTCGCCCAGTATCCGGAGCTGGCGGACGCCATCGAGTTGTACCTGAATCCCGAGCGGGAGGCCTTCCTTGAGCGCGGGTAGCCGTTGAGTCGCATCGTCGCCGGCGTGGCCGGGGGCCTGACCCTGGCGAGCGTGCCGGGGGAGAACACGAGGCCCACGACGGACCGGGTCAAGGAAGCGCTGTTCTCCCGGCTGGAATCCTATGACGTGGTGGCCGGCGCGCGGGTGCTCGACCTTTTCGCCGGCTCCGGGGCACTGGGAGTCGAGACCGCCAGCCGCGGTGCCGCAACAGTGGACCTGGTCGAAGCGGCCGACAAAGCCGTGGGGGTCTGCCGCCGCAATGCCGAACTGGTCAACGACAAGCTGGGCCGGAGGACGGTCAAGGTACACCGCATGAAGGCGGAACGGTTCCTTGAGGACCAGCCGGCGGGACACCACTGGGACCTGGTGCTGATGGACCCGCCGTACCCGCTGGGCGAGGACGCGCTGGGCGGCATCCTCAGATCCCTGTCCGGATACCTCGCCGACGGTTCCGTCGTCGTCGTTGAACGCTCTTCGCGGTCTCCCGAACCCGGATGGCCCGAAGGCCTCGAGCGGTTCGCCGTCCGGAAGTACGGCGAGACCCAGCTCTGGTTCGCCGAACCTGCCAGGGATCCGTCAGCCGCCGGCGAATGAATCGAGCTCGGGGCCGGTGAGGACGGCCGCCGGGTGCGGGCCCGCCGCCACCAGGGCGGCCGACCATTCCGCCGGCCAGGAGCCATCGCGGGCGGCGAGGACAATGTTTCCGGCCCTTCGGCCGCCGAACATGCTGGCCTCGCCCAGTGCCGCCACTGAACCGGCGACCGACGCCAGCTCGGTGATCTGCCGCTTGGCGAACGCCAGCGGCGGATCGTCTCCCACATTGACCAGCACCACGCCGTCCGGTTCCAGTACCTCCAGCAACTCCTCGTAAAAGTCCGCCGTGGTCAGGTGTTCCGGGGCATCGTCGCCGGCGAAGACATCCAGCACGACCACATCGAAGGTTCCCTCGATGTCCCCGAAGGCCAGTTCATGCCGCGCATCGCCGAAGTGGACCGCGAGGTCGGTTCCGTCCGGCATGGGAAGGTGCTCGAGTACGAAGTCCAACAGCTCCCGCTCCAGCTCGACGGCGACCTGCCGGGAACCGGGCCGGGTGGCCTGCACATACCGGGCCAACGTCAGCGCCCCCGCGCCCAGATGGAGGCAACGCAGCGGGACCCCTGGCGGGCCCGCCAAATCGACAACGTTGGCGATCCTGCGCAGGTATTCGTAGAAGACGTCGTCGGGATGCCTCAGATTGACGTGTGATTGCTCGGCGCCGCCAATGCCCAGGACGAAGGACCCCGGCACGCGGTCGTCCTTGTCGATGGTGGCATGCAGGCCGCTGCCTCGAAGGTAACGTTCGGCCACTGCTCAGACCCTGTTCGGCAGCGAGGCGAGACGGTGTGCGGCTTCCTGCAGGACCTCGGTCTTCTTGCAGAATGCGAAGCGCAGCAACGAACGGGTCCGCTCGGCGCCGTCGGGGTGGCAGAAGACCGGCACCGGGATGGCAGCGACACCAATCTGCTCGGGCATCCGGCGGGCGAGTTCCAGCGAGTCGGTAAAGCCCAGCGGCGCCGTGTCCACGTTAACGAAGTACGTTCCCTGCGGTGTGAAGACATCGAAGCCTGCCTGCCGCAAGCCGGCGCTGAGCAGGTCCCGCTTGGCCTTCAGGTCACCGGCGATTCCGCTGTAGAACGAGTCCGGCAGCCCCAGCCCCACCGCCACCGCGTCCTGGAACGGCGCGCCTGAGCTGTACGTGAGGAATTGCTTGACCGTACGCACCGCGGCGACGAGGTCCGCCGGGCCGGAGAGCCAGCCGACCTTCCAACCGGTGAACGAAAACGTCTTGCCTGCCGAGGAGATGGTGAGTGTCCGCTCGCCGGCTCCGGGCAAGGTGGCGATGGGGATGTGCGGTACATCGAACGTCAGGTGCTCGTAGACCTCGTCGGTGACGATCAGCGCGTCGTAGCGCTCGGCCAGCTCGACGATGCGCGCCAACGTCTCGCGGGAAAAAACGCTGCCCATCGGATTGTGCGGGTTGTTCACCAGGACCATGCGGGTGCGCTCCGAGAAGGCCGCTTCGAGTGCGTCGAGGTCCGGCTGGAAATCTGGGGCGAGGAGGGCAGCCGTGGTGTGCCGGGCCCCGGTCAGCCCGATGAGCGCACCGTACGCGTCATAGAATGGCTCGAACGTCAGGACTTCGTCGCCCGGTCCGGTCAGCGCCAGCAGCGTCGCGGCCAGCGCCTCGGTGGCTCCGGTCGTGACGATGATTTCGGTTTCCGGGTCCGGCGACAGGCCGTAGAACCGCTGTTGGTGGGCGGCAATAGCGCCCCGCAGGGTGGGTGATCCCTTGCCCGGAGCATATTGGTTTTTTCCGCCCCGTATGGCGTCGATGGCGGCGGCAGCGATCTCCGCCGGACCATCCTCGTCGGGAAACCCCTGCCCCAGATTAATGGCGCCGGTCCGCGCGGCGAGGGTCGTCATTTCCTCGAAGATGGTGACGCCGAGGCCGCCGTCGTCGGCGAGGAGGTTCGATCCGGCCGCGGTCCGCTGCCACGGTGCCGGAACATCGGCCCGCCTTCCGTGGACGAGTTGCCTCATTGCTGTGCTCATGACTCCCAGTATTACCACCGAAGCGTGGTGCACCGTCCGCCGGATCGACTAGATTCGACTCTATGCGCCGTGCCGTTTGCCCAGGATCCTATGACCCGCTCCACAAAGGCCACGTGGAAATCATTGCCCGTGCCGCCAGCATGTACGACGAGGTCATCGTCGCCGTCTCGACCAACTACGCCAAGAAGTACCGCTTTAGTCTCGACGAGCGGCTCACCATGGCCCGCGAGACGCTGTCCTACCTCCGCGGCGTGAGCGTTGAAGCCATGGGCGAAGGCCTGCTGGCCGAATACTGCCGCAGCCATGGTGCCGGCGTCATCGTCAAGGGCCTGCGCTCGTCGCAGGACTACCACTACGAGCTGCCCATGGCGCACATGAACCGGCACCTGGCCGGCATCGAGACGGTTTTCCTCGCCGCGGAGAGCAGCTACACGCACCTGTCGTCCACCTTGATCAAGGAGATTGCCTCGCTGGGCGGGGATATTTCGGAGTTCGTGCCGAAGGCCGTGCTCGCCCGTTTCCGCGCGGGGGAGCAGGTCCGCTAGCCCTGCCGGGACTGGGTAGGCGATTACGGCGGAGCCGTTGCTTCAGCTAACGTTTGACGCATGCCTCAAGCTCAATCAGTACGAAAAGCCGTTCTGCCTGCCGCCGGGTTGGGGACCAGGTTCCTGCCGGCCACGAAGGCCATGCCGAAGGAAATGTTGCCTGTCGTCGACAAGCCGGCCATCCAGTATGTCGTCGAAGAAGCGACACGCGCCGGCCTGGACGACGTCCTGATGATCACCGGGCGCAACAAGCGTTCCCTGGAGGACCACTTCGACCGCGTCCCGTTTATCGAGCAAACTCTGGAGGACAAGGGCGACGACGCCAAACTGGCCGCGGTCCGGGAATCTTCCCAGCTGGCCGACATTCACTACCTGCGTCAAGGAGACCCCAAGGGTCTCGGCCACGCGGTTCTCTGCGCCAGGCAGCATGTGGGCAACGAGCCCTTCGCCGTCTTGCTGGGCGATGACCTGATTGATGAGCGCGACGAACTGCTCACGGAGATGATCGCGGTCCAGCAGGCGACCGGCGGTTCCGTCATCGCCCTGATGGAAGTCGATCCGGAAGCGATCAGCGCCTACGGTTGCGCCGACATCAGCCGCATCGACGGCGCGACGCACGTGAAGGTGAACGGCTTGGTGGAGAAGCCCGCCGCCGCCGAGGCGCCGTCGAACCTCGCCGTGATCGGCCGCTACGTCTTGCATCCGGCCGTGTTCGACGTGCTGGAGCAGACCCCGCCCGGCCGCGGCGGAGAAATACAGCTGACGGACGCGCTGCAGGCGCTGGCCGGGTCCGAGGAGGACGGCGGCGGGGTTTATGCAGTGGTCTTCAAGGGTCGCCGGTACGACACCGGCGACAAGCTCAGCTACCTCAAGGCGGTGGTCTCGCTGGCGACGGAACGCGAAGACCTGGGACCCGAGTTGAGCTCCTGGATTGTCGATCTGGCATCGCAAATCCAGGCGCGGGATCACGTCCCTGTAACCGCCGACGCCTAGATCTGGCTGGCACAGACCGGCCGGATCCAGGCGGAAGCCAGTGCGACGGATTCTTCGGTGAACCGTCGCAGCCATTCGGCCGGCCCGGCGTCCGGGGATGAGGCCGCCACCATGATGTGCTCGTCTGAACATTGCCGAATGTAAGTCGACGCCCGGGCGACGTGATAGCGGGAAGTTACTACTACCACGTTGTCCCAGCCATTGGTTTGGGCCAAACGGGCGATGCTGCGCGCTTCACCACGCGTGGTACCAACCTCCGGAGTGAAGCAGATCAACTCATACGGGATAAGCGACGGATCCTGGCAGGCCCGGTCAGCATGGATGTTGCCGGGAGTGTCCGTGGATGAGAGCACCAACACGGGAGCAGTTCCCTGCTCCATGATTTCAAGCCCCAAGGGCAGCCTTTCGCCGCTGGCCCCTGCGAGGACCACGACAGCATCGGCCTCGCGTAGAGGTTGGGTCTGCGGGTTGTAGAACAGTGCATAGCACGCTGTGAGCCATACCGTCCCCAGGGTCACGGCCGGTGCAAGCAGCGCGAGCATAGTCATCATGAGACGACGGGTCTTCCACGAAGGACGAGTGCCTGCCACATCTTCACGCTATCTTTGCTCATGGCAATCGCCTTCGACGACCCGGCTTCCGCCGTCGTGATTCCCAACACCGCCCCTTGGTTTGGGCAGGCGGGAGATCCGGGCTAAGATGATACGTCGGTCGTATGTTCCTTAGGAGTTCTCAGTACTGTGGTCTTGAACCATGATCAAAGTTCGGCCTTGACCCTTGCGGTCAAGGACCTCGGGCGCAGCCCGGGCACCATGCGGACTCTTGAAGAACGTATCGCTGCGCCGAAGGATTTCGGGGCAGCACTCATTGGCGTTCAGGAAGGCTCCGATATGGAGTTGGACCTGAAGCTTGAGGCCGTGCACGAGGGAATCCTGGTTTCCGGCACCGTTTCCGTGGCTGTCACGGGCGAGTGCGGGCGCTGCCTGGATCCCATCGCGTACGACCTCGACGTCAATGTGCAGGAACTCTTCTACTACGAGGAAGCTGAACTCCTCGAGGAAGAAGAACAGGACGAACAGCGGCGGGTTGAGCGCGATCTGATCGATCTCGAGCCGGCGCTGCGGGACGCAGTGGTGACCGCCCTGCCGTTCCAGCCGGTGTGCCGGGAAGACTGCCAAGGCTTGTGCCCGGAATGCGGGATGCGCCTTGAAGAGGATCCGGGTCACCACCATGAGGTCGTGGATCCTCGCTGGGCAGCCCTTGCCGGGCTGGCCGGTACGGCCGCCGACGAGGCGCCCAAAAGTAAAGAGTCAGACGAGAGAGAAGAGAGTTAGCCGTGGCTGTTCCCAAGCGGAAGATGTCCCGCTCGAATACGCGCGCACGCCGGTCCCAGTGGAAGGCCACTGCGCCCAACCTGGTCAAGACCGTTGAGAACGGCCGTGTCACCTACAGCCTGCCGCACCAGGCCAAGGTTGTCACCGACTCGGCAGGCACCGCGCTGTTCCTTGAGTACAAGGGCCGCAAGGTAGCCGACGCGTAACAACGTACGGCATGCCTTCAACTGAAGAGCTTTTGGAGCGTCTCGGCGTTGATATCGACGCCGAGACGCTCCGTCTTGCTTTAACCCACCGTTCCTACGCCTACGAGCATGGCGGACTGCCGACCAACGAGCGCCTGGAATTCCTCGGCGACTCGATCCTGGGCTTTTCCGTGACCGACGCGCTGTACCGGGACAACCCGGACCTGCCCGAGGGCGAACTGGCCAAGCGGCGTTCCGCCGTCGTCTCCACCCGCGCGCTGGCCGGCATCGCGCGCAGCCTGGAGGTCGGCCAGCATGTGCTGCTCGGCCAGGGCGAAAAGCTCACCAACGGGGCCGACAAGTCGTCCATCCTGGCCGACACGATGGAGGCCCTCTTCGGCGCCGCCTACCTGTGCCAGGGCATCGAAGCGGCACGTCAGCTGGTGATGCGCCTCGTCGGGCCGCTCCTCGCGGATGCCGACGCCCTGGGCGCGGGCACGGACTGGAAGACCAGCATCCAGGAGCTGGCCGCCGCCCGGAAGATGGGCAACGTGACCTACCAAGTGGAGGGATCGGGCCCGGACCACGCCCGGACCTTCGTGGCCACGCTGCTGATCGGCACCACCGAATACGGCCGCGGCACCGGACACTCCAAGAAGGAAGCCGAGCAGGAAGCTGCGGCCACCACATGGCGGGCGCTGCGTGCCTCGCTGCCCGTGTCGGTGACGGAGACCGCCGACTCCGATGCCTGAACTGCCTGAGGTGGAGGTTGTCCGCCGCGGGCTCGCCCAGTGGGTCCGCGGACGGACCATCACCGGAGTAGACGTCCTCGACGAGCGATCCATCCGGCGCCACGCCCTCGGAGTCGACGACCTGCGCGGCAACCTGATTGGCGCCCACGTGGCCGACGTCGCCCGGCGGGGAAAATTCCTCTGGATGCCGCTGCTGGAGACCACACCGGACACTTCGCCGCCCCCGGCCGCGGTTGAGGCCGTGCCCGACGAGCCCAAACTCGCCCTGATGGCACACCTCGGCATGAGCGGGCAACTGCTGGTCGAAGACAGCGCGCAGCCCGACGAGAAGCACCTGAAGGTCCGATTGACGCTCAGTCCGGCCGAAGGGACCGATGGCCCGCCGATGCCGGCCGAGCTGCGGTTCGTAGACCAGCGGATTTTCGGCGGCATGTTCCTGGCCGACCTGATGCCCACTCCTGACGGCCACGCCGGCGGCATGTCCGAGACCGGCCTGCCGCTGATCCCGGTCGAGGCCTCGCACATCGCCCGCGACCCCCTCGACCCGGCGTTCTCCTTCGAGGCGTTCTACCAGCGCCTGCGTGCCCGCAGGACCGGCATCAAGCGCGCCATCCTGGACCAGGCCCTGGTCTCCGGCATCGGCAACATCTACGCCGATGAAGCGCTGTGGGCCGCCAAGCTGCACTACGCCCGCCCGACCGACACCTTGCGCCGCAAGGAAGCCGAGCGGCTGCTGAACGCTTGCCGGGACGTCATGACCAGGGCGCTCGACGCCGGCGGCACCAGCTTCGATTCCCTCTACGTGAACGTCAATGGCGCATCCGGGTACTTCGAACGGTCGCTGAACTCCTACGGCCGAGAGGGCGAGCCCTGCCACCGCTGCAGCGAACTGGGGCTGTCCACGAGGATCCGCCGGGACACCTTCATGAACCGGTCCTCCTACACCTGCCCGGCCTGCCAGCCCAGGCCCCGGAACGGCCGCTGGTAAGTACCCTGGGCCGGCGCCCGCCGCTCCCTGGATGGGAAGTGCAGGCATAGCCCTTAGCCTGAATCTGAGCAGGCAGACACCATGTTGCCCGCGATTCCCCGGCGGAATGTGCCGTGAAGTGCGTGAAAACGATGACGGGCCCTCGCCATTGCCCCGCGTCGGGAAATATTCTGTTATTCCAACCCTTTTACCGCGGGAGAGGAAATCGTGGACCGTCGAAAGTTTCTGACCGTGCCGTTGGCGGCTATGGCGGCGCCGGGAGCTGTCCTCGCTTCTACTGCCGCTCCCGGACAAGCCGCAACCAGGGCGCTTAAAGGCATAGCTCATGGCGGTAAGGACGCACTCGCGCTGAAGCAGATCCAGAGTCTAAAGGTTGATTGGTACTACACTTGGGGGTCGACTTACACCGTCACCACTAATCCGCCGTTTGTGCCGATGGTCAAGGACGCTAGACGGCTCTTGGAGCAAAATGCCATCGGAAATGTGATGAAACAATTGCCGGTGACGAAAGCCAAGCACCTCTTGGGCTTCAACGAACCAGACCACCGGGCCCAGGCCAACATGTCCGTCGATGAGGCCATTAGGCTGTGGCCAAGACTCCAGAAGACAGGTCTGAGACTGGGATCTCCAGCGACGGTCAATCCAACGAGTCCCTGGCTCTCCGAATTTATGTCCAAGGCGAAGAAGGCCGGGCTGCGCGTGGATTTTATGACCATGCACTGCTATGCGTGGCCTAACGCCGATAGTTTCTTGGGCAAGGTTAAGGCGCTGTACGAGAAATACGGGAAGCCCGTCTGGGTGACTGAATACGCCGTAGCGGACTGGTCGGCTACGAAAATAAGACCGAGCCGCTACAGCAGGGCCGAGACCAACGATTTCATGAGAGCCACGGTAGCCGGAATGCGTGCCATGCCTTTCGTTGAGCGTTTCTCCTGGAAAACGCGGGCTGCCTTTGACCCGATTATGGGCTCGTCGGCGCTTTATCACACAAATGGTTCGCTGACCTCGACTGGCAGGTTGTACGCGTCGCTGTAGAAGAGGCTGCAAATAAAGGTGGTGGACCCGCCTAAACATGTCGTTCGACTAGGCTGAAACGGATATCCGCAGGGGAGCCAGGAGAGCCGCATTGTCGTCTGAGAAGCCGTTTACCGTAGGACGACGCACAGCCCTGGGCTTCGTTGCCGGCGTAGCTCTGCCGCGGGTGGTCACCTACACACCTGAGCAGCCCGCGGCGCCGAGCCTGGAAGCCGGCAAGCCGGTCGACGCGAGCATAGAGCAGGCCGCTGCCACCAGCGTCAGGCGCCCGTGGATTGGCGTTCGCGTACGCGGCGAATCCGAACAGGACTACACCGGCGCCAACTACTTCAAGCCGACGCAGGAGCTTGAGTCCGAGCTCAACGCAAGCTTCGACGTCGTGTCCTATTACCGGGCCGTCGGGGCTGACACTGCAGAGACTTACACCGCAGAGGTAGTGCCGGAACTGGCGCGCGACAGGACGCGGAAGCTCATGTACGCGCTCGAAATCTGGAAGGAGAACGACGCCTTCATCAAGGAATTCGACGCGAAGAGCGGGATCTATCGCGATCTGGTCAGGCTTTTTCAAGCCATCATCGACGGCGGGAACATGGAGCGCGTCTATCTGGCGCCGTTCCACGAGGGCAACGGCACGGACAGCTACCCGTGGCAGATGTACCGGGACACCGATGCCAACAGCCCGGAGAAGTTCAAGCAGGCGTTCCAGCGGGTCGTGAAGTTGGCCCGCTTTATGGGCGTGGAGTGCAAATTCATCCAGTGGTATCTGACCAGCAACGGCGGTGACGGCGATTCGCAGAACCTGGCGGAAGGGTATGCCGGGGACGAATGGGTGGACCTGGTTGGGGTTTCCTATTACAACCGCTCCAACGCGAAGGGCTACAGCGAGACCTGGCTGCCCGCCGGAGCAGAGCTGCGCCGGTTCGTCAGCCGGGTCGAGGCAATGTCCGCCCGCAAGGTCTGGATCTGCGAGTCCGGCTGTGCGGCCAGCAACCAAGGAGAGGACAAGGGTCAGTGGTATGCGGATCTGATCCGTTTGGTGGCCTCCCCGGAGCTGCCCCGGATCGAGGCGGCAATCCTGTTCCTCATCGACGCGGACTCGACGGACATGCGGTTGGAAAATGCGGAGCAGAGGCGGTTGGTGGGTCAGGCAATTAACGACGCCGGCCGGGTGACCCGCTTCGAAGAGCCCTCGGATTTCAACCGTAACCTGTTGCCGCCGTCCGTTTCGGTACCCGAGTCCACAGCCACCTGGTCCCTCGCCGGGGACGGTTCCACATTCGAGATCACAACCAACGCTCCGTCCGTCATGGACCGTGGAACCACCAGCCTGCGAGTGACGAAGCCGAAGTCCAACGGTTCATCCGAGAACGACTATGCGGTCTATCGCGACGCCCGGTCCGGCGAACTTGATTTCGAGCTCGGCAAGCCGCACGTGTTCACCTTCAAGGCCCGCGCCTCCTTCGACGGCTTCCGCCTCAGCGCAGGCATGCGCCAGCCCGACGGCGATGCCCTCTTCTCCGGCGACCGTTCGCTGCTGCTCGGCACGGTTTGGCAGACTCACATTGTCCAGTTCGCCAATACTTCCGACGACCAGGGGGCGTGGCGTTTCCCCTTCTTCCGGTACGGCACCAACTCCCAAGCCGGCTGGTTCGAGATCACGGACCTGAAGATTGCCCGCGGCACCTATCCCAGCCCGAACGTCGACAAGGTGCTCCGGAAACGTGTGCGGAGTACGCCTGAGGCGGGCACCATCCGATGGTCCTGTGAGCACGGGGATCTCTACCGGGTGACCCTGTCCGGTAACCGGTCACTCGCGCTGCCCTCCGGCCTGCCTTATGACGGGCAGGATCTGACGCTGCGGGTGAAGCAGGACGGCACAGGGAAGCGTCGCCTGGAGCTGGCTTCAGGGTTCCGAAAGTCCTCAGTCGCTCTGACACTGGCCGAGGCGCCGAACGCCACGAGCCTGCTGACGTTCCAGTACGATGCCGATGCCGGCAAGTGGGGCCTGGTCAACCTCGTCCGGTGGGACTGACCGGAGGTGGCCGCTGGTAACCGGGCTCTAGCGCCGCAGTTCAGCCAGCACGGCATCCGTGTAGGCGGGCCACGCGTCGGCGGCCCAGGACCCGAAGTCGCGGTCGGTGAGCGCGATGCACGCGGCGCCGGCGTCGGGATCCACCCAGAGGAAGGTGCCGGACTGGCCGAAGTGGCCGAACGTCTTCGGTGAGCTCGTGCTGCCGGTCCAGTGCGGCTCCTTGTGGCCGCGGACTTCGAAGCCCAGGCCCCAGTCGTTGTTTTGCTGGCGGCCGAACCCCGGCAGCACACCCGCCAGCCCCGGGTAGGTGACCTGCGTTGCTTCCTGCACCGTGGCGGGGGCCAGCAGCGACGGCCGCTCGAGTTCGGCGGCGAAGCGGGACAGGTCAGCGGACGTGGAGGTTGCCCCGGCTGCGGGGGAGCCGTCCAGGCTGGTGTCCTTCATGCCGAGGGGAACCAGCACGCCTTCGCGCAGGTAGTCCGCGAAGGCGATGCCCGTGGCGGCCTCGAGCGTCTCGCCGAGCATCTCGAAACCCGCATTGGAGTAGAGCCGCCGGCCGCCGGGGGAGAACCTGACGGTGCGGTCGCCGAAGTCGTAGCCGGCGCTGTGGGCCAGCAGGTGGCGGACGGTGGCGCCTTCGGGGCCCGCCGCCTGGTCCAGTTCCAGCGCGCCTTCTTCGACGGCCAGCAGCACCGCGTAGGCGCTGAGCAGCTTGGTCACGGACGCAAGCGGGAAGCGGCGCTGCTGGTCGCCATGGGAGGCCACAACGGCGCCGTCGGCCGCGACGACGGCGGTGGCCGCGTTGTCCACCGGCCAGGATTCGATCAGCTTCACGCTTTCCATGTCTGCTCCTACCTCGTCGTTCCGCCGTAGTGGGCTGCCAACCGGCGCAGCCCTTCCTCAATGCTGACCTCGGGCACCCAGTCCAGCACCTCGTGGGTGCGGCGCTGGTCGAACCAGTGCGCAGTGGACAGCTGCTCGGCGAGGAAGCGCGTCATGGGCGGTTCGTCGTGGACCAGCCCGCGCGCTCCGGCAGCAGTCCAGACCCGTTCAATAACGGCGCCGGCGCCGCGGGCCACCCAGCCGGGGACCGACCATCCGGGCGCCGCCACGCCGGCGGCCGCGCAGATGCCGGCGATCAGTTCGCCGACCGGCCGGGGCTGGCCGTTGGTGACCACCAGGGCCTGCCCGTGCGCCTGGTCCATCCGTTCGAGCGCACGGACAATCGCCGCCGCGGCGTTGTCGATGTAGGTGGTGTCGATCAGGGCGGCGCCGTTGTCCAGCAGCGGCAGCCGGCCGGCCCTGGCCCGCGCAACCACACGTTCCACCAACTGGGTGTCGCCGGGGCCCCAGACAATGTGGGGGCGGACGGCGGCAACCCGGAATCCGGGGGAGTCCTGGGCCAACGCGAGCAGTTCGGCGGCGGCCTTGGACCGGGCATAGTTGCCGCGGGCCCGGTCCGGGTCAGCCGTCCCCGCACCGGCGCCGGCAATTGCCTCGCCGAAATGCGCGACCGAGGGGGAGGACACGAACACCACGTCGCGCACACCGGCAGACTTCGCCGCGTCCAGCAGCGTCCGCGTGCCGTCGATGTTGGTGGCGACGAACTCGCTCCACTCGCCGGTGAAGGAAACTTTCGCCGCCAAGTGGATGACGGCGTCGGCTCCTTCGACCGCCCGGGCGACGGCGGCGGCGTCTGTCAGCGAGCCGAGGACGGTCCCGACAGCGGATCCGACGCCGGCCGCGGGGCGGCGCTGGAATGTGCGGACGCTTTGGCCCTCCACCAGCAGCAGCCGGGCCACGGCCGCGCCCAGCATCCCGCTGGCGCCCGTGACGAGGACGGTCCGGGTTTCCGCGGCGCTCACGGTTTGGTGATCCGTCCGCCGGCCAGCGCCGTGCCGGCCCACGCCGCCAGCCTGGCGCGGTCGATCTTGGAGTTATGCCGGATGTCGGTGGGCAGCTCGGGGAGCACCAGGACGGCGGCCAGGTCCAAACCCGTGGCGCGGGCGACGGCGGTGCGCACCTCTTCGGCGAGGGCGTAAGGTGCGGTGCCCGGCGACGACGACGGCGGCACGGTCTCCAGCACCGCGACCGGCACCTGCGCCCCCGCGGGACCGACGCCGACGACGGCGGCCAGCCGGACGCCGTCGTGCGTTTCCGCCGCCTGCTCGGCGGCCACCGGGGTGGCGACGCCGTTCGCCGTGGTGATGATGTGCGCCAGCCGGCCTTCGACCCACAGGTGGCCGTGGGCGTCGAGATGGCCCACATCGCCGGTACGGTGCCAGCCGGGCACGGACGCGCTGTGCCGCTGCGTGATCCAGAGCCGGTCGTACCGGTCCTTGACGTGCGGGGCGCTGACGAGGATCTCCCCGGTGACGCCGGGGTCGGAGGTGGGCAGGTCCGCCACGCTGCCGTCCCCGGCAACGGCCGCGATGGCCACCGTGGCCCCCGCCACCGGGGTGCCGACGCAGACGCCGTTCCCAAAACCGGCCGCGCGGATCTCCGCCAGGCTGATGTCCGTAACCGGCAGCGCCTCGGTCATGCCGTAGGGGGTGTGCAGCCCCGCGGACGGCATCAGCGACTGCACCTTGGCCAGCAACGGTTCGGGGATCGGGGCGCCCGCCGAAAGCAGCAGCTTCACGTCGGCCAGTGCCACCCGGTGTTCGTCCGTGAGGCCGTCGGCGGTGGCCAGCACGTTGGCGAGGGCGGCCGGCGAAGCGAAGACGGCGGTGGCGCTGACTGCCGCGGCAGCATCGGCCAGGGCCGCGGCGGTGAGCGTCTTGGGCGCGGTGACGTCCATGTCCGGGGTCACCGACGTGGCCCCCAGCGCCGGACCCAGCAGGGCGAACGGCGCGAAGCCGGCCACGAGCGAGGTGCCGGCCTCCAGCCCGTAGGTGTCCTTGAGGGTGTCCCGCATGGCGGCCAGCCGGCGGTGCGTGTAGACAACGCCCTTGGCCGGGCCGGTGGAACCGGAGGTGAAGAGGATGGCGGCGTCGTCGTCGGGATCGGGGCCTGCATGCTCGGCGCGGCTGCCCGCCGGGGCGGCCGCAATGGCGGCGGCTTCGAGGAGTTCGGGAACGGAGTGGGCAACCCCGTAGAGCGTGCGCTTGGCCCGGCCCATCCCGGTCAGGCTGATCCGCTGTCCCGGCCAGTTGAACAGCCGGGCGGCGGCGAAGGCACGTTCGACGCCGATGATGAACCGGGGGCCGGCGCCCTTGATCGCGCGGCTCAGGCCGGCGGGCCCCAACCCGGCGTCGGCCACCACGATGACGGCGCCAAGCTTCAGGCAGGCGTAGATCAGGCTGGTCAGTTCAATGCCGGGCGGGACCAGCAGGTTGACGCGGTCGCCTGCGCTCACGCCGATCCGGGCGAGGCCGTCGGCGAGCAGGTCCACCCGGCCTGCAAGCTCGGCCCAGGACAGCGTCCGCTTTCCTCCCGCCGCGGCGCCCAGCGGGGCCATGTCGACGACGGCGGGGGAATTGTCGTTCCGGCGTTCGTCCAGTTCGGCGAGCATGGAGCGGAAGGGAGCCGCAGCCCGGGGCTCTTCTGCGGCCGCCGCGCGCCCGCCGCCAGCCACGGCGGCGTCGAGCCACGTGAACACGGGGGCGGCGATGTCGCGGTCCTCGGGGAGGAGGTGTCCGGCGCCCTCGAAGCGGTGCACGTCCGCCTGCGGCAGCCGGTCCATCAGGTCGCGCAGGTAGCGGTCGGAGAACACCGGGTCCCTGGGGCCCCACAGGATCAGCGCCGGAACGTCCAGGGTGCGGATGCCTTCGGCCACCCCGTTCAGCGCGTCCCAGCTGGGCGTGCCCTCGTCGGCGGGGATGTCGGCCACGAAGTTGCCCACTCCGGTGCGGCGGGCCGTGTGCCGGTACGGGGCCATGAACGCGTCCCTGACGTCCTTCGCCAACGGAGGACGCGCCAAAGCGTGCGTGACGCGCAGGAACGCGGCCGACGTCGTCGTGCCCCACTGGTGCACGGCGGGGTGCAGCGCCAGTTTCAGCGGGGCGGGCAGCCCGAAGCCGGCGGGGTGCACGGCGGTGTTGGTCAGGACGACGCCGGCGAGCTGGCCGCGGTGCCGGGTGGCCCAGCCCAGCGAGATCACGCCGCCCCAGTCGTGTCCGACGGTGACGACGGGGCCGGTGATGCCCAGTTCGGCGGTCAGGTCGCCCAGATCGGTGATCCGGTCTTCGAGCCGGCGGAAGCTGCCGGTGCGTTCGGAGAAACCCATGTCCAGTTGGTCGACGGCGACCACGCGCCACGGCGCCGCGGCGTCACCGGTGGCGGCCAGCAGGCTGCGCCACAGGTAGGACCAGGTGGGGTTGCCGTGCACGCACAGCAGGGTGCCGGCCGGCTCGATGCCGCGTTCGGCCAGTTGCGGCCCGTTGTCCAGAAGGTGCCAGGTGTGCGCGCTACCGGCCGGGTCCACGGCGGCGGTGGAGCGGACGCGGACGCGGCGGGACCAGGCCGGGTCGACTCCGGGCCAGAGGGGGGCGTCTACCACGCAATCTCCATCATTGTGGTGTTCAGGCCGGAGCCCACGCCCATGCAGAGCACCCGGTCGCCGCTGCCCAGGGTCTGGGATTCCTGGGCCAGGGTCATCGGCAGCGAGGCCGGCCCCACGTTGCCCCACTTCGGGAAGGTGATCGGCACGCGTTCGCGGACCAGATTGACGGCCTTGATGATCGCGTTGGTATACGAGGTCGAGACCTGATGCGTGACGTACCGGTCCATGGCGGTCCAGTTCCAGCCGTCGCGGTGGGCCTCGTGCCAGGCATTGACCACCAGTTCCAGCCCGTTCTCCAACAGGCCCTTGGTGTCCGTAAACATGCCCGCGGGCCCGCCGACGCACAACTTGTGGTGCTCGGTGCCGGCGCGGGAGACGCCGCCGAGGATCCGGTGCGAGCCGGGGTGGGCGTCGGCGGGGCCGATCACGGCCGCGGCGGCCCCCGACCCCAACGTCAGCGTGGCGAATTCGCGCAGGTAGTCGGCGCGGGTGGAATCCGGGTGGTTCAGCCGCTCGAAGGTGGTTTCCTGGGTCGGCTGCGCGTCCTCGCCGGCGACGATCAGCGCGTACTTGATCTGCCCGGAATCGATCATGTTGGCGGCCAGCGTGATTCCGTTGACGAAGCCCAGGCAGGCGTTCGTCAGGTCAAAGTTCATGGCCGACGACGGCAGGCCCAGCCCGTGGTGGATCTTCACCGCGACGGACGGCTCCAGGTTCTTGCGCGTGACCGAGGTGTTGATCAGCAGGCCGATCTGGCCCGGCTCCACGCCGGCTTCGGCAAGGGCCTTGGCCCCGGCTTCGATGGCGGCGTCGTCGAATGATGATCCGGGCGACCACCAGCGGCGTTCGGTCACGCCGGCAACACGTTCCAGCAGCTTCCGGGAGAGCTTCAGGCGCTTGAGGCTGGGTGCCAGCCGGTCGTCGAAGTCGGCGGAACTGACGGCTACCGGGGCCTCCACGCTCGAGACGGCCAGCAGTGCCGTGTTGTCATGTCGAAACGTCGCGTTACCGATCAATATCCAGCCTTTATTCGTCTTCCGGGACGGTCACCTGTATGCGGAGAATCCCGCATGGGTACCCGAACTCTTAACTATGCACCTCGAAGCAGCGTTCCGCACGTGCCGAGAATGGCATGGGACTGTGGTCATTGTCTCGCCCGCTGCTCCTCCGTGTGCGGCGGATAGCCCTATTGACGTTACCCGGGGACCACAAAGTGTCATCCCAGGGGCGGTCCGGATTCGGCTGGTACGGCGGAAGCTTTGCGGAATCTGTTGTTCAAACGGCGGTCCGCCAGAAAGAGCAATCCGGCAAGTGAGCAGGCGACAGCGGGCCAATAGCTATACCGGAAATCAGAAGCCGGGACAATCGGAATGTAACCGGCAAGGTAAAGAAAAGACGACCAGCTGAGCGCCGCGATGTAGGGCCGCATATATCTTGCCTTCGGGAGTAACAAGATGATGGTCACCGCGACAGCAAGCCAGAACCAGGCCCTGAAGAACCAAGGGAACGTTTTCGCACCCAGTTCCACTACATAATCGAACAGGATGTTGTCGGCCTTGGTGGGCTCAACGTGGTACTCGGCGGGGACTGCATGGCGGCCCGCCGTGATTCCCACGTACTCGCTCTTGCCAACAAACAGGAAGCGCGCGTAGGTCTGCGCCCGGTAGTAGGCATACCGGACAGGGTGGGTGACGACTTCGCTCAGCCAGAGGTCCCGGACCTCCGACTGATAAGCGATCGGTTCGAAGGATTTGCCGGTTGCCCCGCGGCCATAGCACTTCCAATAAGCATCCCAAATCGCGTCTTCAGCCTGACATTCTTCGCGGGCTTGCAGCAGCTTGTCTTCCAACTCCTGGGGGATATCCGCATCCCTTATCTCATCGGCAGGCACGGTGAAGATGATGTCGTCCAGGAAGACCTGGGACAGCTGGCCGGTGGCCTTGGGCTGGAATGCGGCGTTGAACGCTGCACCCGCGCCCAGCAACAACACCAGGAACGTCACGGCGGCTATCGAATATCCGCCCACAAAGTGTTTCCGGTCGGCCGTCAGCCGTCTGCGCCGCTGCGGTGACGCGTTGCGCCACGCCCGGTAGAGGAGGAAGACAAGGGGGAGGATCGCAAAGAACGCATTTTTTCGGACCATCGCTCCGTACAGCAGGAACAACAGCGACAGGGCGAGCAGCGGATATCGGAATCTTGGGAAGCGCTCGGCCAGCAGTATGAGGACGGTGCCGCTAAAGAACGCGATCATCATGAGCACGTCCTTCCACATCACACCTAAGAACGTGATGGTGAACGGCAGCAGCGGAATCGCGAGGGCGAGCGAGGACATGAGCCGGCTGCGGGTGAGGTCGTGAAGGTAGATCGCCAGCAGCAGCGCGGCAACGAACGTCAAGCAGATCTGCACCAGCACCATTGAGCTGACTTCGCCGGTCAGCCTGTACAAACCTGTCCAGCTGGCCGTCATGATGGCAGGGTGCCAGTCGTCCAGCGGAATCAGGCCGAGGACCTGCTTGAGCTGATGGGCAGAATCATTCGTCATGCGTCCCGGCCGGTTCGCCACCCACAGAAAAACGGTGGCCAGAAAAGCGGCGACGCCCAAGACTGAAAGCCACCAGTAGTCAGACGCAGTCCATGCCGGCCGTACGTCGGTCGGGCCGCCGGTCTGGCTGCGGGCCGTGCGGGCGGATGAACCGCTCACGTGTTCGCCCACTCGGGACGCACCTGTGCCGCGTCCGCCGAAACCGCATGTCCATCCTGCTGCTGCTGCGGCGGCTCCAGCCGCAGGTAGGCCAAGCGGGCTGCTTCACGCCGTCCTCGCTTCAAGCCGTCGAGGATGATGCCGATGCAACCCACCAGAACCGCCAGCCCCATCAAGGCAGCAGCCAGAATCGCCGTCGGGAACCGGGGAACCAGGCCGGTTTCGAAGAACTCGATGACCACGGGCACCCCCAACCCAAGGGAAGCCAGCGCCAGCGCTGCGGCGATGGTGCCGTGGAAGAGCGTCGGCCGTTCCTGGCGGACGAGCTGAAAGATGAGGGACAGGATTTTGAAGCCATCCGTGTAGGTATTGAGCTTGCTTTCGCTTCCCTCGGGCCGTTCGCGGAATCCGACCTCGACCTCGGTCTGCGGCAGGCGCAGGGACGTCAGGTGCACCGTGAATTCGGTCTCGATTTCGAATTCCTTGGACACGGCGGGGAATGACTTGGCGAAGCGGCGGGAAAACACGCGATACCCCGACAACATGTCCGAAACCTGGGATCGGAAGAGAAGGCTGACAACCCGGTTAAACATCCGGTTGCCCATCTCATGCCCCGGGCGGTACGATCCGGTTTCTGCCGTATCGGCACGAACACCGAGCACCTGATCGTACGGGCCGTCCAACAGGGCTTCGATCATGCGGGGCAAGTCCGCCGCCTCGTACGTGTCGTCGCCGTCGATCGTGACATAGATATCGGCGTCGATATCGGCAAACGCCCGCCGGATAACGTTGCCCTTGCCCTTGCGCGTCTCGTACCGGACGACGGCGCCGGCTGCGCGCGCCAGCTCGGCGGTGCGGTCGGAACTGCTGTTGTCATAGACGTAGACCGTTATCCCCGGGACTGCGAGTCTCAGATCCCGGACCACGGTGGCAACTGTCTGTTCTTCGTTGTGACACGGGACAATGGCGGCAATACGCTGTCCCGGAAAACCAGCTGGATCTGACACGGGCAAAAGTACTCCTAACCGGAGGTGGACTGGCCTTCAGGGTAGTTCGCCGTGGCCAATACACAAGGTTGCCACCCCCACCGTCCGGGGTCATTGATTTCGGGGTCGGGTAGCAAAACATCGCGAACGCCTCGTCCGCGCGTCGGCAATGTACGTCCTGGACAGGATGACCGGGCCTCCACAGGCTGGCCTTTACACGGGCTTGTCCACCAAGACAAGCCCGTCCTGCCCGGGAATTCGCGGAGGGCACGGTAGATTGATGCAAGGAAAACGTCCGCCGCGGGAGACACAACGTGCATCTTAAATCTCTGACTGTGCGGGGCTTTAAGTCTTTTGCGTCGGCGACGACCTTCGACTTCGAGCCCGGCGTCACCGCCGTGGTCGGTCCCAACGGGTCGGGCAAGTCCAACGTGGTGGACGCCCTCGCCTGGGTGATGGGGGAGCAGGGCGCCAAAACGCTGCGCGGCGGCAAGATGGAGGACGTCATCTTTGCCGGGACGGCGGGCCGCCCGCCGCTGGGCCGCGCGCACGTGTCGCTGACCATCGACAATTCCGACGGCGCCCTGCCGATCGAATACTCCGAGGTCACCATTTCCCGCACCCTGTTCCGCACGGGCGGGTCCGAATACGCCATCAACGGCAGCAGCTGCCGGCTGCTGGACATCCAGGAACTGCTCTCCGACTCCGGGCTGGGCCGGGAGATGCACGTGATCGTCGGCCAGGGCCAGCTGGACAAGGTCCTGCACGCGACGCCTGAGGACCGCCGGGGGTTCGTGGAGGAAGCAGCCGGCATCCTCAAGCATCGCCGCCGCAAGGAAAAAACGGTGCGGAAGCTGGAGTCCATGCAGGCCAACCTGCAGCGGCTGACCGACCTCACCGGCGAGATCCGCCGCCAGTTGACGCCGCTGGGTAAGCAGGCAGAGGTGGCCCGCCGGGCCCAGCAGGTCCAGTTCGAGGTCCGCGATGCCCGTGCCCGGCTGCTCGCCGACGAGCTGGTGGAGCTGAGCACCTCCCTGGCCCAGGAAGTGGCGGACGAGGCCGCGCTGAAGACCCGGCAGGCCGAGGTGGAGAAGACCCTGGAATCCGGGCGCCGGCGCCTGGCCGAGCTGGAGCGGCTGGCGGCCGAAGCCACGCCGACGCTGAACGCCGCGCGCGACAGTTGGTACCGGCTCTCGTCCACCCGCGAACGTTTCCGTGCCCTCGCCAGCCTGGCCAATGAACGACGACGGCTGCTCGGCTCGGCGGAGCATGAACCGGAGGGCGGGCGGGACCCGGAGATCCTGGAACAGCAGGCAGCCGAGGTCCGCGAGGAGCAGGCCGAGCTGGAGTTCGAGCTCGAGGACCGCCGTGGGGTATTGGACGACGCGATCGAAGCGCGCGCCGCCGCAGAGCGGGCGGCGCAGGACGAAGAGAAGCGGCTGACCAACATCCTGCGGGCCGCCGCCGACCGCCGCGAAGGGCTGGCCAGGCTGGCCGGCCAGGTGGGCGCAGCCAGGTCCCGCGTGGAGTCCGCCGAGGCCGAGCTGGGCCGGCTCCGGGCGTCGATCGGCGAGGGAGAAGAACGCCGACGCCAGGCGCAGGCCGAATTCACCGCGCTGGAGTCCCAGGTGGCCGGGGTGGAACAGGGCGAAGAGGGTCTGGACGCCGCGTACGAGGACGCCAGCGACGAACTCGCCGCCATTGAGGCGGAGCTGGAGCAGTTGCGGGCCGACGAACGCGAGGCCGAACGCGAACGCGACGCCCTCGCCGCGCGCAAGGAGGCACTGGAAGTCGGGCTGAACCGGCGGGACGGCAGCGAGACGCTGCTGGCCTCGGGCACCGAGGGCGTGCTGGCCCCGCTGGCGGACCTGATCACCGTGGAACCCGGTTACGAAGCGGCGATTGCGGCAGCCTTGGGGCCGCTGGCCGAGGCCGTCGCCGTCGCCGACCGCGACGCCGCCGTCCGGGCGCTGGAACTGATGAAGGCCGACGACGCCGGCCAGGTGGACCTCCTCATCGCCGGCGCGCCGGGGGCGGAGGGCGGAAGCGCCGGCGATCACACGGGGCTCCCGGAAGGGGCCGTCCCCGCGGCCGGCCTGGTCCAGGCCAAGCGGGGCGTCGAAGGAACGGTGCGCACACTGCTGGGCTCCGTCGTCGTCGTGGCAGACCTCCGGATGGCTGCAGGGGTTATCGCGATCGACGCGGCGCTGTCCGCCGTCACCCGGGACGGGGACATTTTCACCGCTTGCGCGGCGCGCGGCGGATCCGCCGGCGGTCCGAGCCTGTTGGAGGTCCAGGCGGCCGTGGACGAAACCATGCACCGGCTCGAAGCCGCCACGGCCCGGGCCGAACGGGCCAAGTTCGCGATCGCCGGCGCAACCTCGCGCCGCGACGGGGCCAAGCTGCGGGCGGACGCCGCCCTCGAGCAGCTGCACGAATCCGACGCCCGGCTGGCCGCCGTCGCCGAACGCCTGGGGCAGCTGGGCTCGGCGCTGCGCTCGGCCACGGGGGAGAGCGAACGGCTGGCCAAGCTGGTGGAGGCCGCCGAGGCGAACATCGTCACCGAACAGCAGAAGCTGGCCGACATCACCGGGCGGCTGGCCGCGGCACAGGCCGCCGAGGATGCTCCGGCCGACGCCGAACCGTCCACCGAACAGCGGGACGCGCTCGCCGCGGCGGCCGCCCGGGCACGCCAGGTGGAAATGGAGGCCCGGCTGGCGCTGCGATCGGGCGAGGAACAGCTGACGGCCATCGGCAACCGGGCGGCCTCGCTGGAACGGGCCGCCGCCACGGAACGGCACGCCCGGGCGCAGGCCGCCGAGCGGGCCCGCAAGCGGCGGCTCCAGGCCGCCAAGGCCGCCGCCGTCGCGCAGGGTGCCCAGCAGGCGTTGGCCTGGCTGGACGTCTCGGTGGACCTCGCCGAACGGGAACGGGACGAGGCCGAAGAGGTGCGTGCGGCGTGGGAGGCGGAGCTGTCCACGGTGCGCTCGTCGACCGACGCGCTCGCCGCCGAACTGCGCGAGCTGACGGATACGGTCCACCGCGACGAGCTGGCACGGGCCCAGCAGCAGTTGAAGATCGAGGCCCTGCAGACCCGCTCCATCGAAGAGCTGGGCCTGACCCCCGACCATCTGATTGCCGAGTATGGGCCGGACCAGCCGGTCCCGGTCGCCACCGCGGCGTCGAACGACAAGTGGGCCGCACTGCGGGCCCCGGTGGACGAGGAAGGCAACGCCGTCGTCGAGGGTGTTCCGTTCGTGCGGGAGGAGCAGCAGAAGCGGCTCAAAAAGGCCGAACGCGACCTGGCCGCGCTGGGCAAGGTCAACCCGCTGGCGCTGGAGGAGTTCGCCGCGCTGGAGGAACGCCACCAATTCCTGAGCACCCAGCTGGAAGACCTCAAGGCCACCCGCAAGGACTTGCTGGAGATCATCAAGGAAGTCGACGAGCGGGTGGAACAGGTCTTCACGGAGGCCTACCGAGACACGGCCGTGCAGTTCGAGCGGGTGTTCGGCCGGCTCTTCCCGGGCGGCGAGGGCCGGCTGGTGCTCACCGACCCGGAGGACATGCTCACCACGGGCATCGACGTGGAAGCCAGGCCGGCCGGCAAGAAGATCAAGCGCCTGTCCCTGCTCTCCGGCGGCGAGCGCTCGCTGACCGCGGTGGCCCTGCTGGTGGCGATCTTCAAGGCCCGACCGTCCCCGTTCTACGTGATGGACGAGGTGGAAGCGGCGCTGGACGACACCAACCTGGGCCGGCTGATCACCATTTTCGAGGAGCTGCGCGAATCCAGCCAGCTGATCGTCATCACCCACCAGAAGCGCACCATGGAAGTGGCCGACGCGCTGTACGGTGTAACGATGCGCGGCGACGGCGTAACCACCGTCATCTCGCAGCGGCTGGAACATGCAAAGGCACTGGTCGACTGAGGTAGGAAGGCAGGCGAATTGGCGGGAATACCGGGCGAGACAGCCCAGATGCTGACCATCGACGGATGCGAGGTCCGCATCCGGACCGTCGGCTCGGGGCCCACGGACTTCGTGCTGGTACACGGCATCGGCGTCTCCGGACGCTACTTTGAACCGCTCGCGGCCGAACTGGCCCGGCACGGCACGGTACACCTGGTCGATCTGCCGGGCCACGGCGGAACCGCCAAACCGGAACGCGCACTCGGGCTGGTGGACTTCGCCGGGCTGGTCGACGGGGCCATGGGCCGGCTGGGCATCGGCCCCGCGGTGCTGGTGGGCCACTCCATGGGCTGCCAGGTCGTCGTGGAAATGGCGCTGCATCACCCGGATACCGCCACCGCACTGGTGCTGCTGGCGCCCACGGCGAACCGCCGCGAGCGCACGGCCTGGCAACACGGCCTCCGGCTGTTCCAGGACGGGTTCCGGGAACCGCTGACCGTGGACATGATCGAGGTCACCGACTATGTGCGCTGTGGGCTGCGCTGGTACCTGAAGACACTGCCGGCCATGCTCGACCAAAAGCTGGAGCACCGGATCGCCGGCGTGCAGGTGCCGGTGCGCATCGTCCGCGGCGACCGGGACCCGATCGTGCCGCTGTACTGGTGCCGCGAACTGGCCGATGCCTGCCCGGACGCGACGGTGGACAGCATCCCGGGCGAGGCACACGTGATGATGTTCCGTTCACCCGGCCCGGTGGCCCGGCTGTGCCTGGCCACGGCCGGATTCGACGATGCTGCCCTCGTAGACCGGTCGTGAACCACCTGCCCCCGGGACTGCGGCTGGGCCGGGCCTGGCTGCTGGACTACGCCTACATCGGCTACCAGCAGGTCCGCGGTCTCTTCGACCGGACCGGCCCGGCCCGATACCGGGAGGCCGGAACCCGCCGGGCGGACCCCGTCGTCGTGCTTCCGGGCATCTACGAGTCCTGGAAGTTCATGCGCCCGCTGATCGAGCACGTCCACGGCCGCGGGCATCCGGTGCACGTGATCGAACCGCTGGGCTACAACGTGGGCAGCGTCGAGCGGATGGCCGGGCTTGTCGCCGACTACCTCCGCGGGCAGGACCTGGACAACGTGACCATCATCGCGCACAGCAAGGGCGGGCTGATCGGCAAATACGTCATGACGGGTGCGGAGTCCGGGGCGCGGGTGAAGCGCATGGTGGCGATCGGCACGCCTTTTTCCGGTTCCCGCTACGCGTCCTTCGCGGTGACGCCGATGGTCCGGGCGTTTGCGCCGAACAACCGCGTCCTGCGCCGGCTGCTGGCCAACCTGGAGGTCAACCACCGGATCGTGTCCGTCTACAGCGCGTTCGACCCGCACATTCCCGGCGGCTGCCGGCTCGACGGCGCCATCAACATCCGGCTCGAGACCAGCGGGCACTTCAAGATCATCGCCGAGGACCGCGTGCGGGAAATCATCGACCGGGTGCTGGACGGCGCGACGCCGGAATGACCGGCCCGGTCCCCGTTTCCCACGGTGCGGTGGGGACTTGCGCGCCGGGGGCGGCCATTGTCCGGTCCGCGGCGGGGCGTTAGTGTCGAAACCAAGGACCACTTCAGAGGAAACCGGGCAGCCGCGCAGCCGTGACGGCGGTCCGGGCAACACAAGGAGGCAGGCATGGCCGGACACCGGTTCGATGGAGGTTCGCGATGGGCTCCGTAGTAATTTTTGCTCCCTCGCCCGTTCTCACGGTGACCGTGGAGGACGTCGAGGGCATTGCCGATATCCACCTGCACGCCGGCGGCCAAGGCGTCTGGCAGGCGCGGATGCTGACCGCCCTTGGCGCTTCCGTCACGATGTGCGCCGCGTTCTCGGGCGAAGCCGGCGGCGTGATCCGGCATCTGATCGCCGACGAGGGGGTCAAGGTCCTCCCGGTAAAGGGCGAGGGCAGCAGTGCGGCGTACGTCCATGACCGGCGGGGCGGCGACCGGGAGGTCATCGCCGAGAGCCCCGGGGAAAAACTGACCCGCCATGAGCTCGACGAACTCTACGGCCTGACCCTGCAGGCCGGGATCGAGGCGGGCACGGCGATCCTCAGCGGCGCGGTCCGCGAAGACGCCGTGCCGCACGACGTCTACCGCCGGCTTGCCGCCGACCTGCGCACCGCCGGCTGCCAGGTGATCACCGACCTCACCGGCGACCGGCTCACCGCCGCGCTCGCCGGCGGCGTAACCGTGGCCAAGATCGCCGACGACGAACTGACCGAGAGCGGGCGGGCCGCCTCGGACGAACCCGAGGCGATCATCGAGGCAATGCGCGGCCTGCACGCTGAAGGAGCCGGCACGGTGATTGTCACCCGCGCGCACCTGCCGTCCCTGATGCTGCATGAAGGCGCCCTCAGCGAGATCCGGGTCCCAGAGATGCAGAGCGTGGACACCCACGGGGCGGGGGATTCGCTGACCGCCGGGGTGGCGGCGACCCTGGCCGACGGCGGCACCATCCACGAGGCGGTGGTGCTGGGCACGGCTGCCGGCGCGCTGAACGTGACCCGCCACGGCCTGGGCACCGGGGAAGCGGGCGCCATCCGGAACCTGACCAAGCTGGTGACGGTCTCGCCCTACGACGGCGGCGGGAAGGCAACAGGCCGGAAAATCAGCCCGGACGAGCTGGCGCGGAAGGTTCAAGAACAATGAGCAAGCCGAAGATGGTCCTGATCACCAACGACGACGGCATCGACTCCCCGGGCCTGCACGCCTTGGCTGCGGGGGTCCTGGAGGCCGGGCTGAACGTGACGATCGCGGCCCCGGTTGCCGAGGCAAGCGGCAGCAGCGCGTCCATCACGGCCCGGGAGGACGAGGGCCGCATCCGGATCGAGCGGCGCACGCTGGCGGGCCTCGAGTCCGTGCCGGCGTTTGCCGTGCACGGCACGCCCGGTTTCATTGCCATGATTGCGCCGCACGGTGCCTTCGGGGATGCCCCGGACCTGGTGCTCTCCGGCGTGAACCGCGGCGCGAATGTGGGCCGGGTGATCCTGCACTCCGGCACGGTCGGCGCGGCGCTGACCGCTGGCGTGAACGGCGGACGCGGGATGGCGGTGTCCCTGGACACCGGGCTGGAGCCGGCGCACCTGAACTGGAACACCGCGGCCCGGCTGGCCACCGGGCTGTTGCCGTACCTGATGGACCAGCAGACCGGCACCGTGCTGAACCTCAATGTGCCCAATGTGGACGGCGCCCGGCTGCCCGAATACCGGTCCGCGACACTGGCGGAATTCGGCATAGTGCAGACCACGTTGGCCGAGCGCGGAGACGAGGACCTGCGGCTGGCAATTGCGGACAGCCGGGAGGAAGCCCCGCCGGAGAGCGACTTCGCGCTGCTGGCCGCCGGTTTCGCCACGGTCACCGGAATCCAGCCGGTCACCGAGAGCGAGTTGCCGGAGCTTTCGGCCACCATGGCCACGTTGCAGTGGTAATCGGGAAAGCCCCTTGAAGGGAGGCCAGGGTCCCGCGGACCCTGGCCTCCCTTTTGATGCGGCCCCGGCCCTCCAAGCGCCGACCGCGGCCTAAGGGGTTCCCGGACGGGACCTTCGCCGTCGCCGGGGCGGCCGGCACAGCATCGGCGTGAAGTACGGCATGATGTGGGAATGGCGCAGAAACAGGCAACGTCCGAGCAGCTCATGAGCGGCTTCGTGCAGGGCTTCGACTATCCGATGTACATCGTCACGGCCGCCGGGGCCGGGGGCGAGCGGTCCGGCTGCCTGATCGGCTTCGCCACGCAATGCAGCCTGAAGCCCGCCCTGTTCCTGGTGTGCATCTCGCAGCAGAACCGCACCCATCCCGTCGCGCTGGAGGCCGGCGTCCTGGCGGTCCACGTGCTGGAGCGCGGCCAGCGGGCGCTCGCAGAACTGTTCGGCACCACGACCCGCGACGACGTGGACAAGTTCTCGCACTGCGACTGGGTGCCAGGGCCGGAGGATGTTCCGCTGCTGGCGGACGCCGCGCGCGTGCTGGTCGGACGCGTCGTGAAAAAGGTCGATCTCGGCGATCACACCGGGTTCCTGCTGTCCCCGCTCGAGACCCACGGGGAGGATGCCGCCGAACTCCTGGCCTTCAGCGACGTCCAGGACCTCGACGCCGGCCATCCGGCCTAGATTCCGTCGGTGACCTCCTCGGTTACTGCCGGGCCAGGCGCCCGCGGACCATCTCGCTGACGGCCTTGCCGTCGAAGCGGCCGGCGACCTTCTCGGTGACCGGCTTCATCACCGCTCCCATCTGCCGCATGGACAGCTCCACGCCCTCTGCTTTGAGCCCGGCGATGGTTTCATCGACGATCTCCGCCACCTCGGCCTCGGTGAGCGGCTTGGGCAGGTACGCCTCGATGACCTCGGCTTCCGCGGTTTCCGCGGCGGCCCGCTCCGGCTCCCCGGCTTCCGTGTAGATGCGCGCAGTGTCGCGGCGCTTGGCCGCTTCCTTCTGCAGCAGCGCGGTGGTCTGGGCGTCGTCCAGCTCCACCGGCGCCTTGCCGGACTTTTCCTTGGTCGCGATTTCGCCCAGTACGTTGCGGACGGTGGTCAGGGCCGTCTTGTTGCCCGCCTTCATGTGGGCGACGACGTCGGCCTGCAGCTGCTCTTTCAAACTCATGCGGGTTCCTCGTTTCGGTGGTGTGCTGTGTCAGTCGGTGGCGTAGCGGGTGACGAAGTTGCGGAGTATCCGCTGCGGGATCGTCACGGTGCGCCCGCGCACCCGTTCCATGACGGCATCGGCCTGGTCCGGCGGGAAATAGCCGGCATCGCGGTAGATCCAGATCCGGGTCAGCAGGCCGTCAACATCCAGCTCGGCATGGAACTGCGTGGCGTAGAGGTTCTCGCGCAGCCGGAACATCTGGTTGGGGCAGTGCGCGGACCCGGCCAGGCGGACCGCGCCCGCGGGCAGCACCGAGCAGGCCTCCTTGTGCCCGACGAAGGCACCGAACTCCCGGGGCAGGCCGGCGAGCAGGGGATCGGCGCCGCCGGCGTCGGTCAGCACGATCTGCGCTTCACCGATCGGCTCGCCGTATTGCCGGTCCACCACGCCGCCGCCGTACCGGCCCAGCGTGCCGACGCCGTAGCAGGCGCCCAGGAACGGGAAATCGTGTGCGATGACGGTGTCCAGCAGCTGCTCCAACTCGGCTTCGACGCGCAGCTGGGCGGCGGACTTGAACGCGTCGTCGTCGCTGGAGGTGTACGGGCTGCCGCCGAGGATGATCCCGCTGTAATCGTCCAGATCGATGGCCGGCATCGGGCCGGCCTCCAGCCGCACACGCTGCAACTGACCCGGTTCCAGGCCGCCGAAACGGGCGAAGGCCGCATACTCTTCATCGGCTGCGGTGTCTTCGGCGCGTGTGGCCAGCAGCAGGAACGGCTTCATGCGTCGATCGTACAGTCGCTGCGGCAGGCCGTGGAACGTGCGCTGGCCGCCGTCGCCCGGCTCGGCCGCCGCTGTTGCCGTTGCTGCGCCCGCAGTCGCCGTTCCCGTCCGCCTCGGCCACCGCGTTCCAGCTAACGCCGCCGCCGTCGCCGTCCGACCCGTGACGCGGAACGCTCAGCAGCTAGGCTAGGAACCGTGGACGCAACCATGATCATCATTTACGTAGTCATCGCCATTGTCGTCATCGGATTGGTGGCAACGCTGCTGCTGCGGGGACGCAGGACCCCGCCCGGCACGTACACCACCACCCGGGACGCCAATGACCCGGCCATGCCGCCTACCGGGGGCGGGACCGGCACCCTGGAAGCGCCCCGCGGACCGACGGCCCCGGCGCCGCCCCTCGGCGCACCGACCGAGGAGGAACTGCCGCCGGCCGACGTCGAAATTCCGGAGGACGCCGCCGCGCTGGAGACCATCCCGGTCGAGACGCCGGCACCGGTGCAGGGCCGCCTGTCCCGGCTGCGCGCCCGGCTGGTCAAGTCCAACAACGCGCTGGGCAAGGGGCTCCTGGCGTTGCTCGCCAGCGACAAGATCGACGACGACGTCTGGGACGAAATCGAAGAGACGCTCCTGCTGGCCGACCTGGGCACCGAGCCCACGATGGAACTCGTGGATGCGCTCAAGGACCGGGTGAAGGTGGAGGGCAGCCGCAGCCCGGAGCAGGTCAAGGCCATGTTGCGCGAGGAACTGATCAAGCTGGTGGACCCGTCCATGGACCGCTCGCTGGCCGTGATGCGCCATGCCGACCGCCCCGCGGTGATGATGGTGGTGGGCGTCAACGGCGTGGGCAAGACCACCACGGTGGGCAAGCTGGCCCGCGTGCTGGTGGCCGAGGACAAGGACGTGATCCTCGGCGCCGCGGATACCTTCCGTGCGGCAGCGGCCGAGCAGCTGGCCACCTGGGGGTCGCGTGTGGGCGTGCCCACCGTAAAGTCCGACGTCGATGGCGCGGACCCTGCGTCCGTCGCCTTCGAGGCGGTGAAGGCCGGCATCGAGCAGGAAGTCGATGTGGTCATGGTCGATACCGCCGGGCGCCTGCAGAACAAGGTGGGCCTGATGGACGAACTCGGCAAGGTCAAGCGCGTGATCGAGAAGCAGGCCACCGTGGACGAGGTGCTGCTGGTGCTCGACGCGACCACCGGCCAGAACGGCCTGAACCAGGCCAAGGTGTTCGCCGACGTCGTCAACATCACCGGCATCGTGCTGACCAAGCTGGACGGCACCGCCAAGGGCGGCATCGTCGTCGCCATCCAGCGCAGCCTCGGCGTACCGGTGAAACTGGTGGGCCTGGGCGAAGGCGCCGACGATCTGGCGCCCTTCGAGACCGAGGACTTTGTGGACGCGCTGCTGAATTAGCGTCAGCCGGGCCAATCCGCTTGGCGGTTCCCGCGGCGGCCGCGGGAACCGCCGGGAAGCATCACTCGCGTCCGAAGTCAGCCCCTGGCCGGCTCCTCGAGGGGCTTCACCAGCGTCTCGCGGCCGAAGAGCAGCCAGAGGAGGGCGGCGCCCAGCATGATGGCGCCGGTGGCACCGAAGGCCCAGGCATAATTGAGCCGGTCGGCCAGCGCTCCGGCCAGGACCGGGCCGATGATCGCACCGGCGTCGGTGCCCATCTGGAAGACGGCCAGCACCTTCCCGCCGCTGCGGTCGTTGCCGATGATGTCAGCAATGGCAGCCTGCTGCGCCGGCCCGAGCAGCCCGGATCCGAAACCCGCGATGACCGAGGCTGCCACGAACACCGGGACGGACTCGGTGAACCCGATGGCTGCGATCGCCAGCCCGGCAATGGTCAGCCCGGCAATCACCAGGGGACGGCGGCCGGCGGTGTCCGAGAGACGGCCGGAGAAGGTCAGCGCCAGCGCGTTGCCGACGGCGAAGACGGCCAACGCCAGCCCGGCAGTCTCCGGGCCCGCACCCAGCACGGCCGCGGCAAAGAGCGGAATCAGCGCCATCCGGACCCCGAACGTGGCCCAGCCATTGGCGAAAGCGGACACGACGGCGGCGCGGTACCCCGGGTCCGAGAGCGCCTCGCGCAGATCCATCGTTTCGGGAGCCGGCGCGTCGTTGCCGGTCCGGGCGGCCGGTTTCTTGAGCATGACGGCGACGACGGCTGCCGCCACGAGCAGGGCGATGGCATAGACCACGAACGGCATGCGCAGGCCGAACCCGGCCAGCAGGCCGCCGGCCACCGGGCCGAGGATGCCGCCCATCAGGAACGTGCCGGCGTAGAGGCTGGAAACCCGGCCGCGGCCGTCCGGCGGGGCCAACCGCAGGATCAGCGCCATGGCCGAGACTGTAAACATGGTGGAGCCGAGGCCGCCCAAGCCACGGAAAATCAGCAACTGCCAGTAGTCCTGTGCCAGCGCGCAGGCGCCGGTCGAAGCCGCGACAATCAGCAGGCCGGTTAGGTACACCCTCCGTTCACCCCAGCGGCCCACCAGGGCGCCGCCCGCGGGCGCGAAGACCAGCCGGGCGAGGGCAAACACGCTGACGATGATGCTGGCAGCCGCGACGCCGACGTCGAAACTTGCGGCAAACTGCGGCAGGACCGGAGCCACCAGTCCGTAGCCCAGGGCGATGACGAAGGCGGCGGCAACCAGCACCTTGATGTCGCGAGGAATCGGAGTAGGCGCCGGCTTGCCCGGACGCTGGTGGCCGGACAGGCTGAACTGACGCGCCGTGCGGCGGAAAACTGGCATGTCAACCAGCGTAGCCCGACCCGCGCGCCCGCTCGGTGCCGGCCCCGGGCCGCGCGCCGCCGTCGTCCTCTGTGCCGGACTCGGTGCCGGCCCCGGGCCGCGCGCCGCCGTCGTCCTCTGTGCCGGACTCGGTGCGGGACTCTGCCGCCGCCGTCGTCCTCTGTGCCGGACTCGGGCCGCGCGCCGCCGTCGTCCTCGGTGCCGCTTTCTGCGCCGCCGCTCTGTGCCGCCCGAAACAATGCCGAAACACGACGGTTGCACGGGTTTTACCTGCGCTGGTTTCTTGTAACGCGGCCGCAACGAAGCATCTGGTTGGCCGAAACACGCCGTCGGCAGTCTTGGTTCATCGGCGGGAAGTTGCCCGCCAACGAACGAGGGGACGTGAAAATGGATCTGTCAGCGGGTCACGTCTGGGTGATGCTTTCGGCGGCCATGGTGCTGCTCATGACGCCGGGACTGGCATTTTTCTACGGCGGAATGACGCGGGCCAAATCGGCCCTGAACATGATGATGATGAGCTTTTCCGCCGTCGCGCTGGTGGCGGTGGTCTGGGTGCTCTGGGGTTACTCGATGAGCGGCGGCGTGGGCGTGGCGCAACTCTTCGGCAATCCGTTCGCCGCGTTCGGCCTGGAGGGGTTGCTCAACACCGGGGACCTGATCAGTGCCGGCTATGGTGCCACGTTCGCCATCATCACGGTGGCGCTGATCTCCGGTGCCATCGCCGATCGCGCCAAGTTCAGTGCCTGGGCGGTCTTCGTACCGGTCTGGGTCACTTTGGTTTACTGCCCGCTGGCCTTCATGGTCTGGGGCGGCGGATTGCTTGGCGCCGAGGGGGTCATCGGTGCCTGGGCGGGCGAGGCGATCGATTTCGCCGGCGGCACGGTGGTGCATATCAACGCCGGTGTCGCCGGCCTGGTCCTGGCCCTGATCCTGGGCAAGCGCAAGGGCTTCGGCAAGGACCCGGCACAGCGCCCGCACAACATTCCGCTGGTGATGATCGGTGCCGCCCTGCTGTGGTTCGGCTGGTTCGGGTTCAACGGGGGAGCGGCGGGCACGGCGCAGGAAGCCGGCCTGATCTGGGTCAACACCATGGTCGCCCCGGCGGCGGCCATCGCGGGCTGGCTGGTGACCGAGCGCCTCCGCGACGGCCGTCCCACCTCCCTCGGGGCGGCTTCGGGCGTTGTCGCGGGGCTGGTGGCGATCACGCCGGCCTGCGCCAATGTTTCCCCCGTGGGGGCGGTGGGCCTGGGCCTGGTGGCCGGAGTGCTGGCCGCGCTGGCGGTCGGGCTGAAGTACAGGCTGGGCTACGACGACTCGCTGGATGTGGTGGGCGTCCACCTGGTCGCCGGGCTGGTCGGAACGCTGGCCCTGGGCTTCATCGCCCTGCCGGTCGAGGGTGCAGGCGGCGGCCTCTTCTACGGCGGCGGTGCCGCCCAACTGGGGGCGCAGTCCGTGGCGGCGGCGGTCTCCATGCTGTTCTGTGGCGTGATGACAGTGATCATCGGCTTGGCGATCCACAAAACCCTTGGCTTCCGGGTGACCGAAGAGGATGAGGTCGCCGGCGTGGACCTTGCCCAGCACGCCGAATCCGCCTACGAATTCGGCGGCCTGGGCACCGGCGGAACCTTCATCCCGCACCCGGCAACCGACCCCAGCGCCCGCAGCACGATCAAGGAAGAGGTCAGCGCATGAAACTCGTCACCGCCATCATCCGGCCGGAAAAGCTGGACGCAGTCCGCAACAGCTTGGAAAGCTACGGAGTCCAAGGGCTGACCGTCAGCCAGGCCAGCGGGTACGGGCGCCAACGCGGCCACACGGAGGTCTACCGCGGCGCCGAATACACCGTGGACCTGCTGCCCAAGGTCCGCGTCGAGGTCCTCGTGGCGGACGACCTGGCCGACGACATCGTCGACGTCCTCGTGGCAACGGCCAACACCGGCCGCGCGGGCGACGGCAAGGTCTGGCTGGTGGATGTGCAGGAAGCGGTCCGCGTCCGCACCGGCGAACGCGGCGAGGCAGCCATCTGAGACTTCGAACCACAACATGATGAACCCTTCCGGCACCGTCATCTCCTGGCGGTGCCGGAAGGGTTCTGTCGTGCTGATAACGACGGCGGCGCTCGGTTCTGTCCTCCGCGGCGCCCCTGTCCTCAGCGGCGCCCCTCGGCACCGGGGGAACGGCGTCGGAACTGCACAGGTCGGCAGCAGGGGGTTTGGCTGCCACAGCACTGTTACGGCACCGGGCGGCATAGCCGGAGTCCGGCTGCGCCACTAGGATGGGCGCCGCCGGGACGGCACTGGGCGGTCTAGCAGGGATATTGGCGCGCCACTAGGATGGGCGCCACGGCAGGCACCATGTGGAAGGGAACCTATGCAGTCCACACCAGTCCAGAAAGCCGCACGGATCTCAGCCATCGTTCTAGCCGTGCTGGCAGTCCTTGGCTTCATCCCCGGCATAACAGCCGACTATGACCAGCTCGGTATAACAGGAAACGGGCCGGACGCCCAGCTCTTCGGGCTGTTGGCCATCTCGGTTTTACACAACGTGTTGCTGCTGCTTTTCGCGGCCTTGCTCCTGGTTACGGCAAAGCGGGCCGGTGCTGCCAAAGTCACCTTCATGGCACTGGGGCTGTTCAACCTGTTGGCCGCCCTGTACGGCCTGATCAACGCCCGCTACGGATCGGAGACGTGGGTTCCGGCGGGGGTTAGCGACAACTGGTTCCATTTAGTGCTCGGCGCAGTGCTGTTCTTCCTCGGTCTGCTCAGAGGCCCGGTGGTGATTGGAAGGCCGAGGTCCGGTTAGGAACCTCGCCAATGTCATGGCGAGGTTCCTAACCGGCCCCGCTGGTACAGCCTGCCCTACGACTCGTCCTCCACAAGCCCACGACGGCCGGCCGTCATCCCCATACATCGAACTTTTGTTCTAGTCGAGGCTCGTGCTGCGTAGCGTTGAAGTATGGCAGCGGAACCGTTCGACGAGGCACAGGAGCCGGAGGAATTCTCCGGCACCCCTGCCGTGCCCGACGACGGTGCCGCTGCGGTTTCGGTACCGGCGCGGCAGGGGTGGGCGGAGGATTGGGAGGAACTGGGGCCGGCGGAATTGGCCGGTCTGCTCGCGGGCACCGACCCGGCTACCTTGGACGACTGGTCGACCCTCGATTACCTCCAGGCGGTGCGCAAACACGAGGCCTGGACCCAGTCCCGTAGGGTGCGGGCCGTGCACCGTATGGCGGTGCTGCGCCCGGCCACCGGCGCCGAGGCCGGGGCACCGGACGGGATCTGCCGGCACGCCGCCCACGAGCTCGCGCCCATCCTGGCCGTGCCCCGCCAGCGCGCGGCAGCGGAACTGGCCGACGCCCACCAGATTGCCACCTGCCTGCCCGCCACCCTCGCCGCCCTCGACAAAGGCGACCTCGATCTGGACCGCGCCTCCGCCATCGCCCGCAAAGGCGCCGGCCTGCCGTCCGAGGTCTTGGCAGGGTACGAGGCCAAGGTTGTTCCGGGCGCCGGTGCCATCACGTTGGAATCCGTCCAGGCCCGGGCCCGCACCGCCCGCGACCGGCTGCACCCCGAACCCCTCGAAACCCGGCACAAAGCAGCGATGGAACGCCGCACCGTCCAGTACCTGCCCCAGGACGACGGGATGGCCGAGCTCTACATCCGCACCAGCGCGGACAAAGCCCTGCTCGCTTACAACCTGATGCAGGCCTACGCCCGCAAACTGCAGACCGCCGACGAAACCCGCACCCTGGGCCAACTCCGCGCCGATGTGTTCACCGACATGCTTCTCCGCTACCCCGACCGCGCCTACCGGCCCGGCACAGACACGGCCGCAACCACCGGAACCGCCGCCAACCAAGCGGCAACCGGCCCGGGATTGGCGACCGACTCCGGAACGGTGGCCGGGTCCGGGACGGGAGCCGGGTCCGGGACGGGAGCCGCAGCAGCAGCCACCGGGAGGGCAAGGCAGGGGCCCTGTACCTGCGGGGGCGGGAACGTGACCGCCGCCGTCGCCGTCACCGCGCCCCTGCCAACGTTGCTCCGGCTCGCCGAAGCACCCGGCGACCTCACCGGCTACGGGCCCATCCCGCCCGACATGACCCGCGACCTTGCCGCCCTGGCCAAATCCTGGCTGACCGTGCTCACCGACGACCACGGCCAGGCCATCGCCGCCGCCAAAGACCTGCGCCACCCGCCTGAATGGCTTAAACGCCTCGTCCGACTGCGCGACCGGCACTGCCGCGACTACGGCTGCACCATCCCCGCCGACCACTGCGACATCGACCACACCATCGCCTGGGAAGACGGCGGCAAAACCGTCCTCGAAAACCTCAGCGCCAGATGCAAACCCGACCACAAAGCCAAACACCACGCCGGTGCCACCGTCACCCAGGACCCCGACGGCGCCCTCCACTTCACCACGCGCTCCGGCCACACTCACACCACCACCCCCGACGACGGCTGGACACTCACGCTCCCCTCGACCCCCAGCGAAGGAAATGCCACGGAAAGCCCGGACGACGGAGCCAACAGTTCCCATAGCGACACCGGCGGCGAGGGAGATGCCACTGGAAGCCCGGACGACCGGGCAAACAGTCCCCGAGACGAGACTGGTGGCCACGGAGCCGCGGACGCGGACGGCCCACGGGACGGTACCCCGCCACCGTTCTAGATATTCACCGTTCTAGATCTCCGTCAGGGGAGCGGCCTGTCGCTCCGGGAAGTTTCCCAGCCGGCGGGCCCGTTGCTGCCCGCTTCGTATTCTTCCAGCGGAACTTCGTCCTTCTCCCAGGCCTTCAGCACGGGCTCGACTATCCGCCAGCAGTCCTCGGCGATATCTCCGCGGACGGACAGGAGCGGGTCGCCGCGCAGCACGCCTTCCAACACTTCGCCGTAGGGCAGCAGGTCGGCCGAGTGCAGGTCGGCGCTCATGACCGCCCGGTCCAGCGTGAAGATGTCGCCGGGGCCGTTCACGTCGATCTCCAGTTGAAGGGTTTCCGGTCCGAGGCCAATCCGCAGCCGCGTCGGGGCGTCGATGCCCTTGAAGCCCGTTGGCAGGTGGTTGACCGGCTTGAAGGTGATGATCACTTCCTTCTGCGGCTTGCCCAAAGCCTTTCCCGAGCGCAAGATGAACGGCACGCCGGACCACCGGGAGTTGTTGATCGAAACTTCAACCTCGGCCAGGGTTTCGGTCTTCCTGACCGGGTCCACGCCCTGTTCGGCGGCATAGTCCGGAATGTCGCGGTCGCCGATCCGCCCGGCCGTGTAGCGGGCACGCCGCGTGCTCTTGGCGAAATCCGGGTTGATGCTGCTGGCACGGAGGACGCTGCCGATATGGTCGCGCAGGTCCCGTTCCTTGATGGTGGCCGGGGCGTTCAGGGCGGTCAGCGCCATCACCTGCAGCAGGTGGCTCTGGATCATGTCACGCAGCGCGCCGGCGCCGTCGTAGTAACGGGCGCGGCCCTCCAAAGCCAACGACTCATCGTAAAAGATCTCAACCTTCGCCACATGTTCATTGCTGAGCAGCGGCTCCAGCAGGCGGTTGGCAAAGCGCAGGCCGAGGATGTTGAAGACCGTCGCCTTGCCCAGGAAGTGGTCCACCCGGTGGATATGGTCCTCCGGCACCAGCTTCAACAGCGTCTTGTTCAGCGATGCGGCCGATCTACGGCTGGAGCCGAACGGCTTTTCCAACACCAACCGGGTTCCCTCCGGTACGTCCTCGGGCCGGAGTATCTCGCAGGCTTTCTGGCTGACCGCGGGCGGCAGGGCAAAGAACACGGCAACCGGACCATCCAGCGCGGCCAGCAATTCCGCCAGTGCACCTTCCGCCGTCACGTCCACCGAGTGGTACCGGGTGTTCTCCTGGACGTCGATCAGTTGCCGCCGTCCGTCGTCGTTCGCGGCACCTGCGCAGGCTTCGAAGGCGCCTCGGACGCGTTCCTGCCACCTGCCCTCGTCCCAGTCGTCCGAGCCAGCGCCCACCACTTTCAGTCCGCTGGTCCTGCCTTGCGCGATCAATTTGCCCAGCCCGGGCAGCAGCAGCCGGCCGGTCAGGTCGCCGGAAGCTCCCAAAATCAGCAACGTGCGGATCTGCAGCGGTCCGTCGGCAGCGGGGGAGGACACGGCCTCGGTTTGGGTCTGTTCCTGTGTCTGGGTCTGTTCAACGCTCACGTTTCCCACCTTGCCACGGCACTACAGTTAGGGGGAACGGTCCGTCGGCAGCATGAGCGCCCGGCTGCCCAAGGGCACTCGGTCCGCACGGGAGTCAACCGGGGTGGCCGGCGCGACTGCTGCCACCGCCAGTTGATACCCTTAAGTGCTGAACTCCGGCGCGGCCCGGGGACTGTGAACCAGATCGACGAAAGTAGACACGGCCCGTGTTCAATTCACTCTCTGACCGGTTGGCCTCAACCTTCAAGAATCTGCGCGGCAAGGGACGGCTGTCCGAGGCCGACGTCGACGCCACCGTGCGCGAAATCCGGCGTGCCCTGCTCGACGCCGACGTCGCCGTGCCCGTGGTGCGCGAGTTCACGGCCCACGTGAAGGAACGCGCGCTCAGCGAAGAAGTCGCCGCGGCGCTGAACCCCGCCCAGCAGGTCGTCAAGATCGTCAACGACGAGCTGGTCAACATCCTCGGCGGCGAGACCCGGCGCATCAAACTGGCCAAGACCCCGCCGACGGTGATCATGCTCGCCGGCCTGCAGGGCGCCGGCAAGACCACCCTGGCGGGCAAGCTGTCCAAGTGGCTCAAGGGCCAGGGCCACAGCCCGCTGCTGGTGGCCGCCGACCTGCAGCGCCCCAATGCCGTGACCCAGCTCCAGGTCAACGGCCAGCGCGCCGGCGTGCCGGTCTACGCCCCGCACCCCGGCGTGCAGTCCGAGTTCGACGCCGTCACCGGTGATCCGGTGGCCGTGGCCCGCGACGGCGTGGCCGAGGCGCGGCAAAAGCTCTACGACGTGGTCATCGTGGACACCGCCGGCCGGTTGGGCGTGGACGCCGAGATGATGCAGCAGGCGGCTGACATCCGCGCCGCCGTCAACCCGGACGAAGTGCTCTTCGTGATTGACGCGATGATCGGCCAGGACGCGGTCAACACCGCGCAGGCCTTCAACGAGGGCGTCAACTTCACCGGCGTGGTCCTCTCCAAGCTCGACGGCGATGCCCGCGGCGGCGCGGCGCTCTCCGTTGCGTCGGTCACCGGCAAGCCGGTGATGTTCGCTTCCACCGGCGAAAACCTGGACGACTTCGAGATCTTCCACCCGGACCGGATGGCCAACCGCATCCTGGACATGGGCGACATGCTCACCCTGATCGAGCAGGCGGAGAAGTCCTGGGACAAGGGCGAAGCCGAACGGATGGCGCAGAAGTTCGCCGACCAGGAAGACTTCACCCTCGACGACTTCCTCGCCCAGATGCAGCAGATCCGCAAAATGGGCTCGATGAAAAAGATGCTCATGATGATGCCGGGTGCCGCCAACATGCGCCAGCAGCTGGAGAACTTCGATGAACGCGAAATCGACCGCGTGGAGGCGATCGTCCGGTCGATGACCCCGCACGAGCGCGTTGCCCCGAAGATCATCAACGGCTCCCGCCGCGCCCGCATCGCCAAGGGCTCGGGCGTGCACGTCTCCGAGGTCAACGGCCTGCTGGAGCGCTTCGGCCAGGCGCAGAAGATGATGAAGAAGATGGCCCAGGGCGGCGGCATCCCGGGCATGCCCGGCGTGGCCGGGCCGGGCGGCTTCGGCGGCGCACGGAAGAAGCAGCAAACCGCCAAGGGCAAGAAGAAGGCCCGCTCCGGCAACCCGGCCAAGGCGGCACAGGAGCTGCGCGAGGCCGAGGAACGCCGCAAGAACAAGGCATCCGTTCCCGCGGGAAGCGCCTTCGGCGCCCCGCAGGACGGGCAGGACTTCGACCCGTCGGCGCTGAACCTTCCCAAGGGCTTTGAGAAGTTCCTCGGCAAGTAGCCGCGAAGACTGTACCGTTGCACGTAAGTGCCCCGTCGTTTATCCGGCGGGGCACTTTCCATGCGCCGGAAGGTAAGCTGGGTGTCGAATCGTATCAACGCGGACACGTACCGGCATCACGCGGATCGTTGGCCGGGCGGCTTTCTTCGCCCCGGCGAAAGCGGTCCCACCCGCGGCAGCGCAGCGAAGGAGTTTTGTGGCAGAGCAGGCACGCGGCGCCGACGGCGGCCGGCCCGGAACGCGGCGGGACACCGTCGCTGTGATCGTCCGCAGTGTCGGCGGTTCCGTGGTGCTGGTGGATAATCCCGGCGGCCCCTCGCTGCCGGCGGCGCCGGTCCTGCCCGGCGAGGACCCGCGGGCGGCAGCCGCCCGGGTGCTCGCCGAGTCCTTACTGCTCGTACCACCCGGGCGCATCCTCGCGCTGGATTACCAGCCGATGGACGGCGAGGCCGCGGAAGCCATCACCTTTGTGTACGACGGCGGAACCTACGACGGCGGTGAACTCGCCGCCGGTGCCGGGGGACAGGCGGTCTTCCTGCCGGTCGAGCAGGCCGAAGCCGTCCTGGACCCGGCGCAATCCGCCCAGCTGGCCGCTGGGCTCCGGGCCCACGAACTGCTCACCGTGGTTGAACTGCGCCACGGGCAGGTGCTGCGGACCGGGCAGCGGCGCGTCCCGGAACGCGAATTGGTGCCCCACGTCTGGGCGCTGGAGGCCGCGGGCGACTCGAAGGGAACCGTGGGTTCCGGCGTCTAGTATTTCTCCCATGGCAGTCAGAGGCAGCGGAGAGCGGGTGGTCTTTGTCCACGGCACCGACAGCTTCGGAGCCGCGGCCTGGCCGCACCAGCACCGCCTGGCCGGACGCTACGACTGCCTGTTCCTGCGCCGCCACGGGTTTGACCCCCAAACAGAACCCCGCCCGACGGACTTCGACGAGGACGCCCGGATCGTCGGCCGACATCTGGGCCCGGGGGCCCACGTCGTAGCCCACGCGCAGGGCGCCGTCGCGGCGATGATGGCCGCGGTCGATCACCCAACCAGGGTGCACTCGCTCACGCTGTTCGAACCCGCTTGCCTGTCCCTGACCGCGGATTTGCCGGCCACCCGTGCCTACCGCGAACGGCTGGAGCCGTTGTTCGACGCGCGGCGGGAGCTGACCGACGAGGAATACCAGCGTGCCTTCGTCCGGCTGGTGGTCGGCGTCGAGGCGCTGCCGCTGGCCACCGCGGCCGACCGGACACAGGCGATGCGGGTCCGCCTGCAGTCTCCGCCCTGGCAGGCGCCGCTGCACATCGTCCCCGGCTTGCCCACCCTGGTGGTCACCGGCGGCTGGGAACCGCTGTACGAGGAAGTGGCCGAATACCTGGCGGGGACAGGCGCCGTCCACCGCCACGCCGGCGGACACCACCGCCCGCAGGACACGGACCGGGGCCATGCCCTGCTGACGGCCTTCCTGGCCGGGGCAGCACTGCCGGACTGATCATTGGTTGCTAGCGTTGAGCTATGAATGAATCAGGCTGGGAACCAGCGTCAGGACAGCTGTGGTGGCCGTGGCCGCTGGACGAGGCCGGCGTCGCGGCCCTGCAGCAGCAACTCACCGACCGCTCGCTGCTCGGCGCCTTTGCCGGCGGCGCCCCGCAGGCAGGCGACAGCGTGGTCTCTGTGCTGCTGGCCGTGAACGGGGAGCAACGCGCCGCCGTCCTGGATCCGGCCGGCCAGGCAGTGCCGGGGCCCGACGTCGCGGCCTTGGTCCGCGGGCTCTCCGCCGACCTGGGGGCGGCCGTGGAGATTGACGGCGTCGAATACGAGGCACCCGCACCCGATGCTGCGCTGGAAGTGGATGCCGTGCCGGAACCGGACGAGGCCGAGGAGCCCACAGTGCCGGACGCGGCCGAGCTGCGCACCGTGCTGGTGGGCAAGTTCCGGCGCGAGGACCTGATGATGTTCGGCGCCCTCAACGGTGTAGAACTTCATGTCCTGGAGCCCGACGCGGGCAGGCCCGACGGGGCCGCACCCGGCCAGCGGATCGTGTTGGTCTACGGGGAGGCGGCACCCGGGCTCTACAACTGGCCGGCCTCGGCCAAACCGATTGTGGCGCTGATGGATCTGGACGGCTTCCGCGCGGTCGAGGCATGGCTGCCCGGCACGCGGAGCGACCCGGACACCAGCTTCTGGCATGCCTGGGAGGCGCCGGCCAAGCCGTTCCCTTCGGCGTCCCGGGCCGACGCCGAGGCGCTGCGGCTGCTCGGCCGGATTGTGCATCCGGAAGGACCCGACACGCAGCGGCTCAGCGATGTGCTCGGCCTGGCACCGGGCGCCGTTGAGGGGCTGCAGGAGCTGATGGCCTCCCCGGACGAGCCCGGGATCCTGGCCCGCGCGGGCCAACTGCTGCAACTGCCCCCGGTCGCCGCCCGGCTCGCCGAAGGGTCGCTGCAGCCCGACCGGGTGCCCGGGATGGAATCGATCCCGGTCCAGTCGATCGGCAGGGCACTGCTGGAACTGGCCAGCACCCCGGCGGAAGGCAGGGGACCGTTGGCGGCGTGGCAGCGCGCCGTCGTCGCGCGCCCCGGCCTGCTGGCCGGCAGCGCCGCCGCGGCTGCCACCGGCGCCGCCCTGCTGTTCCGCGCCGCCGGACGCCGGCCCGCCGGCTCCCGGTTCTTGCGCGCCGGCGCCCTGGGGCTGGTGCTGCAGGCGGCCGGAGACGTGGCGCTGGGCAGCTACCTGGCGTACCGGCGCCGCCGCTGAACCCCGGATACGCCCGCGGGAGCCCCGGACTGGAATAAACGTGAAGCTTCAAGTATTGTTAATTGCATGAACATTCAAGTAAATCCCCAGGACCTGCTCTCCGGCGACCTCAGCATGGGCACCGTGATGCTCAAGGTCGGCGATATGAAGAACATGACCAACTACTACCAGCAGGCGCTGGGGCTGGATCCTGTCTCGGAGGGTCTGGGCGGGGTTTTCCTGGGCCGCGGCACCACGCCGCTGCTCCACCTGGCTCCGGCCAACGGGCTGCAGCTGCCGTCCCGTGGCGAGGCCGGGCTGTTCCACACCGCCTTCCTGTTCGAGAACCAGTCGGACCTGGCCGCCACCGTGGCCACCGCGGCGCAGACCGATCCCTCCCGGTTCGCCGGCAGCGCCGACCACCTGGTCAGCGAGGCGTTCTACTTCACCGACCCGGAGGGCAACGGCATCGAGCTCTACTGGGACCGCCCGCGCGACCAGTGGTCCTGGAATGAGACCGCCGACGGCAAGGAGGTCCACATGGACAGCCTGGCCCTCAACCCCCAGACCTACCTGCAGAGCCACCTCACCGAGGAGTCCCTCGCCAGCCAGCGCGGGGCCGGCGCCGGAATCGGCCACGTGCACCTGCAGGTCGGCGACACAAACGTCGCCGAGGAGTTCTACGTGAAGACCCTCGGTTTCGAACGCACCGCCGGCTGGCATGGCCAGGCACTGTTCGTCGCCGCCGGCGGCTACCACCACCACATGGCCATGAACGTCTGGAACAGCCGCGGCGCCGGGCCGCGCAAGGACACCCTGGGCCTGGGCGAGGTGCTGATCCACGTGCCGACTGAGGACGAGGTCGGCGCCCTGACCGAACGCCTCACCAGCGCCGGCATCGCCAACCACCACACCGGGGCCGAGCTGCGCTTCGAGGATCCGTGGCGCAACCAGTTGCGCGTCGCCGTCGGCTGAGGCGGAATCCCGCCCGGTGCGGCTAGGCTGAAGAGGAACCACTCGGTCTAGCCGCGGAAGGACCTGCAGATGTCCGGAACCACCGAAATCTTCGTCGCCACCCACGATGTCGCCGTCCGGCGCGCCGCCGAGCTCGAGGCCAGCGTCGACTCCCGTGGGGAAACCGACGGGCCAATGGCCCAGGTCGAGGATGCGCCCAGCCTTCGCCTCAATGGGGTCACCGACCTGGAGGTCGAAATCCTCGGCGGCCTGGCTGCCAAGGCCGTCGGCGCCGCCGGCGGCGAGGCCCTGGACATGGCCGACGTCTCCAGCGACTACCTGATGGTCGCCCCGGATGCCATGGTCCAGTCGCTGGCGGAACTGCTGACCTACACCGACGACGACGGTGCCTCCTTGATCCCGGAGGTCGCCTCGCGGTGGGCCGCCGAAGAGGACATGCCGTTCAGCGGCGCCATCGCCGAAGACAACGTGCGCCGGATTGCGCAGCTGGCGTCGCAGGCGGAGCAGGCCGAACGCCAGCAGCTCTACGTCTGGTCCACGACCGCCGAAGCCTGACGTTCCCGGGCCCAACGGCCTCGGGTGCCCGCCGCCGAACCGGCGGCAACGCGCCGCCGTCGCCAAGTCGCGCGGATTGGTTCCTATCTGGCACAATAGACAGGTACTCGATCTGCGCGGCCCCTCTCTCCGCGTGTGTATCTTGTCCTTTGAACCCCAACCATGGCCCGCCCCACGGGAGCAGACATACGGGTTCGCCCATTTTCAGAACCAGGAGTGACCACAACAGTGGCCGTAAAGATTCGCCTTAAGCGCTTCGGTAAGAAGTTCTCTGCCCACTACCGCGTCGTTGTCATGGATGCCCGCGCCAAGCGCGACGGCCGTGCCATCGAAGAGATCGGGCAGTACCACCCGACCGAAGAGCCCTCGTTCATCGAGATCAACTCCGAGCGTGCCCAGTACTGGCTCGGCGTCGGCGCCCAGCCGACCGAGCAGGCCGAAGTTCTGCTCAAGATCACGGGCGACTGGCAGAAGTTCAAGGGCATTGAGGGCCAGGAAGGCACCCTCAAGACCAAGGCTGCCAAGGAAGCCTTCGTGGCTCCCGAAAAGGATTCCGTGATCGTCCCCGAGGCCATCACCCCGAAGGCCAAGAAGGAAGAAGCTGCCGAGGCTCCGGCCGAGGAAGCAGCCGCAGACGAAGCCGAAAAGGCTGAGTAATGCTGGCCGAAGCGCTCGATCATCTGGTCCGCGGGATCGTTGACAGTCCTGACGACGTCAAAGTAACGCAGAAGAGCAACCGCCGCGGTGACATCATCGAGGTGCGTGTTCATCCGGAGGATCTGGGCCGCGTCATCGGCCGCCAGGGCCGCACCGCCCGCGCACTGCGCACGGTAGTGAACGCCTTGGCCGATGACCAGGTCCGCGTGGATGTGGTCGACACCGACCGCCGCCGCTGATCCGGATCGGCGCCTGCCCGGCACCGAGCCGGGCACCCATTCCATAACCTCCGGCCCCTGTACCAGATAATGGTCCAGGGGCCGGACGTTTTTCTTCCAGAGGAGTCTGCATGCAGGTACAAGTTGCCCGGATCGGCAAGCCGCACGGCATTCGGGGCGAAGTTACGGTCCAGGTGCTGACCGACGCTCCGGCCGATCGCTTCGTTCCCGACGTCGAGCTGACCGTGGAGCCGGCCGGCCTGGGGCCGCTGACGGTGCGCAGTGCCCGCTGGAACAAAGACATCCTGCTGCTGGGTTTCCATGAAGTCGCCGACCGCAACGGCGCCGAAGAACTCCGTGGCGCCAGGCTCTTTGTCGACACCGAGGACGTCGAGGACGACGACGACGCCTGGTACGAACACGAGCTCGTCGGCCTCGACGTGCGCGTCGGGGAAGACGTGGTGGGCAAGGTCTCCGGCCTGAACACCATGCCCGCCCAGGACCTGCTGATCGTGGAGGACCTGAACGGCGGGGAAGTCCTGGTGCCGTTCGTCGAGGAGATCGTGCCGGAGGTGGACGTGGAAGCGGGCTTCGTCCGGCTCACGCCGCCGGCCGGGCTGTTCGAGCTGAACTCCCCTGACGCGCAGGAGACCCCCGACGACGGCGAGGGGGAGCGCTAGGTGCGCATCGACGTCGTCAGCATCTTTCCGGAGTACCTGGCCGCGCTCGATCTGTCGCTGATCGGCAAGGCGCGCCAGGACGGGCTGCTGCAGCTGCAGGTCCACGACCTGCGCGACTTCACCACCGACCGCCACCGCACCGTCGATGACACCCCGTACGGCGGCGGCGCCGGCATGGTCATGAAGCCCGAACCCTGGGCGCAGGCGCTCGAGTCGGTGGTCGTTGCCGCGTGCTCCGGCCCAGACCTGTCGGCCCGCCCGGATCCCGCCGCGGACAGGGTCCCCGAACCGGCCGCCGCGCGACCCGTCCTGATCGTCCCGTCCCCGGCCGGCGAGGTCTTCAACCAGGCCCTCGCCTACGAGCTCGCCGCGGAGGACCACCTGGTCTTCGCCTGCGGCCGCTACGAGGGCATCGACGAGCGCGTCCTCGACTGGGCGGACGGGCATTTCCGGGTCCGCCCGGTCAGCCTCGGCGATTACGTGCTTAACGGGGGAGAGGTCGCCGTGCTGGCGATGGTCGAGGCCGTGGGCCGGCTCATTCCCGGCGTCGTCGGAAACCCCGACTCGCTGGTGGAGGAGTCCCATTCCGACGGGCTGCTGGAGTATCCGGTCTACACCAAACCCTCCGAGTGGCGCGGCCGCGGGATCCCGGACGTGCTGCTCAGCGGCAACCACGCCAAGATCGCCCGGCACCGCCGCGACGAACAGCTGCGCCGCACCGCCGAGCGCCGCCCGGACCTGATCCTGGCGCTGGATCCGGAGACCCTGGACAAGCAGGACCGCGCCACCCTGGCCAAACTCGGCTACACCGTCACGCCGGATCAGGTCGTTCCGGTTCCGGCGAGGTCGGGGGATGCCGTCGAGAACACCCCGCATACCTCCTGATCTCGCAGGCAGACGGTCATCTGGCGCCAGCTCAGGGGGTTGCTGCCCCTGGCCTCGGCGACGGTACCTGACGGGCGCGCCGGTACCGGGTTCCGGCGCACCCGGAGCTTCAGCCGCGCCGGAATTAGAGCTTGGGCCGTGCCGTGTGGCAAAATAAAGGATTGTGTCCGCTGGGCACGTTCCTGCCACAGGGGGAGCGTTGCCAACAGCCGGACTCTCCGGCCGCCGATTCCCGGATGGCCGGTTCTTGAATTTCGGCAGCGACTGTTGCAGGCATCTGCCTGACCGTCGCGCCGTGACCAAAGTGAATGACCTGTGGCGTTCACCAGGAGTGAGCAATGCATATCCTCGACTCTGTTGACGCAGCATCCCTGCGCAGCGACGTTCCCGAGTTCCGCGCCGGCGACACCGTCAAGGTGCACGTGAACATCATCGAAGGCAAGACCGCCCGTATCCAGGTTTTCCAGGGTTTCGTCATGGGCCGCCAGGGCCATGGTGTCCGTGAGACCTTCACGGTCCGCAAGGTTTCCTTCGGCGTGGGCGTGGAGCGTACCTTCCCGGTACACTCCCCGATCATCGACCACATCGAGGTCGTGACCAAGGGCGACGTGCGCCGCGCCAAGCTGTACTACATGCGCAAGCGGCACGGCAAGGCAGCCCGCATCAAGGAGAAGCGCGACTTCGGCACCGCCAAGTAAAGTTGCCCACCGGCAACTTCTTGACCTAGGCAGTGCAGCACCTCTCTGGTTCCCCCGAAGCTTCGGGGGAACAACCAAGACGCCGGCCCGGACTTCCGGGCTGGCGTTTTGTGTTGGCCGTCGTGGCCTGCGCCGTGGTGCTCAGCTCCGTCGTTCGCGCCACGCTGCTGGACGTGTACTACATCCCCTCCGGGTCGATGGAGCCGCTGCTGGAGACCGGCGACCGTGTGCTGGTTTCCCGCACCGACTACCACCTCGGCGCGATCCGGCGGGGTGACCTGGTGGTCTTCGACGGGCGGGGCTCGTTCGCGCCCTTCAACAGCGGCAATTCCCCGTTCGTGGACGCCCTCCACCAGGCCGGCCAGTGGCTCGGAATTGCCGGCAGCGACACGATCTACGTGAAACGCGTGATCGGCCTGCCGGGCGACTCCGTCGAATGCTGCGGCCCGGACGGGCGCCTGCTGGTCAACGGCGAACCGGTCCAGGAGGACTACCTCTTTCCCGGCGACGCGCCCAGCGAGATGGAGTTCTCCGTCCAGGTGCCCAACGATAGATTGTGGTTATTGGGGGACCACCGGTCGGCCTCGGCCGATTCGCGGGCCCTCCTCGGCGCGCCCGGCGGCGGCATGGTCCCTGTGGAGCGCGTCATTGGCCGCCCGCTGAGCATCATCTGGCCGCTCGACCGGATGGCCGGGCTGGACCGGATACAGTTGGATGCCCAGCCGGCGGAGAATCGAGGATAGTGAGTATGGACCAGGACCCGAAGGACACTGGCGGGTACCAGCCGGATGCCTCCGGGCCGCGGAAGCGCGAACGCAAAAGCGAACGCAAGAGCGCCGGGCGGAACTCCCTGGTGTCGTGGCTGAAGGAGATCGCCACGATCGTCGCGGTCGCCGTCGTCCTTTCTTTCCTGATCAAGACGTTCCTCTTCCGCGCCTTCTTCATTCCGTCGACCTCCATGGAGGACACGCTGGAGGTGGACGACCGGATCTTCGTGAACCTGTTGGTCCCGCAGCCGTTCGAGCTCAGCCGCGGCGACGTGGTGGTTTTCCAGGACAAGCTCAGTTGGCTGCCTCCGAACGGCATGGACGACGCCGGCAACTGGTTCCAGCAGATCCTCACCTTCGTCGGGCTGATGCCTGATGCGTCCCAGCAGCACCTGGTGAAGCGCGTCATTGGCCTCGGCGGCGACCAGGTGGTCTGTTGCGACGCCGATGGCCGCATCTCGGTCAACGGGGAGCCGCTGGACGAGGATCCCTACCTCGCGCCGGGCTCGGACAACACCCGGATTCCCTTCGATGTGACTGTGCCCGAGGGTAAAATCTGGGTCATGGGCGATAACCGGAACCATTCCGCGGACTCGCGCGAGCATCAGGACGAGGCGTCGCAGGGCTTCGTGGACCTTGAGTCCGTCGAAGGCAAGGCCAGCGTCATCGCCTGGCCGTTGGACCGGCTGGGCTTCCTGGGCAATTATCCGGAAGTGTTCGACGGCGTCCCGGAACCGTCCGAGGCTTCCGGCACGGAGCAGCCGGCCTTGGCCCGGCAGGACGAGTCACAGTGACCGGCAGGGCCCCCACGCTGCGCTTTGAGCGTTCCTTCGTCGAGGCCGGGCATCGGCTGGTCGCCGGTGCGGACGAAGTGGGCCGCGGAGCCCTGGCCGGACCGGTCAGCGTAGGGATGGTGGCCATCGACGCGACCTCGGCCAAACAAATCCGCGGCGTCCGCGACAGCAAACTGCTCAGCCCGGCGGACCGGGTGGCCCTGGTGCCCAAGATCCAGAAGTGGGCGACGGCCTACGGGGTGGGACACGCCAGCGCGGCGGAAATCGATGCGCTGGGCCTGATGGCGGCCCTGCGGCTGGCCGGTGCGCGCGCCTGGGGCCAGGTGCTGGCCACCGCGCGCCCGGACATCGTGATCCTGGACGGCAACCACGACTGGCTGTCGGCCGGGGAACCGTCGCTCTTCGACGACGTCGCGCAGCCCGGCTGCGACGCGCCGGTCCGGACCAGGATCAAGGCGGACCTGCAGTGCCTCAGCGTGGCGGCCGCCAGCGTGCTGGCCAAGGTGGAGCGCGACGCCATGATGACCGGCTACGCCTCCGACTACCCGGACTACGCCTGGGACATCAACAAGGGCTACGCCACTCCCGCGCACCGAGCCGCCCTGCAGGGCATCGGCCCCTCGGAGCTGCACCGCAGAAGCTGGCGGCTCACCCCCGAGCAACCGCTGATGCCCGCCGTCGAACTCGCGGAGTAAACGCCGCCGGGCAATCTGGGGCAGGATGGATACATGAGCGCCGAAGACCTTGAGAACTACGAGACCGACATGGAGCTGCAGCTCTACCGGGAGTACCGCGATGTCGCCGGCCTGTTCAGCTACGTCGTGGAAACCGAGCGCCGCTTCTATCTGGCCAACCACGTGGACCTGCAGGCGCGCTCTGCCGACGGCGAGATCTACTTCGACCTGACCCTGCAGGACGCGTGGGTCTGGGACGTCTACCGTTCCGCCCGGTTCGTAAAATCCGTCCGCGTGATCACGTTTAAGGACGTCAACGTCGAGGAACTTGCCAAGAACGACGACCTCACCCTGCCCAAGGACGGGCTCGGCAGCTGACCGGCTACCGGCCGTTGACCGGCTACGGCAGCTGACCGGCTACTGGCCGCCGACCCCGTCCAGGGTGATGTAGGTTTTCCGGACGGTGTCGTGGACCTCCCACGTGCCCTTCCAACCGGCGGGCATGACAACGGTGTCGCCGGCGCCCACTTCCACCGGTTTCTGCCCCTCGGCGGTGATCGTTACCCGCCCGGCCAGGATCTGGCAGACCTCGTGGTAGCCGTCCCGCACCGCGGTGAACAAACCGGGGGAGCACTCCCAGATGCCCACGTTCAGGCTGTCCGCGCTCCAGACCTCCAGGGATGCCTCGTGCTGGTCTACGGTGACCGCCGTGGGCTTGGGCGCGGACGCTCCGAGCACGGCGTGGGGTGCCGAGGGGAGGTGGATGGTGTCAATGGACATGGTTGATCCTTTCTCAGGGGTGATCCGCGCTGGTCGAGCAGGGCGGTGCTTGCGCTGCTCGACCAGCGCGAAGTACTTCAGGCGCGGCCGGAGATGAGGTCTGCGGCCTTGGCGATGGGGGATGTGGACGTGCGGCCGGAGTTTTCCGACTTGTCTGCGGCGTAGTACGCCGCGTACAGGGCTTGGACGGCAATCCAGCGCAGCGGTTCCACTTCCCATTTGCGCACCCGGCGGTTCACCCACGGCATGGTGGTCAGTTCGCTCTCCGAGCCCAGGACCAGGTCCCGCAGCGTCCGGCCGGCCAGGTTCGTCGCGGTCACGCCGGTGCCGACGTACCCGCCGGCCCAGCCGATGCCGGTTTCCCGGTCCAGTCCGACGGTGGCCTTCCAGTCGCGCGGGACGCCCAGCACGCCGGCCCAGGCATGGTCGATGCGTGCACCGCGGGCCGCCGGGAACATGTCATGCAGGATCGCGGTCAGGTTCTGGATGGTTTCGGGCTGGGTGGCCCCGTCCGTGTCGGTCTTGGAGCCAAACCGGTAGGGGACACCGCGTCCGCCGAGCGCAATTCTGTTATCGGCCGTGCGCTGGGCGTACATGTAGGCATGCGCCATGTCGCCCACGGTGTCGAAGTCATTCCACCCGATCGCCGCCCAGACGCCGTCGCCGAGGGGTTCGGTGGCGATCATCGACGAATTCATCGGCAGCCATTCGCGGTGCGACCCCTTCAGGTTCGCGGTGAAGCCCTCCGTCGCCCGCAGGATGTACTCGGCCTGGACGTCACCGTTTTCCGTCCGCGCCAGCCGGGGGCTGATCTCGGTGACGGTGGTGTCCTCGTAGATCCGCACCCCGAGTGCTTCCACCCTCTCCGCCAGGCCGCGTACCAGCTTGGACGGATGGATCCGGGCGCAGTGCGGCTGGTGGATGGCGCCGAGCGTGCCGGCGATCCGGACCCGCTCGTTGCTTTCCGCCGCGCTCAGCAGGCGGACGCCGGACTCGGGCCACTCGGCTTCGGCTGCGGCCAGGGCCTTGAGCCGTGCCAATTGGGCCGGGTTGCGGGCCACATTCAGCTCCCCGCCCTTGCGGACACCGGCGTCGATGCCCTCCGCGCCGGCGACGGCGATGACCTCATCCACGGTCTCGTTCAGCAGCGTCTGGAACCGGCCCACCAGCGCACGGCCGTGCGCCTTGACGTACTGGCCGCGGCCGCCGGTGATGCTGTTGGTTAACCAGCCGCCGTTGCGGCCCGAGGCACCGAAGCCGGCGAAGCGGCTCTCGAGCACGACGACGTCGAGCTCCGGCCGGGCCTTCTTGAGGTAGTACGCCGTCCACAGCCCGGTGTAGCCGGCGCCGACGATGGCGACGTCCGCCGTCGTGTCCCCGGCCAGGGCCGGCCGGGGTGTGGGCAGCCCGCCCTCGGCAAACCAGAAGGAGACGTTGCCGTTGACCGTCGAGGCCGTCTCGTTGATCAGTTTTTTGCTCATGGTGTGGTTCCTAGGTCGTGGAGACGAGATCGGAGTCTTCGAGCAGTACGCCGTCGTGGGCGGACCAGTAGACGAAGGCATCGTCTCCGGGCTTCAGGCCGTTGCTTTCGGACAGCGGGGTGCGGACGATGCCGGTGGAACCGTCGGCCAGCTGCAGCTCGTATTTGTGGCCGGAGCCCAGATAGATGTTCTGGACCACCTTGACCGGGACGGTGACGGCCCCGCCGGGAGCTTCCTCCGCCTTCGGGGCGACGCGCAGCTGTTCGGGCCGCAGGACCAAGGCGCCCTTGCCGGAGACGCTGCGGCCGGCGGGGCCGCGGAGCCTGGCCCCGTGGAAGTCCATGGACCACTCCCGGCCGGACGTATCGACATCGGCACGGAAAATGGTGGACTCGCCCATGAACTGGGCCACGAACAAGCTGGCGGGGCGCTCGTAGAGCTCCGCGCTGGTACCGACCTGCTCGATCCTGCCGTTGTTAAAGATGGCGATGCGGTCGCTGAGGATCAGGGCTTCTTCCTGGTCATGGGTGACGAAGACGAAGGTGCGGCCGACTTCCTGGTGGATCCGCTTGATCTCCAGCTGCAGCTTCTCGCGCAGGTTCTTGTCCAGGGCGCCCAGCGGCTCGTCCATGAGCAGCGCCCGGGGATTGAAGACCATGGCGCGGGCGAAGGCGACGCGCTGCTGTTGGCCGCCGGAGAGTTCGCGCGGGTAGCGGTCCTCATAGCCGGACAGGCCGACGGTCTTCAACGCCTCGGCAATCAGCGTTTTCTGCTTGGACTTGGGAGTCTTGCGCTGCTGCAGCGGAAACGCGATGTTCTCGGCGACGCTCATGTGCGGGAACAGTGCGTAGTGCTGGAAAACGACGCCGAGCCCGCGCTTGTGCGCCGGCACGTTGTCCACGCGCTGGCCGTCGATTTCGATCGAGCCGCTGGTCAGGTCGGTGAAGCCGGCCACGAGATTCAGCGTGGTCGTCTTGCCGCTGCCGGACGGCCCCAGCAGCGTGATGAACTCACCCGGCTCGATGGTCAGCGACACGTCGTCCACGGCGGTGGATTTGGCATAGCGCTTGGTGACATTTTGGATCTCGATCCGGGTGCCGGCCCCGGTGAGCTTACTGGACACGTTTCCTCCTACGCATACTGAGCAGCCCGACGGCAATGATGATTGTCGTCAAGAGCATGATCATGGTTGCCGCGGCCGCGATGGTCGGGTCCGTGTCCCTGGTGACGGACGAATACATCTTGACGGGCAGCGTTTCCAAGTACGGACTTTTAATGAAGATGGACAACACGACCTCGTCGAACGAGGTCACGAAGGCGAAGAGCGCCCCCGAAACGACTCCGGGCAGAATGGCCGGCAAAATGACCCTCAGGAAGGTGGCCCACCGGTTCGCGCCCAGGCTTGCGGCCGCCGTCGCCAGCCGCTGATCGAAACCGCTGAGGGCCGCCGTAACGGAGACGACCACGAACGGGACGGCCAGGACCGTATGGGCCAGCACGAAACCGCTCAAGGTGCCCAGCATCTGCAGCCGCAGGAAGATGGCGTAGATGCCGATGGCGAGGATGATCGCCGGCACCACGATCGGGGCCAGCAGCAGCGCCTGCACTGTCTTGGCGGCCCGGCGCCGCACAAACTTCTGCAGGCCCATCGACGCCGCGGTGCCGATGACCGTCGCCACGACGGCAACGATGACGCCGATCAATATCGAATTGCCGAGGGCCGACATCCACGCCCGGTCGCTGAAGAAATTCTCATACCAGCGCAGTGACCAGCCCGACGGCGGGAAAGTCAGCGAGGCCTTGTCCGTAAAGCTCAGCGGAATGACGATCGCAGTCGGTGCGATCAAGATGACGGCCACCAGTCCCGCATAGACCAACAGCAGGGACCGGGTCAGCACGGAATGTTTCACAGCAGCCCTCCTTCATCGCCGGCGGCACGTTTGCTCTTGCGCAGCAGCAGCGCCAGCAGGCCCAGCAGCAGCAGGGTGGCAACGAGCAGGATGACGCCCAGCACGCTGCCGCGGCCCCACTGGAGCTGGCCATTGACCTGCACGTAGATGTATTGCGAGATCAACATTTCGGACGGTGAGCCGAGCAACGCCGGCGTGATGTAGAAGCCGAGCGCCTGAATGAAGACCAGCAGGGAGCCGGACACCACGCCCGGCATGGCCAGCGGCATGAAGATCCGGGTGAAGGAGACGAAGGGAGCGGCGCCCAGGCTGCCGGAGGCCTGCAGCAGCCGCAGGTCCACGTTCCGCATCGACGCATACAGCGGCAGCACCATGAAAGGCAACAGCACCTGGACCATGCCGATCAGGACGCCGGTGGTGTTGCGGATCATTTCGAATGGCCCCAGCCCCAGGAACCCGAGCATGCCGTTGATCAGGCCGTTGTCCTGCAGCAGGATGATCCACGCGAAGCTGCGGATCATCAGCGACGTCCAAAACGGTATGAGGACGATGACCACCAGTGCGGCGCGCACCTTCGGGCCGGAAATCACCATGAAGTACGCATACGGGTAGGCCAGCACCAGGCAGATGGCTGCGGACAGCAGCGCCACCCACAGCGTGCGGCCCAAGACGGCCCAGTTCCCGGCGTTGGAGGCAAACCACTCGTAGTTCTGCGGGCCGGGCACGGGATCCGCCACGCTGCGCCACATTGCCTCTGCCAGCGGATAGGCGAACACGCCGACCATCAGCGCCAGCGCCGGGAGCAACAACAACAACGGACTCAGCCGTGTGCGCCTGCCGGCCACCGGCGCCGCACCCTCGCCATTCCCCGTCCGGCCAGCCGAGGCTGCCGGCCGGACGGGGTCTTTGACTGCATTGCTCATTAGGAGACCCAGGCCGTCCAGCGTTCCAGGGTCGAGGCGTAGTTCTCGCCCCACCAGGCGAAGTCAGAGACCAGGACCTTGTCGGCGATCTCCGGCTCGGTGATGAGGAACTTCTTGCCGTTCTCATTCACCGCCGGCTTGGCGTCCACGTGGACCGGGGAATACGACGTTTCCTCCGTGAGCTTTTCCTGCTGTTCCTTGCCCAGCGCGTAGTTGATCAGGGCCATCGAAGCCTTCGGGTTCTTGGCGTTCGTGGGAACGGCCAGGACATCCATGACCACGACGCCGGTCTCCCAGACCGGCTCGAACGGGGCACCGTTTTCCACGGCTCCAAAGGCGCGGCCTGACCAGATCAGGGCCATGTCCACTTCCTCGGCCTCCAGCATCTGCTGCGACTGGGCACCCGTGGTCCAATACACGAGGCTGTCCTTGATCGTGTCCACCTTTTTCAGCGCCCGCTCGACGTCGAGCGGGTACAGGTCCTCCTCGGCCACCCCATCGGCGATCAGGGCGCCCTCCAGGAGGCCGCCTCCGACGTCGGCGCCCTGGACGGCCCGCTTGCCGGGAAACTTCTCGGTATCGAAGAAATCAGCCCAGCTCTGAGGCGCGTCGCTGAACTTCTCGGTGTTGTACACCATGACCGTGGCGTACTGCATGGCCGGCACATAGCAGTCGCTCGCCAATCCCTCCGGAATATTGGACTTATCGATGATCGAGAAGTCCAGCTTCTGCAGGAGCTTCCCGCATTGCCCGGCCGCCCAGTTCGAATCGGTGTCAACGACGTCCCACGTGACGTTGTTCGACTCCACCTGTGCCTGGATTTTTGCGTACTCCATCGGCCCATCGGACAGGATGTTCGCCCCGGACTCCTCGGCGAACGGCGTCACTGCCGCCGCCATCTGTCCGTCCTGGTACAGCCCGCCGTACGAGGCAAAGGTCATGTTCAGGCCCTCCAAGGCGCCGGGCTTGACCGTGCCGGCCTCCGCAGGACCGGTGCCCAGGTCGATCTCGGCGGAGGCGGCACTGCCCCCGCCGCCGCAGGCCGACAGGAGCAGGGCAACTGCTGCCGCCATTCCGACCGGCAAGGCCCGCTTGCGGCGGGGTGTGGTAACTGCTGACATTGTTTCTCCTCTTTCGTGTGAAACGCTGACTGTCGAAGTGTGCTGACTGGAAGGTTCTAGGTAGTTGGCGGGCTGATGATCCACATGACTTCGGATTCGCCGTGGGCCAGGTTCCGAAGACCGTGCGGCGTGGAGGAGAGGTATTCGACGCTGTCCCCGCCTTCCAGGACATGGGACTCGCCGGCGAGGCGAACTTCCACCCGCCCCTTCAAGCAAACGAGGACCTCCTGGGCATTGCCGTGCGCGTACAGCTCCTCGCCGGTCCCGCCGTGAATCTCGAGCTCGCCGGCGTAAACCTCCAGATTCCGCTGCGGCGAGCCAGTGAGCAGGTATTTGTTGAGGCCGTCGCCGGAGTGGAAAACGGGCCGGTCGGCCTTGCGCAGTACCCGGCCCTCGGGCCTGGTGCCGTCGATCAGTTCCGCCGTCGTTGTTCCGAGGGCTTCCGCGATTTTCTTGAGCGTGGAGACGCTGGCGTTCGAGTGCGCGTTTTCCAACTGGCTCAGGAAACCCGAGCTGACGCCGGTCAGTTGAGCCAGGCTGCGCAGCGAGATACCCCGCAGTTCCCGGGCGGCGCGAATGCGATGGCCGATGGACTGCTCGTTGTCGGCTGCATCGTTCACCAAACACCTCCCTAAGTCATACCGAACAGGTGATTTGTATCACTAATCACTGTGTTTAGTCAGACCCTAGCCCGGGAGCCGGCCGGAGACAAGGGGTCCGCCGGTTTTTTCGTGAGCGGGATTTTTGGACGGTTTCAAGCAACCGCCGATGCCGCCCCTCCGGTCATCCCTCCAGATCGGCTCTAAGCTGTAGGCGTGCCGCCGAGAGCAGCAGCGAATTGGTGTAGTCCGGCGTGATCTTGGGGTCCTTGGTGGCCACGGCCATGATCAGGCCGTCGATGAGCGCGACGAAGGTGTCGACGATCTGATCCACGGGGATGGCGGGGGTGAATTGGCCGGCGTCCGTGCCTTCAGCAATGGCTTCGGCCAGCGCCTGCCGCCATATGTTGTTGGTGTGCACCACAACGGGTTGCACCTCCTCGTATCTGCTGGCGGCCGCGCAGGACTCCAGCCAGACGGTGCAGTTTTCCGGATCCGTGACCGCACCTTTGAGGAGCGCCCGGATCTTCCCGGCCGCGTCTTCCCGCCGCAGTGCCGGCAGTTGCCATTCCGTCGCCCTGCGCTCGCACGCGGTGACCAGCATTTCGCGGACCACGGCGTCCCGGCTGGGGAAGTAGTGCTGGATCATCCCGATGGAAATCCCGGCTTCCGTGGAGATATCCCGCAGGCGGATTCCGTCGAATCCGCGGGTCGCCAGGAGCCGTTCCGCCGCCTCGAGGATGAGCAGGCGCCGCGGCTGATCCTCGATGGAGAATGCGGGCTTGGGGGCGGCAACGGGGGTCATGATTTCCCTTCAATGTGCTGTGATACGGTTCACAATAATTCATTATTAACGCAAAGGACAGCGGGCGGAGCGCACCGTCCACTGCGGGCACGGACGACCGCATGGCGCGCGCCCGTAACCTGCCACCAACAGAAGCGAGGAACCATGGACCGGCTCGTCGACCGCACCATCAGCGCGTCCGCCTTCACCCAAGAAGCCCACCAGCCGCTGCCCGCCCGGGCGCGCACCGTCGTCGTCGGCGGGGGAATCGTAGGGGCCAGCATCGCCTATCACCTGGCGGCGGCGGGGGAGACGGACGTCATCCTGCTGGAAGGCAACGTCCTGGGCAGCGGCACCACCTGGCACGCGGCAGGCCTGGTAACCGGCGGGAGGACCACGACGGCGATGACCAAGCTGGCCAAGTACGGACTCGAGACCTACGGCACGCTCGAACAACGGTCCGGGCTCGACGTCTCGTTCCAGCAATCCGGCTCGGTCATGGTGGCGCGGACCCCCGGCCGGGTGGATGAAATGCACTACGCCTGCGACGTGGCCCGCCAGAACGGCACCGAGGCGGAGATCCTGGACGCCGCCGGCCTGGGCCGGCTGTGGCCGCTGGCCCGGACCGACGGCGTGCTCGGCGCGCTCTACCTGCCGGGCGACGGGCACATCAACCCCGGCTACGCGGCGCTGTCCTTCGCCAAACTCGCCCACGAGCTCGGCGCCGACCTCCGCGAAAACGTGTACGTCACCGGCATCCGTCACGTTGAGGGCCGGGTGACCGGGGTCGTCACGGATCGGGGGACCATAGAGAGCGAACGGGTAATCCTCGCCTGCGGGCTGTGGACGCGCGATCTGGCCGCGACCGCCGGGGCGCATGTGCCGCTGTACGCCGCCGAGCACGTGCACGTGAGGACCGAGGAGATCGACGGCGCCGTGCCCGAGCTGCCTGTCTTCCGGGACCTGGACAACAGCTACTACATCCGGCATGAGCGGGGGCGGCTGCTGGTCGGCGCCTTCGAGCCGGACGGGCTGCCGCGGCCGGTGGGTGAGATCGGCCGAGGCGGTTTCGCGGAGTTCGAGGCCGACTGGGAGCATTTCGCGGCGATCCGCAGCAAGGCCGAGGCGGCGGTGCCGGTACTGGCGCAGAGCCGTTACGACCGCTTCCTCAACGCCCCGGAAAGCTTCACTCCGGATTCCAACTTTGTCCTAGGGGAGACGTCCGAGGTGCGCAACCTCTTTGTTGCGGCCGGCTTCAACTCCCAGGGCATCATTTTCGCCCCCGGCGCCGGCCGGGAACTGGCCGAGTGGGTGATCTCCGGATCGCCCGGCTTCGACGCAGCCGCGGTGGACGTCCGGCGGTTCTCGCGGCACCAGAGCAACCGACGCTACCTCCATGCACGGACCCGGGAGGGGCTGGGACGCCTCTACGCCATGCACTGGCCGCAGCTGCAGCCGGCCACCGCCCGCAACGTCCGGCGCTCGCCGCTGCACTCCCGGCTCGCCGGGCTCGGCGCCTGCTTCGGGGAACTCAACGGCTGGGAGCGGGCCAACTGGTATGGCGACCCCGGGACCGCGCCAGGCTATGACTACAGCTACGGCCGGCAGAATTGGTTCGACCGCGTCGGCGAGGAGCACCGTGGCGCACGGGAAGGGGTGGTGCTGTTCGACCTGAGCTCCTTCGCGAAGATCGAAGTGGCAGGTCCGGAGGCGCTGGAAGTCTGCCAGCGGGCTTGTACCGCGGACGTCGACGTCCGCGTCGACAAGGCCGTCTACACCCTGATGCTCAACGAGGCCGGGGGGATCGAACTGGACGGCACCGTGACCAGGCTCGGGGAAGACCGGTTCCTCGTGGTGACGCCCGCCTTCAGCCAGGACAAGACCCTGGGGTACCTGCGGCGGCTGGCGCAAGGCAAGGCGGCCGCGGTCTTCGATGCGACGGCCGGCCTGGCGACGATCGGGGTCATGGGGCCCAAGAGCCGGGAACTGCTCAGCCGCGTCTCGCCCGAGGACTGGTCGGACGCCGCCCAGCCCTACACCGAAGGACGGACGGTGGAGGTTGCAGACGGTTTCGCCTACGCCCTGCGGGTGAGCTTTGTCGGCGAACTCGGCTACGAGCTGTACCCGGGCGCGGACACGGCCGTCAATGTGTTCGACGCGTTGTGGGAGGCCGGTCAAGACCTCGGCGTGCGGCTGGCCGGCTACCACGCCCTCGACTCGTTGCGCAGCGAGAAGGGTTTCCGCCACCTCGGGCACGACATCGGCCCCGCCGACGACCCGTACTCCGCCGGACTCGGCTTCACCGTGGCGCTGGCCAAGCGGGCGGCTTCGTAGGCCGGGACGCGGTGGCGAAGCTGGACCGGGCGGCGCCCCCGTACCGGACCGTGTACGTGGCGCTGGACGACCCGGAGCCACTGTTCGTGCACGACGAGACCGTTTTCTGCGACGGCGTGCCGGTGGGTCGCATGACCAGCGGCAGCTACGGCTACACGCTGGGACGCGCTGTTGGGCTTGCCTCGGTCGCCGGGGATGCGGACCTCTCCGGAAGATTCACGGTCGGATGCAAGGGCAAGCTCGTCGCGGCCACGGTCTCTCGACGCCCGTTCTACGATCCGAAAGGTGAGCGGCTGCGCGGTTAGCTGCCGGGGTCTCCGCCGCTTAGTCAGCGGCCCAGCGCGGTCGGAACACCCCAGTCGGCGCTTTCCGCGACCTCGAAGCGACCCAGCCGGTAGGGGCTGATGTCAGCCTCGGGCTGCTTGTCCTCGGCCAGGTCGGCGACAATGATGCCCATCAGCGCCGAGTACTTGAAGCCCTCGCCGGCATCCCCGCAGGCAACAACGACGCCGGGGACCGGCGAATCGATGACGAACCTGCCGTCGGGGGTATCGGTCCACACGCAGACCTGTGCGTCGAGCACATCAGGCTGCAGCGACAACAAATTGCGGCGCACCCGTTCCCGGATGATGCCGGTGCGCACCTCATCCGGGGACCTGTCGGCATCTCCCTCGGCGTAGTGTCGCAGCGGACTGTCCAGGCCGACCTTGTAGCCTACGCCGGGGCTGCTCATCGCGTAGATGCCCGGAGCTTCGTCCGTGGGGCCGTCAAAGAAGCAGGGATAGTCGTCGGCGGCGCCCCGGCGACGAGCATCACCGAAGTGGACCACCTGCTCCAGGTACGGCCGAAGCGGCGCGGGCAAACCAAGCTGTGAGAGCAAGGCGCCGCTCCCCGGACCGGCCGCAATCACCAACACGTCCGCATCGACGCGCCTGCTATCGGAGAGGGAAGCCCTGACAGTCCCTGCAGTTGCCGAAACCTCGGCCACCGTGGCTCCTTGCAGAAACGTGCCGCCCGCCGCGGAAAACAGCCGAAACTGGGCCTGCAGGCTCACATCGGCCAGGACGACGCCGGCGTCCCGCTGCCAGATGGCATCCCGGCCATCCGGCCTCAAGCCGGGCAGAAACTGTGCAACTTCACTCGAGTCGACCTCCTCGAAGGGCACGTCTTCGGCGAGAAGGGTTGACCGCAGGCGCGGCAGCGACATCGTGTCTCGCCACAGCAGGCCCTTTTGGAGGTAGACCGGCGTCCCGGCCCTGCTCGATAGCCGCTTCATGGCTTCCAGCCCCAGCCTGGACAGCCGAACCCGACCGGGGTCCGGGTCGGCAATGCGCCACATGCGGGTCGGTCCATAAGAGGATGACAGCGGGTTTGATACGCCGAAGCGGTCAATCAGGGTGACGTGATGACCTCGACCGGCCAGCTCGGCCGCTGCCGGCAATCCCCACGCACCGGCTCCAACGACAGTTATCCGCACTGCGGGTCCTTCCTGTTCCCTGAACCGTTCCTGTCAGTACCACGCGGCATGCCGGCGGCCCGCGTCCGGACGACGCGTATGCCGGCGCCCCGAGGCTGAGATAGAGCGCAGGCCAAGGTGTGCTGCGCGTCACTTCTTCAGCGTAACGGAGGCTGCCGCCCTGCCTGTGCATGCCGCAGGCGATGCGCGCCCCCACCGATGCTCGCGCGAACCCCGGCGGGCGCCCTTGACCGCTTGTCCAAGGCGGACCTGGCCGGAGGCCATGGCCTCGATGCCGCCGTGTCCTGCACAGGCTGCCGTCCGGGGCGGGCAAACCGGGGGTGGTCTAGCTGGCTGGATCTGCTAGGTCGATTCGGCGATGCAGTTTCTGGATCCAAAGTCAATAAGCTTGACCTATTGAGCCAGATAACGCCGGTGCCGCCACTGGGATCAGGGATCTCCACAAGGAAGCCATCATGAATCGGTGTGCTGACTTCAAAGAAACCAAACTCGCTTTGGAGCATGGCCTTTACCTACGCGCGCTCTTCATCTGCCGTTCCCGGGTTGCGAAACATTACGACCTTTTTGATGCCACAACGACGGCCATTGTTCCTAAGTAGCTCACGTCGATCCTTTCGTTAGATGCGGATCGGTGCTTATAAGTAAACAAGATGGAAGGGCACTGCTAAAGTGCGCCTATGACCTACGCCCTCAGCGCTGAAGCTGACATTCTGGCCGAAAAGTGCCGCGAGCTTTTCGACGATCAGGCCCGCTGGATCACTGCCGACGGCTACTCGAATAGCTTGGCTCTCGCCATCATCGATTCGATCTACTCAACAGGTTCGCATTACCAGAGCGTCAAAAACGTGGTGAACAAGTACAGGGCCTATCGGGAAGCTCAGGGAGCCAACGCTTATCATGACGGCGTCCATGAGCTACTGCAGACCTTCGAGGAACTTGGCGGCAGCAGTGGCTGGGCGGCTATGGTGGGCAACAACAAGCCGGCGCATACGAAGGAAAACGCGCTCCTGAAGGCGGAGGTCATTCGCCGAGCAGCCGAGATGATGAAGTCCCTTGGCATCACAACTAGAGCAGCGCTTCACCAAGAGGCAGCTAAGAACGACTCTCTTGAACGTGTAAAGAAGGCCTGGCTAAGGCTTCCGAGCCAGTCGTCCGGTATCACGTTTAACTACTTACTCATCCTCTCAGGATTCCAGTCCGTCAAACCTGACCGGATGATCATCCGCTTCGTAGAGGAACATGCAGGACTGGCTGAGAAGAGCCTTGCGCCTATGCAAGCGGCAGAGCTGATTAAAGAAGCAGCGCTCCGGTATCCCACCGAACCTCGGCGACTAGACCACGTCATTTGGCGCTATGAGTCCGGGCGACAAGTGTTTCTTTCCGACGAAGTTGCCTCGTCAATCGGTACTCTTGCCTGAATATTCATAGTTAGCTACGGGAGTGCCTTGAAATGCTCTAATAGTTGGTCTCGGGGCGGCAAGAAAGGTCCAAGACGAAGCGGGATGTCCAGGCGTCCGCGTTGCACAACGGGTAAGCGAGCAAGGAGCAGTTAACCAGCTCAGGCAGCATGCCCAGACATGCTAGTCAGTCGTCCAGGGTCCCTTCAACTGCTTGTGCATTCTCCGGGCTCCATTCAATAAAGCCTGACTTCTCACTTCTCCTACACGAGTTAGTTTTCCTGCAGCTGTCCACAGCCAACATTTCACCCCGCTTTCATGCACCCGGTTCTCCATCAGGCTGGAGGGCATGAGAGCGAAAGACGAACTGGGCCGACGCGGCGAGGAAATGGCCGCGGCCTATCTTTCCGGCGCCGGCCACCGTGTCATCGACCGAAACTGGCGCAGCCCGGACGGCGAACTGGACATCGTAGCGGTGGACGGGGCGACCATCGTGGTCTCCGAGGTCAAGACCCGGCGCAGCACCGACTACGGCCACCCCTTCGAAGCCATCACCGACGCCAAGGTCCGCCGTCTCCACTTCCTGGGGCACCAGTGGCTGCGCGACCACGGCATGACCGGTACGGCGATGAGGGTGGACGCCGTCGCGGTGCTCTACGGACAGGGGCGGTGGCCCGTGATCGAGTACATGAAGGACGTCGGCTAATGGGGCTCGGACGGACGTTCTCGGTAGCGCTGGTGGGCCTCAACGGACACATCGTGGAAGTCGAAGCGGACATCGGCCAAACTCTCCCGGCCTTCATTCTTCTGGGACTGCCGGACGCTGCCCTGACCGAGGCCAAGGAACGGATCAAGGCCGCGGCGAAGAACGCGGGGGTTCCGCTTAGCAGGCGGAAGATTACAGTTAACCTTGTCCCCGCTTCGCTGCCGAAGAAGGGCTCCGGCTTCGACCTGGCCATCCTGATGGCCTCGCTCCAGGCGGCGGGAGACGTCCGGCCCAGCGGTCGTACCGTCTTCCTGGCCGAAATGGGACTCGATGGGAGGCTCCGGCCGGTCAGGGGTGTACTGCCGGCGGTTATTGCGGCAGTCGAGGCCGGATATCCGCATGTTGTCGTAGCCAAAGCCAACGCCGCCGAGGCCGCGTTGGTGCCCGGCGCCCAGGTGCGCAGCTTCAGCAACCTCGTTGAGGTGTTGATGGCCTTCGGTGCCGACGCGGACCGGCTCAATATCGGCCCGCCGGAGAAGCCTGCCCCGTCCGTCCCGGCCACGGCTCCTCCGGCGCCCGCCCCCGACCTGGCGGACGTGGCCGGGCAACATGAAGCCCGGATCGCGCTGGAAGTCGCAGCCGCGGGCGGCCATCATTTGCTGCTCGTCGGTCCGCCCGGTGCAGGCAAGACGATGCTCGCCGAACGGCTGCCGGGCATCCTGCCCGATCTTCCCGACCACCATGCCATGGAGGTCACCGCCATCCACTCCCTGAGCGCCACGGCGGCCCCGCTGACCGAGCTGGTTCGTCGGCCACCCTACGAGAGCCCGCACCACACGGCAACGGCCGTCTCCATCATCGGGGGCGGCTCAGGCATGCCGCGCCCTGGAGCGGCCTCGCGGGCACACCGTGGCGTGCTCTTCATGGACGAGGCGCCCGAATATGACCGGCAGGTTCTCGATGCGTTGCGCCAGCCGCTGGAGAGCGGACGGCTGGTGGTGCACCGGGCGGCGGGCAGCGCGGCCTACCCGGCACGCTTCCAGCTCGTCATGGCAGCGAACCCCTGCCCGTGCGGGCTCTCCGGTGGCAAAGGTTTGGAATGCACCTGCACGCCCGACCAAAGGCGCCGCTACTTTGGCAAGCTCTCCAACCCGTTGACCGACCGCATCGATCTCCAGTTGACTCTGCCACGGCTGACGGTGGGGATGATGGCCACGGGCGCGCGGCGGGAGGACAGCGCGGCTGTCGCCGCCCGGGTGGCGGTGGCTCGGGCGGCACAGCGTGCGCGGCTGAAGCCCTGGGGCATCGGGTTGAACTCGGAGGTCAGCGGCGAATTGTTGAACGGGAAGCTGCGGCTTCCGGCCACTATCACCAGGGATTTGGACCGGGCCATGGAGAGCGGAGCGCTGACCGGTCGTGGCTACTCGCGTGTCCTGCGCGTGGCGTGGACGCTCTCCGACCTGTACGGCCTGGACCGACCGGACCGGGACTGCGTCAGCACAGCCCTGGCCTTCCGCCAAGAGGTCAAGGCGGCGTGACCATGCCTTCCCCATCTGCGGCCGCCGGCCAGGAGGAGATGACCAGGATGACGCAACTGCCGTCCACCAATGAACGCCTTGCGAGGGCGGCGTTGTCCCGGCTGATGGAACCATCTGACTGGATCGGCCAGGCACTGGTCGCTACGGCCGGCGCGCACGACGCCCTGAGAATCGCCACCGGCCAGATAAACGCCGGGCATGGTTTACAGGCCGAATTGCTGCGCGCCCTTGACCGCGAGCCCTCTGCCGGCAACCCCCAGCCGCTAAACGACGCCCTCGACCGATGGGCGCCGCGGATAAAGGACCTTGCGCCGGAACGCGACCTTGCGGTCATAGGCAGGCTCGGCGGCACCGTGCTCATTCCGGGAGACGCTGTGTGGCCGGCGGCGTTGGCGGATCTGGGACTGGGCGAACCCATCTGCCTCTGGGCGCGGGGAAGGTTTACGGACGGCATACCGGAGCTACGGTCGACCGTGGCCGTAGTCGGCTCCCGCGACAGCACGAACTACGGCAACCAGGTAACCGGCGACATCAGCAGCGGGCTTGCCCAGCGCGGCTATTGCGTGATTTCCGGCGGGGCCTACGGGATCGACGCGCAGGCGCATCGGTCGGCCCTGGCGGCGGAAACGGAACATGTCGCCACCATGGCGGTCATGGCCGGCGGCTTGGACCGGTACTACCCGGCCGGAAATGAAGAACTGCTCCGCGCCATCGCCAGCCGGGGGATCCTGCTGGCGGAAGTGCCGCCCGGCGCAGCACCAACCCGATGGCGATTCCTGCAAAGAAACAGGCTCATCGCGGCCTTGGCCGCCGCGACCATCGTCGTGGAAGCCCGCTGGCGCTCCGGGGCACTGAACACCGCCCATCACGCCGCGGGTCTTGGCCGCAGCGTGGGCGCAGTACCCGGATCCGTCTACAGCGCGAACTCCGCCGGCACCCACCGGCTGCTGCGCGACGGGAGCGCAACGGCCGTCACGGACGCCGCAGAAGCGGCCGAACTCGCGGGCCCGCTGGGAATAGTGGAGCCCGGGGCCCAAGAGGTGCTCGCGGACCACGACGGACTTGGCGTGGACGACCTGTTGCTGCTCGACGCCCTGCCGGTTCGCCGGGGAAGCACCGTAGACAAGCTCGCCACCGTCGCGGGGATCCCGGTCCGCACCGTCCTCGCGGGGCTCGGACGTCTGGAGGCGGCGGGATTGGCCGTCCAAGATGGCTCCGGCTGGCGCCGGCGGCGCAAGGACTGAGGCGGACAAGGGAAAGGAGGCCACGGCAATTCAGCCCCGCTCCCGTGCGCCTCCTTGAGTTCGGTGGGCCGGGCCAGCAAAGTGAGGGGATGAGCTCTGCAGACCAACCCGAACCGCAGGGCACCGAGTCGCTCCCGCGGGCGTTCGACGTGGCCCTGGATGGGTTCGCCCGCTATCTGAAGGCGGAGCGCGCGCGCTCGGAACACACCATCCGCGCCTACGTGACCGACGTCCGGCACCTGCTCGGATACGCAGCGGAAACCGGCGCCAGGGAGCTGCCCGAGATCACCCTCGGGACCCTGCGGTCCTGGCTGGGCGCGATGAACGGAGCCGGCATGGCCAGATCCACGCTGGCGCGGCGCACAGCCACCGCCCGCACCTTCATGGGCTGGGCGCTGCGGGAGGAGCTCGTCCGCACCGACCCGTCGCTCAGACTGAGGGCGCCCAAACGCAACAGCTCGCTGCCCACCGTGCTGCGCCCGGCCCAGGTCGACGAGCTGTTCCGGACGCTCGCCGAGGAAGCGGCGGAGGGGGCGCCGATGCCGCTGCGGGACCGGGCGATGATCGAGCTGCTCTATGCCACTGGCGTCCGCGTCAGCGAGCTCGCTGGCCTGGACATCGACGAAGTGGACAACGAACGCCGGACCATCCGCGTGCTCGGCAAGGGCAACAAGGAGCGCACCGTCCCGTTCGGCCTGCCGGCCGCCGTCGCCATGGACGACTGGCTGCGCCGCGGCCGCCCCAAGCTCGCCATCGCGGAAAGCGGTCCGGCCTTGTTCCTGGGCCAACGCGGCAGGCGGGTGGACCCGCGCCAGGTGCGTTCGGTCGCCGCGAGGCTCTTCGGCCTGCTGGGCGACACCTCGGCCACCGGGCCGCACGCCCTCCGGCACAGCGCCGCCACCCACCTGTTGGATGGGGGAGCGGACCTGCGGGCCGTCCAGGAGATCCTGGGCCACAGCACTTTGGCGACCACCCAGCTCTACACCCACGTCTCCGTGGACCGGCTGCGCCGCAGCTACCAGCAGGCGCACCCGCGGGCCTGATCGCGAAAACGGCAGCGGCGGGCCGGACCAGCCATCCACCCGGAACGCGGCATGCGAGGGCCCCGAAGCGCCCTGTACTGGCGCAATCGGCGACACGCCATAACACATTGGTAGTTACACTGGCGCAATTCCTTGCCGTACGGCACAATGAGGAACGAAGCGTCGGAAACAGCAGTACTGACAAGTTCCATCCGTTGACAGGCTGAAGGTCGTTGGGGAAGACGTACCTACAGCAAATGGAGGATGGGATGTCTGTTGTGATGACGCGTGGAGTGCTGTTTGTGCATTCAGCACCTTCGGCACTGTGCCCTCATATCGAGTGGGCCGTCGGATCCGTCGTGGACAAGCGAACGGATCTTGAGTGGACCCCTCAACCGGCCGCGCCCGGAATGTACCGGGCTGAGTTGTCGTGGGTCGGGGCGCAGGGGACCGGCGCCATGCTGGCTTCCGCCCTGCGCGGCTGGGCCCACCTGCGCTATGAAGTCGCCGAAGAGCCGAGCGCCGGTGTGGACGGCGGCCGCTGGTCGCACACGCCCGAACTCGGCATTTTCCACGCGATGACTGACGTCCACGGAAATATCATGGTGAGCGAGGACCGCATCCGCTACGCCTACGAAGCCGGGGCCGGCGATCCAGCAACGGTCTATCACGAACTGTCCCTCGCCCTGGGCGAGGCCTGGGACGAAGAGCTCGAGCCCTTCCGCCACGCCGCCGAAGGCGCACCGGTGCGCTGGCTGCACCAGGTCGGCTAAAGCCCCGCAACGTCCCCGCAACACCGCATCCTCCATCACGCAAGAAGGGAGGGCGACCGGAATAAAACCGGCCGCCCTCCCTTTCGTGCTGCCCGGAGGCAAGCACATGGTGAACGGTGAACTGCTAGACGTTGCGGAACACGACGACGGCGTTGTGGCCGCCGAACCCGAAGGAGTTGTTCAATGCGACGATGTCGCCCTGCGGCAGGTCGCGGGCGGAGGTGACCACGTCCAGCGGGATCTCCGGATCCTGGTTTTCCAGGTTGATCGTGGCCGGAGCGCGGCGTTCGTAGACAGCCATCACCGTCATGACGGATTCGACGGCGCCGGATGCACCGAGCAGGTGTCCGGTCTGCGACTTCGTCGCGGAGACGGCCACGTTGTCCACGTGGTCTCCGAGCGCCGCCTTCAACGCGGTGTATTCCGGCTTGTCGCCCACCGGGGTGGAGGTCGCGTGGGCGTTCACGTGCACCACGTCCGTAGCCTGTGCCCGGGCATCGAACAGCGCGGCCTTCAGCGCACGGGTGGCGCCAAGACCTTCGGGATCCGGGGCGGTGATGTGGTACGCATCGGCGGTGACGCCGGAGCCGGCAAGTTCGGCATAGATGCGGGCACCGCGGGCCAGGGCGTGTTCCTCGGCCTCGAGCACCAGCGCACCGGCGCCTTCCCCCATCACGAAGCCGTCCCGGTCCAGGTCGTACGGACGCGAGGCACGCTCGGGGTCGTCGTTGCGCCTGGACAGGGCCTGCATCGCGCTGAACGCCGCGATGGGCATGGGGTGGATCGCGGCCTCGGCGCCGCCGGTCATGACCACGTCGGCCTTGCCGGCGCGGATCAGGTCGATGCCCAAGGCCATGGCTTCGGTGCCGGAAGCGCAGGCGGAGACCGGGGTGTGGGCGCCGGCGCGGGCACCCAGGTCCATGCTCACGGCCGCGGCTGGACCGTTCGGCATCAGCATCGGTACGGTCATCGGCAGCACCCGCCGCGGCCCGCGGTCGCGCAGGGTGTCCCACGCGTCCAGCAGCGTCCACACGCCGCCGATACCGGTGGCGAAAGCTACGGCCAGGCGGTCGTGGTCCACCTCTTCGATGCCGGAGTCTTTCCAGGCCTCACGGGCCGCCACCACCGCGAACTGCGTGGAGGGGTCCATCCGCTTGGCTTCGACCCGGGTCAGTACTTCGTCCGGGCGGTTGCTGGCCTGGGCGGCGAACGTCACCGGCAGCTCGTACTGGGCCACCCAATCATCTTCGAGGGTACGGGCCCCGGAAACGCCCTTGAGGGCATTCCGCCACATCGTGGGGACGTCGCCGCCGATCGGGGTGGTGGCGCCGAGGCCGGTGATGACTACTTTGCGTGCCATTGATTCATTCTCTCAATAGTGATTGGGCAATAAATCCAGTGCGGCGGCCGGACCGGGGGTCACCCGCCGGCCGCCGATCCCGGGAGGCCCGGGCGACGCGGAACTAAGCCTGGGCGTTGACGATGAAGTTGACGGCGTCACCGACGGTCTTGAGGTTCTTGACCTCTTCGTCCGGGATGCGCACGCCGAACTTCTCCTCGGCGTTGACCACGATGGTCATCATCGAGATGGAATCAATGTCCAGGTCATCGGTGAAGGACTTGTCCAGCTCGACAGCCTCCGGGGCCAGACCGGTCTCTTCGTTGACGATCTCGGCCAGACCGGCCAGGATTTCTTCGTTGCTAGCCATGGTGGCTCCTTTTCTTGTGCTGCCGGACGGTGTCCGGACGGGGTGTCAAACCGCGGTCTGCGGCCTGGTTCTGGTTGGAATGTGGGGGAGGCCCGACTACCGCAAGGCAGTCTACGGCAGGACGATGACCTGCGCGCCGAACACCAGTCCGGCGCCGAAGCCGATCTGCAGGGCGAATCCGCCGGAGAGCGCGGGGTTCTCCTGCAGCAGCCGGTGCGTGGCCAGGGGGATGGACGCCGCCGAGGTGTTGCCGGCTTCGGCGATGTCCCGGGCCACGACCACGCTCTCGGGCAGCTTCAGCTGCTTGACCATCTCGTCGATGATGCGCATGTTCGCCTGGTGCGGCACGAACGCGGCGAGGTCTTCCGGCTGCAGCCCGGCCGCCTCCAGCGCCTGCTTGGCTACCTTGGCCATCTCCCAAACCGCCCAGCGGAATACGGACGGACCGTCCTGGCGCAGCGTCGGCCAGAGCTTGCTGTCTTTCTCGTCGAACGTGTCCGAGACGGCCGACAGCGAGCCGGCGGCCTCCGCTGCCAGCGAGAGCTCGCGGACGTCGTTGAGGGAGTGGGTCATGCTGATGGTGTCCCACTTGCTGCCGTCGGAGCCCCAGACCGGCTTGCTGATGCCCGGCGTATCGGACGGGCCCACGATGACCGCGCCGGCGCCGTCGCCCAGCAGGAAGGACATGGTCCGCTCGGTGTTGTCGATGACGTCGGAGAGCTTTTCCGCCCCGACCACCAGTACGTAGTCGGCGGTGCCCGAGCGCACCAGGGCGTCGGCCTGGGCGATGCCGTAGCAGTAGCCGGCACAGGCAGCGGAAATGTCGAAGGCGGGAGCCGGGGTGGCGCCTATCCGATCGGCCAGGGCGGCGGCGGCCGACGGCGTGGCGTACGGATGGGAGACGGTGGAGACTAGGACGGCCCCGAGCTGGTCGCCGGTGATGCCTGCCTGTGCCATCGCTTCCTTGGCGGCGCCTTCGGCCATGTCCAGCACGGACGTCTTGGCGTCCGCCCGGTGGCGGGTGATGATCCCGGTCCGCTGGCGGATCCATTCGTCGGAGGAATCGATCCACTGGCAGACATCGTCGTTGGTGACGATGACGTCGGGACGGTACGCTCCGATGCCGAGGATGCGCGTGAAGTCGCGTAGCGGGGTCTGCTGGATGACGGGTGTGCTCACTGCTCGGATTCTCCAGACGTGCTGTTCATGACGGGGGTCTGTTCGGTGTGCTCGGCGATGAAGGCCCGGGCTGCTTCCAGGTCTTCCGGCGACTTCAAGGCCATGGTCGCCACGCCCTTCATGCCGCGTTTGGCCAGCCCGGCCAGGGTGCCGGCCGGCGGCAGTTCCAGCAGCCCGGTGACACCGACGGACACCAGCTTCTCCATGCACTTGTCCCAGCGCACCGGACGCGAAACCTGGGCGATCAGGCTGTCGAGGTTCTCATCGCCGCCGAAGACGGGTTCGCCGTCGTAGTTGGAGAGCAGGGTCAGCGCCGGCAGGGCCGGCTTCAACTGGGGACGCAGGGTCTCCAGGGCGCTGACCGCGGGAGCCATGTGTTCGGTGTGGAAGGCTCCGGCGACCTTCAGCGGGATCACCCGCGCCTTGGCCGGCGGATTCGCGGCGAACGCCTGCAGCTGCTCGAGCGTGCCGGCGGCCACCGTCTGGCCGCCGCCGTTGGCGTTGGCCGCGGTGAGTCCGGCCGCTTCGATCGCGGCGAGCACTTCGTCCGGGTCGCCGCCGAGCACGGCACTCATGCCGGTCGGGGTCTGCGCGGCGGCGCGCGCCATGGCGTTGGCCCGCTCGCGCACGAAGTTCATCGCATCGTTCTCGGTCAGCGCGCCGGCAATGGCGGACGCCGTAATCTCACCCACCGAGTGGCCGGCGACGACGGTGGACAGGTCGAGGGGCTCATCGGCGGTCAGGGCGCGGGCGGCCAGCAGGCCAGCGGCCACGATCAGCGGCTGGGCGACGGCGGTGTCCTTGATGGTCTCCTCATCCGACACGGTGCCGTGCGTGAGAAGGTCCAGCTGGGCGATGTCGCTGAGCAGTCCGAGGTGTTCGGGCACACCGGGGACCTCGAGCCAGGGATTGAGGAATCCGGGCGTTTGGGAACCCTGGCCCGGGCAGACGATTGCAAGCACGTATTCAAGCTTTCCAAAGAGGAGTCGGTTTCCACGGTGTTTCGGCACACGAAGCTCGCCGAACCGCTTTGTAGGAAGTCTACAAGGTGGCGCAACTACTGCCGAGCCGGCGCGCGGTCCTTCGGGCTCCGCGCGGGAGCCACCAGGCGGCCGACGCCGAGGGCGGTCTGGAGCACGAAGGCCTCCCGCGGCAGCAGCGGATCCCAGCCGGTCACGTCGCACACCCGGCGCAGCCGGTAGCGCACCGTGTTGGCGTGGACGAACAGTTCCCGGGCCGTGGCTTCCAGCGAATGACCCAGGGACAGGTAGCTGGAAAGCGTTTCGACCAGCCCGTTGCCGGCATTGAGCAGCGGCACATAGATGTACTTGTAGAGGTCGCGGCGCGCGGCGTCGTCGCCGGACATCACCCGTTCGGGCCACAGGTCGTTGGCGGCCACGGGCCGCGGCGCGGCCGGCCAGGCCCTGGCCGCGTTGAGCCCGGCGAAGGCGGCCTGGGCCGAGGTGCTGGCATCCACCAGCGAGCGGGCTTCGGGGCCGTAGACCACCGGCCCGGGCCCGAAGAGCTCGGCCAGCCGCACGAAGGCGGTGTCCTGGTCCGATAGGCCGCCCAGCACCAGGATCAGCCGTTCGCCCTGGATGCCCACCAGCGTGTCCGCGGCGTAGCGGGAACTGGCGCGGCGCAGCTCGGTCACGAAGCTGGGGCCCGGTTCACCGGGGGAGCCGCCCACCATCACCGTGATGGGGCCGGTGGTCTTCCAGCCGACCGCGGCGATCCGGGAACGCAGCGCGTCGGAGCTTTCGCCGCGCAGGATCGCGTCGACGACGAGCGCCTCTAGCCGGGTGTCCCACGAGCCACGGGTCTCGGCGGCGCGGGCGTACACGTCCGCGGCGGCGAAGGCGACCTCGCGCGAATAGCGCAGCACCGCTTCGCGCAGCTGGGCCTCGTCGCCTTCGCCGGCAAGGTCCGGCACTTCGTCTTCCACGGCTTCGACCACCACGCGGATCAGCTGCAGTGCGCGTTGCAGGCTGATGGAACGGGTCAACTCGGTGGGGGCGGTGCCGAAGACATCGTTCATCACCCAGGCCGGGGACGTGGGGCGTTCATACCACGTCACAAAGGACGCGATGCCCTTCTGCGCCACCAGGCCAAGCGCGGAGCGTTCGTCCGGCCGCAAGCCGCGGTACCAGGGCAGGTCCGAATCCAGCCGCTTCAGGGTCACTGTCGCCAGCGCGCCGATCTTGGTCCGCAGCCGTTCCAACGTTGCCGGGTTGCCGGTGGCCGCCCGGTCGCCCTTCCGCCCGGCGCCGGGGCGGCCCCCGCCGGCGGCTGATGTCGACGGCGGCGCCTGCCGTGCCGTGGTTTTCTTGGCGGCCGTCGTGCCCGGTGGGGCAGCCGTCTTGGCGGGTTCGGTCCGGGCGTGGGGCATGCAACGAGCATACGCACTTGCCCGGGCAAGCTCCATTCCGTCTTTTGTGTGGTTCCTACTAAAACAGGCGGCGGACCGGCCGGAAAAGGCCAGGTCCGCCGCCTGTCTGGTGGCGCGGTTGCCGCGGTTAGGAGTCGCCGCCGGCGTTGCCCGAGGTGCCCGCGTTGACGTCCATCAGGCGGTACTTCTCGAACGCATCCCGGGGCACATTCTGGTCGATCTCGCCGCGGCGGGCCAGCATCTGCAGGGCCCGGACCACGATTGAGTGGCTGTCGATCTTGAAGAAGCGCCGGGCCGCGGCCCGGGTGTCGGAGAACCCGAAGCCGTCGGCGCCCAGGGTCGCGAACTCGTTGGGCAGGTACTGCCGGATCTGGTCCGGCACGGCGGCCATGTAGTCGCTGACCGCCACGATCGGGCCGGTCGCGCCTTCGAGCTGCTGGGCCACAAAGGGCTTGCGCGGCTCGGAGCCGGGGTTCAGGAACGCCTCCTCCTCGGCGGCCAGGCCGTCGCGGCGCAGCTCGTTCCAGCTGGTCACCGACCAGACATCGGCGGAGACGCCCCAGTCATCGGCCAGCAGCTGCTGGGCTTCCAGCGCCCAGGGCACGGCCACGCCGGAGGCCAGCAGCTGGGTGCGCGGCCCGTCGACCTTGGCCGGAGCCAGCAGGTAGATGCCCTTCACCAGGCCCTCGACGTCCAGTTCCTCCGGTTCGGCGGGCTGGACGATCGGCTCGTTGTACACGGTCAGGTAGTACATCACGTTGGGATCCGGATGGTTGCCGCCGTACATGCGGTCCAGGCCGGCGCGGATGATGTGCCCGATCTCGTACCCGTAGGCCGGGTCGTAGGTGACGACTGCCGGGTTGGTGGAAGCCAGGACCGGGGAGTGTCCGTCCGCGTGCTGCAGGCCCTCGCCGGTCAGGGTGGTCCGTCCCGCGGTCGCGCCGATCACGAAGCCGCGGGCCATCTGGTCGGCGGCGGCCCAGAAGAAGTCGCCGGTGCGCTGGAAGCCGAACATCGAGTAGAAGATGTAGATCGGCACCAACGGCTCGCCATGGGTGGCGTAGGAGGTGCCGACGGCGGTGAAGGCGGCGGTGGAGCCGGACTCGTTGATGCCAGTGTGCAGGATCTGCCCCTGCGGGGACTCCTTGTACGCCAGGACCAGGTCGCGGTCCACGGAGAGGTAGTTCTGGCCCTTGGGGTTGTAGATCTTCGCCGTCGGGAAGAACGAGTCCATGCCGAAGGTCCGCGCCTCGTCCGGAATGATCGGGACCACGCGGGCGCCGAATTCCTTGTCCCGCATCAGGTCCTTCAGCAGGCGCACGAACGCCATGGTGGTGGCCGCCTGCTGTTTCCCGGAGCCGCGCTTGGCGACCTCGTAGGCCTTGTCCTCGGGCAGGTGGAGCTGCTGGTGCGCGGTCCGGCGTTCAGGCACGGCGCCGCCGAGCGCTGCCCGGCGCTCCATCATGTACTTGATTTCCGGAGTGTCCGGTCCCGGCCTGTAGTACGGCGGCCGGTACGGATCGGCTTCGAGCTGCTCGTCCGAGATCGGGATGCGCAGGTGGTCGCGGAAGTCCTTCAGGTCCTGCAGGGTCAGCTTCTTCATCTGGTGGGTCGCGTTGCGGCCCTCGAAGTGCGTGCCCAGACCGTAGCCCTTGACCGTCTGGGCGAGGACCACCGTGGGCTTGCCCTTGAATTCGGTCGCGGCGCGGTAGGCGGCGTAGACCTTGTGGTAGTCGTGGCCGCCGCGCTTGAGGTTCCAGATCTGCTCGTCGGTCATGTCCGCGACCATTTCCTTGGTCTGCGGGGTCTTGCCGAAGAAGTGCTCGCGGACGAACCCGCCGGATTCGGCCTTGTAGGTCTGGTAGTCGCCGTCGAGGGTGGAGTTCATGATGTCCACCAGCGCGCCGTCCTGGTCCTTGGCGAGCAGTTCGTCCCACTCACGGCCCCAGGTCACCTTGATGACATGCCAGCCGGCGCCGCGGAAGAAGGCCTCGAGCTCCTGCATGATCTTGCCGTTGCCGCGCACTGGGCCGTCGAGGCGCTGCAGGTTGCAGTTGATCACGAAGGTGAGGTTGTCCAGCTTCTCGTTGGCTGCCAACTGCAGGAAGCCGCGCGACTCCGGTTCGTCCATCTCGCCGTCGCCCAGGAACGCCCAGACATGCTGGTCGGAGGTGTCCTTGATCCCGCGGTTCTGCAGGTAGCGGTTCAGCTGCGCCTGGTAGATGGCGTTGGCCGGGCCGATGCCCATGGAAACGGTCGGGAATTCCCAGAACTCGGGCATGGAGCGCGGGTGCGGGTAGGAGGGCAGGGCGTGGCCTTCGCGGGACTTCTCCTGCCGGAAACCGTCCAGGTCCTCCTCGGTCAGCCGGCCTTCGAGGAAGGCGCGCGCATACATGCCGGGGGAGGCGTGGCCCTGGAAGAAGACCTGGTCGCCGCCGCCGGGGTGGTCCTTGCCGCGGAAGAAATGGTTGAAGCCCACTTCATAGAGAGTTGCTGCGCCGGCGTACGTGGAGATGTGTCCGCCCACGCCGATGTCCGGGCGCTGGGCCCGGTGCACCAACATGGCGGCGTTCCAGCGCATCCATGCGCGGTAGCGGCGCTCGATCTCCTCGTCGCCCGGGAACTCCGGCTCCTGGTCGACCGGAATGGTGTTCACGTAGTCCGTGGTGGTCACCATCGGCACGCCGACGCTCTGCGCACCCGCACGCTGCAGGATGGAGCGGACAATAAACTGGGCCCGTTCGGTGCCCTGGCTCTCCACCAGACCGTCGAAGGACTCAATCCATTCGGCGGTTTCTTCGGGATCGCGATCCGACAGCTGGCTTGTCAGCCCGCTCAGGATGTGCGAGGTATCTTCTCCTGCGCTCACGTCCAACCTCTCATACGTGCAGATTGTGTCTGCGCCTTACGTGGCATAGCGACCCGGCGCATGGTCCGGCCGGGAGATATTCTTCAGTGCCACTCTAACTGTTCAGGGCATTACAACGCAGCCGGAGCCGCCCGTGCCAGTTGTTACGACGACGGCGGAGGCCGCGCCGCCGTCACCCCGGGAAGCCCCACCGCCGTCGTTCCCGGCAGGCGCACGCCGTCGTCCCTTAAGAAGAGGCGTAAGAGGCGGCGCGGCGCGGCAAAAAACCGCAGCGTCTTGCGGGTGGCTTGAAGCGACGGCGATTAGGGTGTTGGCTTGTAACTAGCAACACGCCCATCCTCATCGGTGGGGCGAATCAAATACGTTCCATACAGGAGGAGCACAGTGGGCGAGGCCGAAGCCGCCGCGGTAGAGAATGTGGCAGGCAATTTGGGTTTCAAAGACGGGGACCTGATCCAGGAATTCGGCTATGACGAGGACGTGGACTTCGATCTGCGTGACGACATCGAGGACCTCACCGGCTCCGAACTGCTTACCGAGGACGACCACGACGTGGTGGACGCGGTGATCCTGTGGTGGCGCGACGGCGACGGCGACCTGGTGGACGCGCTGGTCGACACGCAGACAACCCTCGGGCCGGGCGGAGTGGTCTGGGTGCTGACGCCGAAGTCCGGCCGGGACGGCTACGTGCCGCCGGCCGACGTCCAGGAAGCGGCGCCGACTGCCGGCCTGCACGTGACCACGTCCGCCGGAGTATCCGGCGATTGGGCTGCCACCCGACTGGTCAGCAAGCGGACCAACAAGTGACCGCGGACGCACCCCGGACAGGGCTGCCCGCACCCGATTTCGAGCTGGCCAACCAGTTCGGCGAACCCATCCGGCTCTCCGCCCTGCGCGGTGAGAACGTCGTGCTGGTGTTCTACCCGTTCGCGTTCTCCGGCATCTGCACCGGCGAGCTGTGCGAGCTGCGCGACGACCTGGGCCTTTTCCGCAGCGAGAACGCCCGCGTCCTGGCCGTCTCGGTTGACCATAAGTTCGCCCTGCGGGCGTTCGCGGAGCAGGAGGGCTACGAGTTCGACCTGCTGGCCGACTTCTGGCCGCACGGCGACGTCGCCAAGGCCTACGGCGTGTTCGACGACGACTCCGGCATGGCGCTGCGCGGCACCTTCATCATCGACGCCGAGGGGACCCTGCGGCACGTGATCCGCAATCCGCGCAGCCAGGCTCGCGACATCCAGGAATACCACCGCGTGCTGAAAGAGCTCTAACCAGCCATGGAGTTGCTGCGGCCGGCGCTCGAGATCCTGGCTGGACGCCGTCTGGCCGTGTTGACCGGCGCGGGCCTCAGCACCGATTCCGGCATCCCGGACTACCGTGGCCCCACCTCCATTCCGCGCACTCCGATGACGTACCAGCAGTTCGTGGGCGACGAGGACCTGCGCCGCCGCTACTGGGCGCGCAACCACATCGGCTGGCGGCACATGCACCACGCCGCGCCCAATCCCGGCCACTACGCGCTGGCAGCGATGGAGGAGAACGGCCTGCTCAGCGGCCTGATCACGCAAAACGTGGACCGGCTGCATGAGGACGCCGGCAGCGTGAACGTCATCGACCTGCATGGGCGTTTCGACCGGGTGATTTGCCTGAACTGCGGGGATGTGACCAGCCGCTCCTCGCTGGCGGTGCGGCTCGAGGAACTCAACCCCGCCTACGCCGCCACCGGAGATGCCGGCGACGTCGCTCCCGACGCCGACGCCGAGGTCGCCGACACCACCCGCTTCGTCGTGGCCGACTGCCTGGTCTGCGGCGGCATGCTCAAGCCGGACTTCGTCTACTTCGGCGAGAATGTCCCCAAGGACCGGGTGGCGGCGGCCTACGCCATGGTGGACGACGGCGAGGCGCTGCTGGTCGCCGGGTCCTCGCTGAGCGTGATGAGCGGCCTGCGGTTCGTCCGGCACGCCTCCAAACAGGGCAAACCCGTGGTGATCATCAACCGAGGCGCCACCCGTGGCGACGCATTGGCCGACCTGAAGCTGGAAACGGGCGTCTCCGAAGCTCTCGGCCACCTGGCGGCGGAGTTGCCGGGCCGCCTCCCTAAGCTGGCCTGAGACGCGGCCAAAGGGACTGCAGTGTGCCCTTCCGGGCGCCGACCGTTCCGACTGAGGGGAGTCTCAGGTTACAGGTTGCATCGTGTTTATCCGCACGCCAATTTGGTTGGCGTTCACGCCGGGTTATCCGGTAGAGTAAATCCTCGTGATGTTGCGGCGGATAACGCTCCGCGGTCCCGCTTTCGACATTACAACGGGTCTTTAGCTCAGCTGGTAGAGCGCCACGTTTACACCGTGGATGTCATCGGTTCGATCCCGGTAGGACCCACGGGCCAACCCCGCTCTGTCAGGCAATTCGTCTGAAAGCGCGGGGTATTTTCGTTCCCAGGCCACCCCGGATGCGCCGACCCGCAGCCTCCGATTCCTGAGCGAATCTTGGGATTTAGCAGGGGACTGCCGGTGTAACGTGGGGCTCCCGGTGACCGCTGCATGGGGGCAGTCAGAGCCGGATGGATGAGGTAAACGGCCCCGCCCGCTGTTGGGGGATGGGCGGGGCTGTTCCTCAGAACCATGGGATGCCCGATGAAGTATCCGTCCGCGTGCAGCACCCGCCGGCGTCGGACCCCGTTCCCGCGACTCCAGGCGAGACCAAATAGGCGTGTTTTCCACGCGCGCCCCGCATTAGGCAGGTTGTCCTGTCCCGCTTCCATGAGGTCTCCCCGGCATAGCCGGAAAGAACCGCCAGCCAGCGGTCGGTCGCGCAGATCCTCGTACCCGGAGTTGCTGTTGCAGGCGGTTCACAGCTCCAAAAGGGAAAGGCACTGTCCCGTGAGGGACAGTGCCTTTCGGGGCAGCCGTTAGATGGGGGATCAACGGAACTGCCAGGGGATAGGCGGTGCAGCAACCAGGAGATGGGGGCTCCCGGGCGTTCAATGCCACCGCCAAGCCACAGTTTGCCATGACCCGTGGGCATTTCTCAACCACCATGATTGATCTGTTAAACGTGTCTCTCATTATCAGCTAATCCGGACCAAAATGCGGCGCACAGCCCTACCATCCACGCCCCTTCGAACGGTGCTGTCGGGCCCCAATTGCGCCGATCTTATGCCAAGACAAAGCAGCCGCTGCGTCATGCCATAACGGTTAAGCAACGGCGCTTGCATACTCTCCACAACCGGCCTCCGGTCTGCAACGCTGTACCGATCATGCTGGTTTGCGTTAGGGGCAACAATGGAGAAGTTCTGCCGGAGTGCAGGCCGCAGTTTCATCCCTGTGCGCACCGTCTCGGCGCAGCGTTGTGCCTGCTGCGGCACGCACCGCCGGCCGTGGTCGGCACAGGACGCTGGCTGGATGCCCCGGCGGGACCTGGATGAAATCGACCTGATCGCGGCAACGCCTAGTGTCTTGACTCCCCGCCCGGATCCCGGCGCGGACGCCACCCCCGGCGTGGGTTTTCCCGGCGAGGACGACGCGGACGATGACGCAATCGACGCCTGGCTGCGCTTCCGCCCCTCGGCTGCCGCCGGTGAATGAGTCATAGCTAACGTCCGCGCGCTTAGCCGGTGCCGCCGGTCGGGATTAGGCTTGATGAGGAACCTCGGCCCTCGGGCTGTACGCTGACGTCCCTGACCGCGGGGACCGCACACATGGAGACTCAATGAGCGCACACATCGGTGTGACAGGTCTGGCCGTCATGGGCGCCAACCTGGCACGGAACTTCGCCCGCAACGGCTACACGGTCGCCCTGCACAACCGCTCGGTGGAAAAGACGGACGCCCTGCTGTCCGCCCACGGCGACGAGGGGGATTTCATCCGCACCGAGTCGCTGCAGGAGTTGGTGGACAACCTGCAGAAGCCCCGCCGCGTGCTCATCATGGTCAAGGCCGGCAAGCCGGTCGATTCGGTCATCGAGCAACTGGTGCCGTTGCTGGAGGCGGGCGACATCGTCATCGATGCCGGCAACTCGCACTACGAGGACACCCGGCGCCGGGAGGCCGCCCTGGCGGAGAAGGGACTGCACTTCGTGGGCATCGGCGTCTCCGGCGGCGAGGAAGGCGCACTCCTGGGCCCGTCCATCATGCCCGGCGGCTCCCGCCAGTCCTACGACTCACTCGGCCCCATGCTGGAAAAGATCTCAGCCAAGTACGACGGCGAACCCTGCTGCAGCTGGGTGGGCACCGATGGCGCGGGCCACTTCGTAAAGATGGTGCACAACGGCATCGAATACGCGGACATGCAGGTAATCGGCGAGGCCTACGACCTGCTGCGCACCGGTGCCGGCCTGGAACCGCAGCAACAGGCCGAGATCTTCACCGCGTGGAACAAGACCGAACTGTCGTCCTTCCTCATCGAGATCACCGCCGAGGTGCTCGCCCACACCGACGCCAAGACCGGCAAGCCGTTCGTCGACGTCGTGGTGGACTCGGCCGGACAGAAGGGCACCGGCCGCTGGACCGTTGTCTCCGCGCTGGAACTGGGATCGCCGGTCTCCGGCATCGCCGAGTCCGTTTTCGCGCGCGGTCTTTCCTCGCAGCGCGGCCAGCGGGCGATCGCCCAGGACGTGCTGTCAGGGCACGAAGAGGACGTCAAGGTCCCGCAGAGCTTCGTCGAGGACGTCCGCCAGGCGCTCTTCGCCTCCAAGCTGGTCAGCTACGCGCAGGGCATCGACATGCTCGGTTCCGCAGCGGGCGAGTACGGCTGGGACCTGAAGCTGGACGAGATCGCCTCGCTATGGCGCGCCGGCTGCATCATCCGCGCAGAACTGCTGGACGACATCATGAAGGCCTACGCCGGCGACTCAAAGCCGGAAAACCTGCTCTTCGCCCCGGCCTTCGCCGAAGCGATCGGCGCGGCAGTCCCCGCCTGGCGCCGCGTGGTGGCCACCGCCGTCCAACTGGGCATCCCGGTACCGGTGTTCGCATCCTCGCTGGCCTACTACGACGGGCTGCGCCGCAAGCGCCTGCCCGCCGCCCTGACCCAGGGCCTGCGCGACCTCTTCGGCGCCCACACCTACGGCCGGACGGACGCCGAAGGCACCTTCCACACCCTGTGGAGCGGAGACAAGTCCGAGGTCTCCGCCGTCGACACGCACTGATCCGGACGGCGGACAGCCGCTTGAGGAATTCCCGGAGCCCCCAACCGATTTTTGAGGTTGGGGGCTCCGGCGGCTTATCCCGCTTTCGTTCGGGACTCAGGAGGCCCGGAGCGATTCGTCGGAGATCATGCCGCCGACTTCTGCACCTTCGAGTAGAAGAACTGGAGGAGGTCGGCCCCGAATTCGGCGCTGAACAGGGCGGCGGTCCAGCGGGTTGGTTTCGGAGCCAGTAGCAGGCCGAAGATGAAGCCGCTGGCCACCCATTGGCCCAGGCAGAACGGGCACGTGAGTAGTTCGCCGATGGCTTTCCGTGGCCCGGTGCCGCGTACGTCTTCGGCCAGTTCGGCTGCTCCGCTTTGCCCTTCGAAGGTAGTGAAGGGGGCCCGCAGCGGGCTGGTGACCGGGGCCTTGGTCAGCAGGCGGGAGAGCTTGTGCGTGGCAATGGCGATCAGCGCCAGGTCGCTCCACCGGGGTGCTTCCGGCAGGGTACGGCGGGAGCGGCGAACGGCGGCTGTCCCCAAGGCCAGTCCTGCGCCGTGGACGCCCATCAGCAACAGGAATGAGCCCAGCGGCCGGTGCTCTCCGTGGGTGTATTCATCCTTCTCGCGCCGCAGCAGGGCCCGTAATCTCTGAGCGTTTTCCTGATACATGTGTTGCTTGCCTTCCCGGGCTGGTGCCTGGGGCGAGTTTATCGATGCCCCGGGCCTCGCAACAGGGCGGGACGCTCGTGGAACCGCATAATCGACGGGCGAAATCCGCGTGGTTAAGCGGAAATCGGCCCCTCCTCGGATACTTGAGGAGGGGCCGATTTTTCAGGATTCCGTCCTGCTATCGCTTTGAAGCGCGGTAGCCGGCAGCAATGGCTGCGCCCTGGCTAGCGAAGCACTCTTCCGGATTCGTGCGGTTGTAGAATGCCCCGCCCGGCACGTGATAGATCCCAGAGCTGGCGTTGCCCTTGATCGGGTAGCCCGACGGGCAGTTCCAGCTGCCCGTTCCGGCAACACTGCTGGGCTTCGCGCCGGCCTTGATAGTCAGCCACTGGCCCTTCGTGGCAGTGCGCGTGTTGGTCGACGACGGCAACCGGTACTCAACGGTAGTGGTTACTTTGTACTTGCCGGCCCGCAAGGATACCGACTTCTTGTTCTTGGCTACGGTCTTACTGCCGGCTTTCACCGTCAGCGTCTTGGGCACGACTTTCACGCCCTTGGCAGACGAAACATTCGGCTTGATGCTCGCCGTGCCGTTATAAGGAGCCTTCTTGCCCGCAATGGTCTTCAGCGCCACTGCAGTGCGGACCACGAGCTTTTGTGTCTTCGACGTCGTCTTGAGCTTCGAGTAGACGCGCTGGCCGTCCACTTCTGTGTAAGTCTTGTACTTCACGGTTGTGGCCACCGAGTAGGTTCCGGCCTTGAGCTTCGCGCTCTTCTTGTTCTTGAGCACAGTCTTGTTGCTTTGCTTGACCGTGATGGTCTTGGCTGTAACGGCGACCCAGCCGGTGGCAGCAACTGTGGGCTTCACCGTGGCAGTGCCGTTGACCGGGGCAACCGGGCTGCCGATATTTTTGATCGCCACGCTCGTCTCGGGCGCAGGCGTCGAGACCGTCGCCTGAACGGCGGTACCAGTCACCGCTGTAACGGCCTGGACCGGAGCCGCGGTTGCGGCAGTGACGCAGCTTAGAAGGAGCGAGGCAGCGGCTGCGAACACAGCGGCGCCACGCACATAAGGTGCGAGTTTCAATTTCCCCAACTTTCCCGGACGGAGCCGGAACCAAAATGATTACAGGTTATCGTACGAGCAAAATGCTCAGGCATCGGCCAATATTGCCCAGCGTCGTCGCCCACCAGACGCTGTCCTGCAGCCGATTGCATGGGATCTGGACGCTCTGCGGCGGGGAGAAGGAGAGATGGGTTGTTGCAGAATCGCAACAACCCATCTCGAATGAGCCGTGTTTGAGGAATACCGTTCCTGAAGGGTTCTGGTTATGGATTCTTCATCACGGGGATAGTGATTGATATTTCTCTAGAATCCCTTGACGTACTCAACGGACCCGTCGTACGAATCCGTGATGCGCCAGACTCCGCCCTTGACTGCAGCGGCCGGGACATCGGCAAACACGACTCCGTAACCGATGGAGGATTCTACGTCTACTTCCGCGGGAAGCAGTGGCCCCATATCGAGGTAGGAATCTTCTACCGTGTACCCGGAGTCGTTGTAGATGTTCCCGTCGCCCCCGATGTATTCCACGACGATCCAGTCGGCGGGGTCCAAGATGGAATCGCTGCTGTTACCCAGGAGCAGTTCTACATAGAGGTCCACTTTTCCAGACTCTGTGTTGCTCGGGTATTGACGTGGTTCGAAGAACAGCACCGTCCAGTCAGGCAAGGTGAATATCTTGTCGATAGCGAAGGGGTCTTGCCTCGTTGATCGCACAAACAGCACCGTTTCAGCTGACGTGGCTTTCCCGGCTTTGTTCGTGACTACGACTCGGTAGGTATCCAGTTCGTTCTTCGACCGTGCGGTAAATGTGTAGTTCGCGCTTGTTGCTCCCAAAATCCTCTTCCAAGAGACCCTGCCGTCGGCTCCTTCGACCTCATGTTCCCATGCGTAGGACAGGGACCCACCCGTGGCTTGGCTCTTGATAGTGACGGATTTCCCCGTGGTGGTCTGAATTGAACGCGGGATCTTCACCGTCGGTTTGACGACGGTCGTGACCTTCACGCTGTTGGAAGTCGCTTTTCCGGCCTTGTTGCCCGCTATGGCCCGGTACTCATTTACTGACTGCCCGGAGGGAGCTGTGAAGGAGTGGGTTGACTTGGTGCCCGTGGAAATGTTCGCCCATTTAGATCCTGCCTTACGCTGCCACTGGTATGACATGGCTCCGCCGCTCGCTTTGACCGAAAGGGTTACCTTCGATTGGGCAGGAGTGGTCACATTCTTGGGCTGAGTCGTGATCCTAGGTGAGGTGACAACGGTGAGCGTGGCGCTCCTCGAAGTGATTGTCGAGCGAGAGTTGGAGACGAGGACGCGGTACTGTGCGCCATTAAGGCTAGTCGTGGCCTTGACCATGAGAGTGTGGGTTTTTGCAGAAGAGCCGGTGGCTTTGACCCAGTTATTGGACTTAGGTTTCTTGACCTGCCATTGATACCTGAGTTTGCTGCCGACGGCCTTGACTTTGAAGCTATGGGTTTTGCCGCTGGCCACGGTTGAGGACTTTGGAGAACCCGTGATCGTTGCCTTCGCGACTGCCGTGGAGACCGCTGTCGTTGAAGTGACGGTAACGGTGACTGGGTTCGCCTGAGCTGGAGCGAGTGCTATCGGTGCAGTGAATAAAAGAGCGGCCATTGAAACTGTAACGGCGCGCTGAAGTAGCCTTTTCAAGAATTTCCCCCAACAGGAATGAAAACAGAGCAGACGGAAGAGAAAGCTCCTCGTCAAGTTGAGGAGTTATCCGAATAATACCTAATCATTAGGCATAAGCAGTCAACGGCGTCATCGGGGCGCGAGAAACCTAGACAGATGGCGAGAGGCCCCTCTGCGCCATGCAGAGAGGCCTCTTAGGGGTGGTCGAGCAAACCGGCCGACCGCGACGAGTTCTACAGCAGTTCGGCTCGCAGTTCGGCCGCCGATTTGGGCGAGAGTAGTCCGGGTGGAACGTCGAAGACGGTCACGGCGCCGAACCGGCCCTGCTGGTGCAGGCGGTGCACGGCCCGGGCGTAGGCCACCAGGACGCTGGCCGTGAACTCCGGGTTGCTCTCCAGCGTGAGTCCGTATTCGATGACCTGAGCGTGTTCGGCGCTGGTGTTGCCGCTGCGGATGGTCATCCCGCCGTGCGGCATGGCGCTGTGGTCGCGGGCCAGTTCTTCGGCCGAGATGAAATGGACCTCGGTATCGTACTGGTCAAAGTAGTGCGGCATGGTCACGATGGCCTCGCGGACTGCGTCGGCGTCGGCGCCGTCGGCAAGCACGACGAAGCATTCACGGGTGTGCTTCTGCCGCGTCTCCAGTTGCGGACGGCTGCCGTCGCGCACCTGCTCGATGGCGGCTTCCGATGGGGAGGTGTACTGCACGCCGGCTGCGACACCGGGTACCCGGCGGACGGCGTCGGAGTGCCCCTGGCTCAGTCCGCGGCCCCAGAAGGTGTAGGTGTCGCCGTCGGGCAGGAGGGCTTCGCCATAAACCCGGTTGATGGAAAACATGCCGGGGTCCCACCCGGCGGAAATCAGCGCCGTCTTGCTGGAGGCACGCGCCGGCACGTTAACGGCGTCGAAGTATTCCGGGATGCGGGCGTGCGTGTCGAAACTGTCCACCGTGTTGAAGCGGGCCGCCATGACCGGTCCCTGCTGCGGGAGGTCCTCCTTGGAACCGCCGCACAGGATCAGCACGTCGATGCTGTCTTCGTGGGCGGGGAGCTCGTCCATGACAAACACGGCAGTCTCCTTGCGCAGGGTGGCAAGGTCTGAGGGGGACCGGCGGGTGAAGACCCCGGCCAGTTCCATGTCGGGGTTTTTGGCCACCGCGGCCTCCACGCCGCGGCCCAGGTTTCCGTAGCCGGCTATGCCGATGCGGATCGATTCGCCCACGGCTTGTCCTCTCGTCAGGTTCAACGTTTATCAGGCAGCAGTGGACGTTAGATCCACATCGCCGGGTCGATGTATTCGGCCGGGTCTACGGCGGGTTTGGTTTCGCGCTGTGGATCGCGGTGGCGGAAGGTGGCCGGGATGCCCGTGATGATCGATTCCGGCGGAGCGTCCTTGACCACAACGGCGTTGGCGCCCACGGCGCTGTCAGCACCGATGACCACGGGACCGAGCACTTTGGCGCCGGCACCGATGACCACCCGATCGCCGATGGTGGGGTGGCGCTTGACCTTGTCCAGCGAGCGGCCGCCGAGCGTGACGCCGTGGTAGAGCATCACGTCTTCGCCGATTTCGGCGGTCTCGCCGATCACCACGCCCATGCCGTGGTCAATGAAGAACCGGCGGCCGATGGTCGCGCCGGGATGGATCTCGATGCCGGTCAGGAAGCGTCCCGCCTGCGAGATCAGCCGGGCCGGCAGCCGCAGCGACGGGTTGGCCCACATCCTGTGTGTCAGCCGGTGGATCCAGATGGCGTGCAGCCCGGAGTAGGCCAGGAAATTCTCCACGCGGCCCCGGGCCGCCGGGTCGTGCGACCGGGCGGCCTCGAGGTCTTCACGCAGTCGCGCTAGGAAACCCATGTGCTCTTTCTGATCGGACATCGCCGCTCGGCGGCAAGGAAGCTGGTTAGCCGCGGATGTCGTCGTACAGGATCGTGGAAATGTAGCGCTCACCGAAGTCGGGCACCACGGCCACGATCAGCTTACCGGCGTTCTCCGGACGCTTCGCCACTTCCAGCGCCGCCCACACGGCCGCGCCCGAGGAGATGCCGCCGAGGATGCCTTCCTTGATGCCCAGATCGCGGGCAACGGCGACGGACGCCGACGTCGGCGCGTCCAGCACCTCGTCGTAAACGCTGGTGTTCAGTACCTCCGGCACGAAGTTGGCGCCCAGGCCCTGGATCTTGTGTGGGCCAGGATTGCCGCCGGTGAGGATGGGGGAGTCTTCCGGCTCGACGGCGATGATCTGGACGCCGGGCTTGCGCTCCTTCAGCAGGCCGCCGGCGCCGGTGATGGTGCCGCCGGTGCCGATGCCGGCCACCAGGATGTCGACCTGGCCGTCGGTGTCGGCCCAGATTTCCTCGCCGGTGGTGGTGCGGTGGATCAGCGGGTTGGCCTCATTGGCGAACTGCTGGGCCCAGATGGAGTTCTCGGTGTTGGCCACGATCTCCTTGGCCTTTTCGACCGCGCCGCGCATGCCCTCGGAACCGGGGGTCAGCACGATTTCGGCACCGAAGGCGCGCAGCATGACGCGCCGCTCGGTGGACATGGTCTCCGGCATGGTCAGGATCACCTTGTAGCCGCGGGCCGCACCGACCATGGCTAGCGCGATGCCGGTGTTGCCGGATGTGCCCTCCACGATGGTCCCGCCCGGCTTCAGCGCACCGGCCTTTTCGGCGGCGTCGACGATGGCCACGCCAATCCTGTCCTTGACCGAGTTGGCCGGATTGTAGAACTCCAGCTTCACGGCGATTTGGGCCTCCAGGCCCTCGGTGAGCCGGTTCAGGCGCACCAGCGGGGTGCGCCCCACAACCTGGGTGACGTCGTCGTAAATCGGAGCCATGTTTTCCTGCCTTCTGGCCGTTGGGCCGTTACAGATGGGAGTAACAAAACTTCTTCCACACTAGTCAGCGCGGCGAGCGGTGAGCTAAGCGGTGAGCCATTCGGCGTAATATTTTCGGGCCTTGGCCAGCTTGGGATTGATGATCACCTGGCAGTAGCCGGCGTCGGGATGCTTGGCGTAGAAGTTCTGGTGATAGTCCTCCGCCGGGTAGAACTCGGGCAGCCGCACAACCTCGGTCACGATGGGGTCCTGCCAGTCCGCCTGCGCGCGCTCGATGGCGGCTTCGAAAGTCTGCTTCTGTTCGTCGTCGACGTAGAACATCGACGAGCGGTACTGCGTCCCGACGTCGTAGCCCTGGCGGTTCAGGGTGGTGGGGTTGTGTGAGGCGAAGAACATTCCCAGGATGACGTCTTCGGGCACCACCGTTTCGTCGAACGTCACGGCGACCACCTCTGCGTGCCCGGTCGTTCCGGAGCAGACCGCCTCGTAGGAGGGATTCTTCAGGTGGCCGCCGGTGTAGCCGGAAACCACCTCCGTGACACCGCGCGTCCTGTTGTAGACCGCGTCCAGGCACCAAAAGCACCCACCGCCAAGCACAAAAGTCTTCATGGCTTAACAATGTCACGGACCCCTCGAATGTTCCCGGGCGGCGAACGTGGGCGGTGGCTGGTGGGCGGACCACCGCGGATGGGGTAGAAAAGGATTCATGGTCGACGACGAACAGCTCCGCACCGGGGATGCCGAAGCCCCCGAAGGCACCAAAGCCCCCGCGGGAACCGAAGGCGAAAAAACCCAAGTCCCCGCAGGAACCGAAGCCTCCGAGGGAACCGAAACCTCCGTGCAGGACGAAGCGCGGCCGAAGACGCCAGTCCTGGGCGATGTGCTGCTGGCCATCGAGGAGCTCTGGCCCGAATCGCTGGCCGAGCCATGGGACGCTGTGGGCCCCGTCGTCGGCAGGCCCTCGGCCGAAGTGCAGAAGATCATGTTCGCCGTGGACCCGACAACCGACGTGATCGCCGAGGCCATCGAGTGGGGTGCCGACCTGCTGCTCACGCACCACCCGCTGCTGCTGAAGCCGGTCAATTCGGTCGCAACCACCAGCTTCAAGGGAGACGCCGTGCACCGGCTGATCGAAAGCGGCTGCGCCTTGGTCACGGTTCACACCAACGCGGACAGCGCCGTCGGCGGCGTCTCGGACGTGCTGGCCGATGCGCTCGGGCTGCAGGACGTGCGGCCGCTGTCACCCGCGGACAACGGTTTGCCGGAAGAAGGCATCGGACGGGTGGGGGAGCTGGCCGAAGCCAAAACACTGGGCGAGTTCGCCGAACAGGTGTTCAGCATCCTGCCCGCCGTCGCCGGGGGAGTGAAGGTGGCCGGCGACCGCAACGGGATCATCCGCAGCGTGGCCGTGTGCGGCGGTGCAGGGGACTCGCTGTTCGACCAGGTCCGGGCCTCGCGGGCGGACGTTTATGTCACGGCCGACCTGCGCCACCACCCAGCGTCCGAAGCACGCGAAGGAGCCGTGGACGGCCGGCCATACCTCATCGACGTCTCGCATTTCGGCAGCGAATGGCTGTGGCTGACGCCCGCATCCGTGGCGCTGGACAATGTCCTGGCGGACCAGGGCTACACGGTGGAGGTCAAGGTCAGCGTCACCAACACCGATCCCTGGGATTTCGTCCTGACGCCGGGGTAGCAGCCCTCCGTCCGGACTGTAGGCTAGGACGAGGCTGAACCGCAGCGGTTCCGCAGCGTTTTGAAAGGACGTACATGGCGAAGGCACCGGCTTCCGAGCAACTGAGGCTGCTCGACCTGCAGGCACTGGACGGCAAGCTCACGCAACTGAGCCGCCGCGCTGCAGCCACCGCCAAGAACGCCGACATCGACGCGCTGGTGGAGAAGCTAGCCGCCGCCGACTCGTCGCTAGTCGCCCTCAACACGGAGATAGCGGACACCGAACGCGAACTGAAGCGCGCCGAAGGCGACGTCGAAACCGTCCAGTCGCGGATCGAACGCGACCAGAAACGCCTGGACGGCGGAGCGGGTTCGCCCAAGGACCTGACCGCGCTGCAGCACGAACTGGTGTCGCTGAATAAGCGCCGCAGCGACCTGGAAGACGTGGAGCTGGAAGTGATGGAGCGCCTCGAGGGGCTCCGCACCCGGCAGGCCGAACACCAGCAGGCCAACGACCAGCTGCGCGAAGAGCTGTCCGGCCTGGAGCGTGCCCGCGACGAAGAGCTCGCCGGCATCGAAAGCGACCGTGCCGCTGCCGCCGCGGAACGCCAGGAGGTGGCGGGCAGCTTCGAGGCGTCCCTGCTGGCCGTCTACGAAAAGACCCTTGCGCATCGGGGCATCGGCGCCGCCCGGCTGTTCCACGGCAAGTCGGAGGGCTCCGGCATGCAGCTCAGCCCCGGCGACCTGGCCGACATCCGCAAGGCCGCACCGGACGACATCGTCTTCTGCCCCGACTCCGGCTGCATCCTGATCCGCTCGGAGGAGTGGGGCAGCTAGCCACTGGCAACGCTCCACTCGTTCCAGAGGCCAGCTCCCACAGCATAGAGCGGTTCCGGCGGGGAAATCCTGAGGGTAAACGATGCGCAGGCCGGGACGTCCTTCGCAAGAAAGCTGACGGCGGTCCCGCACGACTCAGGGACGGTCGGGCACTTTTTGTTTAGGGTTGCATCACCCTATTGCAGGGCGCCGGATGGGGTGCTGAAGCGAGGACACGGTGCCTCCAGTACTGTCGCCAGCAGTGCCTTTGCCCCATGTCACCGATGGATCGCACGCGTTCGAGCAAACGCCCAATGTAGCGATCAGGGCGCTGCGGGTAAAGGCGTGGGCCGGGCTAGTCAGCGCACGATCAGGCGGGACAGCCTCCGCTTGATCTTCCGCCTGAGCGCCGGCGGCGCGAGGCGGACAATCCCGCTCCGGAACGACGCCGGTCCGGGTACGGTGTCGTGCATCGTGGCGGTGGTGCCGGCGGCGTCGGCGGCCCGGATCTGTACGGTTTTGCCGGCCGGGAGGGTGTAAAGCCCGCCGGCGCTGCTGAGGCTGACGGCGACTTCGTACGTTCCCGGCAGCAGCGCCGAGATGTCGACGCCGGTGCCCTTGGGGGTGCCGAAGTGGGCCCCGGAGTAATCGCTGAGCGCGTCGCCGAAGACGTCCGCGTTCCCGCGGAAGCCCCCTGCGGCCAGGGGGAAGGCGTGGGTGCCGGCGGGCCCGTGCAGCACCAGGTAGTAGCGGGCGGTTTCATTGTGGGGGATTTCCACACCACGCACGGCGTAGTCCCCGTCCAGATGCACCCTAGGCCCGCGCGCCCAGCTGGTGCGCAGCCGGAAGTACGCCTGTGCCGGGGCGGTACCGAGCACGGGCCGTACATCCAGCACGGCGCCGCCGGGCCGCGTCCGGAAGCGGTACAGCCGCCCGTCCAGTTGCGATTCGGCCGCCAGCGGTGTGCCCGAGGCCAGCGGCAGCTCCGCCTCACGGCCAGGGACCGCCAGCCGCAGCCACACCTCGTACGTCCCCGACGGCAGCCCACCCAGATCAATGCCCCGGTGCTTGCGCGAGGAAAACCTAGCCAGTCGGTAATCGCAATAGGCCTGTTGGAAGTAGCTGAAGGAGATGCCCGCATCCTCGTTCCCACCCAGGGCGAACTCGTGTCGGGAGTCTTCCCCCGCGAGCACCAGCGTGCTGGCCAGATCCGTCCACTGACCGGTGGCATGCCCGCGCAGGAACCCCACGCCCTCCGGAAAGAACACCGATCCGGCCAGCCGCGCGCCGCTGAAGTTGGCGACGACGTCGCCCGCCTCCCGCTGCCGCAACAGCAGGTCCGCGCGCAGCTGCGGTTCCAGCCGGTTCCCGTTGCGCACCGTGCCGTAGCGCGGCGGCGCGTTTTCTGCGAGTGCATAGAGCGTGGCCAAAATCAGCGGTACGTTATAGCGCGTCACATCCGTGTGCTCGTTCACCAGATCCGAATCTGTCTCGATGAAGTTGAAGTTCGCGTACTTGGCGAACAGCGGCAGCGCGGGCACAATCTGCGCCAGGTGGAACTGGTCCTGCGGGGAGCTGAGCACATAGATGTTCCTCTCCGTCTGTACATCGGCAGCCACCGCGTCGGGCAGCAGCCGGTCCAGCTTCTGCATCTCGGCCTGCCCGCCGCCGCCGGTCATGTGCGCGAAGATCTTTGGCCGGTTGGCGCGCGTATGGGTGCCGACGTACATCTGGGGGGCGCTCGCGAGGATATTGCCGAAGTCGTATTTGATTCCCAGATACAGCGCAGCAAACCCGCCCTTGGAAAAACCCGCCAGCGTGCATTCATTCCGGCTCAGCCCCAGCCGCTCCAGCTCTGCATCGATCAACGCGACCACTGCCTGCTCAATGGAAAAGTCCATGTTCCGGCACAGGTAGTATGCGTGCTGCCCATCGAACTTGTCCTTGATCCACAGCCAGTGTGCCTGACTGTCCTGTGAGGCCCGGCCGTCAAACTCGTAGCTGTCGAGCGCACCCACCCCGGCGAACATGACAATCAGGTGGCGCCGGTCCAGCTTCGCCGCGCGCCGCTTGTACTGGACCAGCACGCCGCCGTGGACAAAATCTAGTTCCCGTTCGGACATGCGACCCCAACGCCTCCATCAATGCTTCACGTTCTCGGACTGACCGAATCTACGTGGCCTGGGTGAACGTGGGGCAAACTATCGGCGACACCGGCATCGAACCCCGGCGGTGGGGCCAGTACTTCAGGGCCGGGCCGGGTCCGCATTCCTAGGCGGCCAGAGTGATATTCAGCGCGTGCGCCTTGCGGGCCGTGCCTTCGACAAGTTCAGCCTCCCAGACTTCCTGTGCTGCCTTCAACAGTGCAGCCGGCGTCGCGGGCGCCTTGCCGCGCCTGGTCACCAAGTGGCGGGCGAGTTCGCCACGGGTGTGCTTGGCGAAGTGCGAGACCACGGTGCGTTTGCCGTTCCGCTCTTGGAAAACGTTGACCACTACCGTCCGGGCAGGGTCAGGAGTCCAAGCGGCGGCGTAGGTGCTTGAGCGGCAGTCCACCACCAGGTGGCCCTCCACATGGGTGTCCAGCGCCTGGGGGAGCCGCTTCTTCCAATAGGAGGCAAGCTTCCCGGTTTCCGGCAAGCCCACGGACATGGACAGCCGGTAGGCCGGGATGTTGTCTGCAAAACCGATCGCGCCCCACAGCGCTGAGATGACGACGACGGCGGTGTCCGCCTTGTGCTTCTGTGCCGCGGTCATGGATTGGTAGCCGAGGGCGTCGTAGAGCACACCGGAGTAGACAGTGTGCGCCGGGGCGGAGGGTTCGTCGTGCAACCGGGTGTTGCGTTCCACCTCGGCGGCCAACGAGGCTCCGACGCCCAGACGGGCGAGAGCCTCCGGGCTCCGGCTGACGCGGGCCAGAGCGGTCAGCACTTCCTCGCGGGCCGGGTTCAGCTCCGGAAACTGCAGTTCCTGCAGGTCGAACGGGTGTCCCTTGACGGCAGCGGTCTTCCCTTCGGAAGGCGGAACAAGAATCAGCACCGTAAGAGCCTACCGTCGGGCGTCGCGGCCGAACGAAAGGCGCCCCGCCGCCGTCGTCCCTGAAGGGAAGCGGCAGAAGCGGGGAGATTACGGGTGACGGGGGAGCAGGCCGTATCCTGAAGGCGGGACGGGTTGGCTGGGCGATCGCGTCGGGCTGGTCCGCGAGGATGAGTCCGCCGAGGAAAGTCCGGGCTCCACAGGGCAGGGTGGTGGGTAACGCCCACTCGGGGAAACCCGCAGGCAAGTGCCACAGAAAACAGACCGCCAGGACTGCTTCGGCAGGACCTGGTAAGGGTGAAACGGCGGTGTAAGAGACCACCAGCGCCCCGGGCGACCGGGACGGCTAGGTAAACCCCACCCGGAGCAAGGTCAGACAGGGCACGATCGAGGGCTGCTCGCCCGAGTGTCCGGGTAGGCCGCTTGAGGGTACCGGCAACGGTGCTCCTAGATGGATGATCGCCACCCGGCGGCGGGCAACTGCCGCAGGTGACAGAACCCGGCTCATAGGCCAACCCGTCCCTTTCTCATCTGGCGCCATCTGCGGAATCACTCGGCTGCAAGTGCCTCAGACAGCATCCACGGATCGTCCGTAAAGACGCCGTCCGCCCCAGCCTCCAGCAGCGAAGCTGCTTGTTTCGGATCGTTCACAGTCCACGGCCACACTGTTAATCCGGCTTCCTTCATGGCAGCGATGCTCGTGCTATCGATGTCCTTATGCGGACCGATGTGTGAGATTCCGTCTTCCCTCACCGTCGCCGGATCGATCTCGGCGTTCGCGCCAACGAGGAATAGAACGTTCAGTCCTTCGTTTGCCAAGCGCGTCGCGAGGCCGTAGTCGAAAGATTGAACGATGACGTTCTGTTCTATGCCGCGGCGGGTTATCGACTCGACAAAGCCGTCCACATCAATGCCCGACTCCTTGATTTCCGGTACAAGAACGTGGTTCTCGCCGTACTCATCCGCAATTTGCTCCCAAGTGGTGGGTGTGCCGGGCGCACCCCCTGCCGGATGACGGATCGCAGCCTGGCGCCACTCAGCGAGCCTGATGCTCCGCGGTTCTCCCGCAATGCCGCTCATGGTCCTGTCCACCGTTTCATCGTGGAGGGGGACAAGAGTTCCATCACCGAGAACCCTCAAGTCCATCTCGATGGGAAAGTCGGACTCCGCCACGGCTTTGAATGCTTCGGATGAGGATTCGGGGTATACCAGAGCCCCGCCCCGATGGGCCACCATCGTAGGTCTTTCGGGAGCAGCGCAGGCGGTCAGAGCCAACAACAAACCTGCGAGACATGCGATCACTCGTTTCACCCGTTGAGTCTAAGGTGCGTCCGACTATGCCCATGAATGAAACAGCCTCGCCGCGGGGGAATGGCGAGTCCATTCATGCCGCCTAACATTCCGCGGGCCTTAGACGACAGTGGTCGATACAGTCTCAGCTGGTTCCATCGCCAGCCTGCATCTCTCGCCGGGGGAACTATGAACCGCCCTTCGCTTACGCCTTCTACGCTGCGCTCCATGTTGCGCGTTGGCCTGACAACAGCAGTCCTCACGACGCTGCTCGCCTCGACTCTGCCAGCCTTCGCTTCCAGCGAGGCGGCACCGGTCAGCCAATCTTCCCAAGCGCCCGTTCCCGCTGATCCAACACCGGACAGCATGCCGAACAATGGCGAAAGCCCCGTCCCGACCGAGGCCCCGGTCGGCGAAACAACTCAGGAACCCCAGCCGACACCAACCGACGCTGTTTCTTTACCTTCGACTCCCGCGGTCCCATCCAGCGGCACGTCCGAGGAGCCAAACGTTCCCGCAACCCCGACACTGTCGGTGCTGCCCACAGAACCGGAGAAGGCACCAGGGGAGCGTTCTAATGCGCTCGTGCAGCAGAGCGCCCCCCAGGAAGCTCCCGAGACAGATGAGACGCTGGCAGAGCCACCGCATGTAGCGGCAGGGCAGAAGACAATCGCCGCGAAGGCCATGGCCTTAAAGCTCAGCCCGGTCAATGACTTCCGTTGCACGCTCAAGGACAACGGCTGTGTCCGCACCTACACGGACAGCGGCGGGACGGCGCGGATTGGTATCTACTGGTCGGCGGCTACGGGCGCTTTCGCCGTGGATCTCAAACATGCGATCTACAAGACTTTCCAAGCTGCCAAGTACGAAAACGGCAAGTACGGCTATCCCATCGCAGACATGAAGGTCGCCTCCGACAAGAGCGCCTCGCAGCGATTCCAGGGAGGCACCATCAGCTACACGCCTCCGCACATTGTCGCCGGCAAAAAGGCCATCGAAGCCAAAGCAAAATTACTCAAGCTGATTGCGGTCAACGATCTCAACTGCCGCCTGGTGGACAACGGGTGCGTCCGTACCTACAAGCCGTCCTCGAAGAGTGCCAAGCGGATCGGCATCTACTGGAGTGCGAAAACCGGTGCTCGAAGCATGGACCTTCAGCACCAAATCTTTAAGAAGTTCAAGACTTCAGGATATGAACGCGGGACCTTGGGCTACCCGACGGCCGACATGAAGTGCGGCCTCAAGTCCAAGGGATGTGTCCAGCTCTTCCAAAAGGGGACGATCGCGTACTCGCCCTCTACGGGCGCCAGGATTCTCACTGCACAGATGAATTACAGCTGGAAGGCCCGCGGTAGCCAGAACGGCACGTTGGGCTACCCCTTGCAGGACGCCGTGAAGCGCAGCGGCAAGACCACGCAGGTTTTCCAGGGCGGCTCCCTGGTGGCGGCTCGGGTGGGCGCCGTGATGTACCCGAAGAATGAGTGCTGGGCGATCGGCGCGAACAAGACCCGCTACGCGCATGGCTGGGCCAACCGCATTTCCTTCACCATCGCGGAGAAGTACGGAACCTCCAAGGCCAGCTTCATCAACTGCGTGCGGGTTGGCTCCGTCTACAAGCAGGAATGGAAAACGGGCAAGGCGACCGTGGGACTCAAGGGGTTCAAACGCCCGGGAGTGGCATCCGGGCACACCCAGTACCGCTGGTCCCCGCAGGGCAGTTTCACTGTCCATGAAGCATTCGGTGAGGGTAACCCCGGCACGGACCTCAAGTACAAGAAGCTGAACAAGCGGTCCAGATGGTCCGGTACGCTCGGCTCCTCCTACAACAAGTACTACGAAGCCGGTTCTGTGGGTTATGAACGGTGGCCGGACGAGAACATGTGGTTTTTCATGCGCCTGCCGACCGGGGACTACCGCCAAGGCGCTGTGATCGACTACAACCGCGGGCCGGGGCAAACTATCAGGCAGGGAGCGGGATTCGCCATTTTCCTGCACGCCAACCCCGTTCCGACGGCGGGTTGCATCGCACTGGACCTCAAGAACGTGGTCCGGTACCTCAAGACCGCGGACCCCGGGGACAGAATCATCATGGGCGTCCGGCAGGACATCTTCAAAGCCTGATCCTTCGAACGGCCGACGGCGGCGCGTCCCTGAGCGGGGAGCACCGCCGTCGGCGTGAGGCGGCGGACCCAGCCGGCCGGCAATCCCCAACCCTGTGAGGCAGTTCACGTGTAACGGTGCGTACGTGCTCCGCGTAGTCTCTAGAATGGATAACGGATAGGCGTGAGCCGCCGCCGATCGAAAGTCGGCGACGGGAACGGGCAGATCCACAAAGCTTCCCGCCGGCACTTGGCGGTGGCGTGCCGCGTGGCCGGACAGACTGTCGGGCCAACCGGCGTCGTCGTGAAAATCCACGGCGGTGACAACCGGGCTCGAGGGAGAGCCCGGCTGATGTAGGAAGGTAATTCTGTGAACCAGATGTCAGAGTCGGCCCTGGATACGTGGACCAACCGCGAGGCACTTGCCGAAGCGATGATCCCGATGATCGGGCGCTTGTACCGCGAAAACAACGTAGTCACCTCCATCCACGGGCGCAGCCTGATCAACCAGTCCGTGGTGGGCATCCTGAAGGCGCACCGCTTTGCCCGCCAGATTGATGACACCGAACTGCCGCTGGAAGAGACCTTCCCCGTGCTGCAGGCGATGAGCGAGCTGGACCTCGGCGCAGGTTCCGTGGATTTGGCCCGCCTGCTGGTGAAGTTCAAGAACGAGGGTGACGGCGCCGAGCTGAAGGACTTCGTGCGCACCGAGCTGGCCGATATCGTCGGCAAGCGCGGCGCCGACGAGCGCACCAGCACCGACGTTGTGCTCTACGGCTTCGGCCGCATCGGCCGTCTGCTGGCCCGGATCCTGGTGGGCCACTCCGGCGGCGGCCACGGCCTGCGCCTGCGCGCCGTCGTAGTCCGCAAGGGCAGCGACGACGACCTGGTCAAGCGCGCCAGCCTGCTGCGCCGCGACTCGGTGCACGGCCCCTTTGAGGGCACGATCTCCGTGGATAAAGACAACAACACCATCCAGGCCAACGGCACCCTGATCCAGTTCATCTACTCCAACGACCCGGCGTCCGTCGACTACACCCAGTACGGCATCAAGGACGCCATTGTCGTGGACAACACGGGCAAGTGGCGCGACGAGGCCGGGCTGTCCCAGCACCTGCAGTGCCCCGGCGTCTCCCGCGTGCTCCTCACCGCTCCGGGCAAGGGCAGCCTGAAGAACATCGTCCACGGCGTGAACCACTCGGACATTACCGACGAGGACAAGATCGTCTCCGCCGCCTCCTGCACCACCAACGCCATCACCCCGGTCCTCAAGGCTCTGAACGATAAGTTCGGCATTGCCCACGGCCACGTGGAAACGGTGCACTCCTACACCAATGACCAGAACCTGATCGACAACTTCCACAAGGGTTCCCGCCGCGGCCGCTCCGCCGCGCTGAACATGGTGCTGACCGAGACCGGTGCAGCCAAGGCAGTGGCCAAGGCCCTGCCGGAGCTGGAAGGCAAGCTCACCGGCAACGCCATCCGCGTCCCCACCCCGGACGTTTCCATGGCCATCCTGAACCTGAACCTGGAACACGACGCCACCAAGGAAAGCCTGAACGAGTACCTGCGCGGCATGTCGCTGAACTCGGACCTGCGCAAGCAGATCGACTACATCGACTCTCCCGAGGTCGTCTCCACCGATTTCGTCGGTTCCCGCCGTGCGGGGATCGTGGACGGCCTGGCCACGATTGCCAGCGGCAAGAACGCCGTGCTCTACGTCTGGTACGACAACGAATTCGGCTACAGCTGCCAGGTGGTCCGCGTGCTCGAGGAGATTGCCGGCGTCAACCCGAAGATCTTCCCGGCCGTGCTGGAACCGGTGGCCGAGACGGTCTGATCGCCCTTACTCGGCAATAACGACGGCGGAGCCGGCGGCATGCGAATGCCGCCGGCTTCTGCCGTTTAGAGGCCGGTGGCATTGGGGGACTCTTGCTTAATGGCCGGTTCGTCGCGATCCAGACGGCCCTGAAGGTTGAAGCGGTCCACGGAACCACTGACGCTATGGCTTTGCGGCGGCGCCGTTCCTACAATGGCCGCATGGTAGAGATGACGCGTTGGGAACGGGCGCAGGTCAATCATAAGGAGGCCCAGCGGCTGCTGGATGCGGCGCAGGACGCCTACGCCCGCGGCTATGTGACGGAGAAGCGCGTTGACGAACTCAAACGGCTGCGGGACATCGCGCTGGAAGATCTGCACCGTTGCGAAAAGGACCATAGGTCCAGTCTCACGGACAGCTGACCCGGATCCGCCCTCTGGGATTGGGGACCTCAGTGCGCAGAGGGCTGCGGACGGCTAGTGGCCGAACGGGTCCGGATCGACCCCGGGCAGCCACGTGTTGCCGGGAACGCCCCAGCCTTCCCTCTTGATGTTCTTCCGCGCCCGCTTGCCCCACCGGTCATTGAGCCGGTCGATGTAGAGCTTGCCGTCCAAATGGTCGTACTCGTGCTGCATCACGCGGGCGAACCAGCCGGTCGCCTCGAAATCCACCGGGCTGCCGTCCGCGTCGAACCCTCGGACGCGGGCCCACTCGGCCCGCTTCAGGGGGTAGCTGTGTCCTGGCACGGACAGGCAGCCCTCGTTTTCCTCGTCGGGGTCGGGTTCCGCGCCCGAGACCTTGCCGAGTACCAGGGTCGGATTGACCAGTACGCCCCGCGGCGGGACGTCGTCGTCGTTGGCGAATTCATAGGTGAAGATTCGCAGTCCCACCCCGATCTGCGGCGCAGCGAGCCCTACGCCGTGTGCCTCGTCCATCGTCTCGAACATGTCATCGATGATCGCGCGGAGCTCGTCGTCGAAATTCTCAACCTCGGCTGCACGGCGGTGCAGCACCGGCTCGCCGGTGATAGTGACGGGGCGGACGGTCATTTCTCTCCTTCACTCAGGGTGATTCGCCTGGGCGTGCGCTGTTCAACCATCAGCGCGAGGCGCCCCCGTTGCGGCCGGACATGCGAAGAGCCGCCCCGGCTTCGGGACGGCTCTGCCTGCCGGCTGCTGCCGGACATTCGGGGTGAGTAACGGGGATTGAACCCGCGACCTCCTGGACCACAACCAGGCGCTCTGCCAGCTGAGCTATACCCACCAAGTGCCCTCTTGTTCCTCCCGACAGACCCCGCTCGAGCGGTTCCTGCCGGTCTCCAACCAGTAAGGCAACGCAGACCAGTTTACATGCTTTTCATCTGGCTTTTGCCACTTTAGGCCATTCCCGCAGGGAAAGTGGTACAGCTAACATCCTAATCCCCGGAAGTGGCGCCGATGCTTGCGGCGATCTTCTTGGCGGTGGCTGAATCCGGGCCGGGGGAGGGGACGAAGACGGCCTGCCGGTAGTAACGCAGCTCATTGATTGAGTCCTTGATGTCGCCCAGTGCCCGGTGTCCGCCGCTCTTGGCGGGCGCTTGAAAATAGGCCCGGGTGAACCAGCGGCGCGAGAGCTCCTTGATCGTGGAAACGTCGATGATCCGGTAGTGCAGGTGATCAATGACGCGGGGCATGTCGCGGGCCAGGAAGGTGCGGTCCGTGCCAACGGAATTGCCTGCCAACTGCGCCTTGCGGGGTTCGGGAACCCACGCCGTGATGTATTCCATCACTTTGTCTTCGGCCTCGGCCATCGTCATGCCGTGCGGCAGCTCGTCCAGCAGTTTGGACGTGGTGTGCATGCTGCGGACGAAGTCGTTCATCTGGGCGAGAGCCTCCGCAGTGGGCTTGATGACGACGTCGACTCCCTCCCCAAGGATGTTGAGTTCCGAGTCGGTCACCAGGACGGCGACCTCGATGAGCGCGTCGGCTTCAAGGTCCAGTCCGGTCATTTCGCAGTCGATCCAGACAATATGTTCGTTAGAGATTGGCACTGGACAAATGTATCGCGTCAGGGTGCTGGCGCGCGGGACAGGCGGCAGGGAATGCCGAGGCCCCGGTGCTAACATGCAGAGAGCACCTCAAGCAGGCGTGCCTCCCACGCTGCCTTCGACTGACCGTTCCGAGGCGTGCAGACCACCCCAGCGGCACGCGCCGCACCGGACCAGGTGTACTGACCCCGGAGTGATTGGACCGCCGAGAAGATGACTGCCCCAAGACCCGCGACTGAACCTTCCAGCTCCCGCAGCGGAAGCGTCGTCAAGGAACGGTCTACCCGGAGCATCCTCGAGGGCGCCATTGGCTCGTTCATGATGTTCCTCGGGTCGCTGGGGGTCGGGTGGCTGGCCTCGGTGTCCGAACTGCGGCGCTGGCCCCTGCTGATCTTCCTGCGGGTGGAACTGGTCGGTGTGATCCTCTCGGTGGTCCTGCTTGCCCTCGGGGGCATGATCCTGGTGCGGGCCTGGCTGCGGCTCGGTCAACAGTTCACGGTTTGGGGCGAGTCCGCACGGCGGGCAACGCTGACCGCTATCGTCGCCTGGGGCACCCCGCTGGCACTGTGTATCCCACTGTTCAGCCGCGACGTCTACGCCTACATCGCCCAAGGCAAAGTCATGGTCAACAACCTCAATCCCTACGTGGATGGGTACGACCAGTTGCAGAACTATCTGCAGACCGGCGCCGACGACCTCTGGGCACGCAGCCCAACGCCTTATGGGCCGATCTTTCTCTGGATGGAGGAGTTCATCGTCTGGCTCACCGGCGGCCACCCGGAATACTCCATCATCATGTTCCGGATCCTCGCGATCGGCGGTGCCGCGCTGTGCGTCTACTATGGGCCGAAACTTGCCGAACTGCACGGCATCAACCCCAACCGGGCGTTGTGGCTGGCCTGTGCAAATCCGTTGTTCCTGACCACCTTCATCGCCAGCATCCACAACGATGCCCTGATGCTGGGATTGGCCCTTGCCGGCCTCTACCATGCGGCGAACCGACGGGTACTGCTGGGCATCTTGCTGGTGACGCTTTCTATTGGCATCAAGCCGATCACCCTGATCTTCCTGCCATTTGTCGGCCTGTTGTGGGCGGGCAAGGGGGCCAGTTGGCCGCGCAAATTCGGCTACTGGGCCATGACGGCCGGAATTTCCTTCGGGCTGCTGGCAATTTTGGGAGCGATCAACGGGCTGGGATTCGGCTGGGTGGGAGCCTTGAGCCAGCAAGGAGCCGGCCTGATGATCTGGTATGCCCCGGTCGGGCTGCTGGGGATCTTCCTGGGGCTGGTCTCCGGCGGCTTGGGGTTCGACGGCGCGATGGTGCAGTCCGCCGTCTACACGGGCGGCAGGGTAGTGGCCGTGCTGATTGTTCTCTACACCATGTTCCGCGGCAGCTACGACCGGATTGTTCGTCGGCTCGCGCTGGCGCTTGCCGCCGTGGTGTTGCTTGGCCCAATGATCCAACCTTGGTACATCGTTTGGCTGCTGCCGCTGTTTGCGGCCACAGGGATCCGGAATGACTGGCAGGTACAGACTGTCTACGCGGTGACGTCCTTCCTGATGATCTACGCGATCACAGACCAGCTGGACATCTTCCCCTACATCGAATTCGACCTCGACATGGCGCGGCTTCTCGCCTGCATCGTGGCCGTCGCCTTCGCGCTGTACCTGGTGTTTCTGGATCCGAAAACCCGCAAACTCTTCCGCAAGAAATATGCCGACTCACACGACCAGCGACTCTTCTGACGCACTCGGCAACCGATCTAGGAGAAACAGGGCATCATGACCGAGGCCGAACACATCATCGCCGCCGACTTCGACGTCACCGATTGGGTGCCGGAACCCTATGAGGTCGAGGGAACGAGCTCGGACCTGAGCCGGGTCCGCGTGACCAAAGTATTTGACGGATTGATCACAGGCACCAGCCGCGCAGAACTGCTGATGGCCGGCAACAGCACCGGTGCCGGATACGTTGCATCCGAAGTGTTCAGTGGCTCCGTGGATGGCCGCGAAGGCACGATGGTGATCCAGCACTGGGGACTGGCGGAGGGGGAAATCGCTGTCAGCGACGGGCACATCATCCCCGGCTCCGGCACGGGCGGCCTCGACGGGATTGTGGGGAAGGCCACGTATTCGCAAGACACGGCGGGGCAGCACAGCCTGGAACTGCGTGTGTTCTTCCGGGACGTCGAGGGCTGACCCCCGCGGCTGCTCGTAAGCTGGACCGGTTCGATCTACTACACTCAGTAGAGGCGCGGCGGGGTATGGCCCCGTCGCGATTAGCGTTTATTTGACTGACCTGTAAGGGACATGTGGCATGAGCCTTGCCGAGGAAGCGGCGCAGAACAATCTTGAGCGGGTTGGACAAAGACCACCCCTGCGCGAGTATCTGGCCGAAGTCTGGCGTCGCCGAGAACTGACGACATCCATGGCGAAGTACCGGATCCAAGCGGGCAATGAGGAAAACCGCCTGGGTATGGCTTGGGTCGTGCTCAAACCGACCATGAACGCTCTGATCTACGGTCTCGTTTTCGGTTTGCTGCAGGGCGACCGGCGGCCGGAGAACATCGTTGCCTACATCGTCATCGGTGTGTTCCTCTTCGAGTTCTTTGCCAGTTCCTTTTCTCATGGCGCGGATTCGATCATGCGGAACAAGGCCTTGGTACAGACGCTCGCCTTTCCACGGATCACCCTCCCCTTGGGAGCGGTCATTCAGCAGCTGATGAACCTCGTGCCGATCCTCGTGGTGATGGCCCTGATCGTTTTGATCTCGGGCAACCCGTTGAGCTGGAGTTGGCTGCAAATCATCCCTCTGGTTGTCCTCATGACCATGTTCAACACGGGGGTCGCGCTGATCTCGGCGCGATTGACCGTGCACTTGACGGACATCAAAGAGATCATCCCGATCATTACCAGAGTCCTGTTTTACACATCCGGGGTCTTTTTCCAAGTGGACCGTATCCTCGGCGCATTCCCCTGGCTGGTTGCTGTCTTTGACTTCCACCCCTTGTACGAATTCTTGTCCTTGGCGCGTTCTGCCATGCTCCCTGATCACGAGGCCGACCCCACCTACTGGTTCTACGCAACCATCTGGAGCGTTGGACTGCTGTTAGTCGGGGTGGTTTTCTTCTGGAAGGCCGAAGAACGCTACGGCAGGATCTACTGAGGAGCGACGGAACAATGACAGAAACGGCACATAGGAGCAAGCCCGTAGTCATCGCGGACTCCGTCCACGTGGAGTACAAGGCCTACGCGACGGGCAGGGGACTGAAGGAAAGCTCGCGAAAAATCCTGACTCCGCATAAGGCTTTGCGCACAGTCCATGCGCTGAGGGGGGTCAGCTTCAAAGCGTACGAAAACGAGTCGATAGGCATTATCGGTTCGAATGGATCCGGCAAGTCAACCTTGATGCGTGCCATTGTTGGATTGACTCCGACGACGCGTGGCGCGATCTATGCCTCCTCCCGGCCCAGCATGCTCGGAGTTGGTGCGGCCCTGATGCCGAAGCTGTCCGGCGAAAAAAACATCATCCTCGGCGGTCTTGCGCTCGGCTTCACCAAGGCCGAGATGATGGAACTCAAAGACGAAATCATCGCGTTCGCCGAACTCGAGCAGTTTATCGATCTGCCGATGGGAACGTATTCCTCCGGAATGCAGGCCCGCTTGAAATTCGCGATCGCTGCTTCCAAACAACACGACATCCTGATCGTGGACGAAGCCCTCGCCGTCGGGGATCAACGCTTCCGGCAGCGCAGTGAAGCACGCATTAGGGAGATGCGCGAGAACGCCGGAACCGTCTTCCTGGTTTCACACTCCATGAAGTCCATCAAAGACACCTGCAGTCGCGTGCTCTGGATCGAAAAGGGTGAACTGCGCATGGATGGCGAACCGGCGGAAGTCGTCAAGGCATACCAGGAGTTGCGGAATCAGTGAGCCGAAGTCCCGATCTGAGGGCGCTTGCCGGCACGCCTGGCGTCTCGTACATCATGCCGATCCTTAATGAAGCCGGGCATGTGGCTGACGCTGTTGCGAGTGTCCTCGCACAGCATTATGAGGGCCCCAAAGAAATCGTGTTGGCTGTAGGTCCATCGACTGACGGAACGAGCGCCATCGTGGAGCAGTTGAAGCAGCGCGAACCGCGAGTAAAAACCGTTGAATCCTCGACCGGCAGAACGCCTGTTGGTCTGAATTTGGCGATCGCAGCCAGTCGTCATCCAATAGTCGTCCGAGTTGATGCCCATACCGAACTCGATGCCGGCTACACCGCCCAGGGGGTAGCCACCCTTTTGCGCACTGGAGCTGCGGACGTGGGCGGGCTGATGGACGCACAGGGCCGGACACCTTTTCAGCGTGCGGTCGCCGCGGCCTACCATTCCCCCTTGGGGCTGGGGGGCGCGGCTTACCACAGCGGCGCTCCGGAAGGACCGGCGGAATCTGCATATTTGGGCATCTTTCGTCGCGAAGCGTTGGACGCCGTCGGGCACTACGACGAAACGTTTTGGCGCGGCCAAGACTGGGATCTCTGCCTACGCCTGCGCGAGGCCGGATATTCTGTCTGGTTCGACCCCAAGCTCAGCGTTACCTATTGGCCACGCAGCACTTGGAACACGCTCGTCCGACAGTTCTACGCCGCGGGGACTTGGCGCGCTGAACTCGCCCGCCGGCACAAGTCGGGCAAGTCGACGCGGCACTTCCTGCCGCCGCTGCTGATCGCAGGCCTGGGGACAGGGATCCTTGCCGCCGTTCTGACACTCGCAGGGGTAACGTCAAACTGGCCGATCTGGCTCGTTGCCGGGACAGCGGCGCTTGCACTGATCCCGCCGTTCTACGCCTTGGGAGTGGTCCTGGCCGCGGCAACGGCCAAGGGGCAACTGCGGATGCGGGACCGGCTGTGGCTTCTAGCGGTCCTGCCATCCATTCACATCAGCTGGGGACTTGGCTACATCAAGGGAAGGCTGTTTGGCGCCCACGGGACCGTCGACACCGGTCGGAGGAAAAGATGAATACGCCTTCCCGTCCCGGCCGCCCAACCTTGGAGCAATTGAGGGCGGTCGCCCAGCCTCCGGAAGTACGCAGCCGCAAGAACGCCGAGCACTGGACGGCCGAGCTGTATCTGCGCCACATCTCCATCTACCTGACCAGCGTGCTGGTGCGCACGCCGATTTCCGCGAACGGCGTCACCGGGTTGATGATCCTCTCGGGTTGGGCGATTTCGGCATCGTTGCTGATTCCCGGCATCTGGGGCCCGCTGCTGGCGGTGTTCTTTTCCCAGTTGCAGCTGTACTTCGACTGTAGTGACGGCGAAGTGGCCCGCTGGCGCGGCACACAGGGCCCCAAGGGAATCTTCCTGGACAAGATAGGTCACTACACAACGGAAGGGCTTATCCCCATAGCGCTGGGTATGCGCTGCATCGGGGAGTTCCGCCTTCTGCAAGCCGACCCTGGCCAGGCATATATGCACCTCTTCCTCGGCACCGCGCTGGCGCTGCTGATCGTGCTGAACAAAGCCCAGAACGAGATGGTCCATGCCTCGCGTGCGCTGGCAGGACTCGAGAAACTGCCCGACACGGCGGAGGCCAAAGCGGTTCCGTCGGCTACCCTCGTGGGCAAGTTGCGACGCCTCGCCAGGTTCCTGCCCTTCCATCGGGTCCTGCACTCCGTGGAGATGAGTTTACTGATCCTCGCCGCAGCCATTGTGTCCCTCCTCGCCTCTGCTCCTGGAGTGGGGGAACGCTGGCTTCTGTACGTTCTGGTCCCCGGGGCACTGTTCGTGAACCTGGGACATTTCGTCGCAATCATGGCTTCGCCGAGGTTGCGGAAATGAACGCGAGGAGACAGAACACTTCCGAGAGCCTGACGGCGCCAGACGACGTGGGCACGAAGCCGACGTTCGGCGTCGTTATTCTGACGCAAGGCACACGCCCGAGGGAACTGTCGCGGGGATTGAAATCGCTGCAGAACCAGCGGGGAGTGTCGTTGGATGTGGTCGTTGTGGGCAACGGTTGGCAGCCCGCGGATTTGCCGGCTGGCTTCAAAGCGCTGTACCTGGAGGAGAACCTCGGAATACCGGCTGGCCGGAACGCCGGTGTGCCGCATGTGACCGGAGAATACCTCTTCTTCCTGGACGACGATGCATGGTTGCCAGACGACGACTTCCTGCTGAACTGTGTTCAGCTCTTCCAGGCCGAACCGGACATCGGCATGATCCAGCCCCGCATCGAGGATCCTAGCAATCCGGATGCGCCGCAGCGCTGGATTCCGCGACTCCGTAAGGGCTCTTCGGACAAGTCCGGAAACGTGTTCTCCGTCGTCGAAATGGCCATCACGATGCGCCGCGACGTCTTCGACCTAACGGGCGGCTGGCCCGCGACGTTCTGGTACGCACATGAGGGCATCGAGTTTGCCTGGCGGGTTTGGGACACCGGCTTTCGAACGTGGTACGCCGGGAACCTCCGCGCCGGACACCCTGTCATAGACCCGCGGCGCCATGAACAGTTCTTCCGCCTCAACGCCCGCAACCGGGTGTGGTTGGCACGGCGAAACCTGCCCTGGCCGTTCAGTTGGGCTTATGTGGCTACGTGGACGCTGGTCCAGATAGCCCGATCCCGACGGAACCGGCCCGAGCTGAAGCCGTGGTTCGCCGGTTGGCTCGCTGGCTGGCAACAAGACCCTTGGGGGCCGGGTGAATCGCAGCGGAAGCTGGCCTGGCGGACTATCGTGCGGATGGGGCGGGCCGGCCGGTGGCCGGTCATCTAATCGCAGCCGACCCAGCGGCGGTGGATACACTGGCCAGCAGACCTACAACGTCCAAGCAAAGAATCAGGGGCAAGCGCGTGAGCAAGACTGTGCTGACCTATGGAACATTCGACCTGTTCCATATCGGTCACTTGAACATTTTGAAGCGTCTCAAAGGTCTGGGCGACCGGTTGATTGTCGGCGTATCCACGGATGAATTCAACGCCATCAAGGGCAAGAAGCCGGTGGTTCCCTTCGAGCAGCGCATCGAAATAGTCCGGTCAATCCGGTACGTGGACGAGGCGATCCCGGAAGAGAACTGGGAACAGAAGCGCTTTGACATTGAGAAGTACGGCGTCGACGTCTTCGGCATTGGCGAGGACTGGAGGGGCAAGTTCGATGATCTGGAAGACAAAGTGGAAGTTGTCTACCTGCCCCGAACGTCCGGCATCTCTACAACCGAGATGAAGCGTGTGCTGAGCGCGTTTGATGAGCGCCACGTAGACGAGCTCAAGCGAACCCTCGACAGCATCAGCCAGATCGTCAAAGAGCTGTCCTAGCTGCAGGGAAAACAAGCCGGCCGCAGATCCGTCTGCGGCTTCCTTCGGCGCGTCGTTCACCGGTTGTCTGAGCGCGGGTCCTAGAATCGCCGACAACCGATAGTGCGAGGAATGACTGTGACTGTAGGTGCCGAAACTTCTGTGCTGGACGACATCGCCAGTGCGCTCGAGCAGTTGGTACCAAAGGGTGTGCGTGTCCGGCGGCATTCGCCGGACTGCGTTGCCTTGGATGCAATCATTCACGGTGACCGTGTGGCCTTCGACCTGATGATGCTGGCGAATGAGATACGCCTGACGGTCTTTGGACGGACCCATACGGCGCGGACTTTGGTCAGATCCTTAATCGCTTCGGGCGGAACACGCCTTCAGCGTGAAGGACAAAAACATGTGCTCAAAATCTGGAGCGCCGCCGACCATGGCCAGGTCGCCAAAGAAGCCAACGCGCTGATCGACAGCTTCATCAAAAGCGCAGCGTGGCGCAGCATTGAGTCCAGGACCGAGGTGCTCGGCCGTGGGGAAGTGCCCGCTTTTTGGTGGGACGGACGGGTAAACTTCGGCGACCTTATCGGCCCATGGCTGGTGTCGTCTTTGACCGGTAAACGCCCGGTGAACGTCCGCGGCTCGCTGGCTCATCCCGGGGCCATCATGTCGGTCGGGTCGGTCATCAACATGCTGGAGAGGCCGGGCTACCACATCTGGGGATCGGGTTTGCTGTCTCCGCTGGACGGACCCAAAGTACGGCGCCTGCGCGCCCGGAAACCAACCCAAATCACGGCTGTCCGAGGCCACCTCACCCGCAGGGAAATCATCTCCAGCCTTGGTTGGGACGTTCCGGAGGTACTGGGCGATCCCGCTCTATTGCTTCCAAGAATTTTTGAACCTACGCCTGCAGAGGCTGCTGGCGGCGTGATCCTCCTGCCGCACTACAAACACAAAGCTCTGCTGCCTGAACAGATATCAGACGATATCACCACCGTCGATGTCGAGCAGGAGGCGGCACAGGTGGTGAACGAGATCGCGTCGGCATCGCATGTGCTCGCCACTTCGCTCCATGGACTGATCGTTGCCCAGGCTTACGGCGTTCCTTGGACTTGGGTGCAAATCGAAGGCAGCGAGTTGGCCGGTGACAGATTCAAGTTTCAGGACTTCTTTTCCACACTCGATGACTCCGCTGTCCATCGAATGGCGTTGACGCCAGATGAGATATCGGCTGGGTCGCTTCGAGCAGCGGCCCGCCATTCGACGCTGCCGAAAACACTGGTCGACCTCGATCGCCTCTGGGATGCCTTCCCTCACGACGCCGTGTTCGGAAAGCGCCTACGGCGTTCACAGCTCCGAAGGAGCCTGACGGCGCGGGTCCGACGCGTCGCCAAGCGCGTGGCCGCCCGCTAGGACTGTTGGGTCACCTTCGGCCGCGAGGTGAATCTCTTCAAGAAGGTCAGGGGCTCAACCGCCGGTTCAGCGATCCGCTGTACGGGCTTGGACGCAGCAACTCCGCAGAACAGCACCGCCGCGAAGATGAACAGACCTGCCCTCACTGTTGGCTGTCCGGTTTCGGTCAACGAGGTTGCCCCGATAACCGTCAGGACGGGCAGATGAAGTAGGTAAGGATACATGGTGGAACGGCCAGCATCGGCGATCCAACGCCCCGCCTTGGTCGGCGTCCCTGGTTGTCCTGGCAGCACCAACATAAAGGACGTGGCAAGGGCGGTGCCGACAACCAGCGCACCGAGGCGCCATAGCATCCCTTCACCTGGGAGGAGTCCCAAGGCCTCGTAGCCGGCATTGCCTAGGAACGGTCTGCGCCAAAAGTCTTCATGGAGGAAAACGGTCGTGATTGCCGCCATCAACAGCATCAACGCGCCGCCGAAGCGCCAACGACGGTCCAAACGCCACGCCGAGATTCTCTCCACCAGCCAAGGGCCCAGCAGGAACAACGGCAGGAAGTACATGATCCGGGACAGCGAGAGGAATCCGCCAATGTGCTCGCTCAGTCCGGCGACCAGGGCCAGAGACGTCGCCAATGGCACCGCGTAAGGAATCCCCCTGAACCATGGAGCGAGCAGGCGCCATCCGGCGAGTGCAACCAGAAACCAGAGTCCAAATGTTTGGGATGTAAAGGACCAGCTTGGGGTCGCGCCCTTCACGACGTAGTTCATGCCGAAGGCGATGAGCTGGAACACGATATACGGAAGGAGAAGCTGCCAGAAGATCTTTCGCAGGTTCTCGCCGTTTGCTTCCGTTCGAGCTGCACCCCACCCAGCGAGGAGGACAAACACCGGAATGTGAAACATGTAGACGAAGTTGGAAACGACGAGCGCCGCGCCGCTGTCCCCGCGGATTTGGCCCATCGCGTGGCCTACGACGACGAGGACGATGGCAGCCCAACGAGCCTGGTCGACCCACGTTTGCCTGGTCCGAGAGTTGGAGTGCAGTGTCAATTCGCTCCCAGTCGTAAATAATGAACGGCTTACAGCCTAGCCTCTCGGGCATCGAAGTTCCCCTCTGTCACAGCGGCGGATACTCTTGTAGTCGCTAAGCTGAATCGGTCAAAGTGAGGGTTACATGGTTCTGGGCAAGAGATGGGCAGACGTAGCGCTAAAGGTGGCAGACCGTGCGAAACCGTCAGCGCACCGACGCATGGATTCAGGACCATCGGCTAGTGCCTCGACAGCGCGGGTGGCAGTTGTGGTTCCCGTCTATAACGCCATGCCGTATCTGACAGAGCTGCTCAATTCGCTGGAAGCACAGGACTTGGCCAAGGCCCTCTTCGAGGTCATTACAGTCGATGATGGCTCCACCGACTACAGCGGCGAGATTCTCGATGTTTATGCTGCCCGGCTCAGCAACATGCGGGTCATTCATCAGGCGAACAGCGGGTGGCCCGGAAAACCACGCAATGTAGGCATGGCTGCCACTACGGCCGACTATGTATTTTTCTGCGACGCCGACGACAAGCTTGGTCCGCAGGCACTGCGCCGGATGCTGGAGTTCGCAGATTTGCACGGTACGGATGTACTGGTTCCCAAGATGGTTGGCATTGGCGGCCGCCGCGTGCAGAGCGCCTTGTATCAGGAAACACTCGTGGACGCAGACCTGCGCACCATCCTTCGGTCCCTGTCACCGCAAAAAATGATTAGACGCGACCTGTTGCTGGGCAACGGCATTCGCTTCCATGAGGACAAGGTCCGGCTCGAAGACGGCATGGTCATCTCCCAGTGCTATCTGAAAGCAAAGCGGATTTCTGTTCTGGCGGACTATGACTACTACTTCATCCGCACGCGCACGGACGGTGCCAACATCAGCAGTGCTGTCACCGTTCCGGAAGGCTATACGTGGTCAGTGGGGGAGATCGCCAAGATTCTTCTGTCCGGAGCGCCCGAACCCGAGTTGGCCCGGATGTTGGTGCTTGACCTCTACCGTCGCAAGTGCCTCCGCGTCTACGAGCCCCACCGATACCTGAAGATGTCGGAGGACATCCAACGCCGCTGGGTCCATGCGCATGCTGAGTTCGTGGAAAAGTACATTCCGGCGGAGCTGGCCTCCAGCCTGCCCGAGCCTGCGCAGCGCAAGACCTCCATCATTCGTGACCGTGACGCCGCAGCAATGCTTGAGGTGGTTAGATCGGAGGAAGCGCTGGAGGTCGACCCCAAAGTCACCAGTACGACTTGGGGCCCCGGCGGTTTGGACCTGCAGCTGAGCGTCAGCTCGCCGGCTGACAGCCTTAGCATCCTCCTGCGCACCCGGGACGGAAGCATCGAAGAGCGGCTGCCCGGTCAGTCAGCGTCTGGTCCGGGGCGGTTCAGGTGCACTATCGGCCAAAGCGTACTCGAGACGCTGGGAGGGCACATCGTCGACGTATTCGGGGAACTGTCCGAGCAGGGGCGACCTGGCAGCCCACGACGAGTGGGTGTGGTTCCAGAGGTGCAGATGGGGAAGGGACCGGGCGGTGAACGTCCTTACACCACTGTTCACGGCAACGTAAGCGTAGACCTGCGCGGCTGAAAGGCAGGCGCTCAGCCTTTCAGCGCCGCCAGGACTGCGCTTTCCAGGTACGGTGCGAGCGTTTCCGCGTATGTGCTTGTGATGTGCGACGCGTCGAAATAGGTGACGACTGATCCTATGACTGCTGGACAGGTGCCATCCGCACAGAAATAGCCGTCCATGTTCACCGTCCGGATCCTTGGATGGTCCAGCTCTATCGCGGCTGTGGTGACCGGGTCCATCCAATACCATTCGTCAGGCGTGCCCGAGCATTGTTCAGGGTTGCCGGGGTTCTCGGCGAGGCAGTCCGGAATCGAAGGAATGGTATTTCCAGGGAAGGGCGGGTCCTTGATGACGACGACGCTGGCGCCGCTGTCCGCCCAGCGGGACAGGTAGTCAAGGTAGCCATCGACGGCGGGTTTTTCGGTGCTGTCCCACGATTCGCCTTGCACCGGGACAGACTGACGCTCCGAAGTAACGATCAGGTCGAACGCATCGCCGCCGGTTTCGTCCAGCACCCAGTCGCCGTAGGCGGCGCAGTTCGCCGTCTTTTCCTCGGTATCGAACTGCAGTGGCACCGATGTCGGGTTGCACCTGGAAACCAGGTACGTGGAGATCGTCCAGTCATTCTGTTCAGCCAGCACCTGCAACGCGGGAAGCCATTGACCGGCGTGCGAGTTTCCAACTAGCGCGACTCTGGTGGGCCCATCCCCGTACGTGCACACAGGGCGGTCGGTAAACGGCTGGTTCGACCAGCAACCGTCGGCGTAGGCGTCGGATTTGTCGTCTTTCGCCAGCGATGGCTCGGGTACTACCGGCGCCTGGGGGTCCGGTACGCATTCGTCAAACCCCTTGGCGATGGCGGCGGCACCAAAACAGGGATCACCATTGTTCACCATGGCAGTGAGCTGTTGTTCAGCCTGTGAGGTGCGGTGGTTAACTTCTACCAATTGCGCGCCGCCCACTGCCGTGAGGAGCACCATGCCCACTGCCGCGAATCGGTATGTGGGCACCAGACCATTCTTGCCGGAGGGAAACCGGAATCGGTCCTCAACGAACGTCTTGCTGAGTCCAGCCAGCACCAGCGTCGCAACCAGAATCAGCGACTTGTCGAGCCAGCCCAGTTCGCCGCCGCTGACGTACGGCAGAAGAACGATCAGGGGCCAGTGCCACAGGTAGACGGAGTAGGAAACCTCGCCCAGCCATTGGACCGGGCGATTCCGCACAAACCGGGTGGGGGAGAGCCTTCCCTCAGCATGGGCAAAAATCACCAGCGCGGTGCCCAGGACAGGCAGTAGCGCGGTATAACCGGGGAACGGCGTTGCTCCGGTATAGAACACGCCTGCCCAGACGATTGCAGCAATGCCGGCCCACGCGAGTGCTGCGCGCGCGGCACCAGGCAGGTAATGTGCCACGGTCGGCGCCACCAGTGCCACCAGTCCGCCCATTCCCAGTTCCCACATCCGGGTGGGCGTGATGAAGTAAGCGCTGCCGGGTTCAGCAGCGGTGGCGGCAACGGAGAAGGCAAGGGAGAGGACCACGACGGCGGCAACCGCCGCCAGAAGCAGGCGCCGCGCGTTCAACGACCGCTTATGCGCGAACCAGAACACGACGAACACGAGGACCGGCCACAGGAGGTAAAACTGCTCCTCTACCGATAAGGACCAGAAATGCTGGGTGGGGGTAGGTGCGTTCTCGGCGGCCAGATAGTCGACCGAACTTCCGGCCAGCACCCAGTTCTGCACGTAGAGTGCCGACGAGATGATCTCCTTGGCGATGGCGCCCCATTGCGTGGGCGGGGCCACCAGCCTCGACGCAACGGCGGTGGCCGCCAAAACGACGAACGCTGCCGGCAGGAGACGACGGATCCGGCGCCCCCAAAACGCGGTTAAGCCGTGCCAGTCCATCGGCGGCCGCCTCACCAGGTGGGAGGTAATCAGGAAGCCCGAGATGACGAAGAAGACGTCCACTCCGACGAACCCTCCGGTCAACCGGTCGGGCCAGAGATGGTAGGCAACCACCAGGGACACGGCTATGGCGCGTAGTCCCTGTATGTCCAGCCGAAGCCCGGTGCCGGCCTTCGGCAATGAGGGGGTGGTCTTGGGCGGTGCTGCTACAGCGATGGTCTGGCTCCTGGCGGTCACGTCCGAATAACAGCGGATAGTCTATCGAACCGTCACGTCGTGACGGGGATGCGAAGGAGGCAGGTCGATTCAGGTCAGGCACAGGCAGCATTGCTAAGCTATTGCAGTCTTGGGCGCCGAAGAGTGGCGGTGCCAGTGGCAGTGGAGTAGCAGCGCAAGCCGTTGCAGGAAAGGAGCCCATGCGCTTCGGACTCAAGGGCCGCCTGGCAGCGGCCATCCCGTCTAACGTGATGCCGGCGGTGTTCGATGTCATCGCCAGCGGCAGTCGGCCGCAGGCTGTTCCCGGACACACGCGAGGGTCGGACCTGCCGCTCCTGACGACGGTTGATTTCCCCATAGACGTGGTCTACACATGGGTCGACGGCAACGATCCCCAGTGGCAGCGCAGCAAGGCGCAGGCGATGGTCGGCAGCGACCCGGCACACAGGAACCGCACAGCCGCCAACGAAGCGCGTTACTCTTCGCGCGGCGAACTTCTATACTCGCTGCGTTCGCTGGATTATTTCGCTCCTTGGGTCCGACACGTGTATCTGGTGACGGCGGGACAAACGCCGCAGTGGCTGGATGCCTCCAATGGCCGGATTACCGTGGTGGACCACCGGGAAATCTTCTCCGATGCCAACGCGCTGCCAACTTTCAACTCCCATGCCATCGAGTCCCAGCTTCACCACATTGACGGGTTGAGCGAACATTTCCTGTATATGAACGACGACGTGTTCTTCGGGCGGCCGGTCGAGCCGGAGCTGTTCTTCCACGGCAACGGGCTTGCCAAGTTCTTCCTGTCCGAACAAGCAGTCGATTACCAGCCGCGCTCGGCGGAGGACCTGCCCGTGGACAGCGCGGCCAAGAACAACCGTGCACTGCTGGAGGCTGCCTTTGGCCGGACCGTGGAGCGGAAGTTCCAGCACGCAGCCCACCCCCAAAAGGTCAGTACCTTGTCCAGGTTGGAGCACGAACATCCGCAGGAGCTGTTGCGGACCCAGCGGAGTAAATTCAGGGATCCGGGCGATCTTTCCGTAGCGTCCTCGCTGGCCCACTACTATGGGTTCGCCATCGGGGCTGCCGTTCCGGGGGAGCTGTCTTACCGCTACGTTGACATCAATGATTCGGCAGCTCAGGCCAAGCTGTTACGGTTGCTGCGGCGTAAAGATGCGGACGTTTTTTGCCTCAATGAGGTAGACAGCGCCGGGATGGATACCGGAAAAGTGGACTCGCTGATTCAGGGTTTCCTGAACGCCTACTTCCCTGCCGCCAGCACCTTTGAAAGGGAACAGTCATGACATCACGAACCGGCGCTCTCCGTTCCGCGCTTCAGGGCGCACGCCTGGTCACCGGCAGGGGCCGCGGGCCGGCGAGAAAGGACTTTTGTTCGTTGCGCCTGGAGCAACGGGGCAGGGTTCTGCATGCCCGGTTCAGTGTTTCCACCAAACTCCGACCTGCCTCCCTGTGGAGCAAGAATACGGCCGGCAACTGGACCAAAGTCGCCGACGTAACGGAGGTTCCGGCCGCAGCAGGAAGGGAAAGCCGCAGCTACGGTGTCCAGGTTGATTTGGCGGATCTCGCGCAGGCGGCAGTGTCCCTCCCGGAAGGTGAGGACGGCGAAATCCTAGGTCTCTTCGTCCAGTTCCGGGCGGTGGCCAAGGACTTGCCGAAGTTCAGCACCAACATCTTCGACAGCGATCCGGTCGCCACTGTCCTGACGGAGGCAAGCGGAAAACGATACGCCGACATTCAATCCGCGTTGGCGGACGGTTCGTTGGCGGGGGATAAGACCATGACGGCTTGGGCGTCATTCGGACGTTTTGCCGACAGCGAAGTTGGTTCACTCCGCCGGGTCCTGGTCCAAGGGAGCACCTTCGAGCCGTACATCAACCGGCACGGACTGCTGTCACTTGCGGTGAACCGGCCGCTGAAGCCCTATAACGCCGTTTACGTCCACCGGTTGACCGTGAACAGGGGAAAGGTGGACCTGCGTGCGACGCTGGTCACCCGCCACGGTGAGGCTGAAGCAGTGGAGTTGATGCTGCTTGGGCGTGAGAGTGGAGCTCGTTACACTTCAACCGCCGTATTCGTGCTGGATACCGAGGCGACTCGGCGCAAACACGGGCTCCGTCGGTACAAGCTGCATGCCCGCTTGGACTTGCGCGCTGTCCCCGACGAAGAATTAGTGCGCGACGAAATTCTGGATGCCTGGCTCCAAATCCGTGCCGTAGGCGCAACCGAGCCGCAGCGCACGCGCGTGGGGCGTACCCGATACGTTACGCGGAAACTGACCCGTCCCGGATGGCAAAAGCGGGGAGACAAAACGCTGGCCATCACGCCCTACTACACCTTCAAAGCCAAAAACACGTCTTTCCACGTTGAACTCCTGGATACCGATGCCTTCGAATTTTTGCGGGAGCAGACCCGGAAGGGCCGGATCCGGGATTCCCAGACAGAACGCAAGCCAGTCTGGCTTGTGGGGGAGCGTCCTTACAAGGCCCAAGACACCGGGCTGCACTTCTTCCGCTACATGCGGCGGGAGCACCCTGAAATCGACGCCAACTATGTGATCGACCCTGCGTCGCCGGACCTCCGCAACCTGGACGGCCTGGACCACGTGGTGAACTACCGCTCCAGGGAACATTTCGAACTGGCCTTGCGGGCCGAACGGTTCATTGGCTCGCACCATCCCGACTTTCTGTATCCCACCTGGCTCCCGCAGTTCCGCAAGGCAGTGGGCGGCGTCAAGGTGTTCCTGCAGCACGGGGTGATGGGTACCAAGTGGATGGTCCCGAACTACGGCAAGAAAGCTCCCGGATTCGACACCGACCTGTTTATGGTCAGCTCGGAGCGGGAAAAGGAATACATCGTCAGCGACTTTGGCTATCCGCCCAAGGACGTGCTGGTGACCGGCTTGTCCCGGTTCGACGCGCTCTTCGCCGGCGATGTGTCGGTGCGGCCCAACCAAATCCTGATCATTCCTACGTGGCGGGACTGGCTCCAGAACCCGGATCAGTTCGAAGAGTCCGAGTACTTCCAGGAGTGGAACGCGCTGCTCCACGACGAACGACTGCGCGCTCTGGTTGATAAGCACGACGCCGAGGTGATCTTCTGCCTGCATCCGAACATGCAGCAGTTCCGGCACCACTTCTCCGGGGCACCAGCGCGTGTTATCTCCCAGGGTGAGGTGGACGTGCAGTACCTGCTCAAGGAAAGCGCTGTCCTACTGACCGACTACTCGAGCGTGGGCTTCGACTTCAGTTTTCTTGAAAAACCGGTGCACTACTTCCAGTTCGACCGCGAGCGGTTTTTGGGACCGCAAGGATCGCATTTGGACTTGGATGAGGAATTGCCGGGCGACATTGCTTTTGCCCGGTCCGCCGTGCTGGACCAGCTGGAGTCCACGCTGGGGCGCGGCTGCACCCCCAGGCCAGAGAATGTCGCGCGATCCCGCCGTTTCCTGACCTTCCGGGACACCAATAACTGCCAGCGGATCTTCGAGGCCGTAGCCGGAGCCCGCCCCGCTGAATCCCGGTGGAAAAAAACCTTGGACCCGGAGTTGTTCGAACGGCTGTTTGGCAGGTTCCGACGCAGCCGCTTCTACTTCCCGGCCATGCAGCGGATGTTCGCCTTGGTCTCGAAGACGCCCATGGACGCAGACCTGATGGTGTTCGAGTCCGGGCTGGGGAAACAGTACGCCGACAGTCCGCGCTATATCTACGAAGAACTGGTGCGGCGCGGGGACACACGCCGCAAGGTATGGGTCTATCACGGCAAGCTCCCGGCGCCCGACCCCTACACCAAGGTAGTCAAGCGGCTCTCGCCGAGCTACTACTGGTATCTGGCCAAAGCCAAGTACTGGATCAACAACCAGAATTTCCCGCACTACTTCCGACGCCGGAAGGACGGGGTGTTCATCCAGACCTGGCACGGCACACCGCTGAAGAGGATGGTCCACGACCTAAACGCTGTCCACGGCCGGGACACGGGCTACATTTCCCGCGTGGACCAGGCTGTGAAGCAATGGACCACGCTGCTTTCGCCGAGCCCTTATGCTACGGAAGCCTTCAGGAGTGCCTTCCGCTACACCGGTGAGGTTGTGGAGCTGGGGTACCCCCGCAACGACATCCTCGTGCGGCCGGACGCCGAGCAGCGCTCCGCTGCCGTTCGGCGGAAACTGGGTATCCCTGAGGGCAAGCGTGTGGTCCTTTACGCTCCAACCTTCCGGGACGACCAGTCGACCGGCACGGGACGGTTCCGTTTCGATCTGCCGTTTGACGTGGAAGCCTTCAAAGACCGCTTCGGTGACGACACCGTGCTGCTGCTGCGGATGCATGTGCTGGTCAGCGACGCCGTGAAGATTCCGGAAGAAGCGGGCGATTGTGTCTACGACGTCTCCAAGTACCCTGAAATCCAGGAACTCTACCTGGCCAGCGACGTGCTGATCACCGACTATTCGTCGGTCTTCTTCGACTACGCCATCCTGCAACGGCCCATCATCTTCTATGCCTACGACCTGGAGAACTACCGCGACGCCCTGCGCGGGTTCTACCTGGATTACAGCACGGAATTGCCCGGGCCTGTGACACAAACCGAAGAAGAACTGTTCGACGCTATTGGCGAGAGCCGTTCGAGCGACTCGGCACGCGAGCTTAAGCTGAAAAACTTCGTAGCCAAGTACGCACCGCGCGACGACGGAAGCGCGGCCGGGCGTGTGGTGGACCGCTTGCTGTCTTAGGGTGCCGGCTGTTCCGCGAGGATCTTCGCCACTGCGTTGACGAACCGCACGGTGCTCGCGCCCGGCGAAGTATCGCCGAAATGGTGGGCGATCAGCTGCAGCAGGCCAGGGCTGATCCCGGCTGCGGCAGCCTCGGCCAGCAGCGCCGGCGTCCGTGCTGCCTCGGACTGGTCAATGAGCCTGGTCTTGGCGGCCACGCCCTGTGCATCGATGTAGGCCCCTGGATCCGAAGGCTTCGTCATGAGCAGGGGCTTCCGGCTGGGAAGCCAATCCAAGGCCATGGCAGAGATATCGCAGATGCACAGGTCCGCTTCCGCCATGGCGGTTGAGAAGTCGGCAGCCGTGTCCACCCGGTGGCCCGCTGGCTCAGCCTTTTCCGCAGAGACGATCATCTTTTCAATCTCGTGCAGAGCGGCACGGTGAGCGGCGAGCCTGCTGCCGGTCCGCGGATGCGGCCGGAAGACCAACCGGTAGCGGGCATCAGCCAGGAGGGAGCCGACAATCTCCCGTCCATGGCTGGCCAGCGAGCCGTATGCCATGGCTGGACGGTCCCCTTCCCAGGTGGGGGCGTACAGGACGGTGAGACGTCCGCCGTCGTTCTTGGTTTGCGACGCAGAAGCGGCGAAGTCCAGTTGCGGCCGTCCAATCTCCACCAGGTGGGACTCATCAAACCGCTGCAAGGCGGCCAGGATGCGTTCCCGGGAGGCGGGGCCCGCGATGAAGGCGAAGTCGTAGGCCTTCAGCTGGTTGGAGACCATGGACACCTTGTCGCTCTCCCCGTGGCTCAGGTGCACGTGCACCTGAGCCGGCAGGCGGAGAACCGTGAAGTTATCCCGGTTGTTATTGACGTAGAACACGATCCGGGCCCCGGCGCGTTCGATGAATGTCTCCACCTCCGCGATGCCCTTGGTGAGGAACACCGGCAGCGGGGAATCAGGAAGCAGTTCCGCGGCCGTGGCTGGCCGGTGGACCAGAACCGCGACCCGGTGGCGCTCCGCCAGCTTCGCCATGGGAGCAAGCCATTGCCTTACCTGATAGGCGCTGTCCGGGCCGTCAGCGAAGTACAGGACACAGTCGAACCGGTCGCCGGCGTTCCTGTTGGCGTCGGCCAGCCGGGTTCGCACGCGGCGTTCCGTCAGCACGCTGTTGGCCTCGGTGATGATCCGGGCGGCGAGAGGCTGAAGGCGGGACGCGATGGGCAACAGTGAATCCTGACGTCGGAGGGGTGGACCTACCTGAACAGCTTAGAGCCTCCCCACGTTGCGCCGTTTGGCATAGCCGTCGTTGGTCATGGCGTTGCCACGGTAGAGCCACATGGCGCCGGGGCCGGTTGTGGCCAGCAGATCCACCTTGTTGTCCGAGGTCGTGTCACCGGGTCCGAGGATTTGCCTGTACTGTTGCCATCCGCCGCTGCCGATCTGCCGCTCGGCGTTGAACCACGCTCCCGAAGCAGTCTTGGCGGTGCGTCCCTGCCGGAGCCAGAGAGTTCCGTCCGACTTGCTGGCCACCAGGTCCACGGTGCCGTTACGGTCATAGTCGCCGACGCCGACAATCTGCGAGTAGTTCCAGCCGGTGTCGATACGCGTGCGCGTACCGTGCTGGCCGTTGCCCGGACCGGCGTACAGCCATGCCGAGCCGTCAGGGCGGACGCCGAGCAGGTCGTTCTTGCCGTCGCGGTTGACGTCGCCCGTGCCTACCAGGGCCACGAACTGGTTCCACCCGCCGGTGCCGATCTTCACCCGGCGCTTATAGCCTTCGCTGGAACTGCTGACGGTGCCAGTACCGGCGTAGAACCAAAGCGTTCCGTTGGTCTGTCGGGCTACTAGATCGTTTTTGCCGTCCCGGTTGTAGTCGCCGACCCCGACGATGGAGCTGTAGATGTGCCAGCCATGCCCGATCCGCTCGGGCGTGCCAAAGCTTCCCTTGCCGGTTCCGCGCATCAGCCAGAGAGTTCCGTCCGCCTTGCGGCCGATCAAATCGCTGCGGCCGTCGCCGGTGAAGTCGCCCGGAGTGACCACGGTGTCAAACTGCTTCCAGGTGCTGCTGACCAGGGTCCTGGCGTTGTAGCCCTCGGAATCGACCATCTGGGTGCCCTTGTAGAAGCCCAGTGAGCCATCGGGGCTGATGGTGAGGAGATCGTCTTTCTTGTCCCGGTCGTTGTCCCAGACTCCGAGGATGTCAGCGAAGGACCCCCAGCCCCAACCAATCTTGCGGGCAGCCGCAAAGGTGTTCGTTCCGGTCTTCCCTGTTCCGGCGTGCAGCCACAGGGTTCCGTCACCCTTGGAGGCCACAACGTCTACGCGCCCGTCACCGGTGAAGTCTCTGGTCGCAACCAGCGTGGTGTAGCTGCCCCAGCCGCTGCCGATCTGGCTGCGGGTGCCGGGCTTGCCGTCGCCGGGAGCCGCGTACAGCCATACCGTGCCGTCTGACCGGCGGGCGAGAAGGTCGTTGGTGCCGTCGGCGTTGAGGTCGCCGGGCCCGATGATGTGGGTGAACCCGTTCCAGCCGCTGCTGCCGATGCGAACCCGCGGCTGGAACGTCCCGTTGCCTTTGCCCTTGTACAACCACAACGACCCGTCGGTCTGCCGGGCCAAGAGATCGTTCAGCCCGTCTCCGTTATAGTCCCCGGTGCCGATCAGGAGGTTGTAGATCTGCCAGCCGCTGCCGATTCGGGTCGGCGCGTTGTACCCGCCCGATCCGGTCCCGGGGTAGAACCAGAGCGAGCCGTCCGTCCGGCGGGAAAGCAGGTCGCCGTTGCCGTCGCGGTTCAAGTCGCCCGGTGCGGCGTAGCGCTGGGTGCGATCCCACGTGACGGTCCGGTTGTAGGCGAAGTTTTGCAAGTCGGTGTAGGAACCCCGCCACACATTCGAGTCGCCCGAGTAGGGGCCCGTTGAGCTGTACTGCCAAATGTCGTAGGAATTCCAGCCAGCCGGCAGCCAAGGGGTGCCGGTAGTGTAGTGCGCGACGTGCAGCGGGTGGTTCTTGAACGCCGTGCTGTTGCCGGTGCACTTGTTCCACCAGTCCGCGGTGGTGTAGATGGCCGGGAGGCGGCCGGTGCGGGCCTTGATGGTGTTCGAGAAGTCCTTGATCCAGTTGACCATGGCCGTCGGGGACATGCTGTAGCAGGTGTTGCCCAGTTCCGGATACGGGTTGTATTCGATGTCCAGCAGGGGCGGCAGGGTCTTTCCATCGGCGGACCAGCCACCGCCGTTGTTCACCATGTAGTCCGCCTGTGCCTTGCCCGACGAGACGTTGGGGATGGCGAAGTGGTACGCGCCGCGGATCATGCCGACGTTATAGGAGCCGGCGTACTGCGATGGGAACAACGGGTTCTTGTACGACAAGGCCTCGGTCGACTTTACGTACGCAAACCGGGCCCCGTAGTTCCACTCGGTATTCCAGTTGACGTTGGGCTGGTGGCTGCTGACGTCCATGCCCTGGACTCCGCTGGGCTTCCACTTGGTGCGGCTGAATGAGGGGAGCGCCGCGGGTGCCACAACGCTGGTGCGTTCGATGTCGAGGACTTCGAGCTGGGCGTCGAGTTCTGCCAGCACTTCCGGCTGTTCCAGTTCCCGCTCACGTTCCCGGCGCTGCTGGAGACCTTGGCCCATGTCGGCGCCGTGTTCGCCCTGCAGGGTCTTCAGGAGCTTAAGGAGTTGCTCCTGGCTGAGTTCCTCGACCGGCACCTCGACGGATTCCGGTTCGTCTGCCGTCGGGGTCGTATCGCTGGCTTCGGGGGAGGGCTGGGCCGTCGGTTCTTCCGTGGCAGCGGCGGGGGAGGATGGTTGTGGGCCCTCGCCCGGTTGTTCGAGGCCCGGCGTCTGTCCGGTTTCGTCGTCGATCTGCGGTTCATTTCCGGACGAGTCGCCGGGAGCCAGATAGGAGGGCGAGGGCGGTGCCGTTCCCAGGCCGGTGGCGGCGGGGGCCTGCAGCAGGGCACCGTCGGGTGTCGACGCAGGTTGCGAGTCCGGTGCTGGCTGCTGCAAGTCCTGTGCGGATGCACCGGGGGCCATCAGGAGGCCTACCGCCATCACGACGGCGGTTGCGCTGGCCAGACGAGCAGTGGCTCGCTGGTTTCGCTTGGGAGAGGCTGCGGGGCTGCGGCGGAAGCTGGGCATGGAATGCTCCGGACAATAGGGCACGAACGGGCCGGGTCAAGAGAGCCGCAACCTCCGGTTGGCAATGGCGAAGCGTCGGCTCAAGGGCGTCGGTTAAACGTTATCAGCCGCGTCGGCGAAAACACTGAGCCAGGGGGTGCGTTTCCACGAAAGTCGACAACTGTTAGCCAGCTGTTAATGTGCGCTGCTGCCTCCCAAACGGCCCGCCAGGCGGGGAGCCGGTGCCCCGGGCCTCGGCGGCGGACGGCGCGCCCGCCAGTCGGGCGGGAGCCGGTGCCCCGGGCCTCGGCGGCGGGCGGCGTGTCAGTCTTGGGGCTTGCGCTTCATCGACAGCGAGCCATGCTTCGTGGCGTAGAGCTGGTATAGCCGCCCGGCCTCCACCTTGAGGGTGCTGAAGGCGAGCCGCAATTCATGGCCGTCTCCAGCGAGGCGGGCGTGGAAGTCAAAGATTTCGCCCGGTGCAGACTCTGGCACATGAAGCTGCCAGGTTCCGTCTTGTAGGTGGGCGTGTGTCGTCGCCTTGTCGCGCCGCCGGCGGACGAAAACTTCCGCCGCCTCCGCTATCCCCGGCCGGGGAGCAAGGCAGAGGACGTCATCTTCCCACCACGCACGGTCGAGCAGGCGTTCCACTGTCTTCCCTGTGACGCGGACGGCGCGCGGAGGCCCCGACAGAACCTGCCGCCACGACTCCACAAAGGTGTCGGCGTTGAACCGGTCCAGGGTCCGGAGTGCGTTTTCCCCCATCTTCCTGCGAAGCTCGTCGTCCTCCATGAGGGCGAGGATCCGGTCGGCCAACAGCCCGGTGTCACCGAAGGGGACCAAGAGTCCGTTTTCTCCGTCGATGATGACGTCCCGGGGGCCGTAGTTGGCATCGTAGGCCGCTACGGGGACGCCGTAGGACATGCTCTCCAGAAGGATCAGCGGGAACCCCTCCGACTGTGAGGTCAGGAGCGTAAGGCATGCCCCGGCGTAGATGTCATCGGGGTTGTCGGCGAACGGCATGAAACGGACGTGCGCGCGGATGCCCAATTCGTCGATCAGCGTCTGGATCCGGGTCTCCTCGTCGTCGCGGTAGCCGAACCCGAACACCTCCAGGCGGGCGCTGGGACGGGAAGCGAGAATTTTGGCGAAGACGCGCATGGCTTCGTCCACGCGCTTCTTCGGGTGCGTCCGGGCCACCAGCACGATCCGGTCGGCGTCGACGGCCTTGCCGTCTTCCCTTGCCGGCGGCGCCACTTGCGGGATCACGGCCAGTTGGTCGCCGTGGCCGAACTCGGTGCGGATGTCTTCCCGCTGGGCTTCGGTCAGGAGAACCACCGAGTCCCATCCGCCAAAGGACCCCAGGAGCCGGCGCCAGCTCGGGCTGACCCCGGAACCAAGGGTGTAGGGGTGCTCCTGGTGGTTGCTGTGGACCGCGGCGACCTTTCCCAGATTGGGGTGGCGCAGCGAATGGACGACGTCGTCGAGGTTTTCGGCCGGCAGGTTGGGCAGGTTCTCCCGGAACTCGGAGGTGATGACCGGTGCCTGCTCGCCGGCAAGCAGGCGTTCGAAGGCGAACTTGTACAGCTGGCCCATCGACGAGAAGGTCTCTGGCTCTGGGCCGAACAGGTACCCCTTGCGCCACTGCTTCTCGCCGGGGTTTTGCAGGATGGTGAGAAAGCATTGACCGTCGCGGCCGATGTAGCGCTGGGCGGCCGGAGTTGCGGAGCCCGGCTGGTAGTCCAGAATCCTTGCCACGCGACCGTGCTCGTCCAGTTCCCAGCGGCGGGTGCGCAGCCGGTCTGGGCCGAGGTCCTCGATGGCCGCCGGGATGCCGCTGGCGTGGAACCGGACGTAGTGCTCCTGAACTCCGTTGCGGAAGTAGGCGAAGGCCAGACCGGAAGTTCCCACCGGGAACCGGACGAAGTCGGCCTCGCCCGGCGGCTGGACGCTGGGCCGGGTCTCGGCATCCGGGCTCGGGTCCAATGAACCCAGCACGCTGCGGACCTTGACGTCGGGGTGCAGGTGGCCGTCGGCCTTCAACTCGGCTACGTCGGCTTCCAGCCGAGGCTGGAACGCAAGGACCTCAATCCAAACATCAGCAAAACCGCCCTGCTCGGCCAAGGCGCTGGCGCGGGACCGCACGGCCTTGACCAGCCCCCCGCGCTTCAACGCAAGGGTGTTGACCGGGAAGTGCGCGGTCGGCATCGGCTCGGGTGTCTGCATCGCTGTGCTGTTGTCCTCATCTTCGTAGCGCGGGCCGAGCCGGTCATATCTTGTTGCGCCCCGGACAGGAATCGAACCTGCGACCAAGAGATTAGAAGGCTCCTGCTCTATCCGCTGAGCTACCGAGGCTGATGGCCGGCTACTGTCGCAGTCCACTCCAATTCCGGAGTCTCCAAACGTGTCCAGTCAGTGCCACTCTCGTGGACACTAATGCGGCCGGTGCTTAGTCTAGCAATTCGTTCAAGGCGGGGCGCGATGGCGGCCACGGCGGCGCTTCCCGTCGTCGGCCAGGGGTGCGACGCACTGCCACAGTGAAGAAGGACGTACTGTTCTGACCCGTTCCGTTCTGCTGCCCACGCCGGGGCTTGCACAGACTCCCGCGGCCGGGCGCCCGGCGCCCGGCCGCGGGAAGGGGCTTGCTACTGGCCTGTTCCGGCGTCGCCGCCACTGTCGGGCGGGCCGCCCTGCCCGGCTGGGCCGGGTGCCGGGATCTCTTCCGGTGCTGGTGCCTGGCTCGGCTCCGGGGCAGGCTCGGTGGTCTGGCTCGGTTCCGGGGCAGGGGCCGGGTCCTGTTCGGTGCCGTTCGATTCTCCATTTCCCGGCTCGTCAGTTTCGGTTGAGCTGTTTCCGCCGACCGAGGGATCGTCCGTGGTCGGAGCGTCGTCGGCCGCACCATCTTCGGTCTTCGCGGGATCCTCGTCGTCCTGTTTGGCCGGCTTGTCCGTTTGATCCGCGGCCTCCTGGTTGCCGCCCAGGGTGCCAAGGGTCGTCTTGTGGGCGCTTGAGGCATGGTCGATACCCGTAGTCGAGGAGACCAGGCTGGAGATCGGCTGGCTGGTGCCGAGTTCCACCGCGGTGATGCCGACCATCGCGATGGCGAAGGCAGCGGCACTGGCCAGTCCAACCTTGACCCACGTCATCGGGGCGATGGGCTTTCTGGCAGGTTTAGGCTGCGGTTCGATCGCTTCGGACGGGGCGTTGGCGGCCACCTTCTCGACCTCCCGCAGGGCCCCCACGCGAGCCTTGGGGATTTTCTTCAGGGCCACAGTGGCGGCCGAACTCAGCGTCCGGGCATAGAGCGCGGCGCCCACGGTGGCGACGACGGAACCGAGTGCGGCGCCGATCAGCGTTCCGGCGACGCCGAGAAAGGACCCCACTACTGCGGAGGTCACCGCGGCCAGCGCCGAGGCGATAGTTTGGGCGCCACTCAGTCCGAGAAAGGGCTTGGGCTTGTCGTCGGCAGCGGAGTCGTCAGGCATATTGGTACCTAGTTCGGTCGGAGAATATTACGAGTAGGTAACGATACCTGTGCGCGGCTGGTTCCCGACATGGCCGTCCTTAAATGAGAGGCTGCTCACACCGGGGCCCGGGAGGGTCGTTCCGATGTGCTGGCTCGGGAAAGGCGGGCCCGCCTCGTCTCGTTGGCCGGGCGCCGTCGTCGTCTTCTTTCCGCGGGAGCGGCTACTTCTCTGTGGCCTCCGTAGGCACCGCTGAGGCGAACTGCGCACTTTGCCTCTAGCGCGGAACCAGCAATGTGTCCCAAGATAACAACTGAGATCAGCGTCCGCTGTAGGGATCAAACTGCCGGTCGCTTTCGCCTCTTGTATGCTGATTCAAAGCTGACGATCGACGGGCGATGGCGTCTATGAAGGAATGGCTGGCGGACAAGATTTCGGCGGGGCTGAATTCTGCTCCTGCCCGCAATTTCCGGGGCTGGCTCGGAATCAAGCCAGCTGCGCGAGCGAACCACGAGCTCCATGGGGTGAAGGTTCCGGCTGACGTCGCCGTTTATTTCGGTGACGTGGCCGCCAAGAACTACCAGCTGGAACAATGGCTCGCGGTCCTGTATGAACTCCACCGGCACCACCCGGTCGTTTTGGTATTTCGCAGGGTCGGAGCCCTCCGCGCACTCAAAGGCAAGACCGGGCTGCCATGCATTTTCGTGCGGCGGTTCGAAGACCTGGTGCACCTGTATGAGGACAATGACTACCGATTGTGCCTGTACGTGAACAACGGTGTCAGCAACTTCCAATCCCTGGCGAATCCTCGAATGGTGCACGTGCACATCAATCACGGGGAAAGCGACAAGCTGTCCATGGTCTCAAACCAGGCCAAGGCATATGACAGGGTGATGATTGCCGGTCCGGCTGCACTGGAACGGCACCGGAGCGTACTGGTGGACTTCGACGAGTCCAAATTGCTGGCCGTCGGGCGACCCCAGCTCGACATCGACTTCCCGGCCGGGCTCTCTCCACACGCGGGGCGCACCGTCATGTACGCGCCGACGTGGGAAGGAGAGAACTACGCGAACAACTACACCTCGCTTGACGTTTTCGGTAAGGAAATCGTCACTTCGATTCTTTCCCTGGCGGGAACGCGCTTGGTCTACAAGCCCCATCCGCGCGTCGCGGAGTCCAGCGACCCAGGAGTTTCTCAGGCCCACGCCGCGATCCTCGGGCAAATAGACCAGGCCAACGCGGCGGGAGGCGATCATGTAGTGGCAACGGCCGGAAATATCCTGACCATGTTTGACCGGACGGACGTTCTGGTGACAGATGTCTCCAGCGTCGGCTTGGATTACCTTTACCTTCACCCCGACCGACCGCTCATTCTCACTGATCGCCGGAACGACCCGGAGGCACTGCAACGGGAGGCCCCGGTGAGCCGTGCCTGCCCAATCATCGATGCCGGCTCTGTTCAGGATGCAGGAGCCATCATCGCGGAGGCATCTGACGACGACGCGCGGCGCGCCATGCGCGTGGACATGCGGCAGTACTATTTCGGAAACTTGGACCGGGGGGAGTCAACGCTGGCTTTCCTGGCGGCCGTGGACAAGTTGATTTCGGACCGCACCCGGAAGCTTTCGGACTACGAGTTCCAGAGGAGCTCGCTGGAAGCGCAAGAATAGTGGAACTCGGCCTTCATTATTTTCCCTGGGGTTGGCGGTCCTGCACTCGTTCTGCTTCAACCAGGAGCTCTTCCACTGCCCGGATGAAGCGGCCGGTACTCGCTCCAGGGGAAGTGTCGCCGAAGTGGTAGTGGATGAGTTCAAGTTGTCTTTCAGGAACAGGCTCTGCCAATCGGTCCCGTATCAAATGAGGTACACGCCAGCTATCTTCGGCTTCCAAGAGCGGAACTACCGAGGCGATTCCAGACTGAGGAACCGGCGCCTGTTTTTGGACTGGACGCGTGATAAGCATGTGCTTGCGCTGAGGCAACCAATCCATCGCCATCGCTGAAATATCGCAGATGCAGAAATCCGCGTCGGCCATCGCAGCGGCGGGGCCCTCCCTCTGGTCACGAAAATGACCGGAGGCCGGATCACGCTTTCGGGTGTTCGCAATCAAGCGCGTGATCTCCCGGACTGCGTGCTTGTGTTCCGCAAGTCGCGACCCGGTGCGTGGGTGCGGCCTGAAAATCAACCGGCAGTCACGATCCGCCAGCAGGGACTTCGCCAGGCTTACCCCATGGGAGACACATGAGCCGTATTCCATGGCCGGACGGTCACCTTCCCATGTCGGGGCATACAGAACAGTGGTACGTCCGTTGTGGTGTGCTAAGGCGGGCGGATAGAAGTCGAGCTGTGGCCTGCCGACCTCCACCAGTTTTTGAGCGTCAAAGCGTTTTAGGGCACTGACTATCCGACGGCGCGACGCCTCTCCGGCGATGAAAACCTGATCATATGCTTTCAGCTGATTGGAAGCCATGGAGAGCTTGTCGCTTTCCCCGTGGCTGAGGTGGACATGGAATGGGCCGGCGGTTCGCAGCACGGTGAAGTTGAACTGGCTGTTGTTGACGTAGAAAACGACGCAGACCGAACGGCTGGCGAGAAACTGTTCGACTTGTTGTATCCCCCGGGTCAGGAACACCGGTAGAGGGGAGTCCTGCGCCAGCAACTGGGCAGTGACGGGCCGGTGGGCGAGGATGGCCACAGGGTGGGTCTTGGCCAGTTCCCTCATTGGCTCAAACCACTGGCGCACCTGGTATGCGTTCGAGGGCCCATCTGCGAAGTACAGAGCACAACTGAACTTTTCCCGCCCGCTGTTGTGGCGCTCCTTCAAGCCACGCTGTACCCGGGGCTCCAAAAAAACATCAGACGATTGCTCGCCCAGCATCTGCAGCGCCCGGCGCGACTTCGAAAAGATTGACAAGGAATCTCCCGGGAACGACGAGTTGGTGCAACAGTCTAAACATGCCGTGAACGGTCTTGTGCAGGGTACTTGCTTGCTTAATCCTTATCCCTGTTCGAGGTGACAGCCGCTAGGAGTCAACTGGTTCCGCGGACCTTTCTCTGAACGATACTGTGATGGCGTGCGTCTTTGCGCCACGCAACTTGCAGGGATGCACGGCCTGAAATGCGTCGCTCTCGAGGAGATCCGGAATGGCGGGGAACAACATTGATCTCTCCGTGGTGATCCCTGCTTATAACCCGGGGCGCTACCTCCAGCCCTGTCTGGAGTCCGTTGCGGACCAGGACCTGGCTGACATGAGAGTGGAGATCATCGCCGTTGATGACGGCTCCACTGACGGCAGCGCCGAACTGTTGGAGAGGTGGGCTGACAAGCTGCTATCCATGGCCGTGATACACGAGCCTAACTCGGGTGGTCCTGGTCGCCCAAGGAATATCGGGTTGAACCAAGCCACAGGACGTTACGTGTTCTTTTTAGACGCGGATGACTATCTGGGCAGGGAAAGCCTGCGGAGAATGGTTGCCTTTGCCGACCAACACGAATCTGATCTGGTCATCCCTAAACTCGTCGGGGTCAACGGTAGGTGGATACGCGAGTCGGTTTACCGTGAGACCCAGGTGGATGCAGACTTGTTAAAAGCTTCACAAGCGTCGGGTCCGACGAAACTTTTCCGCCGATCCGTCATCGAAGAAAACTGTTTACGGTTCCCTGAGGGGAACGTTCCGGCCGAAGACACCGTCTTCTTATTCAAGATGTTTGCGGTCGCACGCCGTATCTCAATCGTTGCCGATTATGATTACTATTTTGTCGAGTTGAGAGACGATGCTGCGAATAGAACCATGCAGCCGGTGGATCCGTATAAGTATGCTGACTCGCTCATCGCCGCGATGGAGGCAATTCAAGGCAGATTGCACGACCGGGTTATTGAGATGGAGCTTTGCCTGGAGCTTTTCCGCCGGGTCGGGCTGAATAAGTATGGTCCCAGCTATGCGGAGGCGCGGTCAAAAAGGCAGCAGGACTGGGTCCAGGCGCATAGGGGTATCATTTTACGATTCTTCCCTCCTGGCTCTGAGATGGCTCTCAAGTCGCCGGCGCGAGAGCGCCTGGCGTTAATCCGGGAGCAGCGGGTCTCGGCCTTGGCCAGTCTCGCTACAGTGGCATCGACCCCAAAAGTGCAGGCGGCGGCGGAACAGGTACGGGCGCGCCGCCAGAACATGGTTCTAACCGGCGAAGTGAGTCTGGAGTCCGCGTTCCGCCGTTTGGACGGGGTCCATGTGGAGTTGGTCCCGCGCGATAAACAGCGCCATCTGTCCTTCGAGTCGGCAGGCGGGAGGTTGGCCGTAGACGCCGGAATGTCTCAAGTTGCGCCACCGCGGGAAAAGTTTGAGTTGGAGCTTGATGCGGCTATCCTGAAAGCGTTGCCGGAGGGGATCTGGGACATGTTCCTGGTTGCTTCTACCGCGGGCAGGCAGATCAAAGGGCGGCTAGGGGTGGCACCGGATCTTCGTATGGCCGCAATGCATGCCTACGGCAAGTCGATCACTCCCTATGAGACCGTCCACCATAATCTCAGCGTGAAGGTTAACAGTCGACGCGCCGGCAGATCCTCTTATCGGGCCATTTTGGGCGGAATCCGGGCTGCGCTTCGGCGGTTTAGGCGTCCGCATCCTGGCGTGGCCAATTCTGGGTCCTAGATTGCCGATCTTGTGCAGCAGCGCGCCGTACTGCTTGCGGGTTCGCCGCCAGGGGTGCGAAATCCAGTCACCGGTCCAGACTGCGTTAGACGTGCTTGAGGCTCAACGAACCGTGGATTGTCGCGTAGGGCAGCCAGTGGGTGTGGCCCGGGAAGCCCACCCGAAACGTGTGAAGGATATTTTTTCCGTAGACCTGCAAGCTGATGTCGAGCTCGTTGTTCGCATCCGGTACCCCCGCCCGCAACATCGCAGCAGTGATAGTGCAAACGACTTCCAGTTTCCCCTCTTCGCGTCGCGCGATTGGGGCCGGAAAGAACGCGGGAGCGCCGGCGGACCTGCGGCTGATGACGATGTTGGCTGCGAGTGCGTCTTCAGCCGGGGGACCGCTCAGCTGGCGCCAGGTCACCTGAGCCGCAAGATCTACATCACCTGTTGCGTTGTAGCAGACTTCCTTCAGGGTGAGGTCCAGGTCGCGGAGGACGATTCTGTCCTGTTTCTGTGCCCAAACCCGGGCTAGCACGTCAGCCCATCGGCGGAGTATGGCACCGTCGGAGAACCTCTCACTACGCTCCCAAGCGAGCTCACCCATTCGCTTCGCAAGGTCATCATCGGCACAAAGTTGGATAATCCGTTGGGCAGCCGCTTCCACGTTGCCAGGCTGAATCAAGTACCCGGTCTCCGTGTCATCGATGACGTCACTGGGGCCATACCGAATGTCATATGAGACGGGCGGGCATCCGCGGCCCATGCTTTCCAACAGCACGAGCCCCTGCCCTTCGTTTCTGCTGGTCAGCAAAGAGAATCTTGCCTGCTCGAATTCCCGGGCAGCGGCTGTGGAGTGGCCGTGGAACTTCACCACCTCCTGAAGGCCAAGAGCGACGGTCTGCGCCTGAAGACCGGCCCTCAAAGAGCCGGTGCCGTAAATATCCAGCGTGCAATCGGGCAGACTCTGGTGCACGACGGCCATGATGTTCAGGGCTTCGGCAACGTTTTTCTGTGGTTCGAGCCGACAAACCATGACCCCCCGCTTCGGCAAGCGATTCCTAAACGGCGGAAGATGTTCCGCTCTGCCGCTGGGGTTGGAGATCGTGAACAAGTTGTTGGACCGGCCAAACCTGTCTTCGAAATCGCGTTGATTCCTGTGGGTCAGGAAGACGATGCCGTCCCAACTTCCCGTCTCGTCGACGATTGTTCGGCGTCCGGTCCCAAGTTTACCTTGGAAGGGATCTTGCCCTGCCTTGACATGGCTATTGTGCATCACAATCAGCTTGACAATGTTGTCTTCTTCGAGAGGCGCGACGATAGTGCTTGTGAAGGCACTGTCGACAACGAACGTCGAATGCTCTCCGCTTGTGAGTTCCCGCATCCACGAGCGGTAAAAGTCGCCGGCCGAGCGCCATCTTTCGATCGGTTCTCCGTGGCGGTCGAACAAGGTGAGGTATCTTCCTGCGGACTCGCCCTGCCCGTCGAGCGGCTTTTCGTCGCGTAAGAACTCACTTCCATCTTCCCGGTAGAACTTCCGCCAGGCGAATGTCTGGCCATCGGGACGCTTTGCTTCCGTCATGAAAGTCCGGCCCGAAGGATCGGTGACGGAAAGGGAGTAGGCAAACGGTCCAAAATCTGAAGGAGGATCCTGCACATCGGTGAGGGGAATTCTTCCACCGAGGGCGGCTGCCCGGTAGTACTGGTAGATATTGAGCACCCTTGTCGCTGGAGAAATCTTTTCCCGCTCTTGCAGGACGGATACGGTTCCGGCGTAGCTCGCCTTGGGCTCGAAAGTTAAGACACTGGCATCGACTCCGGCGTAGTCATGCATCGCACGTGCGCGGTGAAGACTCATGGTCGTCATGCCGCCAAACTCTGTCGGCAGAGCCCAAAGAACCATGAAGTACCGTGATGCCGGCAGCGACACAGCATCCTCCAGCGTTTTCACGATGTTGTCTTCTTCACACTGAAATTGCCGTACACGGTGGCATAGGGGAGCCAAGGACGCGCTGTGGGAAGCCACTTCACTCTGGTCTTCTTCTCCTGAGCGCCTGTTCGTGCAACAAAATAAATGTCGACTACGTCCTGTTCATCGAAGCCGATATCATGCAGGTTGATGCAGCATTGAGCGGTCCGTGATTCTTCTTGTCCGGGGCCGTCAATCACCTCGGCCGCGAATTCTTTCTTCCGGCCGCCGCTGCGCTCCGAGAACACGTAGGAGTATGTCGAGGGACCCTCGTCTGTTGCGGAAACACTGCCGGAGAGGGTCAATATGCCCTGATCGGTGAGCATCGCTTTCTCAAACTTGAACTCAGCTGCATCTTTCACCAGAGGACACTTCCTGCTTGCATTTTCGACGACCCATTCTTATGTCGGCCCGGGCTTGATTCGCGCGCGTCCTGTTGCCCTGGTTCTCACGTGACGATACCTGTTAAGGCGGGAAAAATGAACGTCCCGTTTGACATCACCGTGACCGGGAAAGGGAGAACTGCTGCACTGGACGCCGCGGGCAGGTTTCGGTCACCGCCTGGCGCTCCTGCAAACGAACTTCACGCAACCCTGAGCGCATCGGCTCAAGCTCGTGGACCATCGGGTCACGGAAGCGGGGGCGTGTGCCCCTACACCGGCGCCTGTAGGCCGTACTCCGTCCACAGCGGCTAGGGCGTTGCTTTAGACCCTCGCCCCGCCGCGGAAGATTGGGACGTGCCGGCGGCACGGCCGGCTTGGACGAGATCGGAGGCAGGAGATGAGCGACTACATTACGGTTCGCGGCATACTCGGCACGGAGGTGCAGCAGAAGCAGACCAAAAAGGGGGATTCGGTGGCCGAGTTCAGGCTGGCGTCGTCCGGGGACTGGTTGAACCGTGACACCGGTGAATGGGTCAAGGGCGTGACCAACTGGTACACGGTCCAGGCCTTTCGGGGACTAGCGGAAAATTTGTGGAGGAGCCTGTCCAAGGGCGACCCAGTGGTGGTGACGGGCAGGCTGAAACTGCGCCAGTGGGAGTTGCAGGACGGGCGCCGCGGCACGTCCCCGGAGATCGATGCCGATTCTATCGGGCACGACCTCCGCCGGGGCACCGCGGAATTCACCAAGAACGGTTCCGTTTCATCCCTTTCGGCGGGTGGCCCGGCAGGCCAGGACGGGCAGCAGCGGCGGACCGGAGCCGACTACCGGTCGATGGCCTTGGCTGCATCTGGTGCCGATCTCGGAGCCGGCGACCCTGCTGACGCGGTGGAGCCATCCATGATGGCTGCCAGCGGTGCGAGGGCGTTGGACGGCGAGCAGGAGAAAGAGCCGGACCTGCCCATGGCCGGCTGACGTCCGCCGGCGGGCGGCAGCGGTGCCACCCGCCGGCGGGAGCGCCCGGTGTCTGAGTATGTGATCGTGCCGCGCAGCGACTAGCCTTGAGGGCATGGCGGAATTCATTTATACGATGTCCAAGGCCCGCAAGGCCGTTGGCGACAAAGTCATTCTGGACGACGTAAGCATGTCGTTCTTCCCCGGCGCCAAGATCGGCGTCGTCGGCCCCAACGGTGCGGGCAAGTCCACGATCCTGAAAATCATGGCCGGCCTGGACACCCCCTCCAACGGCGAAGCCAGGCTCAGCCCCGGCTACACCGTCGGCATCCTGCTGCAGGAGCCGCCGCTGAACGAGGAAAAGACGGTCCTGGGCAACGTCCAGGAAGGCGTCGGCGAAATCTACGGCAAGATCCAGCGCTTCAACGAAATCTCCGAAGAGATGGCCAGCCCGGATGCCGACTACGACGCGCTGCTCGAGGAAATGGGCAAGCTGCAGGAGGCCATCGACGCCGCGGACGCCTGGGACATCGACTCCCAGCTGGAGCAGGCCATGGACGCGCTGCGCTGCCCGCCGGGCGACGCCGACGTGACCGTGCTCTCGGGTGGCGAGCGGCGCCGCGTGGCACTGTGCAAGCTGCTCCTGCAGAAGCCCGACCTGCTGCTGCTCGACGAGCCCACCAACCACCTCGACGCCGAAAGCGTGCTGTGGCTCGAGCAGCACCTGAAGTCCTACCCGGGTGCCGTCCTCGCCGTGACCCACGACCGGTACTTCCTCGACCATGTGGCCGAATGGATCGCCGAAGTGGATCGCGGCCACCTCTACCCGTACGAGGGCAACTACTCCACCTACCTGGAGAAGAAGCGCGCCCGGCTCGAGGTCCAGGGCAAGAAGGACGCCAAGCAGGCCAAGCGCTTGACCGAGGAACTGGACTGGGTCCGCTCCAACGCCAAGGGCCGGCAGACCAAGTCCAAGGCCCGTCTGGCCCGCTACGAGGAAATGGCTGCCGAAGCGGAGCGCACCCGGAAGCTGGACTTCGAAGAAATCCAGATTCCGCCGGGACCGCGGCTCGGCCAGCTGGTCATCGAGGCCAAGGACCTGTTCAAGGGCTTCGGCGACCGCGAGCTCATCAAGGACCTGTCCTTCTCGCTGCCGCGCAACGGCATCGTTGGCGTGATCGGTCCCAACGGCGTCGGCAAGACGACCCTGTTCAAGACCATCGTCGGACTCGAACCACTGGACGGCGGGGAGCTGAAGATCGGCGATTCCGTGAAGATCTCCTACGTGGACCAGTCCCGCGGCGGCATCGATCCGAACAAGACCCTGTGGGAGGTCGTCTCCGACGGGCTCGACCACATCCAGGTCGGCCAGGTCGAAATGCCGTCCCGTGCCTACGTCTCCGCGTTCGGCTTCAAGGGTCCGGACCAGCAGAAGAAGGCCGGCGTGCTGTCCGGCGGTGAGCGCAACCGGCTGAACCTCGCGCTGACTTTGAAACAGGGCGGCAACCTGCTGCTGCTCGACGAACCGACCAACGACCTGGACGTCGAAACGCTCTCCAGCCTGGAAAACGCGCTGCTGGAATTCCCCGGCTGTGCCGTGGTGGTCTCGCACGACCGCTGGTTCCTGGACCGGGTGGCCACGCACATCCTGGCCTACGAAGGCACCGAGGAAGAGCCGGCGAACTGGTACTGGTTCGAGGGCAACTTCGACTCCTATGAGCAGAACAAGGTCGAGCGGCTCGGCCCGGACGCGGCCAAGCCGCACCGGGTCACGCACCGCCGCCTGACCCGCGACTAGCACAGATGAATGGAACGGCCGGGCCCCGCAGGGAGCCCGGCCGTTCCATTTGGTCAGCTATGTGGCGCAGGGGAGGCCAGCCACTCCGGCCTACGGAATGCGGATCATGCCCTCCTGGGCGACGGTAGCGACGAGTTCGCTGGCCCGGTTGAAGATCTTGCCGACCGCCAGGCCGCGGGCACCGGAGGCACTGGGGGAGGACTGCACGTAGAGCAGCCAGTCGTCGACCCGTACCGGGCGGTGCCACCACATGGCGTGGTCCAGGCTGGCGACGCTCATGCCCGGAGTAACCCAGCTGACGCCGTGCTGGCGCAGGATGGGTTCCAGGAGCGTGTAGTCGCTGCCGAAGGCCAGCGCGGCCCGGTGCAGGCCCTGGTCGTCGGGCAGCGGCCCTTTGGTCTTCATCCAGACGGCGTTGACCGCCTGGCGTTCGCCCTTGGCCTGGACGTAGAGCGCGTCCTGGACATGGCGGACGTCGAAAGGGCGGTGGTAGGCCATGTGCCGGGCCACCGGGTGGTCCACCTTGCCGAGCAGATCCGCGGTGCTCGGCAAGGTTTCCGGGTCCGGGATTCCGTCGGGGAAGCCTTCCTGGTGCTCGAGCCCCTCGGCCGGGGTCTGGAACGAGGCGATCATGGACAGGATCGGCACGCCGTTCTGATAGGCATGGGTGCGGCGGGCGGAGAAGGAACGGCCGTCGCGCAGCCGTTCGACGCCGAAGGTAATCGGCAGGTCCGCGTCGCCGGCGCGCAGGAAGTACCCGTGCATGGAGTGGATGGGCCGGTCCGGTTCCACGGTCCGCAGGGCCGCGATGACGGACTGGGCGAGCACCTGGCCGCCGAAGACCCGGCCGCGCGGCTGCTTTTCGGAAACGCCGACGAAAATCTCCTCGTCCGTATTGGCGCCGTCGGCATCGGAGAGGTCCAACAGCTCCAGCAACACCGCCGTCGGATCGACGTGTTCCTCGATGGCGGTCATGTAGTCTCCTTGCCGATTACCCGCGGGTACGAACACCTCCGACAGTAGTTGGCACCGCTCAACCGCTCAACTCCGCGGCGCCCCTCACGCGGGAGCACTCCAGTCAGTCAGCATGCAGGTTAGTTGCGGCTCCCGCGCTTTGAGAGGATGGCATCATGTCTTCCGTTCCGCACAATGCCCCGAGGTTCTCGATCCAGCTGAGGTTCAGCGACATTGATTCCTATGGACACGTGAACAATGTGACCTATCTGGGCTATCTGGAAACGGCCCGGGTGCTGCTGCACCAGCTGCGGCCGGAGCTGCCGGCCACCGCCGGCCACAGCCAGGGGGCGAGGCTGCGTGAACTGGGCGGCGCCGGAAACCAGACGCTGGTGGGACGGCAGGAAATCGAGTACCGCGTACCGCTGGACTACCGGACCGAACCGGTGAACGTCGGCGTGTGGGTGACGAGGCTCGGCACTTCGAGCTTCGACCTGGGCTACGCCGTCCTTGATGCCGACGCAGGGGAGACCGGCACCGTGCATGCGCTGGGCGCGTCGACCATGGTGCTGGTTTCTGCGGCAACGGGACGGCCGGTGCCGCTGCCGGACGCGTACCGCGCCGCCTTGCAGCTGTGGGTCGGGCCGCCGGTTCCGTTCCGCAACAGTGCACATGCTGCCGGCACGAACGAGGAGGCCGCACAGTGATGTCCACCGGAACGCCCGTCCTGCAGTTGGCCGATGTCCAGGTCGCGGCGGACTTGAAGACGTTCGTCAGCCGGTCCCGTGCCGCCGGCGACGGCGCCATCCACCTGCAGGCCTTCGGCAGTGTGCTGGCGGCCTACGTTTGCATGATGCGCCCGCGGATTCTGGGCGAGGCGACGCCGACGATCCTCGGGCTGCGGGTCATGCCGCTGTCGGCTCCGGCCGCCGTCGAGGAGACCGTCACGCTGGCCTCGGTCGGAGACCGGCTGGCCAGGATGGGGAACGAGGAAACCGGCCTGGCCCTTCCGCCCACGACCGTGACGGAATCCTGGACGGGTGTGCTGCCGCCGCGGTCCGGGTGGGAACACATCGGCAGCCTGCAGCCCGAGGTGTTGGAGGAGGCTGCCCGGGAGGGCATCCGGGAGATATCCGAGGCCCTGCCGGACAACCCCGGCCAGCTCATCGTCAACAACGCGCGCAGCACCGTCTGGAGCCGGCCGCTGCCGGCGGCCGGCGGGCTGCCGGAATCGGTGGAGCTCCCGGCCGGGGCGGCGTTTGCCGCCCTCACGCTGGGCTTCCTGGACGGGAACCCGGCAGCGGTGTACCGGAACGGCCGCTGGCTGCGGCTCAGCACCGGCCGCGGCCACGTGCTGGTGCGCAGCGGCGCCTCGCTGTGACGGAGCCGGCTGCGTCGCCGGAGCCGGTCAGGCGCTGTTGACCATGGAGTGGGCGGCGCGCTCGAAGTAGTCCCAGAGCGTCTGTTCGTGCAGCGGCGGCAGTTCCAGGGCATCAACGGCGCGGCGCATATGCTTGAGCCAACGGTCGCGGGCGTCGAAGTCCACCTTGAACGGCTGGTGCCGCATCCGCAGCCGCGGGTGGCCACGCTGTTCACTGTAGGTTCCGGGGCCGCCCCAGTACTGTTCCAGGAACATCCGCATCCGGACCTTGGCCGGGCCGAGGTCCTCCTCCGGGTACATCTGACGGAGCACGTCGTCCTCCGCGATCCCGTCGTAGAAGACGTCCACGAGTTTCACGAACGTCTCGTGCCCGCCGACGGCGTCGTAGAAGTTGTCCGTGTACGCGGGCTGCTTGAACGCGTTCGCGGCGGCCGGCGCCGGGGTCAGCGTGGCCAGCGGCTGGCCGAAACGGGACGGAAGGGCCGCGCCTCCGGCTGGCTGCCCCATACCGGGGCGCGCGGCGGGCTGTTCGGGGGTCTGGGGTATTTCGCTCATCGATGGTCTCTGTTCGCTGATGCTGTCGGGAACCATTGTCTCAGCCCGCGACGACCCGGGGTTCGTGGTGGACCGGGAAGTTCACGCTGCGCGCAATGAAGCAGACCTTGTTGGCATCCGTATGGAGTCGCTGGGCGAGGTCGGCCTGGCCCGGATCTGCGATGGCCACCCGGGGCCGCAGCGTTACGGACGTGAATTCGCCGCTGCCGTCACGGTTCAGGCGCAAGGTGCCCTCGGCGTCGTCGTCATAGGCCGTCACCACGATCCCGTTCTTCACCGCCACGTGCAGGTAGGAGAGCATGTGGCACTGGGACAGGGCCGTGAGCAGCAACTGTTCCGGGTTCCAGCGGTCCTTGTCGCCGTGGAAGGTGGGGTCGGCGGTCCCGGCGAGCTCCGGCAGCCCTGCCGCGCGCACCACGTGGTCCCGTCCGTAGCCGCGGTAGCTGGCGGTGCCCTCGCCGCGGTTGCCGGTCCAATGGAGGGAAACTGCGTACTGGTGCTCGGAAAGGTTCATGCCGCCATTAAACCCCGTCCTCCTGCGTCCCGCCTCTACCGGCCCCGTTCTCACGCGGGGCCCGCTTCTGTCAGGCCCGCACCCCTCAGCGGCAGGCGGTGATTTCGTAGAGCGCCGCCGTGCCGTGGGAGGCGATCAGGCGGAAGCCGCGGGAGAAGTCAATGCCGTGGAAACCCGGCCATTGGTGTTTTTCGCTGTGCTGGTAGCCGCGGGTCGGCTGGTCGTCGTACAGGTGGGTGGCACCGGTGCTTTGCAGCGCGTCGCAGACCCGCGGATCGGACATGATGTCGCGGAAATGGTGCCGCAGGTAGTCCTTGTCCGCGCTGCCGGCGCTGCTGACGTTCTGGAAATAGACGGTCCGGTGGCCGGTGAGGGAGTAGATGTAGGGCAGGCCGTTGAAGGGATCGCCGATGACGATGGCGTCGTCGGGCAGCAGCGGATCCAGGGAGCGGATGAACTCCTGCTCGTCGCCCATCAGCGCGCGCCCGTCGCGGTGTTCGGTGACACCGTAGCGGACCGAGGCCGCCTCAACCCGGACGTCGTGCCGGAATCCGCCGGAGGCGACGAAGACGGCGGCCAACACGGCAAACGCCAGCGCCGCGGCCACCGAACGGCGCGAGCCGGTCGGATTGAGGGTCCGGAAAAGCCCGGCCAGCAGGGTGCACAGCCGCTCCAACGCCAGGGCAGCGAAGACTACCCCCAAAGTGTGGACCAGCGGGGCGATCCGCGGCGGGTCCGTGTACCAGAAGCCGCTGAGCCAGCGGAAGGGGCGGTCTTCCGGGCCGGCCGCGAGGATGAACAGCACGATGGCGGCCGCCATGCCCGCAACTGCGGGTCGGGCGCGGTGGATGAAGCAGGCCAGCACGGTTCCGGCCGCCATGAGGAGCCCGACGACGACGGCGTAGCTCTCCGGAGTGGCGTCGGCGCTGTCCGGTTGGCGCGGCAGGTCGAAGAAGAGCCACGCGAGGGCGTCAGCCCAGCCCGCAGTGGACCCGCGTGGATAGGAGACGACGGAGGCCACGAGGTTTGAGGTGGCCAGGACGAACGCGCCGGCAGCCGCGGCGGCTGCCAGCAGGCCGACCGCCGTGTAGAAAAGCCCGCGGCGGCTTCGCCAGAGCCGGGCCAGGCGGAGTACGACGAAGCGCGCCAGGTAGATCCCGCCGAGCACCAGCAGGCTGCCGAAGGCGGAAGGATGGATCCAAGTCGCGCCCACGACGACCATCGCCAGTGCGCTGAGGTCCGCCGTCGTTCTTCCCTGCCCGCTGCGGGGCGGGGGACCATCGCCGGCGCCGGCCGCGGCCGGAGCGGCAGTACGGACGGCGGTTTCGGCGCCAGGGTCGGCCGTGCCCGGAGAAACGGGACGGACAGCGGTTGTGCTCCGGGCGCCAGCGGCAACGGCCTGCGCCTTCGCCTCCGCGGGCAGCCGGTACTGCAGTTCGATGCCGAGCGCAAGGATGGCCGGCAGCAGCGCGGCCGCGAGGCCGTTGGGCCACTGCCCGGCACGGAACATCTGGACAACCGGGAAGGCCAGCATGGAGGAAGCTATCACCGGCGCGAGGACCCACACGAGCGGCCGGGCGGGGAACAGCGCCCGGGCCAGCAGGGCCAGGGAGGCCGGCCACATCAGGCAGCCGATCACCACGCAGGCCAGGTTTCCCGCCGTCACCACGTCGCCCGGGACCAGCGACACCATCGCATGCCAGCCGGCGGGATAGAACGACGGCGGCGCCCCGCCGAAGATCGGCCAGATGCTCCAGGGGCTGGCCTGGCCGTTGTCCTTGATCCACTGCAGGACGTTGACGTGGTAGGTCGGATCCCAGGCCTGCGAGACGCGGTGGATGGAGCCCATGGCCCCCAGCATCACCGAGCCCAGGATCAGCGCCGCGAGGGCGAGCGAGACCGCCAGCAGCCAGGCGGTCGCCCGCGGCACGTCGAGCCGCGCCGCCGGCGGAGGAACGATGGCCCGCCCGAGGAGCCAGCACCCGCCGATGCCAAGCGCCGCCAGCAGGGCGGCCGAGAGCAGGTTCCAGCGCACCCCGGTCGCCAGGCACACCATGGTGCCGACCGCCGCCAGCGCCGTACCGGACGCCGGGGCCAACACGAGGGAACGGACGGCGGGCTGGCGCAGCGCCCGGAGGGCCAGGAAGCCGGGAAGGTAGAAGACAGCGAGCATGACAGCCAACTGCCCGGCAACTGCCATCAGGACTCCCTTGCGCCATCACCCGTTGTGGAATTGTAGATCCGCGGGAGTGCAGGCGCAGCACCTCGCGGGAATGCTCATGAACCGTAGGGGAGGCAGATGTCGCGGTGGTGAACGGGGGGAGAACGCCTCAACGGGGCTGCCCGCCGAAACGAGTGTTTCGGCGGGCAGCAGGTCGGTGTGGGACGACGCTCTTCGGGCTACCGGTCGGCGGCCTGGGCCTTGAGGGCGCGGACGATGCCGTCCTTGTTTTCCAGCACCAGGCGGCGCAGGGCGGGAGAGCGGTCTGCGAGGGACTCCAACCAGGCGTCCGTGGCGTCCACGGTGGCCCGAGTGGACAGCTGCGACGGGTACAGGCCGACGACGATCTGCTGCGAGAGTTCGTGCGTGCGGGTGGTCCAGATGTCTTCGATGGCGTCGAAGTACTTCGCGGCGTAGGGCTCCAGCAGCGTGGTGTCATGCACGCGGGTGAAGCCGGCGATGACCGACTGCTGGGTGGCGTTGGGCAGTTCGCCCTTGACGACGACGGATTCCCAGGCTGCCGCTTTTGCCTCGGCGGTGGGGATGGCGGCTTGCGCCAGTGCCGCGGCGCGCTGGCCGGTGGCGGTCTGGTCCCGCTCGAGTTCGGCGTCGATCTCGGCCTGGCCGAAGCGGCCGCCGGCCACCAGCGAGGTGAGCAGTTCCCACCGCAGGTCGGCGTCGACGGTCAGCCCCTCCAGCGTGCGCTCGCCGGAGAGCAGCGCGGCCACGGTGTCCAGCTGCCCGCCGGTCTGGGCGTGCACGGCGAAGGCCTTGGCGAACTGCAGCTGCGAATCGGAACCCGCGGCTGCCTCTCCGGCCAGTTCCCAGAGCCGGTCGGCGGCAGCGATGGTCAGCCGCTTGCGGTCGTCCGGGTTCACGTAGAAGGTCAGCGTGGTGGCCAGCTGGCGCAGCAGCACCAGCACGACCGAGGAGTCCGTCTCGTAGGCGATGTTGTTCAGCACCAGCTCCACGTATTCGCGCGCCGGGGTCTCGCCGTCGCGGGTGGCATCCCAGGCCGAGCCGAGCACCAGGGTGCGCGGCAGCGACGCGGTGAAGTCCTTCAGGTGGCTCTTGGAGGTGGCCAGGGACACCTCGTCCAGCCGGATCTTGGCGTAGGCCAGGTCGTCGTCGTTGAGCAACACCAGCGCGGGCCGGGCCAGCCCGGCCAGCTGCGGCACCTCGGTGCGCTCGCCGTCAACATCGAGTTCCTCGCGGTGCGTGCGCACCAGCTTGCCGGCGTCGTCCATGTTGTAAAAGCCGACGGCGAGCCGGTGCGGGCGGATGGTCGGGTAGCCTTCCGGCGCGGTCTGGAGGATAGCGAACGAGGTGATGGCGCCGCCGTCGTCGGTGGAAATCTCCGCACGCAGGGTGTTCACGCCGGCGGTCTCCAGCCACTTGGCGGACCAGTCCTTCAGGTCGCGGCCGCTGGAGGTTTCCAGTTCGCCCAGCAGGTCGGCCAGCTCGGTGTTGGCCCAGGCGTGCTTGCCGAAGTACTCGCGGACGCCGGCCATGAACTCCTCCTGGCCCACCCAGGCCACCAGCTGGCGCAGCACGGAGGCGCCCTTGGCGTAGGTGATGCCGTCGAAGTTGACCTGCACGTCCTCCAGGTCCTTGATCTCCGCGGTGATCGGGTGGGTGGAGGGCAGCTGGTCCTGCCGGTAGGCCCAGGACTTCTCCATCGACGCGAACGTGGTCCAGGCGCCCTTGTATTCGGTGGCCTCGGCGGCCGCCAGCGTGGACATGAATTCGGCGAAGGACTCGTTCAGCCACAGGTCGTTCCACCAGCGCATGGTCACCAGGTCGCCGAACCACATGTGCGCCAGTTCGTGCAGCACGGTGATGGCGCGGCGCTCCACCATGGCATTGGTGGGGCGGGAGCGGAACACGTAGTTTTCCAGGAAGGTGACCGCGCCGACGTTCTCCATGGCGCCGGCGTTGAACTCCGGCACAAACAGCTGGTCGTACTTGGCGAAGGGGTACGGGGTGCCGAACTGTTTTTCGTAGAACTCGAAGCCCTGCCGGGTGAGGGTGAAGATGTTCTCCGCGTCCATGTACTGCATCAGCGACTTGCGCGCGAACACGCCCAGCGGGATGGTGCGGCCGTCGGAGCTGGTCAGCTCGCTGCGCACGGACTGGTACGGGCCGGCGATCAGCGCGGTGATGTAGGAGGAGATCCGCGGGGTGGGCTCGAACGCCCAGGTGGCGGCCGCACCGCCGTCGTCCGTGGAACCAATGTTCCGGGGGGCCGGGGTGGGGGAGTTGGAGATGACGTCCCAGTGTGACGGCGCGGTGACGGTAAAGCGGAAGGCCGCTTTCAGGTCCGGCTGCTCGAAGACGGCGAACATGCGGCGTGAATCCGGGACCTCGAACTGGCTGTAGAGGTAGACCTCGTTGTCCACCGGGTCCACGAACCGGTGCAGGCCCTCGCCGGTGTTCATGTAGAGCGCGTCGGCGTCGATCTCCAGCACGTTGTGCTCCGCGAGGTCCGGCAGCTGGATGCGCACGCCGTCGGAGACCTCGGCCGGATCCAGCGCCTTGCCGTTGAGCGTGACCGAGCGGACGGTGTCCGTGACGGCGTCGATGAACGTGGAGCCGCCCGGCGTGGCGGTGAAGGTGACCACTGTGCGCGAGCCGAAGACCTTGTCGCCGCGGGTGAGGTCCAGCGTGACGTCGTACGACTCCACGCGGAGCAGTTCGGCGCGGGCGCGCGCTTCGTCACGGGTGAGATTCAAACCTGGCAAGTTCGCCTCCAGAAGTACTTAGGTGTCCCGGCTGGGCGGGACCGGACGGTGTGCGTGGCGGGACGCCGATATGAAACAACCCTTGCACAATGTGGCCATTGTCTCACCGCAGCGGGGTGGTGCGCAGCAGTTGCGGCAAGAAAGGCGAATAGTTGCGGGCGGAGGCGGCCGGCGCCACATGATCGTGAGCCGGGCGCGTGGCCCGCGCCCAGCGTCCGTGGCGCGGAGCCGGGGCCAAGCGCCGCGGGACGGCTCAGCCGCCGGCGAGGACCTTGGTCCAGGCGGAGACATAGCCGGGTTCGTCGAAGCGTTGGAGGGTTTCGCGGCTGGATTGGGCGAACCGGGAGCGCAGTTCCGGATCGCGCATCAGCGCCAGGAGGCCGTCGGCCAGCGCCTGCCGGTCGCCGAAGGGCACCAGGAAGCCGTTCTCGCCGTGCCGGATCACGTCGCGCGGGCCGTAGTTTGCGTCGTAGGCGGCGACCGGCACGCCGAAGGACATGCTCTCCAGCAGGATCAGCGGGAAGCCCTCGGACGCCGACGTCAGCACCGTGGCGCACGCGGTGGCGTAGATGTCCGCCGGGCTGTTGGTGAAAGTCGGGAAGCTGACCGCGGCGCCGACGCCCAGTTCGTCGATGAGCGCCTTGACCGCTCCTTCCTCCTCGTCGCCGTAACCGAAGCCGAAGACCTCCATCCGGGCCCGGGGGTTGGAGTCGTGCACCAGGGCGAACACCCGAATCGCCTCGTCCACCCGTTTCTTCGGGTGCAGCCGGGCCACCATCACCAGCCGGTTCGGATCGGTGGCGTGGCCCGGCTCCGGCTGCCCGGGCTGTCCCGCCGGCTCCGGCTGCCCTGGCGGCTCCGGTTGCTCTGGCGGCGCCAGTTGGCCGATGGTGTGAAGCCGGTCGGCGTGGCCGAATTCGGCGGCGATGTCTTCGCGCTGAGCATCGGTGTGCAGCACCACGCCGTCCCAGGCGTCCAGGTTGTCCAACAGCCGGCGCCAGTTGCGGCTGACACCGGATCCCGCCACGTACGGGGGCTCCAGGTGGTTGCTGTGCACGGCGGCGATGCGCCGCAGGTTCGGATGCCTGACGCTGCCGACCACATCGTCCAGGTTCCGGCCGGGCAGGTTATTCAGGTTCTCGCGGAATTCAGAGGTCAGTACCGGCGCGTCTTCACCGGCGAGCAGTTGTTCGAAGGCGTGCCGGTAGAGCTCGCCCGGGTCCGCAAAGGTGAGGGCATCGCCGTCGTCGCGGGCCACGCGGTCGAACAGGTAGCTGCGCCCCCATTTGGGCGAGCCGGGATGGTGCGTGATGGTCAGGAAGCAGCGGCCGTCGCGGCCGATCAGGCGCTGGGCGGTGGGCGTCTTGGACGACTCCTGGAAATGCTGGACCAGCACCAGGCGGCCCTGTTCGTCCATCTCCTCCCGGCGAAGCCGCGCGCGGTTGGGGGCAAGCTGTTCGACGGCGGCCACCGTGCCTTCGGGGTGGAACCGCACGTAGGAGTCCTGGATCCCGTCGCGGAAGTACCCGAAGGCCAGCCCGGAGTTGCCCACCGGCACGATGTCGTAGTCATCCTCGGGCGGAGGCTGCGCCGGTTGGCGGGTTTCCGTCCCGGGGCTCGGATCCAGCCCGTACAGGACGCTGCGGACCCCGACCTCCGGATGCAGATGGCCGTCCGCCTTGAGGCCGGCCACATCGCTGGCGAGCCGGTGCTGCAGGCCCAACACCTCGATCCAGATCTGTTCGGCCGCCCCGTTCCGGGCCAGCGTGTTGGCCCGGGTGCGCACTGCCTTGACCAGGCCGCCGCGCTTGAGCGCCAGGGTGTTGACGGGGAAGTGGACGGTGAGCGGCACGGTGGCATCCTGTCGTCAGGGATGCCGCCATTGTTGCGGCCAGCCGGGCGCTAGTAAAGGGGCGGACGACGGCGGGATCGCCGCCGAGTCAGCTAACGAGCGCGCCGCGCGCCGCGCCGGTCAGCCTTGCGCGCCGCGCCGCCGCCCAGCCCTGGGCGCCGCGCCGCCGGTCAGCCTTGCGCGCCGCGCCGCCCGTCAGTTCGTGCGCGCCGCGCCGCCGGTCAGTCCTGCCCGCGGCCGGTCAGCCTCTGTCGGCCCTGCCGCCGGTCAGCCTCTGTCGGCCGTGCCGCCGGTCAGCCTTGGGCGGCCGCCACGGCGAGGTCGTGTTGCTCCGCCGCGGTTTCCAGCAGCCGTTCGGCCAAGAGCAGGGCCGTGCCCGGGGAATCTTGCCGCAGGCGCGCATAACCCTCCGGCGTGAGTACCTCCACGATGACCTTCCCCTCGGCCTGGACGTGGGTCCGGGGCGGAGTTCCGCCGAGGCCCCCGAAGCTGGTTCCGGCGGAGAAATACCGGGCGGCGTGATTGTCCCCGGGATCGGTGGCGGCCGTGCGTGCCTGCCCCTCCATGACCAGGACCAGGCCCGCGCCTGGCTCGCCAACGATGGCCGCGCCGTCGTCGTACGTCCGCCGCTCCAGATAGGCCGCGAGCGTCTCGCGCTCGCCGGCGGGCAGGGAGCCGACCACGGGGTGATCCTGCAACTGCAGCCGCCCGCCGGCCGCCGGCTGTCCTCCGTACCGGTCGATGAGGCGGTTTTCGCACCACTGGGCGGCAGCGTCCAGGGACGGGAACGCCGTCGGCCGGTCGCCCGTGCCGGCCTCTTCCGCGGACAGCAACCGGGACGGGTCCACGAAGATCAGCAGGCAGGGATCCGACGTTTCCTGCAGCCGCAGGAACATGGTCTTGGTGCGGCTGCCGAGCTCGTCCAGCCGGCTGATGTCGATCACCAGGACCTCATGCGTCGCGGCCAAGTCGGCGGACATCCGGATGACTGTCTCCGCTTCGGGAAAGAGCATGTCGCCGTGGACCTCGAGGAACCGCACCGTGTGCCCGTGCTCGGCCAACACGGCCAGCTCCGGCGCCGGGCGAACCCGCGGCGACGGTTTCCCAGCCAGGTCGTAGTCGGCGCGGATCGTGGACCGGGCGCTGCGGGCGGCATGGATGAAGTGCAGTCCCAGCTCCGCCGAGAGTTGTCGGCACGCCTCGGTGCCGCGGACACTGTTGCCGTGCTGGTCGAGCCGCGGCGAAAAGACGGCGAGCCCCAGCTGGCCGGGCAGCACCGCCAGGATGCCGCCGCTGACCCCGCTCTTGGCCGGCAGCCCGATGCCCGCCACCCAGTCGCCGGCATCGTTGTACATGCCGCAGGTCGTCATCACGCTGAGCACGTGCTCGGCTATCCGGGGCGTCAGGACCTCCTCGCGCGTGATCGGGTTGACCCCGCGGTTGGCCAAGGTGGCCGCCATGATCCCCAGGTCACGGCAAGTGACGCTGAGTGCGTTCTGCCGGAAGTACAGGTCGAGGGCGGCCTCGGTGTCGTGTTCGATCACGCCCTGGCTCTTCAGCAGGTAGGCGATGGCCCGGTTGCGGTCACCCGTACGGAGCCCGGACTCATACACCTTCGGGTCCATCCTGATGTCGCGTCCGGCGTAGGCCGAATAGGTCGTCCGGAGCCGCTCGAAGGCTTCGTCACCGTAGCGGTCGACCACCAGGGCGGAGGCGGCGATGGCCCCGGCGTTGATCAACGCGTTGCGCGGCCGGCCGGTATCCGCCTCCAGGCTGATCTCGTTGTAGGCATCCCCGGACGGCTCCACGTCGATCTTCTCCCGCACGTCCTCGAAGCCGTGCTCGGCCAGCGCCAGGGCGTAGGTAAAGGGCTTGGAGATCGACTGGATGGAGAATTCGGACCCCGTATCGCCGGCCTCGTAGGTGCGTCCGTCCGCCATCGTCATGCTCAGCGCGAGCAGATCCGGATCCTCGATCCCCAGCTCTTCCGGACCGCCGGCCAGGGACCCTTCGGTGTTGCCGGCAAGACCGGCAAGGACGGACTCGAGGTAGTCACTGATCACTGGCTCCATAGGGGCACACTATCGACGGCGGGCGCGGCCCGATAGGGGGAGCGGCGCGCCGGGACGGCGGGATGGCTGGGGCGAAGACGCGTCGCCGGCCCTGCTCCAGTAGGCTGGAAGCCGCCATTCTTCCTCCCCGCACGCCACAGAAGGACCGTACATGCGCGTTCACATTGCCACCGACCACGCCGGCCTGGAACTGAGCCACCACCTGATCGACCACCTGGCCGGCCAGGGCCACGACGTCGTCGACCACGGCCCCGCCGCGTACGATCCCGAGGACGACTACCCCTCGTTCTGCATCCGCGCCGCGCTGGCCGTCGTCGAAGACCAGTCCGCCGGGGTGGAGGCGCTGGGCATCGTGCTCGGCGGCTCGGGCAACGGCGAGCAGATCGCGGCGAACAAGGTCAAGGGCATCCGGGCCGCGCTGGCCTGGAACCTGGACACCGCCAAGCTGGCCCGCGAGCACAACGACGCCAACGTCGTCGCCGTCGGCGGCCGCCAGCACAGCGTCGAGGAAGCCACCGCCATCATCGAGGCGTTCCTGGCCGAGCCGTTCTCCCACGCCGAGCGCCACGTCCGCCGGATCGGCAAGATCGCCTCCTACGAGACCACCGGCGACGTCCCCGCCTGATCAGGGAACCGGTCATGCCTGAAGGCCATTCAGTCCACCGCCTGGCCCGCCAGTTCCAGGACGTTTTCGCCGGCGAGCGGTTGGCCGTCTCCAGCCCGCAGGGCCGGTTTTCCGCCGGCGCCGCCCGGCTCGACGGGGCGAGGCTGCTGGCCGCCCGCGCGCACGGCAAGCAGCTCTTCCTGGAGTTCGACAACGGCCTCGTCCTGCGCGTCCACCTGGGCCTCTACGGGGCGTGGGACTTCGGCGGGGATGAGAGCTTCCGCGGCGCCTCCAGCATCGGGGCGCCGCGCCGGGTGGGGGAGCAGGAATCGTACGACGACGGTGCCCCGGTCACGTACGCCGGCCCGCCGGAGCCGGTGGGCCAGGTGCGCGTCCGGCTGGTGTCCGACCACGGCTGGGCCGACCTGCGCGGCCCCACCGCCTGCGAGGTGCTCACGCCCGGGGAGGCGTCCGCCGTCGTCGGCAGGCTGGGGCCGGACCCGCTGCAGGATGCGGCGGACCGGGGTGCCGAGTTCGTCCGCCGGCTGACCTCTAAGCGCACCGCGGTGGGACAGCTGCTGATGGACCAGAACGTGGTGGCCGGGGTCGGCAACGTCTACCGGGCGGAGACCCTGTTCCGCCGCGGCCTGAACCCGTGGCTGCCCGGCAAACAGGTTTCGCCGGCGGAGGCGGGGCTGCTGTGGGCGGACATCGTGGAGGTCATGAGCGACGGGGTCCGCGACGGCAAGATCATCACCACCCGCCCCGAACACCGCGATGCCGACGCCGGCCGGTCGCTGCCGGTCTGGCCGGACAACGCGCACTACGTGTACAAGCGGCAGGGGATGCCGTGCCGCTTGTGCGGCACACCGGTCGCCGTGACTGAGATGGCCGCCCGCAACCTGTACTGGTGCCCGGCCTGCCAGCGGGCCTGAGGGGTTCGGGCCGCAGGGTTGCTGCAGGCCTGGTTCGTCGTGCCGCAGCCTGCCTGCCTGCGACGCCGGCGCGTCCACGCGGCCCACCCGAATCTTCGGCGAGGGCAGGGTTTATCTGCGAGGGCAGGGTCTATAGCCCCTGCTCTCGACGCTTAACCCTGCCATGGAGGAGACGGGGTAGGGGCGATGGTTTCCGCGGCACCGGCGTCCGCCCGATTTGTCGAACGGGCCCGCCCTCGTGCTAAAGTTTCATCGTCCTCGGGGATGTAGCTCAATGGTAGAGCCTCAGTCTTCCAAACTGATTACGCGGGTTCGATTCCCGTCATCCCCTCGCGTCAGGGAGGCGGCCCAGCACGGGCCGCCTTTTCTGTTCGCAGCCGATGCAGTCATGCGACGTGTGCCGGCGGCGTCCGGTTGCACGGGGATTGTGCAGCAGGCCGCGAATGCCCGTAGACTTGCGTGTGCACTACGGGGCGTAGCGTAGTGGCTAGCGCGCCTGCTTTGGGAGCAGGAGATCGCAGGTTCGAGTCCTGTCGCCCCGACTCTGTATTCTTGGTGCAGATTTAACCCCAATAGCTATCAGGAGTTCTAACGCTGTGAAGAGCGCTGTCGAAAACCTCACCCCTACCCGGGTCAAGCTCAATGTTGAGGTCCCCTTTGAGGAACTCAAGCCCAGCATCGACGCGGCGTACAAGACCATCGCGAGCCAGATCCAGGTTCCCGGCTTCCGCAAGGGCAAGGTTCCGGCGAAGCTGATCGACCAGCGCGTGGGCCGCGGCTACGTGATCGAGACGGCTATTAACGAGGGGCTGAACGGCTTCTACCAGGGCGCCATCGAAGAGACCGGCATCCGCCCGCTGAGCCGCCCCGAGGTTGAAATCACCGAGGTTCCCGACCCGGCCGCCACCGAGGGCCAGCTCGCCTTCCACGTTGAGGTTGACATCCGCCCCGAAATCGAGCTGCCTGAGTACTCCGGCCTCGAAGTCACCGTCGAAGCCACCGAGGCTTCCGAGGAAGACATCCAGAAGGCCCTGGACGACCTGCGCGGACGCTTCGGCACCCTGAAGACCGTTGACCGTCCGGCCGTTGCCGACGACTTCATCACCATGGACCTGTCCGCCACGGTGGACGGCGAAGAGGTCGACTCCGCCGCGGACCTGTCCTACCAGGTCGGCGCGGGCACCATGCTTGAGGGCCTGGACGAGGCCGTGACCGCGCTGAGCGCCGGCGAGGACGCCACGTTCGAGACCAAGCTTGCCGGCGGCGAGCACGCCGGCAAGGACGCCACGGTCACCGTGAAGGTCAAGGCCGTCAAGGAGCGCGAGCTTCCCGAGGCCGACGACGACTTCGCCCAGCTGGCCAGCGAGTTCGACACCATCGCCGAGCTGAAGGAAGACCTGGCCAAGCAGGCCGCCGACGCCAAGGTCATGGAGCAGGGCGTCGAGGCCCGCGACAAGGTGCTGGACAAGCTGATGGAACTGGTCGAGGTTCCGGTTCCGGACTCCGTCGTCGAAGAGCAGATGGAACAGCACTTCCGCCCGGAGAACAGCCACGGTGAAGACCACGACACCGAGGAGCACCGCGCCGAGGTCCGCGAGAACACCGAGAAGGCCTTCCGCAACGAAATCGTGCTGGACGCCGTGGCCGACAAGGAAGAGCTGGGCGTCAGCCAGGCCGAACTGATCGACTACATCGTTTCCTCCGCCGGACAGTACGGCATGGACCCGAACCAGTTCGCGCAGCTGCTGGACCAGTCCGGCCAGGTCGGCATGATGGTGGGCGAGGTCCGCCGCCGCAAGGCCCTGGCCAAGGTGCTGGAGCTGGCCAAGGTCACCGACACCAACGGTGCCGAGGTGGACCTGAGCGACTTTGTCCGCCCCGCCGGCGAAGAAGAGCCCAACGTCGAAGACATGATCCAGGCCGCCGAGGCCGAAGCCGCCAACGCGGAATCCGCCGAGGAAGCCCCGGCCGCCGACGAGGCAGCCGAGGAAGCCCCGGCCGCCGACGCCGAGAAGAAGTAGGCAGCAGCAGGTACTGCTGCCGCACGGACTGACCGCCGGATCCCCTTTACGGGGACCGGCGGTCCGCCGCTTTAACGCCCACGGCTGGGGGACCGGCGGTCCGCCGCTTTAAGTTCCACGGACGACGCCGGTGCCCGGCTCCGGTGCGCGGGTTTCCCTCCCTGATGGGCGGCGACGGTGCCGGTGGAACCAAGCCCGCCGCCGGTCGGGGCATGCCCGCCGAAGGGGGCTCCGCCGTCGTTATTTCTGCTGGAGGCAGAGCGCTTTCCCGCGCCATCACAGGCCTGATGCGCCGTCAGCGAACAGCGCGCCGTGCGGGAGGAATCGGGCAGCGGAACACGTTACTGTCCAAGTAGGTAAACGACCTTAGGGCCACCGGTGACGGTAGTGCCCGGGGAAGAAGCGAGAGGTATTTCAGCATGTCGAATGAATCCGCCACTCCGAGAATGGCTTCGGTCGATGCGGCCAGCCGCGAAGACTACATCTACAACCGCCTGCTCAAAGAGCGCATCATCTGGCTGGGCTCCGAGGTCCGCGACGAGAACGCCAACGCCATCTGCTCGCAGCTGCTGCTGCTCTCCGCGGAGGACCCGGAGAAGGACATCTACCTCTACATCAACTCGCCCGGCGGGTCGGTGACCGCCGGCATGGCCATCTATGACACCATGAAGTTCATCCCGAACGACGTGGTGACCGTGGCCACCGGCCTGGCGGCCTCCATGGGCCAGTTCCTGCTCTCCTCGGGCACCAAGGGCAAGCGCTACGCCACTCCGCACGCACGCATCCTGATGCACCAGCCCTCCGGCGGCATCGGCGGCACGGCGTCCGACATCAAGATCCAGGCCGAGCTGATCCTGCACATGAAGCAGGTCATGGCCGAGCTGACCGCGGAGCAGACCGGCCAGTCGGTGGAGCAGATCCTGATCGACAACGACCGCGACAAGTGGTTTACGGCCGAGGAAGGCCTGGCCTACGGCTTCTTCGACAAGATTTCGGCCCACGCCGGCGGCGTTTCCGGCGGCGGCGGGACCCAGAGCGGCTCCGCCTCCCAGGATTCCTGAGCCCACGCGCCACCGACCCGAATACAAGCAGGAGAATCTCATGGACTACAACTTCGGTGCCGCTGCCGGCGGTTTCGCCGCCAACATGCCGCAGAACCGCTATGTGCTGCCCCAGTTCGAGGAGCGCACGCCCTACGGCTTCAAGCGCCAGGACCCCTACACCAAGCTGTTCGAGGACCGGATCATCTTCCTGGGCGTCCAGGTCGACGATGCCTCCGCCGACGACGTCATGGCCCAGCTGCTGGTCCTTGAGTCGACGGACCCGGACCGCGACATCACCATCTACATCAATTCGCCCGGCGGGTCGTTCACCGCGATGACCGCGATTTACGACACCATGCAGTACATCCGCCCGGAGATCCAGACCGTGTGCCTGGGCCAGGCGGCCAGCGCCGCGGCGGTGCTGCTGGCAGCGGGTACGCCGGGCAAGCGGCTGGCGCTGCCGAACGCCCGCGTCCTGATCCACCAGCCGGCGCTGGGCGGCGGCGAGCACGGACAGGCCTCCGACCTCCAGATCCAGGCCGACGAGGTCATGCGGATGCGCAAGTGGCTGGAAGACGCGCTGGCCATGCATTCGGGCAAGGACTCCGCGCAGGTCAACAAGGACATCGAGCGGGACAAGATCCTCACGGCCGCGGGTGCCTTGGAATACGGACTGATCGACCAGGTGCTCGATTCCCGCAAGATCCACAAGCCGGCGATCACCAAGTAAGTTTCGTAAAATAGTCTCAATGCCTGCACTGCCCGTGGCGCGTCATATCGCACCACGGGCAGTGTTGTTACTGAAACTGTCGGCGCAGTGAATTAGAGTTGTTGTCAGCTGGCCTCGGCAGCGCAGTGCCTGCCCGGCAATAGTCGGGCGGCGCGGCTGCCGCGACGAGTTGCCGACGTAGACCAAGTAAGGGGACGGATATGGCTCGCATAGGTGAGAGCGCTGACCTGCTCAAGTGCTCTTTCTGCGGCAAGAGCCAGAAACAGGTCCGCAAGCTGATCGCCGGCCCCGGCGTGTACATCTGCGACGAATGCATCGAGCTCTGCAACGAGATCATCGAGGAGGAGCTGGCCGAGGTGTCGGACCTGGGCAGCTTCGAACTGCCCAAGCCGCGGGAGATCTTCGACTTCCTGCAGGAATACGTGATCGGCCAGGAGCCCGCCAAGCGCGCGCTGGCAGTGGCGGTCTACAACCACTACAAGCGGATCCAGTCCGGTCATGCGCCCAAGGGAACGGCCAACCTCTCCGATGCCAGCCCGCTGGAGGACGTGGAGGTCTCCAAGTCCAACATCCTGCTGATCGGCCCCACGGGCTGCGGCAAGACCTACCTGGCCCAGACGCTGGCCCGCCGGCTGAACGTCCCGTTCGCCGTCGCGGACGCCACGGCGCTGACCGAAGCCGGCTATGTGGGCGAAGACGTGGAGAACATCCTGCTCAAGCTCATCCAGGCCGCCGATTACGACGTGAAAAAGGCCGAGCAGGGCATCATCTACATCGACGAGATCGACAAGATCTCACGCAAGAGCGAGAATCCCTCAATCACCCGCGACGTCTCCGGTGAAGGCGTCCAGCAGGCCCTGCTGAAGATCCTCGAGGGCACGGTCGCGTCCGTGCCGCCGCAGGGCGGCCGGAAGCATCCGCACCAGGAATTCATCCAGATCGACACCACGAACGTGCTGTTCATCGTCGCCGGCGCCTTCGCCGGGCTGGAGGAGATCATTGGCTCCCGGGCCGGCCGCAAGGGTATCGGCTTCGGCGCCCCGCTCAAGGACGCGGCGGGGGAGAAGGACAGCTACGGCGAGGTCATGCCCGAAGACCTGCTGAAGTTCGGCCTGATCCCGGAGTTCATCGGCCGCCTGCCGGTGATCACCACGGTGTCCAACCTGGACCGGCCGGCGCTGATCAAGATCCTGACCGAACCGAAGAACGCCCTGCTGCGCCAGTACCAGAAGATGTTCCAGCTGGACGGCGTGGAGCTGAGCTTCGAGCAGGAGGCGCTCGAGGCCGTGGCGGACCTCGCGCTGGAACGGGGCACCGGGGCCCGCGGGCTGCGCGCGATCATCGAAGAGACCCTGCAGCCGGTCATGTTCGACCTGCCCAGCCGCGAGGACATCGCCTCCGTCGTGATCACCGCGGACGTGGTGCTGAACAAGGCGGAACCGGCGCTGATCTCCCACGACGTGGTCGCCAAGCGCCGGAACAAGTCGGCCTGACACTGCACTGCTCCGGATTTCCGGACGATCGATCGAGGACCAGACAAGGGGACACACACTATGGCCCGGACCGCCGGAAGCTCAGAGCTGCTCACCTGCTCGTTTTGCGGCAAGAGCCAAAAGCAGGTGAAGAAGCTCATCGCAGGCGGCGGCGTGTACATTTGCGACGAATGCGTCGGGCTGTGCAACGAACTGCTGGAGGAAGAATTCGGCGCCGGTGCTGCCTCCGAACTGCTGGAGCTGCCCAAACCCCGTGAGATCTTCGGCTTCCTGCAGGAGTACGTGATCGGCCAGGAGCCGGCCAAGCGCGCCCTGGCGGTGGCGGTGTACAACCACTACAAGCGCATCCGCTCCGGCCACGCTGCCCCGGGCAACGCCGGCCTGACTGCCGCCGGCGCGCTCCAGGACGTGGAGATCGCCAAATCCAATGTCCTGCTCATCGGCCCCACCGGTTGCGGCAAGACCTACCTGGCCCAGACGCTGGCCCGCCAGCTGAATGTGCCGTTCGCGGTGGCGGACGCCACGTCGCTGACCGAAGCCGGCTATGTGGGCGAGGATGTGGAGAACATCCTGCTCAAGCTGATCCAGGCCGCCGGCAACGACATCAAAAAGGCCGAGCAGGGCATCATCTACATCGACGAGATCGACAAGGTGACCCGCAAGAGCGACGGCCCCTCGATCACCCGCGACGTCTCGGGTGAAGGTGTGCAGCAGGCCCTGCTGAAAATCCTGGAAGGAACCGTGGCTTCGGTGCCGCCGCAGGGCGGACGGAAGAACCCGCAGCAGGAGTTCCTCCAGATCGACACCACCAACATCCTCTTCATCGTCGCCGGCGCGTTCGCCGGGCTGGAAGAAATCATCGGCTCCCGGGCCGGACGCAAGGGCATCGGCTTCGGCGCCCCGCTCAAGGATGTCGTCGCCCAGCAGGACAACTACGGCGAGGTCATGCCCGAAGACCTGCTCAAGTTCGGGCTGATCCCGGAGTTCATCGGCCGCCTGCCGGTGATCACCACCGTGGCCGAACTCGACAAGCCCGCGTTGATCCGGATCCTCACCGAGCCGAAGAATGCGCTGATCCGCCAGTACCAGAAGATGTTCCAGCTGGATGGCGTGGAGCTGGCCTTCGAGCAGGACGCCTTGGAAGCGGTGGCCGACCTGGCCCTGGAACGCGGAACCGGCGCGCGGGGCCTGCGGGCGATCATGGAGGAAACGCTGCAGCCGATCATGTTCGACCTGCCCGGCCGCGATGACATCGCCACCGCCGTGATTACCGCGCAGACGGTCCTGGCCGGGGCGGACCCCACCCTCATCCCGCACGACGTCGAGGCCATCCGCCGCCGCGACTCCGCCTGACCGTCCCGTATCCGGGCGCCGGTGCACGGTACCTGGCGCGTAGGCGGAACAAAACCGCCGGCGGGGCAGTTACCCACAACAGTACGTATAACCAGTCCTCCTGAAGGAGCTTTTGCCGTATGTCTGAAAGTGCTGCACCGTCGACCGTCGATTTCTGGTTCGATCCGGCCTGCCCGTTCGCCTGGATCACCTCCCGCTGGATGCTGGAGGTGGAGAAGGTCCGCGACGTCAAGGTCGACTGGCATGTGATGAGCCTGGCCGTGCTCAACGACGGCCGCGACGAGCTGCCGGAGGACTACAAGGAGTTCCTGAAGAAGGCCTGGGGCCCGGTCCGCGTGATCATCGCCGCCCGGGAACTGCACGGCAACGCCTACGTGGGGAAGCTCTACGACGCCATGGGCACCCGCATCCACAACGAGGGCAACAAGGACTATGAGTCGGTCGCGGCCGCGGCGCTGGAAGAAGTCGGCCTGCCCGCCGACCTGGCCCGCTTCGCCACCTCCGACGAATATGACGAGCAGCTGCGCGCCAGCCACGAAGAAGGCATCTCCAAGGTGGGCGACGAGGTCGGTACCCCCGTCGTGGCCTTCAACGGCACGGCCTTCTTCGGCCCGGTGCTGACCCGCATCCCGCGCGGCGAAACCGCCGGAAAGATCTTCGACGGCGCCGTGGCGCTGGCCGACTTCCCGTACTTCTACGAGATCAAGCGCTCCCGGACGACCAGCCCCGAGTTCGACTGACCGGTAGGGGCCCGGCCGGGCCCCTCATGCGGAGGTCGTCCGCGGGACCCGTGACGCCGCCGGCCGGCACGCCGTCGTTGCGGAAAACAATTTCGCAAAACTATGGCGTGTCGGCTTGCGCAGGAGTATAAACATCTATACGCATCCCCCAAAAGATGCGGGACCGAACACCAAAGATTCAGTGACAAGTAGTGGACTAGCTCCACAAACTGCCAGCCTGTGACGAGGCTCGGAAGACCTGAAGATCGGCGGAGTTCGCGAGATCCAAAGCGTCACCTTTGGATCAAAGAGTCGAAGCCCCACCAACGGCTAAACGCTGATGGGGCTTCCCCTCGTTAACGGGCCCGAACCGGACACCGAACGGCCTGGAGCCAGCTACCCGAACGCCTTGGGGCGCTCTACTCGGCCGGGGCCTCGGCGGCCGCCAGCTCGACCTTCGCGACCGTCAGCTCACCCTCCGCCTCGCTCAGCAGGACCTCGCGGGCATTGCCGGCGGCCTTCAGGTCACCGAGCCCGGCCTCAAGCTGGGCCACCTGGGCGGCCGAACCGGTGATGGTCGCGGTGAGAACCTCGGTGCGCTGCTTGACCTTGGCCTCGGACTTCGCCTTGCGGATACCCCCCAGCGCCTGGCCGACCGTCCCGAGCAGCCCCGTGTCGGCGGCCGAGGCAATCGGGGCGAGCCCCGCCGTCGTCGGCCATTCGGCGCGGTGCACCGAACCGGCGCGCCACCAGCTCCAGACCTCTTCGGTGGCAAAGGGCAGGAACGGTGCGAAGAGGCGCAGCAGGGCATCCAGCGTGGTGGCCAGGGTGGCCAGGACCGATGCCTGCTCCGCCTCGCCTGCGGCACCGTACGCGCGGTCCTTGATCAGCTCGACGTAGTCGTCGGTGAAGGACCAGAAGAAGCTTTCGGTGACCTGCAGGGCGCGGGCATGGTCGTACTTCTCGAACGCGGCCGTCGCGGTCTCCACCACCTCGGCCAGCTGGCCCAGCAGCGACTTGTCCAACGGATTGGTGACCACGGCGTCGCCGTCGGCAAGCACCGAAGCCTCGGTGGCACCCAGGTTCAGCACGAACTTGGAGGCGTTCAGCAGCTTGATGGCCAGGCGGCGGCCGATCTTCATCTGCGCGACCTCGTAGGCGGTGTCCGCACCCAGCTTCGCGGAAGCCGCCCAGTAGCGCACCGCGTCCGCGCCGAACTGGTCCAGGACGTCGGTGGGGACCACCACGTTGCCCTTGGACTTGGACATCTTCTTGCGGTCAGGGTCCAGGATCCAGCCGGAGAGCGCCGCGTGCTTCCACGGCGCGCAACTGTTCAGCGCGTCGGCGCGCACCACGGTGGAGAACAGCCAGGTGCGGATGATGTCGTGGCCCTGCGGGCGCAGGTCGAACGGGAAGACGTTGTTGAAGAACGATTCGTCCCGGCTCCATTTGCCCACGATCTGCGGCGACAGCGACGAGGTGGCCCAGGTGTCGAGCACATCGGCGTCGCCGATGAAGCCGCCGGGCTGGTTACGCTGCGACTCCTCGTAACCCGGAGCGGGGTCCGCGGCCGGGTCCACCGGCAGCATCTCGTCGGAGGGCACCACCGGGTTGTCGTAGTCGGGGTTGCCGGCGGCATCCAGCGGGTACCAGACCGGGATCGGCACGCCGAAGAACCGCTGGCGGGAAATGAGCCAGTCGCCGTTGAGGCCTTCAATCCAGTTCTCGTAGCGCGAGCGCATGAACGCCGGGTGGAACTCGATCTCCCGGCCCCGGCTGATCAGCCGTGCCCGCCGGTCCGCGTCCCGGCCGCCGTTGCGGATGTACCACTGCCGTGAGGTGACGACCTCCAGCGGCTTGTCGCCCTTTTCGTAGAAGTTGACCGGGTGGGTCATCTTCTGGGGCACGCCGTCCAGTTCGCCGGCCTCGGACAGCAGTTCCACGACCTTCTCCTTGGCGGAGAAGACGGTCTTGCCAGCCAGCTCGGCGTAGTTCGCCTTGCCTTCCTCGGTGGTGATCCACTCCGGAGTGTCGGCTAGGATGCGGCCGTCGCGGCCCACGATGGAGCGGGTGGGCAGCTGCAGCTCCCGCCACCACGTCACGTCGGTCAGGTCGCCGAAGGTGCAGACCATGGCAATGCCGGCGCCCTTGTCGGGCTTGGCCAGCGGGTGGGCCTTTACCTCCACCTCCACGCCGAACAGCGGGGACTTCACGGTGGTGCCGAACAGCTTCTGGTAGCGCTCGTCGTCGGGGTTGGCCACCAATGCCACGCAGGCGGGCAGCAGCTCGGGGCGGGTGGTTTCGATGTGGATCTTCTCGCCGTCGGCGGTTTCGAAGGCGTAGCGGTAGTAGGCGCCGGGCATCTCCCGGTCCTCGAGCTCGGCCTGCGCCACGGCGGTGCGGAACGTGACATCCCAGAGGGTGGGTGCTTCGGCCATGTAGGCGTCGCCGGAGTTCAGGTTGGCCAGGAAGGCGCGTTGGGATACGGAGCGGGACACGTCGTCGATGGTCCGGTAGGTCAGTTCCCAGTCCACGGACAGGCCCAGGGTGCTGAAGAGGTTCTCGAAGACCTTCTCGTCCTCCACAGCCAGGGTCTCGCAGAGTTCGATGAAGTTCCGGCGCGAGACGACGTCGAAATCGCGCTGGTTCTTCGCGGGCGTGGCCGGCGGCTGGTAGTCAGGGTCGTACGCCACCGAAGGGTCGCAGCGGACGCCGTAGTAGTTCTGCACCCGTCGCTCGGTGGGCAGGCCGTTGTCGTCCCAGCCCATGGGGTAGAACACGTTCTTGCCGCGCATCCGCTGGTAGCGGGCCAGCACGTCGGTCTGGGTGTAGGAGAACATGTGTCCCACATGCAGCGAGCCCGAAGCCGTGGGCGGGGGAGTGTCGATCGAGTAGACCTGCTCCCGCGTGGTCTCGGGATTGAACTTGTAGGTCCCCTCCTCGCGCCAACGCCGGGTTAGGGCGTCCTCAAGGCCTTCGAGGGCGGGCTTGTCGGGAACGTTAACGGTAACGGGCGTGTCTGTGCCCGGGGTATGTTCTGCCATGTTGGCCATTCTTTCATGCCGGGCAGGGAATGAAGATTCTGCAGACGGCGGTGGAGCCTACCTGCCAAGGCCCGCCTCGCGTAGCATGCGGCCATGGCGAACGTTCACATCAAGCGGGTCTACGAACCGGCCGACGACGGCGACGGCTACCGGGTGTTGGTGGACCGGATCTGGCCGCGCGGCATCAAGAAGGACGAGGCGGAGCTGGACCTCTGGCTGAAGGAAGCGGGGACATCCGCCGAGTTGCGCAAGGAGTTCAGTCACCGGCCGGAGAAGTTCGAAGCGTTCACGGTGGCGTACCGGAAGGAGTTGGACGGTTCCGAGGCACTGAAGCGCTTGCAGGAACTGGCCCGCGAGCATCCGAAGCTTTGCCTTCTCTACGGCGCCAAGGATGAGACGCACAACCAGGCCGCGGTGCTGCGGGACTTGATCCTGGAAGAACTCGGCGGGGAATCCGGCTGACATGCCGCGGCGGATGGGGGAGGTGCTTGGTGTCGGCGGCCCGCGGGGTGGGATGACTCGAGCCGGTAGCCGTGACACATGGCGCGGTGCCGTCCTGGCCAGGGTGGGCGCGGCGGTTCTGGGCGGTTCCATCGCGGGCTGCGGGGTTATCCCCGGGCTCGATGCACCGCCGTGTCTCCCGCCGGAGTATTCGGTGAGCCCTGCGGAGGCGATCTCAGGGCAGGCTGTGACTGTCTCAGCGCCGGACGCTGACTGTGACCCGCGCTACGGCAGTGACGCCCGGATTGAAGTGATCGTGACAGACGCTTCCGGTGCAGAAGTCGTTCATGAAACCGCCCCGATGAACGACGGCGGCGGCTTCACCTATACATTTACGCTCCCCTCCGAGACTGCGGCCGGCAAGGCCTCGGTGACGGCGCTGCCCTACAACGTCGACTGGTGTGATGACACCGGCCGGAACAATCGCGTTTCGAAAGTTGCTGGAGAAGACAGCGTCGAACTGGAGCGCGTATCGTGCGCGATCCCGGTGAGACCCCTCCTGATCAACCGGTAATCCCTGCTGATCACTCGGTAATTGCGCCCTCGCTCGGCGAGTTGGTCTTTCCCGCCACTCGGCACAACTGGGCCTGCAAGTGACGGACGGATCCAGGGCAGGCTGTGGCATCGGCGAGGCGTCGTACCGTGGGTCCCGTTTTCGTTCGCCATTAGGCTGGGATCCATGACCAAACGCGTAGTAGTAACGGGAGCAAGTTCGGGTATCGGCGCCGCCACCGTGCGGGCACTGCGCGGAAGCGGTTGGGAGGTAGTGGCTGTGGCCCGGCGTGCAGACCGGCTTGCCGCGCTCGCCGAAGAAACCGGCGCAGTGGCGATGCCAAGCGATGTGACAGACCAGGCCTCTGTCGATCAGTTGGTGGCCGACGTGCTTGCGGGTGGCGGGATCGACGCGCTGGTGAACATCGCCGGGGGAGCCTTCGGAGCGGACACCATCGGTGAGGGAAAGCTTGCCGATTGGCAGAAGATGTACGAGGTCAATGTCCTCGGCTCCCTGCGGATGATCCAGGCGTTTCTTCCGGCCTTGCGCGACAACGGCGAAGGATCGGTCGTGCTGCTGACCTCCACCGCGGGGATCGTGGCCTACGAAGGCGGCGGAGGCTACGTAGCCGCCAAGTTCGCCCAGCACTCGATGGCCGGCACCCTGCGCCTGGAAGAAGCGGAACACAACGTGCGCGTGATCGACATCCTCCCGGGCTTGGTGCAGACGGAGGAGTTCTCGCTGAACCGGCTCGGCGGTGACCGGCAGGCGGCCGACAACGTCTACGCCGGTGTGGAGAAACCGCTGCTGGCCGAGGACGTCGCCGACGTCGTGGCCTACTCGCTCAACCTGCCGCATCACATAAACCTTGACCAGATCGTCATGCGTCCGGTGGCACAGGCCGCCGCCCACAAATTGATCCGAAAGTAGCAAGAGCGAAAACCGGGCGATTCCCCTTTTCTCTCTATCTCGAGCGTCTGGATCGGGAACGCCGGATTCTCCGATTTTTGCCGTGGTGAGCGGCTTTGTGTCCACCTCTACACGCGCAAACTCATTCTCCCGAAGCGCCCGCTTGTCCTCTAACACGGCGACTCTCCCTCCACAGGCGTGCAGCGGCTGGCAGTTTTGCACTTACGTCGAAGATCCGTTCTACCCCTGACGCGCGGTGCGTAGCGTTGAAGTATGGCAGCGGAACCGTTGGACGAGGCACAGGAGCCGGAGGAACAATCCGGCGTTCCTGCCCTGCCCGACGGCGGTGTCCCCGCCCGTGAGTTGTGGGCGGAGGATTGGCAGGAGCTGGGTCCGGCGGAACTGGCCGGTCTGCTCGCCGGAACGGATCCGGGAACCTTGGATGACTGGTCAGCCCTGGAGTACCTCAAAGCGGTCCGCAAGCATGAGGCGTGGACCCAGTCGCGGCGGTTGCGAGCCGTGCACCGCATGGCGCTGCTGCGCCCGGCCACCGGCGCCGATGCCGGGGCCCCAAACGGGATTTCACGCCACGCGGCCGCCGAACTCGCACCTATCCTGGCTGTGCGTCGCGAGCGGGCCGCTGCCGAACTGGCCGACGCGCAGCAGATCGGCACGTACCTGCCCGCCACCTTCGCTGCGCTGGACGCCGGCGAGATTGATATGTCCAGGGCCGTGGCGATCGCCCGGAAAGGCATGGACCTGACGCCGGCCGTCATGGCCGACTATGAGGCCAAAGTCGTCCCCGGCGCCGGGACCATCACGCTGGAATCCGTTCAGGCCCGTGCCCGCACCGCCCGCGACCGGCTGCACACAGAGCCCCTCGATACTCGGCACCGGGCCGCGATGGAACACCGAACCGTCCAGTACCAGCCCCAGGACGACGGGATGGCCGAACTCTACATCCGCACGTCGGCGGAGAAAGCGATGCTGGCCTACAACCTGATGCAGGCCCACGCCAGGAAACTGCAGACCGCCGACGAGACCCGCACCCTCGGGCAGCTCCGCGCCGATGTCTTCACCGACATGCTCCTGCGCTACCCAGACCACGCCTACCAGCCCGCCGCCACAGTACAAGGAAGCGGCACCGCTGCCGCAACAACGGCATTGGCGGAGGCAACCGCCGAACCAGCCACCAGGCACGCAACGAGCGGGCCGTGCATCTGCGGGGCGGGGAACGTCACCGCGTCCGTCGCCGTGACGGCGCCCGTTGCAACCTTGCTCCGGATCTCCGAAGAACCCGGTGACCTCACCGGCTACGGGCCCATCCCGCCGGGCATGACCCGCGACCTTGCCGCGCTGGCCAAGTCCTGGCTGATCGTGCTCACCGACGACTACGGCAAGGCCGCCGCCGCCGCCAAAGACCTGCGCCACCCGCCCGAATGGCTCAAACGCCTCGTCCGGCTGCGCGACCGCCACTGCCGCGACTACGGCTGCACCGTCCCCGCCGACCACTGCGACATCGACCATACGATCGCCTGGGAAAACGGCGGCAAAACCGTCCTCGAAAATCTCAGTGCCAGATGCAGACCCGGGCACAAAACCAAACACCACGGCGGCACTACCGTCACCCAGGACAGTGAGGGGGCGCTGCACTTCACCACCCGCTCCGGCCACACCCACAGCACCGCCCCCGACGAAGGTTGGTCTCTCACCGACCCGACAACAATCAGAAGCCGCGACGCGGCCGCGAACGGGCAAGAAGCCGCCGCCGCGAACGGGCAAGAAGCCACCGCCGCTGCTAACGAAAATGAAGCCGCCGCGGCGGATGCCGGGAACGGACATGAAGCCCCCGCCGCGGACGCCGGGAACGGACATAAAGCCGCCGCCGCGGACGCCGCGAACGCACTTAAACCCGCCGCCGCTGACGCGCAGGAAGCCGGGGAAGAGAACCTGCAAGAGAACCGACAAGAACAGGGACCCCCGGACGACAGCCCGCCACCCTTCTGAAGACGGCACAGCAGCACGCGACGTTGGGCCCCAGACGTTCGGGCCAGACGTTGGCGCTGATTGGATGCCTGACGTCGCTTCCCGAGTGAGCGGCATCTGGTGCAAGGACGGGTTGGCCAACCACCGGACGAACAAACGGTCCGGGAACGATGCAGGCTTTTCGTCGCGTTTCGACAGCCGCGCCGCCGTGGCCGTAAACTTGAGTCATCAGCACTGACCCGGCCATCACCGGTGAGCTTCCGGAAGAACAGCGCAGGCCAACATCCTGGGCTCAGTAGAACCGGACGGGTATGCCCGTCACAGCAGCGAATGAGTGGCTGTCCCTTTGCGTCGGTTCCGGCGCATCAGGCCAGCAAGTGAGGTGGTACCGCGGGTTCCGCCCCGGCAGCACGGTGAGGCTTTTTCAGCCGCACCGGAGGCACCGGAGCAGGACACGTCCTCGCAGAAGTACCCACACTTGCCGAGCTGTCTTTTCAGGATGACGAACATGCCACAGATCTATCCCAAGGCTTCCACCGCCGGCGCTGCCGCTGCCGAGAGCTCGCCTAAGTTCCCCGAAATCGAGGAGCTGGTGCTCAAATACTGGCAGCAGGACGGTACCTTCCAGGCCTCCGTCGATGCCCGCGATGCCGGCAGCGACGGCAGCAACGAGTTCGTCTTCTACGACGGCCCGCCCTTTGCCAACGGCCTGCCGCACTACGGCCACCTGCTCACCGGATACGTGAAGGACCTGGTGGCCCGTTACCAGACGCAGCGCGGCCACAAGGTGGAGCGCCGCTTCGGCTGGGACACGCACGGGCTGCCGGCCGAGCTGGAAGCCATGAAGCAGCTGGGCATGACGGACAAGCAGCAGATCCTGTCCATGGGCATCGACAAGTTCAATGACGCCTGCCGCACCTCCGTGATGAAGTACGCCGACGAATGGCAGGAGTACGTCACCCGCCAGGCACGTTGGGTGGATTTCGAAAACGACTACAAGACGCTCAATGTCGAGTACATGGAGTCGGTCCTCTGGGCCTTCAAGCAGCTGCACGAGAAGGGCCTGACCTACCAGGGCTTCCGCGTGCTGCCTTACTGCTGGCGGGACGAGACGCCGCTGTCCAACCACGAGCTGCGGATGGACGACGACGTCTATAAGATGCGCCAGGACCAGACGGTCACGGTCACCTTCCCGATCCGCGCCGACGGGTCGGACAACGCGCTGGCGGCGGAGCTCGCCGGCGTCAACGCCCTCGCCTGGACCACCACGCCGTGGACGCTGCCCACCAACGCAGCCCTCGCCGTCGGACCGGAGATCGACTACGCGGTGCTGCCGGCCGGCCCCAACGGGACGCAGGCCGCGGGGGAGAAGTTCCTGGTGGCGGAGGACCTGCTCGGCTCCTACGCCAAGGACCTGGGCTACGACGACGCCGCTGCCGCCACCGAGGCGGTGACGGCCCGGTACGTGGGTGCCCAGCTGGCCGGGCTGCGCTACGAGCCGCTCTGGGACTACTACGCCGACGCCGGGAAGTGGGGCACCGGGAACGCCTGGCAGATCGTCGTGGCCGACTACGTGACCACCACCGACGGCACGGGCCTGGTCCACCAGGCGCCGGCGTTCGGCGAAGACGACCAGAAGGTCTGCGAAGACAACGGCATCCCCGTGATCGTCTCCGTGGACGAGGGCGCGAAGTTCCTGCCCTACTTCGCCGAGGGCCCGCTGGCCGAGATCGCCGGTGTGCAGGTGTTCGAGGCGAACAAGCCGATCACCCGCGTGCTGAAGGCCGAAGGCCGGCTGGTCCGCCAGGCCAGCTACGAGCACAGCTACCCGCATTGCTGGCGCTGCCGCACGCCGCTGATCTACCGCGCCATCTCCTCCTGGTACGTGGAGGTGACCAAGTTCAAGGACCGGATGGTCGAGCTCAACCAGCAGATCAACTGGATCCCGGAAAACGTGAAGGACGGCCAGTTCGGCAAGTGGCTGGAGAACGCCCGCGACTGGTCCATCAGCCGCAACCGCTTCTGGGGTTCGCCCATCCCGGTGTGGGAATCGGACACCCCGGAGTACCCGCGCCGCGAGGTGTACGGTTCGCTGGCCGAGCTGGAGGAAGCGTTCGGCACCCTGCCGCGCAACCACGACGGCGAGGTCGACCTGCACCGCCCGTACATCGATGAGCTGGTCCGGCCCAACCCGGACGACCCGACCGGCCAATCCATGATGCGCCGCGTGGAGGACGTGCTGGATGTCTGGTTCGACTCCGGTTCGATGCCCTACGCCCAGGTGCACTACCCGATGGAGAACAAGGACTGGTTCGACAGCCACAACCCGGCTGACTTCATCGTGGAATACATCGGCCAGACCCGTGGCTGGTTCTACACCATGCACGTGCTCGCCACCGCGCTGTTCGACCGACCGGCGTTCCGCAACGTGATCAGCCACGGCATCGTGCTCGGCTCCGACGGGCAGAAGATGTCCAAGAGCCTGCGCAACTACCCGGACGTGTCCGAGGTTCTGGACCGCGACGGCTCCGACGCCATGCGCTGGTTCCTGATGGCCTCCCCGATCCTGCGCGGCGGCAACCTGATCGTCACCGAGCAGGGCATCCGCGACGGCGTCCGCCAGGTGATGCTGCCGCTGTGGAACGTCTGGCACTTCTTCAAGCTCTACACCAACTCCGCGAACAACGGGGCGGGCCATGAGGCCGTCTCCGTGCTCGGCGACGCCGACCGGATCAAGGGCATGGAGTCCCTGGACCAATTCATCCTGGCCAACACCGGGGACCTGGTCCGCGACATGACGGCGGCCCTCGATGCCTACGACGTCTCCGGCGCCTGCGACGCGCTGCGCGAGTACCTGGACACGCTGACCAACTGGTACGTCCGCCGTTCCCGCCAGCGGTTCTTCGACGAGGACCGCGACGCGTTCGACGTGCTCTACACGGCACTGGAAGCGGTCTGCCGCGTGGCCGCTCCGCTGCTGCCGCTGGTCACCGAGGAGATCTGGCGCGGGCTGACCGGCGGGCGTTCGGTCCACCTGACCGACCTGCCCGACGCCGGCGCGTTCCCGCAGCTGGCCGAACTGGTGGAGCTGATGGACACCACCCGGCAGATCTGCTCGTCCGGCTCGAGCCTGCGCAAGGCCGCGAACCTGCGCGTCCGGCTGCCGCTGGCCTCGCTGACCGTGGTGGTTCCGGGCGCCGAACGGCTCTCCGGCCAGTACGCCGTCATGATTCAGGACGAGCTGAACATCAAGTCCGTCCGGCTGATCGACGCCGCCAACGCCGCCCCGGAAGAATTCGGCATCTCGCAGAGGCTGGTGGTCAACGCCCGCGCGGCCGGCCCACGGCTGGGCAAGAACGTGCAGCAGGCCATCAAGGCCGCCAAGTCCGGTGACTGGTCGGTGGACGACGCCGGTGCCGTCACCGCCGGGGGACTGCTGCTGGAACCGTCGGAGTACTCACTGGAAACCGTCGTGGCCGGGGACGCAGCGGCCGGTGCCGCCGTCACCATGCTCCCCGGCGGCGGGTTCCTGGTGCTGGATACCGCCGTGACCGCCGAACTGGAGGCCGAGGGCGTGGCCCGCGACTACGTCCGCGCCATCCAGCAGGCACGCAAGGACGCCGGCCTGGTGGTCAGCGACCGCATCCGCACCACGGTGACGGCGGACCAGTCCGTGCTGGACGCGCTGACCCTGCACCAGGGGCTGGTCTCGCAGGAAACCCTCACCGTGGACCTCGTCCTGGTGGCCGGGGACGGCGACGCCGTGTCCGTGGAAAAAGCCGGATCCTGAAGGGGCACCAAACCATGAGTGATGAATTCGGCGTCGAGAGCGTCTACGCGGAACTGCTGGGCCGCGCCCCGGAAAACAAGATGGAACCACGCATGGAACCGCTGTTCCGGGCGATGGACATCCTGGGCGAACCCAACAAGGCCTTCGCCAGCATCCACCTGACCGGCACGAACGGCAAGACATCCACGGCCCGGATCATCGAGGCCGGGCTGCGGGCGCACGGACTGCGGACCGGACGCTACACCAGCCCGCACCTGTCCAAGGTGACCGAACGGATCAGCATCGACGGCGAGCCCGTCGCGGACGAGACGTTCGTGCGGGTCTGGGACGAAATCCGGCCGTACCTGGAAATCGTCGACCAGGAACTGAACGCAGAGGGCGCGCCGCGGCTGACCTACTTCGAGTGCGTGACCATCCTGGCCATCGCCATCTTCGCCGACGAGCCGGTGGAGGTGGCAGTGATCGAGGTCGGCCTGGGCGGCATCACCGACGCCACGAACGTGGTGGACGGCCAGGTCTCGGTGATCACCCCGATCTCGCTGGACCACACCGACCTGCTCGGCGAAACCACCGAGGATATTGCCCGGGAAAAGGCCGGCATCATCAAGCGCGGCGGATACCTGGTCAGCGCGGCCCAGCCACTGGACGCCGCCCAGGTGCTGCTGGAGCAGGCGCGGGACCTTCAGGTGCCCTTCCGCTTCGAAGGCGTCGAGTTCGGCGTCGAGTCCCGCAAGGTAGCCGTCGGCGGCCAGCAGCTGACGATCAACGGGTTGGCAGGCCGCTACCAGGACCTGATGCTGCCCTTGCACGGCGCGCACCAGGCCCAGAACGCCGCGGTCGCCGTGGCCGCGCTGGAAGCGTTCCTCGGCGGCGGCGAAAAGGAACTCAACGTGGAAGTCCTGCGCGAGGCGTTCCTTGAGGTGACCTCGCCCGGCCGGCTGGAAGTGGTCCGCACCGCGCCGACCATCATCGTGGATGCCGCCCACAATCCCGACGGGATGAAGGCCAGCGCGCAGGCCATCCTGGAGGCGTTCCATTTCAGCAAGCTCATCCCGGTGGTGGGCGTGCTGCAGGAGAAGGACGCCGTCGGCCTGCTGGAACAGTTGCGCGAGCAGCTCAGCGACCTGACCGACGAAATCTGCGTCACCGAGTCCAACTCCCCGCGGGCCATTCCCGCCGAGCAGCTGGCCGAGGATGCCATTGCCGCAGGGTTCCACGAGAACGCAGTGCACATCGCGCCCCGGCTGGACGATGCCGTCGAATGGGCCGTCGGCCGGGCCGAAGCCGACAACGACCTCGCCGGCGGCGTGCTGATCACCGGGTCCATCACCCTGGTCGCCGACGCCCGCATCCTGCTAGGAAAGTAACAAGATCCATGGCCAAACTGACCAAAGCCCAGCGCGAGTGGCGTCCCGACATGCCGAAGAAACGGCGCTCAATCAAGACGATGTTCGCATCCACCGTGCTGTTGCTGGAAGCCTTTGTCGCCTTCTTCGCCACGCTGGTGGTGTTCGGGCTTTACCGGGACGACGTGCCTGCGGCGCTGATCCTCGGACTGGGGATCGGCCTGAGCGTCCTGCTGTTGCTCTGCTGTGCCCTGCTGCGCCGCCCGGCCGGCTACGCCATCGGCTGGGCGATGCAGGTGGTCCTGATCGCCACCGGCATCGTCGAACCCGTGATGTTCGTCGTCGGCGTGCTCTTCGCCCTGTCCTGGTGGTACGCCGTGCGCACGGGCGGCAGGCTGGACCGCGAGAACGCGCAGCGCGACGCCGAACAGGCGGAATGGGAACGCCGGCGTGGTTCGGAGGCCGGCAGCGCGGACGACGCCGGCACCGCTGACGACGCCGGGCACTGACGACGCGGGCACCGCGGACGACGCCGGGCGCTGACCTGCGCCGCGCGCGCGTCCCGTAGGATTGAACGGGGTTTTCGGAGCTAATCGTGAAGCGAATGAGGAGAAATTGTGAGCGTTGAACGCACACTGGTACTGGTCAAGCCCGACGGCGTATCCCGCGGTCTCACCGGCAGCATCCTGGCCCGCATCGAGGCCAAGGGCTACACGCTGGTCGAACTGAAGCTGGTCAACGCCACCCGCGAACTGCTGGAACAGCACTACGAAGAGCACGTCGGCAAGCCGTTCTACGAGCCGCTGGTCGAGTTCATGCTCTCCGGCCCGGTCGCCGCCGCCGTGTTCGAGGGGCACCGGGTGATCGAGGGCTTCCGGTCGCTGGCCGGCACCACCGACCCCACCACCGCCGCCCCCGGGACGATCCGCGGCGACTTCGGCCGCGACTGGGGCGTGAAGGTGCAGCAAAACCTCGTGCACGGTTCCGACTCGCCCGAGTCCGCCGCGCGCGAGATCGGCATCTGGTTCTCCTAGACGCTAAAAGCCGGCAGAGGCCGCGGCCCCGGACGGGGACGCGGCCTCTGGTATATCCGGGCTGACCCGGGAAGGCGATCCCGGGTCAGCCCAGGAAGCCAGCCGGGTCAGCCCAGGAAGGCGTCGATGAAGGCCAGAAAGATGGTCCCGGCGGTCACGATCCACAGCAGGGCCGTCAGAGTCCAGGCCCAGCTGCCGGCGAAGCGGACCACCGCCGGCGGCGCCTTGATCACGCCGTGCGCCAGGTTCCGCGCCGTGGTGTGCACCGTCAGCGGGATCATCGCGGCCCACACGCCCATGCAGTACAGGCACAGGATGTGGATGTCGTAGAGCGCCTGGCTCCACAGCCAGACGACGAAGATGAAGCCCAGCGTGACGCCGATCTGCAGGCCGATCCAGTACCACCGGCGGAACCGCGCCCCCGCAAGGATCGCCACCGCCGCCGTGATGGGAACGGCGAAGGCGACGATCCCGATCAGCGGGTTGGGAAAGCCAAAGAGCCCGGCCTGCCAGTGCAGGAACACCTTGCCGCAGGAAACCCACGGGTTGATGTCGCAGCTGGTCACGTGGCCCGGATTCTCGTAGGTGGCCAGCCGTTCCAGGACCAGGATGCCGGACATGATCCAGCCGAAAACGCCGGTGGCCAGCAGCAGCCAGGCGAAGGGTTTCTCCCGGGCGACGCCGGGGACCTCGCTGTCCGGCAGTTGGCCGGACGCGGTCGCGGCCGGGGAGGTGGAGGTCTGCGCGTGGGTCTGCACCGTTATCCTCGGGCTAGGGGACATGTGGCTCGATTCTACGCCGGAGCGAACGGCCATTACTCACCAAATCGCACCCGGTGTGAGAGAATGATCGTGGCTAATAGCAGCCCCACATGCTGCTGTTGGTCCAGCGACAGGCTTCCAGGTCCGTCGGCGATGCTTCCCGAACAAGCAGCCCATCAATCCGGATGGGCGCTGGGAATCCGCCGGACGGCCCTGCCGGTGAAGAGAAGGTTACGGCAGACGGAAAAGCGCCGCTGGTCCCCGGGTGTGCCGCGCCCCACGTGATGGCGCGAGCTCGGGTGATACCAAGACGACTTTCGGTGTCGGGCAGCCCAAGGCACCCGGATACCCGGCTACATGCCCCCGAGGGCACCGGGATGTGGCCGGTGCCGCAAGGGTTGGAGCACAACTTTAAATGGACAATGAACAGGTAATTCCCGCTACCTCCTCTCCGGTCGACGTGCCGGAGGTACCAGCCAAGAAACCGCCGCGGCCCCGCCGCAAGCCCACCGTGTCCGCACCGTCGCAGGACCAGCTGGACGTTGATGTGCCTGCAGCGGCGGCCACTGCCCCAAACAACGACGGCGATGCCTCCGCCGCTTCCCCATCGACCGCCGCGGCGCCCGACGCCGCGATAGCCGCCGGCGAGCAGCCCGCGGGGGAGCAGCCCGCTGGCCAGGATTCCGCCGGGCAGGACCCCGCAGGCGGCCAGCCGGCCGAGGCGGCTCCGGTGACAACCCGCGTCCGCCGGCCGCGCAAGACCGCGGCCCAGAAGGCCGCGGAAGCCGCGGCCGCCCAGGCCGCGCCGCCAGAAGATGCCGCCGCGGCGGAGCCGGGCAGTGTCCCGGCGGCAGCTGGTGCACCCGCCGCCGACCAGCCGGACGAAACGGCTCCCGTCAAGACCCGCACCCGCCGGCCGCGCAAGACCGCCACCGAAAAGGCCGCCGAGGCCGCAGCACCGGAAACCCTCCAGGACGGGGCCAGCGCACAGCCTGCCGCCGAACCGGTCGAAGCCGACGCCAGCCCGGAAGCCGACGGAGCGGCGGAGCCCGCCGAACAGCCGGCAGGCCGACGTCGCACCGCCTCCACCGGAACCCGCACCCGCCGCAGCAGCAAGGCCCAGGCCACCGCGGCAGCAGCCGCCGAACTCACCATCGCCGAGGGTGAAGCCCCGGCCACGGCGCCGGCCCCGGTGACGGCCGACGCAGGCGATGCAGCCGAAGCCATGGCCGGCAACACCGCCGGGACGGAAACGGCAGCCGGCAGTACGGCAGGGGAGCAGCCCGCGAAGGCGCCCCGCCGTCGTCGCTCCGCCACGGCCGCCGCCGCTGCCCCTGTTGCCGAGGAAACCCCCGCCACCGCGGAGACGGCCCCGGCCGCCGAACCGGAGCAGGCCGCCGCCACGGGAGACCCGGCCGAAGAATCCGCCGCAGAAGCGGTCGCCGGGACCGATCCGTTCACGATTCCGTCCTCGCCGGTGTCCCTGCTCTTCCACGCCCCGGACTTGTCCGCCGTCGCCGCCAAGCCGGAACCGGCCGCGGCCGACGACTCGGACGAGGACGACGAGGACGGCGGGCGCCGCCGCAGCCGGCGGAACCGCCGCGGCCGCACCCGCAACCGCTCCGAGGCCGAAACCGGCAGCGATGAGGCCGGCAGCACGGAAGAAAGCGACGAGACCGCAGAGGCCGCCGACGAGGGTGCCGCGGGGGAGAAGGACGGCGTGACCTCGCGCCGCCGCCGGCGTCGCCGCCGCGGCGATGCCGATCTTGAACTCACCGGCGGTGCCGACGACGACCCGCCCAACACGGTCACCCGGGTGCGGGCGCCGCGGCCCATCACCGAGACCGCCCCCAGCAACAAGGTGGCGTCGGTCAAGGGTTCCACCCGCTTGGAGGCCAAGAAGCAGCGCCGCCGCGAATCGCGCGAGACGGGCCGCCGCCGCCAGGTCATCACCGAGGCAGAGTTCCTGGCCCGTCGCGAATCCGTCGACCGCCAGATGGTGGTCCGCCAGCGCGACGACAGGATCCAGATCGGCGTGCTCGAAGACGGTGTGCTGGCCGAGCACTTCGTGTCCAAGACCCAGCAGGACTCGTTGATCGGCAACGTCTACGTGGGCAAGGTGCAGAACGTGCTGCCCAGCATGGAAGCGGCCTTCATCGACATCGGCCGCGGCCGCAACGCCGTGCTCTACGCCGGCGAGGTCAACTGGGACGCCGCCCACATGGACGGGCAGCCGCGCCGGATCGAGCTCGCGCTGAAGTCCGGCGACTCGGTCCTGGTGCAGGTCACCAAGGACCCGGTGGGCCACAAGGGTGCCCGCCTGACCAGCCAGATTTCGCTGCCGGGCCGCTTCCTGGTCTACGTACCCGGCGGTTCCATGACCGGCATTTCCCGGAAACTGCCCGACGTTGAACGCAACCGGTTGAAGAAGATCCTGAAGGAACATGTTCCCGACGGCGCCGGCGTGATCGTCCGCACCGCGGCCGAGGGCGCCAGCGAAGAAGAGCTGATGAACGACATCAACCGGCTGCGCGCGCAGTGGGAAGGCATCGAATCGCGTGCCGGTTCCACCAAGACGCTGGCACCGGAGATGCTCTACGCCGAGCCGGACCTGACCATCAAGGTGGTCCGCGACGTGTTCAACGAGGACTTCTCCAAGCTGGTGGTTTCCGGCGAAGAAGCCTGGGACACGATCGAGGCCTACGTGACCTATGTGGCCCCGGACCTGGTGGACCGGTTGGAGAAGTGGACGTCGGAGACGGACATTTTCGCCGCCCAGCGGATCGACGAGCAGATCCACAAGGCGTTGGACCGCAAGGTCTTCCTGCCCTCCGGCGGTTCCCTCGTGATCGACCGCACCGAGGCCATGACGGTGGTGGACGTCAACACCGGCAAGTTCACCGGCTCCGGCGGCAACCTGGAAGAAACCGTCACCAAGAACAACCTGGAAGCGGCCGAAGAAGTCGTCCGCCAGCTCCGGCTGCGCGACATCGGCGGCATCATCGTCATCGACTTCATCGACATGGTGCTGGAGTCCAACCGCGACCTGGTGCTGCGCCGGCTGGTGGAATGCCTGGGGCGCGACCGCACCAAGCACCAGGTGGCAGAGGTGACCTCGCTGGGCCTGGTCCAGATGACCCGCAAGCGCATGGGCACCGGGCTGCTGGAAGTCTTCGGCGAGCAGTGCGAGCATTGTGCCGGCCGCGGCGTGATTACCCACGACGAGCCGGTCGAACACCGCCGCCCCGCCGCGGCCACCGAGCACCACCAGGTCCGCATCGAAAAGCGCTCCGAACGGCAGTCGCGCAGCGAGAAGCGCCGCAGCCGCGGCCAGGGCGGGCAGGAGTCTGCCGCCGAGGCCCCGGCCGCCGTGGTCCAGGAAGACGACGCCGAGCGCCGGGCCAAGGCCGAGGCCGCCCGCGCCGCACTGGCCAACATCGCCGCCGCAGCCCACGCCGCCCACGAGGCGGAAGAGCACCCGGAGACGGCCAAGGCCAAACGGCACGACGGCGAAGAACCCGCCGCGGCAGCCGTTGCCGGCAAGCCTGAAGCGGCGGCGGCCGGTACGTCCGCCGGAGCGTCGGGCCAGCCTGCAGGCTCCGGACGCAAGCGCAGGTCGCGCCGCGCGGACGACCCCGGCGTCGCAACCGCCGTCCCCGCGGCATCGGCCGGCAAGGAACCCGAAGCCGCCGTGCTGGAGATCAACGGAGAAACGGTGGCCATCCCGCGCGCCGTGCACACCCCGGTGGCCGCGCCGGAAGAGCCGTCGCTGACCTTGGAGAGCCTCACCGAGGCTTTCAACAAGGTTGCCCCGGTGGAGAAGCCGGACCCCAAGGTCGCTCCGGCGGAGACACCGGAGCCAGCCGCGGTGGGGACGTCCGGGGCTGCCGAACCCCAGGCCCCGCAAAGCGATGCACGGCCCGCGAAGGCCGCCGAACCACAGGCCCCGCAAGGCGATGCCCGGCCGGTGAAGGCTGCCGCACCGCAGGCCCCGCCGGCGGCCGCCGTCCGCAAGCCGCGCCGCCGTCGTGCAGCCAGCAGCCCGCAGGGTGCTGCCGATGCTCCCGTCCAGACGGTGGATGCCGCCGTTTCTTCGGAGAGCGACGGCGGCCACCGCCACGCCGCCACCGCTCCGGCCGCGTCCGCGCTGGCCGAAGCGGCAGGGGACAAGAACGAAGCTGCGGCTCCGGTGGTGCTGGGTGTAGGAGTACCGGCCTCGGAGCTGTAGGCGCCGTCGCATGCCGGGCAGGCCGCGGACCGCATCGGTTCCGCGGCCTGCCTGTGCCCGGCCTGCCTCGTGCTCGGCTCGGGCTGTGCCGGGCTCCGAGGGGCTGCCTGTTCCCGCCTCCGGCTTGCTTGCACCCGGCTGCCGCGGGCAGGCCGGCAGGACACCGATCTTAGGTTTGTTTCCGCCGCGGAATCGGCGGACGCCGTGTCGCGACGGCGAAATGCGCGTTCCCGGGCTGCGCGGCCGGTAGTATTGTGTGGTGCGCCCGAGCGGATTGCAGTCCGCCCGCGCCAGGAGAAGATGACGCCAGAGCCCGTCCCGGCACCCCCGGAGCCCCCTGGTTTGCGGCTGATAGCCGCAATAGCGTAATCTAGATCTTCGGTGCGTACGCCTTCGAAGGGTTTCCACCCGCAGGCGCGGATGCACAGTGCTTTCCAGGCCGTCACGTCGTGCCTGCGTATTCGAGCAAAAACTGTAATAAACGTCTAGAGAAGTGAGTTCCCAAGTGGTGTACGCGATTGTCCGCGCCGGCGGCCGCCAAGAAAAGGTTTCCGTTGGAGACCTCGTGACCCTTGACCGCGTCCCCGGCGAGGCCGGTAGCACCATCGAGCTGCCTGCTCTGCTCCTGGTCGACGGCGACAAGGTCACCTCTGCTGCCGATGCTTTGGCCAACGTCAAGGTCACCGCCGAGATTGTCGAAAATCTCCGCGGCCCCAAGATCGTTATCCAGAAGTACAAGAACAAGACCGGCTACAAGAAGCGCCAGGGCTACCGTTCTGCACTGACCAAGGTCAAGGTCACCGACATCGCGTAAGCGGTTCGCTGACTTTTAGTAAACGTTCCTTCAGAAACAAAGGTAGGCAAATCAGATGGCACATAAGAAGGGTGCGAGCTCCACTCGCAATGGTCGCGATTCCAACGCACAGCGCCTTGGCGTGAAGCGCTTCGGTGGCCAGGTAGTTTCCGCCGGCGAGATCATCGTCCGCCAGCGCGGCACCCACTTCCACCCCGGCGCCAACGTCGGCCGTGGCGGCGACGACACGCTGTTCGCCCTCGAGGCCGGTGCCGTTGAGTTCGGCACCCGCCGCGGACGCCGCGTCGTCAACATCGTGGCTGCCGCTGGGGAGTAATCCAAGCAGCTAACAGCTTTCCAGTGAGGCGGGCCGTCGGTCCGCCTCACTGGTGTTTTAACCAGACTAGAATCACTGGTGGGCCGTTTCGGTTCGCGCCCACCGGCACAGAGGAGATCGATCACGTGGCAACATTCGTTGACCGGGTAGTCCTGCATGTATCCGGCGGATCCGGTGGCCACGGTTGCGTCTCCGTCAAGCGCGAAAAGTTCAAGCCGCTGGGCGGGCCCGACGGCGGCAACGGCGGCAACGGCGGCGACGTGATCCTCCGCGTGGACCCCCAGACCACCACGCTGCTGGACTACCACCACGCCCCGCACCGGCACGCCACCAACGGCGGCCCGGGAATGGGGGACTGGCGCGGCGGCAAGAACGGCGCCACGCTGGTGCTGCCCGTCCCCGACGGCACGGTGGTCAAGACCAAGAACGGTGATGTTCTCGCCGACCTCGTGGGCGAGGGCGCCGAGTTCGTGGCCGCGGCCGGCGGCCAGGGCGGGCTGGGCAACGCCGCGCTGGCGTCGGCCAAGCGCAAGGCACCCGGATTCGCCCTGCTCGGCATCCCGGGCGACGAACGGGACATCGTCCTGGAACTGAAGTCCATCGCCGATGTGGCGCTGGTCGGCTTCCCGTCCGCGGGCAAATCGAGCCTGATTGCGGCCATGTCCGCCGCCCGGCCGAAGATCGCCGAGTACCCGTTCACTACGCTGGTGCCGAACCTGGGCGTGGTCCAGGCCGGCGACATCCGTTTCACCATTGCCGACGTGCCGGGCCTGATCGAGGGAGCCAGCGAAGGCAAGGGCCTGGGCCACAACTTCCTGCGCCACGTGGAGCGCTGCGCCGCACTGGTCCATGTGTTGGACTGCGCGGCACTGGAGGCCGACCGTGACCCCCTCTCCGACCTCGAGATCATCGAGCGGGAGTTGGAACAGTACACGGTGGACATGAGCTACGCCGGCGCCGACGGCGACGTGGTCCCGCTGAACCAGCGCCCCAAGCTGGTGGCGCTGAACAAGGTGGACGTGCCCGACGGCCGCGATATGGCCGAATTCGTGCGCCCCGAGTTGGAAAAGCGCGGCTACACGGTGTTCGAGGTCTCAGCCGCCAGCCACGAGGGGCTGCGCCAGCTCGGCTTTGCCATGGCCGGGATCGTCGCCGCCGCCCGCGCCGAAGCGAAGGCCGCCCCGCCGAAGGTGGCCCCCGCCGTCCTGCGCCCGCGCTCCGTGAACGAGCGCGGCTTCACCATCCGGCGCGAGGAAAAGAACCTGGAACCGCTGTTCCGGGTGCTCGGGGACAAGCCGGAGCGCTGGGTCAAGCAGACCGACTTCAACAACGACGAGGCGGTGGGCTACCTCTCCGACCGGCTGGCCAAGCTGGGCGTCGAGGACCAGCTGTTCAAGTCCGGCGCCCGCCCGGGCGACACGGTGGTGATCGGCGAAGACGACGCCGTGGTCTTCGACTGGGAGCCCACCATGGCGGCCGGCGCCGAACTGCTGTCCTCCCCGCGCGGCACCGACCTGCGCCTGATGGAGTACATCCGGCCCACCCGCGAAGAGAAGCGCGAGCAGTACCAGGAGCGGAAGGAAGCCAGGGCTGCCACCCGCGCCGAACTCGAGGCCGAGCGCAAGTCCGGCATCTGGACAGCAGGGGAAGACAGTGACGACGACGATGCGCGCTGAGCCGGCTACGGCGGCTGACCGGACGCTGCTCGCCACGGCCGAGCGTCTGGTGGTCAAGGTCGGCTCTTCGTCGCTGACCTCGGTGGCCGGAGGCATCTCCGAAGAGACCCTGCTGTCCCTGGTAGAGGTGCTGGCCGCCCGCCGCAACGCAGGCACCGAAGTCATCCTGGTGTCCTCCGGAGCGATCTCCGCCGGATTGGCCCCGCTGGGATTGGCCCGCCGTCCGCGGGACCTGGCGACCCAGCAGGCAGCCGCCAGCGTGGGTCAGGGCCTGCTGATGGCCCGCTACACCCAAGCCTTCGGCGCCCGCGGCATTACCGTCAGCCAGGTGCTCCTGACCGCCGAGGACCTGATGCGGCGCCAGCACTACGCCAACGCCTACCGGGCGCTGCACCGGTTGCTGCACCTCGGCGTCGTCCCCGTGGTTAACGAGAACGACACCGTGGCCACCCACGAAATCCGCTTCGGCGACAACGACCGGCTGGCCGCCCTGGTGGCCCACCTTGTCAAGGCCGACGCGCTGGTGCTGCTCTCGGACGTAGACGCGCTCTACGACGGCCCGCCCAAGGACGGCGCGCGGCGGATCCCGCTGGTGGCCCGGCCGGAGGACCTGGACGGCGTGAACATTGGCCGCACCGGCGCCGCGGGCGTCGGCACCGGCGGCATGGTGACCAAGGTGGAGGCCGCCGGAATCGCCGCAGGGTCGGGCATTCCGGCCCTGGTCACGTCCACGCCGAACGCGGCGCGGGCGCTGGCCGGCGAGGACGTGGGCACCTGGTTCGCGGTCAGCGGCACCCGCCGGCCTCCCCGGCTGCTCTGGCTGGCGCACCTGGCCTCCGTGCAGGGCAGGCTGGTGCTGGACGACGGCGCCGTGCAGGCCGTGCGCGAAAAGCACCGGTCGCTGCTGCCGGCCGGCATCGTGTCGGTCAAGGGCGACTTCGAACCGGGGGATCCGGTGGAGCTGGCCGACGGTGACGGCCGCGTGGTCGCCCGGGGCCTGGTCAACTTCTCCTCCTACGAGCTCCCGCGCATGCTGGGCCGCTCCACCCGGGAGCTCGCCGCGTCGCTGGGCCGGCAGTACGAGCGCGAAGTCATCCACGTGGACGACCTCGTCCTGCTCTGAACCACCGCGTCAGCCGGCGGCCGTAGCGTAACGTGACCTCCGTCGTCGTCCTGTGCCGGGCCCACGGGCTAAAATCAAGGGTATGACCCAGACAGCCCCTTCCCAGTCCACGGCCGAAGAGCTCCCGGACGGCCGGAAACCGGACGCCACCGCCGCCGTCGAGGCCATCGCCGGACGGTCCCGGACCGCCGCGCGCCGGATGGCACGCGCCAACCGGGCCTGGAAGGACAAGGCGCTGCAGGAGATCGCCGACTCCCTGATCGCCAGGCGCGACCTGGTCCTGCAGGCCAACCGCCAGGACCTGGACGAGGGCAAGTCGAACGGCACCAGTGCCGCCCTGCTGGACCGGCTGACCCTGGACACCAAGCGCATCGACTCGCTGGCCGCTGCCCTGCAGAACCTGGCCGCGCTGCCGGACCCGGTGGGCACCGTCATGCGCGGGCAAACACTGCCGAACGGCCTGCGGCTGCGCCAGGTCCACGTCCCCATGGGCGTGGTCGCCGCCATTTACGAGGCGCGCCCGAACGTCACCGTCGACATTGCCGGCCTTGCGCTCAAGAGCGGCAACGCCGTGATCCTGCGCGGCGGCAGCGCGGCGCGGCACACCAACGTTGCCCTGCTGGGCATCATCCGCGACGCGCTGGACCGGGTGGGTCTGCCCTCCGACGCGGTGCAGAGCGTGGACGACTACGGCCGCGAGGGCGCCACCGCGCTGATGCAGGCGCGCGGCCTGGTGGACGTGCTGATTCCGCGCGGCGGCCGCGAGCTGATCCAGTCCGTGGTGAACAACGCGAAGGTTCCGGTGATCGAGACCGGCGAGGGCAACGTCCACATCTACCTGGACGAATCGGCCGGCTCGGAGATGGCCGTGGACATCCTGCTCAACGCCAAGACGCAGCGGCCGTCGGTCTGCAACACGGTCGAGACCCTGCTGGTGCATCGCGACGCGGCAGCCTCGGCGGACGTCCTCGCGGCACTTGCCGGTGCCGGCGTGCGGTTGCATGTGGACGAGCGGGTCGCCGGCATCCTGCCGTCCGGCGTCGAGGCCCAAGCCGCCACCGACGAGGACTGGGGCCGCGAGTACATGGACCTTGACCTGGCAGTGGCGATGGTGGATTCCATGGACGATGCGGTCAAACACATCCGCACCTGGACGACCGGCCATACCGAGGCCATCATCACCAACGATCTGCGCAACGCGGAGAAGTTCATCGCAGAAATCGATTCGGCGGCAGTGATCGTCAACGCCTCCACCCGGTTCACCGACGGCGGGGAACTGGGCCTGGGCGCGGAGGTCGGCATTTCCACCCAGAAGATGCACGCCCGCGGGCCGATGGGGCTGCGTGAACTGACCACCACCAAGTGGATCGTCCAGGGCGACGGCCAGGTCCGCGCCTAAGCAGGTGCCGGCCGGGCCGGTCCCGGCCGAATCACGGTTCCGCCGCCGGAACGCGTACCATGAGTAGGAAGCCATATCCCGTCCGCCTGCGTGCGGCCGGGCTGAAGAACCGCAAGGGAGAATCATGCTGTCTCAGGTCCTCGACGCCGCACTCGTGGCCAGCGAAGCCGCACACGTCGAATTACCGGTCCCCGCCTGGGTGGTCGGCGCGGGTTTCATGGCGGTCTTCCTGATCATGATGTTCGCCACGATCGCGTTCACCAGTGTCGGACAGCGCCACTCGGCGGTCGAGGAGCACGTGGACCCGCACCGGCAGCATCCGAACAAGCACGATCACGGCCAGGCCACGCGCCGCTAGCCGTTCGTGTCCGCGCTGCCCGTCAAAGCCCCGCACGCCGGAGACCTGCACCCCACTTACCCGGGGCGCAAGCTCCGGCTGGGCGTCATGGGCGGAACGTTTGACCCGATCCACCACGGGCACCTGGTGGCGGCCAGCGAGGTAGCCTCTGTCTTCGGCTTGGACGAGGTGGTCTTCGTGCCCACCGGCCAGCCCTGGCAGAAGAGCGGACGCGAGGTCAGTCCGGCCGAACACCGCTACCTGATGACCGTGATCGCAACGGCCTCGAATCCGCAGTTCACGGTCAGCCGGGTGGACATCGAACGGCCTGGGCTGACCTACACCATCGACACGCTGCGGGACTTGCGCGCGGCGCGTCCCGATGCGGAACTGTTCTTCATCACGGGAGCGGACGCACTGGCGCAGATCATGTCCTGGAAGGACATCGACGAGCTGTGGTCGCTGGCGCACTTCGTGGGCGTGACCCGGCCGGGCCACGAGCTGCACAACTTGGGCCGCAAGGATGTGAGCCTGCTGGAGGTTCCGGCGATGGCCATTTCCTCCACGGACTGCCGGGAGCGCGTGGCCGACAACCAGCCGGTCTGGTACCTGGTGCCGGACGGCGTAGTACAGTACATAGCCAAGTATGGTCTCTACCGGCGCGCGCCGGACGGCGCCGTCGCCCTGAGCCAACTGCAACCAAGCCAATGAAATCAGTCGTTTACTACTGGGTGATCAGCAAAGCATGAGCAATCAATCCCAGCCGCCGCCCAGCCGCCGGGACATCCGGCGGCAGCGCGACGGCGCCGGCACGGGTCCGGAGACTGCCTCCGGGAACGTCTCCCAGGCACCGGATGCCCAGGCCGCGGCCCCAGTCGATGGCGGGGGAGAAGTTGCCCAGGCGTCCGGCGAGAGCCGGACAGAATCCCGCGAACGCCAGGGCGAGCGGTCCTCACAGACCCGCGCCCGCGAGCGTGAAGCGCGCCGTGCACTCAAGACCCTGACCGCGGCGCTGCCCAAGATTCCGGCCCCCGAGCAGGAACAGGTGCCGACCCGGCGCCAGCTGCGCCAACAGCAGTTGGAGCGCGAGAACCGCGTCCCCGCGTCCGGCGCACCGGCCGAGGGCCGGCCCGGGAATTCGGGTGCCCCGGCTGCCCCCACAGACACGCGCTCCCGTTCGTTAGGTGAACCGGGCGCCCCGGCTGGTAAGGCGAACACCCGCGCCCGGACGTCGGACGCCACCGCAGACGCCCGGGCGTCGGACGCCCCCGCAGACGCCCGCGCCCGGACGTCGGACGCCCCGGCGGATGTCCCGTATGAACCGCAGCGTCCGCCGATCGAGGGCGGACGGCGGGCCCGGCGCGGCGGGGACACCGGCCGGCATCCGGTCCAGCCGCCGGCCGACGCGCAAGAGAAGCCGCTCTCGGCGGCCGGACGCGAGGCCGTCGACGCCGGCGAGATGACCGTTGAGCAGGCGCTGGCTGCCCGCGATCTGCTGATGGGCCAGGCCAAGAACATGGTGGCCATGATGGAGTCCCGGCAGGAGCAGGACCCCCACGACGTGGACCTGGAACTGCTGGCCCAGCAAAAAGCCCTCGCCGAGCGTGCCGCAGTACTGAACCGCCGGGCCGCGGACAAGAAGCGGCTAAGTGACGAAAACGAACAGCGCCGGCACACGGCCACGGACAGGCCGGCGGCGGACATTGCCTCCGCTCCGATGGAGTTCGTGGCCGTCCCGGGGACCGACCGGCACGTGCTCCGGCCGTCGTCGACGTCCTACGTTCCGGTGGTGACGACGCCGGCTCCGGCCGAGGCGCCGCCCGTCCGGCAGCCGGCTCCCGCACGTCGGCAGCCGGCACCCGAAACGGCCAAGCCGCAATCGCCGGCGGCAACGGAAGCTGTGCCGGCAGTGGCAGGGACACCTGCGGGACAGGACCGGAACCCCGCCCCGGGACCCGTGGACACGGCCGCTTCGGCACCGCCGCGGTCGCAGATTTTGGCCCAGGCCGAAGCACTGGCCGAAGGGCGCGCTGCCACGATCCATCCGCTCAAGGCCAGCAGTGCCTACGGACTGGATCCCCTCGACGCCCGGACGGCAGGGCTCGACCGGGTCCGCCGGATCAGGCTCGCGGTCGGTGGTGCACTGGTGCTGGGCGCCGCTGCGTTCGCAGCGGGAATTGCCATGATGCTCGGAGTCTTTGGCGGCTAAAGCCGCCGCTCAAACGCTGGTTCACATTCCAAGGAGACACATGACCGCACCCGAGAGCTCAATCGCCATTGCGCGCACTGCCGCGAAGGCAGCCAGCGACAAAATTGCCGAAGACATCGTCGCCATCGACGTCAGCGAGCGGCTGGCCATCACTGACGTGTTCCTCATCGCTTCGGCACCCACCGAGCGGCAGGTCAATGCCATCGTTGACGGCATCGAAGAGGAGCTGCACAAGCAGGACCTGCGCCCGATCCGCCGTGAAGGCCGGTCCGAAGGGCGCTGGGTACTGCTCGACTACGCAGGCGTCGTCATCCACGTCCAGCATCAGGAAGACCGCGTCTTCTACGCCCTGGAGCGCCTGTGGAAGGACTGCCCGTTCATCGATTTGCAGTTGGACGAGAAGCCCGCGTCGACGGGCACGGAGTAGACGCAGCGAGCGAGCCCTGCCGGGCCGGGACAAATCTGTCCGGCCGGTGGGCCCGCCCGGGGTCCATCCGCTGATTTGGAATCCGTGAGAGTCTCTGCATAGAATATTCAAGTTGCTTCGAAGGAAGCGACGCGGAATCCGCAAGGATAACGGGGCTGTGGCGCAGCTGGTAGCGCACCTGCATGGCATGCAGGGGGTCAGGGGTTCGAGTCCCCTCAGCTCCACTCTGTGAAGCACCATCGGTGATATTCACGCAGCGGAATATAATCGCCGGTTCGGCGAATCACTTCCATTCCAGGGGCTGTGGCGCAGCTGGTAGCGCACCTGCATGGCATGCAGGGGGTCAGGGGTTCGAGTCCCCTCAGCTCCACCCATCAACGAAGGTCCGGCACAAACAACCGTTTGCGCCGGACTTTTTCGTTTCCTGTGAAGCGGACGCTCCGAGGTCCCGCGAACCCACGGTTTTCGCCCCTCTCTTTATCCCGGAGCCCGCCGCTGCTAGCCGGCAGTCCTCGGCCAATCGCCTCAAGATTCAGCTGTGGGCGAACGGGGCTTGCCCCCCGACTCGTTCGAGAATGCCATGCTCCATGAGGCAGGCACGGGCGACTTTGGTCCGACGGCAGGCGCTCCCTCAGGTGCGCCTGGTCGTGATGCTCATGTCGCGCAGGATCACCGACAGCTGGTCCATGAACAGGCCCAGCTGGGCGTTCTGCCGGTCGTTGATCAGCAGCGCAAAGATGTTCCGTGCCAACCGGATTTCCGGAACGTCCAGCACTACGATGCCGTCCGCTCCGTTGTGCATGGCCAGTTCCGGCACCAGCGCAGCGCCCAGGCCCGCCGCGGCCATGGCCAGGCTGGCATTGAAGTCGTCGCAGTAGGCCACCACCCGGGGGTGGAGGTTGCAGCTGGCGAAGAGACGCTCGATCACGGTGGCGTCCGCCGTGCCTGGATGGTGCATAATCCAGGGCATCTCGGCCAACTGCGAGGCCGTCACCGAGGCCCCGGCGCGGATGCCCCATGACTCGGGCAGTACCACCCGGAAATTGTCGTCGCCGATCCATTGCCGGCTCACCGTGTTGGGCCAGGCCAGCCCGCCCTGGCCCACTTGGAACACGAGGGCGACGTCGAGGCCGCCGCCGGCCCGCAGCCCCTGGATCGTCTGTCCCGGCTCGGCGACGGATACCTTGAGGTTGATCCCCAGGCCCGGCCATCCGGGGGCCTGCAGCAACCGGGGGAGTACGTAGGTGGCCAGGCTGGGAAAGATTCCCAGCCTGACTTCCTGTGTGCTGGTGTCCTGGCTGCGGGCCGTGGCAGCCAGCAGTGCATCGATGTCCGTGAGGACCTTGGCCGCGTGACGGGACATCACCATCGCCGTTTCGGTCGGCTGCACGCTGCGCGCCGACCGCTCGAACAGCTTGGCGCCAGTCTCGCGTTCCAACGCGGACATCTGCTGGGAAACGGCCGAGGCCGTATAGCCCAGGTTGGCTGCCGCCGCGGCAAACGACCCCCGCCGGGTCACCTCAAGCAGTGTGCGCAGATGCACCGTGTTGACCATCAGCTCTCCTGTCGCTCGTTCCTTCCTGCGCTAAGCCTACCTTGGGCTCTGCTGGAACCGCGGGCCGTTTCGGGACGGGGCGACGCGGCCCCAGGGGTGCGGAGGGGCATCGCCGTGCGCGGGTCCGGAGCCGGGCGCAAGAAACACCTCAGACCCGGTTGTGCACTCCCGGACTGTGCTGTCCGGGAGGAATGTCGCGGCCCTCCGAAGCGTTGTGTTAATGGTGCCAAAAAGGACCGAGGGGGAGTGGTTCGAGCCCCGGGCATGCTGCGGAGACAGCCGCCTGATAAACGCCATCGGACTGCGGAGCGTGGAGCCGGCGAAAGCGGCGCGGCCGATTGTCCGAAGGGGCCGCTATAGTCCGGATCACTGGAGCGGCAGCAGGAGAGACGACCAAACCGGGGAACCACAACATCTAGTGGTCGTGGCACTACGAACGACACGCCGAGGAAACAGCGACACGAGACTTTCCGAAGTTGTGGGCAGTCCATCCACAGGCTGTGGACGGCGACCTGGAAAGGCCGGAATATCAACTGTTTAACCGCAGAAAATATCCCCATGGGCTGTGGACGAAGGCGGACCCGGAATGACATACTTGTAATACATCATCTTGGGGTTCCGAATGGCCGAGTCCACAAGATGTAGTATTGGAACCGCTGGCGGGCAGCGAGCGCGGGTTCTTCTCAGGGACAGCCGCACAGCCAGAAAACAGCAGAACGCCGTACCGAGAATTAGGGGAGAAGGACCATGACTGTAACGGTTTACACCAAGCCAGCATGCGTGCAGTGCAATGCCACGTACCGGGCTCTGGACAAGAAGGGCATCGCCTACCAGAGCGTTGACCTGTCCCAGGATCCGGAAGCGCTGGAGCGTGTCCGTTCCCTTGGTTACATGCAGGCGCCCGTCGTCGTCACCGAGCAGGACCACTGGTCCGGGTTCCGCCCGGACAAGATCGAGGAGCTGGCCCAGGCCGCTGCCTCAGTAGCCTGAGCGGACTCGTTCGGAACCAGCACCAAACGCCATGACCGAGCTGCTGATGAGTGAGGCCGCCAGGCGCGAGGCGGGTCCGGCAACCGGCGGGACCGCCGACACGGACCTGATCTATTTTTCCTCCGCCTCCGGCTACACCGACCGCTTCATGCAGAAGCTGGGGCTGCCGGCGGCACGGATCCCGCTGCGCACCCAGCAGGAGACGCTTCACGCGCTCCGGCCGTTCGTCCTGGTACTGCCGACGTACGGCGGGGAATCCGGCAGGAACTCGATTCCGCCACAGGTCATCAAATTCCTCAACCGCGAGGAGAACCGGCGCCTGCTCCGCGGAGTGATCGGTTCCGGAAACACGAACTTCGGCACAACGTACTGCCTGGCGGCGGAGAAAATCGCCGCCAAGTGCCAGGTGCCGCTTCTCTATCGATTCGAACTCATGGGCACGTCCGAGGACGTCGACCGGGTCAAGCAAGGATTGGAACACTTTTGGAAACGACAGTTGCACACGCGGCCATAGCCGACGCCAAGCCAGAACTGCCGGCGGCATTCAAGGGACTGGGCTACCACGAACTCAATGCCATGCTGAACCTTTACGGTCCGGACGGGAAGATCCAGTTCGAAGCCGACCGCGAAGCTGCGCGCCAGTACTTCCTGCAGCACGTTAACAACAACACGGTGTTCTTCCATGATCTGGAAGAAAAACTCGACTACCTGATCAAGAACGACTACTACGAGCGCGAGACGCTCGACCAGTACACGATGAACTTTGTCCGGTCGCTCTACGACCGGGCCTACAAGAAGAAGTTCCGTTTCGAGACCTTCCTGGGCGCGTTCAAGTTCTACACGTCCTACACGCTGAAGACGTTCGACGGCAAGCGTTTCCTGGAGCGCTACGAAGACCGCGTCTGCATGGTGGCGCTGCATTTGGCCAGGGGTGACGAGGAGCTGGCGAACCGGCTGGTGGACGAGATCATCGACGGTCGCTTCCAGCCGGCCACGCCCACGTTCCTGAACGCCGGGAAGAAGCAGCGCGGCGAGCTGGTCTCCTGCTTCCTGCTGCGCATCGAAGACAACATGGAGTCGATCGCCCGCGGCATCAACTCCGCCCTGCAGCTGTCCAAGCGCGGCGGCGGCGTGGCGCTGTCGCTGACCAACATCCGCGAGCACGGCGCGCCGATCAAGCAGATCGAGAACCAGTCCTCCGGCGTCATCCCGGTCATGAAGCTGCTCGAAGACAGCTTCTCCTACGCCAACCAGCTCGGCGCCCGCCAGGGCGCCGGCGCGGTGTACCTGCATGCGCACCACCCGGACATCTACCGCTTCCTGGACACCAAGCGCGAGAACGCCGACGAAAAGATCCGGATCAAAACGCTCTCGCTGGGCGTGGTCGTCCCGGACATCACGTTCGACCTGGCCAAGAAGAACGAGGACATGTACCTGTTCTCCCCGTACGACGTCGAACGCGTCTACGGGGTGCCGTTCTCGGACATCTCCGTCTCGGAGAAGTACTACGAGATGGTCGACGACAGCCGGATCAAGAAGACCAAGATCAGCGCCCGCGAGTTCTTCCAGACGCTGGCCGAGATCCAGTTCGAATCGGGCTACCCGTACATCATGTTCGAGGACACGGTGAACCGCGCCAACCCGATTCACGGCAAGATCATCATGTCCAACCTCTGCTCGGAGATCCTGCAGGTTTCCTCGCCGTCGCTGTACAACGAGGACCTCACCTACGCCGAGATCGGCAAGGACATTTCCTGCAACCTCGGCTCGATGAACATCGCCAAGACCATGGACTCGCCGGACTTCGGCACCTCCATCGAGACCGCCATCCGGGCGCTCACCGCGGTGTCGGACATGTCCTACATCAACTCGGTGCCCTCGATCGCCGAAGGCAACCTGCAGTCGCACGCCATCGGCCTGGGGCAGATGAACCTGCACGGCTACCTGGCCCGCGAGCGGGTGCATTACGGTTCCGAGGAAGGCCTGGACTTCACCAACATCTACTTCTACACGGTGCTGTTCCACGCGCTGCGTGCCTCGAACAAGCTCGCGATCGAACACCGCCAGACCTTCGGCGGCTTCGAGAAGTCCAAGTACGCCTCGGGCGAGTTCTTCGACAAGTACACCGAACAGGAATGGGTGCCGCAGACCGACCGGGTCAAGGAACTCTTTGCCCATGTGGAGATCCCCACCCAGGCGGACTGGCGGGAGCTGAAGGCCTCCGTCATGGAGCACGGGATCTACAACCAGAACCTGCAGGCCGTTCCGCCCACCGGTTCGATCTCCTACATCAACAACTCCACGTCCTCGATCCACCCGGTGGCATCCAAGATCGAGATCCGCAAGGAAGGCAAGCTGGGGCGCGTGTACTACCCGGCCCCGTACCTGACCAACGACAACCTGGAGTACTACCAGGACGCGTATGAAATCGGCTACGAGAAGATCATCGACACCTACGCCGCGGCCACTCAGCACGTGGACCAGGGCTTGTCGCTGACGCTGTTCTTCAAGGACACCGCCACCACCCGCGACATCAACAAGGCGCAGATCTACGCTTGGCGCAAGGGCATCAAGACCATCTACTACATCCGGCTTCGTCAGCTCGCGCTGGAGGGGACCGAGGTGGAGGGCTGCGTCAGCTGCATGCTTTAGCAGCCCACAGTAATTGAAAAGTACGACGGCGGGTGCCCGCCCGCCGTCGTACGGGCACCGACGGGGCGCCGGCAACCACCGGAACCGGCGGACCACTGCCGGCCGCAGCGACGGCCGGCATTCGGGCACCATGGAACAACACAGATTTGCGAAGAAGGGGAAGCGATGTCAGCCGAGAAGGTCAAGCTTCTGCACCACGTGGAAGCGATCAACTGGAACCGGATCCAGGACGAGAAGGACGTTGAGGTCTGGAACCGGCTCTGCAACAACTTCTGGCTGCCGGAAAAGGTGCCCCTGTCCAACGACGTGCAGTCATGGAACACGCTCACCGAAGACGAAAAGCTGCTCACCATGCGCGTCTTCACCGGCCTGACCCTGTTGGACACGCTCCAGGGCACCGTCGGGGCCGTATCGCTGATTCCGGACGCCCTGACGCCGCACGAGGAGGCCGTCTACACGAACATCGCCTTCATGGAGTCGGTGCACGCCAAGAGCTACTCCTCGATCTTCTCCACCCTCGCCTCCACCAAGGAGATCGACGAGGCCTTCCGCTGGTCCACCGAGAACGAGAACCTGCAGAAGAAGGCCCGCATCATCGAGGGCTACTACTACGGCGAGGACCCGCTCAAGCGGAAGGTTGCCTCCACGCTGCTGGAGTCCTTCCTCTTCTACTCGGGCTTCTACCTGCCCATGTACTGGTCTTCGCGGGCCAAACTGACCAACACCGCGGACCTGATCCGGCTGATCATCCGTGACGAGGCGGTGCACGGCTACTACATCGGCTACAAGTTCCAGAAGGGCATCGAAGGCGAGTCCGAAGCGCGCAAGCAGGAGCTGAAGGACTACACCTTCGAGCTGCTCTACGAGCTGTACGAGAACGAGGTGCAGTACACCCACGACCTCTACGACGCTGTTGGCCTGGCCGAGGACGTCAAAAAGTTCCTCAACTACAACGCCAACAAGGCGCTGATGAACCTGGGCTACGAGGCCATGTTCCCGTCCACCGTCACTGACGTGAGCCCGGCCATCCTCTCCGCCCTGAGCCCCAACGCGGACGAGAATCACGACTTCTTCTCCGGCTCCGGCTCCTCCTACGTGATCGGCAAGGCCGTCAACACCGAAGACGAGGACTGGGACTTCTAGTTCTGCAGCCGCCAAATATCGTCGTAGAGCGGATCCCCGATCCGGTCGAGGGCCCTTTCGCCACCGCAGGACAAGAACCGGCAATCTCTATAGCCTAGGGATGTGGAGGGCGTATGACAGTTCGCAGCGCAGGCATCCTGCTGTACCGGCGGAGCCTGGAA